>CAVTHV010000001.1:0-12522 GCA_963734595.1 uncultured beta proteobacterium
GGAGCAGGTGCGCCGGCTGCGCGAGGAGTTTTCGATCTACGCGATCGACAGCGGGCGCATCTGCGTCGCGGCGCTCAATTCCCGCAACATCGACTACGTCGCGAATGCCATCGGCAAAGTGCTGACCTGAACGCCTGCGGCGTCAAACAAAACGGCTACGCACATTGCGTGGCCGTTTTTTCTTATCGAGCTGTTGCGGCCGGGTAAATATAGCACGTTGTATTTAAATGATTATTTTTTCTGGTCCGACTTGCTGAAAAGGCTTCCGGCCCAGCTTCCCACTGCCGCCCCCGCCGAAGTACCCAGCGGGCCCAGGATCGCCGTGCCCACGGCCGCCCCGCCCACCGTGGCCCCGGTCGGCAACAGCATCGGTGAATCCAGGGTGCCCGAAACGTTGAGCGGCACGCTGGCAGAGGCCAGTTTCGCCGCGCTCACTTCGGCGTTGATGCGTCCCGAAAGCTCTTTCTTCGGGGAGATACTGACGTTGCCGTTGGCGGCCAGCGAACCCGAGGCGATCTTGAGGTTCGTGAAACGCTGAGTGCCCCGCTCCATGGCCCAGATGTCCGGACAGCACGTCGAAATGCGTTTCGCCGCCGCCCGCCTTGTCCCGGCTGAAGAGGCTGGTCGCCGATTTCTCGATATCCACACCATAGAGCACGCCATTCTTCACGTCGAACGGCGTTTCGAGCCGCAGCGCATTCATGATCTGGGCCGCCGCGGCCGCATTAGCGGAAAACACCGGCTTCGCATTGAACTTGCCACTCATGCGGTTTCCGGGCGCCAGCAGCGGCACCAGGTTTTTCAATTCGACCTGCCTGACGTCGAGATTCCCCTTGAACTGCAGACCCTTCCGCCAGCCGATGCTGGCCTTGCCATTCACTGTGCCGCCGTAAAGCCTGGCATTGATCTGATTCAGGTTCGCATCGCTGAGCGTAGCCACGCCTTTGATCGTCAGTTCGTCGAACAGGATGGCGGGACCGGCCGGCAGTTTCCACGACTTGGCGCTGATGTCGATCAGGTAGTTCGACTTGTCGGGCTTGATGAATGCCTTCAGCTTGCCATCCTGGGTGGTGACCGATGCATCCTCGGGCGTGCCATCGCTGTTCAGGCGCAAGCGTGCATCGAACGGCCCGAAGCTGATCTTGTCGAGCTTGACCAGCGCATTATCGAGCCGGATGCTCCGGACCACGACCTGCAGTTGCGATTGCGATGGCTGCGGCTTGCCGCTTTCCGGTCTGGTCCATGCGGGTATCTTGTCGACCGCCTTTTGCGTCAACACCAGCGAGTCGATTTCGAGGCTGCGGATGACCTTGACGGGCCGAGCACGACAGCAGGATCGGGAGTGCCATCGTGACCTTCCGACTTTCAAGTCCCCGGTTTTGCCGACCGTGATACCGTCTATCACCAGATGCGGCAGCGGTAACATCGAGGCCCGCAGGCCCCCGATCTTCACCGGCTCCTTGAGCTTCGCGGAGACTTCTTTTCGATCTGCGGGATGTAATCGTCGAGCGAGATGAAAAATGGCAGCGCCGCCAGAATCACCAGCAGCGCCCCGATCACGATCGCGAAACGCTTCAGTCACTTCATGTTGCCCCTTGCTCCTCTGACGGCGTTGACCCCGCGGGGCCAAACCTTTAATATAAGCGCCTTTCCAAAGCAGCGCCACCGGCTTTTTCAAGGTTTTTTCCCCGATAGCTCAGTTGGTAGAGCGACGGACTGTTAATCCGCAGGTCCCTGGTTCGAGCCCAGGTCGGGGAGCCAAACACGACAAGAGGTTAGCGGACAGCTAGCCTCTTTTTTGGTTCGTGATCTAATAGGCGTTAGACTCGTTCACTTGTATTTCGATTTGACATGATCAATCACCCTCCCCGTCACCGCGTCAAATTCAGCGACGTTGCCATTGGTCAGCGTTTTTATGATCCCATCAGCGAGGAATACTTCGTGAAGCAGAGCGCCACTATGGCCGCGATGGTCACTGGCCCGGGAGACGGCACCGTGCCAGACGAATTTGAAGCTGACGACGTCGTGGGAATCGACCATTAGCGGAATGTCCGCTTTGGGTTGCGGGTTCAACCGGTCGACGCAACACATTGGCTAAATCGTTCGGCAGGCGCTTCGTAGTTTAGCGTTTTCCTCGGTCGTTCATTTAACCGCCTGGCCACCGCATCCAGTTTCGCTTGCGAGTAAACCGACAGATCCGTGCCTTTCGGGAAGTACTGTCTCAATAGCCCGTTCGTATTTTCATTAGTCCCGCGCTGCCAAGGATTCTGAGGATCACAGAAGTAGACCTTTATGTCAGTCGCCAATGTGAAGCGCTTGTGGTCAGCCATCTCTTTGCCCCTATCCCAAGTCAGCGATTTGTAGAGCTCCTGCGGCAACTTGCGAGCGTTTTTGATCAGCGCGTTGATGACCGTCTCGGTATCTTTTCTGGCGACCTTCACCAGCATCACGTAGCGTGTATGACGCTCGACGAGGGTCGCAATCTGGCTGTTCTTGCTTCCGAACAGTAGGTCACCTTCCCAGTGACCGGGTACCGCCCGATCTTCAACCGTGGCCGGACGCTCGCTGATCGACACCGCGTCCGTGATTCTGCCGTGATTGTCTGTTTTCTGCGTGTGATGACGCGAACGGCGCATTGCTCGCGTGCGCCGCAAATGCTCCAGCAGCTCCTTCTTCAGGGCGCCACGGGCCTGAATGAAGAGACTGCGATAGATGGTCTCGTGTGACACCTGGTAGTTCTCGTCGCCTGGGTAAGTACGCTGCAGCCACCCGGCAATCTGCTCCGGCGACCACTGCAATTGGAGCTTGTCTGCCACGATGTGCGCCAACGTTCGGTTCTCAGCCAGTTTACAGGTCTTGGGGCGACGTGCCCGATCCCAGGCGGCCTGGTCGGCCTGACTCGCCCGATAGCATCCTTGACCACCGTTGCGCTTGATCTCGCGGCTGATGGTGGAGGGTGCTCGCCCGAGTGACGTTGCAATCGAACGGATCGAGTGACCCGCAACCACAGCACGCGATATCTCTTCGCGTTCGGCCAAAGTCAGCGCCAATCTGCGAACGGGATCGTTGCGCCGGACGTATCCCGCCTGTCTCTGCCAGAATGCGTTGTATCGATGAGTGGTTTCGATCAAACAACTGGGCGATCTGCTGGAGAGATTCACCTTTCTGCCAGCGCTCCCACATCAGCGCTTTCTGGCTTTCCGTGTAATAGATCCGTGGCCTTTGCTTCATCTGCAACACTCCTTCTGCTTACGCAGTGTCTAGTGTGTTGCATCCACCGGTTGAATCCGCACCGAAAGCCGGCGTTGGTATCGGTTCCCCGATTGAGGCTCAAACCGGATTTTGTTTTCCTCGGCGCCTTGGCGGTTCAAAAATTCGTTATTCGTGAATGGTGAATGGTGAATGGTGAATCGTGAATCGTGAGCAGTAACCGGTGAGTTGGTTAATTTATTTCTGGTTTTCCTTCGTGTCCTTTGTGCACCCCTCAAGGGGGTATTGAAAAGAATCCTTCGTGTCTCCGCTTTTGATCTTCTTGGCGGTTCAATTCACGACGCGGCATTATTTCCAGGCGAGAATCTGGGGTTTCTTGCGGGATGTCGCGGCGGGCTGGTCGCTGGGTACGCCGACGATGATCGGAGCGATTGCCGAGACCTCGGCCGGTATTCCGAGCTCGTCCTTGATTTCCGGGGTATTGAGGCCGGGGACCGCCGAGCCGATGACGCAGGTTCCGAGGCCCATCGCATACGCCGCCAGCATCAGGTTCTCCGCCGCCAGCCAGCAGTCGGCGACGACGAACGGGCTCATCGGCTTGGCGCAGATGACGATCAGCGTGCCGGCGTTGTAGAAGATATTGAAGTCCGGGTGCTCGAACTTGTCGAGCGCGTGTCCGCCCCGGTCGAGGTGGGCGCGGTGCATCTCCTCCACGAAAAGCCGCTTTCGCGCGATCCGAGAGGCGCTTCAGCGCATTCGCATCCTGGAGAATCACGAATGCCCACGGCTCCTCGTGTATGGCCGTGGGCGCGCGCACGGCCGCGTCCAGCAGGGCGCGTATCGTGGCCTGGTCCAGTATCTGCGGCGCGTAGGCCCGCACGGAGCGCCGGCCTTGGATTGCGTCTGTCAGGCTGACGGCGGTTCCTGGTTTCGTCATGGCGGTCTCCTTTCAGCCTACTTTGACGCAAGCGCAAGCACGAATGGTGGCGGCGCCATCCATGCGGGCCGCTGCCGCGGCCCCGGTGATTACGTTCCCGCTGCGACTTCGTGCGGCCGGGCGCGGGCGCGGGCTTCGCACCGTCCGCCGCGTAGATGGCGTCGCACAGGCGCTGGAGCATCAGTCACGCCGCGGATCTCGGTCTCGAACAGCGGCACGATGGCGCGGACGCTGCCGTCGAACTCCCGCCAGATCGTCTGCATGTGCTCCTGCTGCATCGCCACGCGGTTTTTCACGAAGTCGGCGGCGTCCGGACCGACCGCTGCACGGTCGATGACCATGTTGACGAGCACGCCGCCCACCGGAATGCCGAAGTCCTTGAACCACTGGATGAAGCGCGTGACCACCGCGATGGGCAGCGCCTCGGCCAGCGTCACGAAGTAGAACGCCGTGAGCGCCGGGTCCGTGAGGAGCACGCGCGCGTGCTCCATCCGGTCGCGGAAGGAGATGAGGTAGTCCATCAGCGGGTCGGTCTCCTTCTTCTTCGTGAAGGAGAGCATCTCGCGCAGGGTGCGCGCTTCCTCGCGGCTCTTCATCATCTTGTTGACCCACAGCGCGTACACCTTCGACATGCCGAGCAGGCGCCGCGCGTTGGCGGTGGGCGCGGTGTCGAAGACGTAGACGTCGTACTCGTTCTTGAACATGAGATCGATCATGTTCTCGAACATCGCCGACTCCTCGAACGCGGGATTCATCGTCGCCGACTCGACGAAGTCGTCGGCCTTGGTGGTGATGTCGGCGAACTTGAGGAACCAGCGGATCTTCTCCCGGATCTGCATCTTGCTGCGCTCGATGGTCTCCTTGGTCTCGATCTCGTAGGCCCAGAGGTTCGGCACGCCGTCGATGGCGACGTGCTTGCCGAGCACGTCCTGGCCGAGCAGGTTGGTCAGGCTGTGGACGGGATTCGTCGACGCGAGCAGCGTGCGGCGTCCCTGCCGCGCGAGCCCGATGGCGACGGCGGCGGCGAAGACGGTCTTGCCCACGCCGCCCTTGCCGCCGAAGAACAGGTACTTCTGCGCGGGGTGCTCGCTCAGGTAGCGGCCCATTGGGAGCGTGATTCCGGTTGTCGTGATTTCCGGCATGGCGATCCTTCGCTAGGCGAACATGCCGGCGGCCAGCTTCTCGATCATCGGCAGCCCCGTGACGTCGCGCTCCATCTCCGGCACCATCGCCAGCACGTGGTCGCCGAAGGCCGTGCGCACGCCGAGCAGGTTCTGGTCCTGCATCGCGATGCGGTGGCGCAGGTAGTCCGGGATGTTCTGGCCCAGCAGCTCGTGCGGGATGACCCGGTTCACCACGTACCCGGCAAGCGGCACGTCGAACTGCGCGAACAACTTGGCCGCCTTCTGCGTGTCGTTGATGACCCCGGCCTCCGGTATCACCACGAAGAAGAAGGCCGTCTTCGTTTTGTCCGTGAGGATCCCGGCCGACGTGTTGATGCGATTCTTGATGTAGAGCAGTTCCTGGAGGATCTGGTCCTGCTCGGTGACCTTTTCGCGCCGGATCCGGCTCACCATCTCCTCGTACTCGCGCATTTCCTCGCGCAGCTTGGTGACCTTGTTGATCCACTCGTCGTAGACCTTGGCCATCGACAGGTAGTAGAGCGCGTGACCGAGGGGCACGAGATCGTAGATGTAGTAGTCGTAGTCGCCCTTCATGACCACGTCCACCACGGCGTCGAACATCGCGCTTTCCTCCATCGCGGGCTCGGCGCTCGCCGCCTGGATGTAGTTCTCGATCTCCTCCGGCACGGCGGCCAGACCGTACATGTCGAGGATCTTCTGGCGGATCTCCTGCTGGTACGCCTTGATGTGGCGGTCCGCGTCGATCTCCTGGGCCCAGAGGTTCTTCATGATCTCGCACCGGGCCCCTTGCCGAAGATGTCGCGCTTGAAGATGTCGGTGAGCGACGCCTGCGGGTCCACGGAGAACACCAGCACCTTCTTGCCGTGGCTCGCGAGCCAGTACGCGGCCGCCGCGGAGAAGGTGGTCTTGCCAACCCCGCCGCCGCCGCCGAACATGATGTAGCGGCGCTCGGGATGCTGCAGGAATACGTCCTTGAATCCCATCATCGCCTCTACCTAGAACATCGCGTCCGCGACGTCCTTCTCGCGCAGCATGCGCCGCTTCCACGTGGCGATCTGCGGCACGACGTAGGGCAGGAGCCGCAGGCTGTAGTAGGGCGGCAGGATCGGGATGCCGAGCAGGTCGCCCATCGTGATGAGGATGAAGAGGTGCTCCATCGACGCGCGCGTGCGCAGGGCCGCGCGGCTCATGTCGTGGGCGGCCATGCCGTACACGGTGTCGCAGATGTTCTGCCACAGCCTCTTCGCTGCCGATGCCTTCTCTTGCTCTGTCATGACCGTCTCCTTTTCATACGCCGTGCAGGTGATGCTCGTGGTCGGTTCCGAGCTCGCGCTCGCGAAGAACGCTGCGCTTCCACGTCTCGATCTGCGGCACCACCCAGGGCAGCAGCCGCAGCCCGTAGTACGGCGGCAGGATCGGCACGCCGAGCATGTCGCCGAACACGCCCAGGATGAACAGTCTCTCCATCGAGGCGCGGATCTCCAGCGCCTGCTGCGCGATCTCGTAGCCGGACATCCCGTAGGCGAACTCGCGCAGCGCGCGCCTCCACCCGCGGCGGGCGGGTGTGCTATGGTTCCATTCCATGACGGAGCTCATCGGTGTCGCCGCGGTTGCAATCGTCGCCTGGTTCGCCGCCGGCACGATCTGGAACGTCCGCAAGGGCAGCGCGCTCATGCGCTGGATGCAGGGCGGCGCGGAGGGTGGACTGCGGGCGCTCGGCGAGCGCACCACGGTGCGCTGGCTGGGCTCGAGCGCGGTCGAGATGGTGCTGAGCGACGCGAAGCCCCCTTTCGCCGCCGTCACGCTGGTCATCTTCCTCGAGCCGCGCGACCTGCCCTGGTGGCCGATTTCCCGGGCGCGCGGACGGCGCGACACGCTCATCATTCGCGGCATGCTGCGCCGGGCCCCGGCGGTCGAACTCGAGGCGCTCGATCCCGCGAGCTGGTCCGGGCGCGACGCGCTGCCGCGCGTGCCGCCCGATTGGCTGGTG
Source organism: uncultured beta proteobacterium (assembly GCA_963734595.1). Lineage (GTDB taxonomy): Bacteria > Pseudomonadota > Gammaproteobacteria > Burkholderiales > SG8-41 > CAKKQX01. The sequence continues at coordinate 7,283 of CAVTHV010000001.1, forward strand.
CGCCAGCGCGCGGCCCCCGGTGGCCTGATCGTGCATCATGCGAGCGCCGGCGCGCTTGCGCACGCCTATGCGCTCCTGGCGCTGATCCAGCGCGCCGGGTTGGTGGTCATGCGGCTGTCCGTGCGCCGCACCGAGCCGAACTTCCAGCTTCATGTCCGGCTCCCCGATTGCCGGCAGCCCGCGAGCGACTTCTTCAAAGCCGTGCGCGACCTCGCCGAACGCGCGCTCGCCTGACACGATCGGCACCTATGCGTGCGCCGCGGGCGGCACAGCCCCCGGCTGAACGGCGGGAGCGGTGGGCGTCGTGCCGTGACGCATGTAGGCCTTGTACCCGTCCCAGCCGATGATGACGGCCGCGACGAACAGGAGCACGGACACCGCGATCATGGCCCACGCGCCGCCGACCGGCAGCGCGCTCATCTTCGGATTCGCCGCGATCGTCACGTAGAGATTGCGCGCCGTGACGGCGGTCGCCGCCAGCGTGGTCACGTACATGAAGATCATCGGCACGACGGCGTAGGTCGGGTTGCGCTTCTCCGACTTCAGCCACACCGACACCACGAGCAGGCTCAGGGCCGCCATCAGCTGGTTCGACGCGCCGAACATCTGCCACAGGTAGACCCAGGTGCCGGTGAGCACCAGCGCAGCCGTGAAACCCATGGAAATGAAGCTCGCGACGTGCATGTTGCGCATGGGCGGGATGACGTCGCCCACCCATTCGGCGAGCGTCACGCGCATCACGCGGAAGACCAGCTGCGTGACCGTCAGCACGATGATCACGAAGGTGGCGAAGCCGAGCGCGGTGCCGAACGTCTCGGGGATCAGCCCGAAGGTCCCGGCGTACACGAGCTTGCCGACGCCGGTCGCGAAGCGGCCGCCGCCGCCGCCGGCTCCGGCGATGGAGACGGCCGTGAGAGACAGCAGCGCGAGGGGGAACTCGCCAAACAACATCGCGCCTGCGCCGACCGGCAGTGCGTCGGTGTCGTACTCGAGCTGCCGCGCGGTGCCGATCGAGCCGACGAGCGCATGCCAGCCGGAGATGGCGCCGCACGCGATCGTCACGAAGAGCATCGGCCACAGCGGCTGCCACGCCTTGCCCTCCACGATCCCGAAGCCGAGGTCCTTGAGGGCGGGCAGCGCAAACGCGCCTATGAGCGCGCCCGACGCGTCCTTCGTGCCGAGGAGCGGCGCGACGACCATGCCGAGCGCGGAGAGCAGGATGGTGATCGAAGTGATCCAGAAGCCGATGTAGTTCACCGGCTGCGCAAACCGCCAGATCGGGAGGTTCGCCCCCATGTAGCTGAAAGCGAACAGGAACACCATCCACAGGAGGTAGTTCGGCAGCGTCTTGAGCAGGCCGGTGGCCGAGTCATACGCGGGCGTGGTCGGCCGCACGCCGTCCTTGCCCGGCGCGGGGATGCGCGGGTCTGCAGCCGTAGGATCTTCGACCGAGAACAGCGGCTGGCGGTCGTTCAGCTCGTCCACCGCGCCGTTCAGCTGCACGATGGCGGCCGCGACCGGGCCTTGCACGAGCGCGCCCTTTTCGTCACGGTGCTGGCCCCATGGGCCGGCCACCATGCCGGCGAGCGTAAGCGCGACGACGAAGACCGTGACGCCCATGATGCCCATCTTCCAGCGGTACATCATCTGGCCCGCAAGCAACCCCATGAGGGCGAGCATGATGATGCCGAATGGCACGTCCGGACGCGCCGAGAGGATCGCCGCCAGGATGCCGACGAACGCGCCGGCGAGCAGCATCAGATAGAAGAAGATGAAGACGAACAGGATCGTGCGCGTGCGGGGCGCGATGAGCTTGTGCGCGATTGCCGACAGGCTGTTGCCGTCGTTGCGCACCGCGACCATGATCGCGGAATAGTCGCTCACCCAGCCGATGAAGCTGACGCCTATGATCAGCCAGGCCAGCGAGGGCGACCATCCCCAGAGATTGGCGGCGGTGATGGGTCCCACGATGGGCCCGGCGGCCGCGATCGCCTTGAAGTGGTATCCGAAGAGGATGTTCCGGCTGGTCGGCATGAAGTCGACGCCGTCCATGTACATGCGCGCGGGCGTCGCGCGCTTGGCGTCGGACTGGATGACGTTCCGGTCGATGCGTTTGGCGTAAAGGTTGTAGGCCAGATAGCTGGTCAGCACGCCGAGGACTACGATCCAAAGAGTGTTCATGATTCATCTCCTTTCGCGATCGAATAGCCGTGACTGCGGTGCATGCCGGCATGAGGGTGCGCGAGGCCAACTGTCTGCCCCGCGGTGAACGCTATGTGCATGCGCTGTCCGAACTGGCGAATGGCCCGCGCGCTCCGGGTTGCCTTGTCCAGTTGTTCACCCGTGAGCTTGCAAATTGCGGCCACCTGCAAGCGAACTACCAATCAGTATTCGCCTCCGAAAAGAGGGCGTACTGATCTGCGTCAACATCGGGAATCGCTGCGCCGGCTGATTGCAACGGAGCGGGTCGTGGATTCGATTGTGGCCGGGCACGCCAATAAATCAATGGCTTACCGGTTTTTTGGTCGTTTCCCGTCGTGCCCGTCGCGTGAGCCGTCAGTGGGTATTAAGAAGACGCTTTGGCGGTTCAAAAATCCGTGAATCGGAAATCGGGAATCGTGAGCAGTAAGCGGTGAGCCGTTAATCTATTTTTGTTTTTCCTTCGTGTCCTCTGTGTCCTTTGTGTCTCCGCTTTAGACCTTAACGGGCAGCGTCTTGCCCGAGCCACCTGCTCACGATCTCGGCGACGACGTCGTTCTTGCCGTTATAGAAATGGTCGCAATCCTTCACGATCTCGACCGCGCACGGGCCGCCGGCCGCGGCCTGGAATTCTTCCGCCGGATAGCGGTCGACGTCTTCCTTGTCGCCACGGATCGCGAGCACCGGGCACTTGATCTGCGGCGCGAGCCTGATCGTGTCCGGCACGGTCACGATGCGGTCGAGGAAGCTCTCCGCGCTGATCACGTACCACCATCCGGGCATGAACATGAGATCGCGCCCGCGGCCGGCCGCGACCAGCGCGCGCGCCTTGGCGGTCAGTTCGTCCATGCTGTCCACCGCGAAAATCTTCTCCGTGCCCGCGCGCTGAGTTCTCCTGGGGACCGCCGCGACCGGCGGAGAGCAGCACCAGCGCCGGCGTTTGCGGGTGGTCGACGACGTGCCGCGTGGCGAGCATGCCGCCGTTGCTGTGGCCCATGATCACCGGCGCCGCAAACCCGCGCGCGGCGAGCCAGCGCGCGGCGATCCGGTTGTCCTCGAGCGCTTCGCGCCGTGGTCTGGAACGCGCCGCCCTCGGCGATGCGGCTCGTCCGCGTGCTCAGGATGTCGTGGCCGCGCCGGTTGAATGCGAGGAACGCGTAACCGAGCTTCGTCAGGGCAGGGGGCAGGAAACGCGCCCCGCCGACGTAGAAATTCATCGTGTTGCCGTGAAAGTATAAAACGGCGCCGGCCGTGACGCCGCCGTCCGGCTCGTAATACGCGCCGTCCAGCGGCTGCCCGGCGCCGGTCGGGATGGAGACGAGTTCAGTGCGCATGATCGTCTTATTTCTTGCCGCCGCAGAGCTTCGCGGCGTAAGTCATGGCGTGATTGGCGTGGCCGAATCCTGGAACGTTGAAGGTATTGTCGTCGTCCCGGAAGATAAACGGATACTCGCCGTGCGCGTGGTACAGCGCAAAAAGCGCTTCGGCAGTCATGCCCGGTTTGTGTTGCCGGCGCAGGAAATCTTCGATGATCCGTTGTGATGCGGTGATCGCTTCTTCCTTGGTCTTGTACTCGCCGATGCGCTTTACCTGCGTCTGGGGTTCGAAGTTTTTACTCAGGACTTCGACAAAAAAAGTCATGTGGCTTCCTTAAATCTCGTTGAAATGAACGGCCATCGGGGGTTCTCCTCGCCGGCGTTTCGATCAAACGGATCTTTGACTGCTTTTTGATGCCCGGCACCCGGTCACTATATCCCCGCGAAGATGCCAATTCAATATTCATGTGGAACACCGCCGGGTTCACCTTCGTTCTATCGCGATCTCGACAGCGATCCCGGCCCGGTTTGTCCCGATTCCGATGTACATATGTTAAGCAGCGCACGGAACGGCCCCGTGGATTACGCTATAAAGAAAAAACGTCCGTTGCCTGGAGGTCAAGCGGAAGTTTTAAACGCCGTTGCAATCGCCATTTGCCGGATTTCGGCCTCGTCGAGATGCGACTGCGCTGTGTGTGTCGGTGGCCGTCACGTTTCTTGTCGTTTCGACGCATGCGAGACCTCAACGGGCGGTAAAAATCCAATCAGCGCGAATTCAATTCAACGAATCGCATTCCTTCAATATGAGAGACGATGTCCAAGATAACAAAAGTATCGCCACCGGAACCCAGGCAAAATCTGATACTTGCAGCGCTTCACGCGCCGGATTACGAGCGCCTGCTGCCTGATCTGGAGTTCATCCCGATGCCGCTGGGATGGACCATGTCCGAATCGGGCGACCATGAGAATTATCTGCACTTTCCGACTGCCGGGATTGTTTCGCTGATCTATGAACTGGAGGACGGCTCCTCGAGCGAAATTGCGCTCGTCGGAAGCGAAGGCATGGTCGGGATTTCCATTTTCATGGGCGGCGAAAGCATGCCGAGCAGTACGATGGTGCAAAGCGCAGGGCGGCGCCTTTCGACTCAGCCGGAAAATCATGAAGCGGGAGTTCGCGCTGGGAGGCCACCTGCAACACTTGGCGCTGCTGTACACGCAGGCGCTGATTGCGCAGACCTCTCAGACCGCCGTGTGCAACCAGCACCATTCCCTGGATCAGCAGCTTTGCCGCTGGCTGTTGATGAGCGTGGATCGATTGCATGAGAACAAGCTGGTCATCACGCAGGAGCTGATCGCGAACCTGCTGGGTGTGCGCCGGGAAAGCGTAACGCTGGCGGCCGGCCAGCTGCAAAAGGACGGCGTGATCACCTATGCGCGCGGCCGCATCGCCGTGCGTGGACCGGCCCAAGCTTGAAGCAGCGGGTTTGCGAATGCTATGCCACGGTCAGGCAGGAGTACGACCGGCTGCTGCCGCATCCTCACGCCAAAAAGTAAATCGCGGCCGGGGATTTCGCGCCGCCTCGTGTTTAAAAGATAAATAAAAACAGCCTGTTACCGTTATCTCGGTCCGGAGGCGATGGTGGCTTCCGGCAGCCTCATATTCGCTTCCGTTTTTCTGAACGCCCTGGCCGTCCGGTGATTTCTGGTTCTGGAAACCGCCGATGA
>CAVTHV010000002.1:0-14534 GCA_963734595.1 uncultured beta proteobacterium
CTGGTCACGGGCCTGGTGTGGGCGCTGAACGAGTATCAGGTAAAGGGCGCCGACGTGCGGTGGCTCGCCTGGGGTCTGACGGTATTTGCCGGGCTTTCCATGGTCAGCAATTTCAAATTCTACAGCGGCAAGGATATCAACCTGCGCAAGAGCGTGCCGTTCTCGGCCGTGGTGGCGATCGCCATGAGCATGGTGTTCCTGCTCATGTTTTCCAGCACGCTGCCGGAAATGCTGTTCATCCTGTTTGCGGGTTACGGCCTTTCCGGCTACGTGATTTGGGTGTGGGAAGCCCTGAAGCGCCGGTCGGGGAAGAGGCCGCCCCCCGCAACCGGCAACTAGACCGCGCCCGTTGCAGGCTAGCCCGGTTGTTCCGGCCGCTTGCGCGCCATGCAAAAAGCCATTATATTTCCAAATTATGAGTTTCCTGAATCAGGCCACTGCTTTCCTTTTCCTTGCCAGCTTCCTGCTGGCGGGCCTGCTGCTGCGCGGCCGCGCGCACAAATAACTTACCCCACAATTCGTTGTTTCGGCCGGGCGCAGTTGGCCGCCCCGGGAGTTGCCCCATGCACCGTCCGTCAGCGGCCGCTATCTCGGCCATGACGGGTAGAATCAGGACTGGAGACCGTCATGAAAGACAAATTGATCATATTCGATACCACCTTGCGCGACGGCGAGCAGAGCCCGGGCGCTTCCATGACGCGGGAAGAAAAGGTGCGTATCGCCAGGCAGCTGGAGCGCATGCGCGTGGATGTCATCGAGGCCGGCTTCCCGGCCGCGACCAACGGCGACTTCGAGTCGGTGAAGGCGGTGGCGAGCATGCGGTCAAGGACAGCACGGTGTGCGGACTCGCGCGCGCCACTGGAGCGCGACATCGACCGCGCCGGCGAGGCCTTGAAGGGCGCCAGCATCCGGCCGTATCCACACCTTCATCGCCACTTCGCCGATCCACATGGAGAAGAAGCTGCGCATGAGCCCGGACCAGGTGGTCGAGCAGGCGGTCAAGGCGGTGAAATGGGCGCGCAAGTATACCGACAACGTCGAGTTCTCGCCCGAGGACGCCGGCCGTTCCGATCTCGATTTCCTGTGCCGCATCCTCGAAGCGGTGATCGAGGCCGGCGCCACCACGCTCAACATTCCCGACACCGTCGGCTACAACCTGCCGCGAGCAGTTCGGCGCACTTGATCGCCACCTTGCGCGAGCGCATTCCCAATGCCGACAAGGCGGTCTTCTCGGTGCACTGCCATAACGACCTCGGCCTGGCGGTGGCCAATTCGCTGGCCGCGGTGCTGAACGGCGCGCGCCAGGTGGAATGCACCATCAACGGCCTGGGCGAGCGCGCCGGCAACGCCTCGCTGGAAGAGGTGGTGATGGCGGTGCGCACGCGCCAGGACGTCTTCCCCTGCGACACCCACATCGACACCACGCAGATCGTGCCGGCCAGCCGCCTGGTCTCGGGCATCACCGGCTTCGCGGTGCAGCCCAACAAGGCCATCGTCGGCGCCAACGCCTTCGCGCACGAGTCGGGCATCCACCAGGACGGCGTGCTCAAGAACCGCGAAACCTACGAGATCATGCGCGCCGAGGACGTGGGCTGGAGCGCCAACAAGCTGGTGCTGGGCAAGCACTCCGGCCGCAACGCCTTCAAGACGCGGCTCACGGAACTGGGCATCGAGCTGGCCTCGGAAGAGGCGCTCAACGCCGCCTTTGCCCGCTTCAAGGATCTGGCCGACAAGAAGCACGAGATTTTCGACGAGGACCTGCAGGCGCTGGTGAGCGACGAAGCCGTCGACGCCTGGAGCAGGAACAGTTCAAGCTGGTGTCGCTGAACGGTGCTCGGAAACCGGCGAGACGCCCCACGCCACGGTGGTGGTGGCCGAGGACGGCGCGGAGAAGCAGGCCGAGGCGGACGGCAGCGGGCCGGTGGACGCGACGTTCAAGGCGATCGAGACGCATCGTCAAGAGCGGCGCCGAGCTGCAGCTGTATTCGGTGAACAACATCACCAGCGGCACCGACTCGCAGGGCGAAGTGACGGTGCGCCTGTCCAAGGGCGGGCGCATCGTCAACGGCCAGGGCGCGGACACCGACATCGTGATCGCCTCGGCCAAGGCCTACCTCAACGCGCTGAACAAGCTGCACTCCAAGCTGGAGCGGCTGAATCCGCAGCTTTAGATGGAATTTGTAAGCGGCTGATTATATTACGATTATTCTGATCATGGCGGGCTTGTTGTGGCCGTTGCCGGCCAGGCTCGTGCCGGGCTGTGAACCGGTTCGAACGCAAGGGCTTTAGATTCTATTTCCCGTTCACGACCAGTCTCATCGTTTTGGCGCCGATCACGCTGATCCCGTGGATTTTCCGGCGCTGGCCGCGGCGCGTTGCCTGGCGTGTGCCCGCACGCAGGCGATGGCGCTGAAGAAAAACAGCAGCGACAGCGCGATCTCAATGCGCGCGAGTTGCGCCGGCAGCCCGGAGTCGGAGTAACCGCGCACCACGCCTTCGATGAAATAGGCGAGGATCAACATCGAGGACCACTGATAGGTGTAGAGCCTGCGGCGCAGAACGCCGATGAGCGGCGCGAGCAGCGGCAGCACCTTGAGTGCGAGCCATGAACCGCCGGGACGCAGCGGCGCCAGCCACAGTTCCCAGGCGAGGCACAGCAGGATCAGTGCGATCAGGCTCGCCGCGCTCAGATAATGCAGCCGGGCGGTCATCACGCGGTGCGGCTCTGGACCGCCATTGCAACGAACGCCGCGCGCGCCTGCGCGGCGTCGGTGACGGGCGGGTCGAAGTCGAAACGCAGCAGACTCGCTGTCAGCGCGCACGTCAAAGCCGTCGCAGTCGATGCCGATCATTTCCGCTTTCTCCGGTCTGCGCTGGTGGTAATGGCGGCAACAGTCGTCGAGGTTGCGCGCATGGTCCTGATTTATCTGGGCGATGATCCCGTTTTCCTGTGCGGCCAGCGTGTTCGCGGGCGGGGCGTAGGCTTCGCGGCTGATCCAGTGGATTTTTCCGAAGCCCGCGACGACGCGCAGCGTGACCGGTTCGATGCGATAGTAGTCGAAGTCGAGTTTGTCATGGTAATCGCGGGCCGCCGGGAAAAAACGCACATAACGCTCCTTGATCCCGTGCGGATTTTCCACGCGGTGCGCCTGGCCCATGAGCGTGACGCGGGCGCCTGCCTGGACGTCCGCGCCCGGCTCGTGGACGAGCAGGCTGACCCGCGGATCGGCGGAGATGTTCTTGGTATGCTCAGCCAGCCGGCTGACGAGGATGACAGGGACGGCCTGCTGATCGAGAACGTAGGGCACGACGGATCCGAAAGGATAGCCTTCGAGCGCGCGCGAAATCGTCGACAGCACGCCGTGCCGCTGCGCGCGCAGGTGACGGCGTGCCTCCAGTCCGAGGCTCATCGCGCGAGCCGAAGCGCGATTTCGGCCAGGCGGCGCCCGAGGGCGACGCAGAGTTTTTTTTCTTCCGCGGTGATCGGCCGGTCGCTCGCCGCGCCGGCATGATGACTGGGCCCGTAGGGCGTGCCCCCGCTCGCGGTAGTCAGCAGTTCCGGCTCGGAATAGGGTACGCCGACGATCACCATGCCGTGATGCATGAGCGGCAGCATCATCGAAATCAGCGTCGTCTCCTGCCCGCCATGCAGGCTGGCGGTCGACGTGAACACGGCGGCAGGTTTGCCGGCAAGCGCGCCTTTGAGCCACAGCTCGCCGGTCGAATCCCAGAAGTACTTGAGCGGCGCTGCCATGTTGCCGAAACGGGTGGGGGAACCTACCGCCAGACCGATACACTCTTGCAGGTCCTTGAGCTCGACGTAGGGCGCGCCGGCATCGGGCAGCGCACTCTCGACCGCCTCGCAGACGGTCGACACTTTGGGTACGGTGCGCACGCGTGCTGCAACGCCTTCCACCTGCTCGACGCCGCGCGCCACGAGCTGCGCCATTTGCGTCACGGCGCCGTAATGGCTGTAGTAGAGGACGAGGATTTCTCTCATGTGGGGCGCTGTGCGGGATTCGTGGGTATTATATAGCGTCGAATTTGCAGCCGGGGCAAAACGTGCCGAGACCCTTTCCACCGCTGGCCGAGTTTGTGCGCATCGTGGGGCGGCAGTTTGACGAAGACCGCTGCATACAGATTGCAGCGAGCCTCACTTTTACGACGCTGCTGTCGATCGTGCCGCTGATCACGGTGGTATTGACGCTGATTTCCGCTTTCCCGGTGTTCGGGCAGATGAGCGAGGCGCTGCAGCGATTCCTGCTGGAGCGCCTGGTGCCTGAATCGGCGGGCGCAATCGCCACTTATGCCGCCCAGTTCACCGCCAGTGCCGCGAAGTTGACTGTGGTTGGCGTGGGCTTTCTCGCCGTCACCGCCATCATGTTGCTGACGACGATAGAACGCGCGTTCAATCAGATCTGGCGCGTTTCCCGTCCGCGCTCGCTGTTCCAGCGTCTGCTGATTTACTGGACGCTGCTGACGGTCGGCCCGGTGCTGGTCGGGGCGAGTCTGTCGCTGACTTCATGGCTGGTGACGTTGTCGCTGGGTCTCGTCGGCGACATTCCCGGCGCGGGCGTGGTGCTGCTCAGGACCGTGCCGGTTCTTCTGACCTCGGCGGCCCTCGCTTTGCTCTACCTCACCATGCCGAACCGGCGTGTCGCGTTGCGCGATGCGCTGTTCGGCGGCGTGCTGGCCGGGTTTGTGTTCGAGGCGATGAAACACGGGTTTGCGTTCTATGTCGCGCAATTTCCGACGTACACGCTGGTTTACGGCGCGTTCTCGAGCGCACCGATTTTCCTGATGTGGATTTACCTGTCATGGCTGGTCGTGCTGTCCGGTGCCGTGGTGGTGGCGGCGCTGCCGGAGTGGCGTGAGCGCGCCGGGCAGGCGCGGCCGGTACCCGGAAGCGATTTTTTCGATGCCCTGCAAATACTCAAAACACTGTGGCATGCCCAACGCGGAGGCGAGGTGGTCGGGCTCTCCCGGCTGCACGGCGCCGTCAAGGCCCGCGTCGAAAGCATCGAGGCTGTTCTCGACAAGATGATCGGCGCGGGCTGGGTCAGCCGCGTGGTGCCCGCAGGCTGGGTGCTCGATCGTGACCCGGAAACCATCAAAGTCGCGGATGTATACCGCTTGTTCGTTTTCAGCGCCGAGGCGCGGAGACCGATGCTGGATTCGGATCCCGGTCTGGAGGCGCTGGTGTGCGACATCTCGGCGCGGGCAGCGGAAAACATGCAGATCTCCGTGGAAGAACTGTTCCGGTCCGCCGAGCGGACGGCGGCACCGCCGGAATCCCCACACCTTGAGGTTCCAAACCGGGCGGCTGCAGAGCCAGTCGGGGACGCAAACAACGACAAGCGGGAGATTTAGCGGCGTAGCCGTTCGTGTGCGGGACGCGCGCCGTAGCCCCGTCTGCGATGTCGCGTTACCTTACGGATGCGGTGCTGAGGGGGCGCGCCGGTGCTCCGTCTGCCTGGTCGGGGGGTGTTACCGCAGCGGTATCGACGGCGCCGGGGTATTGCCAGTTGTTATGCCAGGCACGGACCACCATCGTCGGGTATTCAGCCCTGCCAAGGCTGCCGTTGTAGCGGCCAAGCGCGCGAAACAGATTGCCGTTTTCCCGGTCGAGGTAGTGTTTCAGGATGACGCAGCCATAGCGCAGGTTGGTGCGCAGGTGAAACAGGTTCTGGCCATGGCTGCCGATCAGCTTGGTCCAGAACGGCATGACCTGCATGTAACCGCGGGCGCCAGCGCGTGACACGGCATACTTGTGGAAATTGCTTTCGACCTGAATCAGGCCCAGCACCATTTGCGGGTCGAGTCCGGCCCGTTTTGCCTCGTAATGCACCGTGACCAGGAATTCCTCGCGCTGCACGCGGTCCGGCATGTGCTTGACGAGTTTTTTCGACATGGCATTGAGCCATGCCCGCGCATCGCGCATCGATTGGAACGCGAGAAAAGGCACCGCCTGGTCGCTGACGGCCGATTGCAGCCCGGCTTGCACGCTGGCCGAAAGCGGTTCGTAGACCTGCGCGCCGGCCCATGCCGGCAGCGGCAAGGCCATCGCCACCACCAGCGGCAGCGCCAGTATCGATGCGATCAGTTTGCGCATACCCTTGATTTTACTAATTTTAACGCGTCTGGCAAGGGCACGGCCTGCGCGGTTTTGTCGCGCCGTCCCTGATATTCGATCTGGCCCTGCTTCAGTCCGCGTTCGCCGACGACGATGCGGTGCGGGATGCCGATCAATTCCGTGTCGGCGAACATCACGCCTGGACGCTCGTCGCGGTCGTCGAGCAGAACATCGATGCCCGCCGCGGTGAGCTCGGCATAGAGCTGGTCGACCGTTTCCCTGACCTGCGCGCTTTTGCCGATGCCGATCGGCACGATGGCAAGATCGAACGGCGCCATGGTCCGCGGGAACATGATGCCGCGCTCGTCGTAATTCTGTTCGATGGCCGCGGCGACAATACGGGTGACGCCGATGCCGTAACACCCCATCTCCATGATCTGCGATTTGCCGTCCACGTCCAGAAACGTGAGGTTCATCGCGCTCGAATACTTGGTGCGCAGCTGGAAAATATGGCCTACTTCGATGCCGCGCAGGATCTCAAGTTTGCCCTTGCCGTCGGGACTGGGGTCGCCGGCCACGACGTTGCGGATGTCGGCAAAGACCGGCTCCGGAAAATCGCGCCCGATATTCGCACCGGTGTAGTGGTGGTCGTTCTGGTTGGCGCCGACAACGAAATCGGACATGGCGCCAAGCGCGCGGTCGGCGATGACGATGCCCTTGAAGCCGACGGGCCCGAGCGAACCCGGATCGGCGCCGAATGCCGCGCGGATCGCTTCAGCCGATGCAAACGTGACCGGCGTCCTGACTTCGGCCAGCTTCCCGGCCTTGATGAGATTGAGTTCATGGTCGCCGCGCACCAGCAGCAGCACCGGCCGGCCGTCGGCGCCGTCCACCACGACCGCCTTCACCGTCTTTTGAGCCGGAATTTTCAGGAATGCGCCGAGTTCGGCGATGGTCTTGACGCCGGGGGTGTGCACGCGCTCAAGCGTTGCAGTCGGCGCTGCGCGCCCGGCTGCCGGCGCAACCGCTTCGGCGAGCTCGACGTTGGCCGCGTAATCCGAATCCGGGCAGAACGCGATCGCGTCCTCGCCCGAGTCCGCAAGCACATGGAATTCATGCGAGCCGGTGCCGCCGATCGAGCCCGTGTCGGCCGCGACCGCGCGAAACCTGAGGCCGAGGCGCGTGAAAATACGCGAATAGCAGTCGTACATTTCCCGGTAGGTCCGTTCGAGGCTCGCCTTGTCGGCATGGAACGAATAGGCGTCCTTCATGACGAACTCGCGGCCGCGCATCACGCCGAAGCGCGGGCGGATCTCGTCGCGGAACTTGGTCTGGATCTGGTAGAGATTGAGCGGCAGCTGGCGGTAGCTCTTGATCTCGCGCCGCACGACGTCGCTGACCACTTCCTCGTGCGTCGGCCCGAAGCAGAAATCGCGCTGGTGCCGGTCTTTGATGCGCAGCAATTCCGGCCCGTACTGTTCCCAGCGTTTCGACTCCTGCCATAGTTCGGCCGGTTGCACCGCCGGCATCAGCAGCTCGAGCGCGCCGCTCCGGTTCATTTCCTCGCGGATAATGGTCTCGACCTTGCGCAGCACGCGCAGGCCCAGCGGCATCCAGGTATAAACGCCGCTGGTGAGCCGTTTGATGAGCCCGGCCCGCAGCATCAGTTTATGGCTGACGACCTCGGCTTCGGACGGGGCTTCCTTGAGGGTTGAAATGAAGAACTGCGAGACGCGCATGCCTGTTCCAGATCCGTAAAAACCCTTATTCTACCGGACCTTGGACCTTCTCCCAAAAACCGATACATGAAATTTCTATCCAAATGGCGGATCCGCAAGCCAGCCGAGGACACGGAGACCGTTTACGTCAGCGAAAAGTTCGGGGTGCGCTCGCTGCACATCGGCAGTGATACCGTCCAGAGTTCGATGCGAATCGCGAAGCCTTGGGATCTCGAGCTTTCCTACACGCGCAGCATGATGGCCTTCATGCTGTTCAACGACCGGCCCGAACGCGTGCTGATGATCGGCCTGGGCGGCGGCTCCCTGGCGAAATTCATCTACCAATATCTGCCGTGGGCGAGCACGCAGGTGGTGGAGATCAACCCGCGTGTGGTGGCGATTGCGCGCCAGTATTTCAACGTGCCGCCGGATGACGCCCGCTTTGCGGTGATCGTAAGCGATGGCGCCGAATACATTGCGCGCGACGGCGACAGTGTCGACGTGCTGATGGTCGATGGCTACGATGCCGATTCGCATGTCGAGTCGGTCTCGAGCAAGGCGTTTTACGAGGCCTGCCGCAGGAGGCTCGGCGCGCGCGGCATCCTGGTCGTCAATCTCTGGGGCGGCGACCGGGAGTTCAATGACACGCTGCGGCGCATCGAGGCCGCTTTCCCTGACGGCACCCTGTGCCTGCCGGCGGGAAAACCCGGGAACATCATCGTGTTCGCCTTCAGGACCCGGCCCGACAGCCCCGAATGGATCGCCTTGGAGCAGCGGGCGCTCTCGCTGCAGCAGTGCTACGGCCTCGAGTTCCCGCGCTTTGTCGACGGTTTGCGCAAAATGAACCGTCACGACGAAAACCGGTTGTTTTTCTGACTTCGCCGCATATTCCCCGGGCGGCTTTTCTTCCTTCCCGAATTGTGAAAAAATCGGGTCAAGTAACCGACTCAAGGGTGAGCGATATGATTGATCGTGACGGCTATCGCCCCAACGTCGGCATCATTCTTTGTAACTGGAAGAGCGAGGTTTTCTGGGGCAAGCGGGTAAAGGAGCATTCGTGGCAGTTTCCGCAGGGCGGCATCAAGGCCGGTGAGACGCCGGAGTTCGCGATGTACCGCGAACTCAAGGAGGAAGTGGGGCTCGATCCCAGGCATGTCAAGATCCTGGGCCGTACCCGGAACTGGCTGCACTACGATGTGCCCGACCGCTGGATCCGGCGCGAATGGCGCGGCAACTACCGCGGCCAGAAGCAGATCTGGTTTTTGCTGCGCCTGGTCGGCCGCGATTGCGACGTATGCCTGCGCGCAAGCGAGAAACCGGAGTTTGATGCCTGGCGCTGGAACGAATACTGGGTGCCGATGGAGACAGTGGTTGAATTCAAGCGCGATGTCTATCAGAAGGCGTTGAACGAACTCGCGCGCTATCTGCACCGCCGCTCCGGGCAGCGGCTGTCTGGAAGCGACCAAGTGAGCCGGCTCGGCGCGGCCGATCGCGGATAATTCATTCCTCCGCTTTGAACAGCCGGCGCGCAGCGTCTGCTTCTGCTGCGGTTCCGTTCCGCCGTTTTCGTCCGTGAAGCTGCGGAGGCATTGCAGGTCTGATGACAACTTCCTTCGATTTTGGGGGTCTTAATCAGGCTGGCAACAGCAAGAAAGGAAGGAACCATGCTTAGAAACTACACGGCTTTGGCTTCAACCCTGCTCCAGCAGGCTGTCGGCTATGCCCAGCCGACACAACCGTTGCCGGATAACGTTACGCTCGACGATCCCGCTCTGCAGGTCTTGACCGATTTCAGGCGCGTGACGGCGATCATCATTCTGGCGGGCGATACGCTGGACGAAGCGCACAGCCGGATGATCAAACGTGGGGTGAGGCTGCTGCTGGTCGTGGATCAGAACCGCAAGGTGATGGGTTTGATCACGGCCAATGACATTTCCGGCGAAAAACCGATGCAGGTCATCGCCCAGCGCGGTATCCGTCGCGAAGAGCTGCTGGTGCGCGACATCATGACGCCGCAGGAGCGGCTCCAGGTGCTTAATCTCGAAGACGTGCGCGCCGCCAAGGTGGGCCACATCGTCGCGACTCTCAAGGCGGCCGGACGCCAGCATGCAATGGTGGTGGAAGTCGGTGCCGGCGGGCAGCAGACGGTGCGCGGCATGTTTTCGGCAACCCAGGTCGCGCGCCAGCTCGGCGTGAGCATACAGACCAGCCAGGTGGCGCGCACTTTTTCTGAAATCGAGGCCATGCTCGCACGCTGAGTGTTGCCAGTGCGCCAGACTGAAATTGACAGTGCTTCGAGCCCGGGTTTATACTTAGTTCACAGATTAGAGTTAGTCTAATATCTGTAGCATCTCGTCCGGAACGGCGTAGTCCCCAAAGTCTCTCCGGTCTGCAGTTGTTTTATAATGCGTTGATTAAACAGGAGAAAATCATGCAACTCAAAGGATCCAAAACCCACGGCAATCTGAAAGCGGCGTTTGCCGGTGAATCCCAGGCGAACCGGCGTTATCTCTACTTTGCAGCGAAGGCCGACGTGGAAGGCCAGAACGACGTTGCCGCGGTGTTCCGCTCGACGGCAGAAGGTGAAACCGGGCATGCACATGGCCATCTCGAGTACATGGAAGCCTGTGGCGATCCCGCGACCGATCTGCCGATCGGCAAAACCCGCGACAACCTGAAAGCCGCGATTGCGGGCGAGACCCACGAGTACACCGACATGTACCCGGGCATGGCAAAATCCGCGCGCGACGAAGGCTTCGGCGAAATCGCCGACTGGTTCGAAACGCTGGCCAAGGCCGAGCGCTCGCACGCCAACCGCTTCCAGAAAGCGCTGGACGCGCTGGCTGACTAGGAGCCAGGCGGAAGGATGAGGGCGGAAGGCGGAACGATTCGGCCTTTGCCTCATCCTTCATCCCTCATCCCTTATCCCTCGTCCTTTTTCTGACCTATGACCGTTCGCGAAGGGAGCCTCGAGGCCCCCACCCGCCATCCGCTCGACTGGAAATCCGCCGATTTCTACGACGAAGCCAGGCTCGACAAGGAGCTGGAACGCGTCTACGAGATCTGCCACGGTTGCCGCCGCTGCGTGAACCTGTGCACGGCGTTTCCGACGCTGTTCGATCTCATCGACGAAAGCAAGACGATGGAGGTGGACGGGGTCGCGAAGCAGGACTACTGGAAAGTGGTCGACCAGTGCTACCTGTGCGACATGTGCTACATGACCAAGTGCCCGTACGTGCCGCCGCACCAGTGGAACGTCGATTTCCCGCACCTGATGCTGCGCGCCAAGGCGGTCAAGTTCAAAAAGGGCGGGGCCGGTTTCCGCGACCGGCTGCTGTCCAGCACCGATGCGATGGGCCGGCTGGCGAGCATTCCGGTGGTGGTGAAGTTCGTCAACGCCGTCAACAAGAACGGCGTTGCCCGCGGCATCATGGACAGCGTGCTTGGCGTGCACAAGGACCGCGTGCTGCCGGATTACGACAGCGCAAAATTCCGCAGCACCGCGCAGCCCAACGCGTCGTTTCCGGCAAAGGACGGGGCAAAAACTCCGGGCAAAGTTGCGATCTTTTCCACCTGCTATGTGAATTACAACGAACCCGGCATCGGCCACGATCTGCTGAAAATCCTCGCGCATAACGAGGTGCCGGCCATCCTCGTGGAAAAGGAGGCCTGCTGCGGCATGCCCAAGCTCGAACTCGGCGACCTCGAGGCCGTGGCGCGCAACAAGGATATCAATATCCCGGTGCTGGCCAGGCTGGCGCGCGAGGGCTACGCGATCATGACGGCGGTGCCGTCCTGCACGCTGATGTTCAAGCAGGAGCTGCCGTTGATGTTCCCGGAAGACGCGGATGTCAAGGCGGTGGCGGAAGCGATGTACGACCCGTTCGAGTATTTTGTATTGCGCAACAAGGACGGGCTGCTCAAGACCGACTTCAGGAAACCGCTGGGCAAGGTTTCATACCATATTCCGTGTCACCTGCGCGTGCAGAACATGGGACAGAAGACACGCGAGTTGCTGGAAATGATACCTGGACACCAAGGTGACCACCGTCGAGCGCTGCGCCGGCCACGATGGCACCTGGGGCGTGAAAAGTGAATATTTCGAACAGTCGATGAAAATCGGCCGCCCGGTGTTCCGGCAGATGGCAGAGGCTGCTCCCGACTATATCGGCTCCGACTGCGCGATCGCCGGCCGCCACATCCAGCAGGGAATGGGCGAGACGACGGCGCAAAAGCAGCATCCGATTACCCTGATCCGAATTGCTTACGGACTATGAAAAGCGTTAATGGTAATTCGTAAGTCGTAATTCGTATCCTTCTCGAGTTTTCGATTCACCATTCACCACTCACGATTCACGGATTTCGATATGCCCCAAATCACCCGCGACAGCCTGATGACGCTCGAAGCCTACGCCAAGGCGCGTCCGGAATTCCGCGCCAAGGTCATCGCGCACAAGAAAAACCGCGTGTTGCACCTCGGCGGCAACGTGACGCTGATGTTCGAGGACGAGCTGACCATCCGCTACCAGGTCCAGGAGATGCTGCGCGCCGAACGGATATTCGAGGCCGAGGGCATCGAGGACGAACTCGGCGCCTACAATCCGCTGGTGCCGGACGGCAGCAACTGGAAGGCAACGATGATGATCGAATATCCCGACCTCGACGAGCGGCGGCAGAAGCTGGAAAAGCTGATCGGTGTAGAGGACAAGGTCTGGGTCAAAGTCGAAGGCCACCAACGCGTCTACGCCATCGCCGATGAGGATCTGGATCGCGAAACTGCCGAAAAGACCTCGGCGGTCCATTTCCTGCGCTTCGAGCTCGATCGCGCGATGGTGGATGCGCTCAAGCGCGGCGCGCCGGTTTCCGCCGGGATCGACCATCCACAATACAACGTCACGGTCGATAGCCTTGATCCGGCGGTGAGGGTTTCGCTGGCGGGGGACCTGGTATAGGCTAAGGCTGGTTTTTATCCGATTTCCAGGACGGCAACCGCCAAAAACTTGATCTAAAGCAAACGGCGGCCGGGTACGGCAAAATATGCTTGTCAGCACGGGGTCTGGGAGGAGCACGCCACATGATGGAAACCCGGCTATTGGACCGCTTCGAGCAGCGCTTGCGGGAACTCGGGTTGCCGCTCGGTGTGACGCTGTGGAACGGCCAGTCGGTGATGCCGCGGGAGGCGCCGCGCGTCAATGTTACGGTGCGCACCCCGAAAGGCCTCGCTGCGCTCGTCAATCCCAGCATGGGCAAACTTGCCCGGCACTATGTCGAGCAGGACCTTGATCTGGAAGGCGACGCCCGCGAACTGCTGCGCATAGGCGAAGCGCTGGTCCCGGTGCCAGTGCCACTGCACGGCAGGCGTTTCCGCCTGAGTAAATGGACGCCGCATTCACGCCAGTTCGACCGCAAGGCGATCAGCCACCACTACGATGTCAGCGACGATTTTTTCGGCCTGTGGCTCGACCGGCGCCGCGTCTACTCCTGCGCCTATTTCCGGCGTGAGGATGACCCGCTTGATCTCGCGCAGGAGCAGAAACTCGATCACATCTGCCGCAAGCTGCGGTTGCAGCCCGGAGAACGTTTGCTCGATGTCGGTTGCGGCTGGGGCGCGCTGATCCTGTGGGCGGCGCAACGTTACAGGGTGCACGCCACCGGCATCACCCTGAGCCGCAATCAGCATGATTATGTCCAGCGGCAGATCCGGGAACGGGGACTCGGGGACCTGTGCTCGGTCAGTCTGCTCGATTATCGCGATGTGCCGGAAGGCGAACCCTTCGACAAGATCGCAAGCGTCGGCATGTTCGAGCATGTCAGCCGGAAAAACCTGCCGCTGTACTTCGCCAAGATATTCCGTCTGCTGAAGCCCGGCGGACTGGTGATGAACCATGGCATCACGCTTAACTCGCTCGAGCAGGAAGAACTCGGCAGCGGTATCGGTGAATTCATCGACGACTACGTGTTTCCCGGCGGAGAGTTGATGCATATATCGCAGGTGGTCGCCGAGATGTCGGCGCAGGGCCTCGAGGTGCTGGGACATCGAAAGCCTGCGGCCGCATTACGCCCGGACCCTGTGGCAGTGGGTGGATCGGCTGGAGGCAAACCATGATGCGGCATCCGCCGAGGTGGGCGAGAAAGCATTCCGCATCTGGCGCGTGTACATGGCGGGGTCGGCGCATGCCTTCGAGCGCGGCTGGATGTCGGTGTTCCAGGTTCTTGCCGGCAGGCCGGATGCCGCAGGCACGTTGGCGTTGCCGCTCACGCGCGATATATCTATGAAATTGACGCGGGCGGCTGTCACCGCTGGTCGTGGCGCTGTTGCTGCCCGTGCCGCGGCGGCGCAGTCGGAGGGCGGATCAAGACTCGACCAGGAGAGAAGCTGGGTCGACTCCAGCGCGAATTCCGCCATCCCGACCCGCGAGAACTGTCAGTTCGAGGCAGGGCCGTTCGCCACGGCTTCATCGATTCCCGATCGATCTCGATGGCAGGCGACGGCGCAGTACGCGAGCACACGCTGGTCGATTCCGGACTGCGGGGTGACGTCGTTCGAGGACTGCGCTGCGAGACGCAAGAGCAGAAAAACTATGCGACCGGCCGCAGTGACGCGCATCGACGCGCGCGCAGCCGCAGCGGCGGCATATCGACATCAGGGAGGTCAACCAGTATCACTGGGTCGCCTCCAAGAGTTTCATGGCAAGGCACCGTGAAAAGCGTACGCAAGGAAGCAGCTCGACAGCTCAAAGGCC
>CAVTHV010000003.1:0-23902 GCA_963734595.1 uncultured beta proteobacterium
CATAGGCATGCGCGCGTCATCGATCCTCGCCGCGGCCGGCGGCATGGCGCACCCCTAAAACAGAGGAATTGGGCCTGCCTACGCCACATGGACTGCGGCAAACTCGCGGTATTTTGATGCGCTTGCAGCGCCCACCGCTCCAACGCTTAAGACAATGTGAATGCAGAGCAACCTGGGTTTCCGACCCCCTCATCTGTCCGGCTGAAGAATTGCGCGGCTTCTCCCGTACCGTCGCCGAGATCGAATGGCTGCTCGTCATCCTGGTCATGCTCTACCAGGTCGTGCAGGGACACGCCGACGAAACAAACGCGCCGATCTATTTCGGCCTGATCCTCTACTCGGTGTTCGTCATCGGCTTTCGCTACTTCAATGTTTACCGCACCGAATCGCGCTGGAAGCTCGCGATAGAAACATGGGTGATGATCGTCTTCATCACCTGGGTCTCTACCATACGGGGCGTCTCGAAAGCCCGCTCGTCAATCTTTATCTGCTGACGATCGTCACCACGGCGCTGACGCTGGGCAAGCTCGTCACGCTGCTCGAGATGGCGCTGATCGCCGCGTGTTACATTTTCCTCGGCTACTCGTCCATCGGATTCGATGATCTGGATCGACCAACGCGGCCGCAGTTCGCGCCGATGCTGCTGGTCGCCTATATCACGACCATGCTGTCGGCCGATATCCGCACCGCGCTGACGCGGATCAAGCTGGTCTCGGAAACCGACGAGCTGACCGGCATCTACAACATGCGCGCTTTCAACATGGTCTCGGAGCGCACTCACAAGCAGTCGACGCGCTACGGCCACCCTTTCAGCGTGGTGATGATCGATTCCGACAATCTGAAGTCGATCAACGACACCCACGGTCACGAAGCCGGCAACCGCCTGCTCAAATGCTCGCGAGTGCATCCAGAACAGTTGCGGGATACCGACTACGTCGCGCGCTACGGCGGCGACGAGTTCGTCGTGCTGCTGCCGGAAACCACTGCCAACGGCGCGGC
Source organism: uncultured beta proteobacterium (assembly GCA_963734595.1). Taxonomy (GTDB): domain Bacteria; phylum Pseudomonadota; class Gammaproteobacteria; order Burkholderiales; family SG8-41; genus CAKKQX01. The sequence goes on from CAVTHV010000003.1 coordinate 1,000, forward strand.
CGAGGTCGCGCACCCGGATACGCAAGCCGATCGAATCCACCACACTCGCAACGCGCACGGAACATGTCCGCACGACCGTCAGCATCGGCATCGCCTGTTATCCCGACCATGGCAGCAATCTCGAGATTATCATGGATCAAGCCGATCAGGCGATGTACACCAGCAAGACCGGCGGCAAAAATTGCACAACCGTCTACGGCGAGCAGGCGGTTCTGCTGCCGCATCAAGAACTACGCGCACGCCCCGGCCGGAAATAATCGACATTGTCGTAATACGACTCGCGCCCGTTGTCCGCGCACCAGCCCGGCACGCCGAGAATGGGCACCGGAGCAAGATCGCGCGTCGTGTTCAATGCAGCGGTATCGAGCAGCCGCTGCGCAAGCATTGCGTCGAGCCGTTCCAACTGCACCGCGAGCGGAGCCAGGAAAAAATCCGCGCCAACCTGGAACAGCATGCCGCGGCCCGTGATGCCGGTGAACGGTCGCAGGGCTTTCTCGTATAGCGCGTGTCCGAACAGGAAAAAGCGCATTGCGGACTGACAGCGCGCGCGGTTACGCCAGAACAGTTCCTTCCATTTGAATTCGCGTATCTGTGCGAGCAGCGCCTCGTCGTTTGCGACAACGATCACGCCGCCTTCGTCGAACAGCGTCATCGCGTCCTGCACCGGGCCGCGATTGGGCGCGCCCGCCGCCTGCTGCTTTCTCGAGCGCAAGATAGTGCCGCTCGTTGAGCGCCGCCTTGGCGCGCGGAAACGTCAGCCACACCAGCGCATTCAGCAGATCGTGCCAGTTCGCGGCGCGGACCTGCACTTCCCCCTTGAGATAGATGCGCGCTTCATACTTGTCCTCGAAAGCCGCCGCCTTCGCCTCCCTGCTCCACGAAACGCAGCGGCGCGCCGCCGCGCGTCAGCACCCTCGGTTCACGCGCGTCCGCCAGGCGCTGCAGGTCGTCCAGCGTGGGCCACTGCGGGGAATGCAGCGCCGCCCCGAGCGGGCGCAGCGGCTCGAACATGGGCGAGCGCATCAGAAAATCGGAAGACCACTGATCCATGATCGTTAAGGTAAACTTACGATTTTTTTCGACACCGAATTATGGCAGAAAGAATCGACTGTGCAGTGATCGGCGCCGGCGTCGTCGGGCTCGCCATCGCGCGCAGGCTCGCGCAGGCCGGCCGCGAAGTGGTGATCCTCGAAGCCGAGGACGCATTCGGCACCCATACCAGCGCGCGCAATTCCGAAGTCATCCACGGCGGCATCTATTATCCGACCGGCTCGATCAAGGCGAAGCTGTGCGTCACCGGAAAAAAAGCGCTGTACCGCTACTGCGCGGAGCATGACGTCAACCACCAGCGCATCGGCAAGGTGATCGTCGCCACCGACGAGACGCAGCTCGAAGGCCTGAAAAAGTACAGGAAACAGGGCGAGATCAACGATGTCGACGATCTCCGGTGGCTCGAACGCGACGAGCTGGCCGCGCTCGAGCCCGCGGTGCTCGGCGTGGCCGGCGTGCTGTCGCCTTCGACCGGCATCATCGACAGCCACGGCCTGATGCTCGCCTATCTCGGCGACGCGGAAAACGCCGGCGCCTCGCTTGCGCTTAAAAGCCCGGTCGAATCCGGCAGGATCACCGGCGACGGCATCGAACTCAGCGTCGGCGGCGACGAGCCCATGACCATCGTCTGCAACACCGTCGTCAATTCCGCCGGCCTCCACGCGCAGGCGCTCGCGCGCAGGATCGCGGGCACCCCGCCTGAAACGATCCCGCCGACCTATTACGCGATCGGCCACTACTACACGCTGAGCGGCGCCACGCCGTTCCGGCATCTGATCTATCCGGTCGCGGGGCGGAACTGGCTCGGCGTGCACGTCACGCTCGATCTCGGCGGGCGCTGCAAGTTCGGACCGGATTTCGCGTGGATCGACAGCATCGACTACACCTTCAACACCAGCCGCGAGGCCGCATTCTACGAAGCGATCCGCCGCTACTATCCTGGACTCCAGGACGGGCAGCTTCAGCCCGGCTACACCGGCATCCGCCCGAAAATCCACGGTCCCGGCACCGAAGCCCCGGACTTCATGATTCACGGACCGAAGGACCATGGGGTCAAAGGGCTGGTGAATCTCTACGGCATCGAGTCGCCAGGCCTAACCTCATCGCTCGCGATCGCGGACTACGTGTACGACTTGCTCAATTAGGAAACCCTGAAAAAGAGCAAAAAACATGAACGCAAAGGTCGCAAAGGAACGCCAAGGAAAAATGAAGGAAAGTGAAACCGCGCTCTCGAGGTTGAGGATAACGTGACGCCGGCATTTGATGGGCATCATCCTGGGGCTAAAGTATTAACTGCTACACGTTGGGCATCATTGGCAGGGCACGAACGCTTTCGTTCTCCGACTTCAAGGTCCCCCGAATGCGATCCGGCGTATTCCGTCACGTGATCCTCGTTGGGCGCTTCGCCGTGAAAATTCCTCGCTTGCGCAATGCCTTGTCGGGTTTACGGTGCAATAGATGGGAACGCGAGATGTGGCGCACGTGGCGTCCAATCTTCGGCTGGGAGAACCTTTGTCCGATCAAGTTCGCTGACCCGCTGGGCGTATTTGTAGTCATGCCGCGCGCCACGCAGCCAGTCACATCCGAAGATGTAGTCGCAGCCACACCGGACTACTACCCGGACATAACATCAGAAACCAAACTTGAAGACTTTGGCCGCGTAGGCGACCGCGTGCTCGCGCTTGACTACGGATTGCCAGATGCCGATATGGTGGCCGAGCGGCGCGCGTACTACATAAGCAAGACACGCCATGGAGTTTGATGACCGATTGGTCTAGCAGCATGTGTTACACGCTTTTGCATTTTAGTTCATCATGCTGTCGACAATTAATGTAATAAAAACAACGGAGTACGATTACCTCACCATCCGTGGCTTTCCGGTGCCGATGTTCAGCGGCGATTAATGATCCGGTTGAAAACAGGTCCTAGTCGATTACGGCGACCGCCTCGATTTCTACCAGGAAGTCTTCTCGTGCGAGAGATTGAACCCCGATCAGAGTGCTCGCCGGCGGATTGTCCTTCGATACATGGCGGCTGCGCACCTGATTCAACAGATCGCGGTACTCGGGCTTGTAGTTGACGACATAGACATTGAGCTTCACCACGTCGTTGAACGTCGCGCCTGCGCCCGCGAGCGCCAATTGCAAATTGCGGTAGACCTGCTCGATCTGCGCCGGCAGATCGCCGCGCCCGACGAGCTGGCCGGCGGCATCCTGCGGCACCTGTCCCGCGATCCAGATCGTTTTGCCGCCGCGGGCGGTAACGACCGGCGTATAGGTTCCCGGCCGGGCCAGGCCCTCCGGATTGATGAACTTTTTTTCCATGCGCACTCCTCCTAGTCGTAGCAAATACAAAAAGTCCAGAACGGATGAAACCGCCGATGCACGCCGATCAACGCCGATAAAAATCAAAAGCTCCAAATCACAAACACAAATGATTGTTAATTGGTTGCTTTTACATATATTTTTAAAACATGCTGTGACAGTACTTTGGGGATTGGTTATATCGGCGCTGATCGGCGTTCATCGGCGGTTAATTCTTTTTACCTTGTGACGCGCCAGCGTGCTGTTCGAGAAAACCCGCCAGCACCCTCACCCATTCCTCGCGCATGAAAATAAAACCATCGTTATGCCCGCCGCGCATTTCGAGAAACTGTTTCGGCTCGCCGGCAGCCTCGAAAAGCCGCCTGCCGTGCGCAAACGGGACGATGTCGTCGTCGCGGCTGTGCGCGACCAGCACCGGCACTTTGATCTGCCGGAGGTTCGCCAGGTTGTCGTAGCTGAATCGCGAAATCAGCCGCACCGGGATGAACGGATAGACCTGGGCGCCAAGATCGGGTGCCGAGGTGAACGTCGACAGCAGCACCAGCGCGCGCGGCGGATGCTGGACGGCCAGCCAGCTCGCCACCGCGCCCCCCAGCGACTCGCCGGCATATACGATGCTGCCGGGCTGAATGCCGCGCGTTTGCGTCAGCCAGCGCCAGGCCGCTGTCGCATCGCGATAGGTGCCCTCTTCCGAAGGCGAGCCGGTGCTTTTGCCGTAGCCGCGATAATCGAAAATCAGCGTCGCATAGCCGAGCTTGCGGAACATCAGCAGGTAATCGATGCGGTGCGAAATATTGCCGGCGTTGCCGTGAAAAAACAGGATCGTCCCGCGCGCGTCTTTCGCGGGCACCCACCACGCGTGCAGCGTCTCGCCGTCCCCGGTCGGAATGTTCACCGACTCGAAATCGAGGCCATAGGCCTGCGGCGTGCCGACGATATCGCGGCCGATTTGCGGAAAGTAGACGAGCCGCGGCTGGAAAAAATACACCAGCGCCACGATCGCGGCGTAGGCGATCGCGAGAGGCACGACGATGTTCCACAGCATGGGACGCTTCACCTTGCCAGTTCCAGCGGCTCCTCGTCCAGCGCCGCGGCCTGCTCGCGCAGGGAGAGGATGTGGTCCTGCCAGTAGCGCTGGGTGTTGAAAAACGGGAAGCTCGCGGGAAACGCCGGATCGTCCCAGCGCCGCGCGAGCCAGCCCGCGTAATGGATGATGCGCAGCGTGCGCAGGGCTTCGATGAGCGCCAGTTCGCGGGGATCGAAGTCGTTGAACTCGCGGTAGCCCTCGATCACCGCGGCCAGCTGGAGGGTCATGTCCGCACGGCTTCCCGTCAGCCACATCCAGATGTCCTGCACCGCCGGCCCCATGCGCGCGTCGTCGAGGTCGACGAAATGCGGGCCCTGATCGGTCCACAGGATATTGCCGGCGTGGCAATCGCCATGCAGACGGATGTTGGTGAGCGTGCCCGCGCGCTGGTAGCAGCGCACCACCCGCCCGAGCACGTCATCGACCACGCTGCGATAAGTTTCTTTCAAATCAACGGGAACGAAATCATTGTCGAGCACGAAGCGCGACGGCTCGCGGCCGAAGCTTTCGATGTCGAGCGCCGGACGATGGCGGAAAGGTTTGAGGGCGCCGACCGCGTGGATGCGGCCGATGAAACGCCCGAGCCAGCGCAGCGTGTCGCGGTCTTCCAGCTCGGGGCTGCGGCCGGGACGCCGCGGATAAAGCGCAAAACGGAAACCATCGTGCTCGTGGAGCGTCCGGCCGCCGATCACCAGCGGCGCCACCACCGGTATCTCGCGTTCGACCAGTTCCAGCGCGAATTGATGTTCTTCGTCGATCGCCGCATCCGGCCAGCGTTCGGGGCGGTAGAACTTCGCGATCAGCGAGGTATCGTCTTCCAGCCATACCTGGTACACGCGGTTCTCGTAGCTGTTCAGCGCCAGCATCCGCCCGTCGCAGCGGTAGCCCGCGCTTTCGACCGCATCGAGAATGCAGTCCGGTATCAGTCGTTCATAGGGTGGTGGCATGTGCGTTCGCAATCCTGGCTGCAACATACCATAAAGCCCCCGCCCGCCGGGTGTGCGCCGAGTCGCGCGGAGCCCGGATCAGATTTCCGCGTGAAAACGCAGCCCGAAAAAGTTGACGGGTCGGCGATCGGCCTTTAAGCCCGGGTTGCTGACGCGCTGATCGGCGAACGACAATTTGGCGGGAAAAAATTAAAAATGCGTGACATTCCCGCACATCGTTCTCAACGGCCATTTTGCGGATTGCGGGTAAGTTCGATTACCGTACGCCGGCTATTCCCATCCGCGGCTTCATAGATACCCGGACCAGTGCGGGAACGCGCAGATCACCGCTAATCCGTTCCGCTCGCCCAACACTTTTTGCAGTAAGTTTCGCGTAAGGTGCTAATGCGTAAGTGTTTCCCCCAATAGACGGTCGTGTCGTAGTGCATTGTAAGATGGCGCAGCTTTTTTCCGGGTATCGCGCCAGATGCATCACCGATTGAAACAGTTTGCCGCCGTTGGCCTCTTCGGAGGTCTGAGCGCCACGTCCATCGCCGCCGAGCAGTCGCCCGCCGCCGTCGACCCACATCCTGCGCTTGAAGAGTTGACGCTGCGCAAGACAGAGATCCTGTTCACCGAACACCATCGCAAGCGGCAACTCGCGCATCACACGATGAAAAAAGGTAAAGCCGAGATGGCACATCGCAGGTTGTCGCAATTCGTCAGGCAGATGAATTTCGAAAAACAGAAATTTATCGATAACTTAACTTGGCTCACATCATGAACCGGCACGGGATCGTTGTTGCGTTGATCGGGCTTCTGGCGCTGGCGGCCGGTTGCGGAAAAAGTGAAAAGCCGGCCGCGGCGCCGGTTTCCAGCCCACCGCCCAATGCGGCTGCCCGGTCGGTGCAGATACAGGACACTCAAAAACAGTTCCTCACAATCGAGGCCGTCGGTGCTTCCAAAGACGAGGATGTGCTCGCGCTGCCGGGCCGGGTAACGTTCCGCCCGCAGGCGCAATCCGCCGTCGGTGCCACGGTGGCCGGGCGCGTGGTCGCTGTGCTGGTTCAGGCCGGGCAGGTGGTCAAGGCCGGTACGCCGTTGTTGACAATCGAAAGCGCCGACGCGGCTGCCGTGCGCGCGACGCTCGATCAGGCAGCCACGAGACTGAGCACTGCCGAGAGCGTTTACAGGCGCCAGGTCGAAATGGTCAAAAAAGGTGTTGGCCTGGAGGTTGAACAGCAGGAAGCTGAAGCGCGCCTGAAGGAAGCACGCACCGAACATGAACGCGCCCGGCAGGCCGTGGCCTTGATTGGAACCGGGCAAGGCAGCCGGGTCACAGTGAGAGCGCCATCGAATGGCGTTGTCATGTCGATACGCGCGGCGGCCGGCGCCACGGTTGCGCCGGGCGGCGAAACACTGGTGGAGCTGGGTGATCCATCCGACTTGCAGGTGGTCGCGCAGGTGACGGAAAGCGATCTGGCCGGCGTTGCCGTCGGCCAGAATGCGGAGGTGGATCTGCCGTCGCTCGCCGCGCACGTCGCGGCGCGGGTCGAGAATTTCAACCCGCGCGTTGACCCGGAGTCGCGCCGCGCCCAAGTGTATCTAGCCCTGGCCAAACGCATCGATGGCTTGCGGGCCGGCATGCTGGCCCAGGTCGCCTTGCGTCTGGGCACTGAGAAAGGCATTTCGGTCCCGGTTTCGGCGGTGCTGATCAAGAACGGCAAACGTCGGGTCGTCTACGTCGAACGGCCTGACGGCACGTTCGAATCCCGGGACGTGCAGACGGGCCACAACCGCGGCGGCCGGGTGTTAATTCTGCAGGGGCTCGCGGCTGGCGACAAGGTGGTGGTTCGCGGCGCCTTGCTGCTCGATGCCCAGGCAGAACTGCTGCTCTGACCATGTTGCGCCTGTTCATCGAAACCTGTGTTCACCGTCGCGCAGCGACGTTGTTTGCCGCTTTGGTCGTCGCGGCTTTCGGGCTGCGCGCCTACTTCGACACGCCCATCGAGGCCTACCCCGACGTTACCAACACCCAGATCACGGTCATCACCCAGCTCGCCGGCAATGCGCCGGAGGAGATCGAACGGCGAATCACGGTGCCGCTGGAGCGGGAGCTGAATGGCACGCCAGGGATGACGTTGATGCGCAGCGAGAGCCTGTTCGGGCTCTCGTTGATTACCCTGACCTTCTCGGATGCGACCAGCGCCTTTGTGGCCAGAACCATCACCTTGGAACGGGTCGCCGCCGCCGATCTGCCCCCGGGGGCGACGCCCGAACTCGCGCCGAACGCCACGCCGTTGGGCGAGGTGTACCAATTCCGGCTCGTAAGCGACCGCCACGATCTCTACCAGTTGCGTTCCGAAATGCAGTGGAACGTGGTGCGCGTGCTGCGCCAGGTGCCGGGCGTGGCCGATATCGTGCCATTCGGGGGCTATCTCAAGGAAGTACATGTCGAGGCCAACGCCGCGCGCCTGTTCGCGCTCGGCCTGACGCTCGCCGACCTCGAGCAGGCGATCGCCAAGTCCAACGTGAACGTCGGCGGCGGCTTCCTGCGGCACGGCGATCAGGAGCTGACCGTGCGCGGCCTCGGCTACCTCGAATCGGCGGAGGACATCAAGCGCATCGTGCTCAGGAGCAAGAACGGGACTGCCGTAACGGTAGGCGATGTTGCCAATGTGGTGCAGTCCTATACGCCGCGGCGGGGCTCGGTAGGTTTCGGCCTTGAAAAGGAATCCATCGAAGGTTTCGTGTGGCTGCGGCGCGGCGAGAACCCTTCGCGGGTGCTGGAAGGCGTCCATGCCAAGGTGCGGGAATTGAACGAAACCATCCTGCCCAAGGGCATGCGCGTGGTGAATGTCTACGACCGCTCCGACCTTGTCGGGCTGACGCTCTCCACCGTCCATGAAAACCTCCTGACCGGATTCATCCTTGTGGTCGCCGTGGTCTGGCTGTTCCTGCGCAGCATCATGGGCTCGATGGTGGTGGCCGTGCTCATCCCCCTGTCGCTGCTGGTGGCCTTTCTCGGCCTCTATGCCCTCGGGCTCCCGGCCAACCTGATCTCGATGGGCGCGATCGACTTCGGGATCCTGGTCGACGGCGCCGTGGTGCTGGTAGAGAACATCATTCATGCGCTGCGCCACGAACGCCCCCGCAACCGGCGCGAAGTGGTGAAGCTGGTGGTGCGCTCGGCGGTGGACGTGGGGCGTCCCACTTTGTACGCGATGCTGATCATCATCGCCGCGCTGTTGCCGGTGTTCACGCTGCAATCGGTCGAGGGGCGCATCTTCCGGCCTTTGGCGCTCACTTATTCGTTCGCGCTGGTCGGTGCGCTGGTGTTCTCGCTCACGCTGGTGCCGGCCCTGTGCGCGACCGTGTTCCGCCCGCGGCATGCCCTGCTTCAGGAGCCGGGCTGGGCAGAGTGGCTGCGCGAAAACTATCGCCGGTCTTTGTCATGGTTACTGGAGCGCCGGACGATGGCGCTCGCAGCCGCATTTATCCTGCTGGCGCTGGCAGCATTGGCCCTCACCCGCCTCGGCACGGAATTTCTGCCGGAGCTGGATGAAGGTGACATTCAACTGTTTGTCGAGATGCCTCCGAGCATCGCGCTGGACAAGGGACAGGAGATCCTGCTCGACGTGCGCCGGCGAATCCTCGCGTTTCCTGAGGTAAGGGCAACCCTGAGCGAGCAGGGCCGTCCCGAGGATGGCACCGACAACGAAGGCGTCAACATGAGTGAAACCTTCGTTCGCCTGAAACCCAAGAGCGCATGGCGCCCGGGCTTGGACAAGAAACGGCTGATATCGGAAATGCGCGCCTCGTTGACCGAGATTCCGGGGGTGCGCTACAACTTTTCGCAGCCGATCAGGGACAACGTGGAGGAAGCAGTAGCCGGTGTGCGCGGCAAGGTGGTGCTGAAGATATTCGGGCCCGATCTGACAAAAATGCGCAACACCCTGGAACAGGCAAAGGATGCGCTCAAGTCTGTGCGGGGCATCGTCGATCTCGACCTCTACCGGGACGCCTCGACGCCGCAGTTGCAGGTGCGTTTCGACCGGCAGGCGCTCGCCCGTGCCGGCATTGCAATGGATGACGCGCAGCGCACTCTGGAAATCGCGCTGGCCGGCCGTGTAATCACCACCATGTGGGAAGGCGAGCGCCCGGTACCACTGCGGTTGATGTTGCCGCTGGACGTTCGCGACGACGTCGAAAGGATAGGCGCGATCACGGTCGGCGCCGAATCGGGCGCGCGCGTGCCTCTGCGCGATCTGGCCAGCATCCAGATTGCCAGCGGCATAGCGTCGATAAACCGGGAAGGAAACAGCCGCTTCCTCGCCCTGAAATTCAACATCGAGGGAAGGGACATGGGTTCCGTGGTGAAGGACGCCATTGCCACCGTCAAACAAAACGTTCAGGCGCCCGAGGGCTATTATTTCGTCTGGGGTGGCGAGTTCGAGAATCAGAAGCGGGCAGTCGCCCGGCTGAAGCTGGTCGTCCCGGTGGCGTTGCTGTTCGTGCTCGGGCTGCTGTACGGGGCGATGAACTCGGGGCGCAGCGCCCTCGCCATTCTCCTGACCGTTCCATTCGCCCTCACGGGCGGCGCCTTTGCCCTGCTGGTGGCCGGAGTGCCGCTGTCAGTGAGCGCGGCGATCGGCTTCATTGCGCTGCTCGGCCAGGTATCGCTGATGGGAGTACTGGTGTTGAGCGCCGCGGAATCACGCCGGCGAAACGGCGAGGAACTGCGCCCGGCGCTCGTCGCGGGTGCGGCTGAGCGGTTACGACCGGTACTGATGGCATCGCTGCTCGGCCTCGTCGGCCTGTTGCCCATGGCACTGTCCACCGGGGTCGGCAGCGAGACGCAGCGGCCGTTCGCCCTGGTGGTCGTGGGCGGCATGCTTACCACACTGGTGGTCGCCCTGTGGCTGCTGCCGACGCTGTATAGCTATATCACGCCGAAACGTCTGACCACGCCGGAAGAAATCGACGAACATCTTGGGGAGCAACCATGAGCGTTCGATCTCTCGCAATTTATATTTTGCTTGCGTCGACAATGGGTTCGTTCGCCAGGGCGCAAGATCAGAATGCGGCGCCTCCCGAACGCCTGACGCTGCCGGTCCTGCTGCAGCTCGTGGCAGAGCGAAGTCCCAGGCTCGCCGTCGAGCAGGTGGCAATCGACGCTGCAAAGGCGGATCGAATCACCGCCGGCGCGCTGCCCAATCCCACGGTGAATTACGGGCATTTCAAGCCATCCGGCGGCGCGAACACCCTGTTTGAGGGCACCCGCCAGCAACAGGCGACCGTGGATTTCCCGCTGCTGATTGCCGGTCAACGCGGCGCACGTATAGAAGCAGCCGACCAGGGACTGCTGGCCACCCGCGCCCGCGTCGGTTTAGCCGGCGACGAACTGGCGCTGCATGCCGCGGAGCTTTTTGTCGGACTCCAGGCGGCGCAGGAAAAAATCACGGTGTTGCAGGACTCGCTCGACGACATTAAGCGCGCTGCGGCCATCGTTTCCGGCCGGCTGGCGAGCGGCATGGCGAGCCGCTATGACCTTGCCCGCGTGGAGGTCGAACTGGCCGGGGTGACAGTACGGATGGACGAGGCTCGTGCCGACCGGGCTAACCAATCGGCAGGATTGGCAGCGTTGATCGGCGTGCCCGGTTGGCGGCCGATCGCTGTCGGCACCCCCGTTCCGGCCGGTTTGCCGACCGACGCGACAGCATGGCGAAATTCGCTAGTCTCCGGAAATCCGCAAATCAATGTCGCCCGACGTGAAGAGGACGCCGCGCAGGCGGCGTTGCAACGCACCGAGCATGAGCGCTGGCCAGTGCCAGTGCTGAGCTTGGGCAGGACTTGGACCAGCGATCCGTTTGGCGCCGCCAATTTCGTCGGCCTGTCGACGGAGATACCGCTGCTGGATACCCGGCGCGGTCCGCTGGACAGAGCCAAAGCCGAGCTTCAGACTGCGCAGCGACGGCGCGAGGCGACGGAGTCCGAAGTCAGTGCGGAACTATTACGACTGCTCGACTCGCTTGCTCAGCGGCGAGCCGCGCTGGAACAGTTCAACCGGAACGTCGGCGCCGGCGTCCCTGCTCTCAAGCAAATGGCCGAAGATGCTTACCGGCTCGGGCGCGGGTCGGTTCTTGAATTGATCGACGCCGCACGCTCACGGGTGGATGTCCGCTTGACGAGCGTCGATCTGCGCACGGCCATCGTCCAGCAGGAACTGCGGATCAAGGCATTGACCGGCAAGCTCGGCGAGTAGGCGATTTGAGGTCGGGCCGCGCCCGTCAATCGGCGCGATGAAACCGCGCTCCGGATTCCTTGATCACTTTTATCCAATTCGCAAAATCGGCCTTGATGCCGGGAATGATTGCATTGCCACCGGATACATGGGAAGCGGTGCTGTGCCACCGCGCAATGTAGTATCATTTCGCTCAGCATTACGCAAACCGGGCCATAATCACGCCCCCCCGGCAGAATCCGGGACTCGTAAAACTATCGAAGCATGACTGTGGCCGATTTTCAAGTTTTTAAGTTCCCAATTCAAAAAATCAGAGGAGAAAACCGATGAGCTTGAAATCATGGTTACGTTTCTTCAGCCTGGGTTGTGCGGGCGCACTATATGCCCTTGCCACAGCCAGCGTCTGCGCGCAGACCTACCCCACCAAGCCGGTACGCATGATCATACCGTTCGCGCCGGGCGGCAATACCGACATCATCGGCCGCATCTTCGCGCCCAAGATGAGCCAGATACTCGGCCAGCAGATCATCGTCGACAACCGCGGCGGCGCCGGCGGCACGATCGGCACAGAGCTCGCGGCGCAGACAGGCGCCCGACGGCTACACGCTGCTCATGGTTTCCGCCGCGACACACCATCAATCCGGCGATGATCAAGAAGCTGCCCTATGATTCGATCAAGGACTTCGCGCCGATCGGCGATCATCGCCGACGTGCCGACTGCCTTCGTGGTGCATCCGTCGCTGCCGGCGAAGAACGTCAAGGAATTCATCGCATTTGCCAAGGCCCGCCCGGGCGAGATCTTTTATTCGACCGCCGGCCGCGGCACGGTGGGCCATCTGGCGGCCGAACTGCTCAATTCGGTGGCCAAGACTCAAGCTGGTTGCCGTGCATTACAAGGGCTCGGGGCCGTCGATGATCGATCTGATCGCCGGCCAGGTGCAGACTGCAGTTCCCGAGCATGCCGGCGGCGGTTCAGTCATGTCGCGCACCGGCAAGCTGCGCATGATCGGCGCAGACCGGAGAGCAGCGCTCGCCGGCGGCGCCCAACGTCCCGACCATGGAGGAGCAGGGTTTGAAGGGCTTCGTGGTTTCGAGCGGCTTTGCCATGTTCGCACCCGCCGGCACGCCGCGCCCGATCATCGACCGAGTCCATGCGCGCTCGTGAAAGGCGCTGCATGATCCGGCCGTCAGCAAGACACTCATCGACCGCGGCGCCGAACCGGTGGGCAGCACCCCCGAGCAGCATGCCACCTTCAACAAGGCCGAGATCGCGAAGTGGATCAAGGTGGCGCGGGAAGCGGGCATCGTACCGCAATAATCAGCTTCGCGGCAACGATCCATGCGGGCGGCCAGGCAGGCCGCCCGCATTTTCGTTCGATGTATTGATCTGACCGTTTCCAAAGCAACGCCTGCAGCCGCTCACGATTCCGGTAAAATCGGGTTTTCTCCCAAGATTTCCCCGACATGACCCCTCTCGACTGGCAGTTCCCCTACCCTTCGCAGCGCATGCCGGTTCTCGCGCGCAACGTCGTGGCCACTTCGCAACCGCTTGCCGCCCAGGCCGGCCTGCGCATGCTGTTAAAAGGCGGCAATGCGGTCGACGCCATACTCGCTACCGCGATCTCGCTCACCGTATTGGAACCCACCAGCAACGGCATCGGCAGCGATGCGTTCTGCATCCTTTGGGACGGCAAAAAACTCCATGGGTTGAATGCCTCCGGCCGCTCGCCCGCCGCCTGGACCCCGGAGCGCTTCAAAGGAAAACAGGCAATGCCGCAACGCGGCTGGGATTCCGTCACCGTGCCGGGTTGCGTGTCGGCGTGGGCCGAACTGTCGGGAAAGTTCGGCAAGCTGCCATTTGCCGACTTGTTCGAGCCGGCGATCAAATACGCTCAGGACGGGTTCATGGTGACGCCGACGATCGCGCGGCTGTGGGCCAACCAGGCACCCGAACTCAAATCGCAGCCGGGATTTGCCGAAGCCTTCATGCCCAACGGGCGCGCGCCGCAGGCCGGCGAAAAGTTCGCGTTCCCCGGCCAGGCAAGAACGCTCAAGCGCATCGCCGAAACCCGGGGCGAGGCCTTCTACAGGGGCGATCTCGCCGAAAAAATTGCCGCCTATTCAAAACAGTGCGGGGCGGCGCTGACGCTGGACGACCTCGCCTCGCACACGCTCGACTGGGTCGAGCCGATCGGCATCGACTATCGCGGTTATACCGTGCACGAGATCCCGCCCAACGGCCAGGGCATCGCAACACTGATAGCACTGGGCATACTCGAAAATTTCGACATGGCCGCGCTTCCGGTCGATTCCGTCGACAGCCTCCATTTGCAGATCGAAGCGATGAAGCTGGCATTTGCCGATATTTACGAGTACGTGTCCGATCCGGCAACGATGCGCGATAAAACCCGCGCAAATGCTCGACAAGGGATATCTCAAGGAACGCGCGAAGCTGATCGACATGAAAAAGGCCGGCACTCCCGCGTTCGGCAACCCCGCGCAAAGGCGGCACGGTCTATCTCACCGCCGCCGACGAGTCGGGAATGATGGTGTCGTACATCCAGTCAAATTATTCGGGCTTCGGCTCGGGCGTGGTCGTGCCCGGCACCGGCATCAGCCTGCAGAACCGCGGCTACGGTTTCAGCCTGCGCCCCGGCCATGCCAACATCGTCGCGCCGCGCAAGCGGCCGTTCCATACCATCATCCCCGGTTTCGTCACCCAAAACGGCAAGCCGCTGATGAGCTTCGGCGTGATGGGCGGCTCGATGCAGGCGCAGGGCCACACGCAAGTGATGCTGCGCATGGTGGATTACCAGCAGAACCCGCAGGCGGCGGCCGACGCGCCGCGCTGGCGCATCGACAGCGGCGTGAAAGTCGGAATCGAGTACGGCGTGGCCGCCGAGGTGATCGATGCCATGAAAAGCCGCGGCCACGATATGCCGCAGGCCGACCGCTGGTCGACCGATTTCGGCCGTGCGCAACTCATCCACAAAATGGCGGACGGCTATTTTGCGGCCTCCGAGCGGCGCACCGATGGTCAAGCAGTGGGGTTCTAGCCATGTCAGTACACAAATCCACCCTCACCTGGTCGCGCAATGGGCGTGATTTCAACTACAAGGCTTACAGCCGCGATCATCTCTGGAAATTCGAAAACGGTATCGAGGTGCCGGCGTCGGCCGCCCCTGACTATTCAGGCAATCCGCAGTGCATCGATCCCGAAACAGCCCTCGTGGCGGCACTTTCGAGCTGTCACATGCTGACTTTCCTCGCGGTTGCTGCACACAAAGGATTCGTTGTCGATACCTATGAGGACCACGCCGAAGGCCACCTTGAAAAGAACGCTCAGGGAAAGTTTGCCGTAACGCGCGTTGAACTGCGGCCGACAATCATTTTTGGCGGCGACAAACAACCGACGCCCGCCGATCTGGAATGGCTGCACGACAAGGCCCACCGCGAATGCTTCATCGCGAATTCAGTGCTTACTCAGGTTACGGTTGCGCCTGCGGCGTGACAGCGCCTTTCGCGGCGTGGCAATGAGTCACTGGCCTGAATTGCAACTTGCTGAAGGGGTTGTTAATATGGCCTGCCACAGCAATCCCACCCACTGGAGGATTTCATGAAAAAAATCATCGCATTACTGTGTCTTTCCGTGCTCGGCGCCACATCCGCCTTCGCAGCCTTTCCGGACCGCCCGATCAAGCTGATCGTGCCGTGGGCCGCCGGCGGCGACACCGACAATATTTTCCGTCCGTTCGCGCCAGGCGCTGCAGAAAGCGCTCGGGCGACGGTGGTCATCGCCAATATCGGCGGCGCCTCCGGCACGGTGGGCGCGCGCGAAGCCAAGGACTCGCCGCCGGACGGCTATACGCTGTACGCGGTGCACGACTACATCCATTCGACCTATTACACCGGCCTCGCCGATGTGAATTACTGGGACTTCGAGCCGATCTGCCTGATTGCGGCGACGCCGTCGATTCTCACGGCGAGCCCGAAGACGAAGTGGAAGACGCTGAAGGAGATGATCGACGACGCCAAGGCGCGTCCCGGCCAGATCACGGTCGGCGCGACGCTGGGCTCGACCAGCCATTTCTTCCCGGCGATTGTTCGAGAAAGCGGCCAGGCATCAAGTTCAAGTACGTGTCGTACGACGGTCTCGCGCAGCGCATGAACGCGATTCTCGGCGGCCATATCGACCTGACCGACGGCAATCTCACGCAAAAAGGCAAAGTCGATGCCGGCCAGCTCAGGTTCCTCGCCATCGCCACGGAAAAACGCAGCCCCGAACTGCCCAACGTGCCGACCTTCAAGGAACTGGGCTACAACGTCGTCTATTCCGTGTCGCGCGGCCTCCTGGCGCCGAAAGGCACGCCCGCCGACATCCTGACGAAACTCGAAGGCGCATGCGCGCCAGGCGTCCAAGGATCCGGCTTTCGCCGATTCGATGAAAAGGCAGGGCACGGACGTGCGCTACCTCGACCGCAAAGGGTATGCGCGAATTCCTCAAGCAGAACGACGTGCTCAACAAGGATCTCTCGCGCGACCTCGGTCTGCTGAAGCGCTAGTAACCGATAAACCGGGCCAAGGCGGGGCCTGACGCAGGCTCCGCCATATCGACCGCCTCGAACAATGCAGTTAAGCCGTGACTCTGCCGCCGGGCTGATCTGTCTGGCGCTGAGCCTGTCGGCATGCTGTGCTTACGCGCGGGCTGCCGCAGTCCTCGCTGGTGCCGATCGGGCCGGATTTCTATCCGCGCATCGTGCTCGGCATCATGGCGGTGTTCTCAGCGCACTGCTGATCGTGATCGACGTGCTGTCGATGCGCCGCAAGCGCGACATCGCGGAAACAGCCCCGGCGCCGCAGCGGCCGCGCCGAAGCGCAACTACCGGCTGGTCGGCCGTGACCTTCGTGGTCTTCGCGGCTTTACGTGCGCTGCTGCCGCTGGCTCGGCTATCGCGTCTCGACTTTCCTGTTCGTCGCGGCGCTGCAGGCGGTGCTCGAGCCGCCGCGAGCGCGCGCGCGCTGGGTCATCGTGCTCGTCATCCGCGGCTCGCCACTGCGCTCGTCACTTACGTCGTGTTCGAGCACTATCTGTCCGTGCTGCTGCCGCGCGGACGCTGGACCGGGATGGTGAACGATGTTCGAACTCCTTGCATCGGCGGAATCGTCGAACATCCTGCACCTGAAATACCTGGTGCCGCTGTTCGCTCGGCACGCTCGTCGGACTGATCGGCGGCGCGCTGCCCGGCGTCACCATCACCATGACCATCATCATCGTGCTGCCGTTCACCTTCGGACTCGATCCGCTGCAGGGCCTGGCGACGATGACCGGCGTCTACGTCGGCGGCTCGGCCGGCGGCGCGATCACCGCGGCGCTGATCGGCATTCCCGGCACGCCCATCGGCGATCACCACCACCTTCGACGGCTTTCCGATGACGCAGAAAGGACAGCCCGGGCGTGCGGTCTGGCTCGGCATCTGGTCGTCCTTCCTCGGCGGCCTGCTGGCCGGCGTGTTCCTGATCGGCGCCACCGGCCCGCTCGCCGCGATCGCGCTCGAGTTCGGTCCGTGGGAGTACTTCTCGCTGTTCGTGTTCGCGCTGTCGATGGTGGCCGGACTCACCGAAGGCTCGCTCGTCAAGGGACTGCTCTCCGGCGCGATCGGCCTCGTCGATCACCATCGTCGGCTCCGATCCGATCATGAGCGTGCCGCGCTTCACCCTGGGCACGGAGTTCCTGCGCAACGGCTTTCCGTTCCTGCCGGTGCTGATCGGCATTTTCGCGTTCGCGCAACTGATGACCGACATCGAGAAAATGGGCCGGCAGACCGACGGCGCTGCGCCGATCAAGGCGCCGCCGCTCACCGTGTCGCACCTGAAGGTGCATCTGGGAAATCCTGTCGCAAGCCGTTCCTGCTGCGTGTGGTCGACGCTGGTCGGCATCCTGATCGGCGTGCTGCCGGCGATCGGCGGCAGCGCCGCGACGGTCATGGCCTACGACCAGGCGAAGAAGTTCTCGCAAGCACCCCGAGCGCTTCGGCAAAGGCAATCCCGAGGGCATCATCGCGTCGGAGGCCTCGTGCAACGCCAACGTCGGCGGCTCGCTGGTCACCATCATGGCCTTCGGCATCCCCGGCGACGCGGTGACGGCGGTGATGCTCGGCGCGATGACCATCCACGGCATCCAGTCCGGCCCGCTGTTCATGACCCAGCACCCGCAGCATCGCCTACGGCATTTACGCCGCCTACCTGCTGGCGCATCCGCTGATGGTGCTGATCTGCGCTGCTGGGCGCGCGCTTGTTCCTGCGCGTGGTCACGGTGCCGAAATCCGATCCTGATCCCGATCGTGCTGGTGCTGTGCGTGATCGGCGCCTATGCGCTCAACAACATCATGGACGACGTCTGTGGTGCTGCTGATGTTCGGCTTGATCGGCTACGCGCTGGTGAAGTTCCGCTTTCCGCTCGCGCCGCTGATTCTCGGCCTGATCCTCGGCGACCAGATCGAGGTCAACCTGGTGCGCGCGCTCATGACCGACGGCAATCCCTGGCTGTTCTTCACGCGCCCGATTTCCGGCGCCCTGCTCGGGTTGTCGGTCGCCTCGGTGTTCTTCGCGCTGTGGCAGCATCACCGGCACAAAAAGCGCAATCCGCAGGCCGCAGTCGAAGAAGACGTCGATTTCTAGAGCTGTCTCAATCACACGAACAGCGTCAGCACACCGGTATAGCCGTAGAGCCGGTTGTGCGAGATTTCGCCGTTGCAGAAAAAACCGACCAGCGGGAAATCTCGCCGAGGGCCTCGCGGATCATCCCGAGTTCTTCCGAATTCGGCCCGAACAGACTGGCACCCCGGCCCAGGCACGAGTAATACACGCCGCCATGCGGCCGCGTGTAAAGTCCCTTTTTGATGCTGTCCAGCATGCGCGCCATGTCGTCGTGCGCCGTCTTGCTGTCGCGGCGGCAGAACATGACACTGCTGCCGGGCTCGACCAGTTCCCCGATCGCGACCAGCCTGTTCGCCGGGTCGATGCCCACGAGGTTGCGCACCAGATAGTCGCCGGTGTCGCTGCCCGCGATCGGTAGTCCGGCAAAGATCTCGCCGCCGACGCGGTTCAAATCGCGCGCCAGCGCTTCGCCGACGTCCTCCCTGAACACGTCGAGCGCGGGACGCCCGTCAAGAGTGACAATGACGTTACGCTGACAGTCTGGTGATCACATGCCGCGGGCCGATC
This sequence comes from uncultured beta proteobacterium, assembly GCA_963734595.1. Classification (GTDB taxonomy): domain Bacteria; phylum Pseudomonadota; class Gammaproteobacteria; order Burkholderiales; family SG8-41; genus CAKKQX01. Next base: position 19,855 of record CAVTHV010000003.1, read on the forward strand.
GGCGAGCAGCCCTGGGTGAGCCGGGTCGCGACCGTGACGCCGTCCGAAAACAACACTCCGGACAGCCCGCCTTCCGTGACATCGTCGGCGATCTGCAGATTCTGGCGTCTGGAACTGGTGAGACCGCCGACCAGGAAGCCGCTTTCCACCCGTTCCGCCAGGCGGGTGACGAGACCGCTGACATGACGGTTATAGGGATCGGCGTGCACGATTGCAAAATTGGCGGGCGCAGACCCGCAGGTGATCTGCGCGGCATCGATATCGCCCTCATCGACAATTCCAGAGAACACCCTGAACGAGCCGGGCGCAAAATCACCGACCATCACCGCAATTGCCGGTTCATCCAGATATTCCCGTGCCGTCGCACAGATACCGATGCCGACGCTGCCCACCCAGTGCGCAACCCCGGTTGCCTGCCTGAACTGCGCCAGGATGTCGCTCGCGTGGTCGGCCAGCACGTCGGTGACATACAGAAAGCCCAGGCTGGCCGGCTCCCGTCCGATCTGTGCGAGGCATGACTGCGTCGCCTCCCGCCACCTCGCAGCCGCGTGCGCATAACGAAAGCCGGCCATCATTCGACTCCACTGTCCAGTGACTTGGGTTGCTGAGTTCGGGCCCGGCAAGTCTGATCGCAATCCTTTCAAATGCGATACCGAGCTGGACGGCTCAACGCGCGATCGCGCGTTGCCAGAGCCCTCGGCCAGGTTAAACTTCATGTGCTTCCCTGAGTTGTCAGCAGGCGCCAAACCATCCTAGCACGCCCGCTCCGCCCGCGTTAATCGCTTAGCCATGATTTCCCGACGGCTGCAACCGGCCTGAACGCCGTGTCCATCACGTGACGGACACGCCGGCAAGAGTCCAACGACAGCTCCGCCCCGAAACATCATTTCTGTCACCTGCTTTCCGGCAACCTGTTTGCTCGTGCAAGTCATCGGCCCTTTAATTGGAAAAACGCGGATTTATTCCTCGTTGAATCGGAAGACTGACTAGTTTATTTAATGCCGACGAAAAAATCTAACAAAATGGGAGATTTGCTTTTTGTTTATGGCTATGGATTACTGTGAACTGTTTTTCGTGAGTTTTCCAGGGAAAGGAATGATCGGAATTGTAAAGTTGCGGCAACAAAAACTCTGATCCCGATAAAGAATGCAACCAGAACATTCCTGTGTTGCATCGTCAATAAAAACGCGGCGGTTACCGTGCCGCGCATCAGCTTACAACAAATCGCCGACTGCAATACGGCCATGGCTGCCGTGGTGGCTGCAAACCGGGTACTGGCGATTTGGAGAGGGGAACAGCAGTGACCGATTCGGCAACAGGCGCCATCAAGGTCCTCGTCATTGATGACAGCAACACCATCCGGCGCAGCGCGGAGATGTTCCTGCGCCAGGCCGGCTATCGACGTCATCCTGGCCGAGGACGGCTTCGACGCGCTGGCGAAGATCAGCGACCACCAGCCGCGAGGTCATCTTCGTCGACATCATGATGCCGCGGCTCGACGGCTATCAGACCTGCGCGCTGATCAAGCAGAACCCCGACCTCAAGTCCACGCCGGTCATCATGCTCTCGAGCAAGGACGGCGTGTTCGACCGCGCGCGCGGCAGGCTCGCCGGCTCCGACCGCTACCTGACCAAGCCCTTCACCAAGGAAGCGTCTGATCGAGACCGTCAGCGAGTACGTCAACCCGTCCGCCGTCTCCGCGTAATCAGCCACCAGAAAGGCCCACTTCATGCCGATCAAGAACATCCTCGTCGTCGACGATTCGCCGACCGACCGCCAGTACCTGAGCGATATGCTGGCCAAGAGCGGCTACCAGGTAAGCGCCGCGGAAAGTGCCGAGGAAGCGCTCGCCAAGGTCAAGCAACAGCGACCGGACCTGGTGCTGATGGATGTGGTGATGCCGGGGCAGAACGGCTTCCAGGCGACGCGCACGCTGAGCAGGGACGAGCAGCACCAAGCACATCCCGGTGATCATCTGCACCACCAAGGGCCAGGAAACCGACCAAGTCTGGGGCATGCGCCAGGGCGCGCGCGACTACATCGTCAAGCCGGTGAGCCAGGCCGACCTGCTGGCCAAGATCTCGGCGCTCGGATAATGGCGGAAAACTCTCCCTGCGGGAATACCAGCGCGAGCTTTCGGCGCGCCTGCAAGCGCGGCCGGCGGCCGGCGGCTTCCAAGCTCGGCCTGCAGGTCGGCGACGACCGATGGCTGGTCGACCTGGCGGATGCCGGAGAGGTCATACCGGTGCCGCCGATCACGGCGGTACCGCTGACCCGGCCGTGGTTTGCGGGAGTGGCCAATATCCGTGGAAACCTGTACAGCGTCGTCGATTTCGCCGCATTTCTGGGCGGCGCGCCCGTGACGTTCACCGATCAGACCGCGCCTGCTGCTGATCAGTGAGAAGTATCGGATGAACAGCGGCTTGCTGGTCAGATCGCGTGCTCGGCCTGTACCGCGACGACCAATTGCAGCCCGCCGATCCCGCACCTGCCGTCGCCATGGACGATGGCGCGGTATACCGACGAGCAAGCCAATGTTGGAAGCAACTCAACGTGGGTGAACTGGTTGCTCATCCGGACTTTCTTGAAGTCGGGATTTAACGCCAAGCGTTTCAAGTTAACAGGGGAGCGACAGCAAGCCATGCAGATCACGGTACCAGACATAAGAGCCTTTCTTGGCATACGGCCACCACGGTCGGCATGAAAGCGGCGGCGGCGCACCGGCGCCCGTCCCGGCGCAGACCCAGTCTGCCCCTCAAGCCGTCAGCGCCTGCCACGCGGACTGCCTCTCATCGGTCGTTGGCCGGTCGCACGCCAGTTCCGGGTTCTGCGGATTGCTTGGCGTGTTCATGCTGGCGGCCGCCATTTTCGTGTTCATCAACTACCGGCAGGCCTCGCAAAACACCGTTTATTACTTCGACAGTGACCGAGATGCAGATTCTTTCGCTGCGCATCGCCAACGCCGCGCAGCAGGCCGTTCAAGGCAGCACGCTCGCCTTCGATCAGTTGCAGCGAAGCCGCGATCGGTTCGCCGCCAGTCTTGACCTGCTGTAAAGGCGGCAGACGTACGCGGCGTCGAGTGTCTCGCCGTCGTCGGACGAGGCGCGGCTGGCGCTGCAGAAACTGAACAAGGAGTGGGCATCCGCGCAAGCTAACGTCAACCTGATCCTGGCGCAGAAACAGAGCCTGGTCGCTCTCGCGGCACTTGAGAATACCGTTGCGAAAACCGCCCCGCGGTTTTTCCTTCTGACGCAGGAATTGGTGAACGCGGCCACCGGCGCGCCGGAAACCGGCAGAACGATCGCTTACATCCGGCAATTGCATGCGGATATGGCGAATTTCGACTTCGTCAATGCCGTGAGGCTGTTGTCCGGCGGCACTCCAAACCCGGAGGCCGCGCTGCAGATCGGCAATGCCGTTCGTCAGATGCAAGACACGTTGACCGCGCTCCTCGGTGAAAGCCAGGAGACACCCCCGGTCCCGGTGATCGTCAGCAGTTCGGCAAAAAGCAAGGCGGCCGATCTCAACAAGATATTTGCACCGTTTGCCGCCGGCGTGCAAGCCGTCCTGGCCGGCACGCAGACGCTGGCTAAAGCCAGGCAAGGCAATCGTGACCTGTTCGGCGCCAGCGAAGGACTGCTCGAGCGCCTGACGCAGATGGACGGAATCATATCAACAGGAAAGCGCGCGCCAGGACTATTACGTCACCGGAGCGGTGTTGTCCGCCCTGCTGGCCCTGACCTTTCTGATACTGCTCGGCAAGGCGTTTCTCGACAACGCCCGTCACCGCGCGCTGGAAAGCGAACAGACGAATAAACGCAATCAGGAGGCCATTCTGAACCTGCTCGACGAGATGGGCAAAGTGGCGGACAGCAGTTGACGGCGCAGGCCCGAGTGACCAAGGACATCACAGGTGCTATCGCCGATTCGATCAACTTCACCATCGAGAGCTGCGCCGCCTGGTATCGGGGATCACCAAAGCGGCGGACCAATTGACCGCGGCCACGGGTGAAGCGCAGAAGGTGGCGACACAGTTGCTGGTCGCCAC
>CAVTHV010000004.1:0-22092 GCA_963734595.1 uncultured beta proteobacterium
CTGCGCTCGTCGCGCGGGAAAAACTCGCGCAACCGGATGCAGACCGGGATTTCCTGGTAGCGAAACTCGCCACCGCGCGCTTCTACGCCGAGCACGAGCTGCCGAAAGCGTTTGCGCTGACCCGCGAGGTCGTGCGCGGCGCGGACAGTGTGCTCGCACTCGATCCGGCGAAATTCTAGCCGTAATTTCCAGAGGAACCCCCATGGCATGGACGGTACTGTTTGTCGCGGGCCTGTTCGAAGTGGGCTGGGCGATCGGCCTCAAGTACACCGCGGGCTTTACGCGCTGGTGGCCCAGCGTATTGACGATCGCCGCCATGATCGTCAGCGTTTACCTGCTCGCGGTCGCGGTCCGCACGCTGCCAATCGGGACAGGCTACGCAGTGTGGACCGGCATCGGCGCCGCGGGCACCGTCATCCTGGGCATCGTGCTGCTGGGGGAACCGGCGACCTTCGCGCGGCTCGCCTGCATCGGGCTGATCCTTGCCGGCATCGTCGGCCTCAAGCTCGTCAGTTGATCTGTTGATCCGAATATTTTTCCCGGGAGAACCCCAATGGCTGCAGCGCCTCTTTTGATCAACCCGCTGCTGGAACGCATGAAAAGCGGCGGGCTGGGCTTGAACCTCATGATCCGCCACGCGCGCACGGTGGACATCGCGCTCGCCGCGAAACAGTGCGGGTTCGACGGTTTGTTCTTCGACCTGCAGCACGGCGTGATTCCGGAATACGAGGTCTCGCAGATGGCCGTCGCCGCAATGAACATGGGCATCACACCGCTGGTGCGCGTTCCCGAGAAGGACTACGCGGCTGCGCTGAGGATGCTCGACAATGGCGCGATGGGGATCATCATGCCCGAGGTCACGACCGCGGACGACGCGCGCCAGTCCGTTCTCGCCTGCAAGTATCCGCCCGGTCGGCAACCGCGGCGCGTTTGGCGGCTGGGCGAATTTCGGCTACCGTCCCGTGCCGGCGGCCGAAGCGCGCAAGGCGATGAACGACGCGACGCTGCTGATCCTGATGCTCGAGAGCAAGGCCGCGGTCGACAACGTCGAGGCCATTGCTGCGGTGCCCGGCGTCGACGTGGTTCATATCGGCACCAATGACCTGTCGACCGACCTCGGCCATCCGGGAGAACTCACGCATCCGGAGGTGATGGCCGCCATCGAGCGCGTGATCAAGGCGTGCCGCGCGAACGGTAAATTCGCCGGCGTCGGCGGACTGACCGGCGGCGATGTGTTGAAAATGCTCGCGCCCGTGGTGAAGATGGGCGCCCAATTCATCACCGCCGCCAGCGAATGGAACCTGATGATGGCGGCGGGGCAGGAGCGCGTGCGCGCGCTGCGTGGCCTGACGCCGGGTTGATTCACCAGGACCGTGCGGCCCTGCGGCGGCAGATCAAAAAACATATATAAAACAACGTATTATGAATTAATACGGTTGCCGGTGCAGCATCGCCCATGTATGCTGGCGGCATCTCAGTCCGGCGCAAGTTCGCCGGAGAATTCCCGGCCAGCTAAGGAGCAGTCATGAATGTCGCTCTGATCATTCTCGCTGCAATCGCGGTCAGCTGGACTTTCGCCTATCACCGCCTGCCCGCAATCGCATGGACCATTGCCGCCGCGGCCGGCATGGGTTTGCTCACCGCGTATTCCGGCTGGTCTTCGTCGACGCTCGGCGCGTTGTGGGTGTTGCTCATCGTCGGCGCGGTTCTCGGCAATCCGACGCCGCTGCGCCGGCACGTCGTCAGCCGGCCGCTGCTGACGCTGTTCCGGCGCATCCTGCCGCAGATTTCCCAGACCGAGCAGGAGGCGCTCGACGCCGGCACCGTCTGGTGGGACGGCGAGCTCTTCAGCGGCAACCCCGACTGGAACAGGCTCTTGTCGTTCCCGAAGCCGGCGCTTTCCGCAGAGGAGCGCGCATTCCTCGACGGACCGGTGGAAGAGCTGTGCCAGATGAGCAACGAATGGCAGATCACGCACGAGCTCTACGATTTGCCGCCGCCGGCGTGGCAGTTCCTCAAGGACCGGGGCTTTCTCGGCATGATCATTCCGAAAGAATACGGCGGCCTCGGTTTTTCCGCGCTCGCGCATTCCGAGGTGATCATGAAGCTCACCACGCGCAGCGGCACCACCGCGATCTCGGTGATGGTGCCCAATTCGCTCGGGCCCGCCGAACTGCTGCTGCACTACGGCACGCAGAAGCAGAAGGATCACTACCTGCCGCGGCTCGCCAAGGGCATCGAGATTCCCTGTTTTGCGCTGACGAGCCCCGAAGCGGGCTCGGATGCCGGCGGCATTCCCGATTTCGGCGTCGTCTGCCGCGGCGAGTGGGAGGGCAAACCAAACGTGCTCGGGATCCGCGTGACATGGGAAAAGCGCTACATCACGCTGGGCCCGATCGCGACGCTGTTGGGCCTTGCTTTCCGCCTCCACGATCCCGACCGCCTGCTGGGCGGGGCGGAAGACGTCGGCATCACGCTGGCATTGATCCCGACCCGCACGCCCGGCGTGCATATCGGACGCCGCCACATGCCGCTCAACGGCGCGTTCATGAACGGCCCGACCTGGGGCAAGAACGTGTTCATTCCGATGGAGTACGTGATCGGCGGCGCCGATTACGCCGGGCAGGGCTGGAAAATGCTGATGAACTCGCTGGCCGCCGGCCGCTCGATCTCGCTGCCGGCGAACAGTCTGGGCATGGCCAAGCTGTGCACGCTGACCACCGGCGCCTACGGTCATGTGCGCACGCAATTCAAGATGTCGATCGGCCGCTTCGAGGGCGTGGAAGAGGCGATGGCGCGCATCGGCGGCAATACCTACATCATGGACGCCGCGCGGGTGATGACCGCCGGCGCGGTCGATCTCGGCGAGAAGCCGGCGGTGGTGTCGGCCATCGTCAAGTATCACCTGACCGAACGCGCGCGGCAGGTGATCAACGACGCGATGGACGTGCACGGCGGCAAGGGCATCTGCATGGGTCCCAGCAACTATCTCGCGCGCGGCTACCAGCAGATGCCGATCGCCATCACGGTCGAGGGCGCGAACATCCTGACGCGCACCCTGATCATCTTCGGCCAGGGCGCGATCCGCGGCCATCCGTATGTGCTGAAGGAGATCGCCGCGACGCGGGAAGACGATCCGCAGCGGGCGTTGCGGGATTTCGACGCCGCGTTCTTCGGGCATGTCGCTTTCATCGCGGCCAACAAGGCGCGCGCATTGTGGATGGGGCTGACCCGCGCGCACTTCGTCCGCGTGCCGGGAGACGCGCATACGCGGCGCTACTACCAGCAGCTCACGCGGTTCTCGAGCGGCTTTGCGTTTCTGGCGGATGTCGCGATGCTGGTGCTGGGCGGATCATTGAAGCGCCGCGAGCGGCTGTCGGCGCGGCTCGGCGACATCCTGAGCCAGCTCTATCTCGCTTCGAGCGCGCTCAAGCGTTACGAGGATGAAGGCCGCCAGGCGCAGGATCTGCCGCTCTTGCACTGGTCGATGCAGGACGCGCTGCACAGGATGGAGCAGGCGTTCTACGGCCTGTTCGAGAACCTGCCCGGCCGCTTCATTGCCCGGGCGCTGCAGGGCGTGATCTTTCCGTTCGGCCGTGAACTGCGCGCGCCGCGCGATGAACTCGGCAGCCAGGTTGCCGATCTCATGCGCGTTCCCAATCCGGCGCGCGAGCGCCTGACCGCGGGCGTCTTCGTGTCCAAGGACGAGAGCGACGCCGTCAGAATCCTGGAAACCGCGCTGCGCGCGGTGATCGCGGCGGAAGACGTGGAGGCGAAGATCCGCGCCGCGCACAAGGCGGGCACGATCGCAGGCAGATCGCCGGACCAGCTTGCCGGGCACGCGCTCGAAAAAGGAGTGATCAGCCGCGCCGAAGCCGAAACCCTCGAGCGCGCGCACCAGTTGCGCCGCAAGGCCATCATGGTTGATGATTTCCCGCAGGATTTCGGCAAGACTGAAATCTATCAGACCACCAAGGCAGTGACTTTCGAAGCGCTGCGCGGGACAACGTGACCGGGAAGTTGCGCGGGGCACGGCGGCAGGCAGGAAGAATAAGGGAAAAGCGATGGCTGGACTGAAGGGAAAAACGGTCTTCATCACCGGCGCGAGCCGCGGCATCGGCCGCGAGATTGCGCTGCGCTGCGCGCGCGATGGCGCCAACGTCGTGGTCAGCGCCAAGACGGCCGAGCCGCATCCCAGGCTGCCGGGCACCATCTACAGCGTCGCGCAGGAAGTCGAAGCGGCCGGCGGCAGGGCGTTGCCGATCCGGCTCGACGTGCGAGACGAGGATGCCGTGCAGAAGGCCGCCCGCGAGGCCGCGGCGACGTTCGGCGGCATCGACATCCTGGTCAACAACGCGAGCGCGATCATGATCGCCGGCACGCTGGCTACGCCGATGAAGCGCTTCGATCTGATGTTCGACGTCAATGTGCGCGGCACCTTTGCGTGTTCCCAGGCCTGCCTTCCGTATCTGGCCAAAGGCCGCAATCCCCACATTCTGAATCTGGCGCCGCCGCTCAACATGAAGTCGCGCTGGTTCCAGGACCACGTCGCTTATACGATGGCAAAATACGGCATGAGCATGTGCACACTCGGCATGGCGGCGGAATTCAAGCCGCAGGGCATCGCGGTCAACTCATTGTGGCCGCGCACCACGATCGCCACGGCGGCGATCGAAGTGCACTTTCCCGAGGCGCTGCTGCAGGCGAGCCGCAAGCCCGCCATCATGGCCGATGCCGCCCACGCCATTTTCAGCCGCGACAGCCGCAGCGCGACGGGGAACTTCTACATCGACGAAACGGTGCTGCGCGAGGAGGGCGTCGTCGACTTCGATCAATATGCGGTGAGCCCCGGCACCGGTTTGTATACCGATCTGTTCCTGGACTGAAAATCGGTGAATGGTAAATGGTAAATGGTGAATGGGCCGCCTCTCCTTGACCGGAGTGCGGGCGGAATGCGGAGCCCGATTCACGATTAACGGTTCACGATTCACCAGCGGGAGCGAAACGAGGAGGAGCGATGTCACAACAAGCCAGCCATGTGATCCCGATTGACGCGGCAGGCACGCTCGATGGCTTGTTCCGCGAGCGCGTCAAGCGCACGCCCGACCTGGTGGCCTACCGCGATTTCAACCGGCAGCACGGCAACTGGCGCGATTACACCTGGGCACAGATGGACCATCAGGTCGCGCGCTGGCAGGCGGCGCTCGAAAAGGACGGGCTGCGGGCCGGCGACCGCGTCGCGGTCATGCTGCGCAATTCGCCCGAGTGGGTGATGTTCGACCAGGCGGCGCTGGGCCTGGGACTGGTGGTGGTGCCGCTTTACACGCAGGACCGTCCGGACAACAGCGCCTACATCGTCAATGACGCGGGCTGCAAAGTGTTGTTGTTCGAGGACATGGAGCAGTGGCAAAGCCTGTCCGGCGTGCGCGATCAGCTGGGCGGTCTCGTGCGCATCCTCGCGGTCAAGGCGCTGCCCGGCAGCGGCGACGAGCCGCGCCTGAAATGGGTCGGCGACTGGCTGCCGGACGAGGGCGGCGCAACGCGCCACGTGCCGCGCGATCCGCATGTGCTGGCGACCATCGTCTACACCTCGGGCACCACCGGCCGGCCCAAGGGCGTCATGCTGTCGCACCACAATATCCTCACCAATGCGCACGCGTGCCTGCAGGTGATGACGGTCGACCATGACGACCTGTTCCTGTCGTTCCTCCCGCTGTCGCACACTTTCGAGCGCACCTGCGGTTATTACCTGACCATGATGGCCGGGTCGACGGTTGCCTACGCGCGCTCGATACCGCAGCTGGGCGAGGACCTGCAGACCATACGCCCGACGATGCTGATTTCGGTGCCGCGCATTTACGAGCGCATCTGGGACGCGATCCGCACCAAGCTCGATGAAGGACCGCGCTTCAGGAAAATGCTGTTCCTGCTGGCGGTAGAGATCGGTTACGCGCGCTTCGAGCATGCCCAGGGGCGCGCGCCGTGGCGGCCATCGTTCCTGCTGTGGCCGGTGCTCGATGCGCTGGTGGCGGGCAAAGTGCTGGCGCGGCTCGGCGGCAGGATGCGCGCGGCGCTCTCCGGCGGCGCGGCGCTCTCGCCGGCGATTTCGCGGGTGTTCATCGGCCTGGGCCTGCCCGTGCTGCAGGGCTACGGGTTGACCGAGACCAGCCCGGTGGCGTGCGCCAACCGGCCGGACGACAACCTGCCGGCCAGCATAGGGCATCCGATCCCGGGCGTGGAGGTCAGGGTCGGCGACAAGGGGGCGCTGCTCATCAAGGGGCCGAACATCATGCTCGGTTATTGGAACAACGAGGAGGCGACGCGGCAGATGATCCAGGCCGATGGCTGGCTCAATTCCGGCGATACCGCGCGCATCGATGCGCAAGGGCGGGTCTTCATCACCGGCCGGCTCAAGGAAGTCATCGTGCTGTCGAACGGCGAGAAGATTCCTCCACTCGACATGGAAGCGGCGATCGCGCGCGATCCGCTGTTCGACCAGGTGATGCTGCTGGGCGAGGGCAAACCGTACCTGAGCCTGATGGCCGTGCTTGCCGGCGATAACTGGAAAAAGCTTGCTGCCGAGCACGGACTCGATGCCGGCACCGACTATAATGTGCAATCGAAACAGGCCGAAGCGATCGTGCTCAAGCGCATCGCGGCCCAGCTCAAGGATTTTCCGGGCTACGCGCAGGTGCGGCGGGCAACGCTGATGCTCGAGCCGTGGACGATCGACAACGGGCTGCTGACGCCGACCATGAAGTTAAAGCGCGCGAAAGTAATGGAGAAGTTCAATGCCGAGATCGACCGGATGTATGCCGGGCACTAAAGGCAGGGATGAGGGCCCTAAGGGATACGCTTCAGGGATGAGGGATGAGGGATGAAGGATGACTGAGGAGTCTCTGACGGAACTGCCCGCGGGCAAGGACCCGACGTTGCGCGTGGTGCCGATGCCGGCGGATGCCAGCCATACCGGCGACATATTCGGCGGGTGGATCATGTCCCAGGTCGACCTCGCCGGCAGCGTGCCGGCGATGCGCCTGGCCAAAGGGCGCGTGGCCACCGTGGCGGTCAACTCCTTTCTGTTCAAGAAACCGGTGTTCGTCGGCGACCTGGTGAGTTTTTACGCCGACGTGGTGAGCGTCGGCCGCACCTCGATCACCGTCAACGTCGAGGTCTATGCCCAGCGCCGGCCCGACGAGCAGATCTGCGTCAAGGTCACCGAGGCGACGCTGACTTATGTGGCGGTCGACAACAACCGCCGCCCGCGGGCAGTATCGGCTCAGCAATAAAAACCGCTCATTATTCTGTTGTGAACAGGGCTGAGCAGGGTAAGATACCGAAACCCGAAGAAGCGTCACGATCGCAGTTGCGTACAAGACTGGCCACGTGAGAGGAGCTTATGAAAAAATTAAATAAAATCATTTCGTTATCCGTATCCTTCGCGCTCGGCGGGGCATCGGGCCCGGCGCTGGCCTCGGCCTTTGCGCTGATCGAGCAGAACGCGAGCGGCCTGGGCAATGCCTACGCCGGCCAGGCTGCCGCCGCCGAGGACGCCAGCACGATCTTTTTCAATCCTGCCGGCATGACCCGGTTGCCCGGAAGGAATTTCGTCTTTGCGGGCCATCTGATCAAGCCTTCGGCCACCTTCAACAATTCGGCAACGACGCCCGCCGTCTCGACGATCACCGGAGCGGGGCCTTACGCCTTGAACGGCGACGGCGGCGACGGCGGCGACCTCGCGGTCATTCCGAGCGCGTATCTGTCATGGCAGCTGGGGCCGCAACTGTTTGCGGGCGTGGGCGTGAGCGTGCCGTTCGGGCTCAAGACCGAGTACGATGCCAACTGGATGGGACGCTTCCATGCGCTCAAGTCCGAACTGAAGACCATCAACGTCAATCCCAGCATCGCGTACAAGGTCAACGACATGGTGGCGCTCGGCGCGGGCCTGAACTGGCAGCGGGTCGAAGCGGAACTCACCAAGGCGGTGAACTACAGCTTCGTCGCTTCGGCCGGCGGGATTCCCGGCGTCGCGAACAACACGGAAGGCAGCAACGCGATCGAGGGTGACGACAGCACGTGGGGCTTCAATCTCGGCGTGCTGCTCACGCCCTCGCCCGCGACCAACATCGGCCTGTCCTATCGCTCGGCAATGTCTTACAAGCTGTCGGGGACGGTCGCCTATTTCGGGCGCACGCCGTTTCTCAATTCGGTGCTTGGGGGTGCATTCGGAGCAGGTGTCGGCGGCCGCTGCCGGCGCGCAGATCGGCGACGGCGCGGTTACGGCCGATCTCAAGCTGCCGGCGTCGTTCTCGGCGGCGTTCAAGCACCAGCTCAATGCCCAATGGGACGTGCTGGCGGATGCGACGTGGACGCAATGGAGTTCGGTGAAGTCGCTCGACATCGTGCGCAGCAGCGGGGTGCTTCTGGAGAGTACGCCGTTCGACTACCGCGATGCCTGGCGCGTCGGTCTTGGCGCGAATTACCGGCCCAACGCCGTATGGACCCTGCGTGCCGGCGTCGCGTACGACCAGACGCCGACTTCGGATACTTACCGCACGCCGCGCATCCCGGACCAGGACCGGACCTGGCTCGCCATCGGCGGACAGTACAAGGTGTCGAAAGCCAGCGCGATCGATTTCGGTTACGCGCATCTGTTCGTGACTCGATGCGTCGATCGCGCTGACTGGTCCTCCCGCGCTGTCCGCGGCTGCGGCGGCCGGACGCGGCAAGCTCATCGGCAATTTCGATAACCAGGTCGATATCCTGAGCATCCAGTTCAGCCACTCGTTCTAGCCGGACGCGGCGTTTGCGCCGCGCGCGACAGCGGCCGGACCGGGTGCAGCTGACGACGCCGGTCTGGCGGCTCCTTTATTGAGGAAGGGTTCCATGCCGGAGCATTCACCTTTCATCGTGCGCAGGGCGGCGGTTCTCGGCGCCGGCGTCATGGGTGCCCAGATCGCAGCGCATCTCGTCAATGCCAATGTCGAGGCCGTGCTGTTCGAGTTGCCCGCGAAGGAAGGCGATCCCAACGGCAACGTGCTGAAAGCGGTCGATAATCTGCGGAAGCTCGAGCCCAGCCCGCTTGCGGTCAAGTCGAAAGCGGATTACATCAGGGCGGCGAACTACGACCAGCACCTGGAATTGCTGAAAGACTGCGATCTCGTCATCGAGGCGATTTCAGAGCGCATGGACTGGAAATCCGACCTCTACAAGAAGGTCGCGCCGCACCTCGGCGAGCACACCATATTCGCCAGCAATACTTCGGGACTTTCGATCAACACGCTGGCGCAGGCGTTTCCCGCGGAACTGCGGCACCGCTTTTGCGGCGTGCATTTTTTCAATCCGCCGCGCTACATGCATCTGGTCGAGCTGATCGCGTGCCGCGAAACCGATCCCGGCATTCTCGACGATCTCGAAAAATTTCTCGTCACCACGCTCGGCAAGGGCGTGATCCGCGCCAAGGACACGCCCAACTTCATCGCCAACCGCGTCGGCGTGTTCTCGATGCTGGCGACCATCCACCACGCGCAGCAGTTCAATATCGGTTTCGATACCGTCGATGCGCTGACCGGCACCCTGATCGGCCGCCCCAGGAGCGCGACCTTCCGCACCGCCGACGTCGTCGGCCTCGACACGTTCGCGCATGTCGTCAACACCATGAAGGAGACGCTGTCCGGCGATCCCTGGCACGGGTATTACGATGTCCCGCCCTGGCTCAAGGCGCTGATCGAACAGGGCGCGCTGGGACAGAAAACGAAACGCGGCGTGTATCAGAAGCAGGGGCGGGACATCCACGTGCTCGATCCCGCAGCCGGCAATTACCACCTCGGCCGAGGGCAAGGCCGACGACGCGGTGGTGGAAATCCTCAAGAACAAAAACCTGGCCGAGACGATTCGCGCAACTGCACGCGAGCCCTCATCCCCAGGCGCAGTTCCTGTGGGCGATTTTCCGCGACTCCTTTCATTATTGCGCGGTGCATCTCGCTGAAATCGCCAATAATGCGCGCGATCTGGATTTCGCCATCCGCTGGGGCTTTGGCTGGGAGCTGGGGCCGTTCGAAATCTGGCAGGCGGCGGGCTGGCGCGAACTCGCAAGCTGGATCGCGGAAGACATCGCCGCCGGCAAGGCGATGGCGAGCACGCCGTTGCCGGCGTGGGTGGTGGAAGCGGGGCGCACCGGCGTGCACGGGCCGCAGGGATCCTTTGCGCCGGCGGAAAATGTTTATCGGCCGCGTTCCGACCTGCCGGTATACCGGCGGCAGGCGTTCCCCGACCGACTGCTTGGCGAGGACAGACAGTACGGCACGACGATTTTCGAGACCGAGGGCGTGCGCTGCTGGCACACCGGCGACGACATCGCCATCGTCAGCTTCAAGAGCCGCATGCATGCGATCGGCGACGACGTGCTCGACGGCGTGCTGCAGGCGATCGAGGAGGCCGAGCGCAATTACCTGGGGCTGGTGATCTGGCAGACCGAGCCGCCGTTCTCGGTCGGCGCCAATCTCAAGAAATCACCGGTGGACGGCGGCAAGCCGTCGCAGCCCTCGGCGGTCGGGAAATTTCTCAAACAATTCAAGCGGCAGGCGGAATCGTTTGCGCTCAAGGCGGCGCGGCAGCTCGGTGTCGCCGACCAGTTGATGGCGGGCAGGCTTGCCGCGGTGGAGCAGCTGGTCGAGCAGTTCCAGTACACCACGCAGCGCCTCAAGTATTCGATGACGCCGACAGTGGCGGCGGTCGACGGTCTTGCGTTGGGCGGCGGCTGCGAGTTCGTCATGCATTGCGATCGCGCGGTGGCCACGCTCGAGAGCTACATCGGCCTGGTCGAGGCCGGCGTCGGCCTGCTTCCCGCCGGCGGCGGCTGCAAGGAATTCGCGCTGCGCGCGGTGGCCGATGCGAAGGGCGGCGACATTTCGCCCTTTCTGCAGAAGTATTTCAAGGCGGTGGCGATGGCCGAAGTCAGCCGCAGCGCGGAACATGCGCGCGAGATCGGCTACCTGCGGCCGACCGATAAAATCGTGATGAACCGCTTCGAACTGCTCGGGATCGCCAAAGCCGAGCTGCGCGCGCTGGCCGCGGCCGGTTACCGGCCGCCGCTCAGGCCGCGGGCGATCCCGGTGGCGGGCCGCAGCGCGATCGCGACGATCCGGGTGTTCATGGAAAACATGCTGGCCGGAGGCTACATTTCAGAGCACGATTATCTGATCGGCTGCAAGGTCGCGACCGTGATGTGCGGCGGCGACGTCGAGGGCGGCAGCCTCGTCGACGAGCAGTGGTTTCTCGACCTCGAGCGTCAGCATTTCATGGAACTGATCGCGACACAGAAGACGCAGGAGCGGATCGAGCACACGCTCAAGACGGGAAAGCCATTGAGAAACTAGGGATGAGGGCAGGAGGGATGAGGGATGAGGGGAAAACCAAAAAAATCAAACGCGGTTCAGGCATTGATCCTCATCCCTCCGCCCTCATCCCTCATCCCTTCGGAGATGCCATATGAGTAAGCAGATCCAGGACGCCTATATCGTCGCGGCGACGCGCACGCCGGTGGGCAAGGCGCCGCGCGGCATGTTCAAAAACGTGCGCCCGGACGACATGCTGGCGCAGGTGCTGAAGGCGGCGCTCGCCAAATGTCCGGGACTGGATCCCGCAGCGGTCGAGGATGTCATCGTCGGCTGCGCGATGCCGGAAGCCGAGCAGGGCATGAATGTTGCGCGCATCGGGTTGCTGCTCGCGGGATTTCCCGACAGCGTGCCCGGAATCACCATCAACCGCTTTTGTTCCTCCGGGGTGCAGGCGGTGGCGATGGCCGCCGACCGCATACGCCTGGGCGAGGCCGATGTCATGATCGCCGCCGGCACCGAGAGCATGAGCATGGTGCCGCTGGGCGGCAACAAGCCGACTTTCAGTCCGGCGGTTTTCGACAAGGACGAGAATCTCGGGATTGCCTACGGCATGGGCATCACCGCCGAGAAGGTCGCCGCGCAGTGGAAAGTAAGCCGCGAAGAGCAGGATTCGTTCGCCGCGGAAAGCCATCGCCGCGCGCTGCGCGCGATGGATGCCGGGGAATTCCGGGACGAGGTCACGCCGTTTGTCATTGCGGAAAAGCGTCCCGACCTCGAGCGCCGCGAGGTCGAGGTCAAAACGCGCGAGGTGGCGAAAGACGAGGGGCCGCGCCGCGACACCTCGCCGGAAGGGCTTGCCAGACTAAAACCGGCGTTCGCCGCCAAGGGCAGCGTCACCGCCGGCAACAGTTCGCAGATGTCGGATGGCGCGGGTGCCGTGGTGCTGATGAGCGAGGCGGCGATGAAGCGCTACGCCGTGTCCCCGCTCGCCCGCTTCATGGGGTATGCGGTGGCGGGCGTGCCGCCTGAAATCATGGGCATCGGGCCGGTCAAGGCGATACCCAAAGTATTGCGTCAGGCGGGGCTCGGGCAGGACGACATCGACTGGATCGAATTGAACGAGGCGTTTGCCGCGCAGTCGCTGGCGGTAATGAAAGAACTCGGGCTGGATCACGCCCGCGTCAATCCGCTGGGCGGCGCGATCGCGCTCGGCCATCCGCTGGGCGCCACCGGTGCCATCCGCGTCGCGACGCTGTTGCATGGCCTGCGGCGCCACCGGCAGAAGTACGGGATGGTGACGATGTGCATCGGGACCGGCATGGGCGCGGCAGGCCTTTTCGAAGCCCTGTAAAGGAACGGCCTTGTTCTAGCCTGGGCTTATGCCCGACAAGGCGAGTTATAAAGGGGAGAGTAATGAGAAAACGTGCGGCATGGCTGGTGGCGCTGATGTTGGCGCTGGCCACCGGTTTGGCGAATGCCCTCGAGATCGAGGGCGTCAAGCTGGACGACACCATCACGCTTGATAATGGCCAATCCCGGCTGGTGCTGAACGGCGCCGGCGTGCGCCACAAGATGGCCGTCGTCAAAGTTTATGTCGGCGCGTTATATCTGACCGCAAAAATGACCGATGCCGATAAAATCATCGCGGATCCCGGTCCCAAGCGGGTGGCCATGCACATTCTGGCCGACGAAGTGACGGCGAAGGATTTGACCGCTTCGCTCAACAACGCGCTCGCAGCGAACCATATTCCGGCCGAACTGGCGCTGATCGAAAGCCGCATCCGTGATCTCAACCGCGTGATGAATTCGATCGGCGTCATCAAGAAGGGCGGAACGATCACTCTCGATTATCTGCCGGGCACCGGCACCCGGATCACGGTCAACGGCGAGGAGAAAATCACCATCAAGGGTGAGGAGTTTTTTCAGGCGATGCTGCGCATCTGGATCGGCAAAAAACCGGTGGACGGGCGGCTTACGCAACGCCATGCTCGGCAACGAAGGCGGGTTCAGGCTGTTCTAGCGGCGCGCCGCCGCAGCTTCGCCGCAACGGCGAAGCCGTGCGTCGATACTCAGTAAGCCGTTGTTTTTAATATATTATTGTAAGTCGTAGCGCTCGACAATTTGATTGTAGGTGCCGTCCTTCTTCATGCTTTCCAGCGCGCTGGAAAGCGCCTTGATGGTGGCGGCCGCCGTTCGGGGGCTGCAGGCGAGATAGCTGTCGTCGTCGCGCACCGCGAATACCGGCTTGATGTCTTTGACGCCGGCCTGCGCGGCCACCACTTTGGCCCGGGCGGCGTTGGTAATCCAGAGATCGATGCGCCCGGGCGCCTTGCGGTCGAGCGTGAGCTTGCCCGGGTTGAGCTTGTCGTCCGCCACCTCGACGATATTGGTCACGCCGTTTTGCTTCAAGTACTCGGTCTTGGCGTCATACGTCACCCCGCCGATGCGGAACGGCCTGGCGTCGGCGAGGCTGCCGATGCGCGGGGCGAATCCTTCTTTCGCGAACAGCGTCCAGCGGCTGACTGCAATCGGGCCCACCCAGGTGAATATCCGTTCGCGGTTCTCGAGCCGGGCGGTCGCGTAGAGGCAGGTGTCGCGGTCGCCCTGCGCGCGCTGGTAGGCGGTTTTCCATTCCAGTACTTCGGTCTTCGCCTTGATCCCGGCCCGCTTCGCCATCTCCGCGACGACTTCGGTGGCCATGCCGGTAAGTTTGCCGTTTTCAGTGTAGTTGAGCGGCGGATTCTCTTCAGTGAGCAGGGTGAGCGCCAGGGACGGGGTTGACGGGAAAATCATTGCCAGCGCCAGAGCGGATACGATCACGGTTGCTGCAGGTGTTTTTTTCACGGTGGCCTCCGTTTTGCGGTTAACTTTCTCAGGTTTACATATTGGGATAATTCGGCCCGCCGCCGCCTTCCGGCGTGACCCACACGATGTTCTGCGTCGGGTCCTTGATGTCGCAGGTCTTGCAATGCACGCAGTTCTGGGCGTTGATCTGCAGCCGCGGGTTGGCGCCGTCCGCGTCGCGCACGATCTCGTAGACCCCGGCAGGGCAATAGCGCTGCTCGGGCGCGTCGTAGAACTCGAGGTTGACGCGGACCGGAACCGATGCGTCCTTGAGCGTGAGGTGGCAGGGCTGGTCTTCGCTGTGATTGGTGTTGGAAAGGAATACCGAAGACAGGCGGTCGAAAGTGATCACGCCGTCGGGCTTGGGATAAGCGATCGGGCGCGCCGTTTCTTGTTGATCAGCGTTTCATTATCGGCATGGTGATGGTGCAGCGTCCATGGCGCGCGTCCGCCGAACACGACCTGGTCGATGCCGACCATCAGCGTGCCGGTCATCAGTCCCTTGCTCATCCAGGGTTTGAAATTGCGCGCGCGATGCAGTTCGTCGTAAAGCCAGCTCTTGCGGAACGCCTCGGGATAGGCGGCAAGTTCGCCGCCGCTGTCCTGATTTCAGCGCCTCGAACGCCGTTTCCGCGGCAAGCATGCCCGACTTCATCGCGGTGTGGCTGCCCTTGATGCGCGATGCGTTCAGAAAACCCGCATCGTCGCCGATCAGGCAGCCGCCGGGGAAGACGAGCCGGGGCAGCGATTGCAGTCCGCCGGCTGCGATTGCCCGCGCGCCATAGGCGACGCGCTTGCCGCCTTCCAGGAACGGCCGGATCGCCGGATGCGTCTTGTAGCGCTGAAACTCTTCGTAGGGGCTGAGGTAGGGATTGCGGTACGCAAGGCCGACGACATAGCCGATCGCCACCAGGTTGTCTTCCATGTGGTACATGAACGAGCCGCCGTAGGTGGCGTTATCGAGCGGCCAGCCGGCGGTATGCACCACCAGTCCCTTCTCATGTTGTTCGGGCCTGATTTCCCACAATTCCTTCAGGCCGATGCCGTAGACCTGCGGGTCGCTGCCCTCGCGCAGCTTGAAACGCTCCTGCAGCCGCTTGCCGAGGTGGCCGCGGCAGCCTTCGGCGAAAAAAGTGTAGCGGGCATGCAGTTCCATCCCCGGCTGATAGGCGGCGGTCGGTTTGCCGTCCTTGCCGACGCCCATGTCGCCGGTCGCCACGCCCTTTACGCTGCCATCGTCGTTGTAGAGCACTTCCGCGGCGGCGAACCCCGGAAAGATTTCCACGCCGAGGCCCTCGGCCTGCTGGCCAAGCCAGCGGCACAGATTGCCGAGACTGATGACGTAGTTGCCGTGATTCTGGAAACACGCCGGCAGCATGAACGTCGGAATCTTGTAGCTGGCCTTTTCCGTCAGCAAGAGGAAGCGGTCGCCGCTGACCGGCGCATTGAGCGGGGCGCCGAGCGCCTGCCAGTCGGGGAACAGTTCATTGAGCGCACGCGGGTCGATCACCGCCCCCGACAGAATATGCGCGCCGACCTCCGAGCCTTTTTCCAGCACGCACACGCTCACCTCATGGCTGTGTTGCGCAGCGAGCTGTTTGAGGCGGATTGCCGCGCTAAGTCCCGCCGGGCCGGCGCCGACGATCACGACATCGTACTGCATGGATTCGCGTTCAGCCACGATGAACCCCTGTCATTGTCAAAACGTTGTCATATTATACGTCCGTCGCCGCGCCGATGAGTCAGAGCGCGAAAACTGGCGCGGCGCATGCCCGCTAGATCGATTCGATGACCTGGCGCGCGCAGGCGATGCCGCTGCGCACCGCGGCCTCGAGGGTCGCGGGGTAATCGCTGGCGGTGTAATCGCCCGCCAGATAAAAATTCTTCAGAGGCGTGTGCTGTGCCGGCCGCTGCAGGTCGACGGTGCAGGCGAACGTCGCGCGCTTTTCCGCGATCACGCGCTGCCAAAGCGGCGCCGGCAAGGGGCCGAATTGCTGCTCGAGTTCGGCGTGAACGCGCTGCGCGAGTTCGTCCTGCGTCATGTGCTGATGCGGCCCCGCGGCGCTGATGACCGCCGCGACCAGTCCGCGCTGGTTGCAGACCGCTTCGCGGTCGAATACCCACTGCGCCAGCCCGCCGGCCATGCCCGGCATGGGCGAGGGCAGCGCGACGTGCCCGGGATATTGCAGGTAAATCGTATAGATCGGCTGATACTCAAAGCCGGCCACCTGTTCCGCCGTCGACGCCAGTGCGGGCAGTCCGGCGATGACCGGCGCCAGGCGATGCGGCGGAACCGCGCATACGACGTGGGTGAAGCGGGAGTCCGCGCCGCGCGCCGTCAACTCGAATGCGCCGGCGTGTTCGCGCACATGTTCGACGGTCGCGCCCAGCACCACTTCGCCGCCGCGGGCGCTCACGTAATCCGCGGCGGGATCGGGAAACAGCGCCGACAAATCGACGCGCGACAGCACGATCTCGCTGTCGGCGCGGGCCGAGTCGAGGCTGTCGCGCAGCACGTTGAGGAACACTTGGGCCGAGGCGATCTCCGGAGGCGTGTTGAGCGCGGCGAGACACAGCGGATGCCACAGATGGCGCATGAGCGCCGCACCCTGCCGATGCCGGTGCAGCAGTTCGCTGACGGTGATGTC
Organism: uncultured beta proteobacterium; assembly: GCA_963734595.1. Classification (GTDB taxonomy): domain Bacteria; phylum Pseudomonadota; class Gammaproteobacteria; order Burkholderiales; family SG8-41; genus CAKKQX01. The sequence continues at coordinate 16,832 of CAVTHV010000004.1, forward strand.
GCGCGGCAAACGAAAGCGGTCCCTGCGCATCGCGCGCATGAAGCTGACCGCCGCCATGCGCTCGCCCAGGCCCGCCCCGCTTGCCGTCATCAATCCCAGCGCGAGATGCAAAGGCGCGGGCAGAGACGCCGCGCGCAGGTGGAAGTGACCTTGAACATGCCAGTCGAGCGGCAGTCGCAGCAATGCACTGCCGGCGTCGCGGTTCACCAGCCTGACCAGGCGCAGCGTGTCACGATAAGCGCCGATCAGGATGTGCGCGCCGTTGTCGAGCGCGGTGTCATTGAAGACTACCCGGCGCGCCCGGCCGCCGAGCTGGGGCGCCGCTTCAAAAACGGTCGCGGCGACGCCGCGTTCGGCCAGCGTGACCGCGGCCGCCATGCCGGCATAACCGCCGCCGATGATGGCAACGTTCACGGGGAAGGGGTCCGGGGTCTAGGCCGCTGCTTTGGCCGGCCGCTGCTGGCCCGCCCAGACTTTCCCGGGCACGAAGACGTGGCCCTCGAAGATGCGGCGGGCGGTGCGGATCAGCGCGGCGCGGCGCAACTCCTGCCTGCCGGCGGTGAAGTCGACATCGAGATCGATCATGATCATGCCCTGGGGATGCTCGATCCTGATCATCCCCTGCGGCGCCGGCGGCAGGGAAGCGATCTGCGAGGCTACCGTTCCGGGGATGGCGCAGGCCGACGCGATGCACACCGTTCCGGTCACCGGGTGCGCCTTGTGGCAGGTCTCGGGCACGAAATAGCGCGAAGCGATGACGCCGCCGTTGCGCGGCTTCGACAGCAGGGCCATTTTCGGCACCACCGACTTCGAGACGTCGCCCATGCCCATCAGCACGCCGGCCTTGACGCGAATTGCCTCCATGCGCTCGATCATCTTCCTGTCCGCGTCGAGCTCGACGGCCGACTCGTGGCCGGTCTTGCCGAACGTTTCCGCGCGCATCATGACAATGGGCATCGCGACGTCGACGCAGCTCACTTCCACGCCATCGATGACGTCAAGCGGCTTGCCGGTGGGCAACAGCTTCTTGGTGACCGATCCGATTGCGTTCTTGAAATTGATGCCGACCGGCGCCGCGGTTCCCGGCACGCCGTCGATTGACGCGTTGCCTTCGTAGTTGACCTGTCCGCCGGGCGTCTGGACGATCGCTTCGACCAGCGATTGCGTGTTGACGTTGAAGATGCGCACCGGCGTCTCGCCGTTTTTCGCCGGCACGAGACCCGCCTCGATCGCGAACGGACCTACCGCGACCAGCATGTTGCCGCAGTTGGGCTTGGTATCGACGATGCTCTCGTTGATCTGCACCTGCGCGAACAGGTAATCGACGTCGGCATCAGTGCGCTTTGACTTGCTGATCATCGCGACCTTGCTCGTCACCGAGTGCGAGCCGCCGATGCCATCCACCTGGATCTGGTGCGGAGAGCCCATCACCGAGAGCAGCACCGCGTCCCGGGTGGGAATGTCGGAGGGGAGGTCGGAGAGCTTGAAGAACGGGCCGCGCGAAGTGCCGCCGCGCATGATTACACACGGAATTCTGGTTTGCATAACCGCACTCTCCTGCGAATTTTTCGGGATTATACGCCCACTGTTTATTTCGAAGGCGTGATACCGGTGACCGGACAATAGAGCCGGTTCAAAAGAAAGCAATAGACAGGATTAACAGGATGAACAAGATTAAAACCCCGGAATAATCATGTAAATCTTGTTAATCCTGTCTATACGGGTTTAGGGGTTCCGGCCTTCTTTTTATTTTTCCAGCGACCAGTCGCTGATCCCCACTTCCCACTTCCCACTCCCAATCACCAATCACCAGTCACGCTTCATCAAAAGGCGTAGCGGCGCAAGCCGCCGTCCACCGGCATCACGGTGCCGGTGATGTAGCGCGCGATGGGCGAGGCGAGAAAGATCGCGAGAGATGCGAGTTCCTCGGGCTCGCCATAGCGCCCGACCGGAATTTCGCGCGAGGACTGTGCAGCACGAAAGTCCTCCGAGTACTTGCGGCGTATCTGCTCGCTCATGATGCGGCCGGGCGGAATGCAGTTGACCGTGATCCCGAATTTTCCGACTTCGCGCGACAGTCCCTTGGACCACGCGTGCACCGCCGCTTTGGCCGAGGTTGCCGCAAGCAGGCGTTCGGGTTCGGACTTGCCCGTGATGTTGATGATGCGGCCCCACTGGCGCTCGATCATGCCGGGCAGTACGGCGTGCGTGAGCTGGCGCACCCGGACGAAATTCAGCGTCATCGCGTGATCCCATTCCGCTTCCGGCGCATCGAGGGCAATCGGCGGGCGGCTGCCGCCGGCGCAGTTGACGAGGATGTCGATGTGCGCAAGACCATCGAGGGCGGCGCGGGCGAGCCGCGCGGGCGCATCGTCTTGCATGATGTCGGTTTCGATGATGACAGGCCTGCCGCCTCCCGCCGCGACGATTTCCTGCGCCAGTTCCTCGAGCAGATTCCGGCGCCGCGCCGCGATGCAGATGTTCACGCCTTCCGCGGCGAGCCCCTTGGCGATGGCGCGGCCTATGCCCTGGCTCGCGCCGGTGATCAGCGCCGTTTTTCCTTTAAGCTGCAGATCCAAAATGAACTCCTCAGTCGTGACTTGTTGTTGCAATACGTTCTGAGATTTTTCCAGTCACCAGTCACCGGTCACCGGTCACGCTTCACCCCTTGATCCAGGTTTTTCCCGCGATCCAAAGCTTGCGCGCCGGGGGGAGCGAAATGCGCTGCGTGAGCACGCGGCAGCCGTCGGCCTGGATTTCATCGAGCAGGGTGCGGTAAATCGCAGCCATGATGATGCCGGCGCGCTGCGACTTGCGGTCGATGTCCGGCAGGTGCGCAAAAGCGTGGCGATAAAAACCGCGCGCGCGCTCGATCTGGAATTCCATCAGGCGCCTGAAGTTGTCGGTTTCGCGCGACTGCAGGATATCGGCCGCGCCCACTCCATGTTGTTGCAGTTCATCGAGCGGCAGGTAGATGCGGCCGCGCCGCGCGTCCTCGCCGACGTCGCGGATGATGTTGGTGAGCTGGAACGCCATGCCGAGGTCCGTTGCGTATTGCAGCGTGCGCGGGTCCTGGTAGCCGAAAATCTCGGCGGAGAGCAGGCCGACGACGCCCGCCACCCGGTGGCAGTAGAGCTTGAGCGAATCGAAATCCGGATAGCGGTTGCGATCGAGGTCCATTTCCATGCCGTCGATGACTTCCTGCAGATGCTGCTCCTGCAGCCTGAACCGGCCGGCGACTTCGGCGAGCGCGCGCGACACCGGGTGCTGCGGCTGGCCGTGATAGATGGCCGAGATTTCCTTGCGCCACCAGGCGAGCTTGATGCGCGCCACGCCCGCATCCGAACATTCGTCGACGACGTCGTCGACTTCGCGGCAAAAGGCGTAGAGCGCGGTGATCGCGCGCCGCCGTTCCTTGTTCAGGAACAGGAAGCTGTAGTAGAAACTCGAGCCGCTGTGCGCGGCTTTCTGCTGGCAATACTCGTGAGGATCCATTATGTCACCGGCTCTCAGTCTGCGAATACCGAGCGCAACATCATGTAGACCCAGTCGCGGCGCCGGAGGACGGGGCGGTGGCGGAAAATATCGCCGCCGGCGGCAGCGATTCTGGACAGGATGCGGTCGCCGCCCTGAATGATCATCCGCATTTCCAGCCCGATCCTTCCCTTGAGGATGCGCCCGAGCGGCGCGCCGGAGCGCAGCAGATCGCGGGCGCGCCCGACCTGGAACGCCATGAACGACGGCCAGTTGCCGCCGCAGTCGCCGGCTGCGATCTGGCGTTCGCTGATTTCGAAACGCGCCATCTCGTCCTGCGGCAGGTAGATGCGCCCTTTCCGGTAATCGACCGCCACGTCCTGCAGGAAGTTGATGAGCTGCAGGCTCGAGCAGATCGCGTCTGAATAGGCGAGGTTTTGCGGCGTGGCGTTGCCGTACAACACCAGCAGCAGGCGGCCGACGGGGTTGGCCGAGCGCCGGCAGTAGTCGAGCACTTCGCCGTAATCGGCATAGCGCTTTTTGGTGACGTCCTGGGAAAAGGCGGACAACAGGTCGCGAAAGGAGTCGATCGGCAGTTCATGGGTCCGGATCAGATCGGCCAGAGTTTCGAACCAGGGGATGGCCGGCGGCGCGCCGGTCTCGATTCTGTGCAATTCCTGACGAAAAGCATCGAGACGCGCCAGCCGGACCGCATCGGGGAACTCGCCTTCATCGGCGAAATCGTCGGCTTCACGGGCAAAACGGTAAATCAGGGCGACTGGGCGGCGGAATTCGGGGGGAAGCAGGACCGATGCGACGGGAAAATTTTCGTAGTGATTAACCGTCATCGGAATGGGGGTTTAATGTTTTAATTATCAATAGATTGGATTAATTGCTTAAGACGCATTGCAAGCTTCGAATTCTAACGTTACAGTCCTGATTATATTATAATCAAATGGTTGCAAAAGCCGCGTGCGCGAAAGTGGCGAAATTGGTAGACGCACCAGATTTAGGTTCTGGCGCCGAAAGGCGTGTGGGTTCGAGTCCCTCCTTTCGCACCAGATATGACGACGTTATAAGGATTTTTAACTTAAATGCAAGCGAACTTGGAAACATTGGGCCAGTTGGAACGGCGTCTCAGCATTGCCGTCCCCATGGCGGAGATCGACAGCGAGGTGGAAAACCGCCTCAAGCGCCTGACGCGCACAGTCAAACTGCACGGCTTCCGGCCAGGCAAGGTGCCGTACAGGGTGGTGGTGCAGCAATATGGCGGCCAGGTGCGCCAGGAAGTACTCGGCGATACGCTTGAAAAAAGTTTTGGCGAGGCCATCAGGCAGCAAAACCTGAAGGTGGCGGGTTACCCGAAATTCGAGGCCAAGCCGCCGTCCGAAGACGCCGGCCACTTTGAATACAGCGCCACGTTCGAAATTTATCCCGAAGTGGTGCCCGGCGATATCTCGAAAGCCACGATCACGCGCCCCACGCTTGAGGTCGGCGACGTGGAAACCAGCAAAACGCTGGAGATCATGCGCAAGCAGCGTGCGAGCTTTGAGCCGGCCGACCGCGCCGCTGCCAACGGCGATCGCCTGACCATCGATTACCGCGGGACGATAGACGGCAAGGAGTTCAGCGGGTCGGCAGCGCAGGATTCGATGGTGGTGCTCGGCGAAGGGCGGCTGCTGCCGGATTTCGAGAAACAGCTCGAAGGCATGAAAAGCGGGGAGACCAGGACGTTTGAATTGCGCTTCCCGGACGACTATCATGGCAAGGAGGTCGCTGGAAAGACG
>CAVTHV010000005.1:0-15503 GCA_963734595.1 uncultured beta proteobacterium
GCCCGGTTTTAGCAGCCGCGGCCTTCATCACTTTCACGCACTCGGGCACGACCTCGAGCCCGATGTCGTCGCCCAGCAGAATTCCGATTTTCAGCATTGCGTTTGTCCTTTTCGCTCACTCACTGGTCAGGCCAATGTCCTTGATCACCCTGGCTCACAGCGCGTTTTACTTTTTCTGTTTATTGTCAATTTAATGCATTGTTTTTATTATGTTTTTCAGACACCCGCCATGACTGAAGGTCAGCGCGAGAGCAGATACTTCTGCTCCCACTCTTCGATGTCGGAAAGCCTGAGCGCCGCGTTGTATTCCTGCGTGCTGAGCATGCGCTCGCGCACGCGCCTGGTGTTGCCGTCGCGCTTGAGCGCTCCCAGCGCCTCGCGAATCGCAAAGCCGGCGGCACAACGCGCGAGCCCCGGATAGATCGCGATGCGCAGGCCAAGCTGCCCGATCCCGGCGGCGTCCAATTCGCCGAGCTTGCCGCCTGCATCGACATTGACGAGGCACGGCGCGTCCACTTCGGCGGTCACGCGTCGCAAATCGTCGATCAGCGTCGGGCCGCTTTTCAGTTCGACGAATGCCACGTCGGCGCCCGCTTTGACGTAAGCCTGCACGCGGCGTATCGCCTCTGCGAGACCGTGTCCTTCCGCGGAGTCGGTGCGCGCGATGATGATGAAATCGGGATCGCGGCGCGCCGCGACCGCGGCCTCGATCTTGCCGACCGCCTCGTCGAGCGCGATCACCGGTCGCGCGCCCGGCAGCTGCCCGCAACGCTTCGGCGAAACCTGGTCTTCGATGTGAATCGCGGCAACGCCGGCGGCCTCGAACTCCCGGACCGTGCGCCTGACGTTGACTGCGTTGCCGTAACCGGTATCGGCATCGCAGATCAGCGGGATGTCGACGCAGGCGGCGACGCGGTGCGCATGGCTCGCGATCAGCGTAAGGTCGATCAGGCCGACATCGGGACAGCCGAGCAGCGACGCCGACACGCCATTGCCGGTCATATACACCGCTTCGAATCCCGCCTGCTCGACGAAACGCGCGCCGTAGGCATCGTAAATGCCGGGCGCGACGATCAGCGGTCCGCTCTTCAGCCGCGCGCGCAGGCGCTGGCGCACTGAATCAACCATGGGTGCCCCTCTGCTTATGCCGCAGCTTTGACTTCGAAGCGATAGCGATCGAGCTTCGCCTGGTCGAGCACAACGCCAAGACCCGGGCCCCGCGGGCAACGCGATGCTGCCCGAGCCGAGATCGAGCTTGTGCGTGACGATATCGTCGGACCGTCTTGAGCGGACCGACGCATTCGAGACCGTCGATCACGTTGCTCGACGTCGCGGCAAGCATGATTTCGGCCATGGTGTTGATGCCGAGCCCGAAGCCGTGACCGACCACGCAGCGGATGCCCGCCGCTTCGGCGGTCGCGATCATGCGCCGCGTATTGATGAAGCCGCCCTGCTTCATCACCTTGACCTTGACGATGTCGGCGGCATTCGCCTGGATGATGCGGATCAGGCTCGCATGATCGAGCACCGATTCGTCGGCCATGATCGGAATGCCGACGGCGGCTTCGCGCCGCACGCGCGCCATGCCGGCGATATCGTCGGCCGGCACCGGCTGCTCGAACAATTGCAGACCGTACGGCGCCACCATGCGCGCGAGCCTGATCGAGGTATCGGCATCGTAGCCGGCGTTGGCATCGATGCGCAGTTTGAACATCCGGCCCGACTGCTTCGCGCACGGCCTTGACGCGGTCGCGGTCGGCTTCGATATTGCCGCCGACCTTGATCTTGGCCGAGCGAAAGCCGCGCTTCTGCCACGCGACCGTCTCCGCGGCGGCCTCGTCCGGCGGCAGATATGCCGATCCAGGCGTTGAACAGCAGCGTGTCTTTCACCGCGCCGCCAAGGTACGTGTGCACCGGCACGCCGCATACGCGCGCCGTCAGATCGACGCACGCCATCTCGATCGCCGCCTTGGCGTCGAGGTAGCCTTCGACCGCGGGCTCGATTTTCTGCAGCACGCGATGAATGTTGGTCGGATCCATGCCGACCACCAGCGGCGCAAGCTGGTGCTGAAAGCACGCGCAGGCTGTCTTCGATGCTTTCCTTCGAATAGCCGGGCGACGGGTCGATGTTGCCGAGCCCGATCTCGCCGCCGCTCGCGGTGATGCGCACGATCGCGCTTTTTTGCACCGTCTTGCGACTGGTACGCGTTCTTGTATTCGCCGACCAGCGGCACCGCGACGCCGAACACTTCCACCCGTTCGATTTTCATGTTCAGTTATTTCCAATCAGGATGTTTCTGCAGAAACGCAATCAGTCCGCCTGCGGCGAGTATCTGCTGCACCGTCGGGCGGCAGCGGCGCCACCGTTGCGCGTGATGCCGCGCGCCGCGACCGCCACGCTGCCCGCGGCAAGATCGATCACGAGTTCATCGCCGTCGGCAATGCCGGAGATGTCGCATTCGACCACCGGCAGGCCGTTGTTGATCGCATTGCGGAAGAACTGCCGGCCGAACGACGGCGCGACGATCGCCGCCACCCCCATCATGCGCATGATGTGCACCGCCTGCTCGCGCGAGGAATTGATGCCGAAGTTCTTGCCGGCGACGATCATGTCGCCGGCCTTGAAGCGCGAGGCAAAACCCGGCGACCAGCTGCTCGAACGCGTGCTGCGCGACATAGGCATCGTCCTTGCCCGGCAGGTATTTGCTCGAGCAATTAATATCGGTATTGATGTCGTCGCCGAGCAAATGCGCGTTGCCATGGAGAGTCATATCACACCGTTTCCGATTCCCGCCGCCAGTCTCCGCGCTCGGCGGTACGCGGATCGGTGATGTGTCCGGTCAGCGCGGAGGCAGCGACGGTGGCCGCCGAGCCGAGCCAGATTTCGGACTTGGGATTGCCGAGCCGGCCCTTGAAGTTGCGGTTGGCGCTCGAAATCACGACCTCGCCGTCGCCGGTGATCAGATGGCCGGTGATGTTGACGCAGGTGCCGCAGCCCGCGGCCTCCACCGAGGCGCCGGCCTCGGTCAGCGCTTCGACCAGGCCTTCGCGCGCCGCGGCGAGATAAACCTGGCGCGACGCCGGCGTGACGATCATGCGCACGCCCTTGGCGATGTGCCGGCCTTTGAGGATCGCCGCCGCCTGACGGATATCGTCGAGCCGGCCGTTGGTGCAGGTGCCGATCAGCGCCACGTTGATTTTCTGGCCCTCGACTTCCGTCACGCCGACCACGTCGTCGACGTGGTGCCGGCGCGCGACCTGCGGCGGCAGCTGCGAGGCGTCGATGTCGATGCGCTCGACGTAGCGCGCGTCGGGATCGGCCGCCACCGGTTTCGGCGGCCGCGCGCCGTGCGCCTTCAGCCAGGCAAAGGTTTTTTCGTCGGCCTCGAGCAATGCCGCTTTCGCCCCGAGTTCGGCGGCGTGATTGGACAGCGTCATGCGATCGTCGATGTCCATGGCCGCGACCGCCGTGCCGCGTACTCGAGCGCGCGATAATTGGCGCCTTCCGCGCCGAGGCGCCCGAGCATGTGAGCGTCACGTCCTTGGCCCACACGCCCGGGCTGCAGCCGGCCGCGCAATTCGACGCGTATCGTTTCCGGCACGCGGAACCACAGCTTGCCGGTCATCAGCACCGCGGAAACGTCGGTGCCCTCGACGCCGGTGCCGAACGCGTTGAATGCGCCGTAAGTCGTCGAATGGGTGTCGGTGCCGACCACCAGGTCGCCGCAGGTCAGATGCCCGCCTTCCGGCAGCACCTGATGGCAGATGCCGTCGCCGACATCGTAGAGCACGCTGCCGTGCGCGTCGGCAAACGCGCGCATCGCGACATGGGTGTTGGCCGCCTCGACATTGGGCGGCGGCGAATAGTGGTCGAGCACGAATGCGGTCCTGGCGGCGAACGGCAGGGACTTTGCGCCGAGCCGCGCGATCATCTCGAGCGCGTTGGCGGCGCGCGCATCGTGAATCATCGCGAAATCGACGCTGGCGACGACCACCTCGCCGGCTCTGACTGGCTTGCCGCCGGCATGCGCACCGAGGATTTTCTCGGCAATAGTCGAGCCCACTACCTCTCCTCCTCTATCGGATTTTGGCCGCGCCGCCGGACAACGAAACGCGTGGCGCGGAGAAACGGTGATTTTAGCAGTCTTTCGCGGCCCGGCGCCGCGTTCACCATGCGGAATGCGCCTGATGTTGCGCGATGCCATCTACGCTTTGTGTTGCTCGCGCAAGTTCGACACCCCTCCTTCCGCCGTTATAGAATCGCAGCGGGTTTCCGTTTTCCGTGCTTAGCCCCGCCGACTGTTGCATTTCATGGCCAAACCCCCGATCCGCTTCGATCTGATTTCATTGCGCCTGTTTCTCGCGGTGATCGAGGAATCGAGCATCACGCGCGCAGCGACGCGCGAGCACATCACCACGCCCGCTGTCAGCAAGCGCCTGAGCGAACTTGAAACACAGCTGGGCGTGCAGCTGTTCGAACGCCACAGCAGCGGCGTGCGCCCGACCGCCGCGGGCCGCGCGCTGGAAGCCGACGCGCGTTCGTTGTTTGCGACGCTGGACCGCATGCAGACGCTCGCCGGCGATTACGCGAGCGGGGAGCGCGGCGAGGTCCGCCTGTATGCCAATGCGTCGAGCATCGTCGACACCCTGCCCGACGAATTGCGGCGATTCTCGCGCCGCCATCCCCATATACAGATCAGGTTCGACGAAGGACGCAGCACGGAAGTGGTCGAAGCCGTCACCAGCGGCCGCGCCGATATCGGCATCTTCGTGCCCAACATTCCGGCACCCGGCCTGGAAACGGTGCCCTACCGCAAGGTCGACCTGGTGCTGATCACGCCGCACGATCATCCGCTCGCCGCGCGCGGCAAGCTGGCTTTCGCCGAAACGGCCTCATACGATTTTGTCGGACTGTCGAACCGCAGCTCGATCGGCACGCGCATCCGGTCCGCTGCAGCCAATGCCGGCATTCATTACCGCATGGCCATGCAAGTCACGACCTTCGAAGCCTTGCGCCGCATGGTGCAGGCGGGCATGGGCATAGGCATTCTGCCGGAAAGCTGCTCCGCACCCTACGCGGAGGAACTGGGACTTTGCTGCATTCCGCTCACCGACGACTGGGCGGGCTATCACTTGAGCCTGTGCGTCCGCAATGCGGACACCCTGCCGACGGCGCCGCGCCTGCTGTTTCATTTTCTATCCGAGCAGGCCGCCGACCACCCCTGATCCCGCGCGCCGGTCACGGCGCATAACGCCAGATTAAGGGGCATTTCCAAGCGGGCAATGGCGCGCGCGCAGGCATTGCGCAAAAATACGGCGTCTTCACAAAACGTCGCGAACAAAATCATTCCATCCGGCCATCGACCCGGGCAAGGCCGTCGCCAAAGACGCTAGTAGCCACGATCAAGTCGTCAATTCACAAAGAATCCATCTTTTCGAAGAGAAACGTTCATGAGCTCCGAAAAATCGCTGACCGCCTACGTCGCGCAATTCATTACCGACACCAAAGCCCTCCCGCATTCCTGCCGATGTCATGCACCTGGGCAAGCGTTCCATCCTCGACGGCCTCGGGCTGGCGCTCGCCGGCAACGCCGCCGAATCGGGGCATATCGTGCGCGCCTATCTCAGGACGCTCGGCTTTCCGACCGACAAAGGCAGCACCGTGATCGGCACTAATATGAAAGTGCCCGCGCGTTTCGCCGCGTTCGCCAACGGGATCGCGGTGCACGCCGACGATTACGACGACACGCAGCTCGCGGTCGCCAAGGACCGCGTCTACGGACTGCTTACCCACCCCACCGCGCCCGTGCTGCCGCCGGTGCTCGCGCTGGGCGAGCGCGACAACCGCTCCGGGCTCGACGTGTTGACCGCTTACCAGCTTGCGGTCGAAGTCGAGACCAAGCTGTCGGAGGCGATCAACCCGCGCCATTACGATCACGGCTTCCATTCCACCGCCACCATCGGCGCCATCGCCGCCGCCGCGGGCGCGTCGCGCATGCTGGGTTTGAACGTCGAACAGACGCGGCGCGCGCTCGGCATCGGCGCCAGCCAGTCGGCGGGGCTGCGCGAGAATTTCGGCACCATGACCAAACCGTTCCACCCCGGCCGCTCCGCCGAGTCCGGCATCGTCGCCGCCGATTTGGCGAAAATGGGCTGGACCGCGACGCCGATCGTGCTCGAAGCCGAGCGCGGTTTCTTCAAGGCGGCCGGCGGCGGCTACGATGCCGCGGCAATCGACGGCAAGCTCGGCAACCCGTGGACCTTCGCGTTCCCCGGCGTGTCGATCAAGCCGCATCCGAGCGGCTCGCTCACGCACCCCGGCATGGGCCTGATGCTCGACCTCATCAGGCAGCACGACATCAGGCCCGCGACAGGTCGTCAAGGTCAGGGTCGGCACCAACCGCCACATGCCGAACGCGCTGATCCACCATCAGCCGAAGAACGAACTGCAGGCCAAGTTCAGCATGGAGTTCTGCATGGCGATCCTGCTGCTCGAGCGCCGCGCCGGTCTCGCCGAATTCACCGACAAGGTGGTCAACCGCGCCGACGTGCAGAACATGATCGCAAAGATCGAGTTCGGCGTGCATCCGGAAGCGGAAGCGGCCGGCTACGAGAAAATGACCACGATCATCGACATCGAACTGAGCGACGGCCGGAAAATCGGCGGCCGCGCCGATTTCGGCAAGGGCAGCCCGGCCAATCCGATGAGCGACGACGAACTCGCCGACAAATTCCGCGGGTGCGCGGCGTGGGGAAAACTGCCGAAGGCCAACGCGGAGAAAGTCATCGATCTCGTGTTCCATCTCGAAAAGCTGAAGAGCATCCGCGAAATCACGCGGCTGCTCGCGACCGGCGGCAAAGCCGCGGCGAAGCGCAAGCCCGTGAAACCCGCTGCGCGCCGCGCGACCAAGACCAAGGCCAGGCGCCGCTAGTTGACGTATGATGGCTACGGGCACGCCGCTCTCTCCACACTCGCGTCCGCCGCGGCAGCACGGCGCGTGATCAGACATAGTCCATTGTTTTTATTCAATATTTTATGACACCCTTACCCACCATCGGCCTCATGCTCGGCGATGTCACCGGCATCGGCCCGGAGATCAGCGCCAAACTCCTCGCTTCCGGCAAGTTCAGCGACACCGCGCGCCTGGTGGTGATCGGCGATGCGCGCGTGCTGGAACTCGGCATGCGCGACGCCGGCGTCGCGGTGCGCTACACCGCGTACCGCGAGCATCGATGAAGTGAAGTGGCCGCGCGAAGACGTGCCGCTCGTCGATCTGCACAACGTCGATCCCGCGCAATTCAAGCGCGGCGAAGTCTCGGCCGAATCGGGACGCCTCACCGGCGAGACGCTCAAAACCATGATCGACCTCGCGCTCGCCGGCAAGCTCGACGGCATCTGTTTCGCGCCGCTCAACAAGGGCGCGCTGCACCAGGGCGGCTGGAAATTCCCCGACGAACACCAGATGTTCGGGAAGCTCACCGGCCACAGCGGCTTTTTCGGCGAGATGAACGTGATCAAGGAGTTCAGCACCTTCCGGGTCACCTCGCACGTCGCGCTGCGCGAGGCGATCAACATGATCACGCCCGAGCGCATCGGCGCCGCGATCCGGCTCGCGCACGACACGCTGCGCGCCGCCGGTTACGATGCGCCGCGCATCGCGGTGGCCGCGCTCAATCCGCACAACGGCGAGAACGGCCTGTTCGGCGACGAGGAAATCCGCATCATCCGGCCCGCCGTCGAGAACATGCGCGCCGCGGGCGTCAACTGCAGCGGCCCGATTTCGTCGGACGTCATTTTTCTCAAGGCGCTGCGCGGCGAGTTCGACGGCGTGGTGATGATGTACCACGACCAGGGACAGATCGCGACCAAGCTGCTCGGCTTCAACAAGGGCGTGACGGTGACCGCGGGCCTGAAAACCGTGTTCACCACGCCCGCCCACGGCACCGCGTTCGACATCGTCGGCAAAAACCAGGCCGACCCGGGAGCGCTCGAGCACGCCATGACACTGGCGGTGAAGCTCGCCGCGGCCCGCCGCGCGGCACGGTCTTCGCAGCACGCAAGTTCGATTGCAGGATAGTTTTCAGATCATCCACTAACGCAACTCCTCAGGAGGACACCATGCTCAAACACTTGAAACCGCTCGCCCTGATCTGCGCACTCACGCCGCTCGCCGCACCCGCCGCCGACTACCCGACCAAGCCGATCCGCATGCTGGTCGGCTTTGCCCCGGGCGGCGGCACGGACGCCACCGCCCGCGCGATGGCGGGCAAGCTCTCCGAGCGGCTCGGCCAGCAGGTGGTCATCGACAACCGGCCGGGCGCGGCGGGCAACATCGCCACCGAGATCACCGCCAAGGCCACTCCCGACGGCTACACGATCCTGATGGGCACGATCGCCGCCCTCTCCATCAATCCCAGCCTTTACAAGAAGCTGCCGTTCGATTCGCTCAAGGACGTGCTGCCGATATCGCGCGCGGTGGACTCGACCAATATTCTCGTCGTGCATCCGTCGGTGCCGGCCAAAAACGTGAAGGAACTCATCGCGCTCGCCAAGACGAAATCGCTGAACGGCGGCTCGTCCGGCATCGGCGGCGCCGGCCATCTCGCGCTGGAACTGTTCAACCTGCAGGCCGGGACCAACATCGTGCACGTGGCCTACAAGGGCGGCGGCCCGGCGATGGCCGATCTGCTCGGCGGCCAGATCAATCTCATCTTCGCGACCGCGGCCAGCGCCATGCCCCACATCAAGTCCGGCAGGATCAGGGCGCTTGCCGTCACCACCGCCAAGCGCTCCGGGCTCGTTCCCGATCTGCCCACCGTCGCGGAAGCAGGCCTGCCCGGTTTCGAGGCGAACAACTGGTACGGCGTTCTCGCCCCGCACGGCACGCCGCGCCCGATCATCGACCGCCTGAACAAGGAAGTCGTCGCCGTGCTCAATATGCCCGACGTCAAGGAGTTCCTGTTCAAGCAGGGCCTGGATGCCGCGCCCAGCACGCCTGAAGACTTCGGCGCCTACATCCGTTCCGAAAAAGAGAAATGGGAGAAGGTGATCAAGGCCGCCAAGCTGTACCATACGAACTGAACGGCCGCTGTCGAATGGGCACCGGCGAAACCGGTGCCCATGATCGAAGGTTTTTCGCCTGACCGCGCTGCGATTTTAGAACCGCGCAATATCCAGCGCAGGCTGGCAGCTTTTCCAGACTGTCCTTATGTTCCGGGCAACCTCGGGATTAGCGTGGGCATGCCTGATTTCCAATCGGCATAAAAAACGGCTCATGCCGTTTTATTAAAACTCGACCTTCTCGCCCGGTTTGAGCGCAAATATTTTGACCGGCGCATCACCCAGCGCCTTGATCAATTCCTGCGGCGTACCCTTGTTGAACGGATTGGTCCCGTAGTGCATCGGGATCGCGTACTTGGGCTTGATCAGTTCGCGCAAGGCATACGCTGCATCGACCGGGTCCATGGTGAAATACCCGCCGATCGGGATCAGCACCAGATCCGGCTTGTAGTACTCGGCGATCCACTTCATGTCGCTGAACAGGCCGGTGTCGCCCATGTGCCAGATCTTGAACCCGTTTTCCAGTTCGATGATGAATCCCACCGGCGCGCCCGCAGGATGCGTTTCGTCCTTTCCAGTGGCCGGGTTGTGCCAGACGTAGACCGAGGAATGCTCGGCATGCGTCGCGGTGACCTTGATGCCCGGCGCCGGCGTGGCTCTCCCACCGATGCCAAAGCGCGGCAGTTGCGCCGGCGGCAACACGCCAAGGGTATTGAGCGCCATGTTCAGATCGCCCGCCCCCCACAGCCGGATATTGTTCAGTTTTGCAATGGCCACAGCATCCGCGATATGGTCCGCATGGGCGTGCGTCACCAGCAACACGTCGACCTTGCCCAGCGCCTCCAGATTCTGGTACTGCGGCGGCGTCAGCGGCTTCGGCAGACCAGGCGGATGCGGCAACAGCCAGGGATCCGTGACGATCACCTTGCCGCCGGGAGTGGTGATTTTAAAGGTGGCCTGGTTGAGCCAGAGTATTTCAACTTTGCCGGATTGCGCGTTGGCAGGCAGCACCGGAAACGCGAAGCCGACAGCCAGCAAGACCAGAACATGGAACCGCTTCATGGACTTCTCCATTTTCGACCTGATGCCGGTACCGCAGGATTACTGCGGCTGTATCCCTGCCAGTTCCATCGCTTTTTTGTAGCGCGCGATTTCCTTCGGCAGCAGATCGGCGATCTGCGCCGGGCGTTTGCGGCCACGCCTCGGTGCCCTGGGTGTCGAGGAATTTCTTCATGTCGGGCGTCGCCAGCAACTTGTTGACCGCGGCATTGATGAACGCCACGCGTTCGGCCGGCAGGCCCGCCGGGGCGAACAGACCCCACCACAACTGGTATTGGTAGCCCGGCGCACCGGACTGCGCGATCGACGGCACGCCCGGAAACATCGGCGAAGGCTCGAGGCTGCTCACGCCGAGGATGCGCACCTTGTGCGCATTGACCATCGGCAGCAGCGCCGAGGAGCTCGAGATCACCATCTCCACCTCGCCCGAGCCCACCGCCAGCACCGCCGGCGCGATGCCCTTGTACGGCACGTGCGTGAGCTTGATGCCCGCGGCAGAGGCGAACAGCGCACCCGAGAAGTGGTTGTTGCCGCCGGTGCCGGAGGACGAGTAGTTGAGCTTGCCGGGGTTCTTTTTCGCGAATGCGATGAGTTCCTTCACGGATTTTACCGGCAGGGACGGGTGCACCGCGAGCAGCATCGGCGCGCGCGCAAACGTCGCAAGCGGGACGATCGCCTTCGCCGCATCGAACGGCAGCTTCTGCGCGCACCGCGGCGGTGGCCGGATACGACGAAGTGGTGGACAGCAGCGTATAGCCGTCGGGGTCGGCTTTGGCGACGATCTCGGCCCCGATCATGCCGCTCGCGCCGGGGCGGTTGTCGACGATCACGTTCTTGCCCCACGCGTCGCCGAGGCGTTTCGCCACCGCGCGCGCGATGACGTCGGTCGAGCCGCCGGCGCTGTACGGCAGCACGATCTGCACGGGTTTCGCCGGATACGCCTGCGCTGCGGCGTGCGATGCGGCAAATCCAAAGGCTGCGGCGCTCAATGCCACCGCGACCAAGTTGCAACGAGATTGAACGGATTTCATGATTTTTCCTTTCTCCTCAATGTGATTTTCGATCGCCGGCCAAACCAGGATTTCGTCCCCAGAACCGATGGATTGTGCGGCCAAACCACAATCAAAAAAATAGCATTGCTCAACTATCTGTTATGCTGATTTTCACATAACAGGTTTTCCTTGCCGGACCTTGGTCAGCCGCGCTGATTATTGAATACTGCGGAGCGTGTCGATGGATCTCAAACAACTGGAGTGCTTCGTCAGAGTGGCCGAACTCGGCAGTTTCACCAAGGCATCGGCAATGCTTGGCATCTCGCAACCCGTTTTGAGCCGCCACGTGCGCCAACTCGAACTGGAGCTGAAAAAACATCTGCTGTATCGCAATGGCCGCGGGGTCACGACGACCGAAAGCGGCAAGCGTCTCGTGGCCCATGGCAAGGGCATACTGCACCAGGTCGAGTTGGCCAGACAGGAACTCGAGGACGCGGAGATTTCACCAGTCGGCAAGGTCATCGTCGGCCTTCCCCCAAGCGTCGGCAAGCTTCTGACGGTGAGCATGGTTGCGCAGTTCCGCAAGCAATACCGCAAAGCCTCGATTGGCATCGTGGAAGGCCTGACGACGACGATGCAGGAGTGGCTGCTGCTCGGCCGTCTTGATTTCGCGATGCTCTACAACCCGACGCCGATTCCCCAGCTGGAATACGAACGCGTATGGTCGGAAGAACTTTACCTCATCAGCCCCGTCCTGGCAGGCAAAAAATCAGCGGCCAAGGTGCGAATGGGAGATCTGGGCTGTTATCCCATTATTATTCCGAGCCGCCCAAACTCAGTCCGCAACATGATCGAAGCCGAATGCAGCCGGCAAAACGTTGCGCTCGACATCGTCCTGGAGATCGATGCGATTGCCGCGATACTCGATTTGGTCGAAAAAGGTTTCGGCCACGCCATTCTTTCGCGCTATGCAATTCACGGCCGCCCAATGCGCAACAGGCTGCGGGCAGCGCGCATTGTCGGACCCGGCATTACCAGCGACCTGGTCATCGCAACCTCGAAACAGCGGCCACTCACCCGCCTGGCCCAGAGGACAATCGAGTTGGTCAAGTCGCAAATCGCCCGTGATATCCTTACGAATCCAGAGGCGGCCCACAGCGACGCGTAGCGCCCCATCTGTGTTCCTGACATCCATAAAAGGAGAAAACATGAAATCTCAGCATGTTGTGACGCACGTTCTGATGGGCTTGGCGGTAGCGGTATCCGTCAGCCTCACCGCGTTTGCCGGAGAATTTCCCACCAAGCCGGTGCGGATGATCGTGGGCTTCCCGCCCGGCGGCGCAACAGACCTGGTGGCACGCATCATCCAGCCGAAAATGACGGAATTGCTGGGCAAGCAGGTCATCGTGGACAATCGCCCGGGCGCCAACGGCATCATTTCCCTCGATCTTCTTGCACGCGCCGAGCCCGACGGCTACACGTTCGGATTCGGCCACCTCGGCGGACTGGTCATCAGCCCTGCAATCCAGAAAGTGCCGTACGACCCGTTCAAGTCCTTCGCACCCATCGGCCTGATGGTCACCCTGCAGAACATCATCATCACCCATCCGTCGGTGCCGGCGAAGACCCTCAAGGAGTTCATCGCGCTCGCCAAATCCAAGCAGGGCCAGCTGAATTACGCGAGTTCGGGCGTCGGCAGTCCCGGACATCTCGCGGGAGAACTGCTGCAGTCCATGGCCGGCATCCAGATGACCCATATCCCGTACAAGGGCGGCGGCCCGGCGATCACCGACCTGCTGGCCGGTCACGTGCCGGTGTTCTTCGCGGTGATTTCGACTGCCGTGCCGCACGTGCAGGCCGGCCGGGCGCGCGCCATCGCGGTCACGGGCAACAAGCGCGCCGGCGCCCTGCCCGACGTGCCGACGGTGGGAGAAACGGTCAAGGGTTACGTCGCAACCAATTGGTACGGGCTGGTTGCGCCCGCGAAAACACCGAAGGCGATCATCGACCAGATCAACAAGGACGTCGTTGCAGCGCTCAAGTCGCCGGAAGTGGTGCACCAGCTGAACGCCCGCGGCATCGATTCCACCCCCACCTCGCCGGCGGAATACGCGAAGTTCATTCGCGACGAGGACAAGAAGTGGGTGCCGGTCATCAAGCGGGCGAACATCAAGCCCTGAGAACCCGTTACAAAATAAATTAGCCACAGAGAATTCTATTCAATACCCGCTTGACGAGTACACAGAGGAAAAACAGACAACGAGACATGTTCGTATCTGGTTGTTTTAATTTCGGTTTTATTCTCTCTGTGTCTCTGTGGCTTCGTCTGTCCTGGTCTTTTTGAAATGCGCACTAAAGCGGAAACCGGACATACCATGATCATCGATTGTCACGGCCACTACACCACCGCGCCCAAGGCGCTCGAAGAATTCCGCAAGCGCCAGATCGACGGGCTCAAGAATCCTTCTCTAAGCCCGGCGAAAGACTCGCTGCGGATCAGCGACGACCAGCTGCGCGAAAGCCTCGAGGGCGCGCAGCTCAAGCTCCAGCGCAACCGCGGCACCGACCTCACCATCTTCTCGCCGCGCGCGGGCGGCATGGGCCATCACATCGGCAATGCCGCCACCAGCGAATTATGGTCGGGCATCTGCAACGAACTGATCCACCGCATCTGCACGCTTTATCCCGAGAACTTCGTCGGCGTCTGCCAGCTGCCGCAGAGCCCGGGCGTGAGACCGGACAACTGCATCCCCGAGCTCGAGCGCTGCGTCAAGGAATACGGCTTCGTCGGCTGCAACCTGAATCCCGATCCTTCCGGCGGCTACTGGACCGACCCGCCGCTCACCGACAAGTGGTGGTACCCGCTCTACGAAAAAATGGTGGAGCTCGACGTGCCGGCGATGGTGCACGTCAGCGCCTCGTGCAACCCGAATTTCCATTTCACCGGCGCGCATTACATCAACGCCGACACCACCGCGTTCATGCAGTTCCTGACCGTCGGACCTGTTCAAGGATTTCCCGACGCTGAAATTCATCATTCCGCACGGCGGCGGCGCCGTGCCGTACCACTGGGGACGCTATCGCGGCATCGCGCAGGACATGGGCCGGCCGCCGCTCAAGGAATTGCTGCTCAACAACGTGTTCTTCGACACCTGCGTCTACCACCTCCCGGGAATCGAGCTGCTGCTCAAGGTGATCCCGGCGGACAACATCCTGTTCGCCTCCGAGATGGTCGGCGCGGTGCGCGGCATCGATCCCGAGACCGGCCACTACTACGACGACACCAAGCGCTACATCGACGCGATCGACTGGGTGAGCGCCGCGGACAAGGAGAAGATTTTCCACGGCAACACGCGGAAGGTCTACAGCCGCTTTGCCGCGCGCGGCGCTTGAAATCCAGCGCGCTGGAAACGCCGGCTCAAACAACCCGTTTGCGGGCATTTTTTTCGCCCAATAACCCTAGTGCGGAGCATCGGACTTTTAATCCGTCGATTCTTAACGGTAATTAATAAAGTAAGCCGCCGCCGCAGAAACGATGGTCAGCTATCGGCCAGAAGCGGATGGTCGAAGCCAACGGCTAATTTGGTGTCAAGATTGGGTTAAGAAACGGCGCACACGCTGCCTGCGCCCGCACTTTGCACCTTCACGCTGTGCAAAGCTTACCGCAGCGCATTATTTCCTTGGCCATTGACGGTTGCGCCCAGTTGGGAGATACAGGTTGGGCGAAAAATGGTGTTTAAATTCTCCATACTCCACATAGGAGGCTTGAAATGACAGCTCCATATTCCGCGTAGGTCGAAGAGCTCAGAAAGGGATTCAAGGGCAAGGTCATCACTCCGGGTGACCGCGAGGACCAAGAGTCGCGCAAGATCTGGATGCATGGTGGAGCGTCCTGCCATCATTGCCCGTTGCGCCGGAACGCAGGATGCCGTCAAGGCGGTCAACTTCGCCCGCGACAATGAGATCCAGCTTGCCGTCCGCGGCGCGGGCCACCACATCGCCGGTAACTCTCTGTGCGACGACGGCCTCGTCGTCGATCTCTCGCACATCAGGGCGATGAAGGTGGATGTGGGCTCGAAGCGGGCCTTCGCCGAGGGTGGCGCTACGCTCGGGGATTTCGACGCAGCGACCCTGGCCGACGGGCTTGCCACTCCGGTGGAGATCAACTCCACCACGGGGATCGCGGGCCTGACGCTGGGCGGGGGCTTCGGCTGGCTCAGCCGCAAGGACGGCATGACGGTTGACAACCTCGAATCCGCCGAGGTCGTCACCGCCAAGGGCGATGTCGTGCGCGCCAGCGCCAGCGAGAACCCGGATCTCTTCTGGGCGCTTCCGCGGCGGCAGCGGCAACTTCGGCGCGGTCACGCAGTTCGAGTTCCGTCTTCACCAGG
>CAVTHV010000006.1:0-11517 GCA_963734595.1 uncultured beta proteobacterium
CGCGCTGTCGCTGTCCCAGCTTGGCACCAAATACCTCAATGAGATCTTCATCATCACGCGCGAGGTGAGGGACCACGCGAGCGGCGCGATCCGGGTCGCGGCCGATTACAGCGATCTCGGCATGCTGCTCATCGTGCAGCTCGCGATCGGCCTCGCGCTGCCGCTGGCCGCCATCCTGTTTGCGCGGCTCACCCGGTTCCGCAGCGCGTAGGGCAGGTCGGGAGTACCCCTACCGGAAGCGGGCGGCCTGGTGGATAATAAGTCCGCTTCAAAAAGAAAAAAGCCGCTTCCGGGGAGGAGGCTTGCACAATCTCAGCTTGTTCGCGTTGCCGCACTTTTCTAAGGGGGAATGCCATGAAGCTGCATATTGTTGCGTTATGTACCATCGCGCTGGGATTGGGAGGGAGCCTGGCGTCGCCGCTCGCGCTTGCGCAGGCGCCGGCGGACGGGGTGATCCTGGAGAAAAACATCCCGATCAAGGTGACTGAAGTCGCGCCGGGACTGTTTTTCCAGTACCACCACCAGGAGTCGAACAACGCGTTTCTGGTGACCGACGAAGGCGTGCTCGTCATCGACACGCGCCAGCATCCGCGCCGCGCCGAAGAGCTGCTCGCGACCATACGCAAATACACGGACAAGCCCATCAAATGGGTCGTCAACACCCACGCGCACGGCGACCACTACTTCGGCAATATCGTGTTCAAGCGCGAAGGCGCGACCTTCATCGCGCACCGCGACACGGCGGGCATGATGAAGGCGCACCTCGATATCGAAATGAAGCGGCGCCAGGGATATTTCAAACAGCGGCAGTACGATCCCGCCGAAGTGAAGCTGGTGATGCCCGACGTGACCTTTGATTCCAAGGCCGACGATCACGCTCGGCGGCCGCACCGTCGAGCTGTTGTACATGGGCCCCGGTCAGAACCCGGGCGACACGCTGGTCTACTTTCCGAAAGAGCGCGTGATTTACACCGGCGGGCCGTTCTCCAAGAACAGCTGGCCCAATCCGTCGTTCACGCCGTCGATGTCGAACTGGGTCGTGCTCCTGAGGAAAATCGCCGCGATGGACGTGGACATCTACCTGGGCGGCCACGGCGATATCGGCAACAAGGAGGACGTGCTGCACGAAGCGCAGATGCTCTCCGATTTCGATGCCGGCATGCGGGAGGCGGTGGCCAAGGGCATGAGCAAGGACGACATCGTCAAGAACGTGAAGTTCGAGAAATACAAGGACGTGCGCAATTACTACCGCATGAACCTTTTCATCGGCAGCTATTACCACTTCCTGACCACCGGCCGCCCGCAAAACGCCTACCCGTAATCCGCGCGTTTTCCCCAGCGGGTCCGACGGGTGCCGGCATGAGAGGACTGTCCTGCGCATGCTCCCCGTCGCCGCGTGGGCGATCGGCCGGTTTCTTGATCTTCCGCAAAGATTTGCGCCGCCTTCGCTTTATACTGGCTGCGCCTGATGAAGCCAACCTGGGGAGGGCGCAGCCGTGACCGAAACCGTCAAGTACCTGCTCGACGAAACCCACATCCCGAAATTCTGGTACAACATCGTGGCGGACCTGCCGTCGCCGCCGCCCCCGGTGCTGCACCCGGGGACGATGCAGCCGGTCGGCCCCTCCGATCTCGCGCCGCTGTTTCCGATGTCGCTGATCCAGCAGGAGGTGAGCACCGAGCGCGAGATCGAGATTCCGGGGCCGGTGCGCGACATCTACCGGCAATGGCGGCCGACGCCGCTGTTCCGCGCGCGGCGGCTGGAGAAGGCGCTCGACACCCCGGCGCGCATCTACTACAAGTACGAGGGCGTGAGTCCCGCCGGCTCGCACAAGCCCAACACCGCGGTGGCGCAGGCGTTCTACAACAGGGAAGCCGGCATCAAACGCATCGCCACCGAGACCGGCGCCGGCCAGTGGGGCTCCTCGCTGGCCTTCGCCGGGGCGCTGTTCGGCATCGACGTGCAGGTGTTCATGGTGCGCGTCTCCTACGATCAGAAACCCTACCGCCGCGCGCTGATGGAAACCTATGGCGCGCGCTGCGTGGCGTCGCCCTCGGACGAGACCCATTCCGGCCGCGCGATCCTCGCGAAAAACGCCAAACATCCCGGCAGCCTCGGCATCGCGATCTCGGAAGCGGTCGAAATCGCCGCCAGCCGCGACGACACCAAGTACGCGCTGGGCTCGGTGCTGAATCACGTGCTGCTGCACCAGACGGTGATCGGCAAGGAGGCGATGACACAGTTCGAGATGGCGGACGATCATCCCGACGTCATCGTCGGCTGCACCGGCGGCGGCTCCAACTTCGCCGGCATCGTGTTTCCGTTTCTCGGCATGCAGTTGCGCGGCGGCAGAAAAGTGCGCATCGTCGCGGTCGAGCCCGCGGCCTGTCCGAGCCTGACGCGCGGCAGGTACGCGTACGACTTCGGCGACACCGCGCATCTGACGCCGCTCACCAAGATGCACACGCTGGGATCGACTTTCACGCCGCCGGGGTTTCACGCCGGCGGCCTGCGCTATCACGGCATGGCGCCGCTGGTGAGCCACCTGAAGGAACTCGGCCTCATCGAGGCCGTCGCCTATCACCAGGTCTCGTGCTTCGAGGCGGGGGTGCAGTTCGCGCGGGCCGAAGGCATTCTGCCGGCGCCGGAAGCGAACCACGCGGTGCGCGGCGCGATCGACGAAGCGTTGAAGTGCAAGAAGGAGGGGGTGTCGCGCGCGATCCTCTTCAACCTGTGCGGCCACGGCCACTTCGACATGCAGGCCTACATCGACTACTTCGCCGGCAAGCTTACCGACCAGGTTTACGACGAGGCGGAACTGGCGATGGCGCTCGCCGGGCTGCCTTCGGTCCAGGCGGCGTAACGGCCGGAAGGAAACTCTATTCCGTTGTTTTTATATTATTTGTAGTGCTGGCGGGCGCCTGCTGGGGGCGGAGTCGGGCAGGTGATCGTGGAAGCGGGCGACGCGATGCCTTGGCAATGCCCGCGCAACCGGCTCATCAGGCAGATGGGCCCAAGGAGAAAACATGAAAGTGTGGATCAGCAGTCTCGCATTGACCTTACTGGCCATGCCGGCCTTCGCCGCGGCGCCGGCGGATCCGGCGCAGAACTATCCCAACCGGCCGGTGCGCATGATTACCGGCTCGCCCGGCAGCACGTCCGACATCGCCGCGCGCTTCGTCGCGCAGAAGCTCACCCAGCTCTGGCATCAACAGGTGGTGGTCGACAACCGCCCGGGGGCGGGCGGCATCATCGGCGCCGAGATCGCCGCCACGTCGAACCCCGACGGCTACACGCTGTTCGTCGGGCAGATCGGCACGCACGCCAGCCCGCAGTTCCTGTTCAAGAAACTCGCTTACGATCCGGTCAAGGACTTCGCGCCGATTTCGCTGATGACCAATTCCGGGATCGCGCTGGTGGTGAACGCGTCGGTGCCGGCGAAGACCGTCAAGGAATTCGTCGCCTACGCGAAAGCGAAACCCGGCGGCGTCAACTACGGATCGGCGGGCGGCGGCACCAGCAGCCAGCTTTCCGGCGAGCTGTTCAACCAGATCACCGGCGCGAAGCTCGTGCACATCCCGTACAAAGGCGCGGGCTTTGCATTGAGCGGCGTCGTCGCCGGCGAAGTGCAGGCGGCATTCCTGTCGACGACCACCGCCAGCGCGCAGGTGAAAGCGGGCAAACTCAGGGCGCTTGCCGTGTTGAGCCCGAAACGGTTTGCCGCAGCGCCGGACATCCCGACCGCCGCGGAGCAGGGCTATCCGGGGATCGACGCCAGCGTGTGGTTCGGACTGTTCGCGCCGGCCGGGACCCCCAAACCCATAGTCATGAAAATCAACCAGGCTGTCGTTTCCAGTCTGCAGACTCCGGACGCAAAACGCGTGCTCGAGGGGCAGGGCGCCGAGGCCGTGCCGTCGACGCCGGAAGAATTCGGGGCGTTCCTGAAAAGCGAGATCGCCAAGTGGGGCAAGGTCATCAAGGAAGCCGGCATCAAGGCGCAGTGATCTAAAAGCGGTGACCAGGTGACCAGTAAACCGTGAACCGGAACCGTGAGCAGCAGGTTCCGGTGACGGCGCACCGAGAAGATTCAGGCGGTGACGTAATACTGCAACGGCAGCCGGTGCAGGCATTCCGCGCCGTCCGGGGTGATGCGGAACAGGTTCCCGAGCTGCACGCCGGCGCGCTCGTCATGCGTCACGACATTGGGCTGTACCACGACGCACATGTTCTCCTCGAAGGTGAATTGCGGCCCGGGTGGACCGCGCCGCGCGGCGGACTCGCGCGTACCGATGCTGGGCGGCAGCAGCCCGATGCCGAAGCCGTGAAGAAAACCGTCGTTGATGGTGAAGCCGCGCTCGGCAATCACCGCCGCCGCGTCGAGCACATCCTCGCTCGTGGCGCCGGCGCGCAGCGCTTTCACGCACCGCTGGTACGATTCGAGCGCCACGTCCCACAGTTTTTTGTAGAGGTCGCCGGGCTCCGACTGCACGAAAATCGGACGGTGCATCTGCCCTGAATAGCCCCAGAAGCTCACGCTGATCTCGGTGTTGATGACGTCGCCGCGCCGGATCACGCGGCCGGAGAGATTCTGCCGCGGCACGCACGCCCCCTCGCTCTCCTGCGCGCCGGAAGATATATAGCAAAGATGCGGCAGGCCGCCGCGCCCAAGCGCATCCGCCTCAATCAGCGCGCCCATCTCGTACTCGCGCATGCCGGGCTTCACGTTGGCGATCAGGTGTTCGAGTGCCGCGTCGGTGAACGCCGCGCCCCGCCGCAACCATTCAATCTCCTCGGCGCTTTTGACCAGCCGCAGCCGGCGGAACGGCCGCGTCACGTCCGTGAGTTGCCAGCCCGCGAGCTCGCGCTGCCATGCGAGATAGCTCTGCACCGGCACGTCGCCGACGTAGCCCAGCGCGGCCCTGGCGAGGCCGGCATCGATCAGGTGTTTCGCCACCGTCGCCGCCGAACTCGTGCCGCCCCATTCCGTGCGGATCGCCGAAGCCTCGCGCGCATTGGGCACGTGATTGAACGATTGCACGTAGATGGTTGGCTCGTCCTTTGGCGTCATTACCACGTAATTGTTGCGGTTGCCGAGGAAGCCGGACAGATAGTGGACGTCGGCCTGGTCGTGGCGGTTGACGCCCGAGCTGCCGTATACCACCAGCGCGTCGAGGCCTTCTGCGGCCATCAGCGCGCGCGCTGCGGCGTGGCGCCGCGCAAATTCTGCGGCGGAAAAGCGGGGATACAGTTCTGCGGTCATGCCGGTTTCCTCCCGTTACGACTTCGATGCAGCGTACGGCGCGGCCGGAGGCCGGTCAAGTTTCTAGGCGGCAGCCGGCAGTGAGGGTAAACTGTAAAAAAAGCCGTGTCCGCAAAGCGGCACGGAATAAGATCACGAGGATATACACGATGCGAATCAGCACATCCTTCGCTGCCCGTCATGCCGTCATCCGGGGCCGGATTGCGCCGGGTGTCGTCATCCCCGCCGCTCTGGCCCTGGTGCTCATTTCCCTGTCCGCCATTGCAGCCTCCACGGACGCCAGCCGTTATCCCGTACGGCCGGTCCGCATCGTGGTCGGCTTCACGCCCGGGGGCGGACCCGACATCACCGCCCGCTATATCGCGCAGAAACTGAGCGAGCGCCTGAAGCAGCCGGTGGTCGTGGACAACCGTCCCGGCGCGGGCGGCACCCTCGGCGCGCTGACCGTGATCCGCGCCAATCCCGATGGCTACACGCTGCTCTCGGTATCCTCCGCGCACGCGGTCGCGCCCGCCATCTACGACAAGCTGCCGTACGACACCCGCAAGGACTTTGCCGGCATCACCCTGACCGCCAACTCCAAATATCTGCTGGTCGTCGCGCCGTCGCTCGGCGTGACATCGCTGCAAGGCCTGCTGTCGCTGGCGCGGAACAAACCCGGCCAGCTCAACTTTTCCTCCGCCGGGCTGGGCAGCGGCACGCATTTTGCGGCGGAACAGTTCAAGAGCATGGCGCGGATCAACGTCGTCCACGTCCCGTTCAAAGGCATTCCCGAGGCGCTTGCGGAGACCATGACCGGGCGCGTGCAGTTCTTCATGGCGCCGATCGCGAATGCCGTCGGTCTGGCCAAAGAAGGCAAGCTCGTCGCGCTCGGCGTCTCCTCTGCGCAGCGCGATCCGCTGCTGCCCGACGTGCCGACTATCGCCGAGGCCGGCGTGCCCGGTTACCAGTCGGTGCTGTGGTTCGGGTTGCTGACTTCGGCGAAGGTCCCGCTTCCGATCATTACGCTGTTGAACCGCGAGATTACGCGCATCCTCCTCGCGCCCGACACGCGCGCGCGTTGGACCCCGATCGGCCTCGAACCCAAGCCCACGACTCCGGCGGAATTCGACAGGCTGATTGCAGAGGACATCGCCGCATTCACCAGGATCGCGCATGCGGCCAATATCAAGGCGCATTAGACTGTTGGGGGATGAGGGCCCTAAAGGATACGTTTCACTTAATGAGGGATGAAGAGCGAAGCGTGATATGAAAATAAATACTAACGGCATCGAAATTCATTATGAAATCGCGGGCGAGGGTCCGTGGGTGACGCTGTCTCATTCGCTCGCGTGCAATCTGCACATGTGGGACGATCAGATGGCCGTGCTCACGCAGCGCTATAAAGTGCTGCGTTTCGACACGCGCGGTCACGGCCAGTCGGGCGCGCCGCCGGGACCCTACACGCTCGAGCAGATGGCGGACGACGTGAAGGGGCTGTTTGATGCGCTCGGCATCCGCCATACGCACTGGGTCGGGTTGTCGATGGGCGGCATGATCGGCGAGACTTTCGCGCTCAAGTACCCGGGCGTGTTCCGGAGCATGGTGCTCGCCGACACCACCAGCCGCCGTCCGCCCGATGCGGACAAGATGTGGGGCGATCGCGTCAGGCTCGCGCAGGAGCAAGGCATGGAGGCGCTGGTGGAGAGCACGCTTGCGCGCTGGTTCACCGAGCCCTACCGCAATGCGCATCCGGAGGTGATGGCGCGCATCGGCGACGCCATCCGCGCGACGCCGGTCGCGGGTTTCGCCGGCTGCTGCCAGGCGATCGCCAAAATCGACGTGCTCGACCGGCTGAACGAGATCAAATGTCCCGCGCTGGTCATGGTCGGCGACCAGGACCACGGCACGCCGCCGGAAATGGCGCGCCGGATCCACGAGAACCTGCCCGGCTCGGAGCTGCTCATCATCCCCTCTGCCGCGCACATCTCCAACATCGAGCAGGCCGCGGTGTTCAACCAGGCGCTGCTCGGCTTCCTGGGGAAGCGCGCTTGATATGCGATTATGCGCAAAAGCCGTCCGCCGGAGTCGGGGCGGGTCCCGGAATAATTCCGGCGGAAAGCTCTCTGCTACACTTGCGGTGAGGATGAGGGCGTAGCCAGTGACCAGTGAAAAAGCCAGCATGGCCGTGCTGTTTGTCGATGTCAGCGACAGCACCAGGATTTACGAGGCGCTTGGCGACACCCTGGCGTTCAGCGCGGTGCGCGGATGCCTTGACCAAATGCAGGAAATTACCAAGGCGTTCGACGGCCGCGTAGTGAAGACGATCGGCGACGGCGTGATGTGCGTTTTTCCCACTGCGGACGCGGCGGCGATGGCGGCGAGCGAAATGCAGATGCGGATCTCGCAGCGACCGCATAAAGGCGCGACCAAGCTCATGATCCGCGCCGGCTTCTTCTACGGACCGGTGATCGAGGACGGCGATGACGTCTTCGGCGACTCGGTCAACGTCGCCGCGCGCATGGCGGGCCTCGCGCTTTCCGGACAGGTGATTACCTCCGGCCCGACGGCTGCCCTGTTGTCCCCGCATTTGCGCAATTTCACGCGTCGCCTCGATGCGTTGCCGGTGAAGGGAAAGGCGGAAGAGGTAGAAGTTTACGAACTGCTTTGGCAGACCGGTTCCGACCGCACCGTCATGCCCACGCGCACCCCGCCCAAGACCGTTGACACCGGCACACCCAGCCTGCATCTCACCTATCGCGGCGTGACCACCACGCTCACGGGCGAGGCGTCGTTCGGGCGCGACACGGCAAACACCGTCGTGGTGACGGACCCGACGGCTTCGCGGCTGCACGCGCGAGTCGAACTGCGCGGCGGCAAATTCATCCTGATCGACCAGAGCAGTTACGGCACTTTCGTCTCCATCGACGGCGGCAGCGAGATCCGGTTGCGGCGCGAGGAGATGATCCTGCATGGCAGTGGCGTCATCGCTTTCGGCCACAGCGCCGGGGATCCCGGCGCCGAAGTCGTCGAGTTCCATTGCGAATGGGATGCCTGAAGCCTGTTTGAGGGGTCGATCGGTGCCAACCACACCCCGCAGGCGGAGTCCGGGCACCGTCTGCCGATTTCCGTCCCGGCGCGCCGTGCCCCATGACATTTCCGGACGCTATCGCTAAGATACCAGTCTCGGCCGCGATCCAGCGGCGCACCTTGTTTCCGAAAACGCGATGACCATCAGCATGCTCGGGCGCTACCAGATCGTGTCCCAGCTCGGCAAGGGTGCCATGGGCACGGTCTACCGGGCCGTCGATCCGGCCATCGAACGCACCGTCGCGATCAAGATCCTCAATTCGAACCTCGCTGACGAAAACATGGGTGAAGTGAAGGAGCGGTTCCTGCGCGAGGCGAAATCGGCCGGGCGGCTCAATCACCCGAACGTCGTCACCATCTACGATGTCGGCGAGGCCGGGGGCATCGCTTATATCGCGATGGAATATCTCGAAGGCCGCTCGCTGCGCCAGGTGCTCGATTCCGGCACGTCGCTCCCGCTCCATGTCATCAGCGACATCGTCGCCCAGATCGCCGATGCCCTGGATTATGCCCAGCGCTCGGGCATCGTTCATCGCGATATCAAGCCCGCCAATATCATGCTCTCGTCGGCGGGCGTGGCGAAGCTCGCCGATTTCGGCATCGCCTCCATGCCGTCGTCATCGATGACGCAGACCGGGGCGATGCTCGGCTCGCCCAAGTACATGTCGCCCGAACAGGTGCTGGGCCAGCCCGTGGACGGGCGCTCGGATATTTTCTCGCTGGGCGTCGTGCTCTACGAGATGCTGGCGCGGAGGACTCCATTCGAGCTGCCGGATATCACCACGTTTTCGCTGATGCAGCGCATCGTCACCGTCCCGGCGCCGCGGTTCTCCGAATTGGGAATGGATGTCCCGGCCGCGTTCGACCTCATTCTTGCGCAGGCGCTGGCCAAGCGCCCCGATGACCGCTTCCAGCGCGCCATCGAATTTGCCAACGGGCTGCGCAACTACAACCGGTCTGCGGGGGCGGCCGTGACGGTGATCGCAACGCCCGTTGAGGACACGCTTTTAGTGCGTCGCGCCCTGGACGACACCCTGGCGGACACCCAGCCGCCCCGGGACGATGCGGCGGAGCAGGAGAAGATGGCGAGGCTGCTCGATGATCTCGAGGTGTTCTCGCAGAATTTCGAGAAGGAAGAAGAGCGCAGGCGCGCCGAAATGGCGGCCGCGCGGGCCGCGGCCGAGGCTGCGGCAAGGGCCGAGGCGGAGGAGGAAAGGCAGAAACAGGATGCGGCGGCGGCGTCCAGGGCGAAGAGCGCGCTCATCGACATCCTGCAGCGGCAAGCGCAGGCGAAAGCCCAGCAGCGCCCGGGGCAACCGTCACCCGAATCGGTGCGGGCGCTCGATTCGAAGCTGCGCAAGGCGTTCAACTACCTGGTGGAATTCGTGCGCCTGCTCAATGACGTATCACCGGCGTTCAATGGCAAACTCACCCTGATCTACGTCGGCAGCCTGCCGGAGGCGACGGTCGGTAACGCCCTGGTCAACTATCGCATGAAAAAGGTCGAGGACTTCGAGGCGATCGATCACATTGCGCTCAGCTACCGCATGAGCTCGGAGCAGAAGGCGCGCATCAGCCTGAACCAGGCCGAGGCGCGGGCGCTGAAAGCGCAGATGGACCGCTCCCGTATCAAGTACGAGGAGCGCGAGGAGAAGAAGGATTACGGTAAAGTGCCGCGCATCGCCATTGCGATCGAGGGCAACATCCCGGCGAACGCCACGCTGCGCGCCGACTATGGCGCGTTTGCGATCCGGTTCGAATGCTTCAACGTCGGCCAGATCGGCATCGCGAACTACCAAATCGGCGCCGATCAGCTCGACGAGGCAACCATCGAGGAATTCGGCAAATTAATTCTTGGTTTCCCGAGCCGTTTCCAGGAATTCAGACAGAGCACCGGGGTCAGTTAGGCGTGCCCGCACTTGTTTCGTAATTGGTTGTTTTAATTGTTATATTTTAATTACCTCGAGCGTGGCCCGGATCGCGGCTGCACGGCTCGGATCAGGTGAGGCCGCAAAGCGGATGGTGACAGGCGGTTACGCGAGTAGAATCTTGGAATTCAGCCATGCCGCAGCGGTTCAATCAATAACAAACGCTCGTTACTGCAAAGGGGATTCCGCCGGAATTTGCGTTCGCTTCACAAATCCAGGAATTTGACCGGGAAGCGGGAAGCATCTGAAAGGTAATTGCGGCTCGCGGGTATCTGCGAGCAGCGCCTTGTGGCGATCACCAACGCTTACGCCGGGAATAGGAAAAAGCAATCCGCATATTCGCTGGCGTCCCAATGGATTCGTCCTGATTTCGTCGGGAAGAATAGGGCCGACAAAGTAAGGGAGAGGAAGTGGATACAAGGTTCTGGCTGATTCAGGCGTTCAACGGTATTTCCTACGGCGCGCTTTTGTTCCTGCTGGCCAGCGGCCTGACCCTGATTTTCGGCGTCATGCGTATCGTCAATCTCTCGCATGGTGCCTATTTCCTTCTGGGGGGATACGTCGCGCTGTCGGTGATCGCCGCGACGGGATCCTGGGTGCTGGCCATCCCCGTGGCTGCCCTGGTCGTCGCGGTGATCGGCTTGGCCATGGAGCGGATTTTTCTGCGGCGCCTCGGCTTCGAGCCGCTGCGGCAGGTGTTGTTGACGGTCGGCTTTGCGTACCTGTTCCAACAGGCGGCGCTCGACATCTGGGGTGGCGACAGCCGGGATATCATCCCGCCCGACATATTGCGGGGGAGCACGGTTCTCGGGGGGCTTCATCTCCCGATGTACCGGATCTTCATGATAGCCACGGCGGTGGTGGTGGGCGCCATCCTGTGGCTGCTGATGGAAAAGACGCGCGCGGGTGCCATGATACGCGCGGCTGTGGACGATTCCGAGATGGCGCGGGGCGTGGGTATCGACACCTCCCGGGTTTCCATGTTCATCTTTGCCTTGGGCGCCTTCCTCGCGGGTTTGGGGGGCGTCGTCGGGGGCGGGTTTCTCGGTGTCTATCCGGGATTGGACTTCGAAATCCTTCCCATCGCGTTTGCCGTGGTAATCATCGGGGGGATGGGAAGTTTGACGGGCGCCGCAGTGGGAAGCCTGATCGTCGGGCTCGCTGACAATTTCGGGAAGGCCCTGTTTCCGGAGGTTTCCTATTTCACCCTCTATGCCCCGATGGTGCTGATCTTGGCGGTGAAACCGACCGGCCTGTTC
>CAVTHV010000007.1:0-70448 GCA_963734595.1 uncultured beta proteobacterium
GAGTCAGTGCCACCTGGCCGGATGGTCGCAGTTAAGGACATGGCGAGAAAGGATCTCGGTTCATATGGTGCTACATACCGGCTCCTGCTTCCCGTCATCCAACTTCATTGCACGACTGAATCTTGCAATGGTGTTCGCTATTTCGAACCGGCAGATTCCGAACATCTTCGCCCCGGTGAGCGGAGACAACACTTTGCCACCTTTGTGTGCCGAAACTGCAAGAAGACAAGCAAGACCTACGCATTCTGGTCGATTCTTAGCAGTGACGAACTGAACGGCGAGTTGTTTAAGTTTGGTGAGTATCCCTCCTTTGGGCCTCCGACACCTGCACGTGTAATTACGTTACTCGGCCCCGAAAAGGACTACTACTTGAAAGGCAGACGCGCCGAAAATCAAGGGCTCGGTATTGCCGCATTCGCCTATTACCGGCGCGTTGTCGAGAACCAGAAGAACAGAATTCTTGACGAAATTATCCGAGTTTCCGAGAAGATTGGCGCCTCAAAAGAGATTCTTGAAGATCTAAATAACGCAAAGAAGGAAACGCAATTTAGTAAAGCTGTTGGCGCCGTTAAGCACGGGATTCCTCAGGCACTTTTGATAAACGGCCACAACCCACTGACGTTGCTGCATTCTGCATTGAGCGAGGGATTGCATGCCCAGACGGATGAGCAGTGCTTGGAGCTGGCCACAAGCATCCGAATCGTATTGACAGACCTTGTTGATCGCTTGGCCAACGCACTCAAGGAAGAGGCGGAACTCAATGCCGCGGTGAGCAGGCTGTTGAAGGCAAATGTCCAAGACTCAGGCAAGAGCGGCTAACCATCCGGTCAACGCCGACGCGCGCAAACGCGCTTGCGCGTGCGGGTAAACTTGGTCGTTAAGGGAGTCTCAAGACTTCCAACCAGTGCCCAGATTTGCCCAGCTCGGGGAACCAGCCGAGGCTCGCACTGTTCGTTTGTAGCTTTTCGATTAAAAAATCCTTCGTGTCCTTCGTGTCCTTCGTGTCCTTCGTGTCCTTCGTGTCCCCGCTTCTGATCTCCTTGACGTTCTTGGCGGTTGCTCAACACCAGCTATAATCCCCGCAGCCCCAGCCTCCCAAGGAACCGCCATGCACGCACCCGACGACCTGATCGCCAAGCTGCTCAAGGCCTGGCACTTCCTCTACAAGCGCGGCTTCATCGAAGGCTTCGGCCACCTCAGCGCCCGCATCCCCGACTCCGACCTCTTCCTGCTCCCCCGCCACTCGATGGGTCCGCGCGCGACCGCGGAAGACTTTCTCGTCGTCGACATGCAGGGCCGCAAGGTGTCCGGCGAAGGCAACATGCCCGGCGAATATCCGATCCACCTCGAAATCCTCAAAGCGCGCCCTGACGTCAGCAGCGTGTTCCACTACCACGGCCTGCACTCGACCGCTTTCACCACCAGCGAACACAAGCTGCGCCCGATCCACCTGATGGGCACGCTGTTCCATGACGGCATCCCGACTTACGACGACCCCCGGCTGGTGAGCAATGCCGACCGCGGCACGGCGCTCGCCAAGGCGCTCGGCCCGCACCGCGCGGTGCTGATGCGCGCGCACGGCGCGGCGATCACCGGCGCGAATGTCGAGGAATGCGTCGGCGGCACTTTCCTGTTCGAGGAAAACGCGCGCCGCGCGCATGCGGTGCTCAGCATGGGCAAGCCGGTCTGGATCGACGACAAGCTCGCCGCCGACGCGGGCGGCGAATTGCTGAAAAGCCGCGGCCCGTTCAAGCGGGTCTGGGCGCTGGTCGAAAGCGACAGCGAAGAAATCAGCGATTAGATAAACTACTCATCAGCCACAGAGAGCACAGAGAACACAGAGAAACAGCAAATTAATATAAAAAACAACAAACATGAGACATGATTCGTCGTTTGTTTTTCCTCTGTGTTCTCTGTGTTCTCTGTGGCTATCGGTTTTAGCTTTTGTTACGGGCTATAGGCAAACCAACAACAATCCGGAGGAGGTTCATGTCATGCGTAACACGTGCCGCTGGTCCGTCGTCCGCCGCATCCTTGTCGCCGCCTGTGCCGCATTCGCCGCGATGCCCGCCGCGCAGGCCCAGACCTATCCGGTAAAACCGATCCGCATCATCCTGCCGTTCGCCGGCGGCTCCGATACCGTCGGCCGGCTGGTCGCGACCAAGCTGTCGGCCGCGCTCGGCCAGCAGGTCGTGCCCGACCCGCGCGTCGGCGCCTCCGGCAACATCGGTTTTCTCGCCGCCTCCAAGTCGCCCAACGACGGCTACACGCTGCTGATGGGCGCGGTGCCGGTGCTGACCAATCCGCACCTCAATCCCAAGGTCGGCTACGACGGCATCCGCGATTTCGCGCCGGTCGCGCTGCTGGCGACCATTCCCAACGTGGTGATCGTGCACCCGTCGGTGCCGGCGAAAAGCATGCGCGAGCTGATCCGGCTCGCGCGCGCCAATCCGGGCCGGATCGCCTTCGGTTCCGGCGGCTTCGGCTCGGCCAACCACCTCGCCGCCGAGTTCATGCAGTCCATGACCAAAGTCAAATTCACCCACGTGCCGTACAAGAGCGCGACCTTCGGCATCGCCGGCGCGCTGAGCGGCGAAGTGGACATGGTGATCGTCGTGGTCTCGAGCGCGGTGTCCTACGTGCACTCGGGCAAGATGCGCGCGCTGGCGATCCTCGACACCAAACGCAACGGCTCGATCCCCGAGGTGCCGACCTCGGCCGAAGCCGGCCTGCCGGGCCTGGTGGCGGTCAACTGGTACGCGATCCTGGTGCCCACCGGCACGCCGCGGCCGATCATCGACCGCCTGAACGCGGAATCGGTGAAAGCGATGTCGGCGCCCGACATGCAGGAACGCTTCGCCAGACTGGGCGGAACGATCCACACCGGAACGCCGGAACAAACCGCGGAATTCCTGCGCGGAGAGAACGAGCGCTGGGGCAAGGTGATCCGCGAGGCGCACATCAAGGCGGAGTAGCGGCCGAAAAAATAGTGATCCGAGTCATTATCGGAATGGCAATAGGGTAAAATTCCCTCCAAATTTTTGCGTGCCGATTTAGAAGAGGACAGCGCAGTGCACACTGAGAATCTTTCGGCCTGGACCCACGATCACATCTTTGACGAAGGCAGTCACGCAGCCGAACGCGGCACCCGCGCCGTAATGTGGATCACGGCCGCCATGATGGTGGTCGAGATCATCGCGGGCTGGTGGTTTAACTCGATGGCGTTGCTGGCCGACGGCTGGCATATGAGTTCACATGCCGTCGCGATCGGCCTGAGCGCGTTTGCCTATGCCGCCGCGCGTCGCTACGCCCGCGATCCGCGTTTCGCTTTCGGGACGTGGAAGATCGAGGTGATCGCCGGTTTCGCCAGCGCGATCTTTCTGCTCGGCGTTGCGGCGATGATGGTATTCGGTTCGGTTGAGCGCATCTTTTCACCGCAGCCGATTCACTATCAGGAAGCGATGGTCGTCGCGGCGATGGGCCTCGTCGTGAACATCGTTTGCGCAATGATTCTTGGCGGGGCGCACGATCACCACCATCACGATGACCATGACCACGCCCATCATCGCGGCCACGATCATCATCACGACCTGAACCTGAAATCCGCCTATGTGCATGTAATCGCCGATGCCGCAACGTCCGTCCTCGCCATCGTCGCCCTGGCGGGCGGCTGGTTCTTCGGTTGGTCCTGGATGGACCCCGTCATGGGGATCATCGGGGCGGTGCTGGTAGCGGTGTGGGCAAGGAATCTCATTATTGAGACCGGAAAGGTACTGCTCGATCGCGAAATGGACCATCCCATCGTCGATGAAATTCGTGAAGTCGTTGAATCGGAGCTTGCTGCGGGCCATACGAGGATCGCAGACCTGCATGTCTGGCGGGTTGGCAAGCGATCGTACTCATGCGCATTAAGCCTCGTCACCCACGATGCAACCCTGACGCCGAAGTTGGTGCGTGAGCGGCTTGCCCGGCATGAAGAGATTGTCCATTCCACGATCGAGATCCACTAGTGCCAATAGCACGCATGGCGATGTATTGTTCAGGGCAACACATCCGCGAGCTGCCGTTACGCAGACGGGGCATAATGTAGAATTCAAATATGGCTGATTGTTGCGAAAATAAAGCGTGCGCCATCGAAGCGTTGCAGGCGCGCCAGAGCTCGACCCTTAAAATTGTTCTGGCGATCAATGCCGTCATGTTCGTGGTCGAACTGGCCGCGGGCCTCCTTGCTTCTTCCACGGCTCTTCTCTCCGATTCCCTGGATAATCTGGGCGACGCCCTGACCTACGGCCTCAGCCTGTACGCGGTCGGGCGCGGGGCCCGCCACAAGGCGCTGGTTGCATTATTCAAGGGTGGGCTGATCTTGACCGCCGGTCTTTTCGTGCTCGGCCAGGTCGTCTACCGGATGATCGTCCCCGCGGTCCCGGTCTTTGAAACGATGGGCATGGTCAGCGTGCTGGCGCTTCTGGCCAACGGGTTGTGTCTCGCGCTTCTGTGGAAACATCGCACCGAAGACATCAACATGTCTTCGGTGTGGGAATGTTCGAGAAACGATATCGCTTCCAACCTTGCGGTTTTCGTGGCGGCGGGCGGCGTCTGGCTCACACACTCGGCGTGGCCCGATCTGCTGCTTGGACTCCTGCTGGCGCTTCTGTTTCTCCGGTCGGCAGCGCGTGTTTTGCGCAACGCGATCGCCGAGCTTAAGCGTCCCGCCACAGTCTCGACGAACGTTCAATTCGTCAGGCTCGAACACCGTTAGGAACAGCCCCGGGCCGGTCAGGCAGCGACGTCTCCGCTTTTGAAATTCTTGGCGTGCTTGGCGGTTCAAAGACCCGGAAATGGGAAAAAGGGAATGGGAAACGGTAAATCGTAAATCATAAGCGGTGAGTTTTCGATCTATTTTTGTTTTCCTTCGTGTCCTTCGTGTCCTTCGTGTCCCCGCTTTGGATATTTTGGCGTTCTTGGCGGTTCAAGAATCCGTGATTGGTGATTGGTCAACCGGGAATCGTAGCCCCTATTGAAAGCCATCCTCCGTGTCCTCTGTGTCCTCTGTGTCTTCGCTTTTATTCTTCTTGGCGTCTTGGCGCCTTGGCGGTTCAAAAATCCGTGAATTGGAAATGACGAAAGGGAAACCAGCCCCATTTCCCGGACCATTCCCTTTCCGCCTTACAACTCAGAGGTACTTCTCCGCACAGCGAATAATCGCGGTATTGTCGCCTGCGTCGAGACAGTGGCGTGCGTCTTCCGTAGCCCTCGAGCGCCGTTTTGGCGGCGCGACCTCGCGGACGGCAGCCTGGGTTCCGCTTTTCGCTACAGGCTTGCCCCCGGCAGCGGCCGGCAGTAGCTGGTCGGCAGAGACCGCAGGCAGACTGGTTAATGCGTACGCGAGCGCGGCCCCGATAATTGCCATTCCTTTCATGAACATAGAACCTCCCTTTGTTTCGCGGCAATTGATCATCCGACCCGGTTGGCCTTTCGTCAAGGCCATCTTGCCGCTTTCGCATCGGAATCAGGAAAAGCGGTGAAGCGCGCCCAGGTGATTCAGTAATTAAGTAGTTAGTGCGTGAACGGTAAGCGGTGAGCGGTTAATCTATTTTTGTTTTTCCTCTGTGTCCTCTGTGTCTCAGCTTTCATTCTTCTTGGCGGTTTGAAAACAGGATTCGGGATTCGTAACTGGTGAACCGTTCGTTGGTGATTGAGTAATTGAGTAATTGTGTGATTGTGTGATTGTGTGATTGTGTGATTGTGTGATTGTGTGATTAGTGAATCGTGAGCAGTAAGCGGTGAACTGTTAATCTATTTCTGTTTTTCCTCTGTGTCCTCTGTGTCCTCTGTGTCTCCGCTTTTGAACTTCCTGACGATCAGTCAGGCGCAAGCTCGAACACCGCCCCCAGCGCCGACGCGAGCTGCATGATCCCCACCAGCGCCGCGATCTCGACGATCTCCGCCGGCTTGAAATGCGCCTGCAGCGCCGCATACGCGGCATCGTCGACCCTGCCCTGCCCTCTGACCATCGCTTCGGCAAAACGCAGCGCCGCCGCCTCGCGCGGCGCGAGCGCTTCGTAATCGCCGCGGTCGATCGCCGCGAGTTCGTCGGCGCCGACGCCGTGCTTCAGCGCGTAACGGTAATGCGACCCCGACGAATATTCCGAGCCGCACAGCCGCGCGACGCGCCACGCGATTTTTTCCTTGAACGGCCGCGGCAGCACGCCGGCGTCGAGCGCCGCATGAAAATACGCGCGGTGCGCGGCAAGGATGGCGGGCTGGTGCGCGAGCGTGCGGTACATGCCGGGCACGCGCCCGCGGGTTGCGCGCAGCTGGTCGAACACCGGCTTCAGTTCGGCGGGTTCGTTGTCGGGCTCGACCATCGGTATTCTCGCCATGCGTTCTCCTTTATCTCGTCAGATCCGGCAGCGTTACGCCGATGCCGAGCTTCAGCGCCTTCTCGTACGCGCGCGCCGCCAGCGCGACGTCCTCGATCGCAACGCCGAGCGACTTGAACAGCGTGATGTCGTCGCGCGCGACGCGGCCCTTCAGTTTTCCGGCGACGACATCGCCGAGGCTGTGCACGTCATCCCATGACAGCACGCCTTCGCGCACGGGCACCGCGAGATCGGTCGATTCGTAGCGCACCTGTTCGGTGTCGTCGGTCGCGATGAATTTCGCGGCGGCGACCGCGGCGGTATCGAGTTCGCGGCGATGCTCGTAATTGGCGCCGATCGCATTGATATGCACGCCTGGCTTGAGCCACGCGCCGTGCACCACCGGCTCGGTCGACGTCGTCGCGGTCACCAGCACGTCGGCGCCGCGCACGGCCTGCTCCGGCGTGTCTACCGCTACTGCGTTGATTTTATTCACTTTTTGTATGTCGGCGCAGAACGCGGCGCGGCTCGCCGGCGTCGGGCTCCACGCCCTGATTTCGCGGATCGGCCGCACCGCGCACACGGCATCGACCTGCGTGCGCGCCTGCCGTCCCGTGCCCAGCACGCCCAGCACCGCGGCATCGGGATTGGCCAGATATTTGGTCGCGATGCCGCTCGCCGCGCCCGTGCGCAGCGCGCCCATCGCGAACACCTGCACCACCGCGCACAGCTCGCCGGTCTCCTCGCGATACAGGCAGAACATGCGCCCCGCGTTGCTGTGGAACACCGCGGTGCTCGACACCTTGACGCCGTAATAACCGCGGTACGACAGCACCGCCGCGGTGATGCGCAGGATGCCGCCCTTGACCGGCGCGCGCACGCGCGGCACGTTGACGACGTGGCCGCGGCCCTGCTCGCCGAACACTTCCTCGACGGCGGCCAGCGCGTCGTCCATCGTGACGAGCTGCCTGACGCAGGCCTCGTCCAGAAACAGTGCATTGCTCATGCCGTTACTGGGGCTTGATGCCGGCGCGTTTGGCGATGGCGGCGATCTCGCGCAGCTCTTTCGCGATCTTCTGGTCGAAGGCCTGCGGCGTGCTCGGCGCCGGCTCGGCGCCCAGCGCGCGCATGCGGCTCTGGATGTCGGGCGAGTTGAGCGCGGCGGTCACCTCGCGGTTCAGCCGGTCGATGATGGCCCGCGGCGTTTTCGCGGGCGCGAGCAGCCCGCCCCAGGAATCGAATACGAATCCGGGCAGCCCGGATTCGGCCAGCGTCGGGACGTTGGGATACATGCTCACGCGCTTCGGCGCGGTGACGCCGAGCGCGATGAGCCTGCCGTCGCGCACCAGCGGCGCGGAACTCGGCAGCGGCGCCATGAAAAACTGCACGCGGTTGGTCATCGTGTCGTTCATCGCCTCGGGAATGCCCTTGTACGGCACGTGCACGACGTCGATCTTCGCCGCGTCCTTGAACACTTCGGCGGCGAAGTGCGTGCCGCTGCCGGTGCCGGCCGAGCCGAAATTGAGCGCGCCCGGTTTCGCCTTCGCCATCGCGATCAGCTCTTTGGCGTTCTTGACCCCGAGCGCCGGCGCCGCCACCAGCAGGTACGACGCGCTGTACATCTGCGAGATGCCGGCGAAATCCTTCAGCGGGTCGTAGTTGAGCTTGCGCACCACCGGCGCAATGACGTGCGATGCCGATACGCGAAAGCAGCGTCTGGCCGTCCGGCGTCGCGTCGGCGACGATCTTGGCGCCGATCGCGCTGCCGGCGCCGGGCCGGTTGTCGACGACCACCGGCTGGCCCAGCGCCTCGCCCAGTTTCACGCCGATCATGCGCGAAAAGATGTCGGGCTGTCCGCCGGGCGTGAAGCCGACGACGATGCGGATCGGCCGGGTCGGGAAACTCGGCGTCTTCGATTGCGCGGCAATGGCGCCGCCGCTGGCCAGCAGCAGCGCGACGGTGAGGGCGGTTCGTTGCATGATGTCTCCTCTCTTGTTGTGCGTTCAGGCTACAGCCCGAGCTTCGCCTTGAATTTGAGTATCTGCTCGAGCGTGTTCGCGCCGTTCTGGTGCGGCGGCAGCACGTCCCACAATTCCGCGTCGGGCATCAGCTCCTTCAGCGCCCACGACGCCGAATGCGCGTGCG
Source organism: uncultured beta proteobacterium (assembly GCA_963734595.1). Taxonomy (GTDB): domain Bacteria; phylum Pseudomonadota; class Gammaproteobacteria; order Burkholderiales; family SG8-41; genus CAKKQX01. The sequence goes on from CAVTHV010000007.1 coordinate 8,509, forward strand.
ACGAATCGTTGCCGGACTGGATGAACGACGGAATCTTCATCGCCATCAGCTCGGCGCCGTTCGCGCCCGAGGGCATGGTGTCGTTGAACAGCGCATCGCGGGTCTGCGCGCAGATGGCGAAGTAGCGGTCCATGTCCTGCTTCACGTACTGCGCGGCGAATTCCGCGTCGTGCACGGTCGGCGGCCCCCACGGCCCGATTTCGGCGTCTTCCCAGAAACTGCGTTTCTCCGGCGCGCGTTTCACCACCGCCGCGAAGCCGTTGGCGCGCACGAAATCCATGTGGCGCCGGAAGAACGTGTGCCCTTTCATCATCCAGCGGTAACCGCCGACCGGCCAGTGCAGATACAGCCCGAGGCAGGCCTGCGGATGACGCACGGCAAACGCGGTGGCCAGGCCCGCGCCCATGCAGCTGCCGAGGATCAGCGCCCTGCTCTCGCCCGCGAGATCCAGCAGCGCCTTCGCTTCGAGCACGTAGTGATCCCAGGTGAGCGGCTCGATGCGCCCGCCGGAAAGCCCCGCCTCGCGGCGGTCGTAGGCGATGGTCTTGAAGTGCCGGGACAGCGTCGCGAGGCCGTCCATCTCCTGCCATTCGCGCTTGCCGCCCGCGGCCGTCCAGCGCGCGATGGTCGAGCCGAAACCGCCGGGCGCGAACATCAGGAGCGGCGTGCCGCTGCCCTGGATTTCATAGTGAATCTTGATGCCGTTGATCGTGGTGAAAGCCATGCCGTGCCGACTCCTCCGTGTTGTTGTCATCCGGCGATTCCGCGGGGGTTTGATTATAGGTGCCATGAAATGGAGGCGCAACGATCCGCTCATGAGGGATGAGGGATGAGGGATGAGGGATGCAGGGATGAGGGATGAGGGATGATGGGTACAAGTGACGTGATTGGGTGATTCGTATCTTTGTTTTTCCTTCGTGTCTTCGCTTTTGACTTCTTGGCGTCTTGGCGTCTTGGCGGTTCAAAAATCGGATTCGTAAATCGTACCCCTCAAGGTGGTATTGTGAAGTGAATCGTGAATCGCGTCATCGTGACTCCTCATGCGGTATCAGTGAATAGGATCCTTCGTGTCTTCTGTGTCCTTGCGTCCTCTGCGTCCTCTGTGTCCTCTGTGTCTCCGCTTTGGATATTCTTGGCGTTCTTGGCGGCCTTGGCGGCTAATCATTCGTCTTTCAACAGGTGCACACGCCACAGCTATAATTCCAGCACCATGACCTCACCCGAACCCACCCGCAGCTTCGCCCAGCACGGCGACGTCCGCATCGAAGTCCTCGCCCGCGGCGCCGGCCCGCGCATCGTGATGATCCCCTCGCTCGGCCGCGGCGCGTCCGACTTCGACGTCATCGCAGCCCGTCTCGCCGCCGCCGGCTACCGCGTGCTCTGCCCCGAGCCGCGCGGCCTCGGCCAAAGCCGCGGCCCGCTCAAGAACATCACGCTCCACGATTACGCGCGCGACGTCGCCGCCGTGATCGCACACGACGGCGGCGGACCGACCGTCGTCGTCGGCCACGCGTTCGGCAATTTCGTCGCGCGCACCACCGCCGCCGATTATCCCGAGCTCGTGAAAGCCGTCGTGCTGCTCGCCGCGACGCACACCTGGCCGCTCGCGCCGGAGCTGCGCGACTCGATCAACAAGTGCCACATGATGTCCCTGCCCGAGGACGTGCGGCTGAAACACCTGCAGCACGTGTTCTTCGCGCCGGGCAACGACGCGCGCGTGTGGCTCGGCGGCTGGGACGAGGAAGTGATGCACGCCGAGCGCGCCGCGACCGAAGCCACGCCGAAAGCGGAATGGTGGACGGCCGGCACAGCGCCGGTGCTCGACGCGCTGGCGGTGAACGATCCGCTGTCGCCGCCGGGGAGCACGAACTGCTATCGCGACGAATGGGGGGACCGCGTGACCGTCGCGCCGATTGCCAACGCCGCGCACGCGCTGCTGCCGGAGCAGCCGATTGCGGTGGCCGATACGATCATCGCTTATCTCAAGCGCTTTTAAACAAAAAAGCATTAACGCAAAGGAACGCCAAGGTTCGCAACGGGCGCAAAGGTATTCAACAATTTTTTCGCTCGACAGGACAGCACAAGGATTGACCATATGAGCATACAAGTCACGAAGGAAAACGGCGTCGCCACGGTGCTGCTCAACCGCCCCGACAAGCTGAACGCGCTGTCGGCCGAGATGTACCACGAGCTCGCCGACCATTTCGCGGCGCTGGGCAGCGACGACGCGGTGCGCGCGGTCGTGCTGACCGGCGCGGGCCGCGCGTTCTGCGCCGGCGGCGACGTCGGCTCGATGGGCAACTACGACGTGGTCTCCGGCCGCAAGCGCTCGCGCGGCCATCACCGCGCGATCGTCAACCTGCACAACCTCGAAAAGCCGGTGATCGCCGCGATCCGCGGGCCCGCCGCCGGCGTCGGCGCGAGCCTCGCGCTGGCGAGCGACCTCATCATCGCCTCCGAGACCGCCTACCTGCTGATGGCGTTCAAGAACGTCGGCATTCCGCCCGACGGCGGCGCGGTGTTTTTCCTGACGCAATACCTCGGCGTCGCGCGCGCCAAGGAGCTCGTCTACAGCGCGCGCAAGCTGCCCGCGGCCGAAGCGAAGGAAATGGGCATCGTCACGAAAGTCGTGCCCGACGATCAACTGGAAGCCGCGACCAACGCGCTCGCGCAGGAGCTCGCGGGCTCCGCCACCTACGCGCTGGCGCTGGCCAAAAAAATGTTCCAGTCGATGTACTCGCCGACGCTCGAGCAATTGCTGGAGATGGAAATTCTCGCGGTGTGCGGCGCGCGCCTCACCCACGATCACAAGGAAGGCATCGCCGCGTTCAAGGAAAAGCGCAAGCCGAAGTTCGAAGGACGCTGAGAAAATCAGGTGCTGGGGACTATGAGGCTGATAAGGCTAGGGAATTAAGGGAATGGAACAGAATAATTATGTTTAAAAACAACGGCATATGATACATGATTCGTTGTTCGTTTTTCCTCTGTGTCCTCTGTGTCCTCTGTGGTTAATGCTTTTTCGTCTTTTGATAAGGGAACGCCCATGCAGGATCTGAAACAGCGCTCGCCGCTCATGACCTATATCGAGCATTGCGCGAGGGGCGAGCTCGCCTTCCAGGTGTGCACCGACGACAACACGCCGGTGTTTTTTCCGCGCGTGGCCGCGCCCGAAACCGGCAGCACCAATCTCGAATGGCGCGTCTCGAAGGGTCTCGGCACGGTCTACGCGACGACCGTCGTGTATTACAGGAACGAGCTGCCGCTCAACGTCGCGCTGATCGATCTCGACGAGGGCTTCCGCATGATGAGCCGCGTCGAGGACATCGATCCGCTGCAGGTCAAGATCGGCATGCGCGTCGCAGTGCGCATGCACCCCGGCGACGAGAAGCAGCCGCCCTACCCGGTGTTCACCGCCGGTGGAGGAATGCAAAATGAGCGGCCTTCAACGCGGCAGCGTCGCAGTCGTCGGCGCCGCCGAATCCGATCTCGGCCAGGTCGCGCTGCACACCAGCCCGACCGACCTGATGGCGCAGGCGACGCTGCGCGCGCTCGACGACTGCGGGCTCAAGCTCTCCGACGTCGACGCGGTGCTCTCCGCCACCACGCAGTCGCGCTATTCGACGATGGCGCTGTGCGAATACCTGCGCATCAAGCCCAAGTTCTTCGACGGCACCATGATCGGCGGCTCGTCCTTCATGACCCACCTCGCCCACGCGCAGGCGGCGATCCAGCAGGGCGTGTGCGAAGTCGCGGTCATCGCCTACGGCAGCACCCAGCGCACGGTCTCTCGCGCCGCGGCCTCGCCGCGCGAATACAATTTCTACGAGACGCCCTACCGCCCGTTCTTTCCGTCCTCGGCCTACGCGCTGGCCGCCTCGCGCCACATGCATCAATACGGCACCACGCGCGAGCAGCTCGCGGAAGTCGCGGTCGCCGCGCGCAAGTGGGCGCTGCTGAATCCGGCGGCGTGGGAAAAGGAACCGCTGACCATCGAGCAGGTGCTCGGCTCGCGCATGGTCAGCCATCCGCTCACGGTGCGCGACTGCTGCCTCGTCACCGACGGCGGCGGCGCGATCATCGTCACTTCCGCCGCGCGCGCGAAATCGCTCAGGAAAAAACCGGTGTACGTGCTGGGCGTGGGCGAAGCGATCAGCCACATGACGATTTCCAACATGCCCGATCTCACCGTCACCGCGGCGGCCGAGTCCGGCACCAAGGCGTTCGGCATGGCGGGACTCAAGCCCGCCGACGTCGACATGCTGTCGCTCTATGACGCCTTCACCATCACGCCGATCCTGTTCCTCGAGGACCTCGGCTTCTGCCCCAAAGGCGAAGGCGGACGTTTCGTCGCCGACGGCGCGATCGCGCCCGGCGGAAAACTCGCGGTCAACACCAGCGGCGGCGGGCTGTCCTACTGCCACCCCGGCATGTACGGTCTGCTGGTGATGATCGAGGCGATCCGCCAGGTGCGCGGCGAATGCGGCAAGCGCCAGGTGAAGGACTGCGAGGTCGCTCTCGCGCACGGCAATGGTGGCGTTCTTGTCCACGCAATGCACGGTACTCTTCGGCTCCGAATCAACCCTGTAGACCGGCGCAATGCAGCTCTGCCGCGGTCTGATATAGTCACGCATCAAAAATGACAGCGGAAACAAATAATGCTCAGCCTCACGCACATCATCTGGTTCCTGATCATCGGCGCAATGGCCGGCTGGCTCGCCGGCATTCTGACCAAGGGCAGCGGCTTCGGCATCATCGGCAACGTGCTGATCGGCGCCACCGGGGCCTTCATCGGCGGGCATATCCTCCATTTCTTCGGCTTTGCCGCCGGCCGCGGCTTCATCCCGTCCATGCTCACCGCGCTGGTCGGCGCGCTGGTGCTGTTGTTCGTGATCTACCTGCTGGGCAGGAAATAATCCGGCCGCGGCGGATGTTAGTGTAAGAGTAAAACGGCCGTTTCAGGCCGACTGACGCACAACGAACCGATGCCCGGGAATTCCGCGGCGGTTGGACGGTCTGATGAAAACTGGAGGACAACCATGACTAGACGTGGAATGTTGCAGAGATTACTGGCGCTGGGACTGGGCGGCATCGCCACCGGCCGCGCGGCGGCCGCGACGCAGCCCGCCTCGATGAAAGCGGTCGAGGACATGCAGAAGAACTGGAAAGCGCTGCTGGCGGCAAACGTGAAGGCCCCGCTTCCCTCCCAGCCGTTCAAGCTCACGAACGAGGAATGGCGCAAGCGCCTGGACAAGGCGCAGTACAACGTGCTGCGCGAGGAAGGCACCGAGTACCCGGGCACCAGCCCGCTCAACCACGAGAAGCGCGCCGGCGTCTTCGCCTGCGCCGGCTGCGATCTGCCGCTGTTCACTTCCGACATGAAATACGACAGCGGCACCGGGTGGCCGAGTTTCTTCACCACCATTCCCGGCGTGTTCGCCTCCAAGGAGGACCGCCAGTTGTTCGCGCCGCGCACCGAATACCACTGCATCCGCTGCGGCGGCCATCACGGCCACGTCTTCGACGACGGCCCGCCGCCGACCGGGCAGCGCTGGTGCAACAACGGCGTCGCGCTGAAGTTCATCCCGAAAACCGGGAAGACTTAGCGTGCCGGGAGAGCTTTGATCAAGTCGTCCCCGCGAAGGCGGGGATCCAGTAAGCTGTTAAGTCATCCTCGCGAAAGCGGGGACCCAGTAACTACCTGAACTTCCTGGATTCCGCCTTCGCGGGAATGACGAACGTTTCCGCATGCGCGGGAATGACGGCTTCCCGTAGCGTTTTTTACAGCCCCAGGATCCGCCCGATCTCCGACACGTACTGGCCGACCTTCATGCCCTCGGCGAGGGCGGAGTCGAGCGTGCCTTCGAGGCCCGCCCGCACGCTGTGCAATCCATCACGCACCCAGTGATGCCTGCGGATCGGGGAGTTGAGCACGTTCTTGAGCGTCTCCACTTCATCCCTGAGGCGCTGCATGTCCGCGGAGCCGCTGCGCACTTTCGCCAGGTCGAGCTCCAGGGCCGCGATCAGCTTGCCCACCTCTTCCAGATTGATTTCCGGCGTATGGCCCGGCGCGCCTTTCTTCTCTGCCACTGCGAACCTCCGTTCAGATTATGCTGCCACCTTGTATCCAGCCTCCAGTTTAATCGACATCCCGCCCCGCCGTCACATCAGACTGCGCCAACGCGGCACTGCGCACTCGACGCGAGAAACTTTCCGACGTATGCTGTAGTCACATATGATTCTGAGCATTTGATTCCGTCCCGCCATGCCCGCCGTTCTCAGACTCGCCGCCCCTGCGGATGCCTATGAAATCGCGGTCATGTCGCGCTGCCTGATCGAGATCGGGCTGCGCGGCTGGTCGTGGCATCCGGACCGCGTGGTGAAAGCGATCCGCGCCCGGGCGACCACCGTGCTGGTCGCCGAGGCCGAGGGCAAACGGGTCGGCGTGGCGATCATGGAATTCCACGATACCAAGGCGCATCTCAGCCTGCTCGCAGTCAAGCCCACGCACCAGCGCTGCGACATCGGCCGGCAGATGATGGAATGGCTCGAGGAATCGGCGCTCACCGCCGGCATCGCGACCATCGTCCTCGAATTGCGCGCCAACAACTTCGGCGCCCGCAGCTTCTATCACACGCTCGGCTTCAGGGAAGCGGCCTACCTCCCCGGTTACTATCAGGGCACGGAAACCGCGCTCCGGATGTCGCGCGACATCCGCCGCCACGTTCCCGACCGCAACCGGCAGTTCGAGAGCTGAAAAAAAGCCGTTGGCCGGTATTTCCGTGAAAAAAGCCGGCATGCGTAGTGCAGGCATCGCAGCGCCGGCTTGACGGCACCTGACATGGCAAACACCGGACTGCGCACGATCGCGCTCGTCGAGGGCGCCAAGGGTCTCGCGGTGCTTGCGGCCGGCACCGGCGTGCTGACGCTCATCCATCGCTCGCTGCAGGGCGCGGCCGAAACGCTCGTGCACCACCTGCACCTCAATCCGGCCAGCAAGTACCCGCGGATTTTCATCGACGCCGCCGCCAACCTCAACGATACGGGTTTGTTGCTGCTCGCCGGCGTGGCCTTCGTCTATGCCGCGACGCACCTCGCCGAAGCGACCGGGCTGTGGCTGGAACGCCGCTGGGCGGAATGGCTCGGCGTGTGCAACGGCAGCATTTACATCCCGTTCGAGCTCTACGAACTCACGCGGCACGTGAGTACGCTGAAAATCGGCACGCTGCTCGTCAATGCCGCGATCGTGGCTTATCTTGCGCGCGAGCTGTGGCGCAAGCGCAGCGCGTGACAGAAAAGTAAATTAAAACAACGGATTACGATAAATCCGTGCTCTGTGGAAGTCATCCTCGCGAAGGCGGGGACCCAGTAACTACCTGAACATCCTGGATTTCCGCCTTCGCGGGAATGACGAAACCCAATTTAATCAGAGCTTCCCTGATGATGCCGCGCCAGCGCCCACGCCACATGCTCGCGCACCAGCGCGGACGGATGGTCGGCGCGCGCCCGCAGCGCGGCGATGACGCGCCGGTGATGCCGGCGCGTTGCCGAGCCCGACCGCGATATTCCGCAGCCAGCGCTCATGGCCGATGCGATGGATCGCGCTGCCCAGCAGTTTCGCGTCGAACTCCGCCTCGCTCCAGCCGAAGAGTTCGACGAGCGTCGCGTCGTCGAGCCCGTTGCGCACCGCGAAGTCGGGTTCCCCGCTCTGCCGGGCAAACTTGTTCCACGGGCAGACGAGCTGGCAGTCGTCGCAGCCATAGACGCGGTTGCCGATCAGCGGCCGCAGCGCCTCCGGGATGCTGCTCTTCAATTCGATGGTGAGATAGGAAATGCAGCGCCGCGCATCCAGCCGGTAGGGCGCGACGATCGCCTGCGTCGGGCAGATCTCGAGGCATTTGCTGCAGCTGCCGCAATGGTTTTCCAGCGCGGCATCGACCGGCAGCGGCAGGTCGGTGTAGATCTCGCCCAGAAAAAACGACGATCCGGCTTCGCGCGACAGCAGCAGCGTGTGCTTGCCGCGCCAGCCGAGGCCCGCTTTCTGCGCGAGTTCCACTTCCATCACCGGCGCGCTGTCGGTGAACACGCGGTAGCGGAATTCGCCGACCGCCTGCGTGATGCGGTCGGCGAGCTGCTGCAGGCGGCGCCGCAGCACCTTGTGGTAGTCGCGCCCGAGCGCGTAGCGCGAGACGAACGCCTTGTCCGCGTCGTTGATGACGGCCCAGCCGTCGCGGGCCGCGGGCGGGGAATAATTCATGCGCGCGGCGATCACGCGCAGCGTTCCCGGCACGAGTTCCGCCGGGCGGCTGCGTTTCACGCCGTGCTTTGCCATATAATCCATCTCGCCGTGGCAGCCCTGGTCGAGCCAGTCGCGGAGCCGCGCCTCGGCTGCGGAAAGGTCGCAGTCGGCGATGCCGATTTCCTGGAAGCCGAGCTGCCTTCCCCACTGCTTGATGTCGCGCGCGAGCGCAGTGAGATCGACCGCCTTTGACGGATTGGGACTTTCTTGCATACCCCGCATCATAAACCAGCGGATTTGACGCGCTTTCTGGCCACCGAGGCCGACACCCTCGCCCTGGGCGCCGAACTCTCGCAGGCGATCCGGCCGGGGCTGGTGATTTACCTGTCCGGCGACCTCGGCGCCGGCAAAACCACGCTGGCCCGGGGGCTGCTCCGGGGGCTCGGCTACCCCGGCAAGGTCAAAAGCCCGACTTTCACGCTAGTTGAAGTTTATGAAATTTCTAGGTTATACTTGTATCACTTTGATTTTTATCGGTTCAGCGATCCACGGGAATTAGGCGAAGCCGGGTTCCGGGAATACTTCAATCCTGACTCGGTGTGCCTCGTGGAGTGGCCGGAAAAAGCCGCGGCAGGTTTGGCCGCGGCGGATGTGAAGATTTTGATGCAGGTGGCCGGTTCAGGGAGGAGTGTCGAGATCTTCGCCGAAACGGAGGCGGGCAGACTTTGTTTAGAGCGTCTCAGGAAATAAGGCTGCACCCCGCTGCGACGTCCACGCCGCCACGCACTTCTTTCGTTGTCTTCCTGTTCAGATTCGCGCGCCACGTGCTGTGGCTTGCCGCCGCGCTCGGCGCCTCGGCGGCATGCGCCGAAGACATCCGCATCACCTCGACCCGCGTGTGGCCGGCCGCCGACTACACGCGCATCACGCTCGAGACCAGCCAGCCGGTCCAGCACAAACTGTTCAGCCTGAAAAACCCCGAGCGGCTGGTGCTCGATCTCGACGGCGTCGACGTCACCGCCACGCTCAACGGGCTCGTCGAAAAAATCGGCGCCAACGATCCTTATGTGAAGTCGGTGCGCATCGGCCGCTTCAAGCCCGGCATCGTGCGCCTCGTGTTCGACCTGAAAGCCGAGGTCAAGCCGCAGGCCTTCACGCTCGCGCCGATCGGCGATTACGGCAACCGGCTGGTGCTCGACATCTACCCGCTCGAGCCGCCCGATCCGCTGCTCGCGTTTCTCGACAAGCACCAGGCAGACACCCAAGCTGCCGCCGCAGACGCGCCCGCAGCAGCCAAAGCCGAACCCGCGCAGCCCGCGCCCGCCGCCCCGGCCGCAGCAACACCCAGCCCGCCCGTCGCCGCTGCCGCAACTGCCGCAGCGCCCACGCGCGCCAGCCTGCGCAAATCGGCGCCGGAATCGGCGCGGCTCATCATCGTCGCGGTCGATGCCGGCCACGGCGGCGAAGACCCCGGTGCCAGGGGCCGGCGCGGCACCCACGAGAAAGACGTGACGCTCGCGATCGCGCGCCTGCTCAAGGCGCGCATCGACGAGGAACCGAACATGCGCGCGGTGCTGATCCGCGACGGCGATTACTTCATCCCGCTGCAGGATGCGCGTGCAGAAAGCGCGCCGCGTGCACGCCGACCTGTTCGTGTCGGTCCATGCCGATGCCTTCATCAAGCCGCACGCGCGCGGCTCGTCGGTATTCGCGCTGTCCGAGCGCGGCGCAACCTCGGCGGCGGCGCGCTGGCTGGCCAAGCGCGAGAACGAGGCCGACCTGATCGGCGGCGTCAATCTCGACGTGAAGGATCCGTACCTGAAGCAGACGCTGCTCGACCTGTCGCAGACCGCGACCATCAGCGACAGCCTGAAGCTCGCCAAGGCGGTGCTGTCCGAACTGGGCGAGATCAACACGCTGCACAAGCCCCATGTCGAGCAGGCCGGATTCGCGGTGCTGAAAGCGCCCGACATTCCGTCGATCCTGGTCGAGACCGCGTTCATCAGCAATCCGGACGAGGAAAAAAGGCTCAGGGACAAGACCTACCAGGACAAAATGGCGGAGGCCATTTTCGGCGGCATCAAGCGCTACTTCTCGCAAGAATCCCCCGCTCGCGCGCGACCAGCTGGTGCTGAACCGCTAGCGCCCGGGTTCATCGGCCACAAATAAAGCCGCGGTGCGCGGCTTTTTTATTGCGAGAGGCTCTGCTCCGGAAACAAAACGGCCGCGTCCTTGCGGGCGCGGCCGTCTGCATGCAGCTTCTCCCGGCGTTCAGGCTTTCAGCGCGACGAGCACTTCGTCCAGCATCTTCTTCGCATCGCCGAACAGCATGCGGTTGTTTTCCTTGTAGAACAGCGGATTGTCGACGCCCGCATAGCCGGTGGCCATGCTGCGCTTCATCACGATCGAGGTCTTGGCCTTCCACACTTCCAGCACCGGCATGCCGGCGATCGGGCTCGCCGGGTCTTCCTGGGCAGCCGGGTTCACGATGTCGTTGGCGCCGATCACCATCGCGACATCGGTGTCCGGGAAGTCCTCGTTCAACTCGTCCATTTCCAGGACGATGTCGTAGGGCACCTTGGCCTCGGCCAGCAGCACGTTCATGTGGCCGGGCATGCGCCCCGCCACCGGGTGGATGCCGAAGCGCACGTTGACGCCCTTTTCACGCAGGACTTTGGTGATTTCATATACGGTGTGTTGCGCCTGCGCCACCGCCATGCCGTAGCCCGGCACGATGATCACGTTCTTGGCTTCACGCAGCAATTCCGCCGTCTCCGCGGCAAGGATCGGATTGACCTCGCCCGCCGGCTGCACGCCGCCCGCGGGCGCGGGCGCGCCGCCCTCGGAGCCGAATCCGCCCGCGATCACGCTGATGAAGTTGCGGTTCATCGCCCGGCACATGATGTAAGACAGGATCGCGCCGCTGGAGCCGACCAGCGCGCCGACGACGATCAGGAGGTCGTTCGAGAGCATGAATCCGGTCGCCGCCGCCGCCCAGCCGGAGTAGCTGTTGAGCATCGAAATCACCACCGGCATGTCGGCGCCGCCGATCGCCATCACCATGTGGATGCCGAATAGCAGTGCGATCACGGTCATCACGATGAGCGGCGTCATGCCGTCGTTGATCGATTCGGCGTGCAGGAATTCGCGCCCGAACCAGATCACCACCAGCAGGCCGGCGAGGTTCAGCCAGTGGCGCCCCGGCAGCAGCAAGGTCTTGCCGCCGATCTTGCCGGAAAGCTTGCCGAAGGCGATCACCGAACCGGTGAAAGTCACCGCGCCGATCAGGATGCCGATGTAGATTTCCATTTCGTGAATCGACTTCGCAGCACCGGTGAATTCCGCCGAGGCCGCCGGATCGATGTAATTGGCAAACCCGACCAGCATCGCGGCGAGGCCGACCAGGCTGTGCATCAGCGCCACCAGTTCCGGCATCTGGGTCATTTTCACGACGCGGGAGGCGTAAAGCCCGATGCTGCCCCCGACGACCATCGCGCCAACGATCCAGGCATAGCCGGCCGACGTGACGTGCGGCCCGGAAACCGTCGCCAGCACGGCGATGGTCATGCCGATCATGCCGTAGAGATTGCCGCGCCTCGAGCTCTCCGGATTGGAGAGGCCGCCGAGGCTCAGGATGAAAAGTATCGTTGCCCCTATATAGGAGGCAGTTGCAAGCGTTGCGGACATGAAGCGTCTCCGTTATTTACGGAACATCTGCAGCATGCGCTGCGTGACGGCGAAACCGCCGAACATGTTGATCGCGGTGAGTGCGATCCCAACCACCGCCAGCCAGCGTATCCATTCCTCGGGCCGCGCTACGCCACCGCCGAGCAGCGGCGGCGCGATCTGCACCAGCGCGCCGATGGCGATGATGCTGCTGATCGCATTGGTGACGCTCATCAGCGGCGTATGCAGGGCGGGCGTGACGTTCCACACCACCATGTAACCGACAAATACCGCCAGCACGAACACGGTGAAGTGGCCGAGGAAGGCCGCAGGTGCGTTCGCGCCGACGAACCAGAACGCCAGCGCCGCGATGCCGAACATGACCGCGGTGCGCGTGGCGGATGCCGGCGCGCTCGCCTCGCCATGCTTGGGCGCCTTGGGCGGCATTGCCGCGGGCTTGGCTGCCGGCGGGGCCGGCAGCTTGAGGGGTGGCGGCGGCCAGGTGATATTGCCCTCCTTGACGACCGTCAGGCCGCGGATGGCGTCGTCTTCCATATTGACATTGATGACCCCGTCCTTGGTCTTGCACAATTCCTCGGTGAGGCGGAACAGGTTGGTCGCGTACAGCGTCGAGGACTGTTTCGCCAGCCGGCTCGTCAGATCGGTGTAGCCGACGATGGTCACGCCGTGCTTCACCACCGCCTGGCCGGGCTCGGTCAGCTCGCAGTTGCCGCCCCGCTCGGCCGCCATGTCGACGATGACACTGCCCGGCTTCATGCTCTTCACCATGTCGGCGGTGATCAGCTTCGGCGCGGGTTTGCCCGGGATCAGCGCTGTGGTGATGATGATGTCGACTTCCTTGGCCTGCTTCGCGTACATCTCGCGCTGGGCCTTCTGGAAGCCCTCGCTCATCACCTTGGCGTAGCCGCCGCCGCCGGAGCCTTCTTCCTCATAATCGACCTTCACGAATTCACCGCCCAGCGACACGACCTGGTCGGCCACTTCGGCCCGAGTGTCGTTGGCGCGCACGATGGCGCCCAGGCCGGCTGCAGTGCCGATCGCCGCCAGGCCGGCGACGCCGGCACCGGCGATGAAGACCTTGGCGGGCGGCACCTTGCCCGCGGCCGTGATCTGGCCGTTGAAGAAGCGGCCGAAGGCGTTGGCGGCCTCGATGACGGCGCGGTAGCCGGCGACGCCGGCCTGGGAAGTCAGCGCGTCCATCTTCTGCGCGCGGGAGAGCATGCGCGGCAGCGCGTCGATGGCCAGCACGGTGACCTTGCGCGCCGCGAGCTGCTGCATCAGTTCAGGGTTCTGCGCCGGCCAGATGAAGGTGATCAGGGTCTGACCCTCGTGCATCAGGCCGACTTCTTCAGCGGTCGGTACGGATACCTTGAACACGATATCGGATTCCGCCCACAACTTGGCTGCGCTGTCGACGATCTGCGCACCCGCGGCGCGGTAGGCATCGTCACTGCAATTCGCAGCGTCCCCGGCGCCGGATTCGACTTTGACCGAGAATCCGAGCTTGATGAGTTTTTCGACGACTTCCGGTACGGTAGCGACGCGTTTTTCACCCGCCGCCGTCTCTTTTGGCACCCCTATGACCTGAGGCATGAAGACTCCTTTTTGATTCCCGCTGGATGATGACAACCGATTATATCAACACGACCGCGCTGTAATGCCACTGGCATCATCGCACCGGGGCCGGATTGAACGATTACGCTGTAACGAGCTGACGCAGCAAGCTTCTTGATTGTTTCCGGCGTCGCCGCGAACCCTGTTCCATCGGAACGCGTCTCCGCCGGAATGCCGAACTTCATTGCGCCATTCTCCCTCCGTGCTGCCGCAGCGCACGCGCTGCACATGGGAACTGAATTGTAAAGGAATCCCGAAGCCCGACTTTGACCTTGATCAAAGTTCCAGCATGGTAATCCGGGCCAGGCGCCGCTTCCGCTACTTCCTTATTCCCGACATTTCCTCGAACAGCAGCCCGAGCGCCGCGTTATCGAGGCCGTCGCGGCCCGAATTGCACAATGCGGTGAACAGTTGCGCGCCGAGCGCCGTGACCGGCATGAACGTTCCGGTATCGCGTCCCGCGCCCACCGCGAGCTTGATGTCCTTCAACATCAGCTCCGCGCGGAAACCGGGGTTAAGCGTGCGGTCGAGCAGCCGCTTGCCCTGGTTGGCGAGCACGAAACTCTGCGCCGAGCCGCCGAGCAGCGCCTCGCGCACCTTGTACGGATCGATGCCCATTTTCCTCGCCAGCGCGAACGCTTCCGAGACGGCCATCAGCGTGCCGACGATCGCCATCTGGTTGCACGACTTGCACGTCTGCCCGGCGCCGCTCGCGCCGACATGGGTGAAGGTCTTGCCGATCGCCTGAAACACCGGCATGCAGCGCGCCACGACCTCCGCATCGCCGCCGATCATGCACGACAGCGTGCCGTCCTGCGCGCCCTTGGGGCCGCCGCTCACCGGAGAATCGAGCATCTGCACGCCGCGCTCGTTGAGGCGCCTGGCAAATTCGACCGTCGCGGTCGCCGAAATCGTGCTGCAGTCGATGACGATCGCATCGCGCCTGATGCCCTGCATCACGCCGTCCTCGCCGAACAGCACGCGCTCGACATCGGGCGTGTCGGGCACGCAGATCAGCACCACGTCGGAGGCGCGCGCCACCCCGGCCGGCGAGCCGCCGTCGCGCGCGCCGTCGCGCACGAGTTCGTCGACCTTGCCGCGGCTGCGGTTGTGCACCGTGACCGGGAAGCCCGCCTTGATCAGATTGCGCGCCATCGCCGCGCCCATCACGCCCAGACCGATAAAGCCCAGCGGCGTACCCTTCGCTATCGCTGCAGTCATGTTTTCTCTCCGGATTCAATCCTAATGAAGCAAAGGGACAGGATCAACGGGATGCGCTCGAATACATCGGGAAAATCCTGTAAATCCCGTGAATAATCCTGTGAATCCCGTCTGTGGATTTTTTCAGACTTTCAGCGAGCGCAGAAAGCCCGTGCGCTCGCGCGCCCCGGCCATCATGAACGCGAGATCGGAACCGCTCAGGATGAAACGCATGCCCATCCCGATGTATTTCTGCAGCAGCGCCGGCTCGTAGACGCCGCCCATGCCGGGATGCTTGCCGTGCCTGCGGCACGCATCGATCACGGTCTTGTAGGCCGCCTCCACCCGGGCATCGGTGAACTTTCCCGGGATGCCCATCTCGGCGCACAGGTCGTTGGTGCCGATCAGCAGCACGTCGACACCCTTCACCGCGGCGATGGCTTCGGCGTTGGAGATCGCCAGCGGCGTCTCCAGCATCACCACCACCAGGATCTCCTCGTTGACCAGGCGCGTGGCTTCGGCCACCGGCATGGCGTGAAAACCGAGCTGCGGTTGCGCGCCCGCCACCGACCGGTGTCCGAGCGGCGGGTACTTGCAGTAGGACACGACGCGTTCCGCCTCCTCGACGGTATCGACGTGAGGCACGACGATGCCCTGGGCGCCGGCGTCGAGCAGGCGCGTCGCGTGGTGATGCTCGTGGCCGGGCACCCGGATCAGCGGCGTGATGCCCGCCCCCAGTCCCGCAACCGCAAGCTGCGCGGCGGTATCGACGTCCATCGCGCTGTGTTCCATGTCGATGAACAGCCAGTCGAAATCGCAGGTCCTGGCGATCATCGCGGTATCGACGGTGCGCGCCTGGCGCAGGCCGATGCCGAGAGCCAGTTCACCGGCCGCAAGACGGCGCTTGGTCACGTTCGGAATCACGCTCATGGAGTCTCCTGTCGTTGGGTGAGGATGGGATGACGAACGGCCCGCGATCGGCCGCTGCAACCGGCATTATCAGCCATGCGCCGCCCGCCGGCCACAACCGGTGCCGCAATCACGGCAGACCGCCCCGACCAGCGCCGGTATAATCGGGTATGCCCGCCATCCATGTCCTGTCCGATCTGCTGATCAACCAGATCGCCGCCGGTGAAGTCGTCGAACGGCCCGCGTCGGCGCTCAAGGAACTGCTCGAGAACAGCATCGACGCCGGCGCGCGCGCGATCGCGGTCCAGATCGAGGCCGGCGGCACGCAGCTCATCAGGGTCACCGACGACGGCTGCGGCATCGGCCGCGACGAGCTGGCGCTGGCGCTCGCACGCCACGCCACCAGCAAGATCGCGGCGCTCGGCGACCTCGAACGCGTGGCGAGCCTCGGCTTCCGCGGCGAGGCGCTGGCCAGCATCGCCGCCGTCTCGAGCCTGACGCTGACCAGCCGGCGCGAAGCGGACAAGCACGCGTGGACGATCTCGGCCAGCGGCGAGACATGCTCGGCCATCGCCCCCGCATCGCTGGCCGCCGGCACCAGCATCGAGGTGCGCGACCTGTATTTCAACACGCCGGCGCGCCGCAAATTCCTCAAGTCCGAGGCCACCGAATACGCGCACTGCGAGGAAGTGTTCAGGCGCGTGGCGCTGTCGCGCAGCGACATCGCGTTCACGCTGCACCACAACGGACGCGCGCGCTGGCAGTTGAAGGCGCAGGGGCTGGCGGACCGCATCGCGGCGCTGCTGGGCGAAGATTTTCGCGCCGCTTCGATCGCGCTCGACGAACAAAACGCGGGACTCGGGCTCTGCGGCTGCGCCGGACTGCCCGCGCATGCGCGCGCGAGCCGCGACGCCCAGTACGTGTTCGTCAACGGCCGCTTCGTGCGCGACAAGCTGATCGCCCACGCCATCCGCCAGGCCTACCGCGACGTGCTGCATCACGAGCGTCATCCGGCGTTCGTGCTGTTTCTCGACATCGACCCGGCGCAGGTCGACGTCAACGTGCATCCGACCAAGATCGAAGTGCGCTTCCGCGATTCGCGCGCGGTGCACCAGTTCATTTTCCACGCGCTCAACAAGGCGCTGGCGCAGACCGTCGCCGGCGCGGCCCCGCCAGCGACGCGGCCGGCATCGCGCTCACCGCGGCGCCGCAATCGCCGGCCGGCCAGTTCCGCCAGAGCACCATGACGCTGGGCGTCGCGCAGCCGGCGGGGTTTTACGACACGCTGTTCGGATCGCGCCCCGCCACGCCGGTTGCCGCGCGAAGCGCCGGCCGGAGCATCCCCGCCGCTTGGTTTTGCGCTGGGCCAGCTCTCGGGCATCTATATCCTCGCGCAGAACGAGCAGGGTCTCGTCATCGTCGACATGCATGCCGCGCACGAGCGCATCATGTATGAAAAACTCAAGCAGGCGCTCGACCGGCACGAAATTCCGATGCAGCCGCTGCTGGTGCCGGCGGTGTTTTCCGCCGAAGCGCTGGACGTGGCGACGGCGGAGGAAAACCAGGACGTGCTGCGCCAGATCGGCTTCGATATCGCGCCCGCCTCGCCGACGACGCTGATGGTGCGCGCGATTCCGGCGATGCTCGCCGACGCCGATGCCGCCGAGCTCGCGCGCGACGTGCTGGCGGAAGTGCGCGAATTCGGCGCGAGCCGCGTGCTCACCGAGCGGCAGAACGAGCTGCTTTCCACGATGGCCTGCCATGCCGCGGTGCGCGCCAACCGCCGGCTCAACGCGCCGGAAATGAACGCGCTGCTGCGCGACATGGAAGCGACCGAACGCTCGGGACAGTGCAACCACGGCCGGCCGACCTGGCACCAGATTTCCATCGCTGAACTGGATCGTTTGTTCATGCGCGGCAAGTGACTACGGGTAATGGGTAATGGGTAATGGGTAATGGGTAATGGGTAAGTAATGAGAAACCAAATCTAAAGCTTCGGAAAAAAGTCCTGTCAACTCATCACGCATCACCCATCACTCATAACCCAAAGTGGCCGCCGGCCATTTTGCTGATGGGCCCGACCGCCAGCGGCAAGACCGCGGTCGCGGCGGCGATCGTCGACAAGCTGCCGTGCGAAATCATCAGCGTCGATTCGGCGCAGGTCTACCAGCACATGAACATCGGCACCGCCAAGCCGGACGCGGAATTCCTCGCGCGCGTGCCGCATCACCTGATCGATCTCATCGAGCCGCACGAGTCCTATTCCGCGGCGCGGTTTCGCGATGACGCGCTCACCCTGATGCGCGAGATCACCGAGCGCGGCCGCATTCCGCTGCTGGTGGGCGGCACCATGCTCTACTTCCAGGCGCTGGTCGAAGGCCTGAGCGATCTGCCCGAAGCCGATCCCGCGATCCGGCTCATCATCGATACCATGGCGGAGGCCTCCGGCTGGCCGGCGCTGCACGCGGAACTCGCGCGCGTCGATCCGGAGACCGCGGCGCGGCTCAAGCCCAACGACGCGCAGCGCATCGAGCGCGCGCTGGAGGTCTACTACATCACCAACAAGCCGCTGTCGTATTTCCACAAGAAACCGAAA
The DNA here is from genome assembly GCA_963734595.1 of uncultured beta proteobacterium. GTDB lineage: Bacteria > Pseudomonadota > Gammaproteobacteria > Burkholderiales > SG8-41 > CAKKQX01. Next base: position 26,751 of record CAVTHV010000007.1, read on the forward strand.
TACGTCTACTTCCCGTACTCGCCGATCAAGATCGCGCTGCTGCCCGGCGAGCGCGAGGTGCTGCACCAGCGCATCGCGCAGCGCTTCGAGGAGATGCTGGAGCTGGGACTGATCGGCGAGTTGCGGGCGTTGCGCGACAGAGTACGCGCTCGAGCTCACCATGCCGTCGATGCGCTGCGTCGGCTACCGCCAGGTGTGGCAGTACCTCGACGGCGAATTCGGGCTCGCCGGGCTGCGCGAGAAGGGCGTCGCCGCCACGCGCCAGCTCGCGAAACGCCAGCTCACGTGGCTGAGATCGATGAAGGACGTGACCGAATTCGACTGCCTGGCCGAAGACGTGGCGGACCAGGTGCTGGATTTTCTGCAGCGGGAACTGGCGCAAGTGGCCCGCCGCCGAGAAGTCAATATAATCCGTTGTTTATATTGTATTTTTTATCGATCCGGCCCGGCATTATTTGCGTTTGGCGGGCCGCTTCGGTTTGGCCGCCGCGAGCCCGCGCACCAGCATCACCGGCACCGGGGACTGCTTGACCACGGCCTCGGCGTCGCTGCCGAGGAGCACATGGCTGAATCCCCGGCGGCCGTGCGTTCCCATGACGATGAGGTCGGCGCGCCATTTGCGCGCTTCCCTGATAATGAAATCGGCGACGCGGCCGCTCAGGTTCCTGTAGATCGCCGTCTCGGCCTTGATCCCGTGGCGGTCGGCCAGCGTCTTGGCATTCTTGAGGGCTTTTTTGCCGCTCTCCTCCAGCATATCCAGGACGTCGCCGGCGCCCCCCATGACGTCGAGATTCTGCGTCACGCTCCATTCGTCCACCACGTGCATCAGCTTCACCGTGGCACGCTGGTCTTTCGCGAGCTTGACCGCCTCCTGCAATCCGCGCGTGGAAGTATGACTGCCATCGACGGGCACCAGAATCCTCTTATACATGGTCGGTTTCCTTTCTACAGGGGGCATTCACCATGCATCATAAGCGCAGCGACGAATGTGTAGCAAGAACCCGGGCAACGAATGCCGGATACCTGCGTTTGGTCCATAATGTGCACCTGATGCCGATACCATTCGTCGAAACGCCACACAACATGAACGGTCCGAAAGCCGAACAAAAAGGCACTGCCGAGAAACTGATCGCCGCCCTGAGAGGCGATCAGTTTATCCTTTATTGCCAGCCGATCAGAGCCGTCGTCCCGGGCGCAGACCAAACCGAATATCAGGAAATTCTGCTCCGCTTTCTGGAGGAAGAGGAAAAGCTGCTGCCGCCGGGCAGTTTCTTTCCGATCCTGGAGAAGCTACAAACTGATGGCCGTGCTCGATCAGTGGGTCGTGAAACGGGTCATCCGCTGGATCGACGCCAGTCAGCAGGCCCGGCCAGGCTGGCAGGCTCCCCGGTGCAGCATCAACCTGTCCAGCGACTCGATAGCGAATGCCGTATTTTCAAAGTTCGTGATGGAGCAGCTGCAAAGCGGCAAGGTGTCCGCCGGCAAGCTGTCGTTCGAGGTCCCGGAAACCGACGCCGCAATGCACACCGCCTCGCTCGAGCAACTGATCGCCGAACTGAGACCCCTGGGCTGCAGCTTCACCCTCACCGGTTACAGCGGCGATTTCGTGCCGGCCGAACTGCTGGAAGCCCTCGGCGTGGACTTTGTAAAGATCGACGCGCACACCCTGCAGCATGCGCGCGATAACACCGGAAGCGCGGCCAAAGTGGAAACGACGCTCCGCATGTGCCGCACGCTGGGCATCCGCACCATCGCGGAATTCGTCGAACAGCCCGAAACGCTCGCCACGCTCAAAGCGCTGGGCGTGGACTACGCGCAGGGTTATGGCGTTGCGAAACCCCAGGTGCTGACCTGAACGACCGGCATGCCGGGGGCGCTCAGCGCAGGAACTCGCGCTGCCACTGCTTGTAATTTTCGCCGCTGACGAGGCGCTCCATCTCCTGCGCCGAGGCGATTCTGGCTTTGAGATCCGCGGGCGCGCCGCCATTGAACAAATGCGCATAGGTCTCGTAGAGCGCCTTCACTGCGGCCGCGACCGGCTGGTGTCCCTGTAACACGATGCGCGCGCCGCAGGCGGCGAGGTCCTCGCGCTTGAGCGAGGCCGGCGCCGAACCGACGATGACCGGAAGCTTCACGGCATCGTGCACCGCCTTGACCTGATCGAGCGCTTCCACGCCGATGATGAAAATGGCATCGACGCCGGTCGCCGCATAGGCCTTGACGCGCGCCACCGTGCGTTCGGTATCCTCCACCTTCAACGCCGCGGTGCGGCCGGCGATGATCAGCGAGGGATCCCGGCGCGCTTTCACCGCCGCGCGCAGCTTGCCCACCATCTCCGCGGTCGAAATGAGTTCGTCCTTGCCTTCGGGCTGGCCGAAGCGCAGCGGCAGCGCCGTATCCTCGATACTGAGCGCCGACACGCCGGCGTGTTCGAGTTCCTCTATCGTGCGCATCACGTTGAGCGCGTTGCCGTAGCCGTGGTCGGCATCGACGATCAGGCTCAGCCCGCTCACGCGCATGATGCGCCGGATCTGTTCCGCGAATTCCGTCAGCGTCAGCACGATCAGGTCGGGCGCCGCCAGCGTCGTGTTCGACGCCACCGATCCCGCCAGCATGCCGATTTCGTAGCCGACGGCTTCCGCCACCCGCGCCGACAACGGATCGAACACGCTCGCCGGCGACAGGCACTTCGATCCGGCCAGCACCGCACGCAGTCTCTTGCGCTGTTCGCTGTGATTCATGATGTCTTCCCTTTTCCCGTCATGGGTTTTCCGCCATTGTCTTTGCGCGCCTGTGCAGGCTCGCACCTTTTCGCGCAGACCGGAGTCTGCATTGTATCAGTCACGATGCGGCAGATCGGATAGAATACTACCCGTTTATATCGCGCCAATGACATCGATGAAATGTGTGGATGATTTTCGCCTGCGGTTCGGCAAACGGGAACTGGTGCCGATCATGGTGGGCGGGATGGGAGTGGATATCTCGACGGCCGAGCTTGCGCTCGAGGCGGCGCGGCTGGGCGGCATCGGCCACATCTCCGACGCCATGGTCAAGACCGTCTCGGACCGGCGCTTCCAGACGCATTTCGTCAAGGGCAAGCTCAAGCGCTACAAATTCAACGTCGCCAGCTCCGACAAATCCAAAGTGCTGTTCGACCTGGGCCGGCTCGCCGAGGCGACGCACAACCACGTGGGCCGGACCATGGAGGCCAAGCGCGGCGACGGCCTGATTTTCGTGAACTGCATGGAAAAACTCACGATGAATGCGCCGCGCGAGACGCTGCGCGTGCGCCTGAGCGCCGCGCTCGATGCCGGCATCGACGGCATCACGCTCTCAGCGCCGGGCTGCATCTCGGCTCGTTCGCGCTGATCGCGGATCATCCGCGTTTTCGCGATGCCAAGCTCGGCATCATCGTCTCGTCGCTGCGGGCGCTGCAGCTGTTCCTGCGCAAGAACGCCAGGCTCGGCCGGCTGCCCGATTACATCATCGTGGAGGGACCGCTTGCCGGCGGCCACCTCGGCTTCGGCATCGACGACTGGGCGCAGTACGACCTGCGCACGATCGTGACCGAGATCCTGCAATACCTGCAGGCCGAAAAACTGGATATCCCGCTGATTCCGGCGGGCGGCATTTTCACCGGCAGCGATGCCGTGTCCTACCTCGAGATGGGCGCCGCGGCGGTGCAGGTGGCGACGCGCTTTACCGCGACCCGCGAGTGCGGCCTGCCCGACAAGGTGAAACAGGAGTACTTCAAGGCGAGCGAGGAGGACATCGAGGTCAACATGATTTCGCCGACCGGCTACCCGATGCGCATGCTGAAGAGCAGCCCGGCGATCGGCTCTGGCATCCGGCCCAACTGCGAGGCCTACGGCTACCTGCTCGACGGCTCGGGCAATTGCGCCTACATCACGGCCTACAACCGCGAAGTCGCCGCCCATCCGGGGGCCAAAAAGATCTCGGTGATGGACAAGACCTGCCTGTGCACCGCCATGCGCAACTTCGACTGCTGGACCTGCGGGCACAACACTTACCGCCTCAAGGACACCACGCGGCGCCTGCCTGACGGCAGCTATCAGCTCCTCAGCTGCGGAACACGTGTTCCGCGACTACCAGTTCAGCACCGACAATAAAATCGCGCTTGCCGGATTGATCGCTGCGCCTTCGCATCGGGGCGTGCCTCGCGGGACCCGGGCCAGCGGCCAATGGATTATCGGCCCGCTTCGGTAATCATGATTTTCGTTTGCCGGTAACCGTCTGATCCCCGCGTTTTCTCCAGGTTCTCGCCACCTTCCGGCACGCCCATCCGGGACGGATTTTCACAAGCCTGAAAACCGCTCCAAATCAATGTGCTGCAGTCATTACATTTGGTAACAATTCGTTACCAAATCAATGAGGCGGGAGTGCTACCCTGACTGTGTTCCTTCAGATGGAGCGTGCAATCATGAAAAGCTTGGTCAGGCCGGTTTTAACTTCAGTTCTGCTCATACTGGGAATCGCGTTGAGCGGGGCTGCTCTGGCGGACCGTGGGGGCCACGGGCACGGGCACGGTGGGCACGGGGGGTGGCATGGGAGCTACGGCTTTTATTTCGGCTTCCCGTTTTACGGACCCGGCTACTATCCTGCGCCTTACTACTATCCCCCGTACTATTATCCGCCAAGCGTCGTCGTGCCTTCCTCGCCGCCGGTGTACATCGAACAGGGCGGCACGCAGGCCGCGCCCGGGTCTTCACAGCAAAACTGGTGGTACTACTGCGGGGACTCGAAGACCTACTACCCTTACGTGAAGGAATGTCCGGGAGGGTGGCAACGCGTGGAACCGCAGCCACCGTCCGGCGGCTGAGCATCCTGGAGAGTTGAGCATGAAACGCTACCTACGAACCTTATCCGTGCCGGCGCTGCTGATATTGGGCGCGTGCACGACCCTGCCGACCGGACCAAGCGTCATGGTGATGCCCGGCACCGGCAAGAATTTCGATCAGTTTCGCGCAGATGATGCGGTATGCAGACAATATGCGCTCGGGCAGGTCGGCGGGACCGATCCCAATCAGGTCGCCGTCGACAGCGGCGTGAAAAGCGCTGCCGTGGGTGCCGTTGTAGGCGCCGCGGCCGGCGCCGCGATGGGCGGACATAGCCAGGACGCCGCGGCGGGTGCCGGTATCGGATTATTGTTCGGGGCCCTTGCCGGCACGGGCGCCGGGCAATCTTCCGCTTACGCCACGCAACACTACTACGACAATGCCTTTATCCAATGCATGTACTCGAAAGGGCATCGTGTCCCCGTCTCGGGCCAGTTGATGCAGGGACCCGCGCAGTATTCGAGTCCGTCGCCCCCTCCGCCGCCCGGTTATGCGCCGCCTCCGCCGCCCGGCTACGCGCCAACTCCGCCTCCCGGGTATGGTCCTCCTCCCGGTTATGCGCCCCCTCCGGAGCAGTGAATCGACGGCTGTCTTTATGAAATCGAATGGACAACGGCTGCGCGCCGGTCCTGGCAGCACGAGAAGCACGACGTCCATGAAAATTGCGGTCAGCGTTCTCGCCGCGCTGATGTTGTTTCCGGTCCTGGTTCGCCCCAGCGCGGCAGACGATCGTGACCATCGCCGCCACGAGCGCGAGCGGCACCCGGGCTGGCGTGGCGACATTCACCGCTTCCACGAACACGACTTGAGATTATGGCGTGGCGGCCGTTGGTATCATGGCCCGCACGCGGGGCGCCGCGGATGGTGGTGGGTCGTCGGGAGCGTCTGGTATTTTTATCCGGCCCCCGTCTATCCCTACCCCGATCCTTATCTGCCGCCAGTCGTGGTCGTTCCTTCCGCGCCGCCGGCACCGGCGCCTGCGCCAGCCCCGCAGTATTGGTATTACTGCAATAGCCCGCCGGGCTACTATCCCTACGTGGCCCAGTGCGGCAGCGACTGGCAGAGAGTGCCGGCCAACCCGCCAGCCCCCGCACCGGGACGGTAACATCGCCCCGGCCGTTGGTACTACAACGGTGCCGATCTGTCCGGAGCACTGCGCTTCATTCCATCACGGATGACACCTGAGGAAAATCCGATCAGGTGATTCGCGCATCCTGGCACTGGCAGTGAAGCGCATTTCCCATTAATGTAGAGTCATCTCCGATAGCCAGGCTGTCACGGGCTTGTCTGCAATTGGAACCGGGTTTCTGGATGACCGCGCTTCCCGCGCATTAAATCGACTGGGCACACGAGCATGATGACACCGGAAATGCCGCTCTATAGCTGGTGGGGCCTCAACAAGACGCTCTTTCTCTGGATCAACAGTTTTCACGCGCCGTGGTGGGACGCCTTCATGCTGGCCGCGACGAATGCGGGCAGCGCCGGCACGTTCCCTTACTGGATTGCGGCCGCGCTGCTGTTGGCGTGGATCCGTCCCGCCATGATGCCGCAGTCGAATGCCGTGGTTTTCGCGGCAGGATTCGTGGCGACCGGCTTCCTGGTGCCATGGCTGAAATCACTTACCGACTTTCCGCGCCCGTTCGTGGCATTGGGGAGGGATCTCGTGACCGTCGTCGGCCACGCCTCCCATAGCACGTCTTTTCCATCGGGGCATGCCACCTTCGTCTTCCTGCTGTGCGCCGCGCTGAGTCCCGGCGTGCCAAAGGTGATCAGATGGGGATTGTGGATGTTCGCGGTTATCGTCGCCTTGTCGAGGATAGTCGTCGGCGCGCATTTTCCGGCCGACGTCCTCGCCGGAGCCCTGCTCGGCCTTGGTGTCGGGTTTGTCCTGAGGATCGTTATCGCGGGCGTGCGGCGATGACGCCGTGGGCCGGCCGCGCTCCGTTCAACCTTTGCGCCTGACCTGTACGCCCGCCCAACCTTTGGCAAACGTGACTTTGAGCTCCCCGTCCGCGGCCACCTGCGCGCTGTCGCGTACGATGGCGCCGTCGGCGGTCTCGGTAATGCTGTAACCGCGCTCGAGCACGAGCTGCGGGTTGAGATGCTTGAGATGCGCCTCAAGCCCGTCGAGCTGCGTGGCCGCGGTTTTCAGCCGCTCCCGCGCCGCGGCGCCCAGCCGCCGCGCCAGATCGTCCCTTGCACGCGCCAGCGATTGCAGATCCGGCCGCGCGGCGCCGAAGCGCTGCACCAGTTCGCGCACACGCCACGAGCCGTCGTCCCACTCCCGCCGCCACGCGCCGCGCAGACGGCTCGCCAGGTGCTGCAGGTGCTGCTGCTGGTTGCTGATCCGCTCGCCCGGGTGCGCAAGCCGCCGCGACAGGTAGTCGAGCCGCTGCATGCGCTCTTCCAGCGCGCGCTCCGTCACCCGCTTCAGGCGGTGATGCCACTGCCGCAACTGTTGCGCGAGTTCGGCGCGGTCCGGACTCGCGAGCTGCGCTGCGGCGGTCGGCGTCGGCGCGCGCACGTCCGCGACGAAATCGGCAATGGTGAAATCGGTCTCGTGCCCGACGCCGGTGACCACCGGGATCGCGCAGGCGGCGATCGCGCGCGCCACGGCTTCTTCGTTATACGCCCACAGGTCCTCGATGCTGCCGCCGCCGCGGCAAACGATGAGCACATCGCATTCGCCGCGCGCGCCGGCGGTGGCGATGGCCTGGGCGATTTTCTGCGCCGCACCCTCGCCCTGCACCGGCGTGGGATACAAGATCACCGGCACCGACGGCATGCGGCGCCTGAGCGTGGTCAGCACGTCGCGCAGTGCGGCGGCCTGGGGTGAGGTCACCACGCCGATCGTCTGTGGAAATTCCGGCAGCGGTTTCTTGCGTGCCGCATCGAACAGGCCTTCCTTGTCGAGCCTGGCTTTGAGCTTTTCGAACGCTTCGTAGAGCGCGCCCAATCCGGCACGGCGCATGGTCTCGACCGTGAGCTGGAACTTGCCGCGCGCCTCGTACAACGTCGGGCTGGCGCGGACTTCGACCTGCATGCCGTTTTCAGGCGTCCATTCAAGGTATTGCACCTTGTGGCGGAACATCACGCAATCGACCTGCGCCGCGGCGTCTTTCAGCGTGAAGTAGCAGTGTCCCGAATCGTAGCGCTTGAAATTGGAGATTTCCCCCGCCACCCAGAGCAGCGGAAGGTTTTGTTCCAGAACACTTTTGGCCAGGCGGTTGAGTTCGCCGACCGTAATGACCTGCGCGGGATTCTGGGCCGTAAAAGCATCGAGCATCGCGTCATTCTATATCACCGCCGACAGACCTTCGGCGTGTTCCGGAACTATGCCCTCCCGCAATTTCTCCAAATGATTCAAGCGCTCGCGACAGGTCGGCGCCTGCGATCCTGTGGATGGCATCATCCACAGCGTTTACATTTCCGTCATATTTGCTTCATTTACACTGGGACACGCCCCGGGAATATACGATAACGCATTGTATTTATTACTATTTTTGTAAGTTCAAAATTTAATCGGCAGACGAAATTCCTTTATGGAAAACTCACTTAGGCCTCTTATTGAAGGAGTGTGCACATGGTTATCCACAGACTGTGTGGACAACTGAAAAAGCCGTTTCGCGTGATGAGCTTGGAAAAAATTCGTAATGAAAATTCTGAGTTTCCGCTTGCTGAAAATTCATCGTCCGGATAAAGTTACGGCGACTTTCACGGAGCAAAAAAATTGTTCTCTATCATCGAAGCCGCAGGCTGGCCGATCTGGCCGCTGATCATCTCCTCCATCATCGCCCTCGCGATCATCGGTGAACGCTTCTGGTCCCTGCGCCAGGCCATCGTCATCCCGAAGAATCTGCTGGCCGAAGTGGCCCAGGAATACCGCCAGAACGGCGTGAACCCGCAAATGCTGGCGCGTCTGACGGCCGGTTCCCCGCTCGGCCAGGTGTTCGCCGCCGGGCTTAAAAACATCAAGAGCACGCCGGCCATCATGAAAGAGGCGATCGAGGAGGCCGGGCGCAGCGCGGCGCGCGATCTCGAACGCTTTCTCACGAGCCTCGGCACCATCGCCTCGATCGCCCCGCTGCTCGGTCTGTTCGGCACCGTCATCGGCATGATCGAGATCTTCGGCTCGCAGACGCCGCAGGGCAGCAACCCGCTGGTGCTCGCCCACGGCATTTCGATCGCGCTCTACAACACCGCGCTCGGCCTGGTCGTCGCCGTGCCGAGCATGATTTTCTACCGGCATTTCCGCGCCAAAGTCGATGCCCTGCTGGTCGAGATGGAAATGCAGGCGATCAAGCTGGTCGAAATCATTCACGGCGAACGCCAGGCGTGATCGACCGATGAGATTTCAGTCGCGTTCGTTCCGCGAACCGCCGGAGATCAACTTCATCCCGTTGATCGACGTGCTGCTGGTGATCCTGATTTTTCTCATGGTCACCACCACCTACTCGCGCTTCGCCGAGCTGCAGATCAACCTGCCGACCGCCGACGCCGGCACCCCGCCACCAGCGCGCCCGGCCCAGATCGACGTCGCCGTCGATCCCCAGGGCAAATACATGATCAACAAATCGCCGGTCGCCTTCAGCGGGCCGGATGCGTTCAGCCAGGAGTTGAAACGCGCCGCCGGCGACATGAAGGATCCCGTGATCATCATCAACGCCGACGCCAACGCGTCGCACCAGTCGGTGATCAACGTCATGGAAGCGGCGCGCATCGCCGGCTACGGCAAGATCACTTTCACCACCCGGGCCGATAAGAAGTAATGCGCGATGGGTAATGAGTAATGGGTGACGGCCTCCTCACCTGATCTTCCTCATTACCCATTACCCATTACCCATCACCCATAACCTCGCATGGCCTGGCTCGAGCGCTACTGGTACCGCAGCACCCCGCTGGGGCTGGTTCTCTACCCGCTGAGCCTGCTGTTCCGTCTCGTCGTAGCGCTGCGGCGCGGCCTGTACCGCGCCGGCGTGTTCGGCACCGTGACCCTGCCGGTTCCAGTCATCGTCGTCGGCAACATCACGGTCGGCGGCACCGGAAAAACGCCGCTCGTGCTGTGGCTGGCAAATTTCCTGCGCGAACGCGGCCTGCGCCCGGGCATCATCAGCCGCGGCTACGGCGGGCGGGCGGGCACGCCGCAATGCGTCACTGCCGCCAGCGACCCTGCGACCTGTGGTGACGAGCCGCTGCTGCTCGCACAGCGCGGCGAAGCCCCGGTATGGGTCGGCACCGACCGCGCGGCGGCGGCGCGCGCGCTGCTCGACGCGCATCCGGAATGCGATGTCATCGTCAGCGACGACGGCCTGCAGCACTACCGTCTCGGGCGCGATATCGAGATCGCGGTAGTCGACGGCACGCGCGGCATCGGCAACGGCCTGATGCTCCCTGCGGGGCCTTTGCGCGAGCCGCCGTCGCGCCTGACCGCAGTCGACGCCATCATCGTCAACGCCGGCCAGCCGTCCGGCGTCGGGTTCAGGGCCAAAGCGCCCGCGGCGTTCGCAATGACCCTGCAAAACCGCGGTTTCTACAACCTGCTCAACCCCGACCGCCAGGCCGCACCGGAGCTGTTTCAGAACCGCCGCGTGCACGCGGTCGCCGGTATCGGCAATCCCCGGCGCTTTTTCGAGCACCTGCAGCGCCTGGGCATCACGTTCACCGCCCATCCGTTTCCCGACCACTACGCGTTCAGCGCCCGCGACCTGGCATTTGGCGATGCCGATTTCGTCGTGATGACCGAGAAGGATGCGGTAAAATGCCGCTCATTCGCCACCGAAAAGGACTGGGTGCTGCGGGTCGACGCCGAAATCGATCCCGCCTTCGGCGAACTGATCATGAAAAAACTGGGGAAGTGATGGATTCCAAACTGCTCGATATCCTGGTCTGCCCGCTGTGCAAGGGGCCGCTGCTTTTCAGGAAAGCCGAAAACGAGCTGGTCTGCAAACCCTGCCGCCTCGGCTACCCGATCAGGGACGACATTCCCGTCATGCTCGAAGACGAGGCGCGCAAACTGCCGCCCGAAGAAGAGGTGTGAGGCGCGCAATGAGCGATGGGTAAGTGCCAAGGCGCTTTCCCCTCATCCTTCATCCCTCATCCCTCCGCCCTCACGTGGACTTCACCGTCATCATCCCCGCCCGCTACGCCTCGTCGCGTTTCCCGGGCAAACCGCTTGCCGACATCGCCGGCAAGCCGATGGTGGTGCACGTTGCGCAACGCGCGGCACAAAGCGGCGCCACTGAAGTGCTGGTCGCCACCGACCACCCCGAAATCGCCGCCGCAGCGAAACAATACGGGTTCGAAGCCGTGATGACGCGCGACGACCACGCTTCGGGCACCGACCGGGCGGCGGAAGTCTCGTTGCAGCGCGGCCATGCCGGGGACCATATCGTCGTCAACGTCCAGGGCGATGAGCCGCTGATCGCGCCTGAATTGATCCGCGCGATGGCGCAGAACCTGCTCGATCACGCCGATGCGGCAGTCTCGACCGCGTGTCATCCGATCCGGGATGCGGCCGATATGGCCAATCCCAACGTCGTCAAAGTCGTGCTCGATCACCACGGTTACGCACTGTATTTCAGCCGCGCACCGGTTCCGTATGCGAGAGAGGCGTATGCCGGCGGCATCACCACCGTGCCCGCCGGCTTGCCGGCATACCGCCATATCGGCATCTATGGCTACCGCGCCGGGTTTCTCAAACGCTATTCCGCGCTTGCCCCATCCCCCCTCGAGCAATTCGAAGCGCTCGAACAACTGCGCGTGCTGTGGCATGGCTACAAGATCAGCGTCGCCGTGACCCGGGACGCCGCGCCGCCGGGCATCGACACCCCCGAGGATCTGCAGCGTCTCAGGCACCTCCTGCTCCAGCGTTCCTGACGCGGGCGCGGGTTTCGCCTGCGCGCAAAACCCGCTATACTCTTTTTTTATACCCGAATTAACCTGTTTTATAGCCCAGGTTGTCCTGCCCGCCGCCGGTTTGAACGCGGCGGCTGCGACCAAGCCGGCGCCAACCATCCTCAGGACTACACCCACTCATGCGCATCCTGCTATTAGGCATGCCCGGTGCCGGCAAAGGCACGCAGGCGCAATTTCTGATCGAAAAATTCAAAATCCCCCAGATTTCGACCGGCGACATGCTGCGGTCGGCGATCAAGGCCGGGACTCCGCTCGGCATGGAAGCAAAAAAATTCATGGACCGTGGCGAACTGGTGCCGGACCACGTCGTGATCGAACTCGTGGAACAACGCGTCAAGAATACAGACTGCGCCAACGGCTTTATCATCGACGGCTTCCCGCGCACCATCCCGCAGGCCGAAGCGCTGCGCGAAGCCGGCATCGACATCGACTTCGTGATCGAGATCGAGGTCGGCGACCAGGAAATCCTGCGCCGCATGAGCGGGCGCCGCGTGCACCTGCCCTCGGGTCGCAGCTATCACATCGAATTCAACCCGCCCAAAGTGCCGGGCAAGGACGACGTCACCGGCGAGGACCTGGTGCAGCGGGCCGACGACCAGGAAGCAACCGTCTGGAAACGCATCGCGACCTATCACTCGCAAACCAAGCCGCTGATCGAGTACTATATGAAATGGGCCGCGAGCGGCGACCGGCACGCACCGCTTTACGTCAACATCTACGGCCGCGGTTCGGTGCAGCACATCCGGGATAAAATGTTCGCCGCGCTGGCAGCAAAGCATAAATGAAAAAAATTCCAGACTTCACCGACGCCGACCGCTGGGTGGTCGAAACCGCGCTGAAAGAGCGCTATGGCAGACGCCCCCAGGTCGAGCTTGCCGACAGCGAAATCAAACTCGATCCGGCCGCCGCCGAAATCACGGTGTGCCCGACCTTTTACTGGGAAGAAAACGGCGTCGAGTTCGTGGTATTCAAGGTCGCGGACAGCCGCTATCGCAGCCAGTTTTATTACTCGATCACCGAGCAATTCGGCACCGGCCATGATTTCGACGACCTTGCGGAGTGCGTGACCACCACGCTCAAGTTGCAGGCCGACCACGAAAAGGACCGCCTGGGCGTGACTTCCGGGAAAACCGGCGCGGACTTGACCCAACGCTGAAGCAGCATGCCGTTATGGAGTGCTAACAGGCTGATTTTGCGTGATTTATCCTGAGTTTTGTGGTAGCATTCGATTCCGGACTCAACCAGCAAAGCCAATCGCGTGAGCAAGCAAAACGCCATCTACGCCCAGTCGGGCGGAGTCACCGCGGTAATCAACGCCACCGCCTGCGGCGTGATCGAAACGGCACGGCGGCACCGCAGCCGGATCGGCAAGGTCTACGCCGGCCGCGACGGCATCATCGGCGTGTTGACGGAAGACCTGATCGATACTTCGAAAGAAACGCCGGCGGCGATCCGGGCCTTGCGCCACACACCCGCCGGCGCCTTCGGTTCGTGCCGCTACAAGCTGAAAGGACTCGAGGAAAACCGCGCCCAGTACGAGCGGCTGATCGCGGTATTCAAGGCGCATGACGTCGGCTACTTCTTCTACAACGGCGGCAACGATTCCGCCGACACCACGTGGAAAGTGTCGCAGATCTCGGAAAAGCTCGGCTACCCCGTCAACTGCATCGGCATCCCCAAGACCGTCGACAACGATCTCGTCGGCACCGACAACTGCCCCGGCTTCGGCTCGGTCGCCAAGTATGTGGCCACCGGCATGCTCGAGACGGGCTACGACGTGGTATCGATGGCGCGCACATCGACCAAGGTGTTCGTGCTCGAAGTGATGGGCCGCAACGCCGGGTGGATCACCGCAGCGTGCGGGCTCGCCGCTCAACGCGAAGGCGATGCGCCTCATATCCTGCTGTTTCCGGAAATCGCGTTCGACGCCGAGAAATTCCTCGCGCGCGTGGAAGCGGTGGTGAAAGAACACGGCTTTTGCACAGTCGCCGTTTCGGAAGGGCTCAAGGACGCGAACGGCAAGCTCATGCTGGAATCGGGCCTGAGCGACGCCTTCGGCCACGCGCAACTGGGCGGCGTGGCACCGGTCATCGCAGGCATGGTCAGGAAACGCTTCGGCTATCGCTGCCACTGGGCGGTCGCGGACTACCTGCAACGCGCCGCGCGCCATATCGCCTCGAAAACCGACGTGCAGCAGGCTTACGCCGTGGGCAAGGCCGCGGTCGAACTCGCCATCAAGGGCCGCAATGCGGTGATGCCGGTCATCGTGCGCAAATCCGACCGGCCCTACAAATGGGCGATCGGCGTGGCCGAACTCAAAGACATCGCCAACCGTGAGAAAACGCTGCCGCGCGACTTCATGACGGATGACTGCTTCCATATCTCGGCCAAGGGCCGCCGCTACCTCGCGCCGCTGATCCAGGGCGAAGATCCGCCGCCTTTCAGGAACGGCCTGCCGGTGTACGTGAGGCTCAAGAACGCCGCGGTGAAGAAAAAGCTTCACGGCGAATTCAAAATCTGAAGACCTGTGCGGTTCGATCGGACTTTATGACCCTTGAGCGGGCGCGGCAATTATTGGAGGTGCAAGCCGACTTCGGAGGGTTTTATAATGCGAATTCGTCCAAGCTGATCCTGTCCGAAGTGATGCGGGAGCACGGCCAGCAGGCGGTGGACGAACTGATTATCGGGCTCGAACTCGACCGGATTTTCGGGTTCCGGCCGGGCACGCGTTTCACAGGCGGCCTTGCGCTGGATCAGAATAAGAAATAGTTTTTACAATCAACGTATTAATGGCAAAACGGCCTGCCTTAACGGCCGATAATCAACGGGAGCAATCATGTCTGGTGGTCTGTTAATCGCGCTATTCTGCGCCCTTGCCGCGCTCGTTTACGGCGGATATTCGATAAAGTGGGTTCTCGCCCAGCCCAGCGGCAACGACCGCATGCGCGAGATCGCCGCGGCGATTCAGCAGGGCGCGTCGGCGTACCTCAACCGTCAGTACACGACGATCGGCATCGTCGGCATCATCCTCTTCGTCGTCATCGGCTTCGCGCTCAAATCGTGGACGACCGCAGTCGGCTTCGCGGTCGGCGCAATATTGTCGGGGCTCACCGGTTACATCGGCATGAATGTCTCGGTGCGCGCCAACGTGCGCACCGCGGAAGCCGCGCGCACCGGCCTCAATGAAGCGCTCGCCATCGCCTTCCGCGGCGGCGCCATCACCGGCATGCTGGTGGTCGGCCTGGCGCTGCTGGGCGTCACGCTGTTTTTCTGGGTGCTCCTCGGCAGCGCGGAGCACGGCGCCTCGATCAAGAAAATCGCGGAACCGCTGGTGGGCCTCGCGTTCGGCGGCTCGCTGATCTCGATCTTCGCCCGTCTCGGCGGCGGCATTTTCACCAAGGGCGCCGACGTCGGTGCCGACCTGGTGGGCAAAGTCGAAGCCGGCATTCCTGAAGACGACCCGCGCAACCCCGCCGTGATCGCCGACAACGTCGGTGACAACGTCGGCGATTGCGCCGGCATGGCCGCCGACCTGTTCGAAACCTATGCCGTGACCATCATCGCCACCATGCTGCTCGGCGCGCTGCTGCTGTCCAAGCCGGAAGTCGCGCTCACCGCCGCCACTTACCCGCTGGTGCTGGGCGGCGTTTCCATCATCGGTTCCATCATCGGCTGTTTCTTCGTCAAGGTTTCGCCCGGCGCCAAGATCATGAGCGCGCTCTACAAAGGCGTGATCGTGTCCGGCGTGGTCGCCGCGATCGGCTTCGTTGCCGTGACCTACACCATGATGGGCGACATCGGCGTGCAATACCCCGAACTCTCGCCGCTCAAGCTGCTCGGCTCCGCCCTCGTCGGCCTGGTGCTGACCGCGCTGATGGTGGTGATCACCGAGTACTACACCGCGACCGAGTTCGCGCCGGTGCGCCACGTCGCCGCCGCCTCCACCACGGGGCACGCGACCAACATCATCGCCGGCCTCGGCGTGTCGATGAAATCCACGGCATGGCCGGTGCTTGCGGTGTGCGCCAGCATCTGGGCCGCGCACGCGATGGCCGGCCTCTACGGCATCGCCATCGCCGCGACCGCGATGCTGTCGATGACCGGCATCATCGTCGCGCTCGACGCCTACGGCCCGATCACCGACAACGCCGGCGGCATCGCCGAGATGGCGGACCTGCCGAAGGAAGTGCGCGCCATCACCGACCCGCTGGACGCGGTGGGCAACACCACCAAGGCGGTGACCAAGGGTTACGCGATCGGCTCGGCGGGACTCGCCGCGCTGGTGCTGTTCGCCGACTACACCCACGCGCTCGAAGCCGCCGGGAAATCGGTGTCGTTCGACCTCTCCAATCACATGGTGATCATCGGCCTCTTCATCGGCGGCCTCGCGCCTTATCTGTTCGGCGCCATGGCGATGGAAGCGGTCGGCCGCGCCGCGGGCTCCGTGGTGGTCGAGGTGCGCCGCCAGTTCAAGGAAATCAAGGGCATCATGGAAGGCACGGCCAAGCCCGATTACTCGCGCGCGGTCGACATGCTGACCCGCTCCGCGATCAAGGAAATGATCGTGCCGTCCCTGCTGCCGGTGCTGGTGCCGGTGGTGGTCGGCATCGCGCTCGGGCCGCAGGCGCTGGGCGGCGTGCTGATGGGCTCCATCATCACCGGCCTGTTCGTCGCGATCTCGATGACGACCGGCGGCGGCGCGTGGGACAACGCCAAGAAATACATCGAGGACGGCAACCACGGCGGCAAGGGTTCCGACGCCCACAAGGCGGCGGTGACCGGCGACACCGTCGGCGACCCCTACAAGGATACGGCCGGCCCGGCGATCAACCCGCTGATCAAGATCATCAACATCGTGGCGCTGCTGATCGTGCCGCTGCTGTAACAGGACCGCGGCTCTGATTCACGCGGCCAGCGGGCAACTGCCGGCCGTTTGCATTTCTGCCGCATGATTGGCGTACCCGCCCTGCGTCTGGGTGTACTCATCCCTGACAGTCAGGGAAAGACTCTCAATGAAATATTCTCTCGGCGACCGCAAGGTCCTCTGCAGGGGCGACTACTACATCGCGCACAACGCCACCGTCATCGGCGCGGTCGTGCTCGAAAACAACGCCAGCATCTGGTTCAACTGCGTGGTGCGCGGCGACAACGACGTCATTACGATCGGCGAAAACGCCCAGTTGCAGGACGGCTGCGTGGTGCACACCGATCCCGGCCTTCCCGTCACGCTCGGCACGAACGTCAGCGTGGGACACATGGCGATGCTGCACGGCTGCACCATCGGCGAAGGCAGCCTGATCGGCATCAAGAGCGTGATCCTCAACGGCGCGAAAATCGGGAAGAACTGCCTGATCGGCGCCAATTCCCTGATCGCGGAGGGCAAGCAAATTCCGGACGGGTCGCTGGTCATCGGCTCGCCCGGCAAGGTGGTGCGGCAGCTGAGTCCGGAGGAAATCCGGAACATCAACAGCTTCGCCGACCATTACGTGAAGAGATTCAAGCTCTACCAGCGCGACTTCAGACCCGACGAGTCGTAACGACCCCTGCAGCCCGACCAGCAGCGAGGACCCGGCACTTGAACAAATACGGCTTCAAAATCAGGACCCGCGGCGGCATGCTTGTCGAGAACCTCATGGTGCAGGCGCGCGACCGCCCGGAAGCCGAGAACAAGATCGGCCAGATTTATCACCACTGCGAAATCCTCGAATGCCGCGAACTCGCGCCGGCCACCAAGGGCGAAGGGCTCGACCTCGAAGAGATGATTTCGCTGATCGGCAGGCAGGAAGAGCCGAAACCGGACTGAGGCTGCTACAGAAAACCGCAGGCCTCGAGCTCGGCAAGCAGCGCTGAATAGTCCTGCGCACCGCGGCTCTCCGGCGCGTGTTCGAACACGTCCTTGCTGCAGGCCGGGCTTTCCGCGATGCTGACGTTTTCCACGATGCGCGTTTCGCACACCTCGGCGCCGAAGCGCTCGCGCAACTGGCGGTCGATGTCCCACGACATCTTGCGCCGCGTATCGAAGCGCGTGATCACGTAGCGGCGCTCGACGCGTTTTTTCAGAACCTGCTCCAGCGCCCGCAGCGTGCGCTCCATCTGCAGCGCACCCTTGATCGCCAGGTAATCGGTGGAAATCGGCACCAGCACCCGGTCGGCGGCGAAAATACCGTTCAGCGACAGCACCCCCAGCATCGGACAGGAATCCATCAGGATCGGACGGTCGGTATTGAGGTTTTCCCTGACGATGCCCGCGTGCAGGCGGTTGAGAACGTTCGGGCCTTTGCCGAACTGGGTGTCGACTTTGGACAGATCGAGATGCGAGGGGATGATTTTCCAGCCGATGCTGCTGTTGCAGATCAGGCCGGCCAGCGGCAGGGCATTGGCATAGAAGCCATAGAGGCTGCGCTCCGATCCTTGTACCGTGGCGCCGCAGATTCCCGACAAGTGGGCCTGCGGATCAAGATCGATGACCAGCGGATCGGCGCCGCGCCGGGCAAGCAGCGCTGCAAGATTGAGCGTCGTCGTGGTCTTGCCGACGCCACCCTTCTGGTTGAATACCGCAATCCTTGCCACGATGACTCCCCTGCCCGGCGAAAACCACCATCCAATCAACGGGCTACATATTCTGCTCCTATAATCAGTCCCTTGGCAACGACTTTTCACAACGCCCGTAAATACGCGCGGTCAGCGGCTGGGATAGGAAAACCAGAGGGAAATTGACAGGATTAACAGGATTGAAAGCAGAATTTACAGGATCCGGCTTTTGATCCCGTCTGTTTCATCCTGTTAATCCTGAGTAATCCTGTAAATCTTGTCTATTGTTTTTGAGATTCGGGACGGGCCCAGTCCCTGGCCCGCCCTACCGCTTTGCGCCAGCCCGTCATCAGCGCTTCGGCCTGATCGCGCGCCATGACAGGCTCGAACACGCGTTCCGCCTGCCACTGGCCGGCGATGTCCTGCGCGCTTTCCCAATAGCCGACGCCCAGGCCCGCGAGATACGCCGCGCCGAGCGCAGTCGTTTCGTAAATCCTCGGCCGCACCACGGACACGCCCAGCAGGTCGGCCTGAAATTGCATCAGCAGGTCGTTGCGCGTCGCGCCACCGTCGACTCTGAGTTCGGCGAGTTTGATCCCGGAATCGGACTCCATCGCGTGCAGCAGGTCGGCGGTCTGGTAGGCGATGCTCTCCAGCGCGGCGCGCGCAATGTGGCCGGCGGTGGTGCCGCGCGTCAGTCCCAGCATCGCGCCGCGCGCATAGGGATCCCAGTGCGGGCTGCCGAGCCCGGCGAACGCCGGCACCAGGTATACGCCGCCGTTGTCGGCGACGGTGGCCGCGAGCGTCTCGACTTCCTCCGACGACTTGATGATGCCGAGCCCGTCGCGCAGCCATTGAACCACCGCGCCCGCGACAAAAACGCTGCCCTCGAGCGCATATTCCCGCTGCTTTCCGGTCTGGCATGCCGCGGTCGTCAGGAGCTTGTTGCGCGATGACACGGGCCGCCCGCCGGTATGCATCAGCATGAAGCAGCCGGTGCCGTAGGTGTTCTTGACCATGCCGGGCGTGATACAGCGCTGGCCGAACAGCGCGGCCTGCTGATCGCCGGCGATGCCCGCGATCGGAATGCGCGCGGCAAAGAGTTTGCCTGCCGTCTCACCGACGACGCCGCTCGATGGCACAACCCGCGGCAACACTTCGCGCGGCACATCGAACAGTCGCAGCAATTCCTCGTCCCAGCCACCGTCGTGAATATTGTAGAGCAGCGTGCGCGA
Organism: uncultured beta proteobacterium; assembly: GCA_963734595.1. Classification (GTDB taxonomy): domain Bacteria; phylum Pseudomonadota; class Gammaproteobacteria; order Burkholderiales; family SG8-41; genus CAKKQX01. The sequence goes on from CAVTHV010000007.1 coordinate 46,288, forward strand.
AGCGTTGGTAGCGTCGGTTACGTGGGTGGCGCCCGCAGAGAGCTTCCAGATGAGCCAGCTGTCCACCGTGCCGAATGCCAGTCTGCCCTGTCGCGCCCTGTTGCGCGCTCCGGGAACATTGTCGATTATCCATTTGAGCTTGGTCGCGGAGAAATAGGCATCGAGCACCAGGCCGGTTTTGGCGGTGACCATTGCTTCGTGTCCCGCGGCCTTGAGCCGGTCGCAGCACTCCGCGGTGCGGCGGTCCTGCCACACGATGGCATTGTGAAGTGGCTCGCCGCTGTCGCGGTCCCACACCACCGTGGTTTCGCGCTGGTTGGTGATGCCGATTGCGGCGATGTCCCCCGCATGAATCCCGGCGCGGGCGATCGCCTCGGCAGCGACGGCAATCTGGGTTGCCCAGATTTCGTTCGGATCATGCTCGACCCACCCCGGCTGGGGAAATATCTGCGTGAATTCCTTCTGCGCCAGCGCTACGACCGATCCCGCACGGTCAAAAATTATGGCGCGCGAACTGGTCGTGCCCTGATCCAGGGCCAGAATATAGGACATAGGCGTGCGACATTCCGTCGGACAATGGTTCTCATTGTAGGGCCAGTCCCTGCATACCGCGCCGGTGGCGGAGGAATTCCAGCACGCACCCGCTTGCATGCGACCGACTGGCGGCCCGATTCAGCCCCTAAAGGACACCCCAATGTTGTGCGGGGCAGCAAGCCCACATATTTCCCTGTCACAAAAAACCATTTTGATTTATGCTTATGCACAAATATTCGAATCGGGGGGACGATAGATGGTTTTTTATGCCTTTTACGTAATCGCAATCGTCATACTGATCCTGCACTTCACCGGCTGGCTCAAACGCCACAACCTCGAATGGCTGGTGCTGGTGCTCGCCGTCGCCACCTTTCCCGCCGTCATTTTCCTGAAGTAATTCCCGCCCGCGTCGCCTCCGCAACGAGCCCGCCTGCTACTTGAACAGCAGGAGGACGCCGCTGCACATCAGGACGACGCCGACGATGCGGTTGAATAGCGCCTGGTTGATGCGGCCTGCCGTGAGCCCGCCAAGACGGGCGCCGATCAGCATCAGCGGGAATGCCGCCGCCACCATCAGCAGTGTCGGCGTATCGTAAAATCCGATTTTAAAATAACCGGTTACGCGCATGACCGCCTGCGTCATCAGAATGGTGGTGATGGTCACCCGGAAACTGTCTTTTTCGAGCCGCAGCGCGCTGAGATAAATCGCGTAGAGCGGACCGGCGGCGCCGCCGAACAGCGTGCCCACCAGTCCGCCCAGCGTGCACAGCACCACCGCCAGCGGCCACAGCCATTTTTTGGGAGGCGGCCGCATCCGTCCCGACGTCGCTATCGCATAAATGGCATAGACGATGACGAACACGCCGAAGGCCCTGGTCAGAATGTGCGCGTCCAGCGCCTGAAATAGCAGCAGGCCCACCACGACCCCGATCAGCGTAAAAGGCGCGGCCCGCAGGATCTCCGCCCACACGATCTTGCGCCAGCTTCCCACCCAGTGTGCGAGAGACGAGATCGTGGTGAGCACCGTCATGACCGCCACCACGCTGTGTATCGGCAGCACCAGCGTCAGCAAAGGCACCGCGATGGCATTGCCGCCGAATCCGGTCGTGCCGCGCACTGCAAAGGCGGCTATCACCACCAGGGCGCATAGGAATAGCTGTGCCGGGCCCAGTGCTTCCATGCTACCCGCGCAAACGCACCAGTACGATCAACAACGCGGCACCCTGCCGGCGACCGGATACTTGGGATCGGTATAGCCCGGCGTCGAACAATGGCCGCGCGGCACCAGCCTGTCGACCAGCGCCTCGTCCTCCGCATCGAACGGCTGATCGAGCGCGGCGAGATAGTCCTGCCACTGCGCAAAGGTACGCGGCCCGGCGAGCACGGACGTCACCAGCGCATTGTTCAGCACCCAGTTGAGAGCGAAATGCGCCGGGTTCATGCCCTTTTTCCCGGCGTGCCGGGCGAGCTTCTGCGCGATGGCCAGCGACTCGGCGCGGAATTCGGTTTCGAGGAACCGCGATTCCTTGCGCCCTGCCCGAGAGTCGGCGGGCGGTCTCGCGCCAGGCAGGTACTTGCCGGTGAGCACGCCGCGCGCCAGCGGGCTGTACGGCACGATGCCGAGCCCGTAATGCCGGCATGCGGGAAACGCTTCGACCTCGGCGATGCGATACAGCGCGTGATAGCACGGCTGCAGCACGATCGGCTGCGGCAATCCCCATTGCCGGCATTTGTCGACAACTTCGGCGATGCGCCAGCCCTGGAAGTTGCTGAGGCCGAAATAACGCACCTTGCCGCCGCGGATCAGGTCGGCCATCGTGCCCAGCGACTCCTCGAGCGGCGTGTCCCGGTCGTCGCGGTGAAAATAATAGACGTCGATGTAATCGGTGCCGAGGCGCCTGAGGCTGCCCGCCACCGCCTGCAGCATCCATTTGCGGCCGGCGCCGCCCGAGTTCGGATCATCAGCGTCGACTTTGTTGGTGAACTTGGTCGCGACCACCCAGCGGTCGCGGTTTTTCGAAACGAGCTTGCCGACGATGCGTTCCGATTCGCCCTCGCCGTAGGTATCGGCGGTATCGATGAAGTTGACGCCGGCATCGAACGCCGATCTGGCGATGCGCGCCGCGGTCGCGCCGTCGGTGTGCTCGCCGAACATCATCGCGCCGAGACAGATTTTCGAAACCTTGAGCCCGCTGTTTCCCAGTTTGCGATATTCCATATTCATGGTCTCATGCTCCCAGTCAACGATCCCGCACGATCTGCTCGTGATCCGCAATGCGCACCGACCGCAGCACCATCCAGCCGGTCATCGCGATCGCCGCCAGCGCGCCAAAGCACGTCGTGTAGCTGGTCACGAAGCGGTAACCGGTCGCGAACAGCGCCGGACCGACCAGCGTGCCGGCGAAGATCCACACCATCAGGCCGCCGGTCGCGACGCCCACCATTCCCTTCGGGCTGAGGCGCGCGATCTGCGCCTGCATCACGCCATTCCAGCCATAAGCCATCGCGCCAAAAACAATGTAGAACGCAGCGAGCAACACCGGCGACCAGGTGGAATTGATGAATGCCGCAATGACGCAACATGCCGCGACAATCAGGTCCGACACCTTCAGCACCGTGATGCTCCCGCCGGTGACGTCGGCGAACCAGCCGAGAAAAATACGTCCGGCTATCCCGGCGACCTGGGCCAGTGAAAACATGAATCCGGCGGTAATCAGGCTGTAGCCCGCCTCGTTCACCAGCAAGGTCACGGTAAAGGTCCCCACGCAAAGCTGCACGAACGAAAAGAAAAACGCGACGAATCCAAGCCGTCGCAGGACCGGATAACGCCACACCAGTCTGACACCATCCAGAACATGGACTTGCGTCGCCGCATGCGGGTCGCGATCGTCATCCCACCGCGCGCGCGCCCGCTGCAGCGCGATCGCCATGACGGCGCCGTAGGCCAGTATCGCGGCAAGCGCCCAGCGCCAGCCCAGGCTCAACGTGAGCGAGGGCGCAAGCAGCGCGACCATCGCCCACCCGAACGGCACGCCGGTTTGCTTGATGGAGAAAATCAGATTGCGGCGTTTCGGCGCACTGAAGCGGAACAGCAGGTGCGCCGCACCCGCCGAAACCAGAGCGGCGCCCGCTCCGACGAGAACCGTGGCGATGGCGATCAAATACAGGTTGCCGGTGATGGCAAGCGCCATGCTGACGGCGGTGGAACCCAGGGCGACCTGCATCGAACGGCATGGCCCCCAGCGCAAATCGGCGCTCCCCGCCAGCGGCGACAATACCATGGCCGCGCCATACAGCAGGCTCATCTGGTATCCGACAAACGACGCGTCGACGGCAAGTCTGCGCTGCGAGCTGCGGCGCAATGACGGGAAAGATTGCAATGCTCATCGCCGACGCGATCTGCGAGGCCGTCGCGCCCAGCACGACCATGACGATGGTGCGGTTGTCGGCGGATGCGGCAACGCCGCGGGCGGAATTCACAATATGGACACATGGCGACAAATTGGAGTCGGGCTATTATACGGGCAAGCAGCCGATGGCCTGCCATTGGCGCGCCGCGCCGGGCACGAACATTAAGCAAATCCTCAGGATTTTCCGGCAGGAATGCAGCCGGGAGACACCAGGCGCGCCGGGCAGTGTAGGATATCGGTAACGACATCGATCCGGATTACGCCGGCAAGACAGCCGCTCCGGCAACGGTGGAGCAGAAAACGCCATGGCCACAAAACGAACGTCTGCATCATCCAGATCAAAGAAGCGTCTGATCGTCGCGATCACCGGCGCCACGGGAACCCTTTATGGCGTGCGCATCCTCGAGATGCTGCGCGCGATCGGCGGTTGGGAAACCCATCTGATCATGTCGGAACCCGGCGCGCTCAACGCCTGGCAGGATCATGGCCTGCGGCGCAAGGACATCAGCAAGCTTGCCGATGTCGAACACAACGCGCGGGACATCGGCGCGTCGGTTGCGAGCGGCTCCTTCATCACCCACGGCATGGTGATTGCGCCGTGCTCGATGAAAACACTCGCCGCGGTGGCCCACGGCTTCGCGGACAACCTGATCAGCCGCGCCGCGGACGTCATACTCAAGGAACGGCGGCGGCTGGTGCTGCTGACCCGCGAAGCGCCGCTCAACCTCGCGCACCTGCGCAACATGGTCGCGGTCACCGAAATGGGCGGTATCGTATTCCCGCCGGTTCCCGCGTTCTACAGCCGCGCCAGGACCATCGATGCCATGGTCGACCACACCGCGGGACGCGTGCTCGACCTGTTCGGCGTCGAACACGACAGAATCGAACGCTGGCAGGGCATGAAAAGCGGTACTGCCAAAACGCCATAACATCACCCCCGGGCACTGGGCAACGGCCGGCGCTCGCCATCCCCGCCTTACCCGGTGGCTTGTCCCTGCACACGGAAGCACTCCCCGCTTCGTGACTGCTGTGGCTATCGTGCCGTGCGCCCTCTCCCATACAAAAAAATGCCGCGCCCCTCGGGGCGCGGCATTTTTGACCCACCTTTCGCTGCCTGAAGCAGCCGGTCTTTCAGAGCACCGCAGCTTCGGATACCGCTTCCTCGCGCTTCTTGCGGATTGCCGGCACGATCATGATTGCCAGCAGAAGGAAAGTCGCAATCAGGAAAGCGGCGCTGATCGGGCGCGTGATGAACACCGTGGGATCGCCGCGCGAAATGAGCAGCGCGCGCCGCAGGTTCTCTTCCATCAGCGGGCCCAGCACGAACGCCAGAATCAGCGGCGCCGGCTGGCACGAGAGCTTCATGAAAATGTAGCCCAATATGCCGAAGAAAATCGCCATGTAGACGTCGAGATCCAGGTTGTTGACGCTGTAGACCCCGATCGCCATGAAGGCCATGATCGCCGGGAACAGGAAGCGGTACGGCACCTTGAGCAGCTTGACCCACAGCCCGACCAGCGGCAGGTTGAGAATCACCAGCATGGCATTGCCGATCCACATGCTGCAGATCAGGCCCCAGAACAGGTCGGGCCGCTGGGTCATCACCTGCGGGCCGGGCGCGATGCCCTGGATGGTGAGGGCGCCCAGCATCAGCGCCATGGTCGCGCCGTGCGGAATGCCCAGCGTCAGCGTGGTGATGTACGCGCACTGCACCGCTGCATTGTTGGCCGACTCCGGCGCCGCGACGCCCTGGATCGCGCCCTTGCCGAACCGCGAAGGGTCCTTGGCGAGTTTCTTCTCCACCGCGTAGGACGAGAACGCGCTGATCGTCGGTCCCCCGCCGGGCAGGGTGCCGAAAAACGCGCCGATTGCGGTGCCGCGCAGGATCGCGGGGGCGGAATCCTTCAGGTCCTGCCAGGTCGGCATCAGCCCCGAGATTTTTTTCTTGAGAACGTCGCGGCTCGCGGTGTCCGCCTTGTCCCCGAGATTGGACAGGATTTCCGCGAAACCGAACAGGCCCATGGCCACCATGGCAAAGCTCAGGCCGTCGGCCAGCCCCGAGGCCCCGAAGGTGAAGCGCGACATGCCGGAGTTGACGTCGGTGCCGACGATGCCGACCAGCAGGCCGAGCACGATCATGCCTATCGTCTTGAGCAGCGAGCCGTGCGCCAGCACGGCCGCGGCAATCAGCGCCATGCACATCAGCGAAAAGTACTCGGGCGCGCCGAACTTGAGCGCGATTTCCGCCAGGGGCGGCCCCACCAGCGCGACTATGAGGGTGCCTACCGTGCCGGCGAAGAACGAGCCGATCGCGGCGATGGCCAGCGCCGGCCCGGCGCGGCCCTGTTTCGCCATTTCATACCCGTCGATGCAGGTCACCACCGAGGCCGATTCGCCCGGCAGATTGACCAGGATCGCCGTGGTCGAGCCGCCATACTGCGTGCCGTAATAAATGCCCGACAGCATGATGATGGCGCCGACCGCGTCCAGATTGAACGTGAGCGGCAACAGCATGGCGACCGCCGCCACCGGTCCGATGCCGGGCAGTACGCCGACCAGGGTGCCGACCAGCACGCCGATGAAGCAATACCACAGGTTTATCAGCGAAACCGCCGTGGAAAAGCCCAGCGACAGGTTTGGTATTAGTTGTGAAAAATCCATGTTATCTCCACCAGAACAGGGGGTAGGGCAATTCGACGCCGTAGATGAAAACCCCGACCGCGCCCGCGATCAGCACGATGCTCAGGACCAATACCTCTTTTATCCGGAATACCTGGCCCGCCGCCGCGCTCAGCACGATCAGCCCGAACAGCGCCGGAACGAAGCCGATGTTATCGATGCCCCAGGCAAACAGGGCAAACGCCAGGCCCAGCATGATCATCGGCTTCCAGGCGAACGGCTTGATCGGCGGACCCTCGACCTTGAACGAGATTGCAGAGACTATGGCGCCGATAACAATAAGGAGGGCTCCCAGCCAGATTGGAAAGTAGCCGGGGCCCATCCGCATCGCCGTGCCCATCGGGTAATCCTGCGAAGTCCAGATCGCGATTACGCCGAAGGCGATGAACATCAGACCGGCCCAGAAATCTTCCGGACATTTAATTTTGAATTTCACGGTTTTTTCTCCTGACAAGCTGCTCTCAAATACACACTGCATTAATTCTGTGACCCGCCACGGCCTTCCGGCGAAAAATTACTTCCGGCAACAAACAACCAGTGGTTCCGGCGCTCAAGACTTCCCGCGGGAGTTTTCAGATAACACCGACCACGATGATTGAACTGCGCCTGCCCCGGCGCTTCACGCCGCCGGGTGCAAAAAACGACCGACAGTTCTGCGGTGCATATCAGTATTAACCCTGATATTTCACACCTGGAAATGATCGATCGTCCGGTGGTGTATCAGTATAAACCCCTACAAACCCCGACACTTTACACAAAATTCAGGGCTCGCGACAACACGATTTTTGTCGGGCGTTGATATGCCGGCGATAGTGCAGTGCAGCAAATCTATCCGGATACGGTGAATGCGGGTTCCAGGATCGGCATGCCGATCATGCGCATCGCGACATTCAGTTTCCCGCTTCTATGGATGCTCGGCACGGCGGCCGAGGTGAAAACAACGTATTACCGATTCTCCAGCGCCTCGGGATTGACGACGTTGACCGGCTTGCCGTCGAGGTAGGCGAGGATCTGGTCGAATGCGCCGCCGAACTGCGCCTCGTACGCATCTCTTTCGACGTAGCCGATATGCGGAGTGCACACGGCGTTTTCCAAGGCGAGCAGCGGATGACGGGCATCGAGCACCGGTTCCTGCTCGTAGACATCGACCGCCGCCCTGCCGGGACGTCCGGCCTTGAGCGCATTCGCCAGCGCCCCCGGCTCGATCAACCCGGCACGGCTGGTATTGACGAGCAGTGCCGTCGGTTTCATGCGCGCAAGATCGGCGGCGGTGACGATGCCCCGCGTCGCGTCATTGAGGCGCAGATGCAAAGTCAGCACATCGCTTTCCCCAAAAAACGCCTCGCGGCTTCGCGCCGGCGTGTAACCATCGGCGCGCGCCCTGGCTAACGATGCCTCGCGGCCCCACACCAGCACTTTCATGCCGAAGGCCTTGCCGTAGCCCGCGATCACCGCGCCGATGCGCCCATAACCGTAGACGCCCAGTGTCCTCCCGCGCAAAGTCGTGCCGATGGTCGACTGCCAGCGTCCGGCTTTAAGGGCCGCGACCTCCTGCGGAATGTGCCGCAACGCGGCAATGACGAGTCCCCAGGTCAATTCCGCGGTCGCATAGGACGGGCGGCCCGGATGCATGTTGGAAGACAGCACCACGCCGCGCCGCGTGCAGGTATCGACATCGATATGCGGATAGACGCTGTGCTGGCTGATGAGCCTGAGCTTGTCGAGCCGTTCCAGCAGCGGCGTGCGGATCGGCGTGCGCTCGCGGATCAGCACCAGGGCCTCGGTGTCCTTGAGGCGCTCTGCAAGCACGTCGATGTTCTCGGTATGGTCGTTCCAGATCGTCACCTTGTGTCCGGCGAGCTTCTTGAACGCGTCGAGCGTGCGCACGACATTCTGGTAGTCATCGAGTATGGTGATGTTCATGAGAGTCGAGAGTTGAGGCAGTTGAGAGTTGAGAGTTGAGAGTCAAAGGATCCGAGCATTTTTTGGCCCTGCGGTCAGACAACAGGCCGATGCAAAAGTTATTGATTTTCCTTCGTGCCTCCTTTGTGTCCTTCGTGTCTATGCGCTTGTGTTTCAGACTTTTTTCGTTCTCCTTTGCGAACCTTCGCGTCCTTTGCGTTCATGCTTTTGCAGAATCAAATCCGTTCGAGGATGTGCAGCCCCCGCACGCGGTCGAGCAGATAGATCAGTCCGCGCTCGTCGACCGTGACGTCGTTGCTCTGCACGCGCGTCGAGCCCTGCGGCACGTCCGGCACGAAATGCGCGACCTCCTTCGGCGCATGGGGCCGCGCGATGTCGATGATGCGCAGACCGTGCGCAAACCACGCCACCGGAATTTCCGTGCCCATCACTTTCTCGCACGGCTGATGGCAGCCGGTCGCGTAGGGCTGCTCCTCCGGCGGAATGTCCTCGAGCTGAAAACTCGAGATGACCGCGGGATGTTTTTCGTCCGTAATATCCACCACCCACAGGAACGCCGAGGGATAAGGCGGGCAGCCTTCGAGGCGCACCACGTCTTCGTCGGACACCACCAGGAAGTCGCGGTTGTCGATCTTGAACGGAATTCTCAGCGCGGTATGCGTCGGCCACGGGAATGGCGGACTCCAGTCGAGCCCCGATACGAACCGGGGTTTGCTCATGTCCTCGATGTCGAGGATCACAAACCCGCCGTGCCAGTAGCTGGTATAGAGGCGGTTACCGTAACGCAGCGGATGATGGCACTTGTGCGCGGCGCCCTTCCACGTCGGCGTTTCGCCGCCTGCCGTCCACTGGCCCGGCATCCACCAGCGCCCCACCTCCTCGGGCTTCGCCGGGTCCTTGAGATCGAGGATCATCACGATGTTGCCGAGATACCCGTCGCAGGTTGGCGAGATATACGCGTAGCGTCCGTCGAAATCGAAACGGTGCACGCCGCGCGCGTAACCGGGCTCGGGAATATCGCTGGTGTTCCAATTGCTGATGAGCTTGGGGCTGGACGGCCTGGACACGTCGTAGATGGCCAGCCCGCCGCGAAAGCCCTCGGGCGGCAATTCGCCGCGCGCATTGCGCGACGACAGAATCTCGCGGTTGGTGATCATGAGGCCGTCGGCAACCCGCACCTTGTGCGAATGGGTGCCGACCGGCATCGCGATCTCGGAGATCAACCGGGGATTTTTGGGATCGGACACATCGATGATTTGCGTACCGTGCGGATTGCGCATGTTGCCGACATAGGCGATGCCGCGCTCGACCACCACCTGCCCCCCACCCGCGCAGTCCATCCAGGACAGCGGCTGGAGCTGGGACCCGTGGCGGTGCGGCGAGTCGCCCCCGCCGCCCTGCCTCACGTCGACATAACCTACTTCGCGTATGCCTTTCGCACTGCTCATGACCACGAACCTCCCGTTACTTGTGTCCTATTCTGATAAAACGCCATCATTCGAGCTTGATTCCCGCGGTCCGGATCACTTTCGCCCACTTGTCGCGCTCGGAACGTATGAAGCCGGCAAACTGCGCGGGGGTATCGCCCACTGGAACGGTGCTCAGGCTCAACAGCCGGTCATGCACTGCACTCATGTTCAGAATGCGCACGATCTCCCGATTCAGCCGGTTGACGACTTCCTTGGGCGCTTTAGCGGGGGCGAGCCAGCCGAACCAGCCGATCACCTCGAAACCCGGGAAACCGGATTCCGCAACGTCGGCAGATCGGGCGCCACCGGCGAACGGGTGGCGCTGGTGATGGCCAGCGCGCGTACCCTGCCCGCCTTCACTTGCGGCGTGGCCGCGAGCGCAATGCTGAACAGCGCCTGGACCTGACCGCCGATCACGTCGGTCAGCGCCGGACCGCCGCCTTTGTAGGGCACGTGCACGACATTGATGCCGGAGGACTGGCGGAACAGTTCCAGCGCAAGATGCCCGGAAGTGCCGTTGCCGGCAGACGCAAACGCGAGCTTGACCGGGCTTCGCCTTGGCCAGGGCGATCAGTTCCTGGACGGAAGTGGCCGGCACCGAAGGATGCACCACCAGGATATTCGGCACCGTGATGCCGAGGGTGATCGGCGAGAAATCCTTGACCGGATCGTACTGCACATTGTGATACAGGCTGGGATTGATCGCCACGCCGGCGGCAACGAGCACAAAGGTATAGCCGTCAGGTGTCGAACGTGCCGCCATGTCGTAGGCGATGATGCCGTTGGCGCCCGGCCGGTTGTCGATGACCACGGTCTGGCCGAGCGCCTCGCCGAGGCGCGGTCCGACCAGCCGCGCCAGCGTGTCGGCCGGCCCGCCGGGCGGCACCGCGACGATCATGCGTATCGGCTTGTTCGGATAGTTTTCCGCAAACACCGCGCCAGCCGCCAGCGCGGCACAGATGATAACGATAGCTCTGATCATGGTTTCCTCCGTCGTTTTATTTCAACTGGTTAGCGCCCTGTTCTCGGGCATTGTCATGAATGCCCGCATCACGTGCCAGAACTTGTGGCGGTTGATGCCGAGGGTCGCGGCATGCGCCAGTCCCGAGATAAACACAAACTGCTTGTCCTTGCTCGGCAGTCTGCCGAAGAAGTCGAGCAGATCTGCCTCGGCAGCGATGCCGTCGTATTCGCCGCGGATGATCAGCACCGGGCAGGCAATCCGCGCCGGATCGATCACCGGCAGATGCGCGCACATGTCGAGATACGTTCCGGTCGGCACCGAATCCCCGAGCGCGAGTTCGGCGTCCGCCAGCGCATCGGCGGCGACCATCTCCGAAGTGCCCGGCTTGTCGCGCGTGAACATGCTGTGGATGAACGCGCGGTCGACCTTGCGCGTGTTATTGGAGCGGTATTCCTCGACCTTTTCGCGACGCTTGGCAAGGGTGGGAGAGCCTTCTCCGGTATAGACCAGCGCGGACACCATCAGACGCGCCACGCACCCGGGATTGCGCTGGGCGAAAAGTGCCGCGCGCAGCGCTCCAGAGGAACCACCGTAGAAGTTGTAGCGGGTTTGCCCGGTTTCACGCTCGACGATGGGCATCGCGGCGGCCAGATCCCCGGCGCCCGATGCGATGTCCGAATTGCCGGCCGTCCTGTCCGAGCGGCCATAACCCTCGTGGTCCATGGTCCACACGTCGTAGCCGAGTCCGGCAAAATGATCCATCAGCGAGTAATCGGGCCTTCCCGGCACCTGCAGGTCGAAGCTCGAACGGCCGGATGCCGACGAGCCGTGCACCAGGAACAGGACCGGCAAGGCGCCGGCGTTTTTTTGCGGCGCCGAGGCGCGCTTGCGATAAACGTAAAGCCTGATCCCGTTCTTGTCCGCCCAGTAGTCCCCGCTCCACATGCCTTCGCTCCTTTCGATCGGTCACGGCATTATCGCATTGCGCGACAGCGTGTTGGCGCACAGTCCAAATATTGGGCACGAAAATCGGGCGATGCTATGATTTGAACATCGCTTGAGCCGCGAGTCGCGACCCCCGGAGAACGAACCATGAGTCCAGTCCCCGCTTCCAAACCTGGACAGGCTATTGCGTCCGGCAATCGTAATATTTTCAAAAGATCTGCAGGGAGCAGGTAATGGCCTCTAACGGTCCGTGGATCGAGCACTTTCCGGGAAACCTCGCGTGGTCGAACGCGTGTCTCGTCACCAAAGGCATGGCGCCTTACGGCGCGGTCGCGCTGGGTGAGATCGACCAGGTTTGCGAGCGGCTCCGGCAGCGTCAAAGCGAACCCGACGCGTGGCGCGAAGAGTGGTGCGCGATGGGAAGCCGGCTGGAAAAACTGGCCGATCAGGCCGCCGCCGAAGGACACGCGATGACCGCAGGCAATTACTATCTGCGTGCCGGCATGTATTACTTCACCGGCGAGCGCTTCGTTCACCCTGGCGGGCAGAAACGCGAAATCGGCCGCAAAGCCATCGAGGTGCAGCAGGCGGGACTGTTGCGGCGCTTCCCCAACATCGAACGCGTGGAAGTACCTTACGAAGCAACCACGCTGCCGGCACTGTTCATGAAAGCGCCTGGCGTAAGCGGACGCGCACCCACCATCGTAGTGTTCGACGGCATGGACAACTGCAAGGAAATGAGCGTGCTGTTCGCCGGACTCGAGTTTGCAAAACGCGGCTGGCATACGCTCGCGATCGACGGGCCGGGCCAGGGTGAATCGCTGCGGCTGCGCGAGCTCTATGCCCGCCACGATTACGAGGTTCCGGGCGCGGCCGCTTACGAGTATGTGGCCGCGCGCGCCGATGTCGATCCTGCAAGGGTCGTGGTCATGGGCTACAGCTTCGGCGGCTATTACGCCGCGCGCATCGCCGCGTTCGAGAAACGCTACCGCGCCGGCGTGGCGATGAGCGCGCTGCACTGGGACCTTGCGGCGTGGCAGGCCGAGATCAAGCGCAAGCAGGAAACCGACCCCAGGAACACCGCGCAATCAACCTTTCACTTCCGCTGGGTCATGGGTTGCATCGATGACGGCGACGCCGCGATCGAGAAAGCCAAACGTTTTTCGCTGGCGGACGTCGCACGATCAGATCACCGGTCCGTTTCTCATCGTGCACGGCCAGGATGACAAGGTCGTGCCGGTCGCCTCGGCCCACAAGCTTTACGCCGCATTGGGCTCGCAAAAAAAGCGCCTGAAAATTCTCACCGCCGAAGAAGGCGGCTCGAGCCACGCCCAAGCCGACAACCGGCAGGTCGGCATCGACTACATTGCGGACTGGATCAATACCGTGACCAGTGACCAGTGACCAGTGACCAGTGACCAGTGTAGGGGCCGGTCACCGGCGTTTGGTTTCAGTCGGCGTGCGGAACGGGCACGCATCAGCATGCTAGTATATCGATCCCGGAATTCGCGAGTACGCACGGCGGTTCCGCCAGTCCGGAAACACGGACTCCATTAACTTTATATCGAATTCGCAATGCTTCCCCTCGCCGGCGTCAAAGTCATCGAATTCTGCCAGGTGCTGGCCGGTCCGTTCTGCGGCTGCCTGCTCGCCGACATGGGCGCCGACGTGATCAAGGTCGAACCGCCCGACGGGGATCTCATGCGCGCCTGGCCGCCGCTCGTCGACGGCTACAGCCAGTATTTTGCCTCGGTCAACCGCAACAAGCGCTCGGTGGCGCTCGACCTCAAGGATGCGGCCGGCCAGGCTGCCGCGCGCCAGCTGGCTTTGTCGGCCGACGTCGTCATCGAAAACTTCCGGCCGGGCGTGATGGCGAAGTTCGGGCTCGATCACGCCACGCTCGCCCGGGACAAACCCGCGCTCGTCTATTGCTCGGTGTCCGCTTTCGGCCAGAGCGGTCCGCGCGCGAAGGAAGGCGGCTTCGACATGACGCTGCAGGCGATGAGCGGCGTGATGAGCGTCACCGGCGAAGCGGACGGACGGCCGGTGAAATGCGGCATTCCCATCGCCGATTTCACTGCCGGACTGTATGCGGCGTTTTCGGTGGTGTCGGCGCTGCACAAGGCGAACCGCGGCGCGGGCGGCGATCACCTCGACGTCTCGATGCTGGGTGCCATGCTTGGCATCGCCAATCTCCAGACCAGCGAATATTTCGGCACCGGACGCGACCCGGTCAGGCTCGGCTCCGCGCATCCGATGAACGCGCCCTACGCCGCGTTCCGCTGCCGCGATGGTTATTTCGCGCTGGCGGCAGGCACCGACAAGCTGTGGCGGGCGGCCTGCGAAGGCATCGGGCGGCCCGACCTGATGCAGGACGCGCGTTTCGCCTCGCCCAGCCTGCGCGCCCGGCATCAGAACGAGCTGGGCGAACTTCTCGAGCAGGCGTTTGCGAATTACGACGTGGCCGAGCTGCTGCGAAATTTTCAACGCGCGCGGGGTGCCATGCGCGCCGCTCAACAGTTATTCGCAGGTGCTCGCCGATCCGCAGGTGCAGCACATGCAGTGGGTCGAGGACATCACCCTGCCCAACGGCGTGGACACCAAAACCATCGTCTCGCCCCAGCGCGTATCCGGCCAGCGGCTCGGCGTCTATCGCGCACCGCCTGCACTGGGCCAGCACACCGTTGAAGTCCTGTCAGAAATCGGAATAAAATCAACGGCATGAAGAATACCTCCCGTTTCCGGTCGTTTGTCGCCGAATTCACGCGCCTGGTCGAGCGCGCCGGCGGCGATGAATCACGCCTGCTCGAAGAAGGCAGCACGCTGCTCGCCGCGCTGGTCAGCCACGACGACTGGCTGCCGGACGAGTGCGCGCAACCGCATCCGCAGTACTACCAGCAATATCTGCTCCACTGCGATCCGCTCGAGCGCTTTTCGGTGGTGAGCTTCGTCTGGGGACCGGGACAGAAAACGCCGGTGCACGATCACACGGTATGGGGCATGGTCGGCATGATGCGCGGCGCGGAACTGTGCCGGCGTTTCGAATTGTCCGCCTCCGGCAAACCGATGCAGGCCGGCGCTCAGCAACGCCTGCTGCCGGGGCACGTGGATCGCGTATCGCCGACTGTCGGCGACATTCACGAAGTCGCGAACGCTTTCGACGACCGCGTCTCGATCAGCATCCACGTCTACGGCGCCAACATCGGCGCGGTCAGGCGTCACGTGTTCGACCCTGGACACAGCACCGAGAAACCTTTCGTGTCCGGCTATTCGAATGGCGCGCTTCCGAATTTCTGGGACCGCTCGGCCGAAGTGCGCGCAACACTTGGAAAATGAGCCAAAACCCATGAGCCACAGAGAACACAGAGAAACCGCACGACAACCGCTCAAGGAGATTCGAATTAATATTCAAGCTGCCATGCGGATACAATACACGCTGATTCAGAAGTTACATGTGCGGATTCGGCTTTCCTCTGTGCTCTCTGTGTTCTCTGTGGCAAAGATTCCTTGCTCATGATCATGAACGACGAACTGATCAGAAAGCACGAAGGCCACGTCACCCATCTGACGCTGAACCGCCCGCAGAAAGCGAACGCGCTGTCCGCCTCGCTGGTGGAAGCGCTGCTCGATGCGGTCGAATATGCCGGCTCCGACGGCACGCGGCTGCTGATCCTCGACGGCGCCGGCGACCACTTCTGCGCCGGCTTCGATTTCACCGCCTATCTGGATCAAAGCGAGGGCGACCTCGCGCTGCGCTTCATCCGCATCGAGACGCTGCTGCAGCAGCTGTATCACGCCCCGTTCGAGACCCTGGTGCTCGCTCACGGCAAAATCTTCGGCGCCGGCGCCGATCTGGTCGCCTGCTGCAGCGTGCGCGTGGCCGCTCCCGGCACGACTTTCCGCATGCCGGGACTCCGATTCGGCGTCGTGCTCGGCACGCGCCGGCTCGCCCACCGCATCGGCGCCGACAAGGCGCGCGAAATTCTCTCGGCGTCCCGCGCCTTCAGCCGCCGACGAGGCGCTGAAACTGAATTTCGTGACGCGCGTCGCCGCGCAGCCGGAATGGCCGGCGCTGATCGCCGCGACCCGCGCCAATTGCGAACTGCTGTCGCCCGCCGCAGCAGCAGCATTGCACCGCCAGACGGCGGACGACAGCCGCGCCGGGGACATGGCCGCCCTCGTCCGCTCGGTCAGCGCGCCGGGGCTGAAGGAACGCATCCGTTTTTACGAGAAGCATCCCGGTAGAACCGCCTCAAAATTCACAAAGCAAAACCAGGACAGGATTTACAGATTACCCGGGATCAACAGGATTAAACCTCCGCTTGATCCTGTAGTCCCGCAAAAATCCGTCAATCCTGTCTATTGGTTTTGACGCCGTCCATTTCGGAAACTCATCTAGGGGAAAACATGAGCAGCAATCTGCCCGCAACCATGAAGGTCATCGAAATGAGCGGCCCCGGCGGTCCCGACGTACTCAGACCCGCCGAGAGGCCGCTGCCGCAGCCGAAGGCCGGCGAAGTCCTGATCAAAGTCGCTGCCGCCGGCGTCAACGGGCCGGACCTGATGCAGCGCAAAGGGCTTTATCCGGCGCCGGCCGGCGCGCCCGGACCTGCTCGGCCTCGAAGTGTCCGGCGAAGTGGTGGCCGCGGGCAATGAGGTGCGGCGCTGGTCGGTCGGCGACAAAGTGACCGCGCTCACCAACGGCGGCGGGTACGCCGAATATTGCATCGTCGATGCGCAGCACTGCCTGCCAGTCCCGAAAGGCATCGCGCTGACCGATGCGGCCGGTCTGCCCGAGACGTTTTTTACGGTGTGGAGCAATATTTTCATGGGGGCCGGACTCAAGGCGGGTGAAACGTTTCTGGTCCACGGCGGCGCGGGCGGCATCGGCACGACCGCCATCCAGCTCGGCAAGGCGTTCGGCGCGAAGGTGATCGCGACCGACAGCCCCGAGGATCGCTGCGGGATCTGCCGCGACCTCGGCGCCGACCGCGTGATCGACTACCGGCAGGAAGACTTCGTTGAAATCGTGCGCAAGGACGGCGGCGCCAACGTCATCCTCGATATCGTCGGCGGCCCCAACATCGAGCGCAACTTCAAGGCGGCCAATCACGACTGCCGCATCGTGCAGCTTGCCTTCGCGCTCGGTTCCAAGGTCGAAATCAACCTGATGCCGGTCATGCTCAAACGGCTCACTTACACCGGCTCGACGCTGCGCACCCGGCCGGCCGCCTTCAAGACGAGGATCGCCGAGGAACTCGAGCAGAAGGTCTGGCCGCAGATCGAGAGCGGCCGCATCCGCGTGGTAACCCATCGCACTTTCCCGCTTGCCGAAGCGGCCCAGGCCCACGCCGTCATGGAAAGCGCGCGGGCACGTCGGGAAAATTCTGCTGGTCCCCGGCTCCGGCGCCTAGAAGCTGCCTGAAATTAAAAAACCCAAACTCAGATAGACAGGATTAACTGGATTTTTGCAGGATTTACAAGATCGGGATTTTGGTCTGATCTTGTTAATCCCGGGTAATCCTGTAAATCCTGTCCATTGCGTATTTTTGACTCCGGGCAGACTCAATCCGTCACGACTGGGTGGCGTCGGCCCCGCTGCCGGGCACGTCCGGTGGCCGGCGGCGCAGCCGCGAAACATCGCCCTCGGACGCGAGGGAGCGCGCGTAGTTGATGTTTTTCTCGAGTTCGTCGAAATAGAGGTTCTGCCCGCCAAAATGCTTTTCGATGTGGGCGTAATTGCCGCCAAGGTCCTCCCGGAGCCGTTTGGTGGCACCCTGGTAGAAATGCGGCGTCTTGAAAATCAGATCGGCCGGCGAGGCAAAAACGACTTCTTCACTGCCATCCTTTTTGCGCTTGCGCGCAATGCCGCCGCTCACGAACTCGGGGTAAAGCCGGTCGTGACATTTTTCGAGATAGCAGCGGTCGGCCATCTGCGCCAGGATGTCGGCGCTGCCGAGCAGATTGCCCAGGAGGCGGAATTCCGGTCCCGGCACGCGGATCTGGGCGACCGGGATCTCGAAACCGGTGAAATGCAGGGTCGGCGCGGCCGCCTGCGCCAGCTCGGCCATGCCGAGCTGCGGCAGGTATGCCGCGAGAAAACGCCCGCCGCGTGAGACATGGATTGGCGTGTATTCGGCGCCACTCAGATGACGGGTATCGTTGCGGTGACGGATATAACCGCTATCGTGAAAAAGCGCGGCGATAATGCCGAAACGGAACATGCGCTCGTCGATGATCATTGCGCCGGTTGCCCGCACGCAGCCATCCATCAGGCGCGCCATCGCCAGCGTCACATCCAGCACGTGCTGGATGTTGTGATAACCGGTATCGCAGGCATGGCGGCCGGGAAATTCGCCACGATACAGGCGCCCCATATCGGCGAACGCCGTGGGTAAATTCCCGGCGGATGTCTGCTGATACAGGTCCTGGTAGATACCGCAGACTACCCTGAAAACCTGTTGCAGATCAGTAGTATCAACAGTATTGGTTACGTCGTATTCGTTACGCCTGTACTGCATTTTCCCGGCCCCGAAAGCAAAACTGTATCATTTTGATGGGTTTTTCAGTAACTGCAATATAATGTTCCGGAATTGTGCCCTTGGAAATCGGTCCCGGCTGCGTTATAAGTTACAAAAAAGCACAAAACCCTGCTGTGCCGCAGCGCAAAAATAAAACGGCTGCCCGGCATGCGGTCGATTCTATTGAACTGGTTCCGTACGTTTGAGGTGGTGTCGGACTAAAAAGAGCATGCATCCCCAGACCATTTTTACCAAGACCGCCAAGGGCGTTCTTGAAGTAAAAAACAAAACCGTTAAGTTGCCCCGCGATCTCGGTCTCGCGTTCCTTGCGATCGACGGCAAGTCTACGCTTGCCGAACTCGTCCAAAAGTCACGCATGCCCGAAGACAAATTCAGCGAAGCCGTCGATAAGCTAATTGCCGACGGCTATATCAAAATATTCTCTTCCCCCGCAGAGCCCAGCCCGGTCGGCCGCGCCACAGGAGGGCGGGCTGGACCTCGATTTCACCTCGCCCGAAGCAATGGCCACGCTTAACGTCGAAGCCGAAACTCGCGCGAAGGCCGAAGCCCAGGCCAGAGCCCGCGCCCAAGCTGCGGCACGCGCTGCGGCAGAAGCCAAAGTCAGGCAGGAAACCGAGGCCCGGGCACGCGCCATGGCCGAACTCAGGGTAAAAGCCGAAGCCATGGCAAAAGCTAAAGCGGAAGCAGCGGCGCAGGCCGCCGCCGAGGCGCGGGCCAAGGCGGAAAAGGAAGCCAAGGCCGCCGCCAACGAGAGCGTCAGGGCCGAAGCCGAAGCGCGGGTGAAAGCTGCGATGGAAGCCAAGGCCCGGGCAGAAGCCGAAGCGCGGGCTCGTGCGGAGGCCGAATCACGGGCCCGGCAGGAAGCCGAGGCTAAAGCCGCAGGGGAAGCCAAAGCCCGGGCAGAAGCGGAAGCCCGGACGCGGGCCGAAGCCGAGGCGCGCGCTCATGCCGAAGCCGAAACCAGGGCACGCGCAGCGGTCGAAGCGCAGATGAAAGCGATGACCGAAGCACTGGCGCAGGCTGAAGCCCGAGCCAAACAGGAAGCCGAAGCGCGCATCCGGATGGAAGCGGAAATCCGGGCGCGGGCCGAAGCTGAAGCCAAGGCCCGGGCCGAGGCCGAGGCCCGGGCCGCGGCGGCTGAAGCGGCCGTGGCCCAGGCACAGACGATGGCCGAGGCGGCCGCCAAAGCCAAGGCAGACGCCGAAGCGCGCATCCGCTCCCAGGTGCAGGGGATCCCCGATGCGGAGGCGACGGTGCGCCTCGAAGAAGCCATGAAGGCGCTTGAAGAAGCCAAGGCCAAGGCTCGCGAAGATGCGGAAGCGCGTGCTGCGGCGGAACGCAAAGCACGGGAAGAAGCCGAAGCGCGCAAGCGCGAGGAAGCCGCGAGCAAGGCCCGCGAAGAAGCCGAGCGCAGACAGCGTGAAGAAGCGGAAGCCCGCGCCAATGCGCAGTTGCGCGAGTTGCGGGACCAGTCGCAACGCGCCCGCGTGGAAGCCGAAGCCCGGGCGGACGTGGAAATAAAAGCCCGCATCGAAGCAGAAGCCCGGATCGAGACCGAACGTCGCGCCCGCGAGCAGGCCGAAGCCAAAGCCGAGGCGGAAAAGCAATCGCGGGAAGAAGCGATCAGCAAGGCACGGGAAGAAGCCGAACTCAAAGCCCGCGCGGAAGTCGAGGCGCTGATCGCCGCCGAGAGAAAAGCGCACGAGCAGGCCGACGAAAAGGCCCGGGCGGAACTGTCCGCAAGGATCGAAGCCGAGAAAAAAGCACGCGCGGAAGCCGAACGCCAGACCGAGATCGCGCACCGGGCCCGCGAGGAAGCCGAACGCTACGCGCGCGAGGCGAACAGCACCGGCTCAGGGGCCGCGCAAAAAGCGCTCGAGCAGGCCGAAGCTGCGGCCAAAGCGGCCGAAACCGCCGTGGCCCAGGCGCGCGCGACAGCAGAATCCGAACGCAAGGCCCGCGCCCTGGCGGAAGAGCGCGCGAAGGCCGAAGCCGTGGCACGCGTGGTGCAAGAGCAAAAAATGCGCGAGCGTGCGGACGATGAAATCCGGCAGCGCGTCAGCGCCGAACTCAAGGCGCGTGAAATCGCCGAGCGCGATGCCGATGCGCGTTATCGCGTCGAGGCCGCAGAACGTGCCCGCGCCGCGGCCGCCGAGCGGCAAAAACAGCGCGAAGAGGAACTGGCGCACCCGGTGGTAACCCAGGCCAGGAAGCCTGCCAACCTGTTGAAAGCCGGGGCGATCGGGATCATCGTGTTAATCGCCGCGGCGGTGGGCCTGCTGCACGTGGTGCCGCTGACGTTCTATATCGACGGCGCCCAGGCGCTCATTTCGCAGCGCCTGCAGCAACCGGTCACCATCGCGAACCTGCGCTATGCGCTGTTTCCCTCGGCGCAACTCACGCTCGAGCATGTCACGATAGGCAACCAGCAGCAGATCAAGATCAAAAACATCGTCGTCGACGCCGGACCGTTTGCGCTGCTTGGCGCACAGAAGGATATCGATCGCGTCGTGGTCAATTCGCTGGAGACGGACCGCGACATGCTCGCCCAGATTGCGGCATGGGCCAAGGTTCCGGCCGGAGCCCAGGCCCTGCAGATCCCCCGGCTCTCGATCAAGTTGATAAAACTCCACGCCAAGCCGCTGGAGATCCCGTTATTCAATGCCGACATCACATTCAACCGCAACGGGGGGCTGAAGAAAGCCGTGTTCTTGGACGACAAGCTCGAGAGTCGAGTTTGCACCCAAAGACCGGCTCTGGGAGGTGAACTTCAGCGCCCACGGCTGGCAACCGCCGGTGGGGCCCGCGATCGAATTCGACGATCTGGCATTCTCGGCCGTGATCGATGGCCAGCAGGCGACGTTCAGCGGAATCGAAGGCAGCATCGGCCGCGGCACGTTCACAGGCACCGCCGCAGCCAGCTGGAAAAGCGACATCCGGGTCGAGGGCGAATTCAAGATGGACAATGCCAATCTCGACCGGCTGCTGCCGGCATTCACCAAGAATTTTGCGGCGACCGGCACGTTCAACGTCAAAGGCAACTATGTTTTGCAGGGCGCAAACCTGACCGCCCTGTTCGACAAGCCCCGGATCGACGCGGGTTTCTCTGCCCAGAAGGGTGAACTGGACAACGTCGATATCGTGCGTGCGATCCAGGCGCCTTCGCGCGACGGTACCAGGGGAGGCAAAACCGCGTTCGACGAGCTGAGCGGATCGCTGCAGCTTGCAGACGATCATTACGCCTACCGCGCATTGCGCCTCGCATCGGGCCCGATGAACGCCACCGGCAACGTCGACATCGCGACCTGGCGGCGCGCTCTCCGGACGCATCACCGCCGAAGTCGGCTCCAAATCGATCGTGGTGGCGCGCGGCAGCCTGAATGTCGGCGGCCATGTCCGGACGCCGGTGCTCAAACCCTGATTGAACCGCCAAGACGCCAAGGCCGCCAAGAAAAACTCAAATAAAAGCGGGAAGCACCTTGGGGCGAGGCAATGCTGGCATAAGCCATAAAGCAGCTCATAAAAAAAACGGCACGCGAAAGCGTGCCGTTTTTCTTTGCGTTTGCCTTCAGCCCGGCAACCAAGTTTGATCTGGTGTCCCGACCATCCTTGAATTTCTTGGCGTCTTGGCGTCTTGGCGGTTCATTTAGTTGAGTCGCGCCGCGCAGCGCAGCAATGCGCTCTTCGAGCGGCGGATGCGACATGAACAGGTATTTCATTCCGTGCCCCGCGCCGCCTGAAATCCCGAACGCCGCCATCCGGTCAGGCAGTTGCGCCTGCTCGTGGTTCAGCTTGAGCCGCTCGAGCGCCGCGACCATCTTGTTGCGGCCGGCCAGTTTGGCGCCGCCCGCATCGGCGCGGAACTCGCGCTGGCGGCTGAACCACATCACGATCATGCTCGCCAGAATGCCCAGCACCAGTTGCGCGATGATGGTGGTGATGAAAAACGCGGGGCCCTGCCCGCGCTCGACCTTGAACACGAGGCGGTCGACCAGGAAGCCGATGACGCGCGACAGGAAGACCACGAAAGTGTTGACCACGCCCTGGATCAAAGCGAGCGTCACCATGTCGCCGTTCGCGACGTGCGTGATTTCGTGGCCCAGCACCGCCTCGGCCTCGTCCTGCGACATGTTGTTGAGCAGTCCGGTGCTGACCGCAACCAGCGCGCTGTTGCGGTTCCAGCCGGTGGCGAACGCATTGATCTCGGGCGAATCGTAGACCGCCACTTCCGGCATGCCGATACCGGCCAGCTGCGCCTGGCGCTTGACGGTATCGACCAGCCAGCGCTCGCTCATGTTGGAAGGCACCTCGATCACCCGGGCGCCGGTCATGGTCTTCGCGCTCCACTTGGATATCAGGAGCGATATGAACGAGCCGCCGAAGCCCAATACGGCAGACAACACCAGCAGCGCGTTGAAGTTGATGCCCACGCCCTGCTGGTCGAGCATGGTGTCGACACCCAGCAGCCTGAGCGTAATGCTCAGCACGAATACGATTGCCAGGTTGGTGACGATGTACAGAAAAATTCGTTTCATTTGAGCGCTAACCTTCCAGTGTTGGACACGATGCATTAGATGGGGGTGGACGGTCCGAGTTCAATAGCATGACACCAGCCGTAGAAAACACGTAATGTGTTGTTTTACATGTAATATTTATAATTCCTGCAGGCAGCGCACATGCGCGGCGCCATGAATGCAAACGTGTCGGTAAGCATACTACTGTTGCAAATCGATGCTCATGTCATTGGTTCTTACCACACCCAACAGCATGACTCGTACCGGAGGGCCGGAAAAAAACGGGGGATTGGCTTGCTTACGCCGCATGGACTGGGCAAACTTGCGGTGTTTTGACGTGATAGCAACGCCTATTTTCAATGCTTAAGCCAATGCGAGTACCCGAGCAACCTGGTTTTTGATCCCAATCTGTCCGCTGAAGAATTGCGCGGCTTTTCGCGCACAGTAGCTGAGATCGAATGGCTGCTACTGATCCTGGTTCTGCTCTATCAGGCGGTGCTCGCACCCGGCGGGGAAACATCCGCCGCTCTTGCCATGGCGATGTTCTTCTTCGCAGCGTTCATACTTGGCTTTCATTACGCCAATTTTTATCGCAAAGAAACATACTGGAAACTCGCGATCGAAATCTGGGCAATGGTCGTCTTCATCACTTGGGTATTGACGTATACGGGACGGCTGGAAAGCCCGCTGCTCAATCTCTATCTGCTGGTCATCATCACCGGCGCGCTAACGCTAGGAAAGCTCTCCACGCTGATGCAGATGGCGTTGATTGCGGCCTGCTATGTCTGGCTCGGATATCCAGTGCGCATCGGATTATCCATCACCTCGTATCTGACCACCCTGGCAACGCAACTTGCTCCGCTGCTACTGGTCGCCTATATCACGACCATGCTTTCGGCCGACATCCGCCGAGCAATGATACAGATCAAGCTGCTGGCGGAGACCGACGATCTTACCGGCACGCTAAACATGCGCGCTTTCAATATGGTCTCGGAGCGCATTTTCAGGCAATCCACGCGCTACTCGCACCCTTTCAGCGTGTTGATGATCGATTCCGACAGCCTAAAATCGATCAATGATACCCACGGTCACGAAGCCGGCAACCGCCTCCTGAAAATGATCGCACAGTGTATTCAGAACCAGTTGCGGGATACCGACTACGTCGCACGTTACGGCGGAGA
>CAVTHV010000008.1:0-15881 GCA_963734595.1 uncultured beta proteobacterium
CAGATGCGATACTGTCGCAACTTGGTTACAGCGCGGCGGAAGTCGTGGAGCTGCGGACGGCCAAGGCCGTATGACGAAAAGGGCGTAAGGTTTTTTATGTTTTTTGGCCTGGCTCGGCCAAAGCATGCTGCACGGCCCGCGGCACCAGGCCGAGTTTGCCCAGCGGCTGTAACGATTTGTCGGTACTCTTCAGGCATACCTTCCAAATGGCCAGGAACACCCGGGCGGCAGCGGTCTCATGCCAGAACCAATCGTCGATTTCCTTTACCA
Source organism: uncultured beta proteobacterium (assembly GCA_963734595.1). Taxonomy (GTDB): domain Bacteria; phylum Pseudomonadota; class Gammaproteobacteria; order Burkholderiales; family SG8-41; genus CAKKQX01. The sequence continues at coordinate 271 of CAVTHV010000008.1, forward strand.
CCAGGTTTCCGGGCTGGGCCGCAGCCGCTTCATAGTAATACGCTTTCACATCATCGCAGGCGCGCTTGACCGCCAAGCCCGCCGAGAGGCCCGCGGCATAGGGCGCATCGGGGGTCGCAGCCAGATAGGATGCTGCGTGGCGTGCGGCATCCTCGATGCTCAGTCCGGAAATGCCGAATGTGGTGCGCCCGCGCCGTTTTTTTGCGAGGTCATACCACGGTGCGAGTTGCGCGATTTCACGCTGTAGCGCCGCGGCCAGATCGCCATCGTCCGCCGGCGGTTTGGCGAAACTGACCGGGCAGGCGAACCCGGACTCGGAGCCGGTGTCCGCGGTCGCCGGCGCGTCCTCGGGAAAATCCTCCAGCACCGGGCCTGAAGTTCGCTCGAACAAATTCAGCAGCGCGCGCAGTACCTTGCGCTGGAAATCGGGTTCGTCCGGCGCGCCGAACGGCCGGCCCAGCATGAACGGCACCCACAAGGCACGCGGCGGTTTGATCGCCGCCGTCTGTTCGCGGATCAGGCTGATCTGCGCAGTCGGAATGCCTTCGCGTTCGAGGTAGTGGCCGAGTGCGCCCACGGCGCACGTGCAGTTGGGTCAGACCGGGGTGAGCAATACCGCGTCCACCTTGTCCTTTTTCAGCAGACCGGCGAGCTCGCGCGCTTTGGGTTCGAGCGCGCGGATCGCCGCGGCGCCCATGAATGCGTAATGGAAGTCGGAGACCGAGCCCACGACTTTTTCGCTTTTGCAGCTCCCGCAGCCGTGCCAGCGGAAACACGACGTTCACGTCTTCCTGAAAGCCGCTGCGGTCAAAATTGACCGAGCTATGGCTCATGACCAGTTCGGATGGCGGCGTGTCGCCCGGAATGATGCGGTAGTCCGCCGCGCCGCTCTCGAATGGCCGGTCGCCGCGCACGTGCAGGCCGGCGGTGGTGATGATGGCGACGCGCCGCTGTCCGAGCGGAGGGCCCGCAACAAAAGGAGTCTCGCCGAAATCGGGAAGATCGCGGATTTTGTCCAGGTGGTGTTGCCGTTCCCAATCTGGAAGTTCGTTCAATCTTGCCAAGTCATTCTCCTTGTCCGGATATTCGGTGACCCTGCGTGTGAGTGTCGTGATCCGGTTGCGCGGACCTGTTTGACCGCAAACAATACCCGTGAATTCTCCGGGTTTCAACGCTGCTGGCCATCGCGCTCGTTTCCAGGTTATGCGGCGAGGTTTTAATCTAAAATAGAGGTAGTTCACGGAGTCCGGAGTCCAATATGCAAATGCCGGCCAAAGCAGCTTCTCCCGCCGTCAGTCCGACGCAGGCGCTGTGCGAGTTTCTCGCCGCGATCCGTTACGAGGATCTCCCGGCTCCGGTGGTGGCGCGCACCGAGGAATTGTTTCTCGACTGGTTCGCTTCCGCGCTTGCCGGCAAGGGCGCGCGCCCGATCGCCATTCTGGAAAAATTCGCTGCTGCGATGGGGCCCGCTGCCGGTCCCGCCGAAATCCTGACTTCGCGCAAGCGCACCTCGCCGTTGTTCGCGGCGCTGGTCAACGGCGCGGCTTCGCATTTCGTCGAGCAGGACGATCTGCACAACAGCTCGGTGCTGCATCCGGGAACCGTGGTGTTTCCCGCGGTGCTCGCCGCGGCGCAGGATAGCGGCGCATCGGGCAAGGAGCTGATCGCGGCGGCGGTCGCCGGCTACGAGTGCGGCGTGCGCGTCGGCGAGTTTCTCGGCCGCTCGCACTACAAGGTGTTCCATACCACCGGCACCGCCGGCAAGCTGGCGGCGGCGGCGGGTGTCGCGCATGTGCTCGGGCTCGATGCGACGCAGATGCAGCACTGCGCTGGGCTCGGCGGGTACCATGGCCGCGGGCCTGTGGGAATTTCTGCGCGATGCGGCGGATTCCAAGCAGCTGCATACGGCAAAGGCGGCCGCCGACGGGCTGATGGCCGCCTATATTGCGCGCGACGGTTTCACCGGCGCGCGCGAAATTCTCGAAGGCCGGCAGGGCATGGCGGCGGGCATGTCGAGCGATGCCGACGCGAAATGGCTGACCGACGGCCTGGGCACGCGCTGGGCGCTCACCGAGACCTCGTTCAAGTTTCACGCCTCGTGCCGCCACACCCATCCCGCGGCGGACGCGCTGCTCGAACTCATGCGCGCGAACAAGCTCGAGGCCGCCGACATCGTCTCCGTCACCGCACACGTGCATCAGGGCGCGCTCGACGTGCTGGGGCCGGTGACCGATCCGCAGACCATCCACCAGTCGAAATTCTCGATGGGCTTCGTGCTGGCGCTGATCGCGCACCACGGCCGCGCCGGGCTTGCCGACTTCACTGAAAAAGCATTGAAAAACAATGAACTACGATCATTCCACGACAGGGTGCGCATGGCGCTCGATGCCGGGATCGACCAGGCCTACCCGCGGCGCTGGATGGGGCGCGTGACCGTGAAGACGCGCGACGGCAGGGAACTCGAGCAACGCATCACCTCGCCCAAGGGCGATCCCGACAACACGCTCTCCCGCGCCGAACTCGAAGACAAGGCGCTGCGGCTCGCGGCTTATAGCGGCGGCGCGAGCAACGACGAAATGAAACGCGTCATCGCGCGCGTCTGGCGCTTGCGCGACGAAACGGGTGTGGACGGCTTTCTCGCAACATGAACGAAGAACGGAAAAGCGGGAGCATGACCGCGATTGTACGTGTCGTACGTAGCCGTGCGGCGTACCGCGCAGGCTATGCGTCCGGCATTCGGCTTCGCCGGGGTTTAGGCTTATACTTCTAGTAGCGCGCTACAGGCAGTAATCCGACGAACCTGCATTTTGATCATGGGGAAACGATATGTACCAGCACATCCTGTTGCCATTTGACAATTCCGAATTGTCCCAGAAGGCGGTAAAGCAGGGCATCGCCCTGGCGAAGTCGACGGGGGCGAAAATAACCGTGATCACCGTGATTGTGCCGTTTCATACCGGCATCACATCGCCGGTGACATCGGAAATAGTCCACGAATTCGAGCACGGCCGGGACGAAGAAGCGAAAAAAAAGGTCGCGAAGCTCCATGCGGACATCGCGTCGCGCGCCAAGACTGATGGTGTCAAGTGCGACAGCGTCATCGCGCTGGGCGGCAACCCGTACGAGGAGATCATTGCAAAAGCGAAGAAGTTGAAGTGCGATCTGATCGTGATGGCTTCGCATGGGCGCAGGGGCCTGGATGCGCTTCTGCTCGGAAGCGAGACGGCCAAAGTGCTGACGCACAGCAAGATACCCGTCCTCGTGGTGCGATGACACAGGATAGGAATAGTTAAAAACATATAATAAACAACGGCCTACCAGTCTCCACTGGTAGCGCCTGTCCTGCCGTCTCCCTGTCTTACTTTCCACCGCACCAAGGTTCGCACGGAGGACACGGAGTCCTTCGTTTCCGGGTATCCTTATTTTCTGATTTCCTTTGCGAACCTTCGCGGACCTTTGCGACCGTCGCGTTCAAGCTCTTTCTGACTTTACTTCTGGTACAACTTCCGCAGCGCGCGCACGTCCTTGATCTTCTCGAAGTTCCACAGCGCCGCGAGTAGTGCCAGGCTGCGCTGTTTGCCGAGGACGGGGGCGATCAGGTCGAACGCTTTCTCTTCTTCCTCTGCGCGCGTGAGCGGGTTTTCGAAGCTGCCCTTGGCGGCCATGGTCTGGTGCTGCAGCACGCGCCCGTCCTTGAGCCGGATCTCCATCACGCAGCGCCAGCGGCGTTGCGCGTCCGTCAGTCCGGGATCGCCCACGGCCTCGATCCGCTGACGCAGCGCGAGGATCCGCTTGTCTTTCATGCGCTTGAAATCATGCGCGGATTTGAACGTGACGCCGCCGTCCCGGAGCATGACCGCCAGCAGGTGCTGGACGCAGATGTCCGGCATCGGACGGTTGTCGACGATTTCGAGCTCCTTGTCCGGCATGCGCGCCACAAGCTTTTCGACCTGCTCGGCGCTGAATCCGTGCTGTTGCATCAGGTCGCGCAGCACGTGCAGCGGTCCCTGGATCGGTCCGCCGACCGGCCAGCGTTTGATGCCGCCGCGCAGGATTTCGTAATCGCGGCCGAGGCCGCGCGTGAGCGCGTCGCGGTCGCTGCCGGCCTCGGACGCGAAGGTATGGAAGAAGTCGCGCTCGCCGGAGAACACATCCTCGACGCCGGTGAAGCCGTTGGCGACCATCAGCGCCGCGGCGGTCCCGTTGTGCGCCGGCATGCCGCCCATCGCGTACGCTTTTTCGATATGCTCGGGATCGCGGAACATCGTGTACATGCCGGACGCCTGTTGCGCGGTGTACGACAGCATGTAGCGCACGCGGCGCGCGTCGAGCCCGAGCAGCGCGCCCGCCGTCGCGGCGGCGCCGAAGACCTGGCCGAACGCGCCCGCGTGGTGCCCCGAGCGCAGGAACGGCATCGGTTTCAGCGACAACAGCAGCCGCGAACAGATGTCGTAGCCGAGCACGACGGCGCGCAGCACCGCAGCGCCGGAAAGCCGGTCGCGCTCGCCGATGGCAAGCGCCGCCGGCGTCACGCTGGTTCCGGGATGCGTGAGGGAAGGAGGGTGGGTGTCGTCGGTCTCGTCGGCATGACCGAACATGCCGTTGGCGAGCGCCGCGTTGGCGGCCGACGTCATGATGCGCGTCCCGATCACGCCGGCTTCCGGCTTGCCGCCCAGAGTGCGGACGTGCTTGATGGCCGCTTTGCCCGGGCAGCAGGCGCGAACCGGAAATCATCGCAGAGACCGTGTCGACCAGGTGGATTTTTGCGCGCTCGGCGACCTGCGGCGGCAACGGCTTCTTCACCGCGCCGGCGATGTATTCGCTCAGCTGCTTCATTAGCGGGGATACCGCGGCTGTTTGCATCGCGCGTCCTCCTGACGGGTGAGACATGGCGGCGGGAACGGCCACCGTCCTCGCGCAATGATACAGAAAACGGGCTAGGATTTGCCGGCGGAGCGGGCGGCGAGGTAGTCGAGGGTGCTGTTGAGGGTGGCAAGCTTGCCGTAATCCGTTTCGGGGATGTCCACGCCCAGGGTTTCGTGCAGGCGGATCACGACGTTCAGGAAATCGTACGAATCGATGTCGAGCTGATCGCGCAGCGGCTTGTCGGGCGCGATGGCGTCGAAGTCGGCCTCGGGCGCGATGGCGCCGAGGATGTCGCGCAGGGCTGTTCTGATCTGTTCGCGTGTGGCCATGATGCCTTGAATCCCGTTTCAAAAACCGAAAAAGCGTTTAACCACAAATCTTAAGCCACAGAGGACACAGAGATCACAGAGGAAAAACAAACGACGAAATATGATTTATATCTAATTGTTTTTGAATGATGATTATCGTCGTTTCTCTGTGTCCTCTGTGCTCTCTGTGGCTAATGTTCTTGCGGTTTGATCTTGTCGGCGGTTATTGATATCGACAGTTGCTCAGGCTGCTGCAGCAGCCGGTCGAGCGCGGCGAGAAACAGCGCGCCGCGGTGGCCGTCGCTCGCGCGATGGTCTGCCGCAAGCGTGGCGGTCAGCACTTTGCGCGCAACGATGTTGCCCTGCACAACCCGCGGCCGTTCCGTAATTTTTCCGAGGCCGATGATCGCGACCTGCGGCGGGTAGATGACCCCGTAAACGGTTTCGACGCCCTGGTCGCCGAGGCTGGTCAGCGTCACCGTGGGATCCGTCATTTCCGAACTCTTCAGGCGTCCGCCGCGCACGCGGTCGATGAGATCGCGCAGGTCCGCCATCAGCTGGTCGAGGCTCTTGCCGTCGGCATCGTGAATGGCGGGCGCGACGAGGCCGCCGCCGCGCATGGCGATCGCCATGCCGAGATGCACCGCCGGCGCCGGCTGGAACCCGCCGGCGGTCCAGAAGCCGTTGAACCCGGGTACTTCGCGCAGCGCGAGCGCCACCGCTTTCATCAGCGGCACGGCGGCAAGCAGGCGCGCGCCGACATCGCGCCTGAGATTTTCCTGCGCGAGCCAGTCCATTGCCGGCGTGACATCGATTTCGGTCGCAAGGTAGTAATGTGGAATCTCGCGCTTCGACTTCGACATGGCGGCAGCGATCGCCGCCCGCATCTGAACATGCCAGTCTGTGGGTTTTGGCGCCGCGCCTTTCTGCCCCCGCGCGGCGTGTTCGATGTCTTCGCGCGTGATGACACCATCGGCCGCTGCCGGCTGCACGGTCGCGGGATCGACGCCGAGTTCTTCGGCAAGTTTGCGCGCTGAAGGGGAGATTTTGTGGCGCGGGGCGGCACCAGGGGGCACCGGAATCGCCTTCGTAGTGACAACCGGGACCGGCGTTGCGGTCGCAATGGGTGCGGCGCCAGGCGCCTCACCCGGCGCGCGCAGCAGCGCGAGCACGGCGCCGACCGGCACCTTCTGCCCCGGCTGCACGACGAGCTGTTCGGTCGTGCCGTCCTGCCAGATCTCGACGTCGACCGCGCCTTTCTGGGTCTCGACCACTGCGACGACCTGGCCGCGTTTCACTTCCTGGCCCGGCGCAATCCGCCACTCGACCAAAGTGCCGGCCTCCATGTCGGCGCCGAGCGAAGGCATGCGGAATTCAAGCATGGCCGCGCGCCACTTTCTTCGCCGCCTCGACGATGGCCGGCACCTGGGGCAGTGCGGCATCTTCGAGGTGCTTCGCGTAGGGAACCGGCACCTCGGCGCTGCACACCCGCGCGACCGGCGCATCGAGTTCGTAGAACGACTGCTCCATGATGCGCGCCATGATTTCCGCCGCGAGGCTGCCGGTTTTCCAGCCTTCGTCGACGATCACCGCGCGATGCGTTTTCGCCACCGATGCCATGATCGTCGCGTCGTCGAGCGGCCGCAGCGTCCTGAGATCGATCACTTCGGCCTGAATTCCGTCCTGCATCAGTGTTTCGGCTGCCTGCAAGGTCTTGCCGAGCGAGCCGCCATAGGTGATCAGCGTCACGTCGCTGCCGCCGCGGCGCACCGCCGCGCGGTCGATGTCCACCGCTCCGGCATCGGCGGCGAGCTCGCCTTCGAGGTTGTAGAGCAGCGCGTTCTCGAACATCAGCACCGGGTCGGGATCCTGGAGCGCGGTCCACAGCATGCCGCGCGCGTCTTCGAGCGTCGCCGGCGTCACGATGCGCAGGCCGGGGATATGCGCGTACCAGCCTTCGAGGCTGTGCGAATGCTGCGCGGCGAGCTGCCGCCCGCCGCCGGTGGCCATGCGGATGACGAGCGGGATGCTGAACTGGCCGCCCGACATGTGGCGGATGGTGGCGGCGTTGTTCATGATCTGGTCGAGCGCGAGCAGGCTGAAGTTGACGGTCATGATTTCCACGATCGGCCGCATGCCGGCCAGCGCCGCGCCGATGCCGGCGCCGACGAATGCCGATTCCGACAGCGGCGTGTCGCGGATGCGCTCCTCGCCGAATTCCTCGAGCAGGTCCTTGCTCACGGCGTAGGTGCCGCCATAGCGCCCGACGTCCTCGCCCATCAGGAACACGCGCGGGTCGCGCGTGAGCGCCTCGCGCAACGCCATGCGCAATGCTTCGCGATAAGTCGTGCGCGTTGCGGCGGTCATGATGCGTTCCCCGGCGTGTAGACGTCGCGCGTGAGCAGTTCGACCGGCTCCCAGGTGCCGGCTTCGGCGAAAGCGACCGCTTCGGCGACTTCGGTCTCGATTTCCTGTTCGAGGCGGACCATGGCCGCGTCGTCAAGCAAACCCTGTTTTTCGAGGGAGGCGCTGAAGTTCACGATCGGGCAGTGCTGCTTCCAGTGCTCGACTTCCGTCTTGCTGCGGTAGAGTTCCGGGTCGAACATCGAGTGGGCGCGGAAGCGGTAAGTGCGGAATTCCAGGAACATGGGACCGGCCCCGGCGCGCACCGCGTCGGCTGCGCGCTGCGTTGCGTCCAGCACCGCGAGCACGTCCATGCCGTCGACGCTCTCGGCGCGGACGCCGTCGCTCTCCGCTTTGGCGCACAGATTGGTCTTTGCCTCGGACGCGCTCGAGCGCGGTGCCCATCGCGTAAAGGTTGTTCTCGCACAGGAACAGCGCCGGGACTTTCCACAGCGCGGCGAGATTCATCGATTCGTGAAATTCGCCTTCGGCCATCGCGCCCTCGCCGAAAAAGCATGCGGTCACGCGCGGTTTGCCCTGCATTTTATCGGCGAGCGCGAAACCGACTGCCAGCGGCAGCGCGCCGCCGACGATCGCGTTGCCGCCGTAGAACCGGGTCGCGGCGTCGAACAGGTGCATCGAACCGCCATGTCCATGACAGCAGCCTTCGGCCTTGCCGTACATCTCCGCCATGATCGCGCCGGCGGAGATGCCGCGCGCGAGCGCATGGCCGTGCTCGCGGTAAGTGGCGAGGATCGCGTCGTCGGGGCGGAATGCGCGCATCGCGCCGGTGGCGATCGCTTCTTCGCCGATGTAAAGATGCAGGAAGCCGCGGATTTTCCCCGCGCTGTAGAGTTCGGCGCATTTCTCCTCGAAACGCCGGATGCGCATCATCTGCCTGAGCAGCGCCAGGGCAAGGTCCCGATCGATGTTCATGCGCCGCTCTCCAGGGTGGACGTGTCGCCTTCGGGCAGGCCCAGCTCGCGCGCCTTGAGCAGGCGCCGCATGATCTTGCCGCTGCGGGTCTTGGGCAGGCTGGGCAGGAAGTCGATTTCCTTCGGGGCGACCGCCGTGCCGAGACGCTTGCGCACGAACCCGAGCAGCTCGCGCCGCAGCGCTTCCGACGCCTCGAAGCCGGCTTTCAGCGACACGAAGGCCTTGACCACCTCGAGCGCCACCGGGTCGGGTTTGCCGATGACGCCGGCTTCCGCGACCGCGGGATGCTCCATCAGCGCGCTCTCGACTTCGAACGGGCCGATCAGGTGGCCGGAAGACTTGATCACATCGTCGGCGCGGCCGACAAACCAGAAATAGCCGTCCGCATCGCGCTTCGCCAGGTCGCCGGTCAGATAGTAGTCACCCGCGAAGCACTTGCGGTAGCGTTCTTCCTCGTGGAGATAGGTGCGGAACATCGACGGCCAGCCCGCGCGCAGCGCGAGCTCGCCCTGCACATCGCTGCGGATTTCGATTTCGATGCCGCCGTTCTGGCGGTGCACGATGAGCGCATCGATGCCGGGCAGCGGGCGTCCCATGGAACCCGGCTTGATGGCCATCGCCGCATAGTTGGCGATCATGATGCCGCCGGTCTCGGTCTGCCACCAGTTGTCGTGGATCGGCAGCCCGAACGCATCCATGCCCCACAGCACGGCCTGGGGGTTCAGCGGCTCGCCGACGCTGGCGATGAATCGCAGATCGGGGAATTCGTAGCGCCGCGCGGCCTCGGCGCCGCCCTTCATCATCATGCGCACCGCGGTGGGCGCGGTATACCAGACGCTCACGTGCTCCGTTTTGAGGATGCCGTACCAGCGCTCGGCGTCGAAATCCGCTTCGTCGACCACGCTGGTGATGCCGTGGGTAAGCGGCGAGACGATGCCGTACGAGGTGCCGGTGACCCAGCCGGGATCGGCGGTGCACCAGAAGACATCCTCCGGGTGCAGGTCGAGCGCGAGGGTGCCCGTTGCGTGGTGGGCGACCACCGCGCCGTGCACATGGAGCGCGCCCTTGGGCTTGCCGGTGGTGCCGCTGGTGAAATGCAGCAGCGCCGGATCCTCGGCATCGGTCGGTCCGATCGCGAATTCCGGGCTCGCGCCCGCGAGCAGGCGCTGCAGGTCCTGCGTGTCCGGCGGTATGGCGGGCGTGTCGCCGTCGGGGATGATCAGCACATGCTTCAGATGCGGCAGGCGCTCGCGCAGGCCGGCGACTTTCTTTGCGTACATGCTCGCGGTGGTGACCAGCACCGAGCCCTCGCCGATCATGAGCCGGGTGTGAATCGGCTCCGGTCCGAACGCGGAGAACAGCGTGCACGCCACGCCGCGGTTTTTGAGCGTGCCCAGCACGGCGACGTAGAGTTCCGGGATGCGGCCGCACAGCACGAACACCCTGTCACCCTTGTCCACGCCCAGCGCCTTCAGCACATTGGCAAAGCGATTGGTGAGATCACGCAGGTCGGCATAGGTAAGCTCGCGCCGGCTTCCGTCCTTGCCGAGCCAGCGCAGCGCGATATGTTTCGCGAGCGGGCCGGCAGCGTGGCGGTCCACCGCCTCGTGCGCGATATTGAGCCCCTTGCCGCCGGGCAGGCCGTCGAGCAGTTTCCGGGCCCCGTCCCATGAAAACGATGCGCGCGCCTGTTCGTAATCAGCGAGGTTGGGCACAACCCGGCCGCCGCCCGTCTTGGAAATGATGGTCGTTTGCATGGATCGCCGTCGGCTCAGTCGTGAAAAGTCCGCCCTTGCCCTGCGTCGCCCCTTCAGTATCTTCGTTTCATGCCGGCAGGGTTTGATGCAGATCAAACCTCCCGCGGGTCGCGCGGCGCTGACGGCCGCCGGCGCTTTGACATAGAATCCCGGACTGGCTCACGCATCAGGGACAGTGATCAGGATGAAAATATCGGCCATACACTCGGCGAGCGTGCCGATCGCTTCGGCGCTTCGCAACGCCTACATCGATTTTTCCAAAATGACGGCGAGCGTGGTCGCCGTCGTCACCGATGTCAAACGAAACGGCAGGCGCGTCGTCGGCTACGGTTTCAATTCCAACGGGCGTTATGCGCAGGCGGGACTGCTCGCCGACCGCTTCATTCCGCGCCTCATGCAGGCCGATCCGGATTCGCTGCTCGACGATGCGGGTACCAATCTCGATCCGCATAAAATCTGGGCATGCCTGATGGCCAACGAAAAACCGGGCGGGCACGGCGAGCGCTCGGTGGCGGTCGGCGTCATCGACATGGCGGTGTGGGATGCGGTGGCAAAGATCGAAGGCAAGCCGCTCTACCGGCTGCTGGCCGAGCGTTACAACTCCGGCCGGGCCGACGACAAGGTGTTCGTCTATGCCGCGGGCGGTTATTACTATCCGGGCAAGAACCTCACGGCGCTGCAGGACGAGATGAAAAAATATCTCGACCTCGGTTACTCGGTGGTCAAGATGAAAATCGGCGGCGAATCGCTGAGCGACGACGTCAGGCGCATCGACGCGGTGATCAAGGTGGTCGGTTCGGCGGACAAGGTGGCGGTCGACGCCAACGGCCGTTTCGATCTCAAGACCGCGGTCGAATATGCGAAAGCGCTCGCGCCCTATGGCCTGTTCTGGTACGAGGAGGCGGGCGATCCGCTCGATTTCGAGTTGCAGGCCGAGCTCGCCAATCACTATGACCATCCGATGGCGACCGGCGAGAACCTGTTCTCGATGCAGGACGCGCGCAACCTGATCCGCTATGGCGGCATGCGCGCCGACCGCGACTGGCTGCAGTTCGACTGCGCGCTGTCCTATGGCCTGGTCGAATATATGAGAACACTCGCGATGTTGAAAGAAAACGGCTGGTCATCGCGCCGCTGCATTCCGCACGGCGGGCACCAGATGTCGCTCAATATCGCGGCCGGCCTCGGGCTCGGCGGCAACGAATCCTATCCCGACGTGTTCCAGCCGTTCGGCGGCTTCGCCGACGGCACGCCGGTGAATCAAGGTTACGTCACGCTGCCGCAGGCGCCGGGTGTCGGCTTCGAGGCCAAGTCTGCACTTTACAAGGTGATGAAAGGTCTGGCGGCATGAGGCATTCCCTGTCGCCGACGTCCCGGACGGCCGCGCGCGAGTATGCCGATCCAGCAGGAGATCGCCGGAATATTCTCTAGCGCAGGCCGGGAGCGAGGCGCTTCGTGCCCGCAGGCGGCTCGAAGCCGTCGGATAATGTCTGCATGAATTTCACGACGGCGTTTTCCTCCGCATCCGTCAAACCCAGGTTGCCGAGCTCTTTCCTGTTGACGTTGGTCTTGATCTGCGCCTCCGGCCAGCAATTTTGCGCGATGGCGTCCGCTTCCCTGGTGAATGGATTCTTGCAGGCCGGTTTGACGTCGCGTGTATTGTAGAAGTGCATCAAACCTTTTAACGTCTTGAAGTAACCGTTGTGCATGTACGCTTTGACGAAACCCGGATCGGGCCGTTTGTCCACGTTGCGGAGGGTGGGCACCTTTTGCTTGCCGTAGTTTTCCTTCGCGAACTGGCGATAGTCAACGCGGCTCGCAAGATATTCGCCCAGACCCTGATCCAGCCATTTTCTGCCATCGGGGTTGAGCGAGGCGGGCATCGCATACCATGGGTTTTCAGGATTGCGCGGCACGCCCAGATTGTCGAACGTGAAATCCGTGAACAGTGGCGGCTCGCCGTGCGGTCCTTTCTCCAGCACGTGGCAGTCGGCGCAACGCGCCTTGTCCTTGAACAATTGAAATCCCCGGTTTTCTTCCGGGGTCAACTTGACCAGGCCAGCGAGAAAATAATCGAACTTCGACGTGTAAGCATTGACCTCGGCCGACGCTTCGTATGCCGCAATGCTCAGGGCGATCTGGTCGTACGCGCGGTCAATCGTCGCCCGTTGTTGCGGACTCATCACCAATTTGCCGCTGTCACTGGCGCAAATTTTCCCGGCGTTGTCCGGCCATGTAGCAGCGCAGGCGCCCGGCCAGGCCCGCTTGAATATATCTGCGTATCCCGTGCACGCCTTGAATACGACACACGCGCTGTCGGAAAGCGCCTGTTCGACCGGATTGAGAAACGGTCCCTGGGCCTGGTCCGCGGCAGGGTTGCCAAGCTTCTCACCCGTGGCGCGGCCGTTCCAGAAATTGCCGCCGACGAACAGGGTGGCGCCATCCTCCCTGACGAAATGCAGGACCGGGCTCGGGGTGGCATAAGCCGCGCTCGGGGGCTTGCGGTTGCCGAAGCGTCCGGCGGCCGAACCTTCGTAAGCGGCGCCGTGTGCGTTGATCTCGGATTTGTCTCCGGTCCAGCCGGCCTCCGGCAAGTGGCAACTCGAGCAGGCCTGATTGCCCCGCAACGACAAATTGCGGTCAAAGAACAACAGCTTGCCAAAGACTTCTTTTGCCGTCAGTTCGGCACCGATCGTGCCGGCACACGTCAGCAGAAACAAGCACGCCACCATGAATTGCCACAGATGCGACATCGCAGCCTCCGCATACGTTGATTACAGCTTAATCTATTTGAGCCGAACGAGCCCGGCAAGTTCGATCCGGCCGGACATGGGAGCGGGAGAAGTCGCGATGTCTCCTGCAGGGGGCCTCATGCCGCAAGTGACCAGGCATGGTGCTTTCGGGCTGCGGTGCCCGAACAATGCGTTACCGTCGCGCCTCGGGGCGGCGCGCGCCGCAGTTCCAGCACGCGGTGAACTGGCCTTCAAGCAGCTCGTTGCAGTCCGGGCATTGCCAGCTTTGCGCGCCCGGTTCGCCTGCCGGCGTGCCTTTCAGAAAGGCGACCAATAACCTGTCGGCGCGAGCGAACTGCGCATCGTCGGTGATCCACACCGAGCACAGGTCGACCGGCAGTTCGCCCCAGCCGCTGGTCAGGTATTCGCCGCGCACCACGGCCTCGATGCCGTGGGAATCGAGGAAGCCCTTGATCACATGCGCTTCCATCGCGTGTTTGGCGGTGTGAATCAGTTTCATGGCCCATCCCTGGCGCTGGCGCTTTGCCCGTCGCGATAGCCGGCGCGCGCCACGTATAATGGCGACAGTTTACCGGCTTTCCATTGCTGTTTAATCTTTTGAATAGGTAATCAAGTGAACAGACCATTGAAAATCGGCATTCTTGAGGGCGACGACATCGGCCTCGAGGTCGTGCCGGAAACGATCAAGGTGATGCGCGCCGCGGCGCAGAAAACGGGGCTGCAGGTCGAGTGGTTCCCGATGCCCATCGGCCGCAAGGCGTACGACGAACTCGGCTACACGCTGCCCCCGGGCACGCTGGAGAAACTCGATACCTACGACGGCTGGGTGCTGGGGCCGATCGGCCACCAGGCGTATCCCAAGGGCAAGCCCAACGCGATCAATCCGCATCCGATCCTGCGCAAGCATTACGATCTGTTCGCCAATATCCGCCCGGCGAAATCCTTTCCCGGACTGCCGGCGCTGTACAAGGATGTCGATCTCATCATCGTGCGCGAGAACAACGAGGGTTTCCCGCCCGACCGCAATGTCTACACGGGCAATGGCGAATTCCGGCCCACGCCCGACATGACGATTTCAGTACGGGTGATTACGCGTCAGGGGTCGGAGAAGGTGGCGCGCGCGGCGTTCGAGCTGGCGCGCACGCGGCCCCGCAAGAAAGTGACCGCGGTGCACAAGGACACGGTGTTCAAGCTGGGCTGCGGCATGTTCGCGGAAGAGTGCCGCAAGGTGGCACAGGAATTCCCGGATATCGCACTTCGACGAAGTGATGGTGGACACCATGGGCATGAAGCTGGTCATGAAACCGCAGCAGTTCGACGTCATCGTCACCACCAACACTTTCGGCGATATCCTGTCCGACGTGGCGGCCGGACTGGTCGGCGGGCTGGGGCTGGCGCCGGGCCTGTCGGCGGGGCCGCAGCGCGCGATGGCGCAGGCCACGCACGGTTCCGCCCCCGACATCGCGGGCAAGGGCATCGCCAATCCCTATGCGATGATCATGTCGGGGCAGATGTTGATGGCGTGGCTCGGACACAAGCATGGCGAGCCGCGCGCGGTAAAAGCGTCGCAGCTGATGGAACAGGCGATGGAAAACGTGATCAAGGCGGGCAGGGTGCTGACGCCGGATCTCGGCGGCAAGGCGACGACGTCGCAAATGGGCGATGCGGTCGCTGCGGAAGTTGCTAAACTCACCGCTTAAAAAGTGCAAAGCATTAACGCAAAGGGCGCGAAGGATCGCAAAGGTTCGCAAAGGAAAATCTATAAAATTAAAATGCCGGATGTCTGGCTTCATTCAGATTGAAATATATTTTTGTTTTTCCTTCGCGTTACTTCGCGAACCTTTGCGTCCTTCGCGATTATGCTTTTTTAGGTTTTAAAGACTGAAACTAACGGAGACAACATGGCAACAATTCGCATCCTGAGCGGCGGTGCCGCGCAGGCAGTGGTGGAAAAAATCGCAGCCGAATTCCGGCGCGACACCGGGCACGAGATCAGCGCCGAATTCAGCGCCGTCGGCGCGATGAAGGAAAAAGTGGTCGCCGGCGAGCCGGTCGACATGGTCATCCTCACCGCCGCGCTGGTCGACGGGCTCATCGCCGGCGGTTTTGTGGTGCCGGGCTCGCGCATCGATCTGGGCAGAGTCGGCACCGGTGTCGCGGTGCGCGCCGGCACGCCGCTGCCCGATGTGTCGAACGCCGACGTGCTGCGCGGCAACATGCTGGCCGCAACCTGCATTGCCTGTCCCGATCCGGCGGTTGCCACCGCCGGCAAGGTGGTGATGAACCTCGTCGAGAAACTGGGAATCGCCGCGCAGGTCAAACCAAAAATGAAGTATTTCCCCAACGGCTATGCGGCCATGGGCTGGCTGGCATCGAGCACCGGGAATCTGGAGATGGGGATCACGCAGGTCACTGAAATCCTGCCCAACAAGGGTGTTACACTGGCCGGACCCTTGCCCGATGCACTGCAGATGAAGACGATCTATTCGGTCGGGCTGGCGTCGCGGGCGGCAAATGCCGATGTGGCGAAGGAATTCATCGCGCGGTTGACCGCGCCCGCGGCACGTCCGATTCTGGCGGCGGCCGGA
>CAVTHV010000009.1:0-7274 GCA_963734595.1 uncultured beta proteobacterium
GGCGGCAGGTTCCCGAGCGATGCGTCGCCGACGGCGGTGGGCAGCAGATACGCTGAGCGCAATCCCGGCGGCGAATGGAGCGCGGGAGATTGTGATCGCAGCTGCGCAGCCATTTGACAGCCGGCAGCCAAGACGGCAACGGCGGCTGCCGGATATTCGGATCCTGTCGGTGACCGTCCGGGTTCCACGATAGCCGCGGACTAGAGCGGCCGCCTCACCTCGAGACGGCGATCCCCTCAGCCACGCCGGGTTTGCGTCCGGCAGGCTTCGGTAGCGCTATCCTTCCAGAACCCCGCGTTCGTATGCGAAGCGAGGCCCTTGCGTCAGAACGAGGCGACCGCGTAGAACATCGGGCCGCTGAACTTGTAGTTTATGTTCCCGTTGTAATCGGATTTGGTCACGTCGACGTCGTACTTGATGTAACGGTAGGCCAGGCCGGCCCCGAAGTGGCGCGTGAACCGGTAATCGACCCCGGCGTTGAAGTTGACCAGACTGCCGCCGTAGTCGCCGTAGTTGAGGGAAAAATAATCGACGCGCCCGGAGAGCAGCCACTTCGGCGTGAAGGCGTATGCGCCGTAGAGTCCGATCGTCGGCAGCGGCGCCAAGGCGTCGCTCCTTCTCGCCGCGATACCGCTTGCGCTGAGCGCCGTCTCGAAATTTGTCACGTGCAATCCGAGCGCAACGCCCAGTTCTTTCTGCTTGTCCTTCACGAAGGAATAGCCCGCGGAGAGCCGGTAGATGTCCGAGTTGAATTCCGCGTTGACCACGGTTCCGAGAGTATAGGTATTGTCACCCCAAGAGATGGTGCGGTTGACGGCGTGCGAAGTCGAGCGATTAAGAGAAAAATACTCGGCTTCGATTTTCCAGCTCTGGCCCAGCCGCACGCTCCCGAGAAAAGTGGGCATCGCCTTGCGATCCGCCAGGTTGAGGTCGTCCTCGAAACTGACCGCGGCGTTGACCCGCCCGCCCGTGCCGTTCAGCGAGGCGTTCGTGTCCACGGTCGGGTAATACGCGCCGAGCTGTAACGTCCACCGGTCCTGCAACGCCGGGTGTATGTTCCATGTTTCCTGCGCAATCGCAGCGGCGCACGTGAACATGCCGACAATGGCCAACCCGACACGCAATCCATGGCGCTGAAGGATTGTCCTGCCGGCTTGCTGCGAAAGTTTGGCGTCGCTCATTCTTCATCTCCCAAGTGAATGAAAACCCGAAGTCACACGGCTCTTCCCCACCGTCCCCGGACATGGAAAATGATACTCTATTTTCATGCGTCACGCCTTTGCGTTAGATCAACCCGGCTGCGGGTCGGTCCGGACCCGACCGGCAGGCCCTCTGCGCCCGGCCCTACCTTGAATCCGGGGGGACTTGCAGACGGGAACATGGGCAGGTTCGCAGCCGGCGGATGGTCGTTCAACCACCTGACGCCATGCGCCGCCTGCCTGCCGGAACCCGTGCCGCAATCCCGGCAGACCGCCCCGGCAAGCGCCGGTATAATCGGGTATGCCTGCAATACATGTTCTGTCCGATCTGCTGATCAACCAGATCGCCGCCGGTGAAGTCGTCGATCGGCCGGCCTCGGCGCTCAAAGAACTGCTCGAAAACAGCATCGACGCCGGCGCGCGCGCCATCGCGGTCCAGATCGAGGCCGGTGGCACGCAGCTCATCAGGGTCACCGACGACGGCTGCGGCATCGGCCGCGAAGAACTCGCGCTCGCGCTGGCACGCCACGCCACCAGCAAGATCGCGGCGCTCGGCGACCTCGAACGCGTGGCAAGCCTCGGCTTCCGGGGCGAGGCGCTGGCCAGCATCGCCGCCGTTTCCAGCCTGACGCTGACGAGCCGGCGCGAAGCGGACAAGCACGCGTGGACGGTTTCGGCCAGCGGCGAGACATGCTCGGCCATCGCCCCGGCATCGCTCGCCGCCGGCACCAGCATCGAGGTGCGCGACCTGTATTTCAACACGCCGGCACGCCGCAAATTCCTCAAGTCCGAGGCCACCGAATATGCGCACTGCGAGGAAGTGTTCAGGCGCGTGGCGCTGTCGCGCAGCGACATCGCGTTCACGCTGCACCACAACGGACGCGCGCGCTGGCAGTTGAAGGCGCAGGGGCTGGCGGAGCGCATCGCGGCGCTGCTGGGCGAAGATTTTCGCGCCGCTTCGATCGCGCTCGACGAACAAAACGCGGGACTCGGACTCTGCGGCTGCGCCGGACTGCCCGCGCATGCGCGCGCGAGCCGCGACGCCCAGTACGTGTTCGTCAACGGCCGCTTCGTGCGCGACAAGCTGATCGCCCACGCGATCCGCCAGGCCTATCGCGACGTGCTGCACCACGAGCGCCATCCGGCGTTCGTGCTGTTTCTCGACATCGACCCGGCACAGGTCGACGTCAACGTGCATCCGACCAAGATCGAAGTGCGCTTCCGCGATTCGCGCGCGGTGCACCAGTTCATTTTCCACGCGCTCAACAAGGCGCTGGCGCAGACCGTCGCCGGCGCCGGCCCCGCCAGCGACGCGGCCGGCATCGCGCTCACCGCGGCGCCGCAATCGCCGGCCGGCCAGTTCCGCCAGAGCACCATGACGCTGGGCGTCGCGCAGCCGGCGGGGTTTTACGACACGCTGTTCGGATCGCGCCCCGCCACGCCGGTTGCCGGCGAAGCGCCGGCCGGAGCATCCCCGCCGCTTGGTTTTGCGCTGGGCCAGCTCTCGGGCATCTATATCCTCGCGCAGAACGAGCAGGGTCTCGTCATCGTCGACATGCATGCCGCGCACGAGCGCATCATGTATGAAAAACTCAAGCAGGCGCTCGATAAGCACGAAATTCCGATGCAGCCGCTGCTGGTGCCGGCGGTGTTTTCCGCCGAAGCGCTGGACGTGGCGACGGCGGAGGAAAACCAGGACGTGCTGCGCCAGATCGGTTTCGATATCGCGCCCGCCTCGCCGACGACGCTGATGGTGCGCGCGATTCCGGCGATGCTCGCCGACGCCGATGCCGCCCACCTCGCGCGCGACGTGCTGGCGGAAGTGCGCGAATTCGGCGCGAGCCGCGTGCTCACCGAGCGGCAGAACGAGCTGCTGTCCACCATGGCCTGCCATGCCGCGGTGCGCGCCAACCGCCGGCTCAACGCGCCGGAAATGAACGCGCTGCTGCGCGACATGGAAGCGACCGAACGCTCGGGACAGTGCAACCACGGCCGGCCGACCTGGCACCAGATTTCCCTCGCTGAACTCGATCGTTTGTTCATGCGCGGGAAATAGATCAATGTTTAGTGTTTAGTGTTTAGTGTTTAGTGTTTAGTGTTTAAATTAACCCTCCCGAATGCTCATGGCTACTCAACACTCAACACCCAACACTCAACACTCAGCAAAATTGCCACCGGCCATTTTGCTGATGGGCCCGACCGCCAGCGGCAAGACCGCGGTCGCGGCGGCGATCGTCGACAAGCTGCCGTGCGAAATCATCAGCGTCGATTCGGCGCAGGTCTATCAGCACATGAATATCGGCACCGCCAAACCGGATGCAGAATTCCTCGCGCGCGTGCCGCATCACCTGATCGATCTCATCGAGCCGCACGAGTCCTATTCCGCGGCGCGGTTCCGCGATGACGCGCTCGCCCTGATGCGCGAGATCACCGAGCGCGGCCGCATCCCGCTGCTGGTGGGCGGCACCATGCTCTACTTCCAGGCGCTGGTCGAAGGCCTGAGCGATCTGCCCGAAGCCGATCCCGCGATCCGGCTCATCATCGATACCATGGCGGAGGCCTCCGGCTGGCCGGCGCTGCACGCGGAACTCGCGCGCGTCGATCCGGAGACCGCGGCGCGATTGAAGCCCAACGACGCGCAGCGCATCGAGCGCGCGCTGGAGGTCTACTACATCACCGACAAGCCGCTGTCGTATTTCCACAAGAAACCGAAATACGTCTACTTCCCGTATTCGCCGATCAAAATCGCGCTGCTGCCCGGCGAGCGCGAGGTGCTGCACCAGCGCATCGCGCAGCGCTTCGAAGAGATGCTGGAACTGGGACTGATCGGCGAGTTGCGGACGCTGCGCGAAGAGTACACGCTCGAGCTCACCATGCCGTCGATGCGCTGCGTCGGCTACCGCCAGGTTTGGCAGTACCTCGACGGCGAATTGGGGCTCGCCGGACTGCGCGAGAAAGCCGTCGCCGCCACGCGCCAGCTCGCGAAACGCCAGCTCACGTGGTTAAGATCGATGAAGGACGTGACCGAATTCGACTGTCTGGCCGAAGACGTGGCGGACCAGGTGCTGGATTTTCTGCAGCGGGAACTGGCGCAATGGCCCGCCGCCGAGAAGTCAATATAATCCGTTGTTTATATTGACTTTTTTTCGATCCCGGCCCGGCATTATTTGCGTTTGGCGGGCCGCTTCGGTTTGGCGGCCGCGATCCCGCGCACCAGCATCACCGGCACCGGGGACTGCTTGACCACGGCCTCGGCGTCGCTGCCGAGGAGCACATGGCTGAATCCCCGCCGGCCGTGCGTTCCCATGACGATGAGGTCGGCGCGCCATTTGCGCGCTTCCCTGATAATGAAATCGGCGACACGGCCGCTCAGGTTCCGGTAGATCGCCGTCTCGGCCTTGATCCCGTGGCGGTCGGCCAGCGTCTTGGCATTCTTGAGCGCTTTTTTGCCGCTCTCCTCCAGCATATCCAGGACGTCGCCGGCGCCGCCCATGACGTCGAGATTCTGCGTCACGCTCCATTCGTCCACCACGTGCATCAGCTTTACCATGGCACGCTGGTCCTTCGCGAGCTTGACCGCCTCCTGCAATCCGCGCGTGGACGTGTGGCTGCCATCGACGGGCACCAGAATTCTCTTATACATGGTCGGTTTCCTTTCAACAGGTGGGCGTTCACCATGCATCATAAGCGCAGCGGCGAATGTCCAGCAAGAAACCCGGTCAACGCATGCCGGATGCCTGCATTTGGTCCATAATGTGCACCTGATCCCGTTACCATTCGCGAAACGCCGCACAACATGAACGGTCCGAAAGCCGAACAAAAAGGCACTGCCGAGAAGCTGATCGCCGCCCTGAGAGGCGATCAGTTTGTACTGTATTGCCAGCCGATCAGAGCCGTCGTCCCGGGCGCGGACCAAACCGAATATCAGGAAATTTTGCTGCGCTTCCTGGAGGAAGAGGAAAAGCTGCTGCCGCCGGGCAGTTTCTTTCCGATCCTGGAGAGCTACAAACTGATGGCCGTGCTCGATCAGTGGGTCGTGAAGCGGGTCATCCGCTGGATCGACGCCAGACAGCAGGCCCGGCAAGGCTGGCAGGCGCCGCGGTGCAGCATCAACCTGTCCAGCGAATCGATCGCGAATGCCGTATTTTCAAAGTTCGTGCAGGAGCAGCTGCAAAGCGGCAAGGTGTCCGCCGGCAAGCTGTCGTTCGAGATCCCGGAAACCGACGCCGCAATGCACACCGCCGCGCTCGAGCAACTGATCGCCGAACTGAGACCGCTGGGCTGCACGTTCACCCTCACCGGTTACAGCGGCGATTTCGTGCCGGCCGAACTGCTGGAAGCCCTCGGCGTCGATTTTGTGAAGATCGATACGCACACCCTGCAGCATGCGCGCGATAACACCGGAAGCGCGGCCAAAGTGGAAACCACACTCCGCATGTGCCGCACGCTGGGCATCCACACCATCGCGGAATTCGTGGAACAGCCCGAAACGCTCGCCACGCTCAAAACGCTGGGCGTGGACTACGCGCAGGGTTATGGCGTTGCGAAACCCCAGCTGCTGACCTGAACCCCCGGCATGCCGGGGGTGCTCAGCGCAGGAACTCGCGCTGCCACTGCTTGTAATTTTCGCCGCTGACGAGGCGCTCCATCTCCTGCGCCGAGGCGATTTTGGCTTTGAGATCCGCGGGCGCGCCGCCATTGAACAAATGCGCATAGGTCTCGAAGAGCGCCTTCGACCGCGGCCGCGACCGGCTGGTGTCCCTGCAACACGATGCGCGCGCCGCAGGCGGCGAGGTCC
Source organism: uncultured beta proteobacterium (assembly GCA_963734595.1). Classification (GTDB taxonomy): domain Bacteria; phylum Pseudomonadota; class Gammaproteobacteria; order Burkholderiales; family SG8-41; genus CAKKQX01. Next base: position 5,998 of record CAVTHV010000009.1, read on the forward strand.
TCGCGCTTGAGCGAGGCCGGCGCCGAACCGACGATGACCGGAAGCTTCACGGCATCGTGTACCGCCTTGACCTGTTCGAGCGCTTCCACGCCGATGATGAAAATGGCATCGACGCCGGTCGCCGCATAGGCCTTGGCGCGCGCCACCGTGCGTTCGGTATCCTCCACCTTCAACGCCGCGGTGCGGCCGGCGATGATCAGCGAGGGATCCCGGCGCGCTTTCACTGCCGCGCGCAGCTTGCCCACCATCTCCGCGGTCGAAATGAGTTCGTCCTTGCCTTCGGGCTGCCCGAAGTGCAGCGGCAGCGCCGTATCCTCGATACTGAGCGCCGACACGCCGGCGTGTTCGAGTTCCTCTATCGTGCGCATCACGTTGAGCGCGTTGCCGTAGCCGTGGTCGGCATCGACGATCAGGCTCAGCCCGCTCACGCGCATGATGCGCCGGATCTGTTCCGCGAATTCCGTCAGCGTCAGCACGATCAGATCGGGCGCCGCCAGCGTCGTGTTCGACGCCACCGACCCCGCCAGCATGCCGATTTCGTAGCCGACGGCTTCCGCCACCCGCGCCGATAACGGATCGAACACGCTCGCCGGCGACAGGCACTTCGATCCGGCCAGCACCGCACGCAGTCTCTTGCGCTGTTCGCTGTGATTCATGATGTCTTCCCTTTTCCCGTCATGGGTTTTCGGCCATTGTCTTTGCGCGCCTGTGCAGGCTCCACCTTTTCTCGCAACCGGATCTGCATTGTATCAGTCACGATGCGGCAGATCGGATAGAATACTACCCGTTTATATCGCGCCAAAGACATCGATGAAATGCGTGGATGATTTTCGCCTGCGGTTCGGCAAACGGGAACTCGTGCCGATCATGGTGGGCGGGATGGGAGTGGATATCTCGACAGCCGATCTTGCGCTCGAGGCAGCGCGGCTGGGCGGAATCGGTCACATCTCCGATGCCATGGTACAGACCGTATCCGACCGGCGTTTCCAGACACACTTCGTCAAGGAAAAGACCAAGCTCTACAAGTACAACGTCGCGAGTCCGGACAAATCCAAAGTGCTGTTCGACCTGGGCCGGCTCACCGAGGCAACGCGGAACCATGTGGGCCGGACCATGGAAGCCAAGCGCGGCGACGGCCTGATTTTCGTGAATTGCATGGAAAAACTCACGATGAATGCTCCGCGCGAAACGCTGCGCGTGCGAATGAGCGCCGCGCTCGATGCCGGCATCGACGGCATTACGCTCTCAGCGGGACTGCATCTCGGCCTCGTTCGCAT
>CAVTHV010000010.1:0-24543 GCA_963734595.1 uncultured beta proteobacterium
CGCAGCGCTTATCAGCCGGTGATCACCAGCAGAACGATCGCTGGATCGCCTACATCGGTCATCACGGCGGCGCGTCCGCTCAACCCGCTGACAGGCCGAAGGAAGTCAACGGCACCTCGGTCGTCGATGTCACCGATCCCAAGCATCCAAAATACGTGGCCCATATTCCCGGCGAGGCCGGATTTGGCGAACGGGGCGGCGCGCAAATGGTGCGGGTATGCGACGGCAAGCAACTGCCCAAAGGCGACCCTGCCAAGGTCTACCTGTTGCGCACGGGCGGAACTTCCGCGCAGGAAATATGGGACGTGACGGTTCCCGAGCGCCCCAGTTTGCTGACGACCGTCATCAGCGGGCTCAAAGACACTCACAAGAACTGGTGGGAATGCGATACCGGCATTGCTTACCTGGTGTCCGACGGGCGGCCCGAGAAATGGCGCACCAAGCGCATGACCAAGATTTACGATTTGTCCGATCCGGCACATCCGAAGTTCATCCGGAATTTCGCTCTGGTCGGCCAGCAGCCGGGTTCAGCCGGAGACAACGTGCCCGAAGACACGCATGGGCCGATAGTCGTGGGAAACCGCGTTTATTTCGGCTATGGCACGCTACAGGGCGGCGTCATTCAGATCGTCGACCGCGACAAATTGCTGAAAGGCAATCCCGCATCCAGCGATCCGTTCGCGCCGACGCCGGAGAACCTGCTGTATCCGCAGATCAGCCGCCTCGACATGTACCCGACCGTGGGTGCGCATACCACTTTTCCCGTGCTGGGCATGGAAGTGCCGGCCTTTGAAAAGTTTCATACCAAGACCGGGGACTTCAGATCGGGCAAGCCCGCGAAGCGCGACTTTCTCGTCGTGGTCAACGAATCGACACAGAACGAATGCCACGAGGACTTACCACATGATGTTCATGGTCGACATCACCGACGAGACCAGGCCCTTCAGCGTCGTCGAATTTCTACGTGCCCGAGAAAAGCGGCAACTTCTGTGCTCGCGGCGGACGTTTCGGCACGCATTCGTCGAATGAAGACATGGGGCCGATCTATTACAAGCGCCTCGTATTCATCGCCTGGTTCAACGCCGGCTTGCGCGTCGTGGATATCCGCGATCCGTTCTCGCCGCGCGAGGTCGCCTACTATATTCCCGCGATCAGCAAGAACACCGCCAAGCGCTGTCTCAAGGTCGATGGCGTGCGACCGCTGCAAGATCGCGATCCAGACCAATAACGCCGAAGTCGACGATCGCGGTTATATCTATATTGTCGATCGCGCCAATACCGGCATGCACATCCTCGAGCTGACGGGAGAGGCGCGCAAGATCGCGAATTTCAAGTAAGTAGATTGAAAAGGGCGGGGCATTGCCCCGCCCTTTTCGAATGCGGCTACTTCGCCAGCCCGTGCGCTTGGCGACTTCCATGTAGGCTTTGGTGCGTTCCTTCATGAACGCATCCATTTTGTCGACGCCGACATTGACGAGCTCGAAGCCGCTCTTGAACGCCAGCTCCTTCATTTCGGGCTCGCTGTTGAGCGCCGCCCACAGGTCGGACATGCGCTTGCGCGCTTCGGGCGGAGTCGATTTGGGCATGCCGATGCCGCGGTAGGCGCCGTCGATCCAGTTGAAACCGAGTTCCTTGAACGTCGGCACATCGGGCAGCAGCGGGTGACGCTTGTCCAGCGCGATTGCGATGCGCCCGCACCTTGCCCTTGTTGTTGATCGCAAACGCCGAGTAACGACATGGCGCCGGTCACGTGCTGACCGATCACCGCGGTGGTGAGGTCACCGGTGCCCTTGAATGGCACGTAGGTGACTTGGATGCCGGCCACCAGGTTCAGTTTTTCGTGCGCCGCGTGGTTGGCGGAGTTGGTGCCCGAGCCGGCGAATGTGAGCTTGCCGGGCTTGCGCTTTGGCCGACCTTGACCAGATCCTGGAAGGTCTTGATCGGGCTGTTGTCGGGGACGACGATCGCATCGGGCGTGTAGTGGAACCAGTACACCGGCGTGATGTCCTCGGTCTTGTACTGGACCTGGCCTTCGAGCGGCTGCAGCACGATGTGCGGCAGGTTGACGCCGACGATGTTGTAGCCGTCGCCCGGCAGGCCGTTCATCTGCGCCCACATCAGGCCGCCGCCCGCGCCGGGCTTGTACTGGATGATGGTTTCGATGCTGCGGGCACTTCTTCTTGAGCACCAGCTGCTGGTGCCGCGCCGAGATGTCGGATTCGCCGCCGGCGGGGAACGCCTGCCAGTAGGTGAGGTTTTTCTGCGGGCAGGTCTGGGCCGATACAAGACCCGGGACCAGTGCGGCGCACGCCAGGGCAACCAAAGTGGTTCTTGCGGTTTTCATTTTTTCTCCCTCGGATCGATTGACGGTCGGAAACGAACGCAGGCGGGACAACGTTAGCATCAGCCCTTCGGGAATGCAACGTCAGGGGGCGGCGGGTTACAATCCGCGCATGATCCGACTCAACCCGAAGAAAGACGGCTGCGACGTGGCGCTGCTGGTCGACGAGGAAACCGGCGGACGCCTGCAATCCGGGCGTTTCGTTCCCGACCGCGGCAGCATGGAGGCGCACCTGCTGAAATGCCTGCAGGCGCAGTATCGCAACGTCGCCGTGGTGCCGTTCGCTTCCGGCGTGGTCGCGACGATCGAGGCGCTGCGCGCGCTCAGGCCCGGCATCGTGTTCAATGCGACGGAATGGGTCGACGGCGACCGCAGTCTGGACGCGGCCATCGCCGGGCTGCTGGACATGATGAAACTGCGCTATACCGGCAGCGGGCCGGCGGGGTTGCAGCTTGCGCGCGACAAGGTGTTGTCCAAGCGCATCGTGGCGGAACTGGATGTCGCCGTGCCGCGCCATTTCGTGCTCGAGCGCGGCGATCGCGTCCGCAGCCACGGCTTCCCGTATCCGCTCATCGTCAAGCCGCAGTACGGCGACGGCTCGGAGGAAATCAATCGCAATTCCGTGGTGGGCAGTGAGCGGGCGTTGAAAGCGCGGGTGCGCGCATTGCGCACGCGCATCGACGGGCCGCTGTTATGCGAGGAGTTCATCGAAGGGCGCGATCTCTTCGTCGCGCTGCTCGGCAACGAGCCGCGGGTCATGCCGCCGCTGGAACTGGTGGTCGGGAAAACCGGTGCGACCGCGCCGCGCCTCGCGACATACCGCGTCAAGCACGACAGTCACTACCAGCGCAAATGGGACGTGCGCTTTCGCCACGCGCGGCTCGGTCGCGAAGTAGCCGCCAGGATCGACGAGGCGAGCCGGCGCATTTTCCACGCGCTCAAGCTGCGCGATTACGCGCGCATCGATTACCGGCTCACGCCGGAGAACGAACTGGTTTTTCTCGAGGCCAATCCCAATCCCGATCTCGCGCCGCACACCTTCGGCCGCGACCAGTGTTTCGCGGGCGTCAAATACCCGGACCTGATCTGCGCCATTGTCGAAGCGGCGCGGTTCCGGAATAACGCCTGAATATAGCAATAATCGCCGTTATTACGCTGACAAAGCCTTTTCGCAGACTGACGATCAGCCAGCAGGCCAGTATCTATGCTTTGCCAGATTTCATTTGTTCGACTTGCTGAACTGAATACAGGAACATACGATCTGTTTAGCGTCCAATTCGTCAAAGATTATTCATTAGTGGTTTTTTGTAGGCATTCGTTTTTTCATGCATTGATTAGCGTGATTTCGTGAGTCGGATTTCCTAGCCCGCCTCATTTGTATTCAGGTCGCTAGCTGCATCAGCAATACGATTTCAGAACCAAACAAAAACCCCGCCGAAGCGGGGTTAGGTATGAACGCTGAGAAAAATGTTACGCGGCGTGTAGTTTTCTGCGCCGTCCGATCCAACCCAGCAGTCCGATACCGATGCTCACCATCGCGTAGATTTCGGGCTCAGGGACGGCGGAAGGAATCGCTTGGGACAGATGGTCTCCTGTTGGCTTTGAATCGGTGGACTTTTCAAGGAAGTTGACTTTTAGACTCGGAGAAGCGAAGGTCACGCCGCTACCGTCAAAGCTCATCGTGATGACCATGTGGTCAGTCATCGCGGCCGGTGCCCCATAAAAGCAGGCGCCGGGAGTGCCGCCAGTATCGCAGCCGACCGAACTAGAAGCAAGACCGCCGTGAGTGGTAGGTGTCGGCCGGTCAAGTCGACGCCCGTCCAATTATCCAGAGTGGCACTCGTAACGGTGCCGATATCTTTGATCTCGAACGCGCTCAGGTATGCGACGTTTAACCAATTGTCGGTTCCTGAAGGACCGCTCAGGACATTATCAATGGTCAATCGAAGCGTGTTGGAGTCGATCGCAAGCGTTTCGAACGTTACACCTTCAAAGGTCAGTGAGTTTGCACTCACCGGTGCGCAGAAACCCATGCTCACGAAGGCGGCGATGACTAAGTTTCGAAATTTCACGATACATCTCCTGTTACCAAGACTGCCATGCAACTATGATTTCTGTACAACTTCCCACTCTCACGCATGTCAATTTATGCCCTTACAACGTCAACTTATATAGGATAAGCATCCTTTTTTTATAGGAGAAATAAGCTATGTATTATTACTTTGTAAAACAATGTCTTATACGATGATCTGCACAATCGGACCAATGCAAAATGGCATTCTTTTGATCTAGGTTAAATTAAAAATGAAGCCAAATTCACGTTCGAATGAAAGCGGCACTGATGTGGGGAAATTGTGCCGTAAGTCAGGTTGTTTTTGGACAGGCAATCCATTGAATGCAGTGCGAATCCCGTCGTGGTCTCGGCTGCACATAAGGGCATCATGGATTGCCAGCAAACATGGGGCGCATCATGGCGCGCACACTTCGCGCGCTTAGGCATTACGCCGGTCGTGAAGTCCTCCTGAAATTGCGCGGTGCCGTTTTTGTATCGAGCCCCAACGATGTCGTCCGTTTACCGCCGTTCAAAACACAGCCGATGGCTAGAACCGCAGAGCTGTCGATATCTCGGTAGCGGACCGTCGGTATCTCCGCCTACCGTCAACGAATCAACGCTGCTTTGGGTCGCTAACAAGTTCCGATCCCGCGGTTAGCCAGAAATAATATTACTGTCATATATTCAATTGGATACGTTAACTTAGCGCGCTCGGCATCAGCTCGGTTCTCGCGCTGGCACAGAACCTGCAGGGTTATGGTCAGGAAGATAACTGAAATGGAGGTTGCCATGGTCATTTACCTGGACCAATACCGCAAAGCCAAAGCGGCGAATGTGATGGCGGCACGTTCCTACGACCAAGCAAAGCTGTGCGTTAACGGAAACCCAACGACAGGAGTCATTGCCATGTCCAGCAAACAGCATTCAAATGATTTGAGCCCGGAGTTGCCCGAAGATTTTTCCCAGGTCGACATCGAAGCGTTACTCGGTCGCGTCTACGCCCTGGCGAGCCAGATCTAAACTCGCACCCCAAATCTCCCGTAGCCGACCTTGCTTACGCGATGGAGAACCGGAATTTGGTCAAGGCGACTTTTTGTCGGAAGGGCCTTGGAAACTCAACTAAAAACACTCCATTCACAAAAGAAGTTTGAAAGAACATGTTCAGTGTATTTGATCCGACCCGAGATCAATTACGCTGGTGCCGACAAAGGAAACCACTGATGCTCCGCAGACTCTATTGTGCTTGGCGTTTATATATCGCCCTTAACTATTCCTGGCGTCTGGCCTGGCACAAAGCGGCGTGCCAGGACACCTTGTAAGGTGCCCCATTGACACGGAATGCGGAGCAATTGAACTATCCCTAATCTTGTTGTTACAAACGCAATTGAGAACCTCTGATATGAATGAAATTCGGTTACCAGGCTCACGTGACATGGAAGCAGCGTTAAAAGGTGACGCGCAGGGACTTGCGCAACTCTTTCTACATCGCGGCCTTGATTTCGAGAAAAAAGGGGACATTGTCCGAGCCATCGACAGCTATGAGACAGCACTCCGCATCAATCCGAACGACGCAGAAATACTTTACTCACGGGGCCTTGCCTTTAGCAAACAGGGTGCCCTCGACCGGGCCATCGCGGATTTCGATGCCGCTTTACGCATTAATCCCAATTTTGTTGAAGTGTTAAATGCGCGTGGTAACGCTTGGGCGAACAAGAATCGTCTTGATCGTGCGATTCAGGACTATCATGCTGCCTTGCGTCTGAATCCGTTTGATTCGGAAGCGATTAGTGCCCGTAACAATGTCTTAAGACAAATAATCCCTGAATGGTCCTGATACGTTTTTCGGTCGAGTCACAGGAACCGATTCGCGGAAATGGCCATCCCCACAGAAACCACCTCCAATAACTCCTCGAAAGTCAAATTTGGGCGACAGCGGTCATTAACAAATGTCCGCTGGCTTCATCCGCGCAAGGCGACCAGTTCTTCAGCCCTTAAGTGGGTATACCGTTTCAGCATCTGAAGCGTCTTGTGTCCGGCAATCGCGGCGATCCCTTCGAGCGATTGCCAAACTGCTGGTCCGGCATTACGCTCTAGACCTCATAACCGGTTTGAACAGCCCGATCGATAAATGAGATTCTTTTTCGATTTTCTGCCGTTGTTGGCCTTCTTCGGCGTTTACGGATTCGCGGATATTTACTACGCGACGGGTGCATGCATCCTAGCCACTACCATCCAGGTCATCTGGTCGTGGCTCAAGCACCGTAAAGTCGATAATCTACTGTGGGTCAACTTTCTTGCAATCGTGCTCTTTGGCGGCCTGACGCTTTTTTTTCACGACAAACGATTTATTATGGTAAAGCCGACGATCGTCTACTGGATAATTTCCGCTGGTCTGCTTTTCTCATATGTGATTCTTCGAAAAAATCCCATCCGGCTCATGATGGATAGCTGTGTTCGATGCGCCGGAAGTCATATGGAAACGCTGGTTTGCGCTGTGGGTAATTTTCTTCTTCGCGCTCGGCGTGCTTAACCTTCTGGTTGCCTACGGTTTCAGCGAGGACATCTGGGTAAAGTTCAAGGTTTTCGGCGCACTGCTGTTCTGCGTGCTTCTGATGCTTGCCCAGGTGCTGGCGTTGATGCCATATGCGAGGGAAGGAAAGCAGAAGTAATTGGTTGTTTATAGTCACCCAAGGTTCATCATACCGATATGCTCACTCGCATCCCGAGATCTCTACTCCGAATATTGTTTGGGTGCTGCGCGGTCCTTTCCAGTGCCCGCGCGGCGGACCCAGAGTTCACGCCCCAAGTCTGGCTTAACCCCGGTATCTTTTCCCATCATTTCGATCGAAGCAAGGACTTCCGAGAGGATAACGTAGGCTTGGGTGCAGAGGTATTGTTGGCTCCCGACCATGCGTTAATGGCCGGGACAATTATCAACAGTGAAAGATCAAGGACCCATTATGGCGCTTACCAGTGGCGCCCAATGCACTGGCAACCCTATGATATCAACGTAAGTGCCGGCATCATCGTTGGCGCCTTTGACGGTTATCCGCGCTACCACAACGGCGGGTGGTTCCTCGCCGGGATGCCGGTGCTAGCCATCGAGGGTAAACGCGTCGGCATTAATTTGAGCATCATTCCGACTATCAAAGACCGCGTTGATGGAGCCATAGCGGTTCAGTTTAAACTACGAGTATGGTAGTTAGTGCCGGATAGGGAACCCTTTTAGGGGTTTTATTGCTATTGAGTGTGGCGGAATTGTGGCGGGGTGGAAGAGGGGAAGTCAGGTATCGAACCAAAAGGGGTCGTTAGAAAATGCTAATGCTCGCTACATGGACCGACTTTGTGCGCTTCCAGGCTACCGGCCATCTTGAAATCCCCACCTGGCGGCGGGTTGCCGCCCATCGTTATGGTGTAACGCATGTCGAACCTGTCGCCGTTCAATCTTGCGTCTCCCGCAACTTTCATTGATTCCGAATCGGCGGCCATTCCCGGAGTCTTGCAGGTCATGGAAAAAGTCATAGCCGAAGCGTTGCCATTTTTTTGATCAAACGTGCAGCTTCCGAGACCACCGAGCATCTGTGAAGGATCCATCCCCCCATTCGGAAAGCAAATGCTTTGCGTATAGGGCTGAGGCTTTCCATCAGGGCCAACTGATGTGGAAACGACTTCCCAAAGGTCTCCGGCAATAGCGGGGGCCGGCATCATGACCAACAGAAGAAGGCATATCTTTTTCATAAAAGAATCCTTGTTTGGATTTGGGCAAACTGGAAAACGACAGTGGGTAGACGGTCTCGTCGGAAATCCGCCATGGTAAAAAGCGGCAACGTCAAAATATAGGGCGGTAGCATACACCCGGCTTATGACAGTCTGCCATGTGGAAACCGGGCTGGTGACAGCTTCAGCCATGGGCGGGTGTCCGGTTTCGACCTGCAGCCGATCCGTCACGGTTTTGCGCGCTGGCCAATCAAACTGACGCAGAGTCCAATATGGCAAGCCGCGAGTGGAAATCAAGGAACCGGGTGGGTTGCGCCACAATTGAGCGTGGCGGAATTGCGGCGGCAGTCCTCAGGATGCATCCAAAATGGAACGCAGTGCCCGCACACCCGAGGACGAGATCAACCAGCCGAGCGCGCCACAATTGAGAACGACGGTAACCCAAAACAGGATTTGAAAGGACCGCTTTCTGGATTTGTGACGAAACAGTCTTTGCGCTGCCAAAGCGCCCGGCCAGCCACCGATCAACGCGAAAATGTGCAAGGTCCTCTCCCGGGTTCGCCTTCGATCGTTTTTCGCGGCCGACTTGTCGAGTGCGTAGGCGACAAATGCGAAAGTGCTGGCAACCAAATAGAGCCAAAGGATGGCAAATGGCAACTTTCCAGCAAGGACACACCCCGCCACAAAAACGAGAAACGCGGCGGTTAATACGAGGGGAACGTTGCTGCGCCCGGATGAAGTGACCGATGGCACGCGTTCGCCGGCAAATGAGACGCCCTCAGCCTGCGCGCGACCCCTGGCATCGGTCTTGAGTTCGTAGGTCACAATGTCGTTTCCGAGCGGTCTTCGTTGCCGGTCTGCAAACGACTTGATGTGAACAAAGACTTGCTTTCCGCCACCGTTCGGAGTGATGAACCCAAAGCCCTGGTCGTCTTTCCAATCGGTTATTTTCCCTTGATGGCGCATGCCGGCTTTTCGCGAGGGCTGGATAAAATGGTTTAACTTGAGACGGTCCGTTAATCGGTCTGCGGCAGTTTTGCGCGTTGGGTGATATTCCCGGCATCAAACCGTCAGTGCACAATGGTTTTTGATTCAGCGCCCGTGAGTTCATCCTGAGGTTGGCTTTCCTGTTCTGTTCGCACGGGCAAGCCGATGCCCCACTGAGCTTTTTCCTGCAATTTGTTCAGAAGCAGGATCATTGTCTGAAAGACAGGCACCGTGATTTTGATATTGACGGTTTGCCTGGTCGCCAATCGCAGGTCAATCGACACCAGTTCATTTTCCGTCGTCACTGCAACGCCTGTGACGAGTATTGGATTTTCACCGAGCACCAGATTGCCGCCCGATGCATATGATTCGTTGAACTGCGTCGTTTGTATTGCCGCTTGTTGCTGAAATTCCTGAATGGCCTCTGCGGCTTCCGGCGTAAACTTCTTCTTGAGGGCTTCCGTCACCAGGTGCGGACTGCTTTCGATAATCGTCTTGGTTGCGTTGCGGGTCAGCCAAAACCGGAATTCACGGTCATCTTTGGTGTTAAAACGAAACAGCAGCCGATCCTCATCGCTTGCCCATTGCCCGTTAAATTGTTTGATTGGCATGTGTTTGCTCCGCAGAACGGATTGGGACTCGCCTCAGCTGGCCTTTCTTGATGGTTGCCCCAGCCTGCCTTCACGATCTGTGGCAAAACTGCGGCCTTCCAGCAAATCTGCGACGTTCGTCATTGAGCCGGTAGGTCTCCCGGTATCGCCTTCCTGCAGTGAGGAGGAGGGGGCTGCGCTATCCGCTGAGCTACCGGGGCGTGGGGTGTTATTATACAGAGCCTTACCGCAATTTTCCGCGTTTTCTCCATGTTGAAAAGCATCGACCATATCGTCATCACCACGCGCGACCTCGACCGGTGCGTCGATTTCTACACGCGCGTGCTCGGCATGACGCTCGAGCGTTACGGCGAGGGGCGGCTCGCGCTGAAATTCGGCGGGCAGAAATTCAATATCCATCCGCCGGGTTTCGATGCCGGGATCAAGGCGCGCACGCCCACTCCGGGCTCGCTCGACCTGTGTTTTCTCGCCGACCGGCCGCTCGACGAAGTGATCGCGCACCTGAAACAGAACAACATCGCGATCGAGGAAGGGCCGGTCACGCGCACCGGCGCGCGCTTTGCGATCCGCTCGGTGTATGTGCGCGATCCGGATGACAATCTGATCGAAATTTCCGAACCTGTGCAAAAAACACAATAGCCACAGAGTAACACAGTAGAACACAGAGGAAAAGCAACGAAAAATGGTTCGTATCTAATTTTTGAAATAATGTTTATGGATTCTCTCTGTGACCTCTGATGTTCTCATGTGGCTTCACTTTCACTGCCGTTTATGCCCTTAGTCACGCTTGACCAGGCCTGCCTGGCTTTCGGCCACGTGCCGCTGCTCGACCACGCCAATCTGACGCTCGATGCCGGAGAACGCGTGGCGCTGATCGGCCGCAACGGCAGCGGCAAGACCAGCCTGCTCAAGGCCATCGCCGGCCGCCAGCCGCTCGACGACGGCCACGTCCGGCTCGGCAGCGGCTTGCGCGTGGCGCTGGTCGAGCAGGAGCCCGAGCTCGATCCGGGGCACACGGTGTTCGAGGTGGTGGCGCAGGGCGTCGGCGAGGCGAGCAGGCTGCTGCTCGAATATCACGCGCTGTCGCACCAGTTCGGCGATACGCACAACGCAGCCGATCTCGAACGGCTGCAGCAATTGCAGCACGATCTCGAACACGTCGACGGCTGGAGCGTCAGTTCGCGCATCGAAGCGACGATTGCCCGCCTCGGGTTGCCGGAGGATGCCGTGGTCGGAACGCTGTCCGGCGGCGTCAGGAAGCGCGTCGCGCTGGCGCGGGCGCTGGTGGCCGAACCCGAAGTGCTGCTGCTCGACGAGCCGACCAACCATCTGGACATCGCCGGGATCGAATGGCTCGAGGAATTGATGAAGGGATATTCCGGCGGGGTGCTGTTCGTCACCCACGACCGGCGTTTTCTCGACAACGTCGCGACGCGCACCGTCGAGCTCGACCGCGGGCAGCTGGCGAGCTTCGACGGCGGCTTTGCCGAATTCCAGCGCCGCAAGGAAGAGATGCTGCACGCGGAGGCGGTCACCAACGCGCGTTTCGACAAGCTGCTGGCGCAGGAGGAGGTCTGGATCCGCAAGGGCATCGAGGCGCGCCGCACGCGCAACGAAGGCCGGGTGCGCCAGCTCGAGCGCTTGCGCCTGGAGCGCGCGGCGCGCCGCGACCGCGTCGGCCAAGTAAGTTTCACAGTGGACCAGGGCGACCGTTCCGGGCAGATGGTGGTGGAATTGCACGAGGCCGCCAAGCGCTTCGACGGCAGGCCGGTGATCAAGTCGTTCACGACCCGCATCCTGCGCGGCGACAAGGTGGGCCTGATCGGCCCCAACGGCTGCGGCAAGACCACGCTGCTGAAAATGATTCTCGGCGAACTCGAGCCCGACGCGGGCAGCGTGCGCCGCGGCACCAAGCTGGCGGTCGCGTATTTCGACCAGTTGCGCGAGCAGCTCGACGACAACGCGACGCTCACCGAGTGCATCAGCCAGGGTTCGGAATACGTCGAGATCGGCGGCGAGCGCAAGCACGTGATCGGCTATCTCGGCGATTTCCTGTTTCCGCCGGAACGCGCACGGGCCAAGGTCTCCTCGCTCTCGGGCGGCGAACGCAACCGCCTGCTGCTGGCGCGCCTGTTCTCGCGGCCCGCCAACGTGCTGGTGCTGGACGAGCCGACCAACGATCTCGACATGGAGACGCTGGAATTGCTCGAATCGCTGCTGCAGGACTACAGCGGCACGCTGTTCGTGGTCAGCCACGACCGCGCGTTTCTCGACAACGTGGTGACACAGGTGATCGTGTTCGAGGGCGACGGCGTGCTGCGCGAATATGCGGGCGGTTACGCGGACTGGCTGCGGGTGCGGCGCGGGCAGGAAAAGCAGGATGCCGCTGCGGCGAAGCTGCAGCAGAAAGCGGACGCGGCGCAGCGCGAACGCGGCGCGCCGCCCAAACTGCGCATGAGTTACAAAGAGACGCGCGAACTCGAAGCGCTGCCGCAGAAAATCGCGGCACTGGAGCAGGAGCAGGCGAAGATCACGGGCGAACTGGCCGACCCCGCGCTGTATCGCGATCAGCCCGACCGGGTGAAGAAGCTGCAGCAGCGTTACGCCGCGGTCGAGGACGAGTTGATGCAGAGTCTGTCACGCTGGGAGGCGCTCGAAGCGCGGCAGCGATCGGCAGCGCGCGTCACTCAGTAATGCGTTGTATTTATTGATGTTTTCTGAATGAGTGAGTTCTGGCAGAGTTGCGGCTTCAGGCTGCTCGAGCGCAGCGCGGATGGCCGGCTGATCGTCACCGACGATTACCTGCGCGCGTACTATCTGCGGCCGGAACTCGCGCCGCCCCCCGAGTCGTGCGACAAGGAGCGGGCCCTGCACCAGGCGCTGCTCGATCAACCGCGGCGGGAAATCACGGAGCAGCAGATCGCGGCGCTGGCCGACGAGGATGCGCGCGAGAATTACCGGGTGATGCTGCGGTTCCGCAGCCAGTTGCTGGCGGCGCCGACTTTGGAAGCGTTCTACTTCGATCTGTTCCGGCGTGATGTCGCAGTGCCGCCTGTTTTTGTCCATCATACTGCGCAGGTGATCCTGCGCGGCCTGCTCGACGGCACCGAAGACGGGCTCGAAGCGCGCGCGGCGGAGCTTTTTTTCCGCACGCAGCGCGCAAGCATCAAGGACGGCGCCATCATGCTCGCCGACGATGAGACGGTCGGCATGCATGCCGTCGCAGGCGTGCCCGGCAATATCGGCCGGCTGCTCGCAGAAATGCAGGCGCCGTTGAAGACCGTCGAACTCGATGTGCTCGATGACCGCAACAGCGCCGAGTACTGGAAGCGCGACGAGCGTTTCGACACCGTGCTCGATCTGAGTTATGCGCGGGCCGGAAGCCAGGCGCTGTGCCGGGTGCTCGAGCGCTGGATCGCGCATTTTCACGGCGCGCAGGCGACGGTGAAGCCGGTCCGTGAAATCCCGGACGAGGAATGGACATGGCACGTCGGCCTCGACGCCGAGGCGACCGCGATGCTCAACGAGATTTATAATGGCGGCGAGATCGAAGTGGAACGCATGAAACGCATCCTCGGCCTGTTTCGCATCGATTTTGCCGATGCGTCGGTATTGCGTCCGGAAGCCGCCGGCGCCCCGGTTTTTCTCGGGCTGGCGATGACGGCGGACGGCGTGTTGCGCATGAAGCCGCAGAACCTGCTGATGAACCTGCCGCTGGCGGGGCGCACATGACGGCACGAATCACGCCGGACGAGCGCTGGCAGCAGATCGTTGCCGCGCCGGACAACCAGGTCAACCTGGCCGAAGCGGCGCTGGTGGTCGCTGCCGCCGAATATCCGCATCTCGATATCGATGCGTATCTCGACCGGATCGAGGAGCTGGCGGCCCGGCTGCGGCGCCGTCTGCGCCAGGACATCCCGCCGACCGAGGCCATCCTCGCGCTCAACCATTTTCTGTTCGATGAACTTGGTTTTTCCGGCAACACGGCCGAGTATTACGATCCGCGCAACAGTTTCCTGAACGACGTGCTCGACCGCCGGCTCGGCATCCCGCTCACGCTGTCCATCGTCTATATCGAGATCGGCCGGCGCGCGGGGCTGGCGCTGCGCGGCGTTTCGTTTCCCGGGCATTTTCTGGTCAAGTGCATCGTGCGCGACGGCGCGATCATGCTCGACCCCTATGCGAGGGGCGCGTCGCTCAGCATCGAAGACCTGCAGCAGCGGCTCAAGATCGCTGAGCAACGGCATCGAGCCCGCGCCGGAAGCGGTGCAGCACATGATTGCCGCGGCGGGCAACAAGGAAATTCTCGCGCGCATGCTGCGCAACCTCAAGGGCATCTATCTGCACCAGAACGAGATGATGAAGGCGCTGGCCGCGGCAGAACGCATCATTGCGATTGCTCCCGATGTGGCCGACGAGTACCGCGAACGCGGCAGGATTTATCTCAACCTCGAATGCTTCCGCGCCGCGCTCGCCGATTTCCGGCACTATCTGCTGCTCGAGCCGGTGGCCGACGATGCAAAGGTGATTCAGCAGCAGGTGGCCGAACTGCAGCAAGTCGCTTCCCGCCTGAACTGAACGGCGGGAAACGGTTACGCGAAGCGGGTAAAGCCGGGGGTGGTCAGCGCTGGTCGGGCAACCAGACGCGCACTATGCGCGTCTGGCCGGCGGCGGGCTGCGCTGCGCCGTGCGATGCTTTCTCGAGTGCTTCGAGCTCCGCCGGCGTGGGCGCGTCGCCGCTCACCAGGATCGAATTGACGGCGGACGAGTCTGCGGAAGGCCCTCCATCCTGTCCCTCGGTGCGCGGTTTCATCGGGATTTCCGTATCGTCATCCTTCTCCGGCGGCGGGCTGCCGTCGTAGATCAGATTGCGGCGGCGCTGCAGGTAGGCGTCGCGCAGGAATTCATACGGATCGAGCGCCGCGGTTTCCAGGATCTTGCTGGTACCGAGCAATTCGGAGCGGCGGTTGACAATGCGGAGCAGCCCACAACAGGTTGCGATCGCGCGACGGATCGACGTAAGTGACCAGATCGGTTTTGTAATCGACGATGCGTCGCGAGCGCGTCGCGCAGGTTGCTCGGGCCAAAAAACGGCAGCACCAGGTAGGGGCCGTCGCCGACACCCCAGCGGCCGAGCGTCTGCCCGAAATCCTCGTCATGCTTTTCCAGCCCGATTTCGGTGGCGACGTCGAGCACGCCAAGGAGGCCGACGGTGGTATTGACGGCGACGCGTCCGACGTCGGACACCGCGTCCGGAAGCTTGCCCTGCAACAGATTGTTGAGCGCGATCAGAACATCGTTGATATTGGCAAAGAAATTGCTGACGCCGGTGCGCACGAACTGCGGCAGCACGCCGCGATAGAGTTCGGCGGCAGGCGAGACCACGGTTTTATCGAGGCCCTCGTTGAACTGGTAGATGGCGCGGTTGATCGGCTCGAGCGGATCCCGCGGATTGCCGGTAGCTGGCACACCCTCCCAGCAGCGCCAGGGACATCAATCCGCACAGCATCAGCGTGCGCAGCCGATAATCAGAGTGTTTCATCCGAAGCCCGAAAAATATTGTTATTAATAGGTTACTTGATTTTCATTATATCAAGCATTATGCATAAACGGAAAGCGAACCCGAAGTGCAAAATACCGGCCTTTCCGGGGGCGAATCGGCTATCCATGCCCCTCGTGGCGGCGGTTCCTGTCCGGGGTGGGGAAAATGACACACTCCCGGCCGCCGCTTGCCGGCATGGGATGGCTGCCGGGCCGCGGCCGGCGCAGTCTGGGACCGGATTTATTCGGTTATAATATTCGGCGATATCTACGGCTCCAGGCCGTAGCAGCCCCTTCTTTTTCCCGTCCAATCCAAGGAATCACCGCCATGTTACAGAAAGTGAAACCCTCATTTCAGCTCAAGGACATGAGCCTGTTCCGCCAGCAGTGCTACATCAACGGCGAATGGGTCGATGCCGATGACAAAGCGACCATGGCCGTGCATAACCCGGCCGACGGCGTGCAGGTCGGCACGGTGCCGAAGATGGGCGCGGCCGAGACCCGGCGCGCCATCGAGACCGCCAATGCCGCGCTGGCCGGCGTGGCGCGCGAAGACCGCCAAGGAGCGCTCGGCCATCCTGCGCAAATGGTTCGACCTGATGATGGCGAACCAGGAAGATCTGGCGATCCTGATGACGGTGGAGCAGGGCAAGCCGCTCACCGAGTCGCGCGGCGAGATCGCTTACGGCGCATCGTTCATCGAGTGGTTCGCCGAGGAAGCCAAGCGCGTCTATGGCGACACCATCCCGGCGCAGTCGCCGGACCGCCGCATCGTCGTGATCAAGCAGCCGATAGGCGTATGCGCGGCGGTGACGCCGTGGAATTTCCCCAACGCCATGATCACGCGCAAGGCCGGCCCCGCGCTCGCTGCCGGCTGCACCATGGTGATCAAGCCGGCCTCCCAGACGCCGTATTCGGCGCTCGCGCTGTGCGAACTCGCCGAGCGCGCCGGCGTGCCCAAAGGCGTGCTGTCGGTGGTGACCGGTTCTTCGGGACCGATCGGCAAGGAACTGACCAGCCATCCGCTGGTGCGCAAGTTCACGTTCACCGGCTCGACCGAGGTCGGCAAGCTGCTGATGCAGCAGTGCGCGACCACCGTGAAGAAGGTGTCGCTCGAACTCGGCGGCAATGCGCCGTTCATCGTGTTCGACGATGCCGATGTCGATTCGGCCGTCGAAGGCGCGATGGCGTCCAAGTACCGCAACAGCGGCCAGACCTGCGTCTGCGCCAACCGCATGCTCGTGCAGGATGCGGTCTACGACCAGTTCGCGAAAAAGCTCGGCGAGAAGGTCGGCGCCATGAAAGTCGGCAACGGCCTGGAAGCCGGCGTGGTGCAGGGCCCGCTGATCGACATGAAAGGCGTGGAGAAGGTCGAGGAGCATATCGCCGACGCGCTGGCGAAAGGCGCGCGCATCGTGACCGGCGGCAAGCGCCACGAGAAGGGCGGCAGCTTTTTCCAGCCGACCGTGCTGGCGAACGTGACGCCCGACATGAAGATCACCCATGAGGAAACCTTCGGGCCGGTGGCGCCGCTCTACCGCTTCAAGACCGAGGACGAACTGATCAAGCTGGCCAACGACACCGAATACGGCCTTGCGGCTTATTTCTACAGCCGCGACATCGGCCGCATCTGGCGCATCGCCGAGGCGATCGAATCCGGCATCATCGGCATCAACGTCGGCATCATCTCGACCGAAGTCGCGCCGTTCGGCGGCATGAAGGAGTCGGGCATCGGCCGCGAGGGCTCGAAGTACGGGATGGAGGAGTTCCTCGAGGTCAAATACCTGTGCATGGGCGACATCAATAAATAAATATTTACTATTAAAAACAACGGCTTGCAATAGAATATCCGGCGTTTCCCGATTCCTTGCCGTCGCCGGTTCCCAATGCCATCGCGTCCAGGCGCGGTGGCATTTTTATTTCTGTCCTGAATACGCGATAATGACCACATGATCCAGATCCTCGGCATAGACCACGTGGTGCTGCGCGTCAGCGACATGCCGCGCATGACGCGCTTTTACTGCGACGTGCTGGGCTGCAGCGTCGAGCTGGTCCGGGAAGAACTCGGACTGACGCAGATGCGCGCCGGGCAGTCGCTGATCGACCTGGTCGCGGTCGACGGCAAACTGGGGGAAAAGGGC
Organism: uncultured beta proteobacterium; assembly: GCA_963734595.1. Classification (GTDB taxonomy): domain Bacteria; phylum Pseudomonadota; class Gammaproteobacteria; order Burkholderiales; family SG8-41; genus CAKKQX01. The sequence continues at coordinate 17,392 of CAVTHV010000010.1, forward strand.
GGCGCGGCGCCGGGCAGGGAAGGACGCAACATGGATCACCTGTGCCTGCGCATCGAGCCGTTCGACCAGACGGCGCTGATTTCCCACCTGATTGCGCACGGCGTCGTGCCCGATGAAGCGAGGACGCGTTACGGCGCCGACGGCTACGGGCCGTCGATCTACGTCAGCGACCCGGAGCACAACGTCGTCGAGCTCAAGGGCCCGCCGCAGCGGTAATGCAGGCACGGGCAGGATAAACGAGGAACCGTCGTGATCGATCTGCTTTCAGGCCCGCACTTCTGGATCGCGTTGGGCCAGATCATTGCCGTCAATCTCGCGTTGTCCGGCAACAACGGCGTGGTCATCGCGCTGGCTGCACATTCGCTGCCTTTCGAGCGGCGGCGGCGGGCAATCTTGTGGGGAAGTCTCGCGGCGATGGCCATCCGCCTGGCCCTCACCGTCGTCGCATTCGAGGTGCTGCGACTGCCTTACATGAAGATCGTCGGCGGCGTGCTTTTGTTCTGGATCGCGGTGAAGTTGCTGGTGCACGACACTCATGAAGATCGGAACGATGCCGGCGACAGGTCCATCTTTGCCTCGGCGGCTTACGTGATCATGCTCGCCAATCTGGCGATGAGCCTCGACAACGTGCTGGCCATCGCGGCCGCCGCCGCGGACAACAGCATGATGCTGGCCCTCGGACTGGTCATCAGCATCATGTTCATCGGATTCGGCGGCAACCTGGTCATGGCGGTCGTGTCGCGTTTTCCCGCCATCTATACGCTCTGCGCGGCGTTGATCGGCTACCTCGCCGGCGGCATGCTGATCGCGGATATGGTGATCAAAGACTGGACCCACGGCCATCTGCAATGGCTGCAGGGCATCCCGTTGGGCCAATTTGAAGTTTCAGTCCCGGGACTGATCGGGGCCGCGAGCGTGTTTCCCCTGGCCAGGCTGTATGAGATCCTGCGGCCGGCGGCGGGGCGGCGCGACGGAACGCAATCGCATCGCTCCGGATCGCGGGTCCGCGACCGCCTGGCTGTCGGCTTCCCGCATACTCGCGCTATTGCCGTTCGTGGTCGTGGTCGCAGTCACCTTTCTCGGCCACCCCTTGTATATGCATTATCAGCAACGGCTGTTGCCGCAGATCGGGTATTACGGTTTGAAACTCGGGATGACGCCGGAAGAAGTGATGCATATCAAAGGTCGTCCCGCTTACGTTATCGAAGACTCGGCACACGCCGCCAGGCAACTGCTGACCAGCGTCGAGGATATCCCCAAAGGGAAAACGGTGAACGACTACCGTGAATGGGCGTTTCCCGTCGGCGGAAAAGAGCCGGGCAGCGTGGAAATCATCGTTTTCGGGGAACCCGATGCAGGTCACTGAAATCGGCTGTTATTCGAAAACGGGTTATTGCAAGGCCGTGTCCGGGATTTCGACCGGGGTTTCGGAGGACGAGGTCATCGCGGAGCTGGGCCAACCGCACACGATCCAGTCGAATAACGGGTCACAGACCCTGGACTATCCGGATCGGCACCTTTCCCTGCTGCTGGAGAACAAGAGAGTTTCGATGTTGAGAGTCCACAAGTTCTAAGAGTCCGTAACAAAATCAATTAGCCACAGAGAACACAGAGGACACAGAGGAAAAACCGATAACGAGACATACTTCGTATCCGGTTGTTTTAAATAAATTTTTTATTCTCTGTGAACTCCGTGCTCTCTGTGGCTTCGTCTGTCATGGTCTTTTTGAAATGCGCTCTAAATCCTGGAATCACGGCAGAACATCGGGACGAATCAAAACTAGCCGAGCCGTTGCGCGAGGTGCGCGGCAAATGCCCTGGTGCCGAGCCGGCCGCCGAGGTCGGGGGTGCGGGTGGCCGGGTCCTGCAGTGCGGCGTCGATGGCTGACTCGATGGCTTGCGCCGCCTGGCTGAATTCCGGTCGTTGGTGCCGCGCGGCGAGCCAGTCGAACAGCATGGCCGCGGACAGGATCAGCGAAGTCGGGTTCGCCTTGTCCTGACCCGCGATGTCGGGGGCGGAACCGTGTTGCGCCTGCGCGCAGCACGCCTCATCGCCCGCCATGACCGATCCCGCAAGACCGAGACTGCCGGACAGTTCCGAGGCCTCGTCGGACAGGATGTCGCCGAACATGTTGCCGGTCACGATGCAGTCGAAGCGCGACGGATCGCGCACCAGCAGCGCCGCCATCGCGTCGACGATCTTTCTCGTCGAGTTCGACATCCGGATAGTTTTTTGCGACGGCGCGCACTTCGCGCAGGAACAGGCCGTCGGAGATGTGCAGCACGTTGGCCTTGTGCACGGCGGTCACTTTCTTGCGCCGCCGGCGCGCCCATTCGAACGACACCTCGGCGATGCGCCGGCACTGGCGCGCGGTGACCTTGCGCACCGCGATGGCGACATCCTCGGTCGGCATGAATTCGCCGATGCCCATGTACATGTTGCGGTCGGCGTAAAAACCTTCGGTGCATTCGCGGAAGATCACCAGATCGACCGGCTTGCCGGTGAGGCCGACGCCCATGCGCGATTTTGCCGGGCGGATGTTGGCGAACAGGTCGAGCTGCACGCGCAGCCAGCCCGAGGGATTGACGCCACCCTGCTCGCGCGGCGGATATTGCAGGTGATCCACGGGTCCCAGGATGATGCCGGGCGCCAGGCGCGCCGCTGTCTGAACATCCCCGGGCATCGTCGAGCCGTTTTTTTTCAGCGTGGTGAAGCCGATGTCACGGATGTCCCATTCGAGTCCGAGCTTGAAGCGCGCATTGGCGCGGTCGAGCACGGCGAGCGTGGCGGTGGTGATCTCGGGGCCGATGCCGTCGCCGGGCAATACGAGTATTTTCACTTGCTACCTCGTCCGGTAAAAAATCAAGCCACAGAGAACACAGAGAACACAGAGAAAAGCCAGGAAGCACTGACATGAAGAAGATTAACTGGATTTGCAGATGACAACTTGCAAACCGATTCCGAAGTAAGCCTCAAAATGAATTATCGGCCTTAATCCTGCTCATTATTGACCTTGCTTGATCTTTCTCTGTGTTCTCTGTGTTCTCTGTGGCAATGGGGTTGGGGTTATTGCAAGCCGAACAGCAGCTTGCCCGCGACCGGCATCTTCGCCATCAGCACGTCGCCCGACAGCGATTCGGTGATGTAGAGCGTCTTGCGGTCGGCGCCGCCGTACGCGACGTTGGCGAGGTGGTGGTGATGGGGATTCTTCGAGTGCACGAGGTGGGTCGGCAGCATGTTGGCATCGAAACGCCAGATGCCGACGCCGAGCTGGCAGACGAGGATGCCGTTTTCGGAGTCCATCTCGATGCCGTCGGGGCCGCCGACGCCGCCGGAGAGCTGGATCGCGACGCCGGTCTTCGACACCGAGCCGTCGGCCATCACCGGCAGGCGCCACACCGAGTTCGAGCGCGTGACGCCGACGTAGACATGCTTCTCGGTGGTCGCGAGCGTGATGCCGTTGGGGCTGGGCGCGTTGTCGACCAGGCGGCGCAGTTCACCGTTGGCTTTCAGCCGGTAGACGCGGCCGGTCGGATCGGCAATCCCGGTCTGGCCCTGGTCGGTGAAGTAGAGATCGCCGTTCGATGCGAAATGCAGGTCGTTCAGGCCCTTGAAGCTTTCGCTGTACGCGGTTCTGAGAATCGTCTCGAGCTTGCCGGTCTTGACGTCGAGCGCGAGCAGGCCGTCCTTGTAATCGCAGATGAAGAGCCGCCCGTCCTTGTGGAATTTCATGCCGTTCGGCCAGCCGTCGTACTGGATCACGAGCTCCCAGTTGCCTTTCGGGTCGATGCGGAAGATGCGTCCGAACGGAATGTCGCAGATGTACAGGTTGCCCTCGCGGTCGAACGCCGGACCTTCGAGGAAGCATTCGATCGGAGTGTTTTGCCGGTTGGCGTCGGCCCACGCGCTGCGCACCTTGTTGCGGAATTTGCCCGGCAGTGAAGTGAAAACAGCGGTCTCGATCAGTTCGAGCGGCTTGAATGGATTGAACATGTGAAATTCCGTGAATGGTTAATCGTTAATCGTGAATCGTGAATCGTTAATCGTGAATCGTGAATCGTGAGTCGTGAGTCGTGAGTCGTGAGTCGTGAGTCGTGAGTCGTGAGTCGTGAGTCGGGAATCGTGAACCGTGAATCGTAGGGGAAGCGCCATGTTAGCAAATGTTGGCGCCGGTTACATGACGCGCGAGACCGGATGGTGGAATGCTGGCACAGCGGGCGCGAGTTGGTGTAGGTTATCGGACTTCGTGTTTCCGCATTGCAGTAGAGGAGAGCGTCGTGTTCGAGAATTTCAAGCATGTCCAGGTTCAGACCAGCGATCCTGAAGTGAAGATCAATCTGCGGCATGGCGGAAACGGACCGCCGCTGCTTCTGCTGCACGGCAACCCGCTGTCGCACATGAGCTGGCACCGCTATGCCGACCGGCTGGCGCAGGAGTTTACGGTCGTCGCGACCGATCTGCGCGGCTACGGCGACAGCTCCAAGCCGCGCGGCAAAGACGACCACAGCAATTACTCGTTCCGCCGCATGGCGCAGGACCAGGTCGACGTCATGGCGCATCTCGGCTTCAAACAGTTTTTCGTCGCCGGCCATGACCGCGGCGCGCGCACCGCGCACCGCCTGGCGCTCGATCATCCGGACAAGGCGCTGAAGCTCGCGGTGATGGACATCCTGCCGTTGCACCATATCTGGACGCATGTCGGCAAGGATTGGGCGATCAATTCCTATCACTGGCTGTTCATGGCGCAGCCCTACGACTTTCCCCGAGCGGCTGTTGAAAGGCAACGAGGAGTATTACATCCGCAAAAAGCTGATGAAGCAGGGCTTGGGCAAGGGCGGCTTCACCGAGGAGGAGATCAGGGAGTACGTGCGCTGCTGCACGCCCGAGAACATCCACGGGGTATGCGAGGATTACCGCGCCTGCGCCACCATCGATTTCGAGATGGACAAGGCGGATTTCGAAGCCGGGCGCAAAGTGAAGTGTCCGACGCTGGTGTTATGGGGCGAGAAAAGCCACACCAACAAGATGTTCGACCCGCGCGAGACCTGGCCGCAGTATGCGGAAAACATCGTGCGCATGCAGGCGCTGCCGTCCGGCCACTATCCGTCGGAGCAGGCGCCCGAGGAGACCTACGCGGAGCTGCGCGGGTTTTTCAGGTCGTAGGTTCTTGAAGCCCGTAACAAAATAAATTAGCCGCAGAGAATTCTTTTCAATACCCGCTGACGGGTGCACAGACGAAAAACAGACAACGAGACTTGTTTCGTATCCGGTTGTTTTTATTACGGTTTTATTCTCTCTGCGCTCTCTGTGGCTTCGTCTGTCCTGGTCTTTTTGAAATGCGCCCTTAGAGCCCGTAACAAAATCAAAAAAACTAACCGCCGATGCACGCCGATCAAGACCGCGAATGAAAAAGGCCAGCGTCGTTGAGCTAGCCTTTGTATTGGCGAGCGAGGGGTGTTACGAACTCGCTGACCAACGGATTAAAAGTGGAAGATTCGTATAGCTAACCGTTGTTTATAGGCCCGCCCTTTGCCCGCCGTACACACGCCGACGCTGCTAAATTCCACGTTTTCCCCACGTCTCAGTATCGCTTGGCTCCCTGCCGAGCACTGGCGTGAAGTTATTGCGGTGTCCTCAATGGGTGGAATCTACCCAGAGCGGAAGTGCTGGCGGTTTTGAAACCGTTCTGTATTCGGCCATTGCGGTCAGTAAGGCGCTGCGCCAACTTGGTGCGCGATACGCTGCTTTACCGGCCACTGGTCATGACGCGCGCCAAGGCAGCTTCAATTTCAGCGACGCGTAACCACGACCCTGAAGTGCCACTCGCCATTTGGCGAAGGCTATAACCGCATTCAGTATCGATGCACTGGTGGCGTCTGAGCGTTATTGTCTGCTGCAACTGCGACTCCAGTCAGTCGAACGCTACTGCGCGAACCGATGCGCCGGAACGACATTCGGAATCAATAGGCGTCCGCCACCTATAAACGTGCTTTTGTGCCAAGCTTTCAAATGGTCAACAAACGCATCCGCCTGCGGGCCCGGGTGGCGCAGATGCCGGATAAACAGCAGACATAGTTAGCATTTTCAGAGCCCGTAAGTGGCATTGGTCTCACGTCCAATACGACCAGTGCGCCTGAGCAGATATCCTTCTCCACCATGTGCAGGGGCAGGCCGCCCCACCCAACACAATCCTTGAGAAAGCGCGTGTTTAGTAGACAGGTCCGCCAGCCGCCAAGCTGGGACTCGGAGAGCAAAACACCGTAGTCCGGCCTGCCATGAGGTTTGACCGGTCTGTAAGAACGAGCTGCACGTGTTTTGCCAATTCACGTCTGGGGATGCGTTGCTTGAAAGACGCCAGCGGGTGGCTCGGTGCCGCCACCATGACCAAAGCAATTTGGCCCAGCCGTTCGCTCACCAGCGATGGAAATGCAGTGGGCAATTCCCCCAGGATTCCCAAGCTGCAACGGCTATCGAGCACCGGCTGTATGCTGCGCCCAGCCCCTCCACGAAGAGCCTTAACGGGGTCAGTGGAAACTGCTTAGCTAACGCCTGTGCCACCTTAGTGATCGCGGCAGTTGGAAAGAACACATCGACGACAACCGATAACTCGGCCTCAAGCCCTGAACTCATGAGCTTTGCGCGTGCTTTCAGCGGAATATGGACACCGGAGACGATGTTGCGCGCATCCGCCAGCAGCAATACACCCTCTGGGGTGAGCTTGGGAAATCGTCCGGTGCGGTCAAAAAGGGTGACCCCGATCTGCCCCTCCAAGCTGCTTACCCATCCACTTACGGCGGATTGCACCCGGTTGAGCTTTCTGGCTGCTGCCGAAAAGCTGCCTTCGTCAGCTTCGGTAATGAACGTTCTGAGTTGATCCAGCGATACGCCATCGAGCATAAAGCGCTCCTTCTATCTCAAATATAGATGGTTTATATCTCAATATATAGTCTTTTAAGATTGATTGAAAGAGAACATGCTGCGGACTCCTTCAACAAATATGAAAGGTTCCAATCATGACAGTCTCCATCTTGATTCCAGCGCCCTTGGAAATGCATCCGTGAGTCGCCGCCTCACTGCCGAAATCGTCGCGCGCCAGCAGGCCCTGCATCCTGAAATCAGCGTGATCTACCGCGACCTTGCGGCCGATCCAG
>CAVTHV010000011.1:0-213511 GCA_963734595.1 uncultured beta proteobacterium
ATGGAGGCGGCTGCTTTGCTGGCGCGAGCGGCCTCCCAGGCGGCATCCCTGGCGCAGATCTCCGGCCTGTTCGTGACGGGCGGGGATGTGGCACGAGCCCTCTGCGGCGCGGTGGGAGCGACGGCGCTCCGCGCACTGGGAGAGGTGCAGCCAGGGGTGCCTCTGAGTACTCTGGAGGGCGGCGCGCTCCACGGCGTGAGGGCAGTGACCAAGGCCGGCGGATTTGGCGACGAGTTGACGATAGTTCGTAGCATAGATAGTCTACGGGGGATACTGAGTTGAGTGACACGCGACCAATTCTGGGCGTGACAATGGGGGACCCGAGCGGCTCGGGCCCCGAGATCCTGATCAAGGCCCTCACCCTTCCCGAGATTCGATCCATCTGCCGGCCCATCGTCGTGGGCGACGGCGCGGTCATGCGGAAGGCAGCGGAGATTGTGGGCATCGACGTGCCGGTGCGCTCCATCGAGCGTGTGGCCGACGACTCCCACGACGACGGCGTCATCGAGGTGCTGGACCTGCACAACGTTGACATGGGCCAGTTGCAGTACGGCAAGGTCCAGATGCAGTCGGGCCAGGCGGCCTACGAGTGCATCGAGAAGGCGGTGGAGCTGGCCCAGAGCGGCGAGACCGGCGCGGTGGTCACCTCCGGCCTCCACAAGGAGTCGCTGAACCTGGCGGGCCACCACTTCGAGGGCCACACGGAAATCCTGGCCCACCTGTGCGGCGTGAAGAGCGTGTGCATGCTGCTGGTGGCCGGCAACTTCCGGGTGACCCACGTCAGCACCCACTGCTCGCTGCGAGAGGCTATCGAGCGGGCGAAGAAGCCCCGCATCATGGACGTGATCCGGCTGACGTACGACGCGACGAGGCTGCTGGGCGTGGCTGAGCCCCGGATGGCCGTGGCCGGCCTCAATCCCCACTCCGGGGAGGGCGGCCTGTTCGGGGACGAGGAGATCCGGGAGATCACGCCGGCCATCGAGGCCGCCAAGGCTGAGGGCTTCAACGTTGTCGGCCCGGTCCCGCCGGATACGGTGTACTTCCGGATGGCCGACGGCCAGTACGATGCGGTGGTGGCCATGTACCACGACCAGGGGCACATCCCCACCAAGGTGCTCGCCTTCGACGAGGGCGTGAACGTGACGCTGGGGCTGCCGATCATCCGCACCTCCGTGGACCACGGCACGGTGTTCGGCAAGGCGGGCAAGGGCACGGCGCGACCCGCCAGCATGGTGGCGGCGCTGAAGCTGGGCGCCAAAATGGCCGCCTCCCGCCAGGTCCTGGCCTAGCCTGTATCAAGGGATTTATAACCACAGAGGCACAGAGGGCACAGAGAAAGACAAGAAGGATTCCTCTGTGTCCTCTGTGCCTCTGTGGTTTACTGACCTCGTCCGAGTGAGTGGAGTGTCGCGGGTTCGCAAGCACTACGGGGGTGAAGGGGTATGCTGGGGATAGTGGCAGACGATCTCACTGGGGCTCTGGACGCAGCCCTGCTCCTCCACGCGGAGGGCATCGCTACCCCTGTGGTTGTGGGCGTAGACGCCTTCCTCCGGAGCTTCATCCGCCCACCCACCCTTATCCTAGACGTGGACAGCAGGGGAGACCAGCCTGCGGAGGCCTACCGGAAGGTCAGGCAGGCCGTGGCGGTTCTGCGGGATGCCGGCTACACCCGCTTCTACAAGAAGATGAGCTCCACCTTCCAGGGCCACATCGGCCCCGAGGTGGACGCCATGATGGACGAAGCCGGGGCAGTTATCGCCCCGGTGGTCCCAGCCTTCCCCGCCAATGGCCGAACCACCTTGATGGGCTTCCACTACATAGACGGCGTGCCGTTGGCGGAGACCGGGGTGGGCCGGCATCCCACCAGCCCCATCACCGATTCCTACCTACCCAGGGTGCTGGCGGGCCAGACCCGCCGAAAAGTCGGGCTTATCGACTTCAACCTGGTGAGGCAGGGGAGCGAGGCGCTGCGAGTGGAGTTCCAACGCCGGCAGGGTGTCGAGGGGATGGTGCTGGTGGACGTGACCAGCGAAGAGGAGTTGGCCACCATTGCCGATGCCGCCCGGGGCATGCTGGTTTCCTCCGGAGGGTCGGCCCTGGCTGGCAAGCTGCCGGGCCCTGAAGAGCGGGAAGGCGTGGCGCCCCCCGAGATTCCCGAAAGACGGCTGCCCGGTTGCCTCATCCTGGCGGGCAGCGTGTCGCCCGTGACTTCCCGGCAGGTGGCGGCGGCCCTGAGCGGTGGGGTGCCGGGCTTTCGGCTGGACGTACTCGCGCTTCTGGAGCCGGGGGGCTGCCCGGACGAGGTGGCAAGGGCGTGCCGGTTCGCCCTGGAACGGCTGGGTGGTGGCGACGATGCCATGGTCTATACCCCCTCGGACCCCGAGACCGTGGCCAAGGCCAAGGCGAGGGGACGCGAGTTAGGCATCGGGCATCTGGAGGCGGGCCTGGCCATCGCCCGTTGCATGTCCGAGGTTGGAGAGGCCGTGGTCTCTCAGAGCGGGCTCAACCGGCTGGTGGTGGCCGGCGGCGACACCTCCTCCACGGTGTGCCAGCGGCTGGGCCTGGAGATACACCACGTGCTCTCCGAGATAGAAACGGGCGTGCCCCTCAGCCTCTCCGAGGGTAGGCGTACGCTGGTCACAGTGTGGAAGTCCGGCAACTTTGGCAGCGAGGGCTTCTTCGCCCGTGCCCTGGAGATAATCCGGCAGTAGTGGAAGGCTAGCATCGGAATCCCATGGCCTCTTCACGGCTTCTACACATTCCCGCTGTAATATGCTGGTGAACGCGGAGCCAGGCGCTCCGCCGATTCCCCAGAGAAGGTGAAGGAGGAAGTCGATGAAGAGACTTGGTATAGCCGTCGCAGTGGCGGCACTGCTGGTTGTGGGAACGGTAGCGATGGTGACGGCCCAGACTCCCAACAACGATTGGCGGCCCGGCTGGGGCTGCGGTATGGGCGGATGGGGCGCGGGCGCCAACGGTGGCGCTGCCTTCGCGGGCAATCCCATGTTGAGTACCATCGCCGGCAAACTGGGAATCGGTGTGGATGAGTTGGTGAAGGAACTCCAGTCCGGCAAGAGCGTCATGGACGTTGCGGTGGGTAAGGCCACTAAGGACGAGTTGATAGCGGCCCTCCAGGCCCCCCAGAGCGAGATGATGGACATCCAGGTGAAGTACGGCCGTCTCACGGCGGAGCAGGCCACCCAGATGAAGGATCTGATGGCCCAGCGGTGGGGCACCATGCTCGAGCAGGATGGCTGGTTCGGCGGCGCGGGCCGCGGCCAGGGCTTCGGTCCCAGGGGCGGCATGATGGGCCCCGGCAACGGGCCTGCTAACGGATCGGGCTTACGGCCCGATGATGGGGCGCGGCTTCGGCCACGGCTGGGGCGCCCAGCAGTAGGAACGAAAAAGCCCCAGGGGAGGGGAAGGGGAGGCGGCTTACGGCCGGCCTCCCCTTCTCATGTCCCGCTCCGCCCGGTTGGTGGTTGGGTCTAGCGCATTCGTGCCTGGGCGGCCTTCTCGCACTCGGCGAGGCGACGGGTGACATCCTCCCAGTCCACGTTCCTGAAGAAGGCGTCTATGTAGGCCGCTCGCTTGGTACCGTAGTCCAGGTAGTATGCGTGCTCGTACACGTCCAGGGCGAGGATGGGGGTTGCGTCCCAGATAGGGTAGCTGTTCTGGGCGTCGCCGATGTAGTTGTGGAGCTTGCCATCCATATAGTCGAAGGCGAGCCAGGCCCACCCTCTACCACCGATGCCGAACGCTTTCAACTGGGCCTGCCAGCTGTCGAAGGAACCGAAGTCCCGCTCCAACAGCTCCAGGATCCTGCCCGAGGGCTTACCTCCGGGGCCCCCCAGGTTGGAGAAGTAGAGTTCGTGGTTCTTCAAACCACCCAGAGCGAAGCTGAGATCCACGGCTACGGCGCGAATGTCGCTGAAGACCTGGTTCGCCTTGGAGAGGTCCGCCGACTCCAGCCTCTCCCTGGTTTCATTGGTCTTGTTCACGTAGCCCTGGTAGAGGATGTAGTGCTCCTCCATGGTCCGCTTGGAAATCCCGTCTAACTCCACGGAAAACGACTTGAACTGCTTGGCCTCAACCTTGTCTGCCACTGGTCCTCCATCACGCGAGCGCATCGTAACGAGCGCACTGTAATCTGAACAATCGAAATCCGACTGTATTGGTCGTATTTCGCGTGCAAGAGGCATGCCTCCGGATAGTCCCCAGAATCCCGATCGGAACGGTTCGTGCCTGGGGATTTGTGAGTTGGGTCCGGCTTCAGGCGAGACGAATCCGCGGCTGTTCTCATTTTGGTCTCATCCCCGCTGATTGACCCGGAGGGTTGCCCCTCCTATAATTGCGTAGATTTGCACAAATTTGCTGAGAAATGCTCGCCGCTTGGGTGAGCGTTTCCCGCATCGTCCGGCTCGACGCGGAGCCAATCTCTCCAGGAGAGCAACAGCCATTGCGAGGACGCGACGTGGCTATACGAACCCCCTCCCAGCCCCCCGATGACTGGCTCTCCCTCGACGAGGCCAGCAAGCGTCTGGGGGTGCATCCTTCAACCCTCCGTCGATGGGCCAACGAGGGCTCCATCGAGGTGTTCGTGACACCCGGAGGCCATCGTCGCTTCTCTGCCGGTTGCCTCCAGCGCTTTCAGTCTCATCACCAGAGACAGTTGCCCGCCAGGTCCGAGCAGCGCTGGGTGGATCAGGCTATCGCCCAGACCCGCCAGCAGATTCCCGGCCAAATGTGGGTCACGGCCTACGGCGAGCCCGAGCGCGAGGCTCAGCGGCAGCTCGGCCGCACGCTCGTGGGCCTCACCCTCCAGTATGTCGCCCGGTCGGACGAGGCTCCCGACCTACTATCCGAGGCGCGGCGCCTGGGCGTCGAGCACGCCAGGATGGGCCAGGAACTCGGCAGGTCCCTACCCGACCTGCTCCAGGCCATCAGCTTCTTCCGCACAACCCTGCTGGAGGGAGCCCTGCTCGGGCTTCCCCCGGGCGTATCTTCTCAACCGGATACCAGTTTGCGGTTGCTCAGACGCATAGAGGCGCTCCTGAACGAAATCCAGGCCGGGGTGGTGGAGATCTACTGCCCGGCAGGAGGGACCAGCGGTAGATGAGGGTTACCATCGTCGGCGGCGGGATTGCGGGTCTGTCCGCCGCCTATTATCTGGAGCATGGAGCCAGGGCCGCGGGCATCAAACTGGAATGCACCCTGGTGGAGAAGGATGGCCGTCTGGGAGGGAAGATAGTCACCAACCGGCGGGACGGCTTCGTCGTCGAGGGTGGCCCAGACTCGTTCCTTACCCAGAAGCCCTGGGCGGTGGATCTGTGCCGGAAGATCGGGCTGGAAGACCAGTTGATCGGCACCAACGAGGCGAGCCGCCGGGTGTCAATCCTCTGGAAGGGCAAGCTGCAGAAGCTGCCGGATGGGGTGCTCCTCGTAGTCCCGACCCGGTTCGCGCCTTTCGCACTTTCCACCCTGATCTCCCCCCTGGGCAAGCTGCGGATGGGGATGGACCTCGTCATCCCGCGGCGGGAGGGTGGCTCGGACGAGAGCGTGGCAGACTTCGTCCGCCGGCGGTTGGGGCGCGAGGCGCTGGACAAGATCGCCGAGCCGCTGATGGGGGGCATCCATACCTCCGACCCGGAGCGCCAGAGCCTGCTGGCCACATTCCCCCGCTTCGCTGACATCGAGCGGAAGCACGGCAGCCTGATCCGCGGCATGCTGGCGGGGCGCGGCCACCGGCCCGCTGTGGCTCCAAGCCGCTCCCCACATTCATGACTCTCAAGGGCGGCCTGGAGGAGCTTTCCGAGACCGTGGTGGCGCGACTTGGGCCGCACCAGGGTCCTTACCGGTCGCACTGTCCAGGGGATGACTCGGGGGATCGGTGGAAGCTACCCCCTGCGGCTGGACGACGGCGCCTCCCTGGAGGCTGACGCCGTGGTGCTGGCGAACCCGGCCAAGTGGCGGCAGAACTGGTGGAAGGCCTGGACGGCGCGCTGGCTGACCGGCTCCGCACCATCCGCTACGTCTCCACAGCCACCGTCTCCTTCGGTTACCGCCGGGCCGGACTGGGGCACGCCCTCCAGGGCTTCGGCTTCGTGATCCCCAGCAAGGAGCGCCGCGGCCATCACGGGCTGCACCTGGAGTTCCACCAAGTTCGATGACCGGGCGCCCGAGGGGCAGTGCTCTGTGCGCTGCTTCCTGGGCGGCGCCGTCGACGAGACAGCTCCGCCCTGCTCCCGGAGGACGAGATGGTGCGGGTGGCCCGCGAGGAGCTGCGCTCCCTCATGGGCATCACCGCCGAGCCGATGCTGACCGAGGTCTATCCGCTGGCGGGATGGGCACCCCCAGTACGACGTGGGGCACCTGGACCGTGCTGGCCGAGATCGACCGCCTGGTCGCGGCGCAACCGGGACTCCATCTCACCGGCAGCTCTTACCGCGGGCGTCGGCCTGCCCGACTGCATTCACAGGGGCGGCGCAGGCGGCCGCGGAGGCGATAGCTACAAAGGGCCGCGGGACGAAGTCGGGCAAGTGATAGCCGCGGCGGGCTCAACTCCTTCCAATTCTGAGGAGGCGATGATGCGTCGAAGTCACCCTGGTCGCGCTGTTGCTGCGCAATGGCGGCGACTGGTCTGCCAGCGTGCTGCTCCGTCCCAACCAGCCGAGAGTACCGGCGCTCAGGCAGGGCGGCGGCACGCTTGACCCGGGCGATGACCGTCGAGCCGACCTCCATCGACCCGCAGGGAGCGGCCAACTCGGGGCTCGAGCTTGGTGCTGCCCTACCTGTTCGACACCCTGGTCACCCGGCAGAAGGACGGCAAGTTCGTGCCTCATCTGGCCGAGAGCTGGGAGGTGGCCCCGGACGGCAAGTCCGTCGACGATGAAGCTAAGAGCAGGGAGTGAAGTTCCACGACGGCTCGCCCGCTCAACGCCGCGGCGGTGGTCTTCACCTTCGACCGCTTCAAGCAGGTGGGCAGCAAGTCGCCCATCGCCTGCGAACATCCAGGAGATCGCGAGCGTCGAGGCCGTGGACGACCTCAGACCGTGCGCTTCAGCTTCGACCAGCCCAACGCCAGCATCTGGAGCACCCTGGCGATGCCCTACGCCGGCATCCTCAGCCCCTCGGCCGTGAAGGCTGCCGGCGAGCAGATGGGGCACAAGCCGGTGGGCACCGGACCCTTCAAGCTGGGCGAGTGGAAGCGCGGGAGTGAGCATCACCCTGGTCCGCAACCCCGACTACAAGTGGGGCCCGCCCGAGGTGGAGAACACGGGCCCGGTGCACCTCGACAAGCTGGTGTTCAAGGTGATCCCCGACGCCAGCACCCAGCTGGCGGCGCTTCAGGCCGGCGACGTGGACGTCATCTTCGTCAACGAGCCGAGCCAGCTGACCAGGCTGGAGAAGCGACAAGAGCGTCGCACGTGGAGCCGGTGAACCTGGACTCCCTGATCTACCTGGGCTACAACTGCGCCAAGGCCCCCTTCGACGACGTCAAGGTCAGGCAGGCGCTCTCCTACGCGGTGGACAAGGCCGAGATCGTCAAGACGGCGCTGGGCGGGCTGGGCATCGAGGCGAAGACGCCGCTGCCCCCTTCGCTGCTCGGCTACAACAAGGATCTGGCGTCCAGTACGGCCAGGGCTACGATCCGGCGAAGGCCAAGGCGCTGCTGGCCGAGGCCGGCTTCGCTGCAGGCGGCCGACGGTACTGGCAGCGCGACGGCAAGAAGCTCTCGGGCAAGCTGCTCACCTTCGACCGCGCGCCCAACGAGGCCATCGCCACGGTGCTGCAGAGCCAGCTCAAGGCGATCGGCGTGCCGGTCGAGATCCAGCAGCTCGACTCGGCGGCGGTGATGAAGGCGACGACCGAGGGCGCTTTCGACCTGCTGCTCTGGCGCTACGACTGGAACGACCCCGACGCGCTGAACATCTATCTCTCCTCGAAGCGCATCCGTCAGACCAACCGGGTCTTCTACTCCAACAAGCAGGTCGACGCCCTCTTCGAGCGGGGCCTGCGGGAGTTCGACCCGGACGAAGCGGGCACAGATCTACCAGGAGGCCCAGAAGATCATCCTGACCGAGGCCCCCTGGCAGCCGCTCTACTATCCCGATGGAGGGAATGGTGCTCCGCAACCGGGTGAAGGGCATGAAGATCGGTTCCCTGGGCCGGATGCTGGTGAACGACGTGACCGCTGGCGGGCAGATTAGTCCGTGCGCGGCTTTACCTGCTGCGCCGGCTGGGTGGCCTGCTGCTCACGGTGCTGGTCGGTCAGCTTCGTCGCCTACGTGGCCCTGACCTTCGCCCCGGGCGACGCGGCGGAGGCGCTGATCGGGGAGAACGCCTCCGCCGAGCAGGTCGCTGCGCTGCGCCAGCAGATGCAGCTGGACGCGCCGCTGCTGGAGCGCTACGGCGACTACATGGCTGGCGCCTCACCCGCGGCGACCTTGGCCAGTCGCTGATCAGCGGCGCAAGGTGGCCGACCTGCTGCTGGAGCGGCTGCCCTCGACGCTGAGCCTGGCCGCTGGTGGCGATGGCCTGGCCAGCGATGGCTGGGCTTGGCCTCGGGCTGCTGGCCGCCCTCAAGCCTGGCGGCCGCGTGGATGCTGATGGCGGTGGGAGGCACGGCCCTGGGGCTGGCCCTGCCGCCCTACTGGGTGGCGCTGCTGCTGGTGATGCTCTTCTCGCTGCAGTCTGCGCTGGCTGCCGGTCTTCGGCTCCGGTACGCCGGCGCACCTGGTGCTGCCCGCGGTGACCCTGGCGCTGCCCGGGCGCGGCCGTCGCTGGCCCGACTCGTCCGGTCCAGCGTGCTGGAGGTGAAGGGCGCCGACTTCGTCCGCACGGCGCTGTGCCAAGGGGCTGGCGCCCAGGCAGGCGATGCTGCGCCACGTGCTGCCCAACAGCCTGATCCCCGCGCTCACCATGCTGGGCCTGAACCTCGGCCACCTGATGGGCGGCGCCTTCGTGGTCGAGACGATCTTCGCCTGGCCGGGCCTCGGCCGGCTGACGGTGCAGGCGATCTTCGACCGGGACATCCCGGTGGTGATGGGCGCCGTGCTGGTCGTCGCGCCCCTGTGCTCCTGGTGAACCTGGTCGTGGACCTGCTCCATCGGCCCTCGACCCTCGGGTGCGGCACGAGGCGATCTAGGAGCGCCAGTAAGATGTCTTCGAGGCACCACGGGTGAGCGGCGGCTCCCGGTTCGATTTGAAGTCCGATCCTACCGTGAACGGGAGGACGGGGCAGGGTCTCAAGGCAGCGGCCGCGGCCAGGCGTTGGCGCGGCATCCTCATCGGGCGCCCGGACCTGGCTGGGGAAGCCAGGCGGGCGCCTGGCAAGGGGTGGCGACTCCTAGCCCAGGCAGCCATGAGGCGGGCGCCTGCCCTCCACCTGGGCCTCTTGTTCCTATTCGTCGTGGCCGCTTGCGGATTGGTGGTTCCCCTGCTCACGCCCTACGCGCCGGACCAGCTCTTACCTGGCGCCCGGCTGCAGCAGCCCAGCCTCCTCCACCCCTTCGGGACCGACTCCCTGGGCCGGGACCTGCTGACGAGGGTGGCCTACGGCTCCCACTTGGCGGCCAGGATTTCGTTCTTCAGCGTGGGCATCTCCCTGGCCATCGGCCTGGTGCTGGGCAGCGTGGCGGGCTATTACCGAGGCTGGACAGACCAACTGTTCTCCCGGACCATGGACGGATGGCTGGCGCTGCCAGGGGCGCTGGTGGCCATCGTAATCGTGGCCCGGCTGGGAGCCTCACTGGAGAACTTGATCCTGGCCCTGGGGGTGATGGGGGTGCCGGCCTTCTACCGGATGGTCCGGAACACCACTTTGGGCTGCCGCCAAATGCCCTACGCCGAGGCGGCAGTGGCCCTGGGGGCGACGGATCGAAGGATGATGTGGCGCCACGTTTTCCCCAACATTCTCTCTCCCTTGATCGTGCTGGTCACCATGAGGCTTGGCATAGTGCTCCTCACCGGTAGCACCCTCAGCTTCATCGGGCTGGGCGCTCAGCCTCCTGCCCCGGAATGGGGCTCCCTGCTCGCCACCGGCAAGAACTACATGGACAGCGCCTGGTGGCTGGCGGTGTTCCCCGGCCTGGCCGTCACCTTCACCGTGGTGGGGTTGAACCTCTTCGGGGACGGGCTCCGGGACATGATGGATCCTCGCCAGAACGAGATGACCGGCAGCCGGGGAGAGGGGAAGTCCTCGGTGCAGCTCCGCGGGCCTCGTCCCGCGAGCTCACCGGCCTGTCCAGTGGTGACCCGGCGCGAGGCGCCCGAACGGCAGCCAGTGGAGGTGGCCGTCGGGGTGGGCTCCGAGGACCGGTAGGAGACAGCCTACTTCGGCATGGCCATGCGGGCCCCGAGGGCCACGAACATTCCGCCTGTGAACCACTGCTGCGCCCGGGAGAAGCCCGGGCGCTTCCCCATCCACTCCCCCGCCGAGCCTGCCGCCACCGCCACCAGTGCGTTCACTGTAGTCCCAGAGATGTTGAACAGGGTTCCAAGCAGGAGGAATTGGAGACCGACGGAACCCCGGGATGGGTCCACGAACTGAGGGATGAAGGCCAGGAAGAACAGGCCTACCTTCGGGTTAAGGACGCTGGTGGTAACCCCCTGCCAGAACACGCGGCTCAGCCTCTCCGGCTCCATCTGTGTGCCCGCCACCAGGATTGGAGAGGTCTTGGCCCGGAACACCTTAATGCCCAAATAGAGGAGGTAGACGGCTCCTGCATACCGGATCACGTCGTAGGCGATAGAAGATGACATAAGAATGGCGGAAAGCCCCAGGGCCGCCGCCGCCGTGTGGACTACGCATCCCGCGCCGATGCTGAGGGCAGAGACCAATCCCGCTGTGCGCCCGCGGCCGACGCTGTTGGTGAAGACGTAGATCATATCCGGGCCGGGGGTAATATTCAGGCCCAGGGTGGCGGCCATGAACAGGAACAGGGCGGCGGGTTCCGGCAGCATCGGGATTTCCTCCAGGGTTCAGCTATCTCCGTCGCTCGCGGGGCAACCGGGCTGGAATGGGGTATTATACCGCTCTGGCGGTCCGGCCAAGGCACAAGGCTTGCGGGCGGCTGATCTAGTTCCACTCTCCGCCCGGCCGTACAGGAGGAAGCGAATGTCGAGTACTCAGTTCTCCCTGCACCACATCGTCCAGGAGCCCAGGGTATTGCAGGACGGAGCGCCGCCGCTGCTACTGCTGCTCCACGGCATCGGCAGCAATGAGCGAGACCTGATAGGGCTGGCGCCGGCCCTGGATGAGCGCTTCTTCATCGTCAGCGCCCGGGCCCCCATAGCCCTGGGACTCCAATCCTTCGCCTGGTATCACGCCGAGTTCACACCTGAGGGCTCGATAGTAGACGCCGAGGAGGCGGAGAAGAGTCGAAGGCTGCTGCTGAGTTTCATCGGGGAGTTGGTGGAGGGATATGGCGTGGATCCGCGGAGGGTGTACCTGATGGGGTTCAGCCAGGGGGCCATCATGAGCCTGACCCTGGGGTTATCGGAACCTCACCAGGTGGCTGGCATCGTCGCCATGAGCGGTCGCCTCCTGGAGGAGGCGCTCCCGCTGATCGCCCCAGCCGAGTCGTTGGCGGGGCTGCCTATCCTGGTGGTGCATGGAACGGAGGATCCCGTTCTGCCCGTACACTTCGGCCGCGCCATTCAGCGTCAGATGGACGCCCTCCCTGTCGCCCTTGACTATCGAGAGTACCCGATGGGGCACCAGGTAACCGAGGAAAGCCTCGGTGACATAGCCGGTTGGCTGCGAGGGCAATTGGACGGCGGGGGTCGAACCGCAGGCGGTTAGGACTCCAGGCCCTCCAGGGTGTCCTTCAGCGCGGACAGTACCAACACAATGTAAGCCAACCCTCCCGCTGCGATCAGGGCCCACATCCCATGTGAGACTAGCTCGGCGAACTCCATCATTCTGGTTCCCCCTTCGTGACAACCAGCCCGAACCGTTGCTCCCTCGCTCGCCTGTTGCTACCATAGCCCAGACACGGCCGGGTACCTCGGAAAGGTTATGCCAAGGAAGCGGGGCCGTCAATGAAGATCCCTGTTCTGATTGTGTTAATCAAGTTATATTGATCTTCTTTTTTAACCCAGGAGATGTTATGCCATCTCTCTCTAGTTCGACCGCCGCTGCCGGGTTCGGCCAATTGCTCTCCCAGTTCCGGCGGGAAAAGGGTATCACCCAGATATCCCTGGCGGAGAAGGCCCACATCACTCCAGAGCACCTCTGCCGTATCGAGAAGGGCGGACGTTCCGCTCCCCGGCTGTCCACCGTTGAACGCATCGTCGCGGCCCTTTCCCTCGTTCAGGAAGAGAGGAGCCAGCTTCTCGTCGCGGCCGGCTATGGAGACACCGCGCCTGAGGACCTGTTGGACGTGGCAACGCGCCAGTCGTTGGAGCGGTTCCTGGGGGAGTCGGCCAGGGGCGTCGGACCCAGCCGGCCTGTTCCCCTGCCCCTCTCACCCCTTTCCCGAGAGAGCCTGCTCTCCATGCCCACCAGCTTTCGGGGAGTGGAGGCGGTGGTGCAGTCCTACGTCAATCTGCTCAGGGCGGCGGCCTCCACAGTTCCGGGGCGAGACGGAAGGGTTCTTCTCGGCCTGTTTGGAGACACCCCCTTGATGGAGCATGCCCCTGAGCTCCGGCTGCTCATCTCCGCCGGTCTCCGGGGAGCAGTGGAGGCAGGTTGGAACGTATCTCACCTTTGGAGGTACGGCGACGACGGGCGGCGGCGATCCATCGACCTGGTCTCGGACCTGATGCAGTATCTGGGCTTCCAGGGGCAGTATGAGCCGCTGGTCCTGCAAGCCGAAGCAGGACTCTCCTTCTCTCCCTCGGATTTCGTGGTGGTGCCGGATGTGGGGGCCCTGTTGCTGGTCTCCTCCTCCAGAGAGGCGCAACCCGATGGCGCCATTCTTCTCACGGACCCCGCGGCAATTGGGCTGCTGGCTCGGCACTTCGACCTGCTGCAATCCCGGGCCAGGTCGCTCCTCACCCTGTTTCCCCCCAGCCGGCTGGAGAGCCGGCGCTTCGACGATGCCCTAACCCAGGCCGACGAGATGGATGGGGACCGGTTCGTTGCCAAGGACGGCCTAAGCACCACCCTGATCTCGCCCGAGGTATGGCGCAACCGGATGGAGCGGGCGGTGGCCGGCCTGCCGCCGTCCGAGGGTGGGTTTTACCGGCAACGTCTCAGCCAGATACTTTCCAACCTGGCGAGGCGGCGCGCAGCCCTGGATCTCCAGCTATCCACGGGGCGGTGGCGCTTTCTGGAGATGTGTCCCAGGTCCACCATCTTGAGGCTAGTAAGGGACGGCACGATGCCGAAGGACGACTGGCTGGCCGGCACGCTGGGGGCGCCTCCCCTTACCCTAGAGGAACGCCGCGATGTGCTCAATGGAGTTCTCCAGAGGCTGGACTGCCCCAGTTACGAACTGGCGCTCCTGGGTCGTTCCGAGGAGTACCTTGCCCGGTCGTACTGGATCGTGAAGGCCGGCCATGCCGTCTTCCTGGAGAGTTGGAAGCCGGCAACCGAAGGCCAGGAGGCTGTGAACCTGGGGATAACGGAGCCGACCATGGTTAGGGCGTTCCACGCCTACTTTCTGGCGCTGTGGGATGGCCTGAACCGTCAGGATTGGGAGAAGCGTGGGGTAAGGCAGTGGCTGAGCCGGCAGGTTGAGCAGCTGCAGGCCAGAATAGATGCGGGGGAATCCTGAGAGAAGGACGCTTTCAAGGCACATTTCCTGTTGCCCGCCATCGGAAAGGACGTTCTGGGGGACATTGCCCGGGACGTCCTTCTCCTATCATTACCACAGAGTTCGGAGGGGCCACACGGGCCCCCATCCGACAGAGTCACTTAGGAGAAGAAACAAAATGGCATGGGTAATCGACAACTCTCACTCCAGCATCGAATTCGCTGTCAAGCACATGATGATCTCCACCGTTAAGGGGAGGTTCAACAGCTACACCGGCACCGTCAACCTCGACGAAGAGCGCCCCGAGCGGTCCACAGCGGAAGTCACGGTTGATCTGTCCAGCATAGACACCCGAGATGCCAACCGGGATGCCCATCTTCGGGCGGCGGACTTCTTCAACACGGAGGCGCACCCGAGCATGACCTTCCGGAGCAGTCGAGTCGAGGCCGTGGGCCCCGAGCGATACCGGCTCATCGGGGATCTGGACATCCTCGGAACCAGCCGTGAAGTGGCCTTCGACATCACTGACGAGGGCAAGATGAAGGATCCCTGGGGCAACATCAAGTGGGGCTTCACTGGCCAGACGGTCATCAACCGTAAGGACTTCGGGCTGAACTGGAACGTCGCCCTGGAGGCAGGTGGAGTGCTGGTGGGCGACCAGGTAAGAGTTGCCCTGGAGTTCCAACTGCTCCAGCAGGCTGATGTGCCGGCGGTCGCGGCTGATGCTGAGAAGGAAGCCGCGGCGGTTTCCGCTTAAGCAGTCACCGGCCGGCGAGGCATGGTAGCCGGCTCACCTCATCAGTAAATTGTAAGAAGGAAGGGGCGTCGTGAAGGCGCCCCTTCCTTCTTCGTGGTGCGCCCGGCATGGGCGCTGACTTGGAGGTGAAAGTCCTCTACAGGGGAGGCAACCCCTACTGTGAGCCGAAGGCAAGGGCGTCACCGCGAGGTGGGGTCTGGAGGAAGCCGGAGGCGAGACCCACGACCGGAGGAACACGAAGCGCATAGGAGGCGCTCTCGTTTGGGTGAGTTGGCCAGACACAGCGAAACCCTGGTTGCCAAGGGGCGAGGGCGTAGATGCGACCGGTGCGGGGGGATAGTCAGCGTTCTTACCCGGGGAGACCTGCTCGCGACGTCGGGAGGGCCGACAGGCGTCGTCGTGAGATGAGGTCTGGAGCGGGCAGGAGTCAGCCGAGGCCATAGTACCCGCCGAGAGAGCCTGGAGGTGGGGAAGGGCCGAACGTCAAGTGGAGGCGACTCCTTGGGAGTTCGGAGGTAGTGCGGAGAGCAGCCAAGCCCGCACGACGGGACCTACCGGTGAGGAGGAGAGGGTGAAGCCCTCGGGGACCACCGGAGAGCGGAGCACTACCACGGCACGAGACCAGGGAGGGACCTACGAGGAAGGTGAGCAGAGACTGCTGGAGAAGGTGCTGGAGCGGGGCAACCTGTTCGAAGGCACTGAAGCGAGTCGAGGGGAACCGAGGAGCGGCTGGTGTGGATGGGATGACGGTCGAAGAGCTTCGGCCGTATCTGAAAGAGCACTGGCCGGCGATACGGGAGAGGCTTCTGGAGGGGACCTACGAGCCGAAGCCCGTGCAGGCGGGTGGAAATCCCCAAACCCGACGGCGGGATGAGGCAACTTGGGTATCCCGACAGTGCTCGACCGCTTCATCCAGCAGGCGATCCTGCAGGTGCTCACGCCGCTGTTTGACCCTGGCTTTTCCGAGTCCAGCTACGGGTTTCGACCGGGACGGCGTGCCCACGATGCCGTGCGGGCGGCCCGAGGCTATATCCAAGAAGGGTACGAGTGGGTGGTGGACCTGGACCTGGAGAAGTTCTTCGACCGAGTGAACCACGACCGGCTGATGGCGAGGGTGGCACGCAAGGTGAAGGACAAGCGGGTGCTGGGGCTGATCCGCCGGTATCTGGAGTCTGGGGTGATGGTCAATGGGGTGGTGGTGGAGACAGCGGAGGGGACACCGCAAGGCGGGCCGCTGTCGCCGCTGCTGTCGAACATCTACCTGGACGAGCTGGACAAGGAGCTGGAGAGGCGAGGACACAAGTTCTGCCGGTACGCCGACGACTGCAACATCTATGTGAGGAGTCGGCGAGCCGGGGAGCGAGTGATGGCGAGCGTGAGGGGGTTTCTGACGGGCAGGCTGAAGCTGAAGGTGAACGAGGCCAAGAGCGCGGTGGATCAGGCCCTGGAAGCGGAAGTTTCTGGGGTTCAGCTTTCTGGCGGGCAAAGAGGTCAAGATTCGGCTGGCGCCGAAGAGCGTTGAGAGGGTGAAGGGGAAGCTGCGGGAGTTAACGCGGCGGAACCGGAGCCAGGAGATGAAGGAGCGCATCCGAGCGATCAACGCTTACGTTGGGTGGCTGGGTGGGCTACTTTGCGCTGGCGGAGACGCCGAGCGTCCTGGAGAAGCTGGACGAATGGCTACGGCGACGGCTGAGGGCCTGTCTGTGGAAGCAGTGGAAGCGGGTGCGAACCCGCTACCACAAGCTGCGAGCGCTGGGGTTACCGGAGCGGGTGGTCGGCTTCATGGCCAACACTCGCAAGGGACCCTGGCGGATCGCGGCCAGCCCACCGCTGCAACAGGGGCTGAACAAAGCCTACTGGGCAGGCGCAGGGGCTGGTGAGCCTGCTGGAGCGCTATCACTCGATACGGAACACTTGGCGAACCGCCGGATGCGGACCCGCACGTCCGGTGGTGTGAGAGGAGGGTGGGGCGACCCCACCCTCCTACTCGATTTGCTCCGGGAGAACTGCCCAGACCGCCGCTTCAGGGCCCACCCACGGGTTGTGCTAGACTGGGTGCCGAGCGGGAATTGCCCTTCGCTCTATTAAGATGACGAGTGGTGACTGGCTTGGCTGCTGTGGAGCTTCGTTTCCTGGGAGACCCTCAGTTCAGGATGGACGGGCACGAAGTCAAGGTGGGGTCGTCCAAGTCCGTGGCCATCCTCGCCTTCCTCGCCGCCAGTCCCGGCCCTCAGAGGCGTGAGCGTCTGCTTGGTCTTCTCTGGGGAGACAGTCTGGATGAAGCCGCGCGCAAGAACATGAGGAACGCCCTCTGGACTATAAGACGGGGCCTTGGAGAGGAGACCATACGGGCCGAAGGTGGCCGGCTGTCTCTGGGCCCTCATGTCTGGTCCGACGTCGGGGCGCTGGAAGGGGCGGCGGGCGCGACGGACGGCGATGTGGAAGCCCTGTCCGAGGCGGTGGACAGCTATAAGGGCCCCTTGCTCGAGGCAATCAGCCTGCGGGATGCCCCGGAGATGGAAGGCTGGCTCCTAGCGGAGCGCGAGCGGTTGGCGCAGCTCCATCTGCGGCTCGTGGACCGTCTGCTGGCCCACCGAGCCGGCGAGGGCAACTGGGAGGAGGTGGCGAGGGTCGGGGAGAAGGCCGTGACCCTCGATTCCCTCCAGGAACCGATCCACCGCATGCTGATGGAGGCCTACGCCCGGCTGGGCGACAGGGCCAGGGCGGAACGGCAGTACGAGACCCTGCGTTCGGTCCTGGAAAGGGAGCTAGGGGTAGAACCGCTCCCGGAGACTGAGGCCGTGCGGAACGCGGTTCTCCAGGGGGAGATAGGCCCTGCCATTGCCTCCGCCGTATCCCCCCCTCGCCGGATCCATGGGGGCGTCACTGTCCCTCGTACCCCCTTCGTGGGGCGAGTAGCGGAGAAGACCGCCCTTGATGGTGAGTTGGATCTATCTACCTCGGGCTTCCGGGTAGCCATTCTCGTGGGCGAGATGGGCATAGGTAAAACCCGCCTTTGGCAGGAGTGGGCCATGGGACTCCCCGGCGGACTGACCCCGCTTTACACCCGCTGCCTGGCCTCCACCAAAGCTATTCCCTTCGCTCCCCTGGCGGACCTCTTCCGGGGCACATCCTGCCTGAGCGATCTGCTTGGACCGGGCTCTTCCCTCTCTCCTGTCTGGCTGGCGGAGATCGCTCGCCTGGTCCCCGAGATCCGAGAGAGGTTTCGGGGCCTGCCCACTCCCCCTTCCCTCCCGCCCGAGGAGGAGAGATACCGAATCTTCGAGGCCTTCACACAGCTGCTTATCTCGCTGAAGTCTCGCCCTATCCTGCTCTTCGTGGACGACCTGCACTGGGTCGATGGGGCGACCCTGGAGTGGCTGGGCTACCTGGTTCACCGGGCCGCCTTGGAGCAGTTCCTCCTCGCCGGTGCCTACCGGCCGGAGGATGCCGGGGCAGGGTTGGTGGCGCTGCTGGCTGAGTGGACCCGGGAAGGTATTCTCCATCGAATTCCGGTATCCCCGCTGAGCCAGGACGAGTCTGAAATCCTGGCCGCCGCCCTGTCAGCGGATCCTGCCTCGTCATCCAGGGCCCGGGAGATGGGGGGAGGGAATCCCTACCACATCTCTGAGATGGCCCTATCTGGGCACCCGGAGGTGCCGCCGGCCCTGGCTGACCTGCTTGGAGAGTCGCCTGCGGGGCATACCGGAGGCAGCCAGGCAGGTCCTGCAGGCGGCGGCTATCCTGGAGGCCAACTTCGATTTTCACCTGTTGCGGCGCACCAGTGGCAGGGGTGAGGAGGAGGCGTTGGATGCCCTGGACATCCTGATGGCAGGCGCGGTCCTGGTGGAAGAGAACCGCGGCTATCGCTTCTCCCACCCCCTCATCGGGTCGGTGATGCGGCAGGGTATGGGATCCGCCCGGCGCGCCTATCTCCACCGGAGGGCGGCGGAGGCGTTGGCAGCGACCCGTCCCGGTGGTGATGCCATGGCGTTGGGACGGCTGGCCTACCATTACTCCCAGGCCGGGGAGGCGGGGAAGGCCGCGGTTTTCGCCCAGCGGGCAGCCGAGAAGTCGCTGGCGCTGGCTGCACCGGCGGAGGCCGCGGCGTTCTACAGGCAGTCGCTAGAACTGGAACCGGAGCCTGGGAGGTGGCTGGGCCTGGGAGATGCCCTGATCCGCAGGGGTGAGCTGTTGGAGGCCAGGGCTGCCTTCGAGTCAGCGCGGAAGGAGTACGAGGCTCGAGGGGACGGGGCCGGGGTCGGGAAGGCGATATTCCACCTGGCTGGAACTTACCTTCCTGCCGGCCTCCCCGACGAGGCAGTGCGCCTCATGGAGGAGAGCCTGCCGCTACTGAACGTGTCAACGGACCCCATCGCCCATACGGAGGCCCACTTCCTTCTGGGATCGGGACACCTGCATGCCGGCCGGTCCCTCGCAGCGGCCAGCCAGCAGCTGGAAGAGGCACTGAGGTTGGCGCAGGAGCACAAGTTGGTGGCCCTTGAGGGCAGGACGCGGTTCGAAATGGGCAACCTGCTGGCCCAGAAGGGCGACCTGCCGGGGGCTGTCCGGTCGTTCCTGGATGCCCGGGAGTTGCACCGGACGGGGGGAGATCACTTTAACGAGATACTCTCCCTGAACAACGCCTCATACCACTCGATCCTAATAGGAGACCTGTCCTCCGCCCGCAACTACCTGGACGAAGCCCTCCGGCTGGCGTCGGAGAGAGGGTTGAGGCTACCGCTCCAGTATCTCTACAGCACTAGCGGCGAGCTGGCCCTGGCGGAAGGCCGGTGGCGCGAAGCGAGCGACTGGTTTCAACGGGGCATCGTGGAGGCCCGGGCTGTTGGCAACGTGGAACAGTCCGCCAACTCCCTGGCCAACCTCGGGCTGGCTGCCAGGGCCGGCGGCGATCTGGAAGCTGCACTGTCCCACCTGCTGTCGGCGAAGGACGCGGTTAGCGGCCTCAGGACGCCCAGGCTTCGTGCCCAGATTCAGCTTTGGCTGGCTGAGCTGTTCCTCGAGAGAGGGGAGCGCGCCGCTGCTCTGGAGGCCTTGGACTCCGCCATCGAAGTCGCGAAAGCCGCCGACCAGGAACGATTACGCCGGGAGGCTGACCGGCTGAAGGCGGTGCTGGGGGGCGGGGGTACTGGCGCCCAGCGATAGGCCGGTGGCGGCGGTGAGCGTCGTCTTCCTCAGGCGGGCTCTGGTGGGCCCGCCTCTTCTGTTCTCTGGCCCGGTATGGGCGTAGATCGGGAATAGTAACTGCATTCGATCCAGGGCGGAGCAGTGACGGTTGGTAGTGGATGAGGGCTTCAACGATGGACGACTTGGAGCAGGCGGACCGGGGAGTTGTTAGCGTCCTCTCGAGGATCGCGATCCCCACATTGCGATGGTCTCTGGCGATCACCTACATCTGGTTCGGTGCCCTCAAGCTGTTGGGCGTGAGTCCGGTGGAGGGGCTGGTCAAGAAGATGGCGATGGGCATTCCTCGCTCAGCCTTCGTCAAGCTGATGGGGGTGTGGGAGGTGGGGCTGGGAATAGCACTGCTGTTCCGGCTGGCATTACCGTTGACCCTGGCACTGTATGTGGCGCAGCTCGCGGGGACCTTTCTGGTGTTCTTACTCCAGCCCAGAGAGGCATTCCAAAAAGGCAACCCACTCCGGCTGACCTACACCGGCGAGTTCATACTGAAGAACCTGGTGCTCCTGGCGGCGGGCCTCACCCTGGCTGGCACGGTGGGATCGGATCGGGAGAAGGTCCACAACCCGGAGAGCCGATGAGGTCACCGATCCCGTCTGAGGCGCTGCTACGGTAAGCATGCTGTCACGGTGATCGAGGTAACGTTGGCAACGATGTGGGACCTGGCGATACTGTTGGTGATGCTCCTGCCGGCCCTGGTGCTCGTGGGTCTCCTGTCTTATGGGATCTTCCCTCCCGTGAGGAGGTCGTGGAAGGAGGCGCAGGAGCGCGCAGAGAAGTTGGTGGGGACGGTGCTATCAGCGGATGAGTACCGGCAGTGGCAACTGGGGGGATTCCTGGACGTGCCCAGCCCGAACTATCCCAAACGGGTTTACAGGATACCGCAGGGATCCGGTACCGTGATGGTGCTGGAGAAAGGTCGGTGCATCGCCCGCCTGTGCGCGCAGCCCTGCGATCCGATCCCGGAGCGGGAGACGGTGCTCGTCCACAAGTTGATGATCGAAGGGAACGAGCAGGAATACCTGAGGATAGCGAACCACTTCCCCTGCTGAAGCGACACCCGATCCTCCGGTGCTGGCAGCCTTGGGGATCGGGAAGGCCCAGGCCGGACGGCCACCCACGCGGGATTCGCACGGGTGTGGACCGTACCTAAGCTACAGGTGGGAGCTCACCTACTGCCTCCCAGGACACCTTCAATGTGCGGAACGTGGATTTTCCTCGGGCCAGTTGAGCCCACTGCCCACGATCCCACTTGTTGTGAAGTCACGGCGTTACCACCGGTTACTCCCGCCAGCCCCCTTCCTCGGGGTACCAGCGGGCGACATTCGCCACAGTGCCATCGAGAACCGGGTCGAGGAAGGCAGCGGCCAGCCGGCATCCCTCTGACAGATCCGGGTCAAGCTGCACCGGGGAGGCCATCTTCCGGTAGGGGAGGCTCCACTCCGGCGGAGGAGGAGGAAGCCGCATCGGCAGTGGATGGCTTCCGCGGTGCACGAACACGGTACGGAGAGCCGATCGTAGGATGCCTGCCTCCAGCATAACGTGAGATCGGATCAGCACCAGATCGATCAGGTCCTTCACCCGGCTGCTGTGGCGTCCGCCGACGTATTGGCGGGTATAGGCGTGTAGCTTCTCCGCGATCTGCTGCTCGACTGACAACACCGGTACCTCGATCGGATCGACGCCTGCGAAGCTGAGAAGGCTTGGACCCGGCACTAGGTCGGGGGCCGTGACCAGAGGATCACCGAAGCCGACGTCGACTATCACATCTTCGAAGGGGCGACCGGCCAGTTCGGCATGGGCATGGTAACGAACAGCGGCACCTTCGAGTGCCGCATCCAGCCTGGCAGTCTTCTGGATGGCGAAGGAGAAGTAGTCCTGGAGGTCGACATCTTGGGCGGCTAGGAAGTCGGCGGTGGCGGACCCCTCGTCGT
The DNA here is from genome assembly GCA_963734595.1 of uncultured beta proteobacterium. Lineage (GTDB taxonomy): Bacteria > Pseudomonadota > Gammaproteobacteria > Burkholderiales > SG8-41 > CAKKQX01. The sequence continues at coordinate 21,597 of CAVTHV010000011.1, forward strand.
CTGCCCGCGCGAGATCCATGTCCTGGGTAGTACGGAACCCGGCACCGAGCCGGAAGTCCAGGGCCAGGGCACCCTTGAGGATCCACCTGTCCTGAGACACGACGAGCAGACGGGCCAGGAGACGTTCGAAGACGACGAGCTTACGCAGGCGGACAATCGGAACGTTCGCCTGGCGTGCTGCTGTCAGCAACCGCTGCTCGAGGGCCGTTCGGAAGGCGCTGGCCGTAGCGTATCTCACTGCTCTACCCTGTCGAGGGCTTGATCGATAAGCCGCCTAACCCGATTGGGGCGGGCCGCCGCAGCCTCCCGCAGCTGTTCCGGCGTGGCCATTCCCCGGTCGATGGCCTGGGCCACCGCTGTCTCGATCTGCTCCGGCGCCGTGCCTGTCTCGGCGGCGTCCAGGATCGTTCGCGCGAGAGTCGTCACCCGAATACCCTGGCGCAGGGCCACCTCGCCAGGTCCAAGAGGTCTTGTAGTCGTGTGGATGGTCACCCCGGGAAGCTTCGGGAGGTGGCGCCTGGACCTCGGAACGGAGAGGTGTACCGCGTCGGGAATGACATCGCTCAAACCGAGCAGTTCGAGGGCGCTCTCGTGGGAGACGGCTGCGGCATCCTTGCCTACGGCTAGCCAGGCCTCCACTACTTCTGATCGCGGCGAGGACGGATAGTCGCGGAGCCGGTACAGCCCACGGCGAAGTCGGATGAACCGACCTGCCCGGGTGTGGTGGGAAAGCAGGTCCCAGTTGAAGCCGCAGGCGCGAGCCTGGGCCGCCAGGAAGTAGCCGTGCTGTTCCGACGCCTTCTGGAAGAGGCAAGTATGGTCTGGAGCGTTGCGAGACATGTCACCCATATATGGGATTTTACTCAAGGTATGGGTGACGTGCAAGCGAACCCAGGAGGCTACTCAGTACGGACGGGTAATCGGCCCAGCACGATCTTCCCATTGCTCTCCTATCACTTCCTGGTTAGTCCGCCTTTGGGATCGAGTATCCGAGACGGCGCATCTTCGCCGCCAACCGAACCAGGGCACCGGCCAGGGTCTCGCCATCTGCCGACTCGGTCTCTAACTCCAGAACCGCGCTCAGGACCTGTTTGGGGTCGGAAGGTTCCTCGTAGCAGAGGGGCGCGGAATGTTCGAACCAATCGGCAAGCCTTTCTGTGTCGTGGATCGCCAGGAAGCGGCCGAGGCTGTGGGCGTCGGAGTCGAGCTTGAGCCTGGCCAGCGCCAACCCGCTTCTCGAAGAAATACTGACCCAGAGCGGTCCCGGCCAGTTTGTTGTGGAGCGGGTTTGTCGCCAGATCAAGATGGGCCGCCAGGTGGACCAGTTCATAGAGGATGCTCGAGGCGTTGTCGGCGTCGAGCACTTCAGCCGTTCCGCGCCGTCAAGTGCCTGCCTGTCCGCGGTTACCTTGCGGCTGGTGATCCCTTCCTCAACACGGGGCCACGATACCAGGGCAGCGATTACCACGCCACAGTAGTATTATGTGGATCAATCTAATCGAGACCTGGTCATAATTCCTGCGAGCATTGGCGCCACGTCTGGCACTGCGAACCGGTTGTAGGGTCCTTGCGCTACCGACCTGAACCGGATTTGGCCTAGCGCTAGGCCAAACGATCTATGACCACGTCTCATCTAATCACAGTTAGGCGACGAGGAACGAGATGACGGCGTCTTTCACTGTTTTTGTCTGCAGCACCTTCAGCGACCTCAGTCAGGAGCGCGAAGGAGTGCTCGACGCCATCCGCCGCCTCAAGCTCCAGCACGACTCTATGGAGTTCTTCGGAGCGCGCGCAGAGCAGTCCATCGAAACGTGTCTCCAGGAGGTTCGAGCAAGCGACGTGCTTGTCGTGATTGTCGGCCATCGATACGGCACCATCGTTCCCGACCTCGGGATCTCCTACTCTGAGGCGGAGTACGCGGAGGGTTTTAGGCTCAAGAAGCCGTGCCTCATCTACATGCGGGATGACAACGTTCCGATTCTGCCGAGGCACATGGAACGCGACCCGGAAAAGCTGAAGCTGCTTGAGAGGTGGAAAGAAACGCTTCAGTCGAGGCACACGGTTGCCACGTTTCAAGATGGTGGCCGCCTCGCCGTCCAGGTCACCGCTGACCTCGCCCGCACGGTTCAGGATCTTGAGGAAGTCGCCAAGGTGGGTGAGTTGCGACCATTGCCACTCCCTGAACGGGTACAGGGCTTCTTTCCTGGGATTGAACCCGCACTGTCTTCCGTTCCGCTCACCAGCAGGCCCTTCCTGCAAATCGAGTTGGTTGGTCGGGATGCCGAGCAACGCTGGCTGCGTGAGACGGCGGAGGATAGGCTACTCACCGGACACCCAGGTTCAGGCAAGACCTACCTGCTGGCCTCCCTGGCGCGAGATGGATGGGGCCTCTTCGTGGTAAGCGACGACATCGACCGTGTCGCCGAGGAAGTGCAGGCGCGGTCCCCAAAAGTGCTAATCGTTGACGACGCTCACTTCCGACTCGAACTGCTCCGGCAGCTTCTCCACTTGCGGCGGGTAACGGGCAAGCCGTTCGCCATCTTGGCCACCAGCTGGCCCGGCGGCCAAGATGATGTGGCCAATGTGCTGACGCTTCCAGGCTCACGTGTTCTCGAGCTCTCGCTCCTCGCTCGCGACGACATAGTCCGGGTCATTAAGGCAACCGGGCTGGCCGGGCCGGACGAGCTGATTCGCGAAATCGTCGACCAGGCGGAAGGCCGACCGGGCCTTGCTGTGACGCTCGCACACCTGTGCCTCCAAGGCGGAGCTTAGGGACGTTGCTTTGGGGGATGCAATAAGCAGGTCCGTGCTGTCAGACTTCCAGAAGCTGGTTGGTCCCAGATCGATTGAACTCTTGGCCGCGTTTGCGATCGGGGGTGATGCGGGCATGGGACTTGACGCCGTCGCCGCAGCCCTCGGCCTCCCCGTGGTGGACGTTCGCATGGGGGCTGCTGGTCTCGCTGCCGGTGGAGTCGTATCTGAGGCAGATCGCACCACGAAGAAGGGCCTCGCCCAACTGGCCGTCAGGCCGAGAACCCTTCGACACGCGTTGGTTCGAGATGTCTTCTTCAAGGGGCCTGCTCGCCTTGCCGTACGAGCGGCTGGTTGAGATCGCACCGTCTATCTCTCAGGTGGCCCTCACCCTGATCGGAGCACGAGCTGTCGGAGCGAACATCGGGCTGGATGCGCTGGCGAACGTGCTCGAGCAGGCCCAGTCGCCTGAGGCTTGGGAGGCGTTCACCTGGCTAGGTGACTGGGAAACGCGTTGGGTTCTTGAGCACCATCCAGAGCTCGCGGTCGCCCTCGCCGCTCCACTACTCTACCACGCACCCCGAAAGACGATTCCCTTCTTGCTTGATGCAGCCGTCGGCGACAGGCGAGAACTACACTCCCATCCCGATCATCCTCTCCGTCGCTTGCAGGATTGGGTACAGGACACCGAGCCAGACACCTCTGACGGGACAACTCGACGCAGGGTTGTGCTGACCACGGTCGCAGCCTGGCTCGAAGCAGGCAACGACGAGGATGTTGGCACCCATGCTCTCACCTTCGCGGTGCTGCCGAAGTTCCAGCGCCAGTCAACGGACCCGGGCATGGGAATGACTGTCACGATCCGATCGGGACCGTTGAGTCTGGCCCGATTGCGTGAAGTCGAAGCTCTCTGGTCGGGTGTTGTCACCACGATACGATCGATGGAGACGCCAGCCTGGCGATACCTCTTGCGTGCAGTCGAGGACTGGGCCTATCCCAGTCGCCTCAGCAACACAGGTGTGCCTCCCGATGTAGCTCAGGCGCTGCGAGCCACAGCTCGCGGAATGATCATCGATCTTGTAGCGGCGTCACGAGGCCACCAGGGAGTCCTTCGACGGTTGAAGGCCCTTGCCGAGAACCTCTCGCTCGACGTCGGGATAGTTCTGGATCCGGCCTTCGACGTTCTCTTCCCGAGCAAGAGGGAGTACAGAGATGCACAGTCGTACCAGAGGATCGAGGCAGCGCAGGCATCTGCTGCTGACGCGTTGGCCACCGACTATGTCGACCGGGATCTCTTATCCACCGCGAGACTGATCGTTAGATACGAGCAAGAAGCACGAGAGGCGGGGATTCGGTGGCCTCGCTACACTCCTAGGTTCTGCTCGAAGTTGGCGAGCCTTTCGTTTGCGCCCTGCGAGTGGTCTCGGACTCTACTTGAACTGGCCGCACCACCTGACCTATTAGAGCCGTTTCTCCGAGAGGCGGCCCGCAGAAATGAACCGGGGTGGCAGGATCTCGCTGATTCTTGTCTGGCGCGACCGGAAGCCGCGCCGGTGGTTTTGTCCCTCCTGCTCACGTCTCCATTGCCCGACGAGGGACTGCTCGCGAAGAGCTTTGCCTTGCTGCCCGAGTTCACGGGAATAGTCGAGTTCCACTGCCTTCGGGACGAGGTTGCTGAAAATACTCTCGGACAACTGCTGCGTCACGAGGATCCGGCGGTAGCCTGCGCCGCAGCAGTCGGACACTGGCAGGCTGACCCAAGCGGGGCCGTCCACCCCTCACTCCGAGACGGCTGGCGCTCAGCTCTCATGCTCTGCGCAGCAAGTTATGACGAACTGAAGCGCTCAAGACGTTACATCGACGACAACAGCGCCTCCTGGATCGCCCAGATCCTACAGAGTGACTCGAATTTGGCCTTTGACTGGGTGAAGGCTCGGCTGAGCGGCGACCTCAGCGGGTGGTGGCTGGAACTCGATCGCCCCGATGCAGTTGCCGTCGGCGCGTTGAGCCTGGAACAGCGAGTCGAGGCTTCTGGCCGAGCTCCCGGCGGATCCCAAGTACGAAGCGCTGATCCGCCACCTTGTTGGCAACGATCTCGATGTCTACCAGTGTCTTCTTCGCAACAGGGCGCTATCGCGGTGGCACCTGGTTCCGTTAGGCGGGAAACCAGACGGGGTCTGGATGGCGAAGGCCAAGCTGGCCATAGCGGCCGGCTACTCACATCAAGAGGTCGCACTGGCGGCCTTCCGTCAAGCTGGAATGATCGAATGGCAAGGCGAGGAGTCCGCCGTCTGGGAAGGATGGGTAGCCGAATTCGCCAGGGTCTTTGCGGATCAGGATGAGGACCTCCGCCAGGTGGGGCATATAGGTTTGGCTTGCGCAGAAAAGCGACGCGACCGAGCGCGCGCCGAGGAGCGGCAAGAGCGCATCTTGGGAATCTAGAGCACCGGTAGAGAAACCGTCGGTTGTCGATCCCGCAGTGTCGGCGACTCTTGGAGATGGCCGCCAATCCGAAGTCTACCTGCTATCCCAACGCTCCGAAACGGCGGCTCGGAGATTACCGTACCGTGCTCTAGAGATCCCGAAGACTTGAGATCGACCGGCTGCGGAGAAGAGCAGACTCTCTCCGTCTAATGGACATTACTTGTACTTGTTGTCCTGCGAGGCAGTGAGAGGCTTCCTGGCTATTGCTCACAGTCGGGGCAGGAAGGATCCAACCGGCGCACCGATGGATTGGCGGCTTTCCCCTTGGGTGTATCTGGGGGCGGAAAGCCTCGGTGAGAACGCCGATAAGGGCGGAGAGCCCAATCAACCTCGGCTCTTCGTCTTGTCGCCAAGCCTACCTTTTCAGGTGCAGATTGCCTTGGGTTCACATCTGTAGGAAGCTGCGCCATCGAGCATGTGAGACGGTGCCAGCTTAGCGCCACGCTGTGTGCAGATGTGCGCATGGTCCGAGGCTATCTGCTTAGTACCACCGCGGCACTCACGGGATAGGTGCCCAAAGGTCCAGTTATCATAGCGGTAGCCGGTGAATGGCAGCTTGAGGCACCACTAGGCAACTGCACCTCAAAAACGGTGAGTCACCGTGATGCGAGACGCCTGATGGTGCCCGAATACCTCGTACCGGGGCCGGAGAACTCGCGAAGGTCTACAATAGGTTCCTGACCCGTGACCAGGTGGCACTCGTCGCCGGAGGTGACACGTGACCGATTGGACTCGACTCGCGATCGATTCTGAAGAACTCCAGCACCACTTAGACCTCCTTGGGAATGTAGGCGCTCTCGAGAGTGGTGGTCTCTTTCGTGGCCTCTACGACGAGGCATGGCAGCGGGCGATGGACCTGGTGGAGGCCTGGATGGCCGAGGACGGGCTTGTTGCCAGGAGGGATGCCGTGGGGAACCTCTTCGGTCGGTTCGAGGGCACCTCTTCTTCCGGCTGTGTCGCCTCGGGATCCCACATAGACACCGTCAAGCGTGGCGGCAGGTACGACGGGGCACTGGGAGTCCTGGCCGCGCTATCCGCGGCCAAGGCTCTGATGAGGATTTTCGGCCAGCCCAAAAAGAGCATCGAGGTGCTGGTGACCTGCGAGGAGGAGGGCAGCCGCTTCCGCAGCAACTTCTGGGGCTCACGCGCCATTATCGGCAAGGTATTGCCGTCAGAGGCGGACCTCCTCCTGGACCCCGATGGCGTGAGGCTGGCCGATGCCATGAGGGCGCGCGGACTCGACCCGGCCCGCATCCATGAAGCAGCTCGCGACAACATCGACGCTTTCATCGAGCTGCACATCGAGCAGGGTCGCGTCCTCGAGGCGGGCGGCCATGCAATCGGGGTCGTGGACACCATCACGGGCATGCACCACCTACAAGTGGAGGTGACTGGACGGCCGGACCACGCGGGAACCACGCCCATGGACTTGCGACAAGACGCCATGGCGGGCGCTGCTCAGATGGTGCAGCGGATCATTGAAGTGGCCGAGGAGATGGGACGGCCCGCCGTAGCCACGGTCGGCACGATGAGCGTCCAGCCCGGCGCTGTCAACATAGTGCCTGGAGTAGTCTCCTTCACTGTTGACGTTCGACACTCGGTTCCTGAGCAGTACATCCGGCTCGTAGAGCAAGTCCACCGATCGATGGCAGTGATAGCGAAGCGGCGAGGGTTGGGACTCCAGATCCAGCCGATTCTGGATCATGCCCCAGTACCGATGGATAGCAGAGTGAGGGCAGCCATCGAGGCAGGCGCCGTGGCGGAGGGACTGGACTATCTGGTGATGCCGAGCGGAGCTGGACACGATAGTCAGATCCTGGCGGAGCGGATACCGGCAGGTATGATCTTCGTCCCCAGCAAGGATGGTCGCAGCCACTCGCCGTCAGAGTATACAGCGCTAGAGCAGATCGTACCTGGAGTGCGGGTACTGGCCCGCGCGATCCACCGGCTCGCCTACTGAGACGAGCCCGGGGGAGATGTCTGTCCAGCCGCATCCTGGACAGGCCAGGGACTCGGTTGACCGGACAACTGCTCGGTGCTATCGTGCCTGAGGGAATGAGGATGTGCAGCACAATCTCACCAGGAGGGATACCCGTGCGCGATCCGACGAGCACCCGCATCACTTTCGTGGCCGTGGGGGATATCCAGGTTACGCATCCCTTCATCGAATCGATGGAATCCGGCGGCCCGGCATACGCCGGACTGCTGTCCATTCTCCGCGGCGCCGATATCACCCTGGGCAATCTCGAGGCGCCGCTGTCCACCAGGGGCTATGCCATCGAGAAGATGATCGCCCTCCGCTCTCACCCCTCCCTCATGCCAGATATCGCTCGCCTCGGCCTCGACGTCGCCACTCTCGCCAACAACCACGCGATGGACTACGGCTACGATGCCCTCTCCGAGTTCATGGAGTTGCTGGACTCCCACCATCTGCCCCATGTGGGCACCGGCCGAAACCTTGATGAGGCGATGAGCCCCGTGTTCCTGGAGAGGAATGGTGTGCGGGTCGCCTTCATCGGAATGGCGTCGACGCTGGTCCACGGCTCTGGCGCCGGCATCGAGCGGCCCGGGCATCGCTCCAGTGCGAGCCCATACTGCTTACGAGGTGGACACATCCCTGGTAGAGGAACAGCCCGGCACCCCACCCTATATCAAGACCTGGATGTACGAGCAGGACATGGAGTACGCCGCGTCCCGGGTGCGGGAGGCGAGAACCCGTGCCGATGCCGTTGTGGTCACCATCCATTGGGGCGTTGCCTTCAAGCCGGCACCCGAGGAGTACCAGAAGCAGCTAGGGCACGCCCTGATCGACGCGGGTGCCGACATGATAGTGGGGCACCACGCCCACACCTTCCAGCCCGTCGAGATCTACAAGGACCGCCCCATCTTCTATGGCATCTCCAACTTTCTGTTCCACTACCAGATACCTGAGGACGTCGCGGACCAGGCCCCGGGAGACAATCGGTGGGAGATGTCTCCAATAGGATTGATAATTCAGGCCGAGATTGCGCCTGAGCGGCCGCCCGGCGTCACCCTGGTGCCGGTGAATCTGGACTCCGAGGGACATCCTCACCTGGCGCCGACCGAGTCCGGCGTCGAGATCCTCGCGAGGCTCGACGCTCTGTCCAGGCGCTATGGCTGCCGGGTCACCATGGACCCGGGAACCAACCGCGGCCGCATCTCCAAGACCGAAGACTGAGGACATGGAAAAGGAGGACCTATCATGGCACAGTCAGAAGCAATCCAGGAACAGACCATACTGAACGACATTTCGGCCAACGAGCCCTGGGCGCTGGTCGAAACCTTCTCCAAGATCGTCCGGCTCTCCGGCATGCCCGAGGAGAGGAGAGCGATCGCCTACCTGGAGAGCCGCCTCAAGGCTCTCGGGATCCCCTACACGCTCTATGAGCCTGAGCTCTACGTGAGCTTGCCGGAGTGGGCAAAGCTTGAGGTGCTCTCCGGTGATGGGCAGCAGATCAAGTGCAAGACCCCGGCCTTCTCCGCCTCCGGCACAGTGGAGGGCGAGCTAGTCTACATACCCGCGGGGCTAGCCGCCGGCATTGGCGACTTCTTCTACTCCAGCGCCCAGGACGATCGCACCGACGTTAAGGGCAAGATCGTCATCACCGAGGGAATGTCGTTGCCCAAGGTGATCAGGGACTACGAGGACCGCGGCGCCATCGGGCAGATCTACATCAACCCCGACCCTGAGGTCATCCACGAGCTGATGGCCACCACCATCTGGGGTATTCCGACCCTCGAGAACGTCAAGGCAAAGCCCAGCACCCCTATCGTCAACGTCAACAGCACCGGTGGCCAGGCGCTGAAGGACCTCGTCGCGAAGGGCACGGTGAAGGTCCGGATGACCACGAAGCTGGACGAGGGCTGGAAGAAAGGGGCTATCCCAGTCGCCGAGATCCGCGGAACGGAGGAGCCGGAGAAGTTCTTGCTGCTGCACGGCCACCTCGATTCCTGGCACTACGGCGTCACCGACAACGCAACTGGAAACGCCGGCAAGCTGGAAATCGCACGCGTCCTGAACGCCCACCGCGACCAACTGAAGCGGAGCGTCCGCATCGCCTGGTGGTCCGGCCACTCCCACGGGCGCTACGCGGGCTCCACCTGGTACGCCGACAACTTCGGCCTCGACATCGAGAAGAACTGCATCGCCCAGGTGAACATGGACTCGCCTGGGGCCAAGTGGGCGAGCGCATACGATGAGATGATGTGGATGGCCGAGGTGGACGATCTTTGCCGCGAGGCCATCTCCGACGTGACGGGCCAGACTTCCACGGCAATGCGCCCCATTCGGGCCGGCGACTACTCTTTCAATAATATCGGCGTCACCTCCTTCTACATGCTCTCGTCCAACATCCCGGCGGAGCTGCGCAAGGAGATGGGAATGTACGCGGTGGGCGGCAGCGGGGGCAACTCCCGGGCCTGGCACAACGAGGGAGACGTGCTGGAGACCGCGGACCCTGACAACCTGGTCCGCGATATCAAGGTCTACGCGGCGCAGTATCCTCCGCGTGGTCAACGCTGACGGTCCTCCCCTTCGACTTCGCGAAGACCGTGGACGAGTCGAAGGGCATCGTCCAGAAGATCCAGGACGCCGCCGGAGACAGGTTCGACCTCCAGCCGGTCATTCAGAAGCTTTCCAGCCTCCGCGAGAAGTTGGTCGCGTTCAACGCCGTGGCTGGCAAAGGCCGCGCAGTCGGGCGACAAGGCGCAGGCGAAGCGGGTCAACGAGGCGCTCATGGAGCTCGGGCGGCTGTTGATCCCGATCAGTTACGCCAAGCGAGAGATCTTCGAGCACGACCCCGCCTACGAGGTGCTCGCCTTCGCGGAGATCGCGCCCACGGCCGACCTGCCCCGCTACGACGGCCGCACCGAGCAGGGTTTCCTGAAGAACCAGCTAGTCCGTGGCCGCAACAAGGTGCTTCTCCACCTCAACCAGGCCGAGGAGTTGATCGCCCCGTTCGTCTCATAGCCAGACCGAACCGGACATGCTGCGGGGGCTGGAACGATCGTTCCAACCCCCAGAGGCAAAGCCCGTAGCCGCAGGTCTTCAGCCTGCGCCGTCCTGTTCCCCTGGACACGGGTCGGGCGTATGCAAAACGCCCCTACCATGCGTGTCCACGTGGGGAATTCGTCATCCCCGAACAGGCTACGCGCAGGCTGAAGACGCGTGATGTGCATTAAGAGTGTCCCTACGGCCAGGCGCTTCTTCGGAACACTCTAATTGGATCGGCCGAAGTCACTCGGCCTGGCAGTAAGAGTACACCCGTCTAATGCGCATCACGCGTTGAAGACCTGCGGCTACAGACGGTGGATAATTCGGGCTAACCCTTCACCGCCTTCACGGTCTTTTCGATCAGTTCCGCGGCCTCCTGCAGAGCGTGCTGCAACCGCGTTCGCTCGCGGACCATCTTTCTCTCGAGGAACTTGAAATCGTTGCTCTCCCTGTCCATGCCGGCCAGCTGCGCAACCTCCTGCAGCCTCGGCAGCGGCGGAATCGCCACCGCCAGGTCCGCCTCGAACCGGTCTACCGCCGAGTAGCCGGCCGGCATCAGGATACGGCTCAGCTTCACTATGCACTCGTCCAGGGCTACTGCCCCATCGGACCCCTGCCTGGCGCTGACCTGTTCCGCCACCTTTTTCAACTCGGCTGACCTGGTCTTCAGCAGTTCCGCGCTCTCAATCGCGGGCTTCAGGTCGAAGGCGTCCCCCGCCTTCTCCTGCAGACCCGACAGCAGCGTCACGAACTCTTCGGCCACCGAACGTAGTTCAGCGGAAGCACCGGCGCGGTGCACAGCCGCCACAGCGTCGCCATGTAGATCTGGGTATCCTTCAGCAGGATGTCCCTGTCGATCTTGTCTATCGTGTCGGCCTCGGTGTGCCAGAACCAGCGCCAGGCCGGAGATGAATACCCCCGCGTCCTTCCCCTTCGGCTGCCTGGGACAGCAACTGGTACAGCGCCGGGCAGTCCGATGCCCCAGAAAGACTGGTCGCCGCTGCGGCCGATCCTCTGGTAGTGGGGCCTCTGGCCGGTGTACTTCTGGATCACTTCTCTGCCAAGATCGTACAGCTCCGCTGAGCACTCCACCTCGGAGTAGTCGGTCGCGCCCACGCATCCCAGGGAGTCCACGTTGAGGTTCACCACCGCGTTCCGGTTCAAGTCCTCCCAGTTGTAGTCGGCGTACCAGTTGGACCCCGAGTAGCGACCGTGGGAATGGCCCGACCACCAGATGAAGCGCACGCCCCGCGCAGCTCGTCCCTGTGCTTCGCCAGGACCCTCGCCGTCTCCAGCATGCAGGCGTTGGCGGTGCCATTGTCGGAGGCGCCCAGATGCCAGGAGTCGATGTGGCCGTTGAACATGACGAACTTGTCCGGCTCCACCGTCCCCTTCACGTCGGCGATGGCCAGCGGAACCTTCTTGAAGCCCGTCCAGGTCTCCGTCTCCAGCCGGACCTTCACCGGCCCCTTTGCGCACAGCGCCTTCAGGTACTCGCCGTTTTCCCGGTTCATGGAGACCACCGGCGTCTTCGGGATGCGCCCCGCGGTCTCCGGCACCGGCTGTCCCCAGACGGTGGTCACGATCATGTTTCGCGGCAGGTCGCCCGAGTTCACGTACACCTGGCCGGCGGCGCCCTTCTGCTCGGTGCCGTACACGGTACCCGGGCGCCGCCAGGCCGTCCTGCACCACGATCTTCCCGCGGATGTCCATGTCGCTCCCCGCGGGCAGGTAGACCAGCTCCGCCTCCAGGCCGCCCGGAGGGGTCGTTATGGAGAAGGAGTGGGTGATGCAGCGGACGTCCTTCTGCTCCGGGGAGAGCACCGTCAGAGAGCCGCTGATGGGCAGCGAGATGTAGTTCTCGATCCACAGGACCTTCGTCTCGTAGCCCCACCCCTCCATCATCTGCCTGAAGTACTCTACGGCCTTCGCCTCCCCCTCGCTGCCGGACAGCCGCTCCTCCGCGGCGATGGTCGCCGTGTGCTTCATCAAGCTCGTCGGCGGATACCTCCGCCACTACCTGCTGTTCTTTTTCCCTCTCACCAACCAGTGTCACGCTAGTCCTCCTTTCGCCTGTCTCGTATTCTCGCCCACGACCAGGAAAAGGAATGCGCACGGCGCCCAGCGCCAGCGCCACACCCCAGACTACTCCAAAGTTGTGGCTGGCTTCCAGGGTGTATCCGAAGACCGACCCCGACAGCGAGGCCGCCAGCTGGCCGGCGGTGCCCGCGATGGACACGGCCAGGCCGGCCCGTACCTAGCGAACGACTCGCCAATCATTATCACCAGCACCGGAAGGCAGAACGCGACCGCGATGCCCGCGACTCCCGAGGCGGCCACGGCCACCCACGGGTCTCGCACCACCATCAGGACGCCAAGCGTAGCCACCAGCAACGCCGAGCCCGCCAGCAGCACCGGCGTGCGCGATCCCAGCTTGTCGGAGACCGCCCCGGCCATCGGGGAGAACACTGCGAGACCCACGTTGGTCAGTGCCGCCACCAGACCTGCCTCCACCGCGGTGTAACCGAACTCGTTCCGGAAGTAGGTCGGGATCCACCCCATGAGAGCGTAGATGGACAGCATCCCCAGGAAATGAAACGCGACCAGGCACCAGAACCGGTAGTTCCGGACGAGGCCGCTCACGTTTCCCTGCCCCCTGCTCCCGCTCGCTTCCGCCCGGACCGAGGGCAATCCGATCACCACTCCCGCCAGCACCACTGCCGCGAAGGCCGGCAGCGAAAGGAATGCCTGCGTCATGTCCAGTCGCGCCGCGAGAAGCGGGACCACAGTGAGGGCAACGGACCGGGTGTCGATGCGGAAAATGTCACGCTCTTGCGTGCGATGGGGGAGGGCGTGGAAAGGGGGCTTCGGGCGCTGCGCTGGCATACCCCATGAATTAGACACAGTCCAAATCTTGCATTAAAATTGGGCAATATGAAAACGGATTCGCAACGCTACACCCGCGAAAATCTGGTCGAGGTCCTGCGCCGGCACGGCATCAATCCCACGCATCAGCGCATCGAGATCGCCTATGCGTTGTTTTCGCGCCAGCAGCATCTGTCCGCCGACCAGATTCTGGCCATCGTCAACGACCGCCATTCCGAAACTTCCAAGGCGACGGTCTACAACACGCTCAATCTGTTCCTGGAAAAAAAGCTGATCCGCGAAGTGATCGTCGATCCGAGCAAGGTGTTCTACGATCCCAACACCCAGCCGCATCATCATTTCTACGATGTCGACACCGGCGATCTGACCGACATCGATGCCGACGGCGTCACGATTTCCGGCTTGCCGCAGCTGCCCGAGGGCGTAGTCACTGAAGGGGTCGACATTATCGTGCGCATTCGCTCCCGCCAGGCGGTATAATTACGCCGCCGGAACAACCGTTTCCGGGTCTGCTGTTGTAGCTCAGCTGGTAGAGCAACTGATTCGTAATCAGTAGGTCGGAGGTTCGACTCCTCTCAACAGCACCAAATATTCAATGGCTTAGTGATTTTTCGCTAAGCCATTTTTCTTTGTGTAGACGCGCACGTTTCCTGATCTTCCGTCTATCCCTGCATCATTTCCCTTAAATGACAGCGTTGTATTACCTCGATACCGCTTTAGCTCAGTTATCTAGGCTTGGGACTGCTTGCGCCAACGCTAACGAAAGTATGCAGCCAAGATCCGATACTGGCGGGAGGTCACAATCAATGAGATGACCTGAGAGGTTAGTTAAAGCCGTATTTTCTGACGAACCACGATTTCACAAATTGCGTGAGCGTCGCATAGCCAAGCAGGATCGCGACCAGCCAGACGAAATAAATACCCGGCAACGGCTGCAAGCCGATCACGTGCGCGATGGGCGAGAACGGAATATAGATTCCCGTCGCCATGACGGCGGCCGTCGTCAACAACAAGGGCATGGCGGCGCGGCTCTGGATGAACGGCATTTTCGCCGTGCGGATGATATGAACGATCAGCGTCTGCGATAACAGCCCTTCGATAAACCAGCCCGATTGAAAGAGCGATTGCGAGGCGGGGGTCTGCGCCGAGAACACAAACCACATCACCGCGAACGTCGCGTAATCGAAGATGGAGCTGACCGGGCCGATGAACATCATGAAGCGGGCCAGGCCGCCGATTTCCCATTTGCGCGGTTTTTCCGTGTAGTCCTTGTCCACGGCGTCGAGCGGGATGGCGATCTGCGAGATGTCGTAGAGCAGGTTCTGAAGCAGAAGCTGTAACGGGAGCATGGGCAGGAAGGGCAGCAATGCGCTCGCCCCCAGCACGCTGAACATGTTGCCGAAGTTCGAACTCGCGGCCATCTTGATGTATTTCGATATGTTGCCGAACGTCCGGCGACCTTCGAGCACGCCTTCCTCGAGCACCATCAGGCTCTTTTCCAGCAGGATGATGTCGGCCGACTCCTTCGCGATGTCGACCGCCGTATCGACGGAAATGCCGATGTCCGCCGTGCGCAGGGCAGGGGAGTCGTTGATGCCGTCACCCAGGAAGCCGACCACATGACCGCGCGACTGCAGCGCACGAACGATCCGGTCCTTCTGGGCCGGCGTGAGCTTGGCGAATACCGATACTTCGTTTGCCACCTCGGCAAGTTCGGTGTCGTTCATCTTCTCGACATCGGGGCCCAGCACAATCCGGTCGGCATTGATGCCGACGTGACGGCAGATGTTGCCGGTGACGGTGTCGTTGTCCCCGGTCAGGATTTTTACGCTGATGCCATGCTCGTTCAGCGCCTTGATGGCCGGGCCGGCCGTCTCCTTGGGCGGGTCGAGAAACGCAATGAACCCAAGCAGGGTCAGTTCCTTCTCGTCGGCTACCCCATAGGCTACGCCGGCGGCGGGGACCTCCTTGTAAGCAACCGCAATGACCCGAAATCCGTCTTCATTGAACTCCTGGCTGACTTTGAGCGCCTGCATGCGCACAGTGTCATCGAGCGCGATCTCTTTGCCCTTGACGCGCGCGCGACTGCAGATGGCGAGCGTCTCTTCGATCGCGCCCTTGCATATCAGTTCATGGTGGTCTTCACGCTCGCTCACGACCACGGACATGCGGCGCCGCACGAAATCGAACGGAATTTCGTCGATGAGGCGGTAATTGCTCGCAAGGTTCAGCTCATGGTAGACGTCGGCGTGCTTGAGCACCGCGACGTCGAGCAGGTTCTTGAGCCCGGTCTGATAGTAGCTGTTCAGGAAGGCATGCCGGATCACCTCCTCCGATTCGTCGCCTTCGAGGTCCACGTGCTTCTCCAGCACGATATTGTCCTGGGTCAACGTGCCGGTCTTGTCGGTGCACAGCACATCCATCGCGCCGAAGTTCTGGATCGCGTTGAGTTTCTTGACGATCACTTTGCGGCGCGACATCGCCACCGCCCCTCGCGCCAGCGTCGCGGTCACGATCATGGGGAGCATCTCGGGGACCAGTCCCACTCCAACCGCGACCGCGAACAGGAACGCCTCCATCCAGTCGTGCTTCGTCAGTCCGTTGATCAGAAAGACGACCAGCGCCATGACCGCGATAAACCGTATCAGCAGCCAGCTCACCCGGTGTATGCCTTTGTCGAATTCGGTCGGCTCCCGATAGCCGACGATGCTGCGCGAGAGCGAACCAAAAAACGTGTTGCTCCCGGTGTTGACGACGATGCCGATCGCGGACCCGCTCACGACGTTGGTTCCCATGAAGCAGAGATTGGGCATTTCCAGGAGGCTCGCCGACTTCGAGGAAACCGGATTTGCGTTCTTCTCGGACGGAAATGATTCGCCGGTCAGCGCAGCCTGGCTGATGAACAGATCTTTTGCGGTGAGAAGCCGGACGTCCGCGGGAATCATGTCGCCCGCGGACAGGTGCACAACGTCGCCGGGAACGAGATTCTTGATGGGGAATTTCCTTGGTCTCGAGGTGTTGGCGCCTGACCAGCAACCCAACCTTATCTGCGTATTCCTCCGCCGCCTTGCGGAAATCATCGATACGTTTCACGGTTGCGGTAGTCCTCACCATGGCCTGAAGCTTTTCTGCGGCGCGAGTCGAACGAAATTCCTGAACGAAGCGCAGCAGCGAACTCAGGATCACCATGGCCGACAAAATGACGGTCGCCTTGATGTCTTCCGTGAAATAGGAGACGACCGCCAGTACCGTGATGAGAATATTGAACGGATTGTTGTACGCCTGGAAAAGCTGGCGCCCCCAGCTGACGGTCTGCTCGTGAACGACCTCGTTGGTGCCGTATTGTTCGAGCCGCGCCGCCGCTTCGGATTCGGTCAGGCCGCTTGGCGAGGAAACAAGTTCGAGGATCGCCCCGTCGTCGTTCATCCCGGCGATCCGGGATAACAGGGCGGCGCTTTGTGCCGGAATGCCGCCGGATTTGGCCGCCAGCCGGTTGAGGTCATCCAGCGCCTGCTGGCGACGTCTGTTCACGTGGCGACGCGAAAATCCCGTGCAGGCCGAGAAAGTTGATAGTTCTCGCGATTATGGAATTCATGTCTTTACTCCGACCATGTGCGGCCGCGCGCCGCGGCGATAATCCGGCGTACGGTCGTGCAACCGCGGCGAAACACGTTCGAGCCAAATGCCGAACATATGGTTCCGCTGTTGCGGTTACGTTCTGAGGGATGCGTCTGAGTTGCTTGCCGCAGAATCCGCGGCATGGATGCTACTGGGAGCGCACTGCCTCGCTTATTGGCGAGACAGTGGCAAGGACATAAAGCTATCTTGCGGTCAGTCTCGCCTGCTTGGGCCGTCTTCCGACGGCCATCTAGGGCCATTACTCAAAATAAATCTCCATGCAATAGGATGTGCGGATTGTTTTCCATCAAGAAATGGGTGTCAAGAGATTTCTGTATTGCGCTCGAACGAAGGGATCGAATTAACGGTCAGTGGTAATTTTTCGTTAAGCCATTTTTGTTTGTGTAGACGATATGTAGACGTGTGCGTTTCGTAATCTTTCGTGACTTCGGCGTGGGAAAGTATGTCGAGATTCGACTCGGGTGAGACGCTAATCGATAAAGGTCTTTTTCGAGCCCCGAGGGGCTCCCCAAGCTGGGCAAATCTGGGCACTGGCTGGAAGTTTTGAGGATACCTTAGGGTCAATTCTGAAATCGGTTTTGACGTGGCGCTGCGCCTCTTTTCGACTACATGACGAATTGCGGCGATCTGGCACAATCTGCTCGTCGGGATCGGTGATGCGGCCAATGCCATCGCATTCGGCGAACTGCCCAAGGGTGACGCGGTGGAACGGCAATAAGCGCAGTCCGCGCGAACCGCGCCGCAAAAGATTGCCGGGTCTTGTCCTAGTATTCGCGCCGCTGCGCGCTATATTGGCTGCCCGGAAATACGAACGGCGGCGTACGTCCAACCAGCGACTTCGATCAGCTCCAGTTCCTGGTCGGTGTGATTGATGAACGGCGCAGAGCGGATACTGTTGCCCGGTTGGGCGCGGGCCAGTATATACAGCGGACGATTATGGTGCGTCGCCGACACGGTTTCCTTGCTTTCGCGGTCATTGATGGCCGAAATGTCGGTTACACCATAGCAGGTGCAAATGTAGCTTTGCTCGGGGTCCGACTCCATATATACGCCAGTGCCGCGGATGCCTACCGTCGCGACCAACGTCGACATGCGCACGGGCTTGCCTTTGCCAAAAACAGACAGCAGCTTGCCGGTCAGCAACCGCAACCCGGAGACCAGCAGCGATGACGGAGCGTCTTTCGGCGCGGGGTCCAGAACGATGTGGCTGTCGGCGCGCAGTATCATCGAAGCGCTGCCGACAACGAACACGATTTCGCTGTCTTTTCCGGTCTGCACCGTGTCGCCTGGGAAGATGCGCGTTTCCATCGTTGCCGCGACTCCGTTGACCGTGGCGGTGCCGGACAGGCGATAGATCGATTTGTCGGGAGGCAATATGGAAGGCTCTGATCCGAGCACGCTTGCCGCCCTGGCAGTGCCGGCGGGTAATCCGAGTGCGGCGATCCAGCTGGTCAAGGCCTGCACCAGGACGCGGCGCCGCGGGTCGTCCGTTTCATCAAAACGTTTCATAATTTTTCCCCTATGATAAATTCTACCCTGCCGGCGTTCGCGGATACGAGCGTCGATACGGCCATGCCATTTTCACTGGGGCGCACCGTTGAGAATCCAGTTCAGGAACAGGTCGTAGTTTGCACGCCCCGGATCGCCGGGCGGCAGGCTGGTGTCGAAATTGGGTTGCAAGGCTCCGCCATGATGGTTTCCAGAAGGTTTGCGTAACAGGGGGCTGGCGCCAGGATCGGTAAAATTGATGCGCCCGCGGACTTCGGTATAAAACCACAGTGCATCGGTTGCATCGACAAGTCCGTCACCATTTCGATCGTAGTCAGTATAAAACAAGGGCGGCAGCGGCGAGCCGCCCGGCTTGTGACAGGTGGTGCAGCCAACGGTTTGCAACACGTTCTTAATATCGCTGAAACGGATCGCCGCTGGCGCGATCGCGAGCGCGTTGTTAACTTGAATTGTGGCCTGCGCGGGCGCGCTTTGCGTCGTGCCATTTCCGACGATCAGTTGGATGACATAGCTGCCGTCCGCGGTTGCGGTGAAAGTAGGTGTGGCTGTGTTCGCGCTCGTCAACGTCACGTTCGTCGGCGGAACCGCGCCGTTGGGGCCGGAGATCACCGTCCATGCGTAGGTCGTGGCAAAACGTGTGCTCGCCGCCGACAGAGTGGTCGGCCCCTGCTTGACCACGCGGTCGAGCAGTGACGTAACCGGACGTCCCGGCATGAGCACCGTGCCGGCGGCGTCGCGCGACGTCTGGCCTTGGGCCGTAAGGAAGTCGGCAATCAGATTGGGACCGCCTGAAGCCCAGAAGCTGTCGTAGATGATTTTTGCCAGCGGCATATTCCCGAAATCAAGCACGTGATGCTTGATGCGTTCGGCATACGACTGGAACTTGGCATAGGTGTCGAAGTCAAGGTCGTTGTTGTGTTGCGTGCCGCGCAGAATATGGCAGGTGCGGCACGCGGGCACGACGGCCGTCTGGTAGAGGGAAGTCTGGCCCACGGTCGACCACGCGGTTGGAACAAAAGTGTCGGAGAACGTCGCGTTCGGCAAGCCGTTGCCGCCGTAGGCTTGTTTGATGATATCCGCCGCCGTGCTCAGCCATTCGTCGGGGGTCGCCGCGCGGCGGCACGTGTCTTCCGGCCCCGCCGGTGCGCCCTGCAGCGGATAGCTGCACAAGACCCATTTATTCATCAGCTTCAGCGCACCTTCCTGGTCGGCGCGGGTTACGCCGGACGTCGATGAAAAATCGAACGTATCAACTGAAAAAGCGTGCAGGTGCGCCTGCACGTCGCCGCGGTTCTGCAATCCGAGCGGATTGCCCGGCATGGCAGACGCGGCATTTTGCACGAGGTTGAAATACTGGGTGCCCGTTGCGTCCGGCGGCGTGAGTGGGTCGTCGCGGCCACCGTGACACGTGATGCAGGGGCCGGGCATGGCCTTGTCGCCGCGCCCGTCGAGATCGACCATGATTTGACGCACGCCCGAGATCGCATCGAAATTATAGAATTTTGGAAAGCTCACCCCCCCGCCGGGGCCGGGGCTGAACTCGATGGCATTGATGCCGATCAACCAGCGCGTGTCGCGCGCTATGGCGGCATTGAGGTTAAGCGGCGAATACGCGTAGTCTGGACCGGCTTGCACCAGGTAATTCTCGACGAAGAACGCCAGGGTGCCATCGGCGTTTTGTCGCGCGGTCATGCGCCGTCCATAACCCAGATCGCGCGTGTCGCCGAACACGACCTGCACCTGAGTACCCGTGCCCGTGTCGAACAGGTTTTTGGCCTTCCATTTCGCGAAAGTGTCGCGTTCGTTGAGCGGATCGACCGCCGCATAATAGGCGTTTGCGTACGCGGCACTCGTTGTCTGCAGCGACCCGTCCGGCTGCTGCTGTGGATTGGGAAATATCAGGAAGCTGTCGGGGCCCACCACAGCCGCCTGTGGTGGAGCGCCCGGGTTGACGTCTCTGGAACTCCCGCCGCCGCCGCCGCACGCTGTCAAGAGCAGCGTCAAGATCAAGTTTCCGCCGAGGCAAAGACAACGTCTGTAATTCACGGTGGGCCCTTTTAAAAGCGCAGTAGATAAGAGAGCGACAGCTGATCGGTGTAGTAGTGCGATTTGCCGTAAACGATCGAGCTCTCAACGGACGTCGATTGGACGTGTCGCCACGAGAAATCGAGCGCGTCCCTGGGCCCGAACGGCAGGTTGTAGCCAAGGGTCGCCACCGCGGTCTTCGCCTCGAACCGGTATGCGAACATTTGATCGTTGAAGGCGTCGTCGCGCGCAAACACCTTGGCAATGTCGAGGCTGGCAAGCGAGGAAAATCCCGATGAGACCGCGTCGCCGCGACGGCTTTCGCCCGTCAAATATATCGTGCTGGTCGCTGTTGCCGCGTAGTCGACATTGATCCGCACTGAATTGTCGCGGCCGGTAAATACCGCGCTCTCGCCGTTGCGTTCGTTGTGCGTAACGGCGCCGAAGAGGCTGATGCGGTCCGTGACGGGTTTGCTTACCGACAGGCCGACCGCGTAGTGGAATCCGTCGCGCAAATAGGATTCGAACTGCTCGCCGGTCACACGCGCGAACAGCGCGTACGTTGGCGCGCTGAAGCTGCCCGAGGTGCGGTACTGAAACTCGCCGAGCGCGCCGCCATAGAGCCGGCTCAATCCCTCATAAGAATGGAATTTTTCGGCACCCCCCGAGAGCGCCAAGACCGTGCGCGTGTGCTCGGTGAGAGGAATTATCCAACTTTTGTTGAGTTCGAGCGTGTACGACTGATCGGAAAGCTTCTCGGCTGAATCGCGTCCGCGCGAGACGTTGCGGTCGTACATATAATCGGCATCAACGTTGATGCCCCATGGCGGCCGCGTGGAGCCAGAATTAGGCAGGAGCGACGCGGAAGAGCCTTTGTCATCGAATTCCTTAGACAGCGTCAAGCGGATGGCCTGACTCGTCTCCTGGGCGAACGAGCGCATGATCTGATAATCGATGCCCAAATTCACGCCGTTGCGCAAAGCCAGACTGCTACCCACGCCTAGCACGATCGAATTGCGATCGGTCGTGTTCGAATTAACCAGGTAGTTGGGTCCGCCGATCAAGTCACTATACGCGAGCTGGGCTGCTCCGCCGCCTTGGAAGCCGTGCAGATATTCGAAGCGCATGCGCGGCTTGGCAATACCCCAGTCGGTCTCGCGACTGGCCTCGGCGCGAATTCCCAACGTGGCGCGCGACGCGCGATCGGTCTGATCGAAATACGTCAGCGAATACTGACCAGCGCCGGTTTCCGAGGCCTGCTTCAACTTGTTGACCGTGAAGTCGAGCCTGCCATAAGGCGACACCAGCAAATTGGTGTCACGAAATTCATAGCTCGCCGACACCGAGCCGAATATCTGATTGCCGCTGCGGTGCGATGAGGCGAACGTGCCGATGGGCGAAACGAACCGCTGGTTATCAAGGCTCAGCGTGCCGTAACCGAGCAGGCCATCGACAAACGTATTTCTGCGAAGGCTGATAGCTGCCGTAGAACGCCCCCGATGTTCCCGTCGCGCGGCTTTGGGTGCCGTCAGTGCCGATTGAAGACTTGTCGCGCGCAAACCCGAGACCTACGCCGAGCACGAGCGTATCGCTAAAACGACGGTCCGCGCCGACGGTTACGCCATCGGTGCTGAAGTTGGTTCCTCCAATATTACCGGCGTTGTCGCGCGTGCCGAAATGTGCGTCGCCGCCAAGCCAGAAACTGGCCGAGCCGGGCGCGGCGTCAGGCGTATTGCTGGCTCCACCCACTGATGCGAGATTGATCGAGCGGTTGGACGCTGCCGACATTAGCGACGTCAAAAGACCGGGCGCGGCTGATCCAAAGCTGCCTGTCGCAGGGTTGGCCGCGTCCGTCGGCGGCGTAAGGCCAGCGACGCGTACTGGAGGCGTCAATCGAGCATTGTTTTGACTTTCGCCGAGAGGATTCGGACTGGCGAGATCGGGGAAAGATTGCACGCGCGAGGCCGAATTGTCCGGCGCGCTGCCCGCGCCTGCCTGGGCATTTGCGCCCGCCGTACCGCCGCCAGTCGTGCCGCTGGTTGAACCGCCCCCGCCGCGGTGCAGGGATTCCATGCGCCGCTGGTAGTTCGTCAGCTGCGATTGCGAAAAGCGCCGTGCGGTTTCGATCTGGTTGTTGATGGTGCCGACGACGCTGGCGTCCTGCGAAGGATCGGGGCGGCCGACGATATTGACAGTGACAGTCGCCGGTGCCGACGTCCCACCCGCGCCGAAACCGACATAGGTAAAAGAATCCGTGCCGAAGTAATTGTTGCGCGGTGTGTACGTGACCCGCGTGCCATTTACCGTGGCGGTGCCGAACGCCGCGGCGGTGAAGATCGAGATGCCGGTGACCCCAAAGCCGCTGATGCTGCTGGCCAGATCAACCGTCGTCGGCGTGTTGAGGGGCACCGTCATGGTGATGCCGGATCCGACCGGCGCCGGCGCCACAATGGTGAACGTAACTGCGAGGTTGCCATTACCTGCCGCGTTGGTTGCGGTGAGCGTGGCGTTGTATGTTCCCGGAACCGTGGGTGTGCCCGTGATTGCACCCGTAGCGGCGTTGACCGTAATGCCCGGGGGCAGGTTGGCGCCGCTATACCCCGTAATCGGCGGATTGGTTGCCACGATTTGACTCGTGAAGGCCTGAGTCACAGTTCCAGTTGCCGACGTTGGGCTTGTGACGGAGGGAACTGTAGTTGGAGCAATCGTAAATGTGACCCCCAGCGTCCCCGTTCCCACGACGTTTGTCGCACCAACGGTCGCGTTGAAAATGCCGCTGACGGTGGGGGTTCCACTGATCAGACCCGAAGCATTCATGGTAAGCCCGGTCGGCAGTCCGCTCGACGTATACGCCGTAATCGGCACATTAGTACCAACGATTTGGTAGCCGGCGAAGACCTGGTTCTGGTTCGTCGTTACAGCGTTAGCACTGGTAATCGAAGGCACGCTATTCGGATTTATCCGGATCGTGATCAGTTGCTGTCCGGTAGCGCCGTTGCTCGCACTAATCGTCAGCGGGAAGTCGCCGCTCTGGGTGGGTGTTCCGGATATGACGCCAGTGCTGGCATTGACCGAGAGCCCCGTCGGCAAACCGGCGACGGCATAGCTACCCGCGGTAATCGGCGGATTCGTCGCGTTGATTTGCGTGTTCGTAAACACCGTTCCGACGGTTCCGGCGACTGCGGGTGAGGCAGGCAGTGCCGGCGTGGTTGAAATTACGGGAGCGCCGCCGGACGTGACGCTTATGGTGACAACTTTGCTGACGGTGCCTAGCGTCGTGACGACGCTCACGGTGACGTTGGTATTGCCGGCTATCGTTGGAGTGCCGGTAATTGCGCCGCTAGCGGAATTTAACGAAAGCCCTGCCGGCAGTCCAGGCGCGGTGTACGGATTAGCGCCGGCTGTGGTCCCGTTGGTGGTAATGTTGTAGCTGAACGCGGTGTTTTGCACCACGGCCGCGGGGGCGGCTGAACTCGTGACGCCCACGATGGTAAGCGTGACCGCCTGGCTAACGGAGCCCGCGGTTGTATTTACGCTTACAGTAATAGGATACGTGCCCGCCGCTGCAGAAGTTGGCGTGCCGGAAATTGCACCGGTAGCGGTGTTGAGAGTGACACCAGCAGGTAATGCTCCGACAATACCGTAGGGATTGGCGCCGGACGTCGTACCATTCGTGGTGATCTGGTAGGTGAATAACGCACCCGTTGGTCCGCTTTGTGCGGCCGCGCTGGTAATGCCCACAACCGTAACCGAAATACTGCGAGTCGCACTGCCGGCCGGGTTCGTGATTGTGTAATTGAAAGAGTCAGAACCAACGAAGCCCGCATTAGGCGTGTAGGTGATGTTATACGCAATCGTTGTGCTGCCCCCAACGATGCTGACAGAGGACGTTCCATTGGCACCGTTGGTGGTAGTCACGCCGGCCGCATCTTGCGCGACGCCGCTGCTGCCGTCGGTTGGAAGCAATGGGTAGACGTCGCGAGTTCCAGCCGTGTTGACCCTTGTTGTTATCGTCGTGTTGCTGGGCAATGGGGCTTTGTACTGGCCGATGTATAAGGCGAGACTGAACTGCTCAGATGCGGTTGGAAGCCCAGCTCCGAAAAAGCCAAACATTGGCCCCCCGGGCGCTATCCCGGCGGCGATCTGCGCCGGATTGTTGGATGCATTCCGGTGGTTCACCGATCCGCCGGTTCCAGGGGGCACCGCGGGATTGGCCGCATCGGTTATGTGGCAGCCTTGGCATCCATAGGGGCCACCGTTTTTGTATAAATTAAAACCTGTTAGGACCGACTGCGCGTGCGCCGCCGGCCCAAGCCCAAACGTCAGGAAGATGACAGTGACGAAAAAGGCGAAGGCACCCTGGCCGGCGCCGAAGATGCGTTTGCACAATGCCGGCCAGCGACCGGGTCGCTCATGCTGACGCCTGCTCGCGCTCAAGGCTGAGCGCGATGGTGTAATGGATGCGAATCGACGGGAGAGTAAAGGTCGCCGCGCCGCGAAATCTGCGCTATCGGGCCATTGTTTTTTTTGGGCAGCATTACGCGACCAGTACATCGGTCCTCCCCCTGCCGGTTTTTGCCTTTTTTAATTTTTTTGATTATATAGGAAAGAATCTGCGACGGTTCAGCTACCGTTGCATCCTAGCAACAAATATGTCATACGAATATGCCATACAAATATTGCAGTGCACAACCGTGGCATCACGGCAAGGACGAACGTGAAAAGCTGCTGGGCAGCGCAATTCCTGGACGACGTTCGGATTCGTATAGCGCTAGGCCAATTGGCGGAACACCTTTTGCACCCTAGCAAGCGGCAGAATACGTAACGTACTTACCGCGTATGGCTACTTACTCGCTGGTGGACCGTTTGGTCTGTACGGCCAGATACCGATCGAGTTCTTCCTGGCGATATCTCACTGCGCGCGTGCCGATTCGGACGAAAGGAATGCGTGCGCCTTGCAAGCGGTCTCGTTCCAGAAAGGAGCGGCTCATCCCGAGCAACTTGGCCGCCTCTTTGGTCGTGAGAAGTTTTTCAGTCATTACCAGCTCTCCACAAAATTGGGGTGCAACGAGGGCGCAGAGCATACTTCGTCGTGCCTGCGCTGTGGCGTAATTGCGGGACCAGCTCCGAGTGCTATTGCACTGGCGCTAAAACTACGCTCTTGGATTGCGGGAGTAAGTGGAGTTACTTGCCGCGGGGAGAGGGGGTTTCCCCACCTGCGGGTGCGCGCCTGAGTGACGTTGCAATCGAGCGGATCGAGTGACCCGCAACCACAGCAAGCGATATCTCTTCGCGTTCGGCTAAAGTCAGCGCCAATTTGCAACGAGATCGTGGCGCCGGACGTATCCCGCCTGACTCTGCCAGAATGCGTTGTATCGATGAGTGGTTTCGATCAAACAACTGGGCGATCTGCTGGAGAGATTCACCTTTCTGCCAACGTTTCCACATCAGCGCTTTCTGGCGTTCCGTGTAATAAATCCGTGGCCTTTGCTTCATCTGCAACACTCCTTCCGCTTACGCAGTGTCTAGTGTGTTGCATCCACCGGTTGAACCCGCAGCCAAAAGCGGACAGTCGAGCACTTCCTCCAGAGCAGCCACTCTATCATATAGATAGTCCGATGAGCGTCGCCGCTGCGCGTAAGTCACCGCCCTCGAGCACCCTCGTTTTCAGCGCAATACCTGAAAACGAGGGTAGGCCTTGGGAATCAGGAAAACAATACTTGAGACTTTGGCGTTATGGTCTAAGTTATGGCAACATGTGAGAAGTAGAAACAATAATGGTGCCTTGTTCCGAGCGGCAGAGATGGGGGGATTTATGTCTTCATATTTCACACGTTCGTTGCGCAACAACCTCGGACATTTCGTGGCGGTTGCTGCGCTTTTTACTATCCTTGGCGGTGTTTCGTTTGCGCAGGTCAGTGTGAATGATCCCGCCAATCACGCCTGGCAGGCGGGCGCTATACATCACGCGCAGGAAATGCGGAGGTATGTTGATTTAGACCGTGGTGAACAGCCCACTCCGCCGATCATCCCACGATTCGGAGAACATTTTGACCCGTCTGGGCGCATCGCCACCTTTCAGCCGAGCGGTCCAACACCGACAGCGCAGAACGCGTTCTTCGGAAATCTTGGGACCAACGGACGCACTTGCTTCAGCTGTCATCAACCGCAAGACGGCTGGAGTATCAGCGCAGCGAGCGTGCAAACCCGTTTCTCGCGAGCCATGGAACCGATCCCATATTTCGTCTGGTTGATGGAGCCACGTGCCCAAACGACGACGTTTCGAGCATCAATGCAAAACTCCAATCTTATAGGCTGTTACTGAACAAGGGGCTTATTAGAGTCGGGCTGCCTATTCCAGCAACCACGGAGTTTCAAGTCGTTTCCGTCGAACCATCCTTACAACTGCAACACCAACCCCACCACAGGGCCACAATTCCAGCCACAGTCATTGTGGCGAATTATCGGCGGCTATTGCCGAAAACACATTCGGGATTGCTGAGCGCCATCATGTGGACGCGTGAGCCTAGTCTGCTGAGCGAAGCGATAGACGGCCACGCTTGGTCATGCGCAGGCTAACGCAGCGCCGAATGCAGTTCAACAACAGCAGATCGTCAATTCCGAATCAGGTATTTTCACGCGCGCAGCTTCTCGATAGTGCAGCCGGATCCGCAGGATAGCTGTGGCGCGACAAGCGGACCTGATTCGTTGCCGAAAACAGCACGCCGGATTTTCATCGGCTTAACGTTCCCCTCGCGGCTTGACTATATTGGTCTTTGCACTAATTTGATGTGTAACCCAGTGCAAAACTGTGAGGGATCAAGGTGGTGACGCCCCGAATACGAATCGAACGTCCGGGCTGCCCAGGCGGAAAACGGCGGTAAGGGCCTGTATAATGACACCCCACGCCCCGGTAGCTCAGTGGATAGAGCAGCCCCCTCCTAACAGCAGAAAGGAGGAAACGGGAGTCCTGAAGGCTCAAGCAGTTGAGCCTCAACGACACACAGCGGAATTGTCATCCGGCCACAGTTTTGCCACATCGTGAGGGCAGGCTGTGGCAACAATCAAGAAATACGGGAAGCTATGGCGGGTTCAAATGCCGCAGGCGCGGCATCCCGCCGAAATACAAGGCAACCGGGCCGATGCCGAAGCATGGGCGCGGCAGATCGAAACCGAGATTGACCGGGGCGTATACGTTTCACGCACCCAAGCGGAACGCACCACCGTTGCCGCCCTGCTCGACCGTTACGAGCAAGCCGTAACCCCCACTAAGCGCTGCGCACGTGCCGAGCGCTACTGCCTGAGTGTTCTACGAGCGGAGTTCGGCAGCATGCTGGTCGCCCAGCTTCGGTCACAGCATGTTGCCACTTACCGGGACAAGCGGCTGGCTCAGGGACTGGCGGGCGGAACGGTGGTCAAAGGCCTAAACACCCTCGCCCACGTCATCGAGACAGCGCGCCGGGAGTGGGGAATCAGCCTGCGGAAAACCCGGTGAGGCTGGTCAAGCGTCCCAAGCTCTCCCCGGCCGCCAGCGTCGGCTCCAGCCCGGCGAGGAGGCCGCGCTGTTGGCGGCATGCCGAGCCAGTCGTGCCCCTGCCGCTCTCAAACATTGACTGATGTTAAGGCGACGAGGCCCTCAAAATCTAACAAATTGATAGATTTTAATAATTCTTGCCATAATTTGGAAAAGAAAATGATGTTTACAACTTGTCATCGGCATGAATAGGTAGGAACATGATGTCGAATTGCGATTTGATTTGAGGCAAGCGTCAAGTAACTCGATATAGGTTCTTGAAGAGGGCGAAAAGACATATGAACAATCCCGGCGAATCAATTGAAGAGTTTCGTAAGTATTCTCAAGAACTGACGGAAAAGCGGGTTGAGGATGACCCAAGAGTCCAGGCTTGGCGCCTTATCAAACAGTCAACCTGGCTTTATCTGCTGGTGCTTTCCTTCCTATTCTTCTATCTGCTCGACAAAATGGTCACGGCGTTATCTTTGCTGTAAAGATCGCAAGTTCCATGACGATGGTATGGCCTGATGGGATTCTCGAACCGCAAACGGAATCGCACTGTAGTCGACGTGCTGTAGGTAATCCAAATGGGTAACGACGTTTTTGTTTTGAATTACGTCAACGCTTGCGCGACGAGCAAATTGCCGCTCTCCGAGTGTGGGCCTGTTTGGCAAATCGGCATCATCGGGTTTCTCCTAATATCGGCTATCGCCGTATTGGTCGTGCTTAGAGTGCGCGCCTACATGCAGACGGGGCAGAGTTAAGTTTCGGTTGATGCCTGAGCCTCGAAATGTTTCGGGCTTCACACAGACCCTGCTTCGGCGGGGTTTTTCGTTGCCTTGACCATTCCTGCTTTGGGCCCCTAAAACAGTGATCACCCGCCACAATTCCGCCACACTCAGTGGCAATAGTGGCTATACTCGGAAAACGCGGATTGCTTGCTTTCCCCTCGCGGTCTGCTATCAGACCACATTTGCGTCAGTTTGGTTCACCTTCGCGCAAAACTGATCCGTGAACAGCGTTCTCGGTCTGGACAATAAAAAAGGCCGCGCCGGTCACGAAGACGACGCGCGGCAACGATTGGTATCCTTAACGGGGAGATGATCTGCAAGATACGCCAGAGGTCTTTATTTATATCGGCCATTCAGAGCGTATGAACATTACGTTCGATCAAAGGGCCTGAATAACGGACTGCTCTCGGATCAACCAGTTATTCTTCAGGCCAACGTTCGACTCGTTTAAAAATTAACTTTCATCAAGATTTCCGGAAAATACGCGTTAAAGCCTTATGGTGCAGGCAGAACATGATAGGATCATGCATCGACAAAATTGATGGCTTTGGGTGTAGCCCTCGCTTTTTTATTGCGAGGGGAATATCGGTGTATACGCATAGCCTGATGGGCTGCAGGTCGCTCGGCACAGGAAACTACAAGCCGCGTAACGTGCAACGTAGTCACAAATGGAGGAAGATCATGTTGTACCGCGGGCGAAGTTGAACAGGTTTCTGTGAAGAGAAACCGGCACAGCGAGCGCCGCTATAGGCGGTATGCAACCAAGATAGTTCACTGGCTTCGAATCACAGAATTAGCTTATCGTCGGCAATACTAACGCCGTTGCAGCAGAGCACCAGCAGACTGGAATCGAGGTTCAAAGATGGCTGAAGCGTTTCTGGTCGCCACGCGCAACCTATGACGGATAGTCACTATGGTCCAAAGAAGTGCAGACCGTGATCAAACGGCATTCATAGCACGGGTCATGAGCTGATCGATGCCAACAGAACGCGATCATATAGTCCTAGCCAAAAGCGTCCCGTACCATGTGGCAGCATTCGGATCAGTTTCGCCAACTGCGAGATTCCCGACTCTATCGGCACTCACACAGATCGCGCTTCGGCGGAGTCGATTTTAGTGCGGTCCACATGTCCACGTTGAGACCACACCGCCACAATTCCGCCACACTCAGTTGTGGCAATTAGTGGCATTACCGACCCGAAAACACGTCGGATTGCTTTCCCCTCGCGGCTTGCTATATTGGCCTCTGCGTCAGTTTGATTAACCAACGCGCAAAACTGTGACGGATCAAGGTGGTGGCGCCCCGAAGGCGAATCGAACGTCCGGGCTGCCCAGGCGGAAAACTGCGGTATCGGTATGATGAACTGTGGGTGACTATAAGCAACCAATTACTTCTGCTTTCCTTCCCTCGCATATGGCATCAACGCCAGCACCTGGGCAAGCATCAGAAGCACGCAGAACAGCAGTGCGCCGAAAACCTTGAACTTTACCCAGATGGCCTCGCTGAAACCGTAGGCAACCAGAAGGTTAAGCACGCCGAGCGCGAAGAAGAAAATTACCCACAGCGCAAACCAGCGTTTCCATATGACTTCCGGCGCATCGAAAACAGTATCCATCATGAGCCGGATGGGATTTTTTCGAAGAATCACATATGAGAAAAGCAGACCAGCGGAAATTATCCAGTAGACGATCGTCGGCTTGACCATAATAAATCGTTTATCGTGAAAAAACAGCGTCAGGCCGCCAAAGAGCACGATCGCAAGAAAGTTGACCCACAGTAGCTTGTCGACTTTACGGTGCTTGAGCCACGACCAGATGACCTGGATGGTAGTGGCTAGGATGCATGCACCCGTCGCGTAGTAAATATCCGCGAATCCGTAAACGCCGAAGAAGGCCAACAACGGCAGAAAATCGAAAAACATCTTCATTTTGAATCGAGTCGTTCAAGCAGGTTAGCCGAATGCGCGTTCTCGGCCAGAAGCGGTCATTTCAACACGATCGCGGTGGATAACTCAAGTAAAACCTGTCGCCAAACTTACGTGGCTTATTTGAGAATTAACCCACATTAAGTTTTTCAGGAAATAGGTGTTTTCTCCCATGGTGGAAAGGATCATGCGCCCATGCAGCCATATACCGCGCAGATCAACATGCCCATGGTTGATGGTTTTTTTGATGTGCCCTTGCTTCTATTGCGAGGGAGACATCGGTGTATACGCATAAATACTCTGGTCAGGCGCTCTGCTTTCTGACAGCGGCCACTACTGGCGCCACGGGACTCCTGCAGGCGCGTTCTCTCGGCACCGATGACAGTATTCCGCAGTCCACGTTGACTTCCTCAACCCAGTTTCGCACGGGCGCAGCCAATGCGGATAGCTCATATCAAGCAAACAAGTCCTTGATTCATTTTGAGTTAGCAGCAAGGGCCTGTTTAGTTCTGCATGATTAACGTTTATTGGAGACCGAATTTGATTATGACGAGGACGTTTTTCATTTGCGCGTTGCGCTATAAGCCCATCGCGTCAGCAACGGCAGTATGTGCAAAGCTGCCACATTGTTTGATGGTTAGATTAAGTCTTAGGAGAATTGATATGAAACGCATCTTTCTTGCGGCTGTTCTTCTGACCGTGACCAGCGCCGCAAACGCTGGGCTTTCGTTCCTATCGGGGTCGACTGACACCCGCACCGAAATATTTAACAGTATCACTGGCTTGCCTGATCTTGCCGTCGGCACGAACGTGGCTGTTGGCTCGCTCAACACAAATGAGACGGGAACGATCACGTTCACTTATCTAGGCCAGGAATCGGGTTATGCCGACCAATTCAACCTTACGATCAACGGCCTGAGCCTGACCGAAAGTAATTCGGTCGGAGACTCAATCAGCGCCTCGGTCACCAGCCTCGGGGCGATTGGCTTCAGTTTCGCGGATAACATGGGCGGACTCGCGATCAATGGCGGGACTTGGTCTACTGGCACCTCGATCGGTTTGATCGGGCAGAATCTAACTGTTGCTTCAGGCGGCGCTGCAGGCAATTACGCCTTCGTGCTTGGCTATAACGACAGCGCCGGTAGCGCCACGCTCGGGGACTGGGACGACTATGTCGTCGGCGTCAACTTCGCGACGGCACCAATTCCCGAACCCGAAATCTACGCGATGATGGGAGTGGGTCTTGCACTGATGGGTTGGGTCGGACGGCGCAGGAAACAACAAGCCGTTTAACAACTACAGCCCTCACACAGACCCCGCTTCGGCGGGGTTTGTTTTTCTCCGCCACAATTCCGCCACACTTAGTCGTAGCGGCAGTGGCAGAACTGACCCGACCCCCTTCCTTGCTTTCCCCTCGCGGCTTGCTATATTGGCCTTTGCGTCAGTTTGATTAACCAACGCGCAAAACTGTGACGGATCAAGGTGGTGGCGCCCCGAAGGCGAATCGAATGTCCGGCTGCCCGGCGAAATTGCGGTAAGGGCCTGTATAATGACACCCCGCGCCCCGGTAGCTCAGTGGATAGAGCAGCCCCCTCCTAAGGGGCAGGTCGGACGTTCGATTCGTCTTCGGGGCGCCAAATACTTCAAGAAGTTACGCGCTCCAGCAACCGCCTGAAAGCATGTTCGGCACGTCGGAGCCGTCATCGCATCAATCCACCCAATGCCTCGCGGCTCATGGATCAGGCTTAGTCGCCATAGTTTGATCTATGTCAACAGCTCATTCCCGGGTCAGCAGGACAATGCAATCGGTATCCCGTTTTCTCCCCCTCCTCCTTCGGGATACTGGTATTTGCCGCGAATGCTTTGGACGTTCGCGGCTTTTTTTTGCGCGCAAAACGCAGCGCGGCAAAACCATCCGGCTGACCTGCTTTCACCGAACCGCAATTACGGATAGCTCCACGGGTTGTGGTTCGCGCCATGACACCGCAAGTAGCATTGGCCGCGGTTGGTGCCCAAAGATTCGAACTTCAGTTGCCCGGATGAGCTGGGAGTGACGACCGACGTGTCGAAGTTGATCAGCTTGCTGTTGTTGGTGGGGTTGCCCTGCGTCGAGCTGATGCCGTGCGGATCATGGCAGACGTTGCACGGCGTGCGCTCGTCAACCACGTGCTTTTTGTGGTCGGAAAACGGCCCGCCGTCCTGGAGGAACATGTTGCGGTTATGGCATTTGTAGCACAGCGCATAGCTTGTCGCGCTTTCCGGAGTACGGTCCGTGGTCGCGTAATTGCGCTCGAGCAGGGGCGCGTAGATCGAGCCATGCGGTCCGTTCGGCCCGGTTCCGCCCGCGCCCGGCCCGGCGTTGTTGTTGTGGCAGTCGCTGCACTTGACCGTGCTCGAGGTCGTCCATGGCGCCAGCAGGCTGGGCACGTTGGTGTTCTTGCCGGGCCCCGCGACCGGATGATAGGACGGATTGAGCGTGTCGAATTCCAGCCGGGTGTTGGTCTGCGCGATCTGGCGCGCGGTGCGCGGCGCGGGCTTGTTGGTGCTGTCGGCGTGACAGCGGAAGCAGATCTGGTACTCGGTCGTCGCCGGATTGATCTCGCTGCCGCCGATCGTGATGCCCCGCACGCCGATCAGCGAGCCGGGAAGCGTGCCGCTGGTCGCGTTGCTCGCGTGCGGATTGTGGCAATCGACGCATTCCACGTGCCGGGACTGCACGACGCCCGGCTTCGACCGGGTCGTGCACGCCGGTGGTGGCGGCCACCGGGTGGACCGATGACTTGGCGGTGAATTCCGATCTGAATGTTCTTCGCCGCCACGTTGCCGTTGTGGCACGGGATAGCAGTTGTCCTCTTCGGTCGCCGCGTTCAGCAGCCATTTCTTGCCGCCGGCGGAGTGCGGCCGGTGGCAGTTCTCGCAGGCGTTTGCGGCAAC
The DNA here is from genome assembly GCA_963734595.1 of uncultured beta proteobacterium. Taxonomy (GTDB): domain Bacteria; phylum Pseudomonadota; class Gammaproteobacteria; order Burkholderiales; family SG8-41; genus CAKKQX01. The sequence goes on from CAVTHV010000011.1 coordinate 55,068, forward strand.
CGTCGTGCCGCTGGTGTGCGGCCACGGGTTGGTGCCGGTGCCGTTCCAGGTCTTGGTCGACAGTGCGATGGTCGCTCAGGCTCCAGTAGTTCTTCACGTGGCAGGTCTGGCACAGCGCCGAGGCCTGGTTGGACATCACCAGGAACTTGCCGTTGGTGTCGTCGTGCGGATCGTGGCAGGCGGTGCACTGCAGCTGCCCGGTGGCGTCGAGCCGCACCCGCCCGGTCAGCGTCGCCGGGGCCGCCAGTTCGCCGCGCGCCGCCGCGAGCGTCGAAGAGTAGACGATCGACACCGGATGGTCGTCGGACAGGTCGGTTCCCAGCCAGCTCGCCGAACCGGTGGGCATCGTCGTCGCGCCGCCGGCCATCGCGATCGGCGTCGCGCGACTGAGCACGTCGCCGAGCGCAATCGTGCCGTCGTGGCAGCTCAGGCACAGCAGCGAGGCGCCGGTGGGCTGGCCGGCGTTGCCCTTCGCGGTGGAACTGGTGTACGGGATGTAGTTGCTGCCCGGCGTGCGCCGGTTCCACAGGGGCGCACTGGGTGCGCTGTTGTGCGGCGCGTGGCAGAAGATGCAGATCTGGCCTTCGGTCGCGGCTTTGACCGTGCCCGGCCCGCTCACGGACAGGTTGTGCTTGCTGGTCGCCAGCGCCGCGCCGGGCCGGAACACTCTGGAATCCTGCCCATATCACCACCGCGACGATGATCGATCCCGCCAACAGGCGCCTCATGTCGGACCCCCGATGTAACGGAATACCTGGACGCGCTGGTTGTAGGAATCGGCGACGTAGATCGTGTCGTTTTCGCCGATGAAAATGCCCGTCGGCAGCCAGAACTCGCCGCGGTCGCGTCCGAGCGCTCCCACGGACAGCAGCAGGCGGCCCGAATCGTCGAAGATCTGCATTGCGTTGAACAGCGCGTCGACGACGTAGATATGGCCGTAGCGGTCGGTCGCGACGCCTTTCTGCCGCATGTGATCGCCGGTGCCGTCTCCCAGTCTGCCGAACTTGGCCACGAACCGGCCGCGCGCGTCGAAGATCTGGACGCGGAAGTTAAGCGAGTCGGTCACGTACAGACGCCCGTCGGCCGTGCGCCAGAGCAGCGTCGGGTAGTTGAACTCGCCGTCCCCGGTACCGCGCTTGCCGAAACTCGACTCGAGGGTTCCGTCGCGGTTGAACACGTTCACGCGATGGGCGGCGGTATCCACCACGAACAGGCGGCCGCTGGCCGGGTCGAACGCGATCCCGGTGGGCTGGCCGAGGTTCGCGCGCAGCGGTACCGGCTCGGCGACCTTCGCGCCCGGTCTGATGACGAACACCTTGGCAAGGACCGAATCGGTGACATAGACCTCGCCGTCGGCGCCCCGCGCGAGCCCTACCGGAGAAGGAAGGGGGCGCTCGCCAGCTGCACGCAGCAGAGTGTAGTCTCCCTTCACCTGGTCGAAGCGGTGCACGCCCCTCGCCCCCGGATCGGCCACATACAGGATGCCGCCGACCGCCACCACGGCCATCGGGCGAACGAGACGGGCATCGGTCCCGCCGAACATCACGTCTGCCAGGCGCTGGAAGAACCCTTTGGCGATGCCAAGGTCATCAGGCCGGGAAAATGTCTTGACGAAGGCGATGCGCGCTGCAGCCGGATCGTCGGGCCACACCAGCGGAGCCCGCCCCTCCGCGACAGGGCGAACCGCCGGTGCGCAGGCGGGCAGTGTCAGCGACGATGCAAAGCGCCGCCGCGGCACGCATGCGGGCGGTCATGATCAGAAATCCCTCCGGCCCAGAAGCTGAAAGAGCGTGCGTCCCCTTTCGAACGTACCCTGCGTTTCGCGCGTGCGTGCGAGGTCCAGCGTCAGGGTCGCCTTGCGGTAACGCCATTGCGCCTTGGCCGAGCCGATCACCCGGCGGCGTAGCACGGGGCCGCCGGTGTCGCGCTCGTAGCTGCCGTCCAGCGGACACGTCGAGGCCGAACCAGTGCCGCGACCAGTACCGGAAGTCGTACCCTATGAGATTGACGTTCTGTATCGAACTCGCGTAATCCACCCGCATGCGGCGCGTCGAGAGGCGGAAATTGCCGGTTCCAAATAACGGCTCCTCGGCCTGGACATAGAGGTCCTCCGTCTCGCGCCGGTAGGGGGAGATCGTCTCGCGCCGGTCTTCGCTTTCGAAGCTGCCGCCGACCATGGGGTCGAAGGGCATCTTGAGCGGTATGTCGGCGCGCGCACCGTACAAAGTGCTTTGAACCGTGTTGAGCGGAAACGTCGGCGCCCCGGAGATGAGGTGCGGCGCGGAATCGAAGTAACGGAAGTAGACGTTGACGTAGTTCGACAAACCCCAGTTGACGTTAAATGTCTGATCGGTCTGGGCATAGGCAAAGGTGCCACCCACGTCGTAGCTGTAATCCACCAGGACTTCCTGCCCGTCCACGATGTTGCCGCCGATCACCCGCTGCACCCGCGTCTCCAGGCCCACCACCGTAAGCGTGTAATCGAAGCCCTCGACGAACGTCTGGGTGCGGGTGCCGTTGTTCACCACCACGCTGCCTGCGATGACGCGCTGGTGGGAAAGCGCGTTGAACGTCGTGCCGACCAGCGTAACGCGCTCACCGATAATGTCCGTCTGATTTGCCACTGCTACCTGGTCCCGGTGGTCGTAGCGAAAACCGTAATTGGCCTGCGCGACACCCAGCGGCAGCGCGCGCTGGTAGCGGCCGGAGCCGTCGACGCCATAGGAATGCGCGGAAAACTGATTGGTCTGGTTGTTTTCGCCGCGCAGGCCGAACGTCGCCGTCAGGTCTTTGGTCGGCCAGTAGCTCAGCCCGGCAGAAGCCGAATTGAGCGTGGATGCAAGGTCCCCCTGATTGCTCGAACTGTAGTTATAGTCGGCGAACGTCTGCAGCTTGTCCGAGTGCCTGGCGCGCAGATCGAGAAAAAATCGCTCGTCCCTGCGGTCCGGAAACGGCCCCTGGCCGAGCGCATAGGTTTGCGTGTTGAGCGTGACGAGATTGACGAGGTCGTACTGCCGGTTTGCCCCAAACTGGAATCGTGAATCCGCATTGAACCCCTGGCTGCTCGAACTGCTGGCCTGGATCGGCACGTTGGGGCTTCCGCTGAGGGACTCCTGCCTGGTGTCCTGGTACTGAAGCTGGGTGGAACCCAGCGCGCCAAAGGAGCGGCTGGCCCTCAGGTTGATGCGGTCGACCTGGTCGTCGATGACCCGGTCGATCCCCCTGCCCTGAAAATGGGAGCGGGTGGCGTCCACATACAGCGGTACCGGCGTCACCGGCGCAAGCAGGGCAAAGTCAAAACCATAGCGCGTGTTTTCCTGGGTAAGAACCTGGCCCGGCGCCACGCTCAGGGTCGGGTTCAGATGGTCGTAGAACACCGATCCCCGATAGGGCTTCTCGCGCAGAAACGTCGCCCGTCCGGTGAAGTTGTAAAGCGCGCCGCTGGACTGCGTATCGCCGGAATCGACGGCGAAATCCTGGCGCTGGAGTATCGGTCCGCCGCCGATATCCAGGCTCAGGAAGTTCGGGTGGTAGACATAGCTGTGCGTCATGACGAACAGTTCCTGGCGCAAGTCGGATTGCGACTGGCGCGAGTCTCCGCCCGCTCCGGGCTGACCGGTCACGATCTCATCCCGCAGGAAACGCGTGGTCGCGTAGCCCTCCACACCCGTGAGGCGAAACGGAACAATGTCGTCGGCATGACAGGCCGTTGCGGCCCAGCCGAGTGCGGCAGCCAGCCCCGCAGCCAGACGCAAGCGGCAGCCATTCGAAAGCGGCAATGCCGCATCCACCGCGCACGCCCGCGCTCGCGTCTCTGCGTCCACGCCGCTATGGCGCCGGCACCGCTCGCTCTCACTGCCGCTCCCGTCCAATGCGTCGTCAATGCGCCGGTTTGCCGGTTCGCGCGGCGTCCGGCTGATCGTCAGCCGGATACTGCATGCCACTCATCTTTCCGAACCCGAATACATCGATCTTGTTCGGCCCGAACTGGCTGGCGACCAGGATCAGGTATTCGATCTTGAAACCGGGCGCGGCGTAGCGGCGGAACAGGTCGACGTCGTCGTAATCGATCGTGACCCCCGCGGGGAGACTGAGTCCCTCGGCGCTGCCGCCGGGCTGGCCAAAGTAGAGCAGCAGCTTGCCGCGGTTGTCGAAGATCTGGACATTCTGGAATGCCGCATCCCCGACATACAGCCGGCCGGCCCGGTCAAGCGCAATACCCTTCGGCCGGCTGAACGTGCCGAATTCCGACCCGACCTCGCCGTAAATGCGCACGGGCTTGCCTTCGGCCGTGAACCGCTGGACCCGGAAATTGCTGGTCTCGACGATGTAGACGTCCCCGTCCGGGCCGACGGCGATATTCGTGGGATGGTAGAGTTCCCCGATTTTGGAACCGGGCCTGCCAAATTTGAACAGCAGCCTCCCCGACCGCTTGTCGAGCACCTGCACTTCGTGATGCCGGATGTCCACGACATACAGCCGGTCGCCGGCAATCGCAATATCGACGGGCCTGAATTGCCCCTCCGTCCCGTACGCCGTCACGAAACGGTCATTGCGGTCGTAGACGAGGATCTGGTCGCGCCCGGTGTCGGTCACGTACTTGGTCCCGTCCCTGTCGATCGTAACGTTGATCGGCCGTTTCATCCGGCCGTTGCCCGAACCCGTCACGAGAGTGAAGCGCCGCTGCACGAAATCGAAGACGGCAAGGCCCGGCCCCTTGCTGTCGGCGACATAGAGCCTGCCCTCGAACATCGCAACGCCATACGGCTGCCGGAGTCGTTGCGTGTGCTGGTCATCCCCAAGAACGAATTTTTCGAATCCCTCGACGGTTCCGCCGACGTCGTGGTCGCTCGCTATCGTCTTCAAATGCTGTATCCGCGGCGCGTTCGGCAGCGGCGGATAGAACACACCGCCGGCTGCCTCTGGTTCACTGACCGGCGCTGCGGCACAGCCGGCCAGCATCAATATCGCAAAGGCCGCGACAAGCCGCGACGGCATGCCCTCAAACCATCTCATACACTCTCCCGTAAATAGGCCGGTTGGCCCGTAAGGAACGGGCCCCGGCTCGAATCAGACCGCGATCTTGATACCCGCGGCTTATCTACCCCCGGCAGGCAAGCTGTGCTCGCTGGAAGGTTTTATGTCACGCCGGCTACAAGAGGTATCCCGGCCGCTTCGGCAAATAACTCCAGCCGGCAAGGCCCGCCGTTGCGGGCAGATGCGAAACGCCTTGCCGAAAATTTGCCCAGGAAACGCCCTATTTGTTATGGCAGGACAGGCAAATCTGGCTTCCGGCTTCAGGCATTTTCACCAGATGACTGGTCCCGACGGTGAACGTGTTGTGCACGTCGTGACAGGAGGAACATTCGAGCTTGCCGTTATAGAGCAACAGCGACGCGATCGTGCCGGTCTTGGTCTGGCTTCCCGATCCGATCGTCACGGTCTTCGCGCTCGGGTCGAACAACGCTCCATCCGCGGTGGCCAGCGCCGAGTTGTACACGAAACCGATAGGATGATCGTCGGCCAGCGTAGTGCCAAGATTATTTGCCGTGGAAATCATCGTCGTTCCGGTAACGCCGCCGAAGCTGTCCACCGCCACCGTGCCGTCGTGACACGACATGCACAGTTTCGAGACGCCGCTCGGCTGCGCCAGCGGCCCCGCATTCATGGTGGGACTGCTGTAGAGGGTGTAGGTCTGCGTCGAGTTGGCGTGGCCCCACAGCGGCGCATCGGTTACCGACGTGTCGGACTTGTGCGCGACATGGCAGGCGACGCAGATCCGTCCTCCCGACCAGGCCTTGGTCGTAAAATCGTGCTGCGACCCCGTTATCGTGCCGGCCACGCCGGATTGCGCGGCGAACAGCAGAAGTAACCCGGCCAACAATCCAATTGTCTTCGATCTCATCTGTCTCTCCCTTTCATCGTTGATAAGCAGACAATGCTTCCCGCCAAGGGCCCTCATGCGTGCGGCATAACCCGTATGCATTGCCGGCCAATTATCGTTTCCCTTTTTCCGGGCGCTTCAGTGCAAAAGTCACGCGCGTCAATTTTTTCTGCTCAAGTGTGCGGCTTATCTCGAATCGCGGCGGCCTCGTGCAATATGACCGCATCATCCAACGTAAATTATTCATTCGACATATCCGATCAACGAACGCGCACCGGACAATAACTATGCAACCTTCATGCCAGCGGGATTTTCTCTTGAGTTCACTGGGAGAAAACGCAAGAGACGCCTCATTGCGCAGGCGGAAACTGTCGTCGACAGGCGACGGTCATGCGGCGGCATTTTCGATCGCGTTGATTCGCCGCGATTTTGTTTGTCGCCGCATGGCGACACTACTCGTCAACGCGATCGAACCGCAAAATTGCCACTGACTGCAAATAAAATTTTGATAAAGTATCGTCGCGTTGGCTGAATGCGCGCCGCAGTGTATGCTTGATTCGGGCGCGTCCGCTATGCCGCCATGCAAAAGGTGACAAATGTCATACCTGAGGAAAAATTCCCGTATTAACCTCGGCAGGGGATATCGATGTTGCCCTGGAGATTTCCGCGCGTGATACATGGGCACGCGTGCTTGGAAGACCAAGAAAATTGCCCGGGCACGTTGCAAATCAATATTGAATAAAGCGATCCCTGTCCGGCAAACCCATGACCTGCCATCAGCGCATGCACCGGACAGCGATACGTGATCGGTTCGCCCTTATGAATTTCTCGCAATCATGAATCTGGAAGCAACGCTCGAATCCGGAAGGATCTCCTTGGCGGCGCAGCCGCTTCACCAGCGCGTCCGCGCGACCTTTCGTCGAGTTGCGATTGTCCTCATCGTGGCCATTATCGCGGGCATCGGTTGGCTGGTGAGGCGGAACGCCTTTTACACTTCGGGATCCAGTCTCGGTTACTCGCTCGGGCTGATCGGCGGACTCATGATGCTCCTGCTGCTGCGTCTACCCTCTTCGCAAGCGCGTGCGTTTCATGCAAGGATGGGGGCCGCTCAAGTACTGGTTCTGGCTTCACATGTTCGGCGGGATTCTCGGCCCCCTGCTCGTGCTGTTTCACTCCACGTTTCGGGTAGGTTCATTGAATGCCGGCGTCGCGCTGACCTGCATGCTCCTCGTCGTCGCGAGCGGCCTCGTCGGCCGCTTCCTGTATCGCAAGATTCACCATGGCCTTTATGGCAGCCACGCCACGCTCAAGGAACTGCAACAGGCCCTGGAGAAAGAGCTCAAATCGCTCGAGCCCCAACTCAGCCGGATTCCGTCGGTCAAACACGAGGTAGACCATTTCACAGCGCTCGTTTCCCGGAAGCCCTCAGGCTGGCGCGGGCGCGCCGCCCACTTTCTTTCCCTTGGATGGAAACGCCTCCTGGTGGCACGCCGCGTCCGGCGTGCGATCGCATCCGCGGTTACGCACCACGCAGAAAAGCCGGCGGCATTGCATGCGAATTTCGCGGACCTGCTGAAGACGATCGACGCTGCCCTGCGCGCCGCTCAACGAACCGCCCAGTTCTCCACCTATGAGCGACTGTTTTCCCTCTGGCACGTCGTGCACATTCCGTTCCTCGGCATGCTCGTGATCACGGCCATCATCCATGTCGTGGCTGTTCACGTGTACTAGACGTCTTGTCGGGGTTTCGATTGTCATCGCGGCCGCTGTCCTGGCGGCAAGCGCTCACCCTGCCGGCGCGCAGAGCCTCGAAACCGCCATCATGCCCGGCGCGGTCATACAAGGGCATGCCAAGCTCGAGTCCGCATGCAAGAACTGTCATGTACCCCTCGACCGCAGTGCGCAGCCGCGGCTCTGCCTTGACTGCCACAAGCATGTGGCGAGCGACGTGCGATCCGGTTCCGGGTACCACGGCCGCATCAAGGAACGCGAGTGCAGGACCTGCCATACGGAGCACAAGGGCCGCGCGTGCGAAGATCGTCGTCCTTGCCGAAAAGACATTCGACCATTCGCGGACGGACTTTGCACTACGCGGCAAGCATGCCGGCACAACCTGCATGAGCTGCCATCGCGCAGGGACGAAACACAGCGCGGCGCCGTCCGACTGCCTCGCCTGCCACCGCAAGGATGACAAGCACAAGGGAAGCCTGGGCGCAAAATGCGCCAACTGCCACGACGAGCGCAACTGGAAGGAGACGCGCTTCGACCATTCCAAAACGCGATTCCCGCTGCTGCACCGTCATGCCAAAACCAAGTGCGCCGATTGCCATGTCGATCAGCGATTCGCCGGCGCGTCCCGCGACTGCGTCTCCTGCCATCGCAAGGACGATGCCCACAAGGGCCGCTTCGGCCCCGGTTGCGGGAAGTGCCATGACGACACGCTTTGGAAATCCCCGACGTTCCGGCATGCCGACGACACGCATTTCCCGCTGCGCGGACGGCATCAGACGATCAAGTGCGAAGCGTGTCACCGCGAACCCGTCTCGCAGGCGAAGACCCCCGCCAACTGCTACGCGTGCCATCGCAAGGACGACGCGCACAAAGGCTCGCTCGGAGAAAAATGCGAGAGCTGTCATGCCGAGACAAAATGGAAAGATCCTGCCCGCTTTGACCATGACCGGGATACCCGTTTCCCGCTCCGCGATAAACATCGCGATGCCAAGTGTCAAAGCTGCCACAAGGATCTGCGGTTCCGCGAAAAACTCCCTTCGGCCTGCTTCGATTGCCATGAACGGGATGACCGCGAGAAAGGGCACCGGGGCCGCTACGGCGAAAACTGCAAGTCCTGCCACGTGGAGAAAGCATGGAAGGCCGTAATCTTCGTCCACGAGCGCGACACCCGATTCGCGCTGCGCGGAAAACACCTGCAGGTCAAATGCGATTCCTGCCATAAAGGCTCGCTGTACCGGGACAAGATCGACGACAACTGCGTCTCCTGCCACGAAGGCGACGACAAGCACAAGATGCAGCTTGGCAAACAATGCGATCGCTGTCACAACGAACGAACCTGGCGCGACGCGCCTTTCGATCACAATCAATCCCGCTTCCCGTTGCGCGGACGCCACGACGGGCTCGAATGCAGGAAATGTCATCTGACCCCGGCGTTCAAGGACGCCAAACCCGAGTGCGCGTCCTGCCATGCGAAGGATGACCATCACAAGGAGCGGCTCGGCCCGCGCTGCGAGCAGTGCCACAACGTCCGCGGGTGGAAGACATGGGATTTCGACCACAACTCGCGCAGCCGTTTCAAGCTCGCCGGAGCGCACGTCAAGGTCAAGTGCTATGCCTGCCACACGGCGCCCGTCAGGGACAAGCTCGTGCTGGCGTCGGACTGCGCAAGTTGCCATGCCAAAAAGGACGACATCCATTTCGGTAGCTACGGCGCGCAGTGCGAACGCTGTCACGTAACGGACAACTGGCGCAAGATCATCAAGCCGGACCGTGCCGGCCCGTTAGGCCCCTCGTCCACCACAGGCCGCCCGCAATGATCGACTTTCCACTTTGGTCGGCCTACGTCCTGCCGCTCACCCTGATGCTCTGGCTTTACGTGCGCCGCCAGCAGCGCCGCGAAGCGCGCGCATTGGCCACCATGCAACGCTCCGTCGAAACAGGACTTACCGATCCGCCCAGCCTCCACCCGGTCGTCGACCCGAACATCTGCATGGGCTCAGGCGCGTGCGTGCGGGCCTGCCCCGAGGGCACCCTCGGGATCGTGAACGGCAAGGCCCACCTGATCAACCCCACGGTCTGCATCGGGCACGGCGCCTGCGCGGCGGCATGTCCGGTGGAGGCCATCAAGCTCGTGTTCGGCACCGAGCGCAGAGGCGTCGATATTCCCTACGTCAAGCCGACGTTCGAGACCAACGTGCCAGGCATCTACATCGCGGGCGAACTGGGCGGCATGGGCCTGATCCGCAAGGCGGCCGAACAGGGACGCCAGGCGATGGAATCCATTTCAAAAACGCGCGCCGAAGGCGACCAGCTCGACGTCGTGATCGTCGGGGCAGGTCCTGCCGGAATTTCGTCCACGCTCGCGGCGATGGACAAGAAGCTGCGTTTCGTCACCGTCGAGCAGGAGGACTCGCTCGGGGGCACCGTCTCCCACTATCCGCGCAACAAGATCGTCATGAGCCAGCCTGTCGCGCTTCCGATCGTCGGCAAGGTCAAGCTTGGAGAAATCTCGAAGGAATCGCTGCTGGCGTTCTGGCAGAGCATCGTGGACCGTGTCGGCATGCCCATCAATTACGGCGAGCGCGTTGAAAAAATTACCGCATCGGATCGCGGCTTCATCGTAAAAACCGGGCGCGCGGAGTACCCGAGCCGGTCGGTCCTGCTCGCGATCGGGCGGCGCGGCACGCCGCGCAAGCTCGGCGTGCCCGGCGAGGAACTGCCCAAAGTCGTCTACTCCCTCATCGACCCCGAACAGTACCGCGGCAAGCGCGTGCTGGTCGTCGGCGGCGGCGACAGCGCGATCGAAGCGGCTGTCGCGGTTGCGGGCGAGCCCGGATCGCGGGTGACCCTTTCGTACCGCGGGGACGCGTTCGGTCGCATCAAGCAGAAGAACCGCGAACTGCTGGGCGAAGCGGAGCGCGCGGGCACCCTGACCATCATGCTGCGCTCGGCCGTGGTGCGCATTGCCCCGCAGCACGCCGTTCTCGATCAAGATGGCCAGGCCATCACCCTCGATAACGACGCGGTCATCGTCTGCGCCGGCGGCATTCTGCCGACGCCCATGCTCAAGGAAATCGGCATTCTCGTGGAAACCAAGTTCGGCACCGCATAGCACCCGGCCGCAGCGGGACGCAGACTTGCGCCCTACCGCCCCTGCCCGGTTTCCATGAAAATTTTGATGTCAGGCCGGCTTGCGCTTGAGCAGAAAGGCCTGGATCCCCTCCTGCACCACCTCGCCGCGCTGGTTCAGCACCTGCAGCTGGCGCTTCATCACGCCGCGGTCGGCGCGCGAGGTCTCGCGTTTTTCCAGCACCTTGATGCGGGCGTGGATGGTGTCGCCCGGCTTCACGGGATTCGTGAACTTCAGGCTGTCGAAGCCGAGAAACGCGATCAGCGTGTCGTCGTAGAGATGGAGCTGGAACAGGAGCCCCGCCGCGATCGCGTAGACGAGCGGCCCGTGCGCGATGCGGCCTCCGAACTGCGTCTGCTTGCAGTACTCCTCGTTGATGTGCAGCGGGTTGTAGTCCCCCGACAGCCCCGCGAACATCACGATGTCGGCCTCGGTCACGGTGCGCGCCGGGCTCTCGAATTCCGCGCCGATGTCCCACTCTTCCCAATACATGCCTCGCATGAAAACTCCCTCTCGTCTCTCGTTTCTCTTCCTACTTGATTGCGCCCTGCTGGCGCAGGCCGGCGATCTGATCCGGCGACAACGACAATAGTCCGCCCAGCACCGCGTCGGTGTGTTCTCCCAACCGCGGCGCCGGATTGGAAATCGTTTCGGACACGCCGGACATCTTGATGGGATTGCCGGGCAGCCGCACCTTGCCGACGTCGGGATGATCGTACTCGACGATCATTTCGCGTTCCGCAACCGGCGGCTCGGCGAACGCGCCGTCCAGATTGTTGACGGGAGCCGCGGGCACTTCGGCCGCCCGCAGTCTTTCGAGCCAGTCCGCAACGGTGCGCGTCAGAAAAATGCGCTCGAGCTGCGGCACCAGGATCGCCCGGTTCTCCACGCGCAGCGCGTTGGTGGCAAAGCGGGGATCTTCGGCGAGGCCGGGCTCTTCCAGCACATCGCACAATTTTCGCCAGAACACTTCCTGGCGCGTGGCGATGACCACGTAACCGTCGCTGGCCTTGAACGCCTGCCACGGCACGGTGTAATCGTGGGCCGAGCCGGGCGGCTGCGGCAGTTCGCCGTTGGTGAGCCACATGGTGCCCATGTAGCTCAGCAGGTTCAACATCGAATCGAACATCGACAGCTCCACGCGCCGCCCCTGCCCGGTGCGCTCGCGCGCGTAGAGCGCGGCCAATATTCCCTTGCAGGAAAAAATGCCGCCGCTGAGATCGGCGAGCGGGATGCCCACGCGCACCGGCGGCCGCCCCGGCTCTCCGGTGATGGCCATGTGGCCGCTGATCGCCTGGATGATGATGTCGAGCGCCGGGTAATCCTTGTAGGCGCCGGCGGTGCCGAAACCCGTGACCGAGCACTGGATGATGCGCGGGTTGATGCGGCTCAGCGTCGGGTAATCGATCTGCAGCCGTTCCAGCACGCCGGGCCGGAAATTATCGATGACGACGTCGGAAACTTTCACCAGCTCGTAAAAAATATCGCGCCCGGCTTCCGACTTGAGATTGATGACCACGCTTTTCTTGTTGCGGTTGAACGTCAGGAACAGCCCGCTCACGCCGCGGTACGGCGCGACCGATGGATTGCGTCCGAGATCGCCCTCGGGCGCTTCGACCTTGATCACCTCGGCGCCCATGTCCGACAGCACCTGCGATCCATAGGTGCCGGCGATGATCTGGCCCAGTTCGAGGATGCGCACGCCTTCGAGCGGATGGGACATCAATGGTCCTTTAGAACCCGCAACAAAATAGATCAGCCACAGAGAGCACAGAGTACACAGAGATAATAAAAACTTATTTAAAACAACACGATACATTGTAAACATGATCTCGCTGTTCGTTTTTCCTCTGTGTTCTCTGTGTTCTCTGTGGCTTCGTCTGTCTTGGTCATTTTGAAACGCGTTCTTAGAGCCCCAGGCCGCGCGCGATGATGTTGCGCTGGATTTCGGAAGTGCCCGCGCCGATGGTGGCGAGCCGCGAGTCGCGGAAAAACCGCTGCATCGGATACTCCATGCAGTAGCCGTAGCCGCCGAGAATCTGCAGTCCCATGTCGGCCACCGCTTTGTACGTTTCGCCGGTTTGCAGCTTCACCACCGCCGCATCGTGACGCGTGGCTTTTCCCTGCGACATCAGCCAGGCGAAGCGGTAGACGAGCATCCGGGAAATATCCAGCATCACTTTCATGTCGGCGAGCTTGTGCGAGATCGCCTGGAACTCCCCGATCGGCCGCCCGAACTGCTTGCGCGTCTTGGCATACTGCAGCGCGTACTCGAACGCGGCGGTGGCCGCGCCGGTGCGCGCCGCCGACAGGCACAGCCGTTCATACAAGAGGTAGGCGTCCACCGCTTCCCAGCCGCGGTCGACTTCGCCGAGCACCGCGGAAGCCGGCACTTTCACGTCCGTGTAAAAGACCTGCGTGGTGCCGATCGCGCGCTGGCCCAGCGTTTTGATCTTGCGGACCTCGATGCCGGGCAGTTTCGTATCCACCAGGAAATTGGTGATGCCCTGCTGCTTCTTCGCTCCCGTCGAGGTGCGCGTGACCAGCAGGCAGTAATCGCTGATGTCCATGCCGGAGGTGAAGACCTTCTGGCCGTTGATCACATACCTGCCGTCATCCAATGCGGCCCGGGTAGTCAACGCAGCAGCGTCGGAGCCGGACTGCGGTTCGGTCAGGCCGAAACAGAACGAGATTTCACCGCGCACGACCCTGGGCAGAAAAATTTCCTTCTGCTCCCGCGTGCCGTGCTGCATCACCGCGTAGCCGCCGTAAGTCAGCGTGCGGAACAGCCACATCGCCAGCTCTTCGAAATGCCGGCCCGCTTCCTCGAGCAGGATCGCGAGGTCGATCGGCGAGCCGCCGGTGCCGCCGTACTCGACCGGCAGAACCAGGCCGAACCAGCCCTGCTTGGCCAATGCCTCGTAGGCTTCCCGCGGCGGGCGCGCCTCCTCGTCGCAGCGCTCGGCGTACTCCGGCGGGCACACTTCGCCCAGCAGTTCCTGGAGATGGCTGCGCAGCGTGTCCTGGTCGGAAGTGAAGGAAAAATCCATTTGCGTGCCGTTATCCGTCGAGTTTCGCCAGCTCCAGCACCCGCTTCGCGCGCTGGTACATCGCGTAGTCCACCAGTTTGCCGTTCACCGTGATGGCGGCTGTGGTGCCGGTCTTCTCCACGGCTTCGAACTCGGCCACCACTTCCCGGTAGTAGATCACATCGGCTTCCGGCACGGCATACGCCTTGCGCACCGGCGCAATCTGCTTGGGATGAATCACCGTGCGGCCGAGGTAGCCGATGCGCGACGACAGCATCGAATCCCTGATCAGGCCCTCCTCGTCGTTGAGATCGGCGAACACGCCGTCCAGCGGATAGGCGCCGGCGGCGCGGGTGTCGAGCAGCACTTTGGATTTCGAATACAGCAGCTCGGGCCCGTCGATCGACCAGGCGCAGCCGAGACTGGTCTGCAGGTCGCCGTCACGCGCGCTGCCGACGCAGGTGGCGGTGATGCGCGGCGAGGCCTGGACGAGATCGAAACAGCGGTAGACGCCGAGCGCGCTTTCGATCTGCAGGATGATTTCCACGCTGCCCGCCTTCATGCCCGCGGCAGCCTCGAGCCGGTCGAGATCGGCGGCCACGCCGCGCATTTCCGCCACGCTCTCGGCCTTGGGAATCAGCACCGCGTTCAGGCCCGGGCGCACGACCGCCGCCAGATCGTCGGCCAGCAGCCCGGTCGCGGCGCCGTTGGTGCGCACGTAGACAGCCAGGCCGCTGCGCGCGCGGGCCGCGTCGATCGCTTTCGCGACGAGGGCGCGGGCTTCCGCCTTGGCCGCCACCGGCACCGAATCCTCCAGATCGAGGATGACCGCGTCGGCGCCGCTGTCCAGGGCCTTGGTCATCACCTTTTCCTTGATTCCCGGCGCAAACAGCGCTGTTCGTACTGGTTTCACAGAACCGGCTCCTTCAATTTATCACTGCGGGGTCGAATCAGGGTTTCAGTTGCGGACTGGAACGAAAACCATAAGTGCGCATCCAGTCATCCAGCGAACGGCGGTTCGGGTGCTGATAAAGCAGGCGCTGGCTCGCGCGCAACCCGATGCTGTGAGCCAGTTCCGCCATGCCTTCCGCCGTCTTGAGCAGCACCGCGTTGCAGTCGAGGACCAGCGCGCCGTCCACCTCGTTGATCTTCTCCCTGCGGATGATCGCGTTGACCGTGGCGCACGCGGCGAGGATCACCTCGGCGCCCTGCGCCGCGAGGCGGCGCGCCTCCTTGATGAAGGTCTCGGTCATCTGCCCGGGGCTGGTGAACGCGTTTTGCACCTCGTTGAAATCGATGCCCAGGTTTCCGAACGGAATATGGCGGGAGGACAACCCGTACTCGAAGGCCTTGCGATCGTAATACTGCGACTGCTTGGAATGAAACGCGACGCCGGAAAACTTGTAGCCGTACATGCAGGCCATCAGCATGCTCGTTTCGCCCAGCCCGAAGACCGGGATCGATACCAGTTCCCGGGCTTCCTGCATCGCCGGATCCAGGAAACAGCCGATCGCCACCGCATCGTAGCCCTGGTCCGCGGCCTGGATGATCTTGTTCAGCACGCCGCCGGGGCCGTAGCTGTTGATGGCCACCACGGCGTTGTAATGCAGGTCCATGGAACCGTCATCGACGCCGTTGATATGGATCTCCGTGTCCGGCCGCTTGACGCCGTTCAGATGCCCGCTCAGCGCGGTGCGGTAATCGTGCAGGCGGTGAATCGGCGTGCTGCTCTGCCACCAGATCTTCATCGGACGCTCCTCCCTGGATCGCCGGCCGCCGGCCGACCGGCGCACCCCGTGATCATCGGAAATATGAATATTTTCAGACAAGGCCGTTACTTTATATGAGTCGGCGGGCGACT
This sequence comes from uncultured beta proteobacterium, assembly GCA_963734595.1. Classification (GTDB taxonomy): domain Bacteria; phylum Pseudomonadota; class Gammaproteobacteria; order Burkholderiales; family SG8-41; genus CAKKQX01. The sequence goes on from CAVTHV010000011.1 coordinate 70,703, forward strand.
TCAAAGACCCGCGCAGCGCGCGGGCGCGACCAGCATCGATTTTCTTGATTTCCATTAAGGTGATTTCGCCACATTCGCGGTAATCAAAGAGACCAGATTGCGGAACGGTATGCGATCAGCATGCGGCAGGCGCGCTGTCCGGCGCGAACCACCGCCGGATACGGGACAAACCGGCCGGTGCTCGACTATACTGTGACCGCTTCCCTTCATCGCCTGGAGTATCGATATGCGCCCGTCAGCCGCCGCCCTTCTGCCCGCCCTCGTCTTCGCACTGCCCGCCGTCGCACAACAACAGGTCGTCAAGCCGCCGATCGCCGTCTACTGGATGAGCATCGACACGGCGAGCGGGATGGGCGCCGGCATGAATGTGATGAGCATGATGATGGGCGGCGGCAGCGGCGGTGCCACGCGGACGATGCATCTCGAGCTCGGCTCGTCGCAGAGCGCGTCGGGCGAGCCGCGCGCCGGCCATGACATTCCGCCCGGACTCAACATGGGCCAGACGCTGCCGCTGATCACGCCGCAGCGCGCACCCGCGCCCCGCGGCGAGTACACCCATGAAAACATGGAAAAACCCAAGGGCCGCATGAAAATCTACTGGGGCTGCGGCGAAAACGTGCGCGCCGGCCAGCCGGTCGTCATCGATTTCGCCGGGCTCGCCGCCGGCCAGCGTCCGCCGAACATGGTGTCGCGCCAGGTGAAGGGGCCACGGGGCCCGGCGTTTGGCCGCAACCGCACCTACGGCGACTGGCCGAATTCCGAGGACACCAAGACGGTGCCCGCGGACGCCTCGCTGCGCGGCGATCATCTCGTCAAGGGCAATTACTCGCCCGAAATCAAATTCGCGATCGACGAGAGCCACGACTTCATGGAGCCGGTATCGTTCTCGCCGCTCGCGAAATCGTCTTCCGGCGCGATGCCGGTGCAATGGAAACAGATCGCCAACGCCACCGGTTACTTCGCGACGGCGATGGGTGCGGTCGAGGGCACCAATGACGTGATCATGTGGTCGTCGAGCGAAGTGCAGGAGATGGGCAGCGCGCTGATGGACTTCGTGCCGCCGGCCGAGGTGGCGCGGCTGATCCGGGAGAAAGTGGTGATGCCGCCGGAAACGACCGACTGCACGGTGCCCGCCCAGGTCGTGAAAGAACTCGGCACCGGTTTTCTGCGCTTCATCGCCTACGGTGGCGAGCTGAATCTCGTGCAGCCGCCGCGCCCGAAGGATCCGAAGCAGCCCTGGGAGCAGATCTGGGCGGTCAAAGTGCGGCTGAAATCGACCGCGGGCCTGATGCTCGCCGAAGGCATGGGCGGCGACACCGGCGGGCGTCCGGAACGCAGATCAAGGCCGGCCGCCAAGTCTGACGCGCCGGCGCCGGAGCAGCCACAGCAGAAAGACGCCGTCGAACAGGGCGTCGAGCAGGGAATGAAAGCCCTCAAGGGACTGTTCGGCCGCTAATCTCAAATCAATCATCCCCGCGAAGGCGGGGACCCAGGTCCTGCCAACCATTGCCGCGTGAGCCTCTCCCCTTCATCACAGTGGCAGTTCTGGATCGACCGCGGCGGGACGTTCACCGACATCGTCGCGCGGCGTCCCGACGGCACGCTCGCCACGCACAAGCTGCTGTCCGAAAACCCCGGCCACTATGACGACGCCGCGCTCGCCGGCATCCGCGATCTGCTCGGCGTCGCGCGCGATGCGCCGCTGCCCGCGGAGCGCATCGCCGCCGTCAAGATGGGCACGACCATCGCCACCAATGCGCTGCTCGAGCGCAAGGGCGAGCCGACGGCGCTGTTCATCACGCGCGGCTTCCGCGACGCGCTGCGCATCGCCTACCAGGACCGGCCGCGCATTTTCGACCGCCACATCGTGCTGCCCGAACTGCTCTACGGCGCGGTGTATCGAAGTGGACGAACGCGTTACCGCGCACGGCGAACTATTGCGCGAGCTGGATACGACGCAGGCGCAGCGCGATCTGCGCGACGCTTATGACAAGGGTTTCCGCTCGGCCGCGATCGTGCTGATGCACGGCTACCGTTATCCGGAGCACGAGCGCCGGCTCGCCGCGCTCGCGCATGCCAGCCGGCTTCACCCGGGTCTCGGTCTCGCACGAGGCGAGCCCGCTGATGAAACTGGTGAGCCGCGGCGACACCACGGTGGTCGACGCCTATCTGTCGCCGATCCTGCGCCGCTACGTCGAGCACATCGCCTCCGAAACTCGAAGGCTGCGCGATTGATCTTCATGCAGTCGAGCGGCGGCCTGACCGATGCGCAGCTGTTCCACGGCAAGGACAGCATCCTCTCCGGCCCGGCGGGCGGCATCGTCGGCGCGGTGCGCACCTCGGCTCGCCGCCGGCTTCGACCGCATCATCGGCTTCGACATGGGCGGCACCTCGACCGATGTCTCGCATTACGCGGGGGAATTCGAACGCGTGTTCGACACCCGCATCGCCGGCGTCAGGATGCGCGCGCCGATGATGAACATCCATACCGTCGCCGCCGGCGGCGGCTCGATCCTGCATTTCGACGGCGCGCGCTACCGCGTCGGCCCCGATTCCGCCGGCGCCCACCCCGGCCCCGCGTGCTACCGCCATGGCGGACCGCTGACCGTCACCGACTGCAACGTGATGCTGGGCAAAATCCAGCCGCAGTTTTTCCCGAAGGTATTCGGCCCCGGCGGCGATCAGCCGCTCGACGCCGCGATCGTGCACGAAAAATTCGCCGCGCTCGCCGCCGAAATCCGCGATGCGACCGGCGACACGCGCACGCCGCAGCAGGTCGCCGAAGGCTTCGTGCGCATCGCGGTCGAGAACATGGCCAACGCGATCAAGAAGATTTCGGTGCAGCGCGGCCACGACATCACCGGCTATACGCTCGCCTGCTTCGGCGCCGCCGCCGGCCAGCACGCCTGCCTGGTCGCCGATGCGCTGGCGATGCCGCGCATACTGATCCACCCTTACGCCGGCGTGCTCTCCGCTTACGGCATGGGACTCGCCGACATCACCGCGATGCGCGAGGCTGCGGTCGAAGCGCGGCTCGACGCCGCGCTGATGCCGCGCCTGGAACAGCTGCTCGCAGAACTCGCCGCGACGGCGCGCGATGAAGTGCTCAGCCAGGGCGTGGCCGCGCAGCATGTGACGGAACACAAATACGCGCACCTCAAATACGAAGGCACCGACACCGCGATCAGCGTCGGCTTCGCTTCATTGCCGGAAATGACCGCGCGATTCGAAGACGGCTACCGCCAGCGCTACAGTTTCCTGATGCCGGAGCGCGCGCTCGTCGTCGAGGCGGTGTCGGCCGAAGCCGTCGGCGCCGGCGAATCGAATAACAATTCTCCTTTAAAAACAACGGGTAACGATTCCTCTAGCGCGCGGAACCCGCGGCACGGGTCGCAATGTTCAGCGATGGCAGCGCACACGACACACCGGTCTACCGCCGCGAAACATTGCGCCCCGGCGACGTGATCGCCGGCCCGGCGATCATCGCCGAGGCCAACGCCACCACGATCGTGGAACCGCAATGGCAGGCGCAGGTGACGCCGCTCGCCCATCTGCTGCTGACGCGCAGCGCGCCGCGCCCGCCGCGGGTGGCACTAGGTACGCAAGTGGATCCCGTGATGCTGGAAATTTTCAACAACCTGTTCATGGCGATCGCCGAGCAGATGGGCGTCACGCTCGCCAACACCGCGTATTCGGTCAACATCAAGGAGCGTCTCGATTTTTCGTGCGCGCTGTTCGATGCGCACGGCAACCTGATCGCCAACGCGCCGCACATGCCGGTGCACCTGGGCTCGATGGGCGAAAGCGTGCAGGCCGTGATCCGCCGCAACGCCGGCCGCCTGCGCGCGGGCGACGTCTGCATGCTCAACGATCCCTATCACGGCGGCACGCATCTGCCCGACATCACCGTGATCACGCCGGTGTTCGACGATGCGCGGAGCGCAAATCCTGTTCTACGTCGGCGCGCGCGGCCATCACGCCGACATCGGCGGCATCACGCCGGGATCGATGCCGCCCGACAGCCGCCACATCGACGAGGAAGGCGTGCTGATCGACAACTTCCTGCTGGTCGAGGGCGGCCGCTTCCGCGAGCAGGAAACGCGCGCGCTGTTCTCGCAGGCGCGTTACCCGGCGCGCAACATCGAGCAGAACCTCGCCGACCTGCGGGCGATGATCGCCGCCAACCAGAAAGGCGTGACGGAACTGCAGCGCATGGTCGGTCATTTCGGCCTGGACGTGGTGCACGCCTACATGCAGCACGTGCAGGACAACGCCGAGGAAGCGGTGCGCCGCGTGATCGGCGTGCTGAAGGATGGCGCGTTCAGCTACGAGATGGACAACGGCGCGACGATCAAGGTGACGATACGCATCGACCGGGCCGCGCGCAGCGCCGAAATCGACTTCAGCGGCACTTCGCCTCAGCTCGACAACAATTTCAACGCGCCCTCCGCCATCACCATGGCCGCGGTGCTGTATGTGTTCCGCACGCTGGTCGACGACGACATCCCGCTCAATGCGGGCTGCCTCAAACCGCTCAGGGTCGTCATCCCCGAAGGCTCGATGCTGAATCCGCGCCATCCGGCGGCGGTGGTCGCCGGCAACGTCGAGACCTCGCAGTGCGTGACCGATGCGCTCTACGGCGCGCTGGGACTGATGGGCGCGTCGCAGGGCACGATGAACAACTTCACGTTCGGCAACGCGCGCCATCAGTATTACGAAACCATCTCGGGCGGCTCCGGCGCCGGCGACGGCTTCGACGGCACGGACTGCGTGCAGACGCACATGACCAACTCGCGGCTCACCGATCCCGAAGTGCTCGAGTGGCGCTATCCGGTGCTGCTCGAAGAGTTCTCGATCCGGCGCGGCAGCGGCGGCACCGGAAAATGGCGCGGCGGCGACGGCGCGGTGCGGCGCGTGCGCTTTCTGGAAGCCATGACCGCGGCGATCCTGTCCGGCCACCGCCGCATCGCGCCCTACGGCATGGCGGGCGGCGCGCCGGGCACAAGTCGGCCGCAATCATGTCGAGCGCGCAAACGGGGACATCGTCGAGCTCAAGGCCTGCGATCAGATCGACATGCAGCCGGGCGACGTGTTCGTGATCGAGACGCCGGGCGGCGGAGGGTACGGCAAGGATGAGGGATGAGGGCCAAAGGATACATTTCATTTAAGGAGGGATGAGGAGCAGAACCCTTTTCCATTTTCCATTTCCTATTTCCCATTTCCCATTTCCTATTTCCTGCTCCCCGCTCACGATTTCCGGGTTTTCGACCGGATCGACATGCAGCCGGGCGGCGGCTACAGCGCAGGTTCGTGATAAAGTTACGCGAGGAGGAATGATAAAAACATGTTCAATCGTCATCTCAGCAACACATCCCGCACTTCGGCACTGCTGCAGCGAGTTGCCGCCGCACTGATCGCCGCGACATCCCTGGCGGCGGGCGCCGCCCTCGCCCAGGCTTATCCGACCAGACCGATACACATGATCGTGCCGTATGCGCCGGGCGGACCCACCGACATCCTCGGTCGCGCCGTGGGCCAGCAACTGACCGAAGCGCTGGGCCAGCAGGTCATCATCGACAACCGCCCCGGCGCGAGCGGCAACCTGGGCACGGCGCAGGCCGCGAAGCTTCCCGCCGACGGCTACAACTTCAACATGGTGGGCATTTCCTTCTCGGTCTCGCCCAGCCTTGGCACTCGTCCGGGCTACGACGCGCTGCGCGATTTCGCGCCGGTGAGCCTGATCGCCGGCGTCAACAACGTGCTGGTCGTGCACCCGTCGCTGCCGGTGAAAAGCGTGAAGGAACTGATCGCGCTCGCGCGCAGCAAGCCCGGCGAACTCACCTTCGCTTCGGGCGGACGCGGCGGCGCGCAACATCTGGCGGGCGAGTTGTTCTCGAGCATGGCCCACATCAAAATGACGCACGTCCCGTACCGCGGCAGCGCGCCGGGACTCGTTGCGCTGATGAGCGGCGAGGTCGTCGTCGGCTTCGCGGACATGATGATCACGTTGCCGCACATCCAGTCCGGACGCCTGCGGGCACTCGCCGTCACCGGCGGCAAGCGCGCGCCGCAGCTGCCCGATCTGCCGACGATGTCCGAAGCGGGAGTGAAAGGCTACGCGGTGACGGTGTGGTTCGGAATGCTCGCGCCGGCGAAAACGCCGCCGGAAATCGTGCAGCGCGTGCAGGCCGCGATCGCGCGCGGCATCCAGTCGCCGGCGCTGCGCCAGCGTCTGACCGCGATGGGCGCCGAGCCCTACGGCAGCACGCCGGAGGCCTTCGCCACATTTCTGCGCAGCGAAATCGCGAAGTGGGGCAAGGTCGTCAAGGCCGCCGGACTCGACAAAGAATAACCAAATAAAAACAACGGATTACACATGGCCCGCGTCCCGCTGATCGGCGAAGCGCGCAGCGACCTCGCCCCGTTTATCGCGCGCGTGAAGGCCGAGCGCGGCAAGCTCATCAATCTGTATCGCGTGCTGCTCAACAGCCCGCCGGTGGCCGAGGGCTGGCTCGATTTCAACAGCACCGTGCGCTACAAGACGAGCCTCGATCCGGCGCTGCGCGAACTCATCATCCTGCGCGTGTCGGTCCTGAACGGCGCCGAGTATCAGGCCCGCATCCACGGCGCGTCGCACGCGCTCAAGGCGGGATTGAGCGCGGCGCAGATCGCGGCGATCGCCGACTGGCGCGCCAGCGATCTCTTCACCCCGGCCCAGCGCGCGGCACTCGCGTGGACCGACGCCATGACGCGCGACATCGACGTGCCCGACGCGCTGCACGAGGAACTGAAACGTTATTTCGACGACCGCGCCGTCGTCGAGATCACGGTGCTCGCCGGCGCGTACAACATGCACACGCGGGTGGCGCGTGCGCTCAAGATCGATATCGAACCGGCGCAACAGCCGGGCTGAGCCACGCATGCCTGCCCGTCCCGTCATCGTCGTCGAAGACGACCCGTTCCTGCGCCTCGTGGGTGTCGTGCTGGATCCCGGCACCTCGCCTGAACGCATCGCGGCCTTCGCGGATTTTTTCGCGCACGATATGCCCGATTTCGCCGGATGGCTCGCGCGCGTGCGCGCGAACGCATCCGCCATCTGGCCGGCGCAGGTGCGCCTGGTCACCTCCGACGAGGCTTTCCGCGAAAATCTCGCGCACGCCGATGCGGTGGTCATCGAAGGCTATTCGCTGGGCGCGGAGAACTGGCCGCGGCGCCGCGTCTGAAGGTCGTGCAGAAATTCGGCACCCTCACGGGCAACATCGACCTTGCCGCGTGCGCGGCGCGCGGCATTCCGGTGCTCACGCTGCGCCGGCGCGCCAACATCGCCTGCGCCGAGCACGCGTTCGCGCTGATGCTCATGCTCGCGCGCAAGCTCAACCGCGTGACCGGCCGCATCAGCGTCGATCAGCTCAAAGCCGCGGGTTACGCGCCGACCACCTACGACCGCCGTCACACGGCGGGCTCGAACTGGGCGCGCGTCGGCGGCATCAGCCTGCTCCACGGCACCACGCTCGGCATCGTCGGCCTCGGCGAAATCGGCCGCGAGCTCGCGCAGCGCGCGGCGGCGTTCGGCATGCGTATTCTCTACCATCAGCGCCGGCCGCTGCCGGACACCGAGGCGGGAAAGTGGCACGCCGAATACCGCGCGTTCGCCGATCTGCTCGCCGAGTCCGACTGGGTCAGCATCAACGTGCCCGGCAACGACTCGACCCGCCACCTGTTCGACCGCGCCGCGCTCGCGCGCATGAAACCGGGCGCGCGGCTCATCAACGTTTCGCGCGCGGAAATCGTCGAGCGCGAGGCGCTGCAGGACGCGCTCGCATCGGGTCATCTCGGGGGCTTCGCCCTCGATCCGCTGTATGAAGCGCCGGGCCGCGCGGACGATCCGCTGCTCGCCTTCGACAACGTCGTCATCACGCCGCATCTTGCCGCGCAGCCGCGCTTCAACGCGCTCGATGATTTTGCCGATCTGATTTCGCAACTCAACGCCGGATTGAAACCATGAGGCTCATTTACGCACTTCTTGTTCGCCGCATTCCTGCCGGCGGCGCATGCCGCGCAGCCCAAGGCGGACGCGTGGCCCACGCGGCCGATCCGCGTCATCGCGCCCTTCCCCGCCGGCAGCTCGGTCGACGCGACCATGCGGCTGCTGTCGCCGCACCTCGCCGATTCGCTCGGCCAGACGCTGGTGATCGACAACCGCGCCGGCGCCAGCGGCGCAATCGGTTGCGACATCGCCGCGCACGCGACACCCGACGGCTACACGCTGCTGATCGGCACCGCCAGCACCCACGCCGTGGCCAAAGTGCTCAATCCGCGCCTCACCTACGACCCGCAGCGCGACTTCATCCCGGTCACGCTGATCGGCAGCCTGCCGTACGCGATCACGGTTTATCCGAAGGTCCCTGCCAACAACCTGCAGGAGCTGATCGCGCTGGCGCGCGCCAGGCCCGGCGAAATCCGCTACAGCTCGGCGGGCAACGCCAGCCTTGCGCATCTGGCGGGCGAGTATTTCTCGATGCTCGCCAACGTCAAGCTGACGCACGTCCCATACAAGAGCTCGGCGCTGTCGGTGCTCGACGTCATCGCCGGACGCATCGAAATGCAGTTCGGCGCCATGACCCCGGTGCTGCCGCATATCCGCGCGGGCCGGTTGCGCGTGCTGGCCGTCACCGGCGCGACGCGCATTCCTGCGCTGCCCAATGTTCCAACCGTTAAGGAAGCGGGACTTGCCGGCTTCGAAGTGACCCTGTGGATGGGCATGTTCCTGCCGGCAGGCACGCCCAAACCCATTGTCGACCGCTTCAACCGCGAATTCGTCGCTGTGCTCGAGAAACCGGCGGTGCGCGAGGGCCTCGTCGGCCTGGGCGTCGAACCGCAGCCCACGACCTCAGCCGCTTTCGCCGCTCACATCGCTGCCGAAATCGCCAAGTGGGACAAGGTCGTCAAGACCTCGGGCATCCGCACTGACTAGGAAGTCAGGGATGAGGGCGGAGGGATGAGGGCCCTAAAGGATACATTTCACTTAATGAGGGATGACGAGTGGGGCGAGCGAACGCATTCACGATTCACGATTCACGATTCACGATTCACGGATTTTTGACTGCTCGTCGCCTTGCGATTCGGCGACGGCTGCCGGCGGCTCCAGGCCGATCATTTTCATCCCCCATGCAAGCGCAAAGCCCGCGACCAGCGGGCCCCAGTGCATCAGCATCAGGGCCACAACCGCCGAAGTGCCATAGGCGAGTCCGATCAGGAACAGCCCGTAGTGCCGGTTGCGGGAGAACGCGAACATCACGGCGAGCGCCATGAAAAGGAACAACATGGAAAAAATGGTGATGATGATGTTCATGTGCTTTGAAGAGAGCGGAAACCGGCCCCGGTAATTATCGTGGAACGGGATTTTACATCAGCGGCGGCATAGCGGAAGGGTCTGCTATGATGACCGCAAAATCATCCAGTTACCGCCCCTAACCGTGCCGCAACCGACGCCCAGACGCACGCTCGCCACCTGCAGCGCGGCCCACACGCTGCATGACGGCTTGTCGGACATCACTTACGTGCTGCTGCCGATCCTCGCCCAGACCTTCGGTCTTTCGCTGGCGCAGGTCGGCCTGATCCGCGCCGCGCACCGCGCCGCGATGGCGACGTTCCAGATTCCCGCCGGCCTTGTCGCGGAGCGCCTCGGCGAGCGCAACCTGCTCGCGTTCGGCACGGCGTGCGCCGGGCTCGCGTTCCTCGCGCTGGGCGCCGCCAACGGGTTCCACGCGCTGCTCCTCGCCTTGTTCTTCGCCGGCTTCGGCTCGGCGGTCCAGCACCCGCTGTGCTCGTCGATCATTTCGCACGCTTATCCCGGGGAGGGACGGCGCGCGGCGCTCGGCACCTACAACTTCGCGGGCGATCTCGGCAAGTTCGCGTTCGGCGGCGCGACCAGCCTGCTGTTCATCGCCGGCATCGGCTGGCAGGTGCCGATCACTTTTTTCGGCTTGCTCGCGCTCGCCTGCGCCGCGCTGATCGTGTTCGCGCTGGGCACGACCGGGGTGAAAGCGCCCAAAGCCGGGGCTGCGCATGAAGCGCCGCGCTTCAAGGGCTGGGGCATCAGAAACAGACAGGGGTTCACCGCGCTGTGCCTGATCGAAGTCCTCGACAGCAGCACGCGCACCGGCTTTCTCACGTTCATCGCCTTCCTGCTGATCGCGAAAGGACTGCCCGAGGGCTGGGCCGCGCTGTCGGTGCCGCTGATTCTGACCGGCGGCATGGCGGGCAAGCTCGCGTGCGGTTTTCTCGCCGAGCGCTTCGGCATCATCCGCACCGTGGTCATCACCGAGATCGCCACCGGCTGCGGCATCCTGGCGACGCTCGCGCTGCCGGGCCTCGCCGCGTTCGTGCTGCTGCCGCTGATCGGCATCGCGTTGAACGGCACCTCGTCGGTGCTGTACGCGACGATCGGCGATCTCGTCGACAAGGACCGTCTGCCGCGCACGTTCGGGCTGTTCTACACGCTGGGTTCGGTGTGCGGCATCGCCGCGCCGCTCGGCTACGGGCTGCTCGGCGACCGCGCCGGCATCGAAACGGCGATCGCCGTGGCCGGCATCGCGATATTCCTCACCATACCGCTCGCACTCGTGCTGCGGCCGGCGGTGCGCGCCGCCCACCCGGTCGGCGCATAACCGCCGCGCCCCGGAGGCCGCCTTGTCGATCACGGTGATGGCGATCGTGCTGCTCGCGGCGGTCATGCACGCGGGATGGAATGCGATCGTCAAGTCGGGCGGCGACAAGTTCGTCGAAATCACGCTGCTCACCTCGGGCGCCGCCCTGATCGCCCTGCCGGCGCTCGTCTTCCTGCCGCTGCCGGCGCCCGCAAGCTGGCCCTATATCGCGGCGTCCGTGCTGATTCATTGCGCCTATTTCAGCCTGGTCGCGTTCACCTACCGCACGGGAGATCTCAGCTTTGCCTATCCGGTGATGCGCGGCTCGGCGCCGCTCGCCACCGCGCTCGTTTCGGCCGTCATCGTCGGCGAACGGCTCACGCCCGGCGGCTGGGTGGGCATCGTGCTGCTCTCCGGCGGCATCCTGGCGCTTGCCCGCGACAACTGGAAATCGCGCCTGCGCCAGGGGCGTGCGCTCGCGTTCGGCCTCGTCAATGCGGGCGTCATCGTGGTGTATACGGTGGTCGACGGAGTGGGCGTGCGGCTGGCAGGAAATGCATGGAGCTACGTCACCTGGATGTTCTTCCTCAACGCTTTTCCGCTGCTCGGCATTGCGCTGTACACGAGGCGTGCGGCGCTTCTGAAGGCGGCCGGCAACAACTGGCGCAACGGCCTTGCCGGCGGCGCGCTGACGCTCGGCGCCTACGGCCTGGTGCTGTGGGCGATGACGCAGGCGCCGATCGCGCTCGTCGCGGCGCTGCGCGAGACCGCCGTCATCTTCGGCGTCATCATCGCCTGCGCCGTGCTCAAGGAACGCTTCGGCGCGACCCGCTGGACCGCCTCGATCCTGGTCGCCGCGGGCGCTGCGGCGATGAAGCTCTGGTGATCAGCCCGCCTTGCGCCCGCCCAGTTCCGCCGCCAGAAAATCGACGAACGCCTTGCGGCCCGCCGACGCAAAACGCCCGGGCGGAAACACCGCATACAGCCCGGTGGCTTCCGGCGCGTAATCGGCGAGGATCACCCGCACCTCGCGTTTTTTCACATGCGGCTCGAACATGATGTCGGGCCCGATGGCGATGCCCTGCCCCGCGAGCAGCGCGTGCATCAGCAGCACGCCGCTGTTGGTGCTCAGGTTGCCGGCCAGCGCCACCGGTTTCCTGCGCGCGGCGCCGCCCTCGAACGAGCCGCGCCCGCGCGTCGCGAATTCGGAATACACGAGGCAGTTGTGGCTGCGCAATTCGTCGGGGCTGCGCGGCGTGCCGTGGCGTTTGAGATAAGCGGGCGTCGCCACCGCCTGGAAGCGCACGTCGCGGATCTTGCGGCACACGAGGTTGGAATCGGCGAGGTTGCCGATCCTCAGCGCGAGATCGAACCCCTCCTCGATCGGATCGACCTGCAGGCTGGTCACGCGCACGTCGAGCTGCATTTCGGGATACGTCTGCTGGAAGCGCGCGATCAGCGGCCCCAGCGGCGACACCACCAGCGTCTGCGGCAGCGTCACGCGCAGCAGCCCGCTCGGGGTTTCCTGCGCCGCGGTCGCCGCCGCCAGCGCCTGCTCGGCGACCTGCTCCAGGTCCTTGCAGTAGGCGTGGAAGCGCTCGCCCGCCTCGGTCAGGCTCAGCCGGTGCGTCGAACGATAGAGCAACTGCACGCCGAGTTCCTTTTCCAGCGCGGACACGTGGCGGCTCACCACCGATTTCGACAGCCCGAGCTGCGCGGCGGCCCGGGTGAAACTGCCCGCCTTCACCACGGCGGCGAAGCCCGACATCAGCGGCAGGAGATTGCTTTTGGTAGTCATGTTTAAGCAACAATGTGTTGAGTTCAGGCAGGAAACCAAATATTTACGCAACGAGGATAGATCTTCTGGTTAAATCCGGACTCGATGCTCTCTGTGTTCGTCTGTGGCTGAAGTTGATGCTGTTTTCGAATCCGTGTCTGCGACCGTCAGAATTCAGCGCATTTGCCGAGAAATCCGGTTATCTAACGCTTTTTGCAACAATGTGTTCGATTTCAGGCAGGATACCAAATTTTTACGCAACGAGGATAATCATCTCCATCATTCACGCAATGGAGGCAGACCATGGCAGGCAAACAGAGACTCAGCTACGTCCCGCTCGACAAAATGACCCCGGAAATGCGCGCCGAGATGGAGCGCTGCGCGCGCGAAGGCACGCCGCGGCCGGAAAGTTCCGCCGTGCGCGCCCAGGTGCCGGCCTGCTTCTGGCATTTTTCCAATTCGTGGAACGACATCTTCAGGAACGGCATCCTCGACCACGCCATCAAGGAACTGTGCCGCATCTACGTCTCGCGCTCGGTCGTGTGCGAATTCTGCGGCAACCAGCGTTCGATCAAGGGCCAGCAGGAAGGCGTCCGGGAAGCGCAGATCGACGACCTGATGAACTTCGAAAAGTCGGTCAAGTACAACGACCGGCAGAAAGCGGCGCTCGCCTACGCCGAAGCCATCGTCTGGCGCACCGAAACCGACGACGCGTTCTGGGAGCGCATGTACAAACACTTCAGCGAGCCGGAGCTGGTGGAGCTGGGCTGCGCGATCAGCCTGACCTTCGGCCAGCAGAGCTGGCTGCGCATGCTCAACATCGATCACCACCAGGTCATGGCCGGCACCAACGCCTCGATGGCGCCCGGCTTCGAAACCGCGGAAGCGCTGGCGAAATCCAAGGCCGATCCCAACTACTGGGCGAAGCAGAAACCGGCGGCGAAGAAAAACGCGGCGTAATCAAAACCAGGTCGCCAATCCTTTTCCAAAAAAATGGCGCTCATGAGCGCCATTTTTTTCAGGGATGCAAGGTCACGCCTGCCGATGATACCGGGCACGCACTCCGTTGCAATGGCGTACACCGCCGAGAATGCTTTATAGCCCATTGTTTTTATTTATTATTTCATCCCGCATTGCGCCTTACCCTGGCTTCCGCCACCCACTCTGGCACGCGCGAACTCCGATAAAGACCGCGCCTGCGGCACGGCGATTCATCAACTGGGATGCTTGAGGATCGGCGGGTAGGGCAGGGCTGGAAGCGTAGCGACGGGGACAGCCACATCAACCATCGCGGTGCTCGAGAGAAAGACCGCATGGCGATGACCTGACGCAAGCGCGCTGGTTCCCGTCGACTATGTCGATTAGTACGGGAACTGGACAACCACCAGCAGAACTGAGCCGCTAAAACTGCGGCCCGACTGGGTCGATGCGCTTTTCAACTATGGCTTGATCCTGAAAGGGCTCACGCGGTGAGCGACGCGGAATCAGCATTCCGGCGCGCGATCTAAATCGATCACGCGGATATGCGCTGGTATCGGATGCTGGGGAGCATTTTTCTTGGCCGAGCAGGGTCGACGACGCACTGAACCGGTAACCGACGGGCGTCGATCGCTGCCCCGATTCCTTCGAGCTGGAGTCCGCGAAGCTGTTTGCGCTAAACTGCTCGGACGCCGTCGGGATCGAGGAGTTTTTTGACCAGCATGCAGCCTGCGGCGCGCGGCTGGAGCAGACCCGGCCCGCGCGTTTTGAATTCCCTCGGGATGTTGCGGTTCCCGAGCGGCGGAAGACCATGGGTAAATGTCTCGGGCGACCAGCGCTATCAGTGGTCACGTTGTTTCTGTTCGCCACTGATCGCGCGGCCGACCGCGCCGCGGTGAGGTCTACCGCAACTCGACCGGCGATGCGCGAAAATCGGACACGCCGTATCGGCCCGCTTCCGGGTTCCGGTGGCGTGCGACGGTGCGACGACCATGCGCTGTTGAACCAGGGCTATGCGGTGGATGATACCCGTCCGGATCATCTCAAGGGCGTCAAGGCGTTCCAGCCCGAAGACGACATCCACATGGTGATCGAGTTTCTACGTCGTATGCACCGAAGTCGGCGCGTGGCACGACGATGTATGCGGACATGGAGCTCGCGCGTCGACCGCAAACGCATTACGCTTGTTCCGTACGTATCCCTCGAGGAATATTTCCGGTGGTACAACGCGGTCGAAATCGCTTTGGATACCACCCCGTACAGCGGCGGCACGACCACCTTCGATGCCCTGTGGATGGGCGTGCCGGTGCTCACAGTTCCCGGCGTGCGGCCGTCGTCGCGCAGCGCGGCCAGCGTCCTGACGACGATCGGCCTCACCGACTGGATTGCGTCCACTCCCGAAGATTACGTGCAACGGGCCGTGCAATTTGCCGGCGAGCGCACGCTCATCGCCGAATTGCGCCGTTCGTTGCGGTCGAGGATGCGCGCGTCGCCGCTCATGGACGAAGCACGATTCGCGCGCAATATGGAAGACGTCTACCGCCGCATGTGGCGGTCATGGTGCGCTGAAGGCAAGCCCTGACGGCAGGGCACGCCGTTGCCACCACACTTAGGAATACTCAGTAGTCCATTGTTTTTATTAATTATTTTATACCGCCCTGCGCTTGCCTGACCGGGGTGACTGGTCCTCGTGATCCGCGTCCGCTTCGCCGCCGCTCCGGGAGCGCCTCAGTTGGCCCGTATGCCCGCCTCCTTGATGACTTTGGCCCACCGCGCCATTTCCTCGCGCATATAGCTCTCGAACTCCTTCACGCTGCCGCCGAGAGGTTCGACGTTGGCCCTGGCGAACTGCTTGCGCGTCTCGGGAAGCTTGAGAAAGGCGTTGGTATCCGCGTTGATTTTCTGCACGATGGCGCGCGGGGTTTTGGCCGGGGCGAACAGGCCGTACCAGACGTCGAATGAGTAGCCGGGCAGGCCTGCCTCCTGTATGGTCGGCAGCTCGGGCATGATGTCGGAGCGCTTCGAACCCGTGATGGCCAGCAGCCGGATGCGGCCTGCCTTCGCCTGGGGCGCAGCGGCCGCCATGGCCACGATCAGCATCTGGATCTCGTTGCCGATCAGGGCCGTGACGCCCGGCCCGGTGCCCTTGTACGGCACGTGAACGATGTCGATGCCGGCGATCGCGCGAAACAGCGCGGTGCCCAGATGCGCGGCGCCGCCCACGCCGCCGGAGCCGTAGCGGATCTGCCCCGGCTCCTTCTTGGCGAGCTGGATGAGTTCGGCCACCGACTTCGCCGGTACACCGGCATTCACCGCCATCACGAACGGCTGGGTCGCAACCAGGGCCACGGGCGCGATGTCGCGCTTCACATCGAACGGCAGGTTCTTGTAGAGCGCGGGCGCGTACGAAATGCCCAGCGATTGAAACAGCAGCGTATAACCATCCGCCTGTGATTTCGCGACGATGTCGGTTGCAATCGTCCCGCCGGCGCCCGCGCGGTTGTCGACCACGACTTGCTGCCCCCAGGTGCTGGTCAGTCCATGACCGAGCATGCGCGCGTTGATGTCGGTGCCGCCACCCGCGGCCGAGGCCACCACCAGGCGCACCGGCTTGCCCGGAAAGCCCGCCGGTCGGACTGGTCTTGCTTTGAGCACCCGCGCCGTGCGCCGCGATCAACGCCGCCGCGGCTAACGTGGTGGACAGCATCCGCATCGATGAAATGGACATGGTGTTCTCCTCTATCAGTTCCGGGCGTTAATGTTGTCGATCCTGCTGGCCCGGTCCAGCTTATGCCGCCTTGCGCTTGCCCCCGGTCGCCGCCACCAATCCTGGCACGCGCGACGCGCGCACCAGCACGAAGCCCTCGAACAGGCGGCGCTGGGTGCGGTAGAACGCGCCCTGCTCCGCGTACCACTGCCCGTCTTTCTTCTTCACCGACGCCGCCACCGTCAGCACGCCGGAGGGCATCGCAATCCGGATCTCGGATTCGGGATCGTCGGTGCGGCGCGTCGCTTCATAGACGACGCTGCCTTCAAGACGCGCGGCGACCGCCATGCACAGCGACGCGGTCAGCGGCAATGCGCGGTGCGGCTGGCCGTTGGAAATGATGCGGCCGGTGACATCGACCTGTCCGGCCTGGAGCGCCTCGCCGGTCAGCAGCCGCGCGTCCTGCGCCGGGGACACGAAGCCGATGAACGGCACCGCGGATTTCTTCACCGCTTCTTCCGGCGTTTTGGAGATCCCCATCGCCACCGACGCCGCGATGCGGATCGCTGCGAGCTTTTTCAGCACCTCCGGCGAATTGTCGAGCACTTCCGGCATTTCGGTCCCGACAAGCCCGAGATCGGCGGCGCTGACGAACACGCAGGCGTTGGCGGCGTCGACCATCGAGACCCGCACCTTGCCCACGCCCGGCACGTCGAGGGTGTCGGCCACGTTGCCGGTCGGCAGCAGTTTGCCGGTGGTGGCGCCGCCGGGCTCGCGAAACTCGAGCTTCACCGGCGAGCCGGTGCCGGCCACGCCGGGAATCGCCAGATCGCCGTCGACCGCGGACTGCCCGTCATCGAGCGCAAAGCGGGAATAAATGATTTTTTTGGTGTTGGTGTTGTGCACGCGCACCAGCGCTTCCCTGCCCGAAACCTTGATCAGCCCCTCGTCGACCGCGAACGGCCCCATCGCCGAGGACATGTTGCCGCAGTTGGCGCTGTAGTCGACCCGCGCTTCCTTCACCAGCACCTGGCCGAAGGTGTAATCGATGTCGGCGTCGGGCCGGCTCGGCGGTCCGATCACGCACACTTTCGACAGCGAGGAAATGCCGCCGCCCATGCCGTCGAGCTGGCGGCCGTAGGGATCGGGGCTGCCGATCGCAGCGAGAAAAATTTCGTCCCACTGCGCGCGCTCGCGCGGCAGATCGCGCGCATGGAATACCACGGCGTTGCTGGTGCCGCCGCGCATGAACACCGCGGGAATTTTGAGTTGTTTCATATTGCCTCCATCACGTCCGTAACAAGATCAAAAAAACCGACCGCCGATTAAACGCGGATCAAGCCACAGACACAAAACTCACAGAGACACCGGAAAATATTATAGCAATCGATTCGAATCATGTATCGTTCTATGTTTTTCCAAGTCACAGGCTCTCTGTGTCAATGCTTTTTGTCTTGAGATCGGACTTTATTCTAGACTCTGACGCGTCCGGCAGTTCAGATATTCCGGCCCCAGGTCCCCGATCCGCCGGCAACCGAGCAGCGCCATGACCCGGTCGACTTCGCTCTTCAGCAGCGCCAGCGCGTGTTCGGCGCCGGCCTGCCCGGCCACCGTGACGCCGTAGAGCGGCGCGCGGCCGACGAACACCATGTCGGCGCCGAGCGCCAGCGCCTTGACGACGTCGGTGCCGCGCCGGATGCCGCTGTCGAGCATGATGGCGATGCGGCCGCCGACCGCATCCACGATTTCCGGCAGCGCCGTCATCGGCGAGATCGCGCCGTCGAGCTGGCGTCCGCCGTGGTTGGAAACGAAAATGCCGTCGGCGCCGTTGTCCGCCGCGAGCCGCGCGTCTTCCGCAGTCAGGATGCCTTTCACCATCAACTTGTGCGGCCAGATCTCGCGCAGCCAGCGCAAATCGCTCCAGTCGAGCGCGTCGCGCCGCGCGCGGAACTGCCCAAGGTCTTTGGCGATGATGCGGCCGCCGGTGTTGGTGTCGACGTTCTGGAAACGCGGCACGCCGGAATCCAGCAGCGTGCGCAGGAACACATCGATCAGCCAGCGCGGATGCCGTGCGCCGTCGATCATGTTGGCCAGGTTGAGGTGGAACGGGATCTCGAAACCGTTGCGAAGGTTGTATTCGCGGTTGGCGCCGACCGGCACATCGGTCGTCACCACCAGCGCCTCGAATCCCGCATCGCGGGCGCGCATCACCAGCCGCTCCGCCGCCTCCCTGTCCTTCGACATGTAGAGCTGGAACCACTTGGTGCCGCCAGTCGCCTGCGCCACGCGCTCCATGGCGGTGAACGATGCCGTCGAGAGCACGAAGGGCACGTTGGCCGCTTGCGCGGCGCGCGCGAGCTCGATGTCGGCCTCGAAACAGTAGAGCCCGGCCGCGCCGGTGGGCGCAATCCCGAACGGCGCGTCGAACGACTTCCCGAACAGTTCCACTTGCTGCGAGCGGCCCGGAAACGTCGGCCAGCGTGCGCGGTTTCAGGCGGATGCGCTCGAACGCCGCGCGGTTCTCGCGCAGCGTCACATCGTCCTCGGCGCCCCGCTCGAGATAATCGTAGGCGACGCGCGGCAGGCGTTTGCGGCTCATCTGCCGCAGGTCGTCGATATTGAGCGCTTGCCGGAAGTTCACGATCTGGATTCCACTGGTGAGCGACGAACGGGTTTTTGGTTCCGCTGCCTTTGCTGTATTCTAATGTAACGTGCTGCGGGCAGCGAAATCACGACACAAGCCCGCATGATCCGACCACCACCGTCCATAATATGAAATGTATTGCGCTGCACCGGCATGCCCCAGATGGGCAGACGACGTTCCCCGGCAAACCCGGCTGAGCCTGAATGTATCCCATCACCGTCCTCACCCTGCTCACGATGATCGTCCAGGGCTGCCACATGGGCAGCCGAATGGTCGCTTCGCTGCTCGCGATCAAGCTCGGCGCAAACCCGTTTTTGATCGGCGCGCTGATCTCGGTCTATTCGGTGTTTCCGCTGTTTCTGGCCGTTTATACCGGACGCATCGCCGACCGCTTCGGCTCGCGGTATCCGATGCTGGGCGGCTCGGCCATTTTCGGACTCGGGCTGCTGCTGCCCTTCCTGTGGCCGAAACTGGCGATGCTTTATGTTTCTGCAGCGCTGATCGGCCTCGGTTTCGTGTTCTTCAACGTTGCCGCGCAAAACCTGGCGGGCGCACTCGGAACGCCCGAGCAGCGCACCCGCAACTTCAGCACCCTCGGGCTCGGCTATTCCGCCGGCCATATGACGGGGCCGCTGCTCGCGGGCTACGTCATCGATTACCACGGATTCACCGCCGCGTACCTGTGCTTTGCCGCGCTGTCGCTGCTGCCCGTCGCGATACTGGCGGCAAACCGCAAACTGGATGCGACGCGGGCCCCCACCCAGGAGCGGGGCAGCCCGCTCGAACTGTTGCACAACGCCGCGCTGCGCCGCGCCATCATCGTCAGCGGACTGGTGGTGACCGGCATGGACCTCTACACTTTCTACGTGCCGATCTACGGCCACTCGATCGGCCTCCCGGCCACGACCATCGGCACCATACTCGGCGTGTTCGCGGCAGCCACTTTCGTCGTGCGCATCGTGCTGCCGTGGTTCACGCGGCGCTTCGGCGTGGAAACGGTGCTGTCGGTCTCGATGTTCGCCTGCGCGCTGTTTTTCCTGCCTTTTGCGTTCCTGCAATTCGTGCCCGCCCTGCTCGCGCTGTCCTTCGGCATCGGGCTCGCACTGGGTTGCGGGCAGCCGCTCACGCTCAACATCGCCTACAACCGGTCGCCGCCGGGGCGCTCGGGCGAGGTCACCGGCCTGCGCCTGACCATCAACAACATCACCCACATCGGCGTGCCGCTCGCCGCGGGCGCGCTCGGCGCCGCGCTGGGCGTCGCCCCGGTGTTCTGGGTGAACGCGACACTGCTCGCCACCAGCGGCTATCTCTCGCGCAAGCCCGGCTAGGGCGCCGCGCCCTGCTTCGTGGCGCGCCAGAGGCAATCTGCCCATATAATTCCGGACATCATCCATTCCATCGCCGGCGGCGGAATACCAATGCATGCAATCAGGAAATGCGCGGCCCTGTTGCTCGGATTGGCGGCGTTGCTGTTCATGCCGCCTGCGGTCGCGGACAACGGTTCGGTCGGCATCGTCCTGATGCACGGCAAGTGGGGATCCCCGGATCGCGCCATCAACACGCTGGCATCCGCGCTGAAACAAAGAGGCTTCGTGGTGAGCGCACCGGAAATGCCGTGGTCGCGCCGGCGCTCCTACGACAAAAGCGCGGACGATGCGCTGAACGAAATCGATGCGGAAATCGCGAAACTGCGCGAGAAAGGCGCACGCCGCATCGTCGTCGCCGGGCACAGCCTGGGTGCGGCGGCCGCGCTGGCCTATGCCGCGCGCCGCAAGGTCGATGCGATCGTCGCGATCGCGCCCGGCCACGTGCCTGAAAACAGATTCGCGGCCGCGAAACTTGCAGATGACGTGAACAAAGCCAGGGACATGGTCAGCGCCGGCAAAGGCGACGAGAGCGGATCGTTTCTGGACCTCAATTCCGGCGGCCGCAGCGCCAGACTCGCAATGACGGCGCGGACCTATCTCAGCTACGCCGATCCCTCGGGCACGATGAACTTTTCGCGCAACGCGGCCTCGGTGAAGCCCGGCACGCTCGTGCTGTGGGTCGAGCCGCTTGGCGAAGAGCCGGCGATCCGCAACAACCTGATGAATATTTTCCACATGCTGCCGCGGGGTCTCGATGTGAAACTCATCGAACCCGATGCCGAATCACATGACGACGCCCGACCGGGCAAGCGGCGAGATCGTCGACTGGATCGAGTCGACGGTAGCCGCCGCGCAGCCGAAGAACTGAACCGCCCGAAAACCTACGAGCGGGCCGCCGCGCGGCCGGCAATGCGCCCGAACACCGCGCCCGACATCAGGCCGGTGCCGAGCGGATAGTTGTAGTGGAACAGCCCGCCGACCATCTCGCCGCAGGTGTAGAGGCCGGGGATCGGCTTCCAGTCGGTGGCGATCACCTGCGCGTGCTCGTTGATCTTGATGCCGCCAAAAGTAAACGTGATGCCGCCGGTTGCCGGATACGCGACATACGGCGGCGTATCGAGTTTCTGCGCCCAGTTGGTTTTCGGCGGATCCATGCCCTCGGTATGCAGGCCATCGAGTTCCGCCGGATTGAACGGGCCGCCGTGCCCCGCCGCGGCGTTGTATTCCTCCAGCGTTTTCATGGCCTGCCTGTGGTCGAGCTTGAGCTGTTTCACCAGTCCTTCCAGCGTGTCCGACCGGAACGGCTCGCTGGTCGAATAACGCGGCTCGAGCAGGCCGAGCACCTTGCTGTCGAAGATCTGGTAGACGAGGCTGCGCGGCTGTTTGAGGATCAACCCGCCGTACTTGGCGTAGGTGAACGAGTTGATGTCCGCGCCCTCGTCGATCCAGCGCCGGCCTTCGACATTGAGCATCACGCCGAGGAAATACGAGAGCCGGTTGGTCTTGTCGGTCAGGTGCTGCACGCCGTAATCCGGCGCTTCGGCATTGATCGGCGTGGCGTGGCAGCCGCCCCAGTGGCCCCACGGCATGGCGCCGATGTCCAGCGCCATCCTGAGACCGTCGCCGTAATTGAAGTTGGAGCCGCGCACCTTGGCGTGGTCCCACGGGTCGCCGAGGTAGCGGCGGCGCCACTCCGGGTTGGTCTCGAAGCCGCCGCAGCCGAGAATCACCGCCTTCGCCGTCAAAGTCCTGATCCCATCGGGTCCGCGCGCCACCACCCCGCTCACGCGCCCGTCGTCGGCCTGCACCAGCCGCTGCGCGCCGGTGTCGTAGCGGATTTCGATGCCCATTTTCTCCGCGGTCTCGAACCAGGTTTTGGACAAGCCCACGCCTTCGTGCGTGATGCGCACCATCGCGCCTCTCGGCCACTTGACCTCGTTGCCCACGCGCACGCCCATCACCGAGAGCGCGAGTTCGAACTGCATGCCTCCGGCGTCCTGCATCCAGCACATCGTGTCGTAGGAATTCTCGATGAGAATGCGCGACAGTTCGGGATCGCTGCGGCCCTGCGTCACGCGCATCAGGTCTTCGCGGAACGCCTCCTGCGGATAGGGCTGCACGCCCTTGTGGAAACCCGGGAAATCCTTCTCCGCGTTCGGAACAAAGCGGTCGAGTTCGGAAACATGGTTGTAGATGAAGCGGAAAACCGCGCCGCTGAAATGCGTGTTGCCGCCGCGTTTCTCGTACGGAGCCTTCTCCAGCACCAGCACGCGTTTTGCGCCGTTTTCCTTCGCCGATACCGCAGCGGCAAACGCGGCATTGCCGCCGCCGACCACAATCACGTCGTAATCCATGCTGCGCAACTCCTCATCGTGTGGAAACGGGATCAACGCGGCCAGAATGTGAACTCGATAAAGTTGACCGGCCGGCCCGGCGAGTATGCGATTGCGCGCGAAAACCTGTCAAGGCGCGGCAGCCCGCATCATGACAGCAGCCGTGCGTCACCTTACAATAGCCAAAACTCAGAACGTCCGCACGCACTCCGGGACGGGCGCCATTCACAGGAGGCGTTCATGAATTTCGACCGTCGGGCCGTTGCCGCACCCACCCGCGAGTTGGCGAACTGGATCGCCACCCTGCGCCACGCCGATCTGCCCGAGCGCACCCGCGAAGTCGTGCGCTGCGCAATTCTCGATACCGTCGGTTGCGGTCTCTATGGCTACCGCACGCCGTGGGCGCGCATGCTGCTCCAGTGGGCAAAAAACGGCGCCGGCAAGGGCGAGGCGACGGTATGGGGCGACGCCGCGCAGTCGCTGCGCGCGGCCGACGCCGCACTGGTCAACGGCACCGCGGCGCACGCGTTCGAGCTCGACGACTATCACAACGCCAAGCTGCATCCGGGCGCCGTGGTCGTGTCGGCCGCGCTCGCGATGGCGGAAAAACTCGATTCGAGCGGCGCAGCGCTGGTGACGGCGATCGCCGCGGGATATGAGGTCATGATCCGATCGAGCCTGGCGCTCAATCCCTCCGCGGCGCGGCTGCGCGGCTGGCACCTGACCGGGGTCTGCGGCCCGTTCGGCGCCGCGGCGGCGTGTGCATCCCTGCTCGGGCTCGATGAGGAGCACACGGCGTGGGCGCTCGGTCTGGCGGGAACGCAGGGCGCCGGTCTGTGGGCATTCAACGCCGACGGCACCATGAGCAAGCGTCTGCACGCCGGCAAGGCCGCACATTCGGGCGTGCTCGCCGCCGAGCTGGCGGCGCTCGGTTTCACCGGCCCGACGCAAATCTACGAATTCAAAGACGGCGGCGTGCTCAAGGCCTTCTCCGACGCGTCCGACCCGGCGCCGCTCACCCGGGACCTCGGCCGCGTCTATCATCTCGACGCGACGGCGATCAAACCCTACTCCTGCTGCGGCAGCACCCATGCCTACATCGACGCCGCGCTGGCGCTGCGCCGCCGGCTGGGCGCGCCGTGGGACGCGGGCCGCCGCGTGCGCGTCGGGCTTTCCAATGTGGTCGACGTACAGTGCGGTTTCGATTATCTGCCGAGCTCGGCGCTCAATGCGCAGATGAGCCTGCGCTACATTGTCGCCGCGGCGCTGATGGAGGGCCAGGTGCTGCCGCCGCAGTTTGCGGAGAAAAAACTGTCCGATCCGGCGCTGCTGGCACTCGCCGCAAAACTCGAACTCGTCAAGGACCCTGAACTCGACAAGCTCTATCCCGAACATTTCGCGGGCTGGGTCGCCGCCGAACGCGCGGGCACATGGGAGCGCGCCGACATCCTCGATCCTTCGGGCTCGCCTGCCGCGCCGATCGACGCCCAAGGCATCACCGAGAAATTCCGCGGCATCAACCCGCAGCTGCCCGTCGATGCCATCGCCAGCATGGCGCTTGACATCGAGCAGCATCCGGCACGCGAATTCGTGGCGCTGCTCGCCGGCGGCCATCCTCTCTAGTGAGACGTTGATGGCAACGTGGTCGCTGAACAGCCGTTGCCGCGGGATCCTTCAAAATAACTGTTAGGCGGAGAAGTTTTCGATGGCGAAAGTGAATTAGTGAATCCGACACGATTCAGGATTGGGGCGCACCACGCGCTGCTGCTGACGCTGTCCTGCGCCGCCGGCTGCATTGACGCAGTCAGCTATCTGCAGCTCGGCAACGTATTCACGGCGAACATGACCGGCCATGCGGTACTGCTGGGCATCGCCGTGGTCGAGGGCAAGACCCTCACCACGCTGTACGCGCTGCTGGCCATCGTCGGTTTCGTCGGGGGCGCGGCGTGGGGCGGGTGGATCACGACCTACAGCGCACGCGATGGCCGGTGGTCGCGGCCCGTGACCCGCGTGTTGGTCCACGAAAGCGTGGTTCTGGTCGCACTGGCCCTGATCTGGGCGGCGATCGCCGCACAATCCGCCGCGCTCGTCCCGTGCGCCATCAGCGCGTCGGCTTTCGCGATGGGGCTGCAAAGCGCCGCGATGCGCAGTCTTAATATTTCCGGCGTTGCGACCACCTATATTACCGGCACCCTGACTTCACTCGCGTGCATGACGGTCGAGAGAATCCGCAAAAGAAAAAATGCCGGACATCCGGACAAACCTCCCGACACGGCGCTGCTGGGCGCGGTCTGGATAATCTACGTGCTGGGTGCGGTACTGGGCGCGACCGCCGCAATGCATGCGCCGCGCCTGGGATTCATTATTCCGGCGGCGCTGGTCACGCTGGTCACCGCGCTGGCGGCATGGCGATTCGGCCGGTAACCGGACGCCGCCGCAAGACAGTCGTCAGGCCGGAACCACCATCGTGCGGGATATCCCCAGCTCGTCCCTGAGGAACCGGCGGGCTTCCTGTATCGCGGGAAACCGGAGCACTGTGCCGGTATCGTCCCGGATGCTGAGCAGGCGCACGTCCTGATCGAGAATCATTTTTCCCACGGCCAGGTCGTAACCAAAGGGAACGATGCACCAATTGGATTTGTCCTTGGCGGCGAGGTTGCGCGCCTCTCTCAGGCTCAGGGTTTCCCGGGGCCGGCCCTGATCGCTCTGGTGCTTGTCGAGTGTCATCATGTGTGGATTCCTTCGGATGGCGGCAGACGCGGGTCTGCCCGTTTCTCTGATTTGGTCCGAAGGAACGCAATTGCCATGCCAGCATCCATCGCGCGGCGTGCACGAAATATCTTCCTGTAATTGCTTCCCTTTTACCTGGATTTCCGCAGGATCGATATCGATATCGTTGACGCGCCAGCCGATAAATGACGGAAAGACGACGCTCCGGGAACGAATTTCCGACAGTCAAAAGGACGTGCACGCTCCACACGCCGGCCTCTTCACGCACCCGCGATTCGCGTGCGAGCTTGATCAGATGCGCATGCAGCGAACGCCGGGCGATGCGGCAGGAGTTTCTGCAGCCACGTCGTCGTAGGCGAGCGGCAGCAGTTCGTCGAGCGTCGCGGGATTTTTTTTGTTGAAGGCGTCGAGCACTTTCTGCTCGCGCTTGAGGCGATGCGCGATCAGGCGCCGCACCTCGTCATGGGGCGTATCGATGACGCGGCCGTGTCCCGGCGCGAAGCGCGGCGAGATCGAGCGCGAGCAGCCGCTCGAGCGACTTCAGATAGGCCTGCATGTCGCCATCGGGCGGCGAGATCACCACCGTCGAGCCCTGCATGATATGGTCGCCCGTAAACAACATTCCTTTTTTTTCAAGGAGATAACACAGGTGATTGGACGCGTGGCCGGGCGTGTGCACCGCGCGCAGCGCGAATGCGCCGCAGTCGACGACGTCGCCGTCGCGCAGCGCGCGGTCCGGGCTGAACGCCGGTGTCCTGCCGGCCGTCGTCCGGCGTCGGCGCGTAGCCGAGCACCTGCGCGCCGGTCGCCGCCTGCAATGCCTTCGTTCCCGGCGAATGATCGAGATGCGTGTGCGTGCAGAGGATCCACCTGAGCCGCTTGCCGACGGCGCCGAGCATGGCCGAGAGGTGCGCATCGATCACGGGACCGGGATCGATCAGCGCCAGTTCGTCGCGGCCGACGATATAGGTATTGGTGCCGGGGCCGGTCATCGCGCCCGGATTGGGCGCGGTGATGCGCGCGACGAGATCGTTCACCCGCGTGACGACGCCGGGGATTATGTTTTCCATTCTCCCCTGCCGGCGGCGGACGCCGCTTCCTCGTAACCCGGATCGCCGGGCAACAGCCGGCGGCCGTCTTTCGCGATGCGCGGCAGACAGCGCGGGCACGTCGCGCGGCTTGCGCATCGCGGCGATCAGCTCATCGGCCGACGCGAACGGCGCGAACAGTTCGAGCGTGTGCAGCGTCGGCGTGCGCATCTTGAATTTGCCCCGCGCATGCGCCTCCAGCGCATCCGGCGGCCTCACCCAGCGATGAGCGATGGTCTCGATGTTGTCGTGCAGCACATCCTGCGCATCGGGCGCCCGCGCGATGAAGAAGCGCGTGTCGTAGCGGCGCGGCGCGCCGTGCGGCGTGATCCAGTGGCTGAAGAAAGCGAGCTGGTCGGCCGCCAGCCGCAGCCCCTCGGCGCGCAGCATGGCGATGAAATCCTGTTCGCCCGCGTTGAGCGCATCGCGATAGGCGCGGAAGCGTTCGATCGCCGCGGACTCCGTCAAGGCCACGATTTCGCCGCGCGCATCGCTCGCCAGCAGCAGCCCCGCCTCTTCGAACGATTCGCGGATCGCCGCGATCCAGTAGGCGAGTCCGCCGCGTTCGAGCTTGAGCATGCCGCTCGCTGTCGCGTCGTCGAGCCCGGCGCACAGCATGCAGGCTTCTTCCGAATAATCGGATGCGTCGAGGGCCCCGCCCGGAAACACGTACATGCCCGGCATGAACCCGGACTGGAAATTCCGCTGCAGCATCAGCACTTCGAGCCCGGCGTCCGAGTCGCGGACGAGGGTGACGGTCGCTGCGGGAAGGGGCGTGACTTCGGTCATGATGAGAAGCTTATTCTGAAAATCAGTGATTAAGTGATTGAGTGATGGGTCAGGATTGAATCGTTCCTCTAATCACTCAATTACTAAATTACTGTTAATCACTGCTATTCTGCCGGTGAGCAGCCGGATCAGGCTCGAGGTATCGAGCCGCCCGCCGCCGCGCGCCTGCACCTGGGAATAGAACTGGTCGATCAGCGCGGTGACCGGCAGTCCCGCGCCGTTGGCGCGCGCTTCCTCCAGCGCGATGCGCAGATCCTTGCGCATCAGGTCGACCGCGAAACCGAAATCGAACTTGTCGTCGACCATCGTATGGCCGCGGTTCTCCATCTGCCACGAATTCGCCGCGCCCTTGGAAATCACATCCACCACCTGCTTGGCGTCGAGGCCCGCGCGCATCGCGAAGGCCAGCCCTTCCGCCAGTCCCTGGATCACGCCGCCGACGCAGATCTGGTTGACCATCTTGGTCTTCTGCCCCGCGCCCGCCGGCCCCATCAGCGTCACCGCGCGGCCATAGCACGCCATCACCGGCTTGGCGGTCTCAAAGGCCATCGCGTCGCCGCCGACCATGATGGTCAGGATGCCCTGCTCCGCGCCGGACTGTCCGCCGGACACCGGCGCGTCGAGAAACGACAGGCCTTTTGCCTTCGCGGCCTCCGCCAGTTCGACCGCCACCTGCGCCGAGGCCGTGGTGTGATCGGCGAAAATCGCGCCCTGTTTCATTCCGGCAAACGCGCCGTGTTCACCGATGGTAATTTCGCGCAGGTCGTCGTCGTTGCCCACGCATGAGAACACGATGGCCGCGTCCCTGGCCGCGTCTTTCGGCGTGGCCGCGCTTTTCCCGCCGTACTTCGCGACCCACGCATCGGCCTTGGCCCGGGTGCGATTGAACACGGTGACCTCGTGTCCGGCGCGCGCAAGATGTCCGGCCATCGGCCCGCCCATCACGCCGAGACCGATGAATGCGAGTTTCAGTTTTTTCTGGTGCAGTGTCAGGCATGACTGCCGTGAGTGGATCATCAGACATGAATTAAAACCCATTGCAATTCTAACCCAATGCCGCCCTCAGTTACCGGCTCAAACGTGGCCGTACTTGGCCAGCACCTGCTCGAGGGTGGCGCCGGCATCGAGCTCGGCGCGGATTTTGATTTCGGTCGCGGTGAGGCGCTCGGCTTCGGCAAGCACCTTTTCCGCCAGATCGGCGGGCACCACGATCGCGCCGTCGACGTCGGCGAACACGAAGTCGCCGGGGTTGACCACGACGCGCTTCGCCGTTGCTCCGGGAAGATAAACCGGGACCTGCCACGCGGTGACTTTCCAGCGCCCGATCGACTGCACCGGCGTGCGATAGCGCGCGTAGACCGGAAATTTCTGCTGCGCGATCCAGTGGATGTCGCGGATGCCGCCGTCGACCAGCGCGCCCGCGCAGCCGCGCACTTTCATGCCGAGCGCGATCAGCTCGCCGAAGAAGCACACGCCCTCGCCCGCGCCGCTCCACACGCTCAGCTCGCCGGCACGGATGCCGTCGACCGCTTTCATCTTGTCGGGATCGCCGCCGCCCGCATACGGGCGCATCTCGCCGCAGATCGTATACGCCCAGCCCGCCATCTTGCCGGCGTCGGCAGGATACGGCGCGAACCCGGGCGCGAGCCCCTGATCGAACAGGCCCATGGTGTCGAGCACGTCGGCGACGGTGGCGGTGTCGATCCTCAGATAGCGCTGGCGAATCGGCTTCCGCATCGGAGGCGGAGTGGTCCGGTCTTTGCACATCGTGAATCGTGAAAGGTGAATGGTGATGACTCATGACTCATCGCTGCATGTGCGGCAGGGAATCTGCCATTTACGATTTACGATTCACCATCTACGGTCTTTCAGGTGCCGTAACGCACCGGGGATTTCACCTGCTTCAGCGCCGCCAGCGCGCTGTAGCAGGCGAGCCACGCGGTCTTGGGATTGTCCGGCGCCGGCACGTTCTCGAGCTTGATGCTGATGTTGCCGGTCTTGCCCCTGATTTCGATGAAGTGGGTGTTGTATTTCAGCGCCGGGTCGGCGACCACCTTGAGCCGCGTCCGGTCGAAACCGATGCCGGCCATCGACAGCACGGCGGCGATATTCACGTTTGCCGGAAAGTGCGGCACGCCTTCGCGCGCGGCGCCCTCGAATAAAACGTACGGTCCGCGCAAGGCATCGAGATCGATCCCGAGCTTCTCGACGTACGCGATGCCTTTCCACGCCGCCGCCGGCTTGGTCACCGCGATCGTGACTTCGTCGACGCCGGCGATGCATGCCGCTTTCAGCGCATCGAGCCCGCCGATGCCGCCCGAGGGCACGTAGAGCAGCGCGCCGCTCGCTTGCGCCGCGCGCTCGAGTTTTCCCCGCAGCACATCGTCGCACAACGCGCCGCCGGAGAGCACGATCACCGCGATGCCCTGCTTCAACAGCGTTTCGGCATGGTCTCTGACCGCCTGGTGCGATGCGGCCTCGACCACGACATCGGGACGCTGCGCAATCAGCGCGGCGCTGTCGGTGACAAACTGAATGCCGTACTCCTGCGCCAGCGGCTTGCCGCGCGAAGCATCGCTGCGGCCGGCGATGGCCACCACTTCTGCATCGCCGAGATCGCCGCGTTTGATGTGTTCCAGAAACAGGCGTGCGATGGAGCCGCCGCCGATGATGCCTACCCGCATGGGAAATGCCCTGTATTCGAGGAAGCAGTCATTTTACAGGGGTTCGCCACCCGCCGCGCAGCGAAAAATTCGTCACATACGCCGGGCAGCGCACGCGAGGCGCGACCCGCGCGGCGCCGTGCGTGACGACGCGCTTAACTGCAGGCGAGCGGATCGTTGTGCGACGCCGACGCGCTGGGCCGTTCGGTCATCGCCAGCGCCGCGCCGCGCCGCACCGCGGTCATTTCGGCAAGCACCGACACCGCGATCTCGGGCGGGGTGCGGCTGCCGATCGGCAGTCCGACCGGGCCGTGCAGGCGCGCGATTTCCGCGGCGGAGAGATCGAACTGCGCGAGCCGCCGCCGGCGCTTGTCGTTGTTGAGTTTGGAGCCGATGGCGCCGACATAGAACGCGGGTGATTTGAGCGCCTCCAGCAGCGCCATGTCGTCGAGCTTCGGGTCGTGGGTCACCGCGACCACCGCGGTGTGGGCATCCATGTTCATCGCCTGCACCACGTCGTCCGGCATGCCGCGGTTGAGTTCCACCCCCGGCAGGTTCCAGCCTTCCGCATATTCCTCGCGCGGATCGCACACCGTGACCTGGTAATCGAGCGCCTGCGCCATCTGCGCGAGATAGCCCGAAAGCTGGCCCGCGCCGATGATCAACAGCCGCCAGCGCGGGCCGTGAATGGTCTTGAGCACGGCGCCGTCGAATTCGAGCACGTCCGACCACTTGGCCGGCGCGAGCGTGCTCTCGCCGCTTTTGAGATCGAGCGTTCGCGCAACCAGTTCGTGGCGCTCGACGGTCGCAAGCAGCTGATCCAGCCCGGACCGGGAAGACAAAGGCTCGAGCACGATCTGCAGCGTGCCGCCGCACGGCAGCCCGAAACGCTCGGCCTGCTCCTTGGTCACGCCGTAGGTGACGACTTCAGGCCTGGCGCCGGCGAGATCATGGGCGCGCACGCGCTCGATCAGGTCGTCCTCGACGCAGCCGCCCGACACCGAGCCCGAAACCTGGCCGTCGTCGCGGATCGCCAGCATCGCGC
This sequence comes from uncultured beta proteobacterium, assembly GCA_963734595.1. Lineage (GTDB taxonomy): Bacteria > Pseudomonadota > Gammaproteobacteria > Burkholderiales > SG8-41 > CAKKQX01. Next base: position 101,473 of record CAVTHV010000011.1, read on the forward strand.
CGATCGGGCGCGGCGCCGAACCCCAGGTCTTCACCACCGTCGCGAGCGTGGCCTTGTGGCCGGCGGCAAGCCACGCCACCGCGCTTCTCAGTACTTCGGTATCGACGCTGTCCATGACTGCCTCCGAAAAAAGCGGACTGTTGCTCTGACAGTCCCCGGCGGATTGTCCGCCCTCGATACGGGCAATTATATATGGAATGACAGCGTGGCCGCCAAAGCGGCACATCGGACAGAATCGCTTCGCCCGCGCTGTGCCGGTTTGTTATCATCCCATCTGCAATGAATGCCCCCTCTTTCCTCAAGCGCCTGCTGCGGACCGCCCTGCACCCGAGCGCCCGCGCCCGCGCCCATCGCAAGGCAAGCGAGACGATCGAGCTCTGCCATGCCCTGTTGTCCGAGCGCGGCGAAGTATCCGGCGCGCTGCTGGCACGGGAAGCGCTGGCCGCCTATCACAATCTGCCCGAGACCGCGCTGCCGGCGTTCTTCGATCTGCTGATGTCCGAATTTTCACCCGACCCGGCCGAGCTGGCCCATGCTTGCGAGGACTATTGCGCACAGCCTTCTGCGGACGGTCTGCTCAGACTGCAACGCGCAGTCGAACCGCCGCGGCAGGAATTGTTCCGGCGCCTGAACATGGCCGCCAGCGGCACCGCCACCCTGGTGGGCATGCGCGAGCAGCTGCTGACGGCGATCAAAACCCATTCGGAATGGAAAGCCATCGATGCCGATCTCGCGCATCTTTTCGGTTCGTGGTTCAACCGCGGGTTTCTCAGCCTGGAACGGATCGACTGGCGCACGCCGGCGATCGTGCTCGAAAAACTCATCAAGTATGAAGCCGTGCACGAGATCACGGGATGGCCCGATCTGCACCGGCGCCTGGAAGCGGACCGCCGTTGTTTTGCGTTTTTTCATCCGGCGCTGCCGGACGAACCGCTGATTTTCATCGAAGTCGCGCTGACCAAAGGCATCAGCGACACGGTGCGGCCCTTGCTCGACCTCGACTCGCCGGTGGCGGATCCGCAGGCAGCGGACACCGCGATTTTCTATTCGATCACCAACTGCCAGCGCGGACTGCGCGGCATCTCCTTCGGCAACCTGCTGATCAAGCAGGTGGCGCAGGAGCTGGGGCGCGAATTCCCCAAAATCAAAACATTTGCCACGTTGTCGCCGGTGCCGGGGTTCCGTGCCTGGCTCGCGGGCGTCATGGACGACCTGGCGGCCACCGCGGCGGGCCGCGCTGCGGTCGCGGCGCTGAACTCCCTGGACGAGCCGGACTGGTTCAAGCAGTCGAACGTCGCCGGGCGCGTGCAAGAACACCTGATGCCGTTGTGCGCCTACTATCTGATCCACGCCAAGAGCGATGGCGAACCCGTGGACGGCGTGGCGCGCTTCCATCTCGGCAACGGCGCGCGGCTCGAGCGCCTGAACTGGCTGGCCGACACCTCGAAGCAGGGCATGCAGCGCGCCGCCGGGCTGATGGTCAATTACCAGTATCGCCTCGACGACGTGGAAAACAACCACGAGGTCTACGTCAAGGAACAACGGGTCGTCGCATCGCCCAGACTGAAAAAACTGGCGCGCGAATGTCCGCTGTCGCCGGCAACCAAGCGGTAAACCCGCGGAGAACAACAATGGAAATGACCGGAGAGCAGCTGATCCCGCTGACACAGGACGAAACCTGGCGCGCTCTGAATGACACGCAGATACTGAAGGACTGCATCCCCGGCTGCGAGACGATGGAGCAGCTGTCCGATACCGAGTATCAGCTGACCATGACCGCCAAGGTCGGGCCGGTCAGCGCCAAGTTCAAAGGGAAAATGACGCTCGCCGACGTCGATCCGCCGCGTGCCTATACGCTGGTGTTCGAAGGCCAGGGCGGCGTCGCGGGTTTTGCCAAGGGACAGGCAAGCGTGCAGCTCACGCCCGAGGCCGAGGGCACCCGGCTCGGTTACGCAGTCAAGGCCATGGTCGGCGGCAAGATTGCGCAGGTCGGCGCGCGGCTGATCGACGGGGTGGCAAAAAAAATCGCCGAGCAATTCTTCTCGGCATTCAACAAGCGCGCGGGCGGAGTCGAACAGCAGCCGGCAGAAAGCTGACGTCGTCGCGCCGCACGTCGCAATATAATCCGTTGTTTTTAATCAATAATTCATGAATGGTGGAGGGACGGGCGATGCTGAAGATCTGGGGCCGCAGAAATTCAATCAACGTGCAGAAGGTGCTGTGGTGCTGCGCCGAGTTGAACGTCGAATACGAGCGCGTCGACGCCGGCATGCAATTCGGGGTCAACAACACGGCGGAATATCTGGCGATGAATCCCAACGGGCTGGTGCCGACGATCAACCATGACGGGTTCGTGCTGTGGGAGTCGCACGCGATCCTGCGCTACCTCTGCGGCCTGCACGGTCTGGGCACGCTGTGGCCCGGAACGCCGCGCGCGTTCGCCAACGCCGACCGCTGGCTGGAGTGGTACAACACGACGCTGTGGATCAATCTGCGCCCGGTGTTCTGGAATCTCGTGCGCGTCGCACCGGAAAAACGCGACATGCCGCTGGTCAACGAGTCTGTCCGGAAGCTCAGCGCAAACTGGCAGATCGCAGACGCGCACCTCGCCGGCAGCCGCTATTTCGGCGGCGAAGAGTTCACCATGGGCGATATTCCGCTCGGCGTGGCGGCATTCCGCTGGTTCAACCTGCCCGTCGAGCGCGCTCCGCTCAGGAATCTCGAGGCCTGGTACCAAAGAATCTGCGAACGGCCGGCATTTCAGCAGCATTGCATGGCGCCTCTGACCTGAGGCGTGATCGGTGACCGGTGACTGCGGACGAACCCCCGACGCGGTCCGTAGTCTCGACTAGCTTCTCCCGACTCGCCAAACCATGACCGAACGCCGCAATTACCGCTATTACGATTTCGTCATGGCGGCGTTCGTCACCGTGCTGATCTGCTCCAATCTGATCGGACCGGCGAAGATCGCCCAGCTCGAACTGCCGCTGCTGGGCGTTGTGACATTCGGTGCCGGCGTGCTGTTCTTCCCGATTTCCTACGTATTCGGCGACATTCTCACCGAAGTCTATGGCTACTCCCGCGCGCGCAATGTGATCTGGGCCGGGTTCGCGGGTCTGGGCTTTGCTTCGTTCATGTCCGCGGTGGTCGTGGCGCTGCCGCCGGCGTCGTTCTGGCACCATCAGGCCGATTACGAGATTGCATTCGGCTCGACGTGGCGCATCGTGCTCGCGTCGATGATCGCCTACTTCTGCGGCGAGTTCGTGAATTCCTTCGTGCTTGCCAAGATGAAAATCATGACCCGGGGCCGCTGGCTCTGGACCCGCACCATCGGCTCGACGATCTTCGGGGAAGCCGTAGATTCAGCACTGTTCTATCCGCTGGCTTTCTACGGCGCGGGCATTTTCCCCGACGACCGGTTGCCCCAGATCATGCTCGCGCAATTCGTGACCAAGGTGGGCGTCGAGGTCGTATTCACCCCGCTGACCTATAAAATCGTCAACTGGCTGAAGCGCGCTGAAAACGAGGATTATTACGACCGGCACACGGACTTCAATCCGTTCACTCTGAAGCCGTGACCGGCCCGCCCGCGCGGGCGCGCCGGCGAGTTCGGGAGGAGCGCAGAAAAAAAGAGCCCCGATACTCCGGGGCTCAAATGCTCCTTTGCATGAACAATACCCACACTTATCGTTCAAGTTGTAGGCAGTCCTCCTCAGGACCCCTCCTCGCTTTTTGCTCCAGGCCGTTGATCGGGCTTCCGAGCCCGTTTCTCTATAGTTTTATCCGGCCTGCAGCGCGATTTCGATTTAATTTTTCGCAATATATTTGCTAATAAAACTATTGTCAACAAATAATTCATCTCCGGATTGTGCCGTGCCGCAGCGCTGATTCTTCGCAGCGCTTCTCGATAAGCCATTGTCGAATCAGCTAGAATGCGTCCTTTCAAACAGGCTGGTCTTGTTCGCATGACGCATTCCAACTGGCGCACGCCCGCCGTCGTGCTCATCTGCGGCGGCATTGCGCTCACCATTTCGCTCGGCGTGCGCCACAACTTCGGCCTCTACCTGCAGCCGATGACGCTGGATCTGGGCTGGAACCGCGAGACGTTCGCTTTCGCGATCGCCCTCCAGAACCTGGTCTACGGCCTGGCGCAGCCTTTCACCGGCATGATCGCCGATAAATTCGGCGCGGCGCGCGTGCTGATCGCCGGCACTCTCCTCTATGCCATCGGCCTCGTGCTGATGTCGTTTTCCTCCACCGGCTGGGAATTCAATCTGAGCGCGGGGCTGCTGGTCGGCGCGGGGCTCAGTTGCAGCGGTTTCAGCATCGTCTTCGGCGTGGTCGGGCGCGCGTTTCCTGCGGAGAAACGCACTGCAGCGCTGGGCGTGGCGGGCGCCGCCGGCTCGTTCGGCCAGTTCGTGATGCTGCCGTACGGCCAGGCGCTGATCAGCCATCTGGGCTGGCAGCAGGCTTTCCTGGTCCTCGCCGTCACGGTGCTGCTGATCGTGCCGCTGTCGGCGGCGCTGGTCGAGAACAAGAAAGTCCAGTCGCTGGAATTTCACAAGCAGTCGATTCCCGAAGCGCTGCGCGAAGCCTTCGGCCACAGCGGCTACATGCTGTTGTGCTCGGGCTACCTCGTGTGCGGCTTCCAGCTGATGTTCATTTCGGTGCACTTCCCGGCGTACCTTGTCGATCAGCACATGACGCCGGAGACGGGGATGACGGCGCTGGCGCTGATCGGATTGTTCAACATTTTCGGCAGCTATTTCTGGGGCTGGCTGGGCGGCCGCTATGCGAAGAAATATCTGCTGTCCACGCTCTATTTCACGCGCGCCGCGGCCATCGCGGTCTTCATCGCGCTGCCGATCACGCCGGTTTCGGTTTTCGTGTTCGGCGCGACGATCGGCTTCCTGTGGCTGGGCACGGTGCCGCTGACCAACGGCCTCATCGCCCACATCTTCGGCGTCAGGTACCTGTCGACGCTGGGCGGCATCGCCTTTCTGTTCCACCAGGTCGGCAGCTTCCTCGGGGTCAGCATCGCCGCCTGGCTGTTCGACACCACCGGGTCCTACAACCTGATGTGGATGCTGACGATCGGGATGGGAATCGCCGCGGCGCTCATCAACTGGCCGATCGACGAACGCCAGATCGTGCGCACGGCACCCACGCCCGTCTGACGCGGGGCCAAATCAGCCCGAGGTCAGGGCGGCCTCGCGCGCCGCCTCTTCGATCAGCCAGTTGTTGAAAGCGGCGACCGCAGGCCGGGTTGCCGCACTTTCCTCGCATGCCAGGTAATAAGCCGAAGCGAGCGGCACGCGCAATTCGAACGGCGTCACCAGCCGCCCCGTAGCGAGTTCTTCCGAGGCCAGCGCAGGTACCGACGCCAGCACGCCGACACCCTCTATCGCCGCCTCGTAAGCCAGAACGGCATGGCTGAAATGCGGACCGCGTGTGACATCGATGTCGCCCACATTGGCCGCCTTCAGCCACACGTGCCAGAACGACTCGCCGTCGTACAGGTCGCCGGTGTCGTCATGCAGCAGCAAGTGGTGCTTCAGGTCGGCCGGCGTGCGCAACGGGTGCTCGCCTTTGAGCAGCTTGGGACTGCAGACCGGCGTCACCGTCAGATCGAACAGTTTGTTGACCTGCAATCCCGGATAGTGGCCGCGGCCATAAAGAATCGCCACATCGGAATCGTCGAGCCAGGTTTCCAGCGTCGCGCGCTCGGCAACGTCGCCCTTGCCGTCGACGCTGGCCCGCCGCATACGCGCCGAAACCCGCACATCGATCTCCGGATGCGCGACCAGAAAACGGTGCAGCCGCGGCATCAGCCAGCGCGCGGCAAAGGAAGGCGGGACGCTTACCGTCAGCCGGCTGGGACTGTGGTGGGTGCGCAGCCGCTCCACCGCCTGCATCATGCAATCGAAACCCTCGCGCAGCTTGGGCAGCGACGCCCGCGCGGCATCGGTCAGGTCCAAAGCACGGTTACGGCGGTGGAACAACTGGATGCCGAGATATTCCTCGAGCGTCCGGATCTGGTGGCTGACCGCAGCCGGCGTCACATTGAGCTCGAGCGCAGCCTTTTTCACGCTCAAATGCCGCGCCGCGGCTTCGAAGGCCTTGAGTGCATTTAATGGTGGCAAACGGTTGGTCATGGTTGCCTTAGCTTAGTTTTTATATACCGATAAATGATAATATATCATCCGCTGCAATGCAACATTATCATTAAGATTCAGTCTATACTTACACCTGAAGTCATTGAGTTATATAGCAGTGACATTAGATTTCTTGGTGAGCACAACGAGCAGAAGGAAAGGAAAGGCACAAAATGAGTAAAACTCTTAAAGTTAAAATTGGCTCAGCCGTTTACAAACATATTAACACCGTCCGGATGTCCGATGCCGAACGTCTGGTGGCGATCAACGCGATGCAGAATGCCGATTTGGTCGTCGATGTGTTCGTGTGGACGAGCAAAAAAATCGAGCAACTGGCGGCCCGCCTGTTCCTCAAACCGAGCCTGAAACACTAAAACTTCCTCCGACCGGGGACCCTCCTCCCCCCGGTTACCGGTTGCCCAAAAGGCGGCCGGGTTGAACGCGGCGGCAATCCCGCCGCGTTTTTTCGTACGCACCGCCACCGGTTTATCTGAGCATCGGCGCAAGCCTGCTCATGATCTCGCGCGAATCGGGTTCCACCTGCGAACGGAAACTGTATACCGTCTTGCCGTCCGGCGCGATCAGGTACTTGTGGAAATTCCACTGCGGCGCCTCGCCGGTTACTGCGCGCAACTGCCTGAAAAACGGGTCGGCCGCCGCCCCCGTAACCGAGCTTTTTTCAATCATGGGAAACTCGACGAAATAGGTCAGCCGGCAGAAACTGCCGATTTCCTTGTTGGTCGCGAGCTCCTGGTTGAAATCATTGGACGGAAAACCGACGACCACCAGTCCGCGGCTGCGATAGCGTTTGTACATGGCTTCCAGCTTGTCGAACTGGGGCGTATAGCCGCATTTGCTTGCGGTATTGACCACCAGGATCGGACGGTTCGCGTATTCGCAAAGATCGAGCGGTTTGCCTTGCAGCGAATTGAAGCGGTGATCGAGCAATGCCGGACAGGCAGACACTGCGGCGCCAGGCGCGCCAAACACGCACGCCGTCGCTATCAGCAGAAGCAGCTTGAGCCCAGCGACCACGCTATCAATTCGCAATTTACCCTCTCCCCGCTTTTCAATCGGTGCCGGCAGCGGCCGGGCATCACTCGAGCAGCCCGCGCTCCCCGGAAAGATCGCACCCGCCGGCATCCGGCGTCGTTCTGCAACGACAGATTTTATTCTTTATATACATGATGCTCGACCCGCATCGCGCATTGTGGTCGCCGGACAGAGACAGTATTTGCCGCCGTCGCCTGCGGCAAATCCGGCGGGCACGGATTATCCCCTTGTTTTAATTAATAAAATTATTCAGGCACGCACCTTGCTCTATCGCTCCATCAAATGGTTCCGCTGCTTCCAGGCATGCAGACCCCGCCACCCACCCACAGAAGGAGACGATATGTTTAACCGCGATGGAATGTTCAACAAGAAAGACGAGCAGCGGCAACGCGACGCCAAAGCCGTGAACGTGACCCCCGGCTTGCACACGCCGCCGGCGGGCCGCGACCTTTCAGAAGCCCCGAAGCCTGACAACCCGGTCACGGAAATCAAACCCCAGGTCAAACCCGAAGAGGGCAAGGGCAGCAAGCTCATCGTCGGCCCCGACATCAAGCTCAAAGGCGCCGAGATCACCGACTGCGACACCCTGGTTGTCGAAGGCCGCGTCGAAGCTGCGATGGACAGCCGCGTGATGAAAATAGCCGAGGGCGGCGTGTTTGCCGGAATGGTCGGCATCGATATCGCCGAAATCCACGGCCGCTTCGAGGGCGAGCTCACCGCGCGCAAGCAGCTCATCGTTCACGCGACGGGGAAAGTATCGGGAAAAATCCGCTACGGAAAAATCATGGTGGAAGAAGGCGGAGAAGTCTCGGGCGATGTCTGCGCGCTGAGCGGCGTCCAGACGACGGCACCGTTGAAAAGCGCCGTGACGACGCGTGCCGAACCGGTTGCCGGCATCACAACCGCCTACGATCCGTTCGGCCGTAAAAACATCAAGCCGGGCGGAAAAATCACCAGCCAGTCCTGCGCTGAACCCTTAGAAAATTTTACCGGGTCTGGGCGGCGACGGCCTGTACGCTGCCGAACTCCGCCAGCATCCTGTCGTTCAGCTCGCGCGGGATCGGCGCCAGACCGGACTGCAGCACCTGGACCATCAGCCGGCGTTCCTCGGGGGACAGTTTCAGATATTCCTCGCGGGCCTGGCTGACGATGGTTTGCTTCTGGTTTTCCGACAGGTTATTGAGCTGCTCGATCGCCTGGCGCACGGCCGAGGCTTTCAGCGCCAGTTCCTGGACGATCATCGGCCTGAGATTGGCGTTTTTCGGATCGGCCAGCGCGCGCTGCACGCTCACGTACACCTCGTCGCGCTGCGCCGGCGTCAGGTAGACGAACCCTTCATCGATCAACGCCCTCAGCTTGGATTCTTCCAGCGCATAGGGCGACGGCGGCGGAACGATTACCTTGGGTCCTTTGTCTTCGCTCTGCATCGCTTCGACTGCGGTTTGCGCCGAGTGACTGATGATCTGGTCACGCAACACGCGCAGCAGAATCAGGGTCAGCGGATCGACCGCAAAACTGGCCGATGACCAGGTCAACAGCAGAAGGCCGATCAGAATGCGGCGAAGCATAGGCCACCTCCTTCGAATCAACTGGATTTCTGGCACCCCGGTGCGATGACGCAACCGCCGGATGCCTGGACTTGCGGGCCTTGACCCGGGGATTGGCCGGAAGACGGGAAAACGCTGCCGCTTCAAGGCCATCCATCAAGGGGGAAAACATTGTAGCACCGCGATTTGGCCGCTTGCTGTGACTTAAGGCCACTCGGCCGGAAATCGCCGTGCCGGCAACGGCTTGCTGCAGCACAGCTAAAATCCTGCCCGCCAGCGCCGGATGTGATTATAATATCGTTGTTTTTATTAATATTTATTGAATTTACATATGCGGCAGAGCAAGCTCGGTCCGGCAGCCCAGAATTTTAAACCCGATGCGCAGACTGGAGCCGGTCGCCCCTTTGGCAGCGCCGTGGTCGCATTCCGGGCGTGTTCTCAGCCGCTGTTTCTCAGGCCGGCGGCAATGCCGTTGATCGTGAGCATGATCGCGCGCCTGATCACATCGTCGTCCTCCCCCGCCCGCAACCGGCGCAGCAGCGTCACTTGCAGATGGTTGAGCGGATCGATATAGGGCGAGCGGTTGCGGAAGCTGCGCGCGAGCGCCGGATTGGTCTCGAGCAGTTCCTGCTGGCCGGTGATCGCCAGCAGATGCTTCACCGTAAGCTGCCATTCCGCCTGGATTCTGCCAAAAATGTGTTTACGCAGTTCGTCATCGCCGACCAGTTCGGCATAGCGCGAAGCGATCCCGAAATCGCACTTGGAAAGCACCATGTCCATATTGGACAGCAGGGCCTGCAGAAACGGCCATTCGCGGTGCATCTCCTTCAGCTGCTGCAGCGCCTGGTCGCCGTCGCGTTCGATCAGCGCCTGCACCGCCGTGCCGAAACCGTACCAGCCGGGCAGCATGATGCGCGACAGCGACCAGCTGAACACCCAGGGGATCGCGCGCAGATCCTCGATTTCCCACGTCGCCTTGCGCGAGGCCGGGCGGCTGCCGATGCGCATTTCCGCGATCTCGGCGATCGGCGTGGCCTGGCGAAAGAATTGCACGAACCCCGGCGTCTCGTACACCAGCTCGCGATACGCGCGGTACGCATCCCGGCTCAACTGCTCCATGACGCCGTGTTCGGCGGCGACATTGCGCCCGGCATCGCCGCGGTCGAGCAGCGTGGCTTCCAGCGTGGCGGCAATCAGCGTCTCGAGGTTGCGCCGCCCGATTTCCGGGTCGGCGTACTTGCTGGCGATGACTTCGCCCTGCTCCGTGATGCGGATCTGGCCGTTCACGCTGCCCGGCGGCTGCGCCAGGATCGCCTCATAGCTCGGGCCGCCGCCGCGCCCGACGGTGCCGCCGCGCCCGTGAAACAGGCGCAACTCGATACCGTGGCGCGCGAACACCCCGACCAGTTCGACCTCGGCCTTGTACAGCTCCCAGTTGGCGGTGAGGAATCCGCCGTCCTTGTTGCTGTCGGAGTAGCCCAGCATCACTTCCTGAACGTTGCCGCGGCTCGCGAGCAGCCTGCGGTAATAAGGCAAGTGGAACAAACCGTCCATGATCGCGCCGCACGCGCGCAGGTCGTCGATGGTTTCGAACAGCGGGATGATATTTATCGCCAGCCGCGGCTCGGACCCGGGGGCGAGCAAGCCCGCCTCCTTGAGCAGCAGCGCCGCCTCCAGCAGATCGCTCACGCCGTCGGTCTTGGAAATGATGTAGTTCGGCATCGCCTGCGCCCCGAAGCGCCGGTGGATGGCGGCGGCAGTATCGAAGATTTCCAGTTCCTTCGCCGTCCCTTCGCTGTAAACCAGATAGGGCGACCGGAGCGGGCGCGGCGTGGCGATTTCGCGCAGCAGCAGCGCGATTTTTTCGGCTTCGGGCAGCGCGGCGTAATCGATGCCGCCGTCGCTGCGCGCAAAAAGTTCGGCGATCACCTGCTCGTGCACCCCGCTGTGCTGCCGCATGTCGAGCGCACACAGGTGAAAACCGAACACGTCGGCCGCACGCCGCAGGTGGCGCAGCCGCCCGCGGGCAATGCGTTCCCCGCCGTTGGCCGTCAGGGAGTCGGCGATGACATCGAGATCGGCAATGAATTCGCCGCAGTCGGCATAAGGCAGCGCGGCAGCCCGCCGGCGGGCGCTGCGCGGCATGCTGGTCGAGTTGCTCCGAGGTCGCGGCGAGGCGGCTGTAGACACCGATCAGCGCACGCCGGTACGGTTCGTCCTGACGGTGCTCGGAATGATCGGGGGAAATCTCCGCCAGCCGGTCGAGCGCGGCGCTGACTTTGACCAGACGCCGCGCCATGCTGAGTTCGGCGCCCAGCCGGTGCACCTCGCCGAGATAAAAGTCCAGCGCCAGCATCGACTGGCTGCGCACCGCATGCTGCATCACGTCGGGCGTGACGTAAGGATTGCCGTCACGGTCGCCGCCGATCCAGTTGCCGAGACGCAGCAGGGAAGGCAGCTGGAAACCGGTTTCGCCGAGGTGCGTTGCCAGCCAGGTCTTCGAGGTCCGCGCACAGGTGCGGCAATTCGCGCAGGAACGTGTAGCGATAATAGGCGAGGCCGTTTTCGATTTCGTCGTTGACCGTGAGGCGGGTGGTGCGCAGGATGCGCGTCTGCCACAGCGTCAGGATCATGCGGCGCAGCGCGTCCTCGTTGCCGCGCTGCTCTTCCGGCGTGAAAGCCGCGCGGTCGCGCTCGGCCAGCAGCCGCGCCACCTCCCTCTGGCAGTCGAGAATGCTCTTGCGCTGCACTTCGGTCGGATGCGCGGTCAGCACCGGCGCAATCAGCGCGCGGCTGAAAAAATGCGCCCAATCGGGACTGGGCCACGCCGGCCTGCCGCAGGTGCTCCAGCGCAAAGGCGACACTGCCTTTCTGAGGCGGGGAGCCGGCGAGCTGATGCGCGCGGCGGCGGCGGTTGTGATGCAGGTCTTCGGCGATATTGGCGAGCTGGGAAAAGAAGCTGAACGCCCGCACCACCGAAATGGCCGTGTCGTGGTCGAGGCCGCCGAGAATCGTCTCCAGCGCCTGCTTGGCATTGGGATCGCGGTCGCGATGGAATCGGACCGCAGTCTGGCGGATGTTCTCGATCAGCTCGAAGCGCCCGTCCCCCAACTGCTCGCGCAGCGCATCGCCGAGCAGGCGCCCGAGCAGACGGATGTCCTCGCGCAGCGGCCGGTCTTTTTCCAGTTCCTGTTCGGCGGCGGAATTCAAGATAAGAAACTCTTGTGGCCGGTTGCCCGGTCCGGACCGGGCCGGCGCAAGCACGTGGCCCCATTACACCGCAGCGCGACGGCCGCAGCGATGTATAACACCTTGTTTATTTGGCGTCCCCTACGAGATTCGAACTCGTGTTACCGCCGTGAAAGGGCGATGTCCTAGGCCTCTAGACGAAGGGGACTGACGGAACAACTGCAGGTTTATTGCTGGTGGAGGTAAGCGGGATCGAACCGCTGACCTCTTGCATGCCATGCAAGCGCTCTCCCAGCTGAGCTATACCCCCACAAAAGAGCGGCGAATTATACCGGCACGGCCATGGCGTGTAAACGTGTAAAGAAAACCCCTATTACGGAAAGGCTTGCAGCTCCCGGGCAAGCCGCGCCAGCACCTGGTCCCGGCCGATCAGCTCGAGCGTGGCGTCGATCGACGGCGTCTGCGCCTCGCCGGTCACCATCACCCGCAGCGGCATCGCGATTTTCGGCAGCTTCAGCCCGTGCGCGGCGACCACGGCCTTGATCGCTCGTTGATTTCGCCGCGCGGTTCCATTCGATCGCCGCCAGGCGCTGCTGCAGATCGGCGAGCGCCGGCCTGATCGCGGCAGTGTAGTGCTGCTGCCGCAGTTCCACCGACGGTTCGAGCGCGCGGTAGAAATAGACCGCGGCATCGGCCAGTTCCTCGACGGTGTTGACGCGTTCCTTGAGCAGCGCGGCACGGCGGCGAGCGGCGGACCGTCTTTCAGATCGCAGCCATCGGCCTCGAGAAACGGCGTCATGAGTTCGGCGAGCCGCGCGTCGTCCGTTTCCTTCAGGTACTGCTGGTTGAGCCATCCCAGCTTCTCGGGATCGAAGCGCGCCGGCGACTTGCTGATGTGCTCGAGGTCGAACCATTCGACCAGCTGCTCGCGCGAGAATTTTTCCTCGTTGCCGTGCGACCAGCCGAGCCGCGCCAGGTAATTGAGCAGCGCTTCGGGCAGATAGCCTTCGTCGCGGTACTGCATCACGCTCACCGCGCCATGGCGCTTCGACAGCCGCTCGCCGTCGCTGGCCGAGGATCATCGGCACGTGCGCGAATTTCGGCAGCGTCACGCCCAGCGCGCGATAAATGTTGACCTGGCGCGGCGTGTTGTTGACGTGGTCGTCGCCGCGGATCACGTGCGTGATGTCCATGTCGATGTCGTCGATCACGACGCCGAAGTTGTAGGTCGGCATGCCGTCGGCGCGCATGATGACCAGATCGTCGAGCTCGCTGTTGGCGACCGTGATCGGCCCCTTGACGAGATCGTTGAACGTCACGTCGCCCTGATCGGGATTGCGAAAGCGGATCACCGGCTGCACGCCCGCCGGCGGCGTCAACCCCGCCCGCCTCGCATGCTCGGGACGCCAGCGCCCGTCGTAGCGCGGTTTTTCGCCTTTCGCGCGCTGGCTCTCGCGCATCGCATCGAGCTCTTCCTGGCTCGGCATAGCAGTGATAGGCCTTGCCTTCGAGGATCAGCTGCTCGGCGATCTCGCGGTAGCGTTTGAGGCAGTGAGCCGTTCGAGCGCTGCTCGGCCACCTCGCGGTAGCGTTTGAGACGCTGCATCTGGTAAAACGGGCCCTCGTAATCGAGGCCCAGCCAATCCATGCTGTCGAGGATGGCCTGCTCCGACTGCTGCGTCGAGCGCTCGCGGTCGGTGTCCTCGATCCTCAGGATGAAGGTGCCGCCGTGCCTTTTGGCAAACGCCCAGCAGAACAGCGCGGTGCGCGCGCCGCCGATGTGGAGATAGCCGGTGGGGCTGGGTGCGAAGCGGGTGCGGATCATGGGAATGCTGGGTGATGAGTGATTAGTGTTCAGTGTCTGATAAGATTCCGCAGATTATATCGTTATCGCGGCGTTTCCCCACCATGCCTGAACATCTCGTGCAAAACTGGCACGTGCGCAAGCCCGTCGCGTGCTCGCGCGGCGGCATCGTCGCCACGCAGAATCGCATTGCCGGGGAGGCCGGCGCGCGCATTCTCGCCGCCGGCGGCAACGCCGTGGATGCGGCGGTCGCGACCGGCTTCGCGCTCGCCGCGGTCGAGCCGTGGAACAGCGGCCTCGGCGGCGTCGGCTTCATGCTGGTTTATCTCGCGAAAGAAAACCGCGTCGCAGTGGTCGATTTCGGTCCGGTCTCGCCGCGCGCGCTCGATCCCGCCGACTATCCGCTGACCGGCGGCGTCACCCGCGATCTGTTCAGCTGGCCCACGGTGCAGGATGACCGCAACGTGCACGGGCCGCTGTCGATGGCGGTGCCCGGTCACGTCGACGGTCTCGGTCTCGCGCTCGAGGAATTCGGCAGCATGAAGCTGGCTAAAGTCATGCAGCCGGCCATCGATCTCGCCGAACAGGGCATCGCGGTCGACTGGTATCTGACGCTCAAGGTCGCGACCATGGCGCGTGAACTCGCCCGCTATCAGACGACGCGCGACATCTGGCTGCCGCACGGCTTGCCGCCGGTCACGGCGGCGGATGCGCCGCTCGCGCGGCTGCAAGCTCGCGGGACTCGCCGACACCCTGCGCCGGCTCGCGCATGCCGGGCGCCGCGATTTCTACGAAGGCCGGATCGCTTCCAATATTGTCAATGACATCAAGGGATTAGGAGGGATTCTCGGCGCCGAGGACCTGAAAAACTATCGCGCCCGCATCGTCGCCCCGCTCGAAACCGATTACCGCGGCGCGCGGATCGCGCTGGCGCCGGGGCTCACCGCGGGGCCTTCGATGCTGCGCGCGCTGTCCGCGCTCGGCGACACGCGTTTTAACGCGGGCGGGCCGCACGCCGATGCCTTCATCGCGTACGCGAAAGTATTGCGCGATGCCTACGCCGAACGCCTGCAGACCATGGGCGAAACCAGCGACCGCCGCGATCCGTCGACCACCACGCATCTCAATGTGATCGACCGCCACGGCAACATGGTGGCGCTCACGCAAACGCTGCTGTCGGTGTTCGGCTCGAAAGTCGTGCTGCCGACGACCGGCATACTCATGAACAACGGCATCATGTGGTTCGATCCGCGTCCCGGCCGGCCCAACTCGCTGGCGCCCAACAAACGGCCGCTCACCAACATGTGCCCGCTGATCGCGCGCCGCAGCGACGGCAAACCCTGGTTTGCGATCGGCGCCTCGGGCGGACGCCGGATCTTTCCCGCGGTATTCCAGATTGCCTCGTTCCTGATCGATCACGGCATGACGCTCGAGGATGCATTCCACCAGCCGCGCATCGATGCCAGCGGCGGCGATGCGGTGGGCGTCGATCCGCGCCTGCCGGAAACCGTCAGGAAAGCGCTGGCCGGAAAATATCCGGTCAACGAGACCGAACTCGTGGTCTATCCGACGAACTTCGCCTGCCCCAGCGCGGTGTTCAACGATCCCGTCGACGGCCAGCATTACGGCATCGCCGACGTCATGTCGCCCTGGTCGGGCGCGGTCGCGGAGGATGCGGTCTAGCGCTTACGCGGCATCAAGTTTTCATAAGAGCGCAGATCGAAAACTAAACATCAAGCCACAGAGAACACAGAGAACACAGAGTAATACTTATAAACAGCCAGATAAGAATCATGGTTCAAATCCTGTTTTTCCTCTGTGCTCTCTGTGTTCTCTGTGGCAAAGTATTTCGGTTCTTGATTCTGCGTAGTCTTCAAGTTTAAAAAGGAAAAACATGATCAATGCAGCAATCGTAGGGCTCGGCCGCTGGGGACAGAACCTCGTCAACAGCGTGCAGGGCA
The DNA here is from genome assembly GCA_963734595.1 of uncultured beta proteobacterium. Classification (GTDB taxonomy): domain Bacteria; phylum Pseudomonadota; class Gammaproteobacteria; order Burkholderiales; family SG8-41; genus CAKKQX01. The sequence goes on from CAVTHV010000011.1 coordinate 117,182, forward strand.
AAAGCGACAAAATCCGTTTCGTCGCCGGCGTGCTGCGCCATCCCGAAAAAGCGAAGGACTTCGCCGCACAGCACGGCTTCCCGCTTTTCAACGATTACAGGAAAGTGCTCGCCGATCCCGAACATCGACGCCATCGTGCTCGCCACGCCCCATGCCGCGCATGCCGCGCAGATCGTCGCCGCCGCCAAAGCCGGCAAGCACGTCTTCACCGAAAAGCCGTTCACCTTGACCGCGGGCAGCGCGCAGGCCGCGGTGCGCGCCTGCGCCGACAACAAGGTGACGCTTGCCGTCGGCTACAACTGGCGCTTTCAGCCGGCGTTGCAGGAAATCAAGCAACATGCTCGACGACGGGCGTCTCGGAAAACTCCTGCACATCGAAGGCAATTTCTGCGGGCCCAGCGCCTACCGTTTCGGACGCGACCACTGGCGCCAGAGCCGCGCGGAAAATCCGGCGGGCGGCATGACCGGCCGCGGCGTGCACGTGATCGACGCCATGCTTTTCCTGTCGGGACAAATCGACTCGGTGCACGCGCAAAGTTTCCGCCTCGCGCAGAAGGCCGGCGTCGACGACACCACCTCGCTGCTGCTCAAATTCAGGAACGGCGCCACCGGTTATCTCGGCACCATCATCACCACCGCCGAGACCTGGCGCATGCAGGTGTTCGGCTCGAAAGGCTGGGTCGAAGTGGGCGACGTCGAGCATCTGACCACCTGGCAGATGAAAGTGTGTTACGTCGATCCGCAGAACCTGAACACCCAAAAGCCGCAGCGTCGTGACCTTTCCCGAGACCAGCACCGAGCGCGCCGAGCTCGAGAACTTCGCCGATGCGATCAAAGCCAAACGCCGCCTTGCGGCCGCCGGCGGAGACGAAGTGCACGGCGTGGCCGTGCTCGAAGCCATCCTCAAGTCGGCGAAATCGAAGAAAACCGTGAAGGTCGCGGCGGTCAGAAAGACAGCCGCAAGGAAAAAAACTTCCGCGAAGAAAAAGACCGCGAAGAAACCACCAAAAAAATAAAATTAGCCGCCGATGAACGGATACCAAGATCCAAGTCCAAAGACATTAGCCACAGAGAACACGAGAAAACAAATAACGAATATTATTCATATCGCGTTGTTATTAATAATATTTCTTTCTCTGTGTTCTCTGTGTTCTCTGTGGCCTGACGGTTCTTGAACCTTATCAGCGTTTCTAAGAAAACCGCCCGGAGCGGTACGGCGAAACGTCGATTACGGGCCGCCGGCCGGCGACGAGGTCGGCGATGATGCGGCCGGTGGGCGCGGCGCCGCACAGGCCGACGTGGCCGTGGCCGAACGCATAGTAGACCTCGCCGAATTTTTTTGAAATCCCGATCACCGGCAGCGAATCGGGCATCGACGGCCGCCGCCCCATCCACTGCGTGGCGCCTGCGACGCTGATGCCCGGAATCATGCGCTGCAGGTGCTTGGCGAGCACCTCGGCACGCGCATAGTTGGGCTCGGCGTAAAGGCCGGCGAACTCGGCCTGCCCTGCGATGCGCAATCCCATTTCCATCGGCGTCACGAAAAACTTTCCTTCGGGCGCGAACACCGGCAGCGGCACTTTCCTCCCCTGCCCGGGCAGCGTGACGTGATAGCCGCGTTCGGCTTCCATCGGCAGCGGCTCGCCGAGCATGGCGGTGATTTCTGCCGAATGCGCGCCGGCGCAGATCACCAGCGTCTTGACCGGCATCTTGCCGGCATCGGTCACCAGCGCAACCGGCCCCGCCGGGCCGAGTTCGATGTCGAGCACCTTGCGCTGCAGGATCTCGCCGCCGTCGCGCTGGAACTGCGCGGCGAGCGCCTTGGTCAGGCGCCCGGGATTGGCGACATAGCCCTGCTCCGGCAGATACAGGCCGCGGCAATAGATCTTCGCCAGCGCCGGCGCGACGTGCTGGATCGCGAGGGCATTGAATTCCTTGATCACCACGCCGCGGTCGCGCCGCAGCTTCCATGCCAGCGCGTCGCCGCGGTACGCGTCCTCGCTCTCGTAGACCACGAGGTAGCCGGTGCGGCGGATGAGATCGGAAACGCCGGCGTGCTTCACCAGCGGTTCGTAGGCGTCGAAGGTCTGCCTGAGCAGCGCGCGCAAGCCGTCGGCGATGCGCACCACGCGGTGCAAATGGGAACTGGCAACAAACTTGCGCAGCCACGGCACCGCCTTGGGCAGATGCGACCAGCGCACGGTGAGCGGCCCCAGCGGGTCGGCGAGATAGCCCGGCACTTTCCACAGGATGCCCGGCAGCGCCTGCGGCACGCAGGAACCGGGGCTCAGGATGCCGGCGTTGCCGAACGAGCAGTACTCGCCCGGCGGATTCATGTCGACTACAGTCACCTCGTGCCCGTCGCGCCGCAGATAGCATGCGGTGGCGATGCCGACGATGCCCGCGCCGATGATCGTGATTTTTTTCGGCATGCGATCCGTCCCCTGCCACCCTGAATCTCTGGTTTGACTATAGTGCCCCAAAATTGAAGGCGATGGGCGAACAATGCTAGAATTGGCGCCGTTCGCTGAACCGGATGGGCGGTTAACTCAGCGGTAGAGTGCCACCTTCACACGGTGGAAGCCACTGGTTCGATCCCAGTACCGCCCACCACACATACCAAAAGCCCCGCAGTCCGCGGGGCTTTTTTATTTGTCGTTGTTCTTCTGCGCGATGATGGTCGAGAATTCCTTCCGGGTGTTCTGCGGCGCATCGAAACTGTCGTGGGTGTCGAGCAGAAGTTTCCATCCGCCGAAATGCTGCCGCAGCTCGTCACGCCCGAACAGGCAGTAATGGCCGGGCTCGAACATGCCCATGAAGGTCGTGCCTTCGATCAGCGTGTTGACGATCGCCAGCCCTCCGTCGGCGACGTGCGCCTGGAGGCTGGAGAGCAGCTTCAACGCCTTGTCCGGCGGGAAAAACATCAGCAGGCCGATCGCGATCACGGTGTCGTATTCGCCGGTGATCGCATAGCTGCCGGCGTCCGCAAGCACCGGCGTGATGTTGAGTTTTTCTTCCGCGGCAACTTTGCGGATCCGCTCGATCGCCGTCGCGCTCGCATCGACCGCCACCACCTCCGCCCCGCGCCGCGCCGCTTCGATGCTCAGATTGCCGAGACCGCAGCCTAGATCGAGCACGCGTCCGCGCACGAACGGCAGCGCGACTTTCTCGAACGGGTTGAGCGCAAAGTCGCCTCCCGCCACCTGCTTCTGAAACTGGGTGTCGAAGAAAGTCGATGCTCTGGTTGGTGTTCATGTGGGTCGCCGCTCGCTGTTCGTATATTAAGCCGGGAAACGGCGTCACGCCCACGTCAGCGGAAAATCAGGATCCAGCGGCGGCGCATCCGACGGAACGAACACGCGGTTGCCCGACCGCGGCGGCAAGGTCTGCACGTGGACCCAGTGCTCGCCGTCTGCATCGTAAGTCCAGCGCGGGTCTTCCAGCCACAAGCCGATTTCTTCGAGCACGTCGAGATTGTTCACGCACCACGTCGCCAGCGCGCGGTCGGGATCGGGCAGATCGACGGCGCGGCCGGTCAGGTGGTGGCTGGTCGCGGACGCGTTCGGCGTCGCGGCGTTGATCTGCCGCGGACGCCAGCCGCTGTTGACCGTGCACACCTGCGCGAAGCCGGCGCGTTCGAGCAGCGCGTTGGCTTTCGCCACCGTGTATTCAGCATTGCGCCGGATCTCGTCGGTGAGTTCGCTGCTGCAGGTGATGTCCCGGCCGCAGTAGAACGCCTTGAGGTCGATCACCCGACGGTTTCCTTATTCAATTACAAAAGCGGTTCGCACGGAAGTGCATGGAGAGAATCAATAAATACCTTTAAAAACAACGGGCTACGCTCCAGATTTCGTTATTTGTTTTTCCTCTGTGTCCTCTGTGTCTAATGCTTTTTGGTTTTGACCTTGCATTCGACATCTTCATCTGCAGGTTGGCGCATCCGCCAGCGGGTTTGCGCGGCTTCCGGCTCTCGCTGTCGGTCAGGCTTTCGAGAAACGCGACGACGTCGCCGATCTCCTGCCCGGTCAGATGCAGCGGCTTGAGGATGGTCGCGATCGGAATGGCGATCGCCACGCCGTCGCTGTCGAGCAGGTCCGGGCCCAGATGCATGCGGCTCGGATCGATCTCGGAATAATGCTTGACGACGTCGGTGAGCGTCGCGAGATCGCCGTTGTGCATGTAGGGCGCGGTCAGCGCGACGTTGCGCAGGCTCGGCACCCGGAACTGGCCGTAGTTGCGCAGGTCGAGCGCGACATGCTGCGAGAAAGTCGCCGTCGAGCGCGTGGGATCGTCGTTGTAGATGCCGAGCAGATTGAAACGGCTCGCTTCCATCACCTTGATGCCGGTGTAGCGGCCCCAGTCGATGCCGCGCTTCTTGGTGTAATGCTGGATGCCGATCTCGTCGAACTCGCCGTTGGTGAAATTGGGCCCGAAGTGACACACGCTGCACAGGCCCTTGCCGACGAAGATCTTCAGTCCGCGCTGCGCATTCTCCGGATAACGCGCCGCGGCCTTGCGGTCGCCGCGCGCCAGCGCATCGCGGAATTCGTCGAACGGCGTGCGCCCGGTGACGAGCGTTTCCTGGAACGCGGCGAGCGCCTTGGCGGCCCCCACCATCACCGCGTCGTCGTCCGCCGGCGGCGGCGCGCCGAATGCCTTCCGGTAGCGGCAGGAAAGCTCGCCGTCGCCGCGGATCGCATCCGCAACGCGCTTCTCGGTCATGCCCATTTCCAGCTCATCGAGCAGCGGCCGGATGCTCTGCGCCCACAGGCTGTCGCCCGAGCCGCCCCAGCCGAACCAGCGGTTGTTCCGCGCGTTGAGCACCGTCGGCGTGTTGCGGTCCGCTTCTTCGAGGCCGACGGCGAGCTTGCGGCCATCGGTCCAGTTGCGCTCCGGCACATGGCAGGTCGCGCACGACACCGCACCCTTGACCGACAACCGCGGATCGAAAAACAGCCGTTCGCCGAAAGCGATGGCATCGGGCTTGCGGGAGACGCGATTGCTGGGGTCGCCGGACCACGGCACCGGCCACGGCCCGTGCTGCAGGATGCGTTTGATTTCGCTGTCGCTGAACGGCAGCAGCGTCCCGCGCTCGGCCGCAACGCCCGGCTTCGGCAAACCGACTGCGCATGCCGCCAATCCGACGATCAGAAGTCGTCTTTAAAGAAAAAGGTATAACGGATGGTCAGTGACCGGCGATCTGTAATCACATAATCACTCAATCACTGAATCACTCAAGAACGAGACTGTTGGTCAGCCTGTCCGTCTTGCCGCCGCCCTTCACCTCGAACGAGAGTTCCCAGCGGCCGGGCATGTGGAACATCATGCCGTCGGCACGGAAGCGGCCCTTGCCCGCCGCCTTGATCGTCGGCTTGTAGTTCATGCCGTGGCCGTGCTCGGGCATTTGCGCGTCGATCTGCACGCCATCCGCTGCCGGATTGCCGCCCTTGGGACAGATCGCGAGGTCCATCGCGAAGCTCTTGCCGATGGCGATTTTCCCGGGCTGGGTGCGGTAGGCCAGGACATAGCGCGCGGATTCGACTTTTTGCGCGCCCTTGAGATCGGCGCCGCAATCGGCGGCCATGGCGGAAAACGGCAAAACAAGGGAAACAAAACCCAGCAGAACTGCACGCATGGCCACCTCCGAGTAGATAAAATGGTTGTTATTAGGTTATGTTATCAAAAGCAACGCAATCCGGGCGCCGCATTGCACGACCTTCCTCACACCACACGAGACACCATGGCCAACGAATACATCCCGCTCCTCACTCCGCCCGAACAGCAGACCGAGCCCGCGCTGTGGTTCGTGTTCCAGCGCCGGGAAATGCTGGTGCGCCCCGTGGCGGACAAGCCCGAGCTGCCGTGCTGCGCCGATCTCGCCGAGCACGGGCTGACGCCGCTGCGCCGCCAGTATCTCGGCACCTACGGCGGCCGGCATTGCTACATCGCGGAACTCGACGAAGCCGATCCGGCGCCCGAGGGCTGGGCGGCGCTGGGTCTGCGCGAGCTGTTCGGGCATTTCGAGGAAACGCTCGCGGCGCTCTCCGGCCGCGCCTATCAGCTCATGGACTGGGACCGCAATCACCTGTTCTGCAGCCGCTGCGGCACGCCGACCGAACAGCGCCGCGACGAGCGGGCGCGCGCCTGCCCGAACTGCGGCCGCGTCGCTTATCCGCCGATCTCGCCGGCGATCATGGTGCTGGTGACGCGCGGCCGCGAACTGCTGCTCGCGCGCAAGGCGGAGTGGGCGGCGGGCCGCTATTCCGCGATCGCCGGTTTTGTCGAGCCCGGCGAGATGCTGGAGCAGACCGTGGTGCGCGAAACCCGCGAGGAAGTCGGCGTCGAAATCACGAACATCCGCTATTTCGGCAGCCAGCCGTGGCCGTTCCCGCATTCGCTGATGATCGCGTTCACCGCCGAATACGCGGGCGGCGAGGTCCGGCCCGACGGCGTGGAAATTCACGAAGCGCGCTGGTTCGACGTCGACGAGCTGCCGAAACTGCCGCCGAGCATCAGCATTTCGCGGCGGCTGATCGATGCCGTGTCGGCGCAGCTCGCGGCGCAGCGCCGGAGCTGAGCGGATACCTCGACGGGTACGCCGATCAAAAGCGAAACCCTATAGCCACAGAGAACACCGAGATCACAGAGAGAACCCATAAATATATTCAAGAACAATCAGATAAAGACCATATTTCGTTATTTATTTTTCCTCTGTGCTCTCTGTGCTCTCTGTGGCTGATGTCTGTTGGTTTTGAACCTGATCTTTTGAGACAACCTCCAGGAAGCTGGTCGCTGCGAACAGACTGTGCTAGTTTTCAGATTGCCATTCAACTTAACGATACGCCACGCCCATGAATCCCCTGCTTGAATTGCATGCCCTCGGCCAGCGCATCTGGCTCGACAACCTGTCGCGCACGCTGCTGCGCGAAGGCACGCTGGCGAAACTCATCGCCGACGACGGCGTCGCCGGCGTCACTTCCAATCCGTCGATTTTTTTCAAGGCGATCAGCGAGAGTCCGTATTACCGCGATGAAGCGGCGGCGCTGCGCCGCGACGCGGGCCTCACGCCCGAGCAGCGCTACGAGCGGCTGGCCATCGCCGACATCCAGGCGGCGTGCGACCTGCTGCGACCGCTGTTCGATCGCACGGCGGGCGAGGACGGCTACGTCAGCCTGGAAGTCTCGCCCGCGCTCGCGCACGACGCGCCCGGCACCATCGCCGCGGCGCGGCGCCTCAAGGGCGCGGTGCAGCGCGACAACCTGCTGATCAAGGTGCCCGCCACGCCGGCGGGCGTGGCCGCCGTCGAGACGCTGATCGGCGAAGGCTGCTCGGTCAACGTCACGCTGATGTTTTCGCTGATGCATGTGCGCGACGTTGCGCAGGCTTATATCCGCGGTCTCGACAAATGGACCCGGCATGGCGGCGACGCGCGACGCGTCAAGTCGGTCGCCAGCCTGTTCCTGAGCCGCGTCGATACGCTCATCGACAAGCAACTGGACGCGATCGGCGGCGACGCGCTCGCGCTGCGCGGCAAAGCGGGTGTGGCGCTCGCCAAACTCGCCTACCAGGAATACAAGACGATTTTCAAGGGCGCGGCCTTCGCGCCGCTCGCCGCGCGCGGCGCCCGTCCCCAGTACATGCTGTGGGCCAGCACCGGCACCAAGAACAAGGCTTACAGCGACGTGCTCTACGTCGACGCGCTGATCGGGCCGCAGACCATCAACACCCTGCCCGATGCGACGCTCGCCGCCTTCCGCGATCACGGCCGCGCAGCCCCGACGCTGGAGAGCGGGATCGAGTCCGCGCGCGACCTGTTTGCCGCGCTCGCGCGCCTCGGCATCGACATGGATGGCGTCGGGGAAGAACTGCAGGTCGAGGGCGTGAAGCTGTTCGCGCAGGCGTTCGAGCAGCTGCTCGGGCTGATGGCGTAAATGCGGGGGACTGGGGGCTGGGTGACTAGGGACTCGTCACGCCTTTGCAGTTTCGATTTGTTTCCATAGGCATTTCCCGCCGCTCGCCTTGTCGATGTCTTCGAGCTGCCCGTTGTGGGCGGCGAGTTCCTCGTCGCTGGCGCGCACGACCACCAGCTTCAGCCCGGCGCGCGATATGGCCTCGGCCGCCGTGGCGGCCGGCGCGCGCTCCACTTCCATGATCAGGCTTTCCTGGCCGCGCGTCATCGCCAGGTAGATTTCCGCCAGCAGTTCCGCGTCGAGCAGCGCGCCGTGCAGCGTGCGCGCCGAGTTGTCGATCTGATAACGCTCGCACAGCACGTCGAGGTTGTTGCGCTTGCCCGGGATGCATGTCCCGCGCCATGCGCAGCGTGTCGATCACGGACGGGCAATAGTCGGTGACGGGCTTGAGGTCGAGCAGGTTCAGCTCGTGGTTGAGGAACGCCACATCGAACGGCGCGTTGTGGATGATGAGTTCGGCGCCGCTCACGTATTCGATGAATTCCGCGGCGATTTCCTTGAATTTCGGCTTGTCGCTCAGAAACTCCTCGGTAAGCCCGTGCACCCGCAGCGCCCCTTCCTCGCTCTCGCGTTCCGGATTGACGTAGCGGTGGAAATGGTTGCCGGTCAGCCGGCGGTTGACGAGCTCGACGCCGGCGACTTCGATGACGCGGTGGCCGAGCGCCGGGTCGAGGCCGGTGGTTTCAGTGTCGAGAATGATCTGTCGCATGTTCAAAATCCCATTTAGCCGCCAAGGCCGCCAAGACGCCAGGAAACCAAAATAATTGTCGCCCGAGATACAGAGAACACTGAATCTGCGTGAAACTGAGGTATCTCGGGTGCATTATATATTTGATGATTCATCATGGACTTCTCTTGGCGTCTTGGCGCCTTGGCGGTTCAATCTTTGTCTTGGCAGTTCAGGATTTAACCGTCTCCACCCCGCGATTCGCCAGTTCGTCGGCCCGCTCGTTGCCGTCGTGGCCGGAATGGCCGCGCACCCAGATCCACTCGATCTCGTGCTGCTGCGCGAGCTCGTCGAGGCGCTGCCACAGGTCGACGTTCTTCACCGGCTTCTTGTCGGCGGTGCGCCAGCCGCGCTTTTTCCAGTTGTGGATCCACTCGCTGATGCCCTGCTGCACATACTTCGAGTCGGTATGCACGCGCGCCTTGCAGCGCCGCTTGAGCGCCTCCAGCGCGCGGATCACCGCGGTGAGTTCCATGCGGTTGTTGGTGGTGAGCGCCTCGCCGCCGCACAATTCGCGCGTCCGGCCGCCGTGCTCGAGCAGCACGCCCCAGCCGCCGACGCCGGGATTGCCCTTGCACGCGCCGTCGGTGTAAATGTCGATCGTGTCGCTCATTGCTGCTCGATCGACGTGCGCGCCGCCAGCGGCTCGTCGGTCTTGCCGACTTTCTCCGGCGCGGGCGTCGCGGCCAGATTCTTCTTGGGCGCCAGCCGGTCGCTCCACTTGGGCATGATCAGCGCGCATGCCGCGCACGCGTTTCACCGCCTGCAGGAAATAAACGCCGCCCGCCATCGGCCACCAGCGGTCGCCCGCCGCTTCCATGAAGCCGCAGCGCATCAGCCATTTCATCTGGGCGCACGGCGGCACGTAGCAGCTCATCTGGCCGGCGGCGATCTCGAAGCCGAGCAGCGCGAGCCAGTCCTTGAGCCGCGGCAGATTGATGAAACGGCCGCGCCACGGGTATTGCGCGCCGGCGTGGAACACGCGCCGCAGCCCCCACAGGCTCCACGGGTTGAAGCAGGAGATCACCACCTGGGCCTCGGGCCGCAGCACGCGCGCCACCTCGCGCAGGATCTGGTGCGGTTGCTCGCTGAATTCGAGCGTGTGCGGCAGCAGCATGAGATCGGCGCTGTTGCTGGCGATCGGCAGGTCGCGGAAGTCCGCCCGGAGCTGCGCCGCGCACGCCGCGTCCACCCGGCAGCGGAACGGGATGCGGCTCGCGCGCAGCAGATCGTGCTCGGCCATCCCCAGCTGAAAAGCGTTGAAACCGAAGATGTCGGCGATCGTGCGGTCGAAATACGCCTGCTCGCGGGCCAGCAGGTACTGCCCCAGCGGCGTGGCGAACCACTCGTTCTGAATTTCCCGGCGCCACAGCGTTTGACATGCCACGAGTTTAAATCAAATATAGAGCCTGTCTCAATAAAATCGACCCGATGCGTTCATGAGTACCCCGAAGTCATTCCGTTGCGCGCTTTCAACGACAATTACATCTGGACGCTGCGCGACGCCGGCTGCGCGGCGGTCGTCGACCCGGGCGACGCGCGCCCGGTGTATCGAATACCTGCAGCGCGAGAAGCTCGAACTGGTCGCGATCCTCAACACCCACCATCATGCCGATCACGTCGGCGGCAACGGCGAGTTGCTGAAACAGTGGAAGGTGCCGGTTTTCGGCCCGCGCGATCCCCGCATCGCCGAAGTCACGCACCGCCTGGCCGACGGCGAGCGCTTCACCCTGCCGCATTTCGGCCTGGCGTTCGAGGCGCTGGAAATCCCGGGCCATACCCGCTCGCACATCGCGTTTTACGGCGCCGGCATGCTGTTCTGCGGCGACACCCTGTTCGCTGCCGGTTGCGGGCGCCTGTTCGAAGGCACGCCGCAGCAGATGCACGACTCGCTGGCGCGGCTGGCGCGCCTGCCCGATGCCACGCGCGTCTATTGCGGCCACGAGTACACGCTGGCCAACATCCGTTTCGCCAAGGCTGCCGATCCCGGCAACCGGGCGCTGCGCGAACTCGAATCGCGGGCGCAAAAGCTGCGCGACCAGGATCTGCCCACCCTGCCTTCCGACATCGGCCAGGAAAAAGCGACCAACCCCTTTTTGCGCTGCAGTGAACCCGCCGTGATGGCGGCGGCCAGCAAATATGCGGGCAAACCGCTCGCCGACCCGGTCAGCGTGCTGGCCGCGATCCGGGAATGGAAAAACAATTTCTAGCCCGGTTTCAGACAGTTACCGCGGCGATCGGCGTCAGGATGTTCTGGCGGGACCGCCTGATCTGAGATATTCGGTGATGTTTAACACGCTCTGCCATGATTTTTAAGTAATTTTCGCTTGACCGGAAGCGCCGCGGGTGGTTACCATGCGGGCGTCTGACCATTAACAAACAAGTATCCAAAGGCCCTGATGGCGCTAAGAACCAGCTTCCTGCTCGCAATCGTCGCCCTCGTATCGGCGTGCGCCCAGTTGCCTACTGGCGAGCAAACGCGTTCCGGCACCGAAGCGGCCGACGCCTGAGGTTGCGGCTGCAGACCGGGCGCCGCTGCCCGCCCCGCCGCAAGAAGCCGCCCCGGCCCCAGCCGAAGTTGCACTCCAAACCACCCCGGCCCTGCCCCCGCCTCCCGCCGACCTGTGGCAACGCATCCGCAACGGCTTCGGCATGAAGAATCTCGACAACCCGCAGGTGCACGAGGCGGAACAATGGTATGCGAACCGGCCGGATTACGTGACGCGCATGGTCGAGCGCAGCAGCCGCTACCTCTATTACATCGTCGAGGAAGTCGAGCGGCGCAGGCATGCCGACGGAAATCGCGCTGCTGCCGATGATCGAATCGGCCTACAACCCGATGGCCTATTCGCGCTCCCACGCCTCCGGCATCTGGCAGTTCATCCCGTCCACCGGCAAGCTCTACGGGCTGCAGCAGAACTGGTGGTACGACGGCCGCCGCGACATCATCGCCGCCACCAACGCCGCGCTCGATTACCTGCAGAAGCTCTACGACATGTTCGGCAACTGGGATCTCGCGCTCGCCTCCTACAACTGGGGCGAAGGCGCGGTCAGCGCGCGCGATCGCCAAGAACCAGGCGAAGGGCCTGCCGACCGATTACGAAAGCCTGAACATGCCGCGCGGAGACGCGCTACTACGTGCCCAAGCTGCAGGCGGTCAAGAACATCGTCGCCAATCCGGCGCGCTTCGGCTCGCAGCTCGCGCAAATTCCGAACGAGCCGTATTTCGTCGATCGTTGACGACCACGCAGCATATCGACGTCAAGCTCGCGGCCAAGTTCGCCGACATGCCGGTCGATGAATTCAAGTCGCTCAATCCGGCGCACAACCAGCCGGTGATCAACGCCGACGGGTCGGAGACCATCGTGCTGCCCCGGGACAAGGTCCAGACCTTCCTCACCAACCTGGAGAATCACGACCAGCCGCTGGTGTCGTGGCAGACCTATACCGTCAAGGCCGGCGAGAAACCCCAGAAAATCGCGGCCCGTTACGGCATTTCACTCGCCCACCTGGAAGAAGTCAACGGCATCCACGGGCGCAAGAAATTCGCCACCGGCCTCGCGCTGCTGGTGCCGGTCAAAGGCGATGCCGAGCCCAACCTGCCGGATCTGCCCGCGACGCGCGTCTCGCTGCCCAAGGCGCTCAAGGCCGCGCGCTACGCGAAGCGGCACGGCGTAACCAGGAAAGTAGCGCAGCAGCACCACGTCACCCGCAAGAAAACGGTCGCGGCCAAGCGCTCGTCCGGCAAGCGCGTCAAGGTTACGCGTGCGCGCCAACGCCAAGAACGCCAAGACCGGGAAAAAGGTCCTCGTCGCCCAGAAAGATCGGTGACTGGACAGTGGTTCGTGCGTTCGTAGTCTGGCGAGTTCGCGCCGCTCCTACTCGCCGCTCCCTAGCCCCTGCCCTTACTTGTAAAGATGGCAGCGCGCCGAATGCGTGGCGCTGAACGCGGTTTCCTCCGGGTAAGTCTGTTTGCACTGCGCCAGGGCCTGCGGGCAGCGCGGATGGAAATGGCAGCCCGGCGGCGGATTCGCCGGCGAGGGCAGATCGCCCTCCAGCCGTGATCACTTCCCGCCCGGTCTTGCGATCGATCACCGGCACCGCCGACAGCAGCGCCCGCGTGTAGGGATGCCGGGGCGTTCGAGCACCTCGTCGACGCGTGCCGCGCTCGACGATGCGTCCCAGGTACATCACCGCGACCTCGTGCGGCCAGGAACTCGACCACCGACGATGTTGTGCGTGATGAACAGGTAGGCGAGCCCGAGCTTCGCCTGCAGCTCCTTCAGCAGATTGAGGATCTGCGCCTGCACCGACACGTCGAGCGCGCTGGTCGGCTCGTCGCAGACGATGAGCTGCGGCTCGACCGCCAGCGCGCGCGCGATCGCGATGCGCTGGCGCTGGCCGCCGGAGAACTCGTGCGGATAGCGGTACTTGGCCTCCGGCTGCAGCCCCACCTCGGTCAGCAGCGCGTCGATGCGCTGCTGCGCGCTCGTCGCGGTCGGCGCCTACGCCCAGCGCGCTCATGCCCTCCTCGACGATCTCCGCGACGCGCATGCGCGGGTTGAGCGACGCGTACGGGTCCTGGAAGATGATCTGCGCGTGGCGGCGGCGCGCGCGCAGCTCGGCGCGGCTCAGCGCCGCCCAGATCCTCGCCGTCGAACACGACCTCGCCGGCGGTGGGCTCGATCAGCTGCAGGATGCCTTGCCCACCGTGGTCTTGCCGCAGCCCGACTCGCCGACCAGCGCCAGCGTCCTGCCCGCAGCGATCGTCAAGCGACACGCCGTCCACCGCCTTGACGTGCGCCACGACGCGCTTGAACACGCCCTTGCGGATCGGGAAATGCACCTTGAGGTCGCTGCACGCGCAGCAGCGGCGCACGTCAGAGGGATGACGGCTGCGGCGATGACGGATGCGGTGACCCGCAGCGGCTGGGCTCGGCTTCGTCCTGCATGCCTCCGCCCTCATCCCGCATCTCTCGCTGTTCGCCTGCGGCGAACAGATGGCACCGCACGCCCTGCCCGTCGCCCAGATCGTGCCATGCCGGCACCGTGCTGCGGCAAAGCGCCCAGGCCTGATCGCAGCGCTCGGCGAAGCGGCAGCCGGCGAACTCGCGCGTCAGCGGCGGCACCTGCCGCGGATCACCGCCAGCGCCGCGCCGCGCTTGTGCTTCGCCGGGCAGCGCCTCGAACAGCTTGCTGCGAATACGGATGCTGCGGGCCGCGCGAAGAACGCTCGCGCTCGGCGGTCTCGACGATCTCGCCCGCGTACATCACCGCCACGCGGTGCGCCATCTCCGCGACGACGCCCAGGTCGTGGGTGATGAGCAGGATCGCCATGCCGCGTCGGCGCTGCAGCTCGCGCAGCAGCTCGAGCACCTGCGCCTGGATGGTCACGTCGAGCGCGGTGGTCGGCTCATCGGCGATCAGCAGTTCGGGCTCGCACGGCGAGCGCCATCGCGATCATCACGCGCTGCTTCATGCCGCCGGAGAGCTGGAACGGATATTCGTCGCAGGCGCCGCGCGGCATCGGGAATGCCGACCGCGTCGAGCAGCTCCAGCACGCGCCGCTCGCAGCGCGGCGCCGCGCAGACGCGGTATGGCGCTCGCAGCACCTCGGCGATCTGCGCGCCCGACCGTCAGCACCGGATTGAGGCTGGTCGCCGGCTCCTGGAAGATCATCGCGATGCGCCGGCCGCGCACGTCGCGCATCGCGCTCTCCGGCAGCGCGAGCAGATCCTCGCCGTCGAGCCGACCGCGCCGCGCCACGATCCGGCCCGGCCTCGGGCAGCAGGCGCATCATCGACAGCGCGGTCATCGACTTGCCGCAGCCCGATTCGCCCGAGCAGCGCGAAGGTTTCGCCGCGCGCCGATCTCGAAGCGACAGCCGTCGACCGCGCGCACCACGGCGTCCCGCGCTGTCGAGCCAGGTCGTCAGGTTCTCGATCTCGCAGCAGCGGCGCGTCATGGTCGATCATCGACTCGCGTCAGCCGGCACGGCTTCCGCACGCTCGCGGCAGCGCGCGCCGATCGCGCACCCGCGGATCGAACGCGTCGCGCACCGCATCGGCGAACAGGTTGGCCGCCAGCACCAGCACGAACATGAAGCACGAAGGCGGCGGCGAGCGACCACCACACCATCGGCTCGCGCGCCATCTCCAGGCGCGCGCTGTTGATCATGGTGCCGAAGCTGATCATCGAGGGATCGACGCCGACGCCGACGTAGGACAGCACCGCCTCGGCCAGCACCAGGCCGCTGAAATCCATCACCACCGCGATCAGCACGATGTGCATCACGTTGGGCAGGATGTGGCGCGTGATGATGCGCCAGTGCGACACGCCGAAGGCGTGCGCCGCCTGGATGTATTCGAGCTCGCGCAGCTTCAGCGCCTCGCCGCGCAGCAGCCGGCACAGCCCGGTCCAGCTGGTGACGCCGAGGATGATGCACAGGAACAGCAGCCGGAGGTCGGCGCGCTGCGCCGACGGTCGGGAACAGGTCCGGATGGCTGTCGATGTAGACCTGCATCATCAGCACCGCGGCGGCGATCAGCAGCACGCCGGGAATCGAGTTCAGCGTGGTGTAGAGATACTGGATCACGTCGTCGACCCAGCCGCGGAAGTAGCCCGCCATGATGCCGAGCAGCAGCGCGAACGGCAGCATCACCAGCGTCGTCAGCGTGCCGATCACGAGGCCGGTGCGGATGCTCTTCAGCGCCAGGTAGAGCACGTCCTGCCCGACCTTGTCGGTGCCGAGCACGTGATAGCTGGCGCGCAAGAGCGACGACCGGTGCACGAGCGACGCAGCAGCACGCACGCCAGCGTGAGCAGCATCGCGCGCCAGGGCACCTCGGTCTCGCCGCGCCAGATCGCGCTGCCAGGCCTGCATCGAGATGCGCGCCGCTGCGCGCTCGACGATCAGCCGCGCACCAGCAGCGTCGCCAGCACCAGCCACGACGACCACGCCGGCGGCACGCGCCGCAGAGCGCGCGCTGCGCGATATCGCCGGCCCAGTCGCGCTCCGGGTCCGTCGAGATGCGCGCCGCCGAACTTGAGCCGCGGATAACTCGCGCACCTGCGCTGCCGTCGGGCAGCTCGACCGTCTCCTTCGCGTAGAGCATGGGTCGCGAGCGGCGCGGAATAGGTCTTCTCGCTGCCGCGTGCGCAGCGGCTCGAGCGACGAGCGTCGAGCACGCTACAGCACCTCGACCGCATAATCGCGCCTTGGCCTCGGCGCCGCTGTCGTCGCAGCGCGCGGGCGGTAGTGCAGCGAGTCGAGCAAGCCGATCGACGACGAACACCAGCGAGCACCACCAGCGCGCTCATGCCGCTCGGCGTCTGCGCCACGCGCCGCCACGGCGCGCGCAGGTGCTCGTGGCGGCGCACGTACCAGACGAAGCGCGGCGACCACCGCGACCAGCAGGAAGACCAGCGCAGTCGGTCCAGAGGATGACGGGCTGGATCGGCATCTAGTCGCAACCTCACCCGCGGATCGACCAGCGTGTAGGAAATGTCGGTCAGGATCAGGCCGACGATGTAGAGCACCGAGCCGAGGAACACCATCGCGCGCAC
Source organism: uncultured beta proteobacterium (assembly GCA_963734595.1). Classification (GTDB taxonomy): domain Bacteria; phylum Pseudomonadota; class Gammaproteobacteria; order Burkholderiales; family SG8-41; genus CAKKQX01. Next base: position 133,445 of record CAVTHV010000011.1, read on the forward strand.
CACGGCGAAATCCTGCGACTTGATCGCGTCGATGGTGTAGCTGCCCAGGCCCGGGATGCCGAAGAACGATTCGGCGATCAGGCTGCCCATGAACAGCAGCGGAATCACCACCACCACGCCGGTCAGGATCGGGATCATCGCGTTCTTGCAGCACGTGGCGGAACAGCACCGCGCATCTCCGACAGCCCCTTGGCGCGCGCGGTGCGCACGTAGTCCTTGCCGATCTCCTCGAGGAACATGGTGCGGTACCAGCGCGCGCTCGCGCCGATGCCGCCGACCACGCCGATCACCACCGGCAGGACGCAGGAACTTGCAGCGCGTCGAAGCCCGCCGCGATAGCCCGAGATCGGCACCAGGTTCCACAGCTTGCCGATCAGGTACTGCCCGCCGATGATGTAGAACAGCGCCCGAGATCGACATCATCGCCACGCACAGCACCACGCCCCAGAAATCGAGGTAGGTGGCGCGGAAAAACGCCATCAGCAGCGCGAAGGTGATGTAGACCGCGAGCCCGACCAGGAACACCGGCAGCGCGAGCGCCAGGCTCGGCCACATGCGCGTCCGGATCTCGTGCGCGATGTCGCGCCCGTCGTCGGCGTGGCCGAAGTCGAAGCACGAACAGCCTGCACCGATTTCTCGAAGAAAATGGTGTCGGTGAACTTGCCGATGCCCTGCGCACCGGTCGTTGTACAGCAGCGGCTTGTCGTAGCCGCGCTCCGCCTTCCACTTGGCGATCGCCTCGGGCGTGACGCGCTTGACGCCGAGCTGCATGCGCGCCATGTCGTCGGGCGTGTTGACGACGAAGAACAGCGCGAAGGTGATGCAGGTTGACGCCGATCAGGATCGGAATCGCGTACAGCACGCGCCGGATGATGTAGGCGATCACGTCGGCTCCGTCGCGCCGGCCGTCGGCGCGCCGCCATGCGCTCGCGCGCTGCGGTAGCGCGACGCACCGCGGGCAGCGCTCGCCAGCATCAGCAGCACGCAGCAGCACCAGCACCGAGCGGCCACAGCACCGGCCGGTTCCACTCGGCGCGCTGCCGCTCGCGCAGCGCCGCGTCGATGCGCTGAGTACTTGAGCCTGTTGCTCGCCATCTGGTTCGGCTTGCGCGTTGGCGACCCAGGCGTGGGCCAGGCCGTAGTCCTTGGGGTGGAAGCCCCAGACCCACGGCGCATCGCTGGCGCAGCGATCGCGACCATGCGGTCGATGATCGCCTGGCGCTCCGGGCCGTTCTCCATGTTCTTCATCTGCTCGAACAGGCGGTCGAACTCCGGATTGGCGTAGTTCGCGGCATTCTCGCCGCCGGCACTTGACCTTGCTCTGCGGCCCGTGCAGCAGGAACAGGAAATTCTCCGGATCCGGATAGTCGGCGTTCCAGCCCAGGAAGTAGAGCTGCGCGTTGCCCTTGCGGATCTTGTCCTGGAAGCGGTTGTAGTCGGTGGCGCGCATCACCAGCTGCACGTCGATCTTCTGCGAACTGCTTGCGGTACCAGTCGAGCCGCGACTTGCCGCCCCGCCCGCGTCGCGGTGGTATCGAGGTAGAGGACCAGCGGCTGGCCGGTCTTGGCGTCGCGCCCGTCGGGATAACCGGCCTCGGCCAGCAGCTGCTTTGGCGGCCTCGATCGGCTTGCGCTGCGCGCCGCGCCGTCGACCCAGTCGTAGACCTCCGGATTGATGCCGTCCCCGCCCTCGCGGTAGCCGAAGATGCCCGGCGGGATCGGCCCCTGCGCCGGGATGCCGCGGCCGTTCTCGAAGATCGAGATGAATTCCTCCCATCGATCGCGATCGAGATCGCCTGGCGCAGCTTGCGCGCGCGCTCCGCGTCGCCGCCCACCACCGGGTCGAGCATGTTGAAGCCGAGGTAGTACGATCGCTGGTCGCGACCGAGGTCTGCAGCTGGATGCCCCGCCGCTCCATCTGCCGGCGACAGCGCCGCCTCGCCCTGGCCGCTGACCTGCACCGCCTGGTCGAAAGTGTCCGAGGCGATGCCCGACGCGTCGTAGTAGCCCTGCAGGAACTTGTTCCAGTACGGGATGCTTTCCTTCTCCCGGCTGAACACGACCTTGTCGATGAACGGCAGCGGCTTGCCGGCGTCGGCGAGCAAGCCCGCCGCGGCGTCGCCCGGCTCGCCCTCGGACGGGTAGGGCTCGCCGCGGAAATTGGGATTGCGCGTCGAGCACCATGCGCGCGGTTCGGGATTGTTCTCCGTCAGCATGTACGGGCCGGTGCCGACCGGATACCAGTCGAGCGTGAGGTTCTTCTCCGCCATGCCGGGCTGCGCATAGAAGCGGTCGGCCTCGGGCGGCACCGGCGCGAAGAACGGCATCGCCAGCCAGTAGACGAACTGCGGGTACTTGCCGCTGCACCTTGATGCGGTAGGTATAGCGGTCGACCACCTGCGCGCCCGGCAGATCGTAGCGCGTGAGGTCGAGGCACGCATCCTTGGGCAGGCTTTTGTCCGCCTTGTGCGAGGGTCCCGGCAAACTCCTTCAGGCCGACGATGTACTCGCTCATCAGGCCGAAGATCGGCGAATGCAGCCGCGGATGCGCAAGGCGCTTGATCTGGTAGACGTAGTCGGCGGCCGTCAGCTCGCGCGTGCCGCTGCTGCGGGAAGTCGCGCAGCGCGGAAATGCCGCCTGAGTCGCGCCGCGCTTGAGCGGGTAATACAGCGGATTTCCCGTTGGCATCGACGGCAAACGCGGGATGCGGCTGATACAGGATGCCCGGCCGGATATGGATCTCGTAGACGCTGTAGGCGACCAGCTTCGCATCGGCGTCGTCGGGCAGCCGGCGTCCCTTGCCGTCGAAGAAAACCGCGCGCGGCACTTCGGTCGCCGCGAACGGCACCAGCTGCGTAGGGCCGCTTGAGGTAGTGATACTGCAGCGGCGGCTCGTAGATCTGCGCGATGAAACACGTATTCGTTCTCGCTGTAGGACTGCACCGGATCGAGATGCTTGGGCCGCTCGGCAGAACGACGAGTAGAGGATGTTCGCGCCGCGCTCCGAGGCCGGATAAGGATCGTTCCACGGCGAGCCGCCGCAGCCGGCCAGCAGCAGCGAACACCGGCAGCAGCGCGCACGCGGAAATGAATCCATCATGGCGCACAGTGTAGCCCGAATCGTCCGCAGCGTAGACGCGCAACTCGACTGGGCAGCGGCATCCGCTATAATTCGCCGATCGTCCGCGCCGGCATGTCACGGGAATCGCAATGGGCTTTCTGACAGGACAAGAAAATTCTCATCACCGGCCTGCTGCAGCAACCGCTCGATCGCCTACGGCATCGCCAAGGCGCTGCAGCGCGAGGGCGCGACGCTCGCCTTCACCTACCAGAACGAGGATATCACGCGAGCGCGTGACGCAACTGGCGCAGGAGTTCGGCGCGACGCCGATACTGCCCTGCGACGTCGCGAGCGACGAGGAGATCGATGCGCTGTTCGCGGCAGCTCGCGAAAGCAGTGGGACGGGCTCGACGGCATCGTGCACTCGATCGCCTTCGCGCCGCGCGAGGCGCTCGGCGGCGACTTGCTCGACGGGCTTTCGCGCGAAGCGTTCCGCATCGCACACGACGTCAGCTCCTACAGCTTCGCCGCGCTCGCCAAGGCGGGACTGCCGATGATGCAGGGCCGCAACGCGGCGCTGCTCACGCTCACCTATCTCGGCGCGGAGCGCGCGGTGCCGAATTACAACGTGATGGGGCTCGCCAAGGCGAGCCTGGAGGCGTGCGTGCGCTATCTCGCCAGGAACCTTGGCCCCGCAGGGCATCCGCGTCAACGGCATTTCAGCCGGGCCGATCAAGACGCTTGCCGCCGCCGGCATCAGCGATTTCGGCAAAAAACTGAAAATCGTCGAGGAGCATTCGCCGCTGCGGCGCAACGTGACTATCGATGAAGTCGGCAACGCCGCCGCGTTCCTGCTGAGCGATCTGGCCAGCGGCATCACCGGCGAGATCACCTACGTCGACTGCGGCTTCAATACCACGGTCAGCGGGAGCGTCAGCGCGGACTGAAGATCAGGGACCAGGGGCTGGGGGTCGGGGCAAGACCGCGGGTAAACTGCGCACTTCGCCGACTCCCGACTCCTAACTCCCGCTTCTTGCTTCTTCTCCAGCAGGTCTTTGCTGATCTTGACGTCGGCCTTCTGCCGCAGGCTCGCGACATAAGCCGACACTTCCTCCTGCCCGACCATCTGGCGCAGCGCATCGGCCAGCGCGGGCTGGCTGGCCGCGGTTTTCTCAGGCTCGACGACGCGGCTGATCTTCAGCACCACGAATCCGCCGCCGGGATTGTCGACCCCGGTATACGACGGCAATTTGCCGGTGTCGGCCTTGAATGCCTGCCTCAAAACCGGCTCGCTCATGCCCTTGGCATCCTTGCGGCTCACCAGTTGCGGCGGGTTCCATTTCAGCTGCACGTCCTTGCCCTGTTTCAACTGCTCCAGCTTGTTCCTGCCGTCCTGCACCGCGAGCTGGCCGGCCTGTTGCAGGGCCAGCTTCTTCGCGATCGCGGCGCTCACTTCGCCAAACGGCCGCACGCTCGCGGGCTTGTGCTCGATGATGCGCGCCGCCACCAGCACGCCCGGCGCAATTTCCACCGCTTCGGTATTGCGCTTGTTTTTGATCACATCGTCGGAAAATATCGCCCGCAACAGCTTGGGATTATTGAGGCGCGCATCGTCGGCGTGTTCGCGCGAGATCCAGGCGCTTTGCTGCACGCTGCCTTTGATCAGTTCCGCCGCCGGTTTCAGGCTCTCGTATTGCTCGAATACGATGTTGCTGAAGTTCTCCGCCAATTCCGCGAATTTTTTGCCCGCAAGCTGCTTCTTGAGGTCGGACTCGATCTGGCCGCGCACCTCGTCGAGGCTTTTGACCTGCGCCGGGTTGACTCCCGTCAGGTGGATGATGTGGTAGCCATACTGCGACTCCACCGGCGGAGAAATCTCGCCGACCTTCATCTTGAACACCGCGTCATCGAACGCCTTGACCATGGAGCCGCGGCTGAAGGTGCCGAGGGCGCCGCCATTGGCGGCGGAACCCGGATCCTGTGAATATTTTTTCGCCAGTTCGGCGAATTGCGCCGGATTGCGCTTCACCTGCTCGTAGATCTCCTCGGCCTTGGCGCGCGCTTTCTGTTTGGCCTCGGCGCTGGCGCCGGGATCCACGCTGATCAGGATGTGGCTGGCCTGCCGCGATTCCTGCGACCCCGTACTGCGCGCGGTGCGCCTCATAATATTTGCTGACTTCGGCCGGATCGACCTGGACCTGCGACGCCAATGCGTCGGCCGACAGCGTTACGTATTCGACGCGCACCTGTTCCGGAATCCGGAATTCGTCCTGGTGGGCATCGTAGTATTTCTTCGCGGCGTCGGCCTCCAGCTTGACCTGCCCGAGAAACGCATCGGGCGCGATCACGGACTCGCTCACCTCGCGCTGCTGCTCGCTGATGCGCACCAGGCGGTCGGCAACGGTGCGCGGAATGAATACGCTGTCCCGGTAGGCATCGTCGACGTGCTGCATCAACAGATCGCGGCGCAGGCGCGACTCGAAAATCGCCGCCGTCATGCCCTGGGCTTTGAGCACCTGCTCGTAACGCTGCAGCGAAAACCGGCCTGCGTCCTGGAACGCCGGCTCTTCGGCGATCACGCTTTGCAACTGCTGGTCGCTGACGGTCATTCCCGAACGCAGCGCCTGTCCGAGCAGCAGATGCTGGCGGATCAGATCGTCCATCACCGCGAACCGCAATTCCGGATTATCCAGCAGCGCGGCATCGGCGCGGCCCTGGAGCATGCGCTGGATGGCCTCCTGCCGCTCGCGCAATGCCTGGTTGAATTCCTGCTGCGAGATACGGTAACCGCCCACCGTCGCGAGCCCTGCCGTGCTGTCGCTCGAGCGGAAATAGGAATCGACGCCGAAAAATGCGAACGGCAGCAGAATGATCGCGAGAACGACCTGGATCAGCCGCTTGTTGTTGGTGACGAAGTTGAACATATGAATACCGTGGTCAGTGATTGGTGATTAGTGATTGGTGACTCGTAAATCGTAAACCAACGTCAGGTTTCAGCGATACTTCCCCGTCGACCGCCAATTGCCATTCGTCCAGAAAAAAGGGCGAACAGCGTTCGCCCTTTTCCCGAATCATGGCGGAGTGGACGGGACTCGAACCCGCGACCCCCGGCGTGACAGGCCGGTATTCTAACCAACTGAACTACCACTCCATATTCGCAACACTTGGTGGGTGCTGACGGGGTCGAACCGCCGACATTCGCCTTGTAAGGGCGACGCTCTACCAACTGAGCTAAGCACCCGGAACACCGTTCGTTTCAACCCGGCCAGGACCAGGCCGCCGCCTCATCTAAGCATTTTGGGGTAGGCGCGCAACGCGCGCCTACCCCAAAATTTAATGCCTGGACTGCTGCTGCGATGGGCGCCAGTTTACCGCATCTTGCACGGCTTTGCCACCGTTACGCTCTAATGCTTGACCGCGGGCGCCGGCGCTTCGCTCACCGGCGGCAACTGCCCAACCGCCTGCGGCTCGGGCAACGGCTCGGGTTTACGCTCCAGCGCCATCTCCAGCACGCTGTCGATCCATTTCACCGGATGGATGTCGAGGCGGTTCTTGACGTTATCGGGTATTTCCGCGAGATCCTTCACGTTCTCTTCGGGAATCAGCACGGTCTTGATGCCGCCGCGATGCGCCGCCAGCAGCTTCTCCTTCAGTCCGCCGATCGGCAGCACCTCGCCGCGCAGCGTGATCTCGCCGGTCATCGCGACGTCGGAACGCACCGGGATACCCGTGAGGGCCGACACCATCGCCGTGCAGATGCCGGTGCCCGCGCTCGGGCCGTCCTTCGGCGTCGCGCCTTCCGGCAAGTGGATGTGGATGTCGTTCTTCTGATAAAAGTCGGCCGGAATGCCGAGGCGCTGGGACCGGGCGCGCACGACCGACAACGCCGCCTGCACCGATTCCTGCATCACCTCGCCCAGCTTGCCGGTGGTGGTCATCTTGCCCTTGCCGGGCATGATCGCCGCCTCGATCGTCAGCAGTTCGCCGCCGACCTCGGTCCAGGCGAGGCCGCAGACCTGGCCGACCTGGTTGTGTTTCTCGGCCACGCCGTAGCTGTAACGCCGCACGCCCAGGTACTTGTCGAGGTTGCGCGAGGTGATCGACACCTTGCGGCTGCCCTTCTCGCTCACCAGGGTCTTCACCACCTTGCGGCAGATCTTCGACACTTCGCGCTCGAGGCTGCGCACGCCCGCTTCCCGCGTGTAATAGCGGATGATGTCGCGCACCGCGCTGTCGGAAATGACGATTTCCTCCGGTTTCAGCGCGTGGTTTTTCATCAGCTTCGGCAGCAGGTGATGCATCGCGATGTGCACTTTTTCGTCTTCCGTGTAGCCCGACAGCCGGATCACTTCCATCCGGTCGAGCAGCGCCGGCGGAATGTTGAGCGTGTTCGCCGTGGCGACAAACATCACGTCCGAGAGGTCGTACTCGACCTCGACGTAGTGGTCGACGAAAGTATGGTTCTGTTCCGGATCCAGCACTTCGAGCAGCGCCGAGGCCGGGTCGCCGCGGAAATCCATGCCCATCTTGTCGACCTCGTCGAGCAGGAACAGCGGGTTCCGGACGCCGACCTTGGCCATGTTCTGCAGGATCTTGCCGGGCATCGAACCGATGTAGGTACGGCGGTGGCCGCGAATTTCAGCTTCGTCGCGCACGCCGCCCAGCGACATGCGCACGAACTTGCGGTTGGTCGCGCGCGCGATCGACTGACCGAGCGAGGTCTTGCCCACGCCGGGCGCGCCGACCAGGCACAGGATCGGGGCCTTCAGCTTGTCCACGCGCTGCTGCACCGCCAGGTATTCGACGATCCGCTCCTTGACCTTCTCCAGGCCGTAGTGGTCTTCATCGAGCACCCTCTCCGCCGCCGCAAGATCGGCGTTGATCTTGCTCTTCTTGCGCCACGGCAGCGACACCACCGCGTCGATGTAATTGCGCACGACGGTGGCTTCGGCCGACATCGGCGACATGAGCTTCAGTTTCTTCAGCTCGGCCTCGACCTTTTTGCGCGCCTCTTTGGGCATGTGCGCCGACTTGATGCGCTTCTCGACCTCGTCGATGTCGGCGCCGTCTTCGCTTTCGCCGAGCTCTTTCTGAATCGCCTTCACCTGCTCGTTCAGATAGTATTCGCGCTGGCTTTTCTCCATCTGGCGCTTGACGCGGCCGCGGATGCGCTTTTCGACCTGCAGGATGTCGAGCTCGCTCTCCACCAGCTTCAGCAGGTGATCGAGCCGCTGCTTGACGTCGAACATCTCGAGCACTTCCTGCTTCTGCTCGAGCTTGAGCGGCAGGTGCGCGGCAACGGTATCGCCGAGACGGCCGGCCTCGTCGATGCCGGCGAGCGAGGTCAGGATCTCGGGAGGGATTTTCTTGTTGAGCTTCACGTACTGATCGAACTGCTGGATCATCGTGCGCCGCATCGCCTCGACCTCGTGATCGGCGGGGATCTCGGCCGGCACCGGCGTGACCATCACCGCATAGTGCGTCTTGAGATCGATGATTTCGTTGATGCGGGCGCGCTGGCTGCCTTCGACCAGCACCTTCACCGTGCCGTCGGGCAGTTTCAGCATCTGCAGGATATTGGCGATGCTCGCGATCTCGTACAGATCCTCGGGCACGGGCTCGTCCTTCGCCGCGGATTTCTGCGCGACCAGCACGATGCTCTTGCCTGTTTCCATTGCCGTTTCCAGCGCCTTGATCGATTTCGGGCGCCCGACAAACAGCGGAATCACCATGTGCGGAAAAACCACCACGTCGCGCAAGGGCAGCAACGGGAGCTGTAACGGGTTGATATTCTGGTTTTCTGGGCTGGACATGATGAATTTACCTTAAAAAAACAATACTTAACGCTAACATTGGGGGTGCTTCCCGAAAATCAAGCGGGAGGCACCTCACTCGGCCCAAAACCGGCGGCGCCCCGGCGCCGCAAAAAAGGAGACTCTACATCGTGGATCCCGCCACCTTGGGTTGGTCGGAATAGATCATCAGCGGCGGCGTATCGCCGGTAATCGTGCCCTCGTCGACCACCACCTTGACCACGTTTTCCATCGACGGCAGGTCGAACATGGTATTGAGCAGCGTGAGCTCGATGATCGAGCGCAGCCCGCGCGCGCCGGTCTTGCGGTCGAGCGCGCGTTTGGCGATGGCCCGCAGCGCCGGCTCGCGCACCTCGAGTTCCACGCCTTCCATGGCGAACATCTTCTGATACTGCTTGAGCAGCGCATTCTTGGGCTGCGTCAGGATCTGGATCAGCGCGACCTCGTCCAGTTCCTCCAGCGTCGCCACCACCGGCAGGCGGCCGACGAACTCCGGAATCAGGCCGTACTTGATCAGGTCCTCGGGCTGCACGTCGCGCAGCACCTTGCCGATGTCCTTGCGGTTGTCCTTGCTGCGCACGTCGGCACCGAAGCCGATGCCGCTCTTCTCCGAGCGCGCGCGGATGACCCGGTCGAGGCCGTCGAACGCGCCGCCGCAGACGAACAGGATATTGGTGGTGTCGACCTGCACGAATTCCTGGTTCGGGTGCTTGCGCCCGCCCTGCGGCGGCACCGAGGCGATCGTGCCCTCGATCAGCTTCAGCAGCGCCTGCTGCACGCCTTCGCCCGACACGTCGCGCGTGATCGAGGGGTTGTCGGATTTGCGCGAAATCTTGTCGATCTCGTCGATGTAGACGATGCCGCGCTGCGCCTTGTCGACATCGTAGTCGCATTTCTGCAGCAGCTTCTGGATGATGTTCTCGACGTCCTCGCCGACATAGCCGGCTTCGGTCAGGGTGGTGGCATCGGCCATCACGAACGGCACGTTCAGCAGCCGCGCCAGCGTCTGCGCGAGCAGCGTCTTGCCCGAGCCGGTCGGACCGATCAGCAGGATGTTGCTCTTGGCGAGCTCGACCTCGTCGCTTTTGGTCATGGTCTTCAACCGCTTGTAGTGGTTGTAGACCGCCACCGAGAGAATTTTCTTGGCGACGTCCTGGCCGATCACGTACTGGTCGAGGATGGCGCGGATCTCGTGCGGCACCGGCAGGTCCGACTTGACGCCCTTGCCGCCCTGCTCGCCCTGGGTTTCTTCGCGGATGATGTCGTTGCACAGCTCTATGCACTCGTCGCAGATGAACACCGACGGGCCGGCGATGAGCTTGCGCACCTCATGCTGGCTTTTTCCGCAGAACGAGCAATAGAGCAGCTTTTCGCCACCGACTTTATCTGACATATCCGGTTTTCCTCATACCCCGTTAAGACCGCCTGCCGCCATTAAGATTCCGGCGTTCCCGCCGGCTACGCTGCAACCGCACTGTCCGCCCTGCTCACCAGCACCTTGTCGACCAGGCCATAAGCCACGCCCTGGTCGGCACTCAGAAAATTATCGCGGTCGGTGTCTTTTTCGATGGTTTCGATCTTCTGCCCGCTGTGCTTCGCCAGGATCTCGTTGAGCCGCGCCTTCAGAAACAGGATTTCCTTGGCGTGGATCTCGATGTCCGAGGCCTGGCCCTGGAATCCGCCCATCGGCTGGTGAATCATCACCCGCGAGTTGGGCAGGCAGAAACGCTTGCCCTTGGCGCCCGCCGCCAGCAGCAGCGCACCCATGCTCGCCGCCTGGCCGACGCACAGCGTGCGACACGTCCGGCTTGATGAACTGCATGGTATCGTAAATCGCCAGCCCCGCGGAAACCGAGCCGCCCGGGGAATTGATATAGAACGAAATGTCCTTGTCGGGATTCTCCGATTCCAGGAACAGCAGCTGCGCAACGATCAGGTTGGCCGTGATCTCGGTCACCGGCCCGACCAGAAACACCACGCGCTCCTTGAGCAGGCGCGAGTAGATGTCATAGGCGCGTTCGCCGCGCCCGCTTTGCTCGATGACCATCGGGATCAATCCCAGCCCCTGGGCTCCATGGCCATCTGCGGTTCCGAGTAACGCATCGTCATTGCTTGTTCTCCATCAATTCATCAAATGCAATCGCCTTGTCCTCGACCTTGGCGGCGGCAAGCACCCAGGCAACGACGTTGTCCTCGAGCACCATCGATTCGATGTCGCGCAGGCGCTCGGGAGACTGGTAGAACCACTTCACCACTTCTTCCGGGTGCTCGTAGCTCTGCGCCTGTTCCTCGACCACCGCCCTGACCTGCTCCGGCTTGGCGTGGAGATTGTTCGCCTTCACCACTTCGGCAAGAATCAGCCCGAGGTTGACCCGGTGCTGGGCCTGCTTTTCGAACACCTCGGCCGGTATCGGCATGTCGTCCTTGACCGGGATGCCGCGCGCGGCCAGATCCTGGCGCGCCTGCGCCTGCAGGCGCTCGATTTCCATTTCCACCAGCGCCTTCGGCACCTCGATCTTCGTCGCATCGAGCAGCGCCTGCATCACCTGGTCCTTGACGCGGTTCTTGAGGCGGATTTTGACCTCGCGCTCGAGATTGGCTTTCGACTTCAGCCCGCATCTTGGCGAGATCGCCGTCGGCCACGCCCAGGCTTTTCGCGAATTCAGCGTCGATCTCAGGCAATTTCGGCGCGGCGACCTGCTTCAGCTTGACTTCGAAGCTCGCGGTCTTTCCAGCGACCTCCTTGCCATGATAGTCGTCCGGGAAGCGCAATTCAAACGTCCTGGTCTCGCCCGCTTTTCATGCCTACGAGCTGTTTCTCGAAATCCGGCAGCAGCCGCCCTTCGCCGAGCACCACCGTCGAATCCTGCGCCTGCCGACCCGCTGAACTCCTTGCCGTCTATCGTCCCGCGGTAATCGATGGTCAGGCGGTCGCCGCTGGCAGCGGCGCGCGTCGACCGGCTCGAAGCTCGCGCGCTGCTTGCGCATGATTTCCAGCGTCTTGTCCGATTTCCGCGTCGCCGACCTCGAGCGTGGGCCGGCGTGATCGTGGCTTTCGAGATATCGCCGAGCACCACTTCGGGATAGATTTCGAACGTGGCGCTGTATTCAAACTGCGCCGGCGTCTTCGGACGGCGGCTTGGCCTCGAAGCTCGGGTAACCCGCCACCTTCAGGTTTTGCTGCCTGATGGCCTCGCCAAAGCTTTTTTGCAAGCGTATCGCCGAGCACTTCCTGGCGCACCTGGCCGCCATATTGCTGCACCACCACCCTGAACGGCACCTTGCCGGGCCGGAAGCCGTGCATTTTGACCGTGCGCGTCGAGGCGCTTGAGGCGGTTTTCCACCTCGCTGTCGATCTCCGCCATGGGCAACGGCAATGCTGAGACGCCGTTCCAACTGGCTCAATGTTTCCAAGTTCGCTTGCATTTAAGTTAAAAATCCTTATAACGTCGTCATATCTGGTGCGAAAGGAGGGACTCGAACCCACACGCCTTTCGGCGCCAGAACCTAAATCTGGTGCGTCTACCAATTCCGCCACTTTCGCGCACGCGGCTTTTGCAACCATTTGATTATAATATAATCAGGACTGTAACGTTAGAATTCGAAGCTTGCAATGCGTCTTAAGCAATTAATCCAATCTATTGATAATTAAAACATTAAACCCCCATTCCGATGACGGTTAATCATTACGAAAATTTTCCCGTCGCATCGGTCCTGCTGCCCGCCCGAATTCCGCCGTCCAGTCGCCCTGATTTACCGTTTTGCCCGTGAAGCCGACGATTTCGCCGATGAAGGCGAGCTCCCCGATGCGAGTCCGGCTGGCGCGTCTCGCCGCATTCCGTCAGGAATTGCACAGAATCGAGACCGGCGCGCCGCCGGCCATCCCCTGGTTCGAGAACTCTGGCCGATCTGATCCGGAACCCATGAACTGCCGCTCGACGCCTTTCGCGACCTGTTGTCGGCCTTTTCCCAGGACGTCACCAAAAAGCGCTATGCCGATTACGGCGAAGTGCTCGACTACTGCCGGCGCTCGGCCAACCCCGTCGGCCGCCTGCTGCTGGTGCTTGTACGGCAGCGCCACGCCGCAAAATCTGGCCTGGTCCGACGCGATCTGCTCGAGCCTGCAGCTCATCAACTTTCTGCAGGACGTCGCGGTCGATTACCGCAAAGGGCGCATCTACCTGCCGCAGGACGAGATGGCGCGTTATCGGAATCAGCGAACGCCAGATCGCCGCGCGGCGACTGCCGGCGGCAACTGGCCGTCGTTCATGACGTTCCAGGTCGGGCGCGCCCGCGATCTGCTGCGCTCCGGCGCGCCGCTCGGGCGCATCCTCAAGGGACGCATCGGGCTGGAAATGCGCATGATCATTCAGCGGCGGCGACCGCATCCTGTCCAGAATCGCTGCCGCCGGCGGCGATATTTTCCGCCACCGCCCCGTCCTCCGGCGCCGCGACTGGGTCTACTGATGTTGCGCTCGATGTTCGCAGCACTGAGAGCCGGTGACATAATCGGATCCCCACGAGTATTGCCAGCAGAAAGCCGCGCACAGCGGCTCGAGCTTCTACTACAGCTTTCTGTTTCTGCACGCCGGAACGGCGGCGCGCGATCACCGCGCTCTATGCGTTCTGCCGCGAGGTCGACGACGTCGTCGACGAATGCTCGGACGCGGGCGTGGCGCGCATCAAGCTCGCCTGGTGGCGCAAGGAGATCTCGGCCATCTATCACGGCCGGCCGCAGCACCCGGTGTCGCGCGCGCTCGCCGAAGTCGCCGGCCGGTTCAGGCTGCAGGAGCAGCATCTGCAGGAAATCATCGACGGCATGGAGATGGACCTCGACGCAACCGCTATCCGGATTTCGAGTCGCTCAAGCTCTACTGCCACCGGGTGGCGGGCGTCGTCGGCCTGCTGTCGGCCGAGATTTTCGGCTACCAGCGACCCGCGCACGCTGCAATACGCGCAGACCTCGGCATGGCGTTCCAGCTCACCAACATCATCCGCGACGTCGGCGAGGACGCGCGCCGCGACCGCATCTACCTGCCGCTCGATGAACTGCAACAATATGGCGTGGGCGCGGCCGATATCCTGCAGTCGCGCGAAACCGACAACTTCCGGCGCCTGATGGAATTCCAGATCGAGCGCGCGCTCGGTCTTTTATCGCGAGGCTTTCGCGCAGCTGCCGGACATCGACCGCAAGTCGCAGCGCGCCGGGCTCGTCATGGCGGCGATTTACCGCACCCTGCTCGACGAAATCCGCGCCGACGGCTGCCGCGTGCTCACGCAGCGCATCTCGCTGACCCCGGCGCGCAAGCTGTGGATCGCGTGGAAAACCTGGATCAAGGGGTGAAGCGTGACCGGCAACCGGTGACTAGGTGACTGGAAAAATCTCAGAACGTATTGCCAACAACAAGTCAAGACTCAGGAGTTCAATTTGGATCTGCAGCTTAAAGGAAAAACGGCGCTGGTCACCGGCGCGAGCCAGGGCATAGGCCGCGCGATCGCCAAGGGACTCGCCGCGGAAGGCGTGAAAATCTGCATCGCAGCGCGCCGCCGAAACCTGCTCGAGGAACTGGCGCAGGAAATCGTCGCGGCAGGGGGCGCGCAGGCCCGTCATCGTCGAAACCGACATCATGCAGGAGGATGCGCCCCCGCAGCTCGCCCGCGCCGCCATCGACGGCCTCGCGCGCATCGACATCCTCGTCAACTGCGCCGGCGGCAGCCGTCCGCCTATTGCGCTCGACGCGCCGGAAGCAGAATGGGATCACGCGATGACGCTGAATTTCGTCCGGGTGCGCCAGCTCACGCACGCCGTACTGCCCGGCATGATCGAGCGCCAGTGGGGCCGCATCGTCAACATCACGGGCAAGTCCGAGCCCGAACGCCTGCTCGCGGCAACCTCGGCCAAAGCGGCGGTGCACGCGTGGTCCAAGGGACTGTCGCGCGAAGTCGGAAAGTTCGGGATCACGGTCAACTGCATTCCGCCCGGCCGCATCATGAGCGAGCAGATCCGCCGCAAGTACTCCGAGGAATTCCGCGCCGCACAGTCCGCGCGCGAAATTCCGGTCGGACGCTATGGCGAGCCCGAGGAACTCGCATCTCTCGCGGTTTTTCTCGCCTCGCCCATCGCGCGCTACATCACCGGCACCGTGATGCCGGTCGACGGCGGCTTCGCCGCTACGCTTTTTGATGAACAAAAAACTGGTCACTGGTCACCGGTCACGCTTTCGAAATAATCAGTGGGCGTATAATCCGGAAAAATTCGCAGGAGAGAGCCGTTATGCAAACCAGAATTCCGTGCGTAATCATGCGCGGCGGCACTTCGCAGGCCCGTTCTTCAAGCTCTCCGATCTCCCCGCCGACGTGCCCACCGCGCGACGCGGTGCTGCTCTCGGTGATGGGCTCCCCGCACCAGATCCAGGTGGACGGCATCGGCGGCTCGCATTCGGTAACGAGCAAGGTCGCGATGATCAGCAGGTCGAAGCACCCTGACGCCGACGTCGATTACCTGTTCGCGCAGGTACAGATCAACGAGAGCATCGTCGATACCAGGCCCAACTGCGGCAACATGCTGGTCGCGGTCGGTCCGTTCGCGATCGAGGCGGGTCTGGTGCCGGCGAAAAACGGCGAGACGCCGGTGCGCATCTTCAACGTCAACACGCAATCGCTGGTCGAAGCGATCGTCCAGACGCCCGGCGGACAGGTCAACTATGAAGGCAACGCATCGATCGACGGCGTGCCGGGCACCGCGGCGCCGGTCGGCATCAATTTCAAGAGCGCAATCGGATCGGTCACCAGGAAGCTGCTGCCCACCGGCAAGCCGTCATGACGTCATCGATGGCGTGGAAGTGAGCTGCGTCGACGTCGCGATGCCCATAGTCCTGATGCGCGCGGAAGCGTTCGGCAAGACCGGCCACGAGTCCGCCGTCGAGCTCGACGCGGACAGGGAGCTGCTCAAGCGCATGGAGGCGATTCGCGTCAAGGCCGGCGTGCTGATGGGCATGGGCGACGTCTCGAAGTCGGTGGTGCCGAAAATGGCCCTGCTGTCGAAGCCGCGCAATGGCGGCGTCATCGCTTCGCGCTTCTTCGTGCCCGAGACCTGCCACAAGGCGCACCCGGTAACCGGAACGGTGTGCATCGCCTCGGCCTGCGCCATACCCGGAACGGTGGCCTCGCAGATCGCTTCCCTGCCGCCGGCGCCGCAGGGGATGATCAGGATCGAGCATCCCCAGGGCATGATCATGATCGACCTTGACGTCGACTTCACCGCCGGCAAGCAGGATCTACGCCGCGCCGCGCTGATCCGCACCGCCCGCCGCATCTTCGAGGGCTACGTCTTCGTGCCCGGGAAAGTCTGGGCGGGCCGGAAGCAGCCGGCCAAAGCGGCGGCCTAGCCCCCTAAGAGCCCGTAACATAATGAAACACGTGTGCGTTGCTGCCAAAATTGGTGCTGACGCGAAGGACGGCGCAGAGCATATCGCGAATATGGTCAAGCCGGCCGACAAAGTCAGCGCCGGTTTTGGCTGCAACCCTTCGGGCTGGCACGAGTTTTGGCCCATGGCATTGTCGCTCCCCTTGCCAATATTCGCGATATTGGCTGCGGAAAGCTTCGCGCCCTGCGCCAAAATCGTGCCAGCGCATCTCGCGTTTCATTATGTTACGGGCTCTAACCCTTCCCCGTGAACGTTGCCATCATCGGCGGCGGCTATGCCGGCATGGCGGCCGCGGTCACGCTGGCCGAACGCGGCGTCGCCGCAACCGTTTTTGAAGCTGCGCCCCAGCTCGGCGGCCGGGCGCGCCGCGTGGTCGTCAATGACACCGCGCTCGACAACGGCGCGCACATCCTGATCGGCGCTTATCGCGAAACGCTGCGCCTGATCCGGTTGGTAAACCGCGACGCCGGCAGCGCATTGCTGCGGCTGCCGCTCGACTGGCATGTTCCGGGCCATTTCCGCCTGCGCGCGGCGCCGCTGCCCGCGCCCCTGCATCTTGCGCTGGGATTGATGATGGCAAGCGGCGCGGGGCTGGGCGAGCGCATGGCGGCGGTCGGCTTCATGCGCGCGATGCGCCGGGACGGCTTTCGTTTGCCGCACGACATCACCGTCAGCGAACTGCTGCACCGGCATCGGCAGGGCGCGGCGCTCACGCGGCATCTGTGGCATCCGCTGTGCATCGCTGCGCTCAACACACCTCCGGATATCGCCTCGGCCCAGGTGTTTCTCAACGTGCTGCGCGACAGCCTCGACTCGAGTCGTGGTGACAGCGACATGATGCTGGCGCGCGTCGATTTGTCGGCGCTGTTTCCCGATCCCGCCGCCGATTACGTGCGCGGCCGGGGCGGCAAAGTGGTGCTGGGCGCCACTGTCGAAAATGTAAACGAACACGACGGCGCGTTCGGGATGACGGCGCGCGGTCTGGATTACCGGTTCACCCACGTCATATGCGCGGTTCCGCCGCATCGGCTGTCGCCGGTTATCGCCGGACTGCCCGCATTGGCGTCAACGGCGGAGCAGATAGCCGGCTTCGAGTATCAGCCGATCTATACGGTTTACCTGCAATATTCCGGACACGTCGCGCCGCCGTCGTCCATGACGGGCATGGCCGGCGGGCTGGCACAGTGGGTATTCGACCGCGAAGCGGCGGCGACCAGCGCGGCCTGGTCGCGGCTATCATCAGCGCTGATGGGCCGCATCAGCACATGGCGCAGGAAGAACTCGCGCAGCGCATACACGCCGAGCTCGGGCAGCAATTCGGTCCTCTGCCTGCGCCGCTTTGGCAGCGCGTGATCGCGGAAAAGCGCGCGACTTTCGCCTGCACCATCAACCTGCGGCGGCCGGCGCAGCGCACTTCGCTGAAGAATTTTTATCTGGCGGGCGATTACACCGCGGGCGATTACCCCGCGACCCTGGAGGCCGCGGTGCGCAGCGGCGTCACCTGCGCACGCCAGGCAATCGAATCCATGCGCGGATCAACGGCGATCTGTTAGACGAAAGCGGGCGGTATAATGGGACAATAACGTTTGATAATAAGGGGGGAATCGTGACGAACGCGAATCGATGCAATACGACGTCGTGGTCGTCGGCGGCGGCCCGGCCGGCCTCGCCGCCGCGATCCGCCTCAAGCAGCTGCTGCGCAGCGCGGCAACGACGTCGCGTCTGCGTGATCGAAAAAGGCTCCGAGGTCGGCGCGCACATCCTGTCCGGCGCGGTGATGGATCCGCGCGCGCTCGCCGAACTGTTTCCCGACTGGAAGGCCAAGGGCGCGCCGCTCAACGCGCCGGTAGCCGAAGACCGATTTCTGTTTCTGACGGAACAAGCCGCGTTCAAGATCCCGAACTTCCTGCTGCCGGCCTGCTTCCAGAACCACGGCAATTACGTCATCAGCCTGGGCAACGTGTGCCGCTGGCTCGGCCAGCAGGCCGAAGGCCTGGGCGTGGAGATCTTCCCGGGATTCGCCGCGGCGGAAGTGCTCTACGACGACGACGGCAGCGTCAAGGGCGTCGCCACCGGCGACATGGGTATCGGCAAGGACGGCAAACCGACCGCCGCGTACCAGCCGGGCATGGAGCTGCACGCGCAAGTACACGTTCTTCGCCGAAGGCTGCCGCGGCCACCTCGGCAAGCAGCTGGAGGCGAGTTCAAGCTGCGCGACGGCGCGCGACCCGCAGGTCTACGGCATCGGCCTGAAGGAGCTGTGGGAGATCAAGCCCGAGAAGCACCAGGCCGGGCTGGTCGTCCACACCGCGGGCTGGCCGCTCGACAGCGAAGACCTACGGCGGCTCGTTCCTCTATCACATGGAAAACAACCTGGTCGCGGTCGGCTTCGTGGTCGGCCTGGCCTACACGCAATCCGTACCTCAGTCCCGTACGAGGAATTCCAGCGCTACAAGACGCATCCGGCCATCCGCCGTTTCTCGAAGGCGGCAAGCGCATCTCCTACGGCGCGCGCGCGATCACCGCGGGCGGCCTGCAGTCGCTGCCCAAGCTCGTCGTTCCCGGGCGGCTGCCTGATCGGCGACGACGCGGGCTTCCTGAACGCCTCGCGCATCAAGGGCAGCCACGCGCGATCAAGTCCGGCATGCTCGCCGCCGAAGCGGCGTTCGAGGCGCTGCAGGCCGGGCGCAGCGGCGACGAACTCGCCGGCCTATCCGGAGGCCTTCCGTCAGAGCTGGCTGTTCGACGAGCTGTACCGCGCGCGCAATTTCAAGCCCTGGATGGCGAAGGGGCTGTACATCGGCACGGCTGATGGTCGGCATCGACCAGGTCGTGTTCGGCGGCAAGGCGCCGTGGACGCTGCATCACGGCATGCCGACAACGAGACGCTGAAGAAGAAAACCGAGGTGACGCCGATCGACTATCCGAAGCCCGACGGCGTCCTCACCTTCGACCGGCTGTCTTCGGTCTTCCTCTCCAACACCAACCACAACGAAGACCAGCCGGCCCACCTGACGCTCAAGGACCCGTCCGTGCCGGTGAGCGTCAACCTCGCGCTCTACGACGCGCCGGAAGCAGCGGTACTGCCCTGCCGGGGTGTACGAGTTCGTACGGATGCGGACGACGGCAGCCCCGGCTGCAGATCAACGCGCAGAACTGCGTGCACTGCAAGACCTGCGACATCAAGGACCCGACGCAGAACATCGTCTGGGTCACGCCCGAGGGCGGCGGCGGGCCGAATTATCCGAACATGGTAACCGGACCGGCCCCAGTTCGGCCCATCCGGCCCGATCACCAGCTTGCCTAACGGCATGAACCGTGCAAAGCTTAAAAATCAACCGCGAAACGAGGCAGCTCATGAGAAAAATACCCGCAGCAACCCTGCTTGCATCCGTCCTGGCGCTGGTAACTGTTTTCTCGTTTTCTCCGTCCCGGGCGCTTACCCTGCTGACCGAAGAGAATCCGCCGCTCAACTACACCGAAAAGGGCAAACTTACCGGGATGGCAACCGAAGTGGTCGCAGAGATGGCCAAGCGGGCCGGGATGACTCGCGAACACCGAAGTACGGGAATGGAAAGCCGCATACAAGCGCGCTCAGTCCGATCGTGATACCTGTCTCTACGCGACGGCCAGGCTCGAGAATCGCGAGTGGATATTCACCTGGGTCGGCCCGATTGCGGTGAGCCGCTGGGCGCTGTTCGCGAAAGCTGGATTCACCCAGCACATCGGCAGCCTCGCCGACGCCAGGCCGTTCCGGATCGGCGGGGTGACTGATGACGCCAGACCGAGGTACCTGAAGCAAAACGGCGTGACCAATATCTTTGAAGTGGCGGACGACAAGCTCAATCCGGGCAAGCTCACCCCTTGATCGCAAGGAACTGGGACGCATCGACCTCTGGATTACCAACGCCAGCCGGGCCAGATTGGTGGCCGCTCAGGCCGGCGTCAAAGACGTCGAGCCGGTGTAGGCGGTGCGCGAGGACGAAAGCTATCTGGCATGCAGCCCCAGAACGGCCGCGGCAACCATCAAAGCGCTGACCACGCGCGCTGGCCAGTATCAAGAAGGACGGCACCTACAAGAAAATCGTCGACCGCTACGATAACAAATAATATATTACAAACAATAGCTTATAACATACCAATCGCGCTGGCTCCTGCTGCCGCGAGGTTGCGGCAACGCCGCGTCAGAACAGCTTGAAGCTGTCGGTAGTGCCGAGCATGGCGTCGCGCAGCCGCCCGTCCACCGGTTTTTTGCCGATCCAGATGCGCAGCATCGCCTGAAAAAAGTCCTCGCCCGTGATGGTGATTTTCTCTTCGCCGTTGATCGTGACCCGGGTGCCGGTGCCGGGCAGATAATCGAGAGTGATCGCCCCGCCCTTCTTGAGGACGCCGATCGAATTCATCATGCGATTGAGATCGCGGATGCGGCTTTCGATCAGCGCCAGCTCGACCGGAATATGGTTCGCCGCCAGGGCGTTGTTGAGGGAGGCGGTCAAATCCTTGGCCGTGACCTCGTCCGCCAGAATGTGCATCGCCACCCGCTTCGGACCGGGATCGCCAGATGACGTTATCGGCATCGGTCATTTTCGAGGTCAGATACAACGCGCCGACATAAACCTTGAGCACGGCCATCTTGTGGCGCACGCCGGCGCCGTTCAGCACCAGCCGGGATTGGCCATCGCCAAGCGTGATGCTGTCGTCGAGCTTGACGCCCTCGATTTCAAGGGCATTCGCCAGACCGTGGGACAGTGCAAACATCAGCATCGCAAGCCATACCAGACGGTTTTTCATTATTCTCCCCATTAAAGCCCGGTCGCCACGGGCATCAGGCCCGGCCAATCCGGACCTGTTCCATTACAGCGCTTCGAATATGCCCGCAGCGCCCATGCCGGTGCCCGATGCACATCGTGACCATGCCGTACTTCTTCTTGTGCCGGCGCAGGCCGTGCATCAGCGTCGCGACGCGCAGGCGCCGGTCGCGCCGAGCGGATGGCCGAGCGCGATCGCGCCGCCGAGCGGATTGACCTTCGCGGCGGATCCAGCCCGAGATCCTTGATCACCGCCAGCGACTGCGCGGCAAACGCTTCGTTCAATTCGATCCAGTCGAGATCGTCCTGCGCTTGAGCCCCACCTGCTGCAACACTTTCGGGTATCGCCTTGACCGGGCCGATGCCCATGATTTCCGGCGGCACGCCAGCCACCGCATAGCCCATGAAGCGGCCGAGCGGCGACCAGCGTTGAAGCGCTTCATCGCCGCCTCGCTCATCAGCACCACGGCTGCGGCGCCGTCGGACATCTGCGAGCTGTTGCCGGCGGTCACGCTGCCCTTGGCCGCGAATACCGGGCTCAATTTCGCGAGGCCCTCCGGCGAGGTGTCGCGGCGCGGGCCTTCGTCGTTCGTCGCCGTCGCGCGTCTTGACCCCGATCTCGCGGCGTGTCAAGATCGGGAAGCTGCTCGACAATGACATAGGGCGTGATCTCGTCCTTGAACTCGCCGCTGTCCGTCGCCCGCAGCGCGCGGCGATGGCTTTCCGCGGCGAACATGTCCTGCTGCTCGCGGCTGACTTTCCACTGCTGCGGCGACTTTCTCGGCGGTGATGCCCATGCCGTAGGCGATCGCGATGTTCTCGTCTTTCTCGAATATCGCCGGACTGAACGTCGGCTTGTTGCCGCCCAGCGGCACCATGCTCATGCTCTCGGTGCCGGCGGCGATCATGACGTCGGCCTCGCCCAGGCGTATGCGGTCGGCAGCCATCGCCACCGCCTGCACACCCGGAAGAACAGAAGCGGTTGATGGTGATGCCCGGCACGCTGTCGGGAAATCCGGCGAGCAGCAGTCCGATGCGCGCCACATTCATGCCCTGCTCGGCCTCCGGCATGGCGCAGCCGACGATAACGTCTTCGATCGCCGCGGAATCCAGCCCCGGGCATTTGCCGAGCACCGCCTTCAGCACCTGCGCCAGCATGTCGTCCGGGCGCACATTTTTGAACATGCCGCGCGGCGCCTTGCCCACCGGCGTGCGCGTCGCCGCGACGATGTATGCGTCCTGGATCTGCTTGCTCAATGGCATCTCCGAAGGGATGAGGGAGGATTAGGGCGGAGGGATGAGGTTCAATGCCTGAACTGCGTTTGTTCTGGTTCTTTCCTCATCCCTCATCCTTCATCCCTCATCCTTAGTTTCTCAGCGGCTTTCCCGTCTTGAGCGTGTGCTCGATCCGCTCTTGCGTCTTCTGTGTCGCAATCAGTTCCATGAAATGCTGGCGCTCGAGATCGAGGAACCACTGCTCGTCGACGAGGCTGCCGCCTTCGACATCGCCGCCGCACATCACGGTCGCGACCTTGCAGCCGATCAGATAATCGTGCTCTGAAATATAGCCTCCGGCCAGCATGTTTTGCATGAAGGCCCGGATGGTCGCGATCGCGCTGCGGCCCGCCACCGGAATTGCCCGGGGCCTGAGCGGCGGCCGGTAGCCGGCCGCGGCCAGCGCGCGCAACTCGGCTTTGGCGATCCCGAGCAGTTCGAAGCGGTTCATCACGATTTTATCGGTCGGCCGCAGGTAGCCGAGCTCGCGCGCATGTTCCGCGCTGCGGCTGACTTCGGCCATCGCCACCGCCTTGAAATACTTCTGCAGGAAGGGCGACATGTCGCCGCCCTTCGCATCGGCCACCGCCCGCAGCGCAAATTCCTTGCAGCCGCCGCCGGCGGGAAGCAGGCCGACGCCCGCTTCGACCAGACCGATGTAGCTCTCGAGCGTGGCCACCGCGCGATCGCAATGCATGATGAACTCGCAGCCGCCGCCCAGTGCGAGGCCGTCGACCGCCGCCACCGTCGGCGTCATGGAGTACCTGAGGTGCTGCGTGGTGTGCTGGAACTGCTCGACCAGGTGCTCCACTTCGGCGAGCTTGCCCGCCATCAGCTGATCGGCCACATTGAGCTGCGCGCCGCCTTGAGCGCGAACGACTCCGCCTGCCGCGTGAATTGCTTGATGAATTTCCCGACCGCCGAGGGCTGCGTCGGCTTGCCGCCATCCACCGGCGATTTCTTGAGATTGGCGCCGACCGAGAACGGCGGCTCCGTCTGCCATGATCACCAGTCCGCGATAGTTGCGCTCGGCTTCGTCGATGGCTTGCAGCACCCCGTCGAGCACATCGTCGCCGATGGCATGCATGCGGCTCTTGAAGCTGACGATGGCGATATCGTCGCCCGTGTGCCAGCAGCGCACCGCGTCGGTCTCGAAAGATGGTGTCACCGTATTGCCGCCCTCGCCGAGCAGTCGGTCGGGAAACAACTGGCGCCGATAGACCGGCAGCGCTGAACGCGGAATTGTAAGGTTCGGCGCGGGCGAATACGACCCATGCGGCCGTGCACACCGTCCCGCCCCGGCTTCGGCTCACCCACGCAGGCAGCGCGACCTGCGCTCATGGTCTTGCCCGCGGCGAATGTCCGCGGCGATCCATGCGGCGATCTGGCGCCAGCCCGCGGCCTGCCAGATTTCGAACGGGCCCTGATTCCAGCCGAAGCCCCAGCGTATGGCAAGGTCCAGATCGCGCGCGTTGTCGGCGATCTCTGCCAGATGCACTGCGCAATAATGAAAGGAGTCGCGGAAATATCGCCCACAGAAATTGCGCCTGGGGAGCTCTGGGCTGCGCGCAGCTGTGCGAATCGTCGCGGGATTTGTTCTTCAGGATCTCGACGACCGTCGTCGTCGGCCTGCCCGCAGACGACCGGTAAGTCCCGCGGCGAGGTCGAGCACCTGGATTTCCTTGCCGACTTTCTGGTATACGCCGCGCCTGGTTTTCTGGCCGAGCGCACCCTGTCGATCAGCTTCTTGAGCCACGGGCACGGTCGTAGTACTGGTGCCATGGATCGTCCGGCAGCGCATCGCCCATGGTATTAATCACATGGGCGAACGTATCAAGCCCCACCACGTCGGCGGTACGAAAAGTAGCGCTCTTGGGACGGCCGATCGCAGGACCGGTCAACGCATCGACGACGTCGAAGCCGAGACCAAATGCTCCGCTTGGCGGATGGTAGCGAGCATCGAGAATACGCCCACCCGATTGGCAATGAAATTCGGCGTGTCCTTTGCACGGATGACTCCCTTGCCCAGCGAAGTTACCAGGAATTTTTCAAGGTCGTCAAGGATCCGGGCTCGTTCTCCCGGCACGCGATCAGCTCGACCAGGTGCATGTAGCGCGGCGGATTGAAAAAATGCATACCGCAGAATCGGTGCCGAAGGTTCTCCGGCATAGATTCTGAAAGTTTGTTGATGCTTAAACCGGAAGTGTTGGAGGCAAATATTGCGTGGTCGGCGATATCCGGTGCAACCTTCCGGTACCAAGTCGGCCTTCCCAGTCCAGGCGCTCGGAGATCGCCTCGATGACGATATCGCATTCTTTCAGCGCTTCGAGGTGATGATCGTAGTTGGCCGCCCTTATGTGGCCCGCTTTCGACCGCGTCGAAAGCGGGCTCGGCTCGAGCTTTCTGAGATTGTCGATCGCCTTCAGCACGTTGCCGTTGGGATGGCCTTCCTTCGCCGGCAGCTCGAACAGAATCGCTTCGACGTTGGCGTTGACGAGATGCGCCGCGATCTGCGCGCCCATCACGCCGGCGCGGACCGCCGCCTTGCGCACGATAAATGATGAGGCTGCGGACATGATCACCGTCCTTCAAAAAAACCGCCAGGCCGGCGTCAGCTTCGCACGGTCTGGCGGGGCTGTCGAGTGCGGCGCAATCGCCGCGGGCCCGCTAAAACGAGTAGCGGTATTGAACGCTCAGGATATCGACCTTGTTATCGAAATTTCCGATAATGAGTCCGCGCCCGGCGCAGCAGCGGCGGACAGCGCGGGTGGACCGGTCACGCGATCGCCGCCAATTGGCTAACAATGCGCGTGACCGGAATTTATCGCGCTGGCTTTCGATATCGTGTACTGCCGGGCAACGGGTGCTTTCCGGGTGAGTCTCCGAAGTCGGCGTCTGATAACATACCGGCGCGCACGGTCCAAGTTGGGCCGGAAATTTACGCTTGGTCGGATTGAGTTAATTCCAACGGCGTTGTCTCCGGAGCGCTATTTGGACGGACCTCGTTCATCGCCACACATCCCATCGGGAATTCATCTCATGCTTGAACGCGGCCGGAGTGATTCCGGCAGCTGAGGTCGGCCGTGACCGCGCCATCGCCGATCTGCGCGCCGGCAGCGGCCGCCACACCTGCTCCCAATGCGCCTGCCAGCGCGGATTAAGAAACGCCGTGCGTCCGAAATACGCGACCGTGCCTAAAGCTTGTAAGCCATCGCCGAGCGATAGGCCAGCCCAATGTTGGTTGCGGCGACGGGTTGATCATCACACCGAAGTTGAAGCCCCAGGTGCTGTCGTTGCCCTCGATCTTGTTGCTGCCCTCCGTGTTGTTCGCAACTCCGGGCATCCCGCCGGTAGAAGCGACGAAGCTGTAGTTCACGGCCGGTGAGTCCGCCTCGACGCGCTGCCAGTTCAGTCCCGCGCCGACCGATATCGTGTCGTTGATTGCTGGCGATGCTGGGATTCATACCGATGGTTTTCAATTGGGACTTGATCGCATGGAAGCGTCCCTCCGTTGGCATCGTATTCGGTCTTGATGCCGAACGGCGCGCTCGCCTACGCCGGCAAAAGGTTTCGGTCCCAGTTGCCAGGACAGATAGGCGTTCGGAATGAGCGCGAGGTCGCCGCCGTCGCCGTCATTTCCGTTCAAGGCATAAGGCCCTGCTCCCCTGTCGTCGAGATGGCCGCGGTGGTCGCCGTATTGT
Organism: uncultured beta proteobacterium; assembly: GCA_963734595.1. Classification (GTDB taxonomy): domain Bacteria; phylum Pseudomonadota; class Gammaproteobacteria; order Burkholderiales; family SG8-41; genus CAKKQX01. The sequence continues at coordinate 159,531 of CAVTHV010000011.1, forward strand.
TGAACTTGGCGAAGGCTTGATCTTGCCGTCCACGACGACACTTCTTCCCGGCAGGCGGGTCATGCCGGCAGGATTGAAGAAGATGGTGCTGGCATCCTCGGCGGCCACGGCGCGGCCTGCGTAGGCGTTACCGAGCCCGCTCGCGCTCTGCTCGATCAGCGCAAAGCCCGGCCAGCGCGGACCGATGCCCCCCCAGCGCAGAGAAACAGATAACATTGATTTCATTGCGTTTTTTCATAATACTCCTCTCCATTGGCCAGTCCTGCATGCAACCGCAATCGTGATGTTTTTTAGGTTGCACTGTCTTTCTCTTCGCAGTCTTGTTGACAACAGAATAAAGACAAAGCAGCCGTCATGGTTGCGCCGACATCATGCGCGGCCGGCGGTTGTTGTCGACCGCGACATAAGTCAGCGTCGCCTCGGTGACCTTGACGCATTCTCCTCGTCCGGCCTGCGCTGCGCATAGACCTCGACGTTGACGGTGATCGAGGTGCGGCCGACTCTCACCACCTCGGCGTAAAAACTGACCAGGTCGCCGACGAACACCGGTTTCTTGAACACGAATGAGTTGACCGCGACGGTCGCGACGCGCCCGCGCGCCAGGCGCATCGCCGGAATGCTGCCGGCGATGTCGACCTGCGACATGATCCAGCCGCCGAAGATGTCGCCGGTCGGGTTGGCATCCGCCGGCATCGGCACCACACGCAGGGTCGGGTCCTTGCCCGCGGGCAGCTCGGTCAGAGATTCTTCACTCGCCTTCATCCCTCATCCTCATCCCTGGTCCCTGGCCCCTAGATCCCTGCCGTTAGTGCCCCGCGTACATCCGGTCGATCTCGGCGTTGAACTTCTCCATCACCTTCGCGCGCTTGAGCTTCATGGTCGGCGTCAGCAGACCGTTCTCGACGGTCCACGGCTCGAGCGTGAGCGTTGCACGCCGCACCTGCGCATAGCCGGGGAACTCCTTCAGCTGTGCCGCGATGCGCTTGAGCACGATTTCCTCGGCCTGTTTCGATTGCACGTCGGCGCCCGCGTCGAGCCCGTGCTCGGCCGCGACCTTTTTCCAGTGGTCGGCGGCCAGCACCGCCATCACGCTCAGGTACGGCTTGCCCTCGCCGAGCAGCATCACCTGCTCGAACAGCGGATCGCGCATGATCGCCGCCTCCATGTCGACCGGCGGCATCTTCTCGCCGTTGGACAGCACGATGATCTCCTTCAGCCGGCCGGTGATGAAGACGTGGCCTTGCGCGTCGATGCGCGCGGTGTCGCCGGAATTGAGCCAGCCGTCCGGCCCGATCATCGCCGCGTCGCCTCCGGATTGTTCCAGTAGCCGAGCATGACGTTCGGCCCCTTGATCAGCAGCGCGTCCTTGTCGCCGATTTTGACCTCCACGCCCGGAATCGGCTGCCGACGCTCGCCGGCAGGTTGTCGTCCGGCCTGTTGGCGCACGCGACCGGGCTGGTTTCGGTCAGGCCGTAGCCCTGGAGCACCGTCAGTCCGAGGCCGATGAACACGCGCGAAATCGCCGGCGACAGCGCGGCGCCGCCGGAAATCGCAGCTCGCATGTTGCCGCCGAGCCGCGCCAGGACTTTGTTCGCCACCAGCGCGTTCAGCACCGGCCACAGCAGGAACGACGGCTTCCACGGCCCGCGCCCCTGCGCATGCTCGAAGCGCGCGTAGCCGACCTCCACCGCCAGCAGGAACAGCTTCCTGCGAGCGCGGCCCCTCGTCGAGCTTGGCGCGGATCGCCGCCTAGACGCGCTCGTAGATGCGCGGCACCGAAATCAGCATCGTCGGCCGTATCGTCTGCAGGTCCTCGCCGAGCTGCGGTATCGAGCGCGCATACGCCACCGTCGATCCCGCCATGATGGTCAGGTAGTAGCCGCAGGTGCGCTCGAAGGTGTGCGACAGCGGCAGGAACGACAGGAACAGGTCGTCATGGTCGACCGTCAGCACCTGCAGGCACGCCTCGGCATTGGTAAGAATGTTGTGGTGCGACAGCATCACGCCCTTGGGACGCCCGGTGGTGCCCGAGGTGTAGACGATGGTCGCCAGCGCGTGCGGGTCGCGCGGCACGTGGCGCGTCTCGCCGCCCTCGTCCGGCAGCCAGTCGGCGATCGATTTCAGCCGCGGCTCGTCGCCGCCTCGGGCAGCGCCTTGACCGCGAGGATGCGCACGAGGCCGCCGAGCTGATCGCGCACGCCGGACAGGCCTGCCACTGCTCCGGGCCCTCGATCAGCAGCACTTTGCAGCCGGCGTCGTTGATGATGTAGGCGACGTTGTCCGGACGGTCCTGCGTGTACAGCGGCACCACGACCAGGCCGAGGCCGAGCGCCGCCTGATCGAAGATCACCCACTCGGGCGAGTTGCGCAGCATCACGGCGACGCGGTCGCCGGCCTTCAGGCCGTCCTTTCTCCAGCGCCGCCTGCCAGCGCGCGACCTGGTGGTCGATCTGCGCCCAGGTGTAATCGCGCCAGTTGTCGTGCTGCTGGTTGAAGTCGCGGTAGGCGACCAGGTCCGGCGTGCGCTTGACGCGCTCGCGGAACAGGCCGTCGAGCGTGACCGCCGCCTCGACGGGATCACATGCTGAGCAGAATTCCGGCCGTGCCACGATCCTCCTCCTCTTTTCGCTACCGCGCTTGGTAATCGTAACCGTGAGCCGTAAAGGCGCACGCTGCCGCACTCCGGTGTCCAATTTGCCGGTTACCGCTCACGTCACCATTACGGAATTTCAGTCCAGGAACAGATCGCCGTATACAAACGCGCTCCCGGGGTCACCGCGTATTGCTCGAAGTCGGTGACGCCCTCCTCGCGCAATACCGCCTCATCGATGTAGAAATTCCCGGTCGCGCTGCGGCTGTCGCGGCTGCAAGATCGCATACGCGGCATCGGCCATGATCGCGGGCTTGCGGCTCGCCTTCAGAATCGCCTCGGGAAAGTGCACTTCGATCGCCGCGGTCGCGATCGTGGTGCGCGGCCACAGCGAGTTGACGGCGATGCCGTGCGGCGAATTCGGCCGCCATGCCGAGCGTGCACATGCTCATGCCGTACTTGGCCATCGTATAGGCGATGTGGTCCTTGAACCAGCGCGACTTCATGTTGAGCGGCGGCGACAGATTGAGGATGTGGGGATTGCGGCCTTTGGCCAGATACGGAATGCACGCCTGCGAACACGCAAAGGTGCCGCGCACATTGACGCCGAACATCAGGTCGAAGCGCTTCATCGGCGTCTCCAGCGTGCCGGTGAGCATGATCGCGCTCGCGTTGTTGACGAGGATGTCGATGCCGCCGAACGTCGCCGCGGCCTCGCGGGCGGCCTCTGCACGGCATCCTCGTCGCGCACGTCGAGCTGGATCGGCAACGCCCGGCCGCCGGCCGCTTCGACTTCCTGCGCGACGCTGTGGATGGTGCCCGGCAGCCTGGGATGCGGCTCGACCGTCTTGGCGCTGACCACGATGTTGGCGCCGTCGCGCGCGCAGCGCAGCGCGATCTCGCGGCCGATGCCGCGGCTCGCGCCGGTGATGAAGATCGTTTTTCCTTTCAGTCCAGCCATCGCTCCTCCCTTATTCTTCCTGCCTGCCGCCGTGACCCCGCGCAACATCCCGGTCACGTTGTCCCGCGCAGCGCTTCGAACGTGACCGCCTGGGTGGTCTGGAAGATTTCAGTCTTGCCGAGGTCCTGCGGAAAATCATCGACCATGATGACCTTGCGGCGCAGCTGGTGCGCGCGCTCCAGCGTTTCCGCTTCGGCGCGGCTGATCACGCCTTTGGCGAGCGCCTGCGCGGCAAGCTGGTCGGCGAGTCTGCCTGCGATCGTGCCCGCCTTTGCGCGGCGCGGATCTTGGCTTCCACCGGCTCGGCCGCGATCACCGCGCGCAGCGCCGCTTCGAGGACCCCGACGGCGTCGTTCTCGTCTTGTGGACACGAAGACGCCCGCGGTCAGGCGCTCGCGCGCCGGCCCCGGATCGCGCAGAGATCGCACCACCTGGCTGCCCAGTTCGTCACGCGGCGGCTTGAATTCACGGCCGAACGGAAAGATCAGCTCTGCAGCCCCAGGCAATGAAGCGGCCGGGCATGTTCACGAACAGGCCGTAGAAGGCCTCGCTCGATGCGGTAGAGCGCGTCGCGCACCGACCAGTGCAGCAGCGGCAGGTCCTCGCGCCGGGCGGCCGTCATCCTCGTAGCGCTTGAGCGCGCACGAGGCGAGATAGAGCTGGCTCAGGATGTCGCCGAGCCGCGCCGACAGCCGCTCGCGGCGCTTGAATGCTCCGCCCAGCACGAGCATCGCGACGTCCGCCAGCGAGCGCAAACGCGCTCGAGAAGCGCGTGAGCTGCTGGTAGTAGCGCCGGGTATGCGCGTCGCCCGGCACGCGCACGAAGCGCGCGCGCGGTCAGCCCCAGCCACAGCGCGCGCGCCTTGTTCGACACGACGAACGCGACGTGCCCGAAGAACGCGGCGTCGAAATCGCGCGAGCGCCTTCGCCGCGATCCGGCTCCCGCGTCGCGGCGATCTCCTTCAGCACGTACGGATGGCCGCGGATCGCGCCCTGGCCGAAGATGATCATGCGAGCGCGTCAGGATGTTGGCGCCCTCGACCGTGATGCGCGATCGGCATCTGCTGGTAGCGCGCGCGCCAGATAGTTGTTCGGCCCCATGCAGATGCCCTTGCCGCCGTGCACGTCCATCGCGTCGTTGATGACCTGCCGCGCCGCGCTCGGTCAGGTGGTACTTGACGATCGCCGACACCACCGACGGCTTCTCGCCGAGATCGACCGCGCCGGCGGTCATCACGCGCGCGGCGTCCATGATGTAGGTGTTGCCGCCGATGCGCGCGAGCGCCTCCTCGACGCCTTCGAAGCGGCCGATCGACATCTTGAACTGCGTGCGCACGCGGCCGTAGGCGCCGGTGGTCAGCGCGCACAGCTTGGCGCATGCCGACGCCGTTCGCCGGCAGCGAGATCGAGCGGCCCGCGGCAAGGCAGTTCATCAGCATCTTCCAGCCCTGGCCGACGTAGTCCACGCCGCCGATCACGTAGTCCATCGGAATGAACACGTCCTTGCCCCAGGTCGGCCCGTTCATGAACACCGCGTTGAGCGGGCAGATGGCGGCGCCCGATGTGCACGCCCGGCGTGTGGGTCGGGATCAGCGCGAGCGTGATGCCGATGTCTTCCGCGCCGCCGAGCAGGCGGTCGGGATCGTAGAGGCGGAACGCGAGGCCCGAGCAGCGTCGCGATCGGCCCCAGCGTGATGTAGCGCTTCTCCCAGGTCAGCGCGGATGCCGAGCACGTCCGGTTTGCCCTCCCACTCGCCGCGGCAGACGATGCCGAAATCGGGAATGCCGCCGGCGTCCGAGCCCGCTTCGGGGCTGGTCAGCGCGAAGCACGGCATCTCGAGCCCTTGGCGAGCCGCGGCAGGTAGTGGTTCTTCTGCTCGTCGGTGCCGTAGTGCAGCAGCAGTTCGGCCGGCCCGAGCGAGTTCGGCACCATCACCGACACCGCGGCGGTGCCGCTGCGCGTGGTGAGCTTCATCACCACTTCCGAATGCGCGAGCGCGGAAAAGCCGAGGCCGCCGTACTGCTTCGGAATGATCATGCCGAGAAAGCCCTGGTCCTTGATGAACTGCCACACGTGCGGCGGCAGATCGTGGAGCTCGTGCGTGATCTGCCAGTCGTCGCATCATCGCGGCACAGCTCCTCGACCGGGCCGTCGAGGAAGGCGCGCTCCTCCGCGCTCAGCGTCGGCTTCGGGATACGCCAGCAGCTTGTTCCAGTCCGGCTTGCCGCTGAACAGATCGCCGTCCCACCACACGGTGCCGGCGTCGAGCGCTTCCTGCTCGGTCTGCGACACCTGCGGCAGGATGCGGCGGAACAGCGTCAGCAGCGGCTCGCTGAGCAACGTGCGGCGCAGCGGCGTCGGATTGCGGAGAACCGCGCCGACGATGAGCAAGACCCACAACGCGCCGAGCGTCGACGAAGACCAGCCGGAATACGCGGTGAGCAAACCCATGCCGGCCGCGGCGGCAATGGTCCATGCGATTGCAGGCAGGCGGTGATAGGCGAAAGTCCAGCTGACCGCAATTGCAGCGAGAATGATCAGAGCGACATTCATGACTGCTCCTTGGCTGGCCGGTAATTCTCCAGCGAACTTGCACCGGAACGCTTATGTCGCGCTCGACAGCGGGCGCCGTGCACGCTCCGGCATGCGCGCGCTGCGCCAGGCGCTCGCCGTGGGCAAGCCGCGCGATTATCTTTCGTTTCCGCTCTGGCGTCTGAGATGCTGGCGCGGCGTGCAGCATCGCGCTGAGGCGGACATCGAGCCGGATTTCGTCGCGAGGCTGATCAAGGAGCGTTCCCTGGAACTCGACGCGGCCAACTCCGCGCTGCTCGACTGGCCGTGGCCGCTGCGCGTGCAGACGCTGGGGCAGTTCCGTGTGTTCAGGGACGGAGAGCCGATCGCGTTCACGGGCAAAGCGCAACGCCGGCCGCTCGATCTCCTGAAAGTCGTCATCGCCTGCGGCGGCCGCGACGTAAGCGAGGAACGGGTAATCGAAGCACTGTGGCCGCGCATCGACGGCGACTCGGCCCACCAGTCGTTCACCACCACGCTGCACCGGCTGCGCAAACTGCTCGGCACGGAGCGCGCGATCCAGCTCTCCGACGGCAAACTCACGCTCGACGGCCGCCTGATCTGGCTCGACACATGGGCCTTCGAGCAAATTATTGTCCGCAACACTCAGGCCCTGCGTCCCAAACCCGATGAAGCCACAATCGACAGCGCGGGGCTGGCAGAGCTGGCCGCGCGGCTGCTCGAAGCGTTATCCAGGCCCGTTTCTCACCAGCGAACCGGAACAGGCGTGGATCCTGCCGCTGCGTGACCGGCTCCGTCAGCGTTTCGTGCGCACCGCGGCCGACGTTGCGCGCCACTGGCAGCAGGCCGGCGCCCCCGAGCGCGCGATCGACCTGCTCGAGCACGCGATCGAACTCGATCACGCGAGCGAGGGCATCTATCGCAGCCTGATGGAATGCTATGCGCTGCTCGGGCGGCGCGCCGAGGCAGTCGATACCTACGGCCGCTGCCGCAAGATGCTCGCGGCCACCCTGCGGGTCGAGCCCTCCCCCGAAACTACCGCGCTCTACGAAAAACTCACTCAGGCCGCGTGAATCATTCCTGCCTGTCGATTCGGGAATACAGTAATCCGTTGTTTTAGACAGTATTTTTTCATGCATTGATCTGTAAGCGATGGGTAACCCGTGCGTAAGTTATCGGCAATCCCCGCCGATTCAGGATGACCTCATCGCACCGCGGCCGCTTCAACGGACCGAAGCCAAACCCGCAAAGCGATCAACAAGGAGGTCACATCATGAACGCAACATTTACATTTCAGGGGCACAAGCTGGCCATACCGGACAAAACACGCACAATGCTTCGCGTTTAACGCGCTTCGCAGTCGCGGCGGCGTTTCCGGCGCTGGCGCTATCCGGTTGTTACGTCATGCCAGTCGGGCAGGATACGAGCGGCAATCCGTACTACGTCTACTCGCCGGTGCCGGTGTCGCCGGCGCAGAGCACGCCAGGCGCACGTTGGTCCTTCCCGGGGGGCCGATGCCGGCCGTGCTCAATGTCCGCCTCTACCCGTCCAACGACCTCGCCAACCAGACGGGCGTGCTGACCGGCCAGGTCACCAACATGATGAATGGCAAAGGCCGGTTCAGTTTCAATTACCAGGGTGAAACGCTGGTCGGAGAAGCGACGCGCGTCGCCAACGACGAGCGGCGCGGCGTGGCCAGCGCTTATGGTCCGCGCGGCATATTCGCGCAATGCGAATATCAGATGAGCAACCCCAAACTGGGCGCCGGCACGTGCACGTTTTCGAATGGCGCGCAGTACCAGGCCCACATCGGCAACTGAGCGGCATCACGCAAATTGCCGCACCGCGCGCGGCGACCTGACGCGCTACCCCGTTGTCAGGCCACGCAGCGCGCGCACGCGCTCCTGCCCCGCCGCCATCATCAGGTTCCATTCGCTGGCGGCGGTGATGAATTGGGCGCCCATCTTCACCACGGGCGCGAGCATTTTCAACACATCGCCGCCGGTCAGTCCGCCGACCCCGGCGAATTTACCGTTCGCGCGGCACGCCTTGATCACGCGCTCGATGGCAGCCATCACGTCCGGATGCGTGAGTTCGCCCGGATGGCCGAGGTCGGTCGACAGGTCGTTGGTGCCGATATGAACCACGTCGACGCCGGGCACCGCAGCAATGGCCTCGACGTTGTCGACCGCGGCCTTGCTCTCGAGCATCAGGATCAGCAGCGTCGCGTCGTTCATCGCCTTGCGCGCTTCGGCCGCCGGCACGGGACGGTAGCCGAAATTCGCCCAGCCGCCGAACGCGCCGCGGTTGCCGACGGGCGGATACTTGCAGGCGAGAACGGACTGGCGCGCGTCGTCCGCGGTCGTGACCTCGGGCATGATGATCCCCATCGCGCCATTGTCGAGCATCCTCAGCGCGGCCGCGTAGTCCTTCTCGGGCACGCGCACCAGCGGCGCCATGCCCATGTTCATTGCGGCGACGGCCATCTGCGAGACCTCGTATTCCGGAATCACGCCGTGCTGCAGATCGAAGAACAAACCGTCGAACCCGCACTGTTTCGCGGCGAGCGCGATGTCCACCGTGCGCGCGTGGCGGATCATGAGGTTCAGTCCCAGCCCGCCGCTTTTCATGCGTTCCAGCAGCGGGTTGATCAAAAGAGGCGCTGAAGCCATTGGGGTTCTCCCGGGAAAAATATTCGGATCAACAGATCAACTGACGAGCTTGAGGCCGACGATGCCGGCAAGGATCAGCCCGATGCAGGCGAGCCGCGCGACGGTCGCCGGTTCCCCCAGCAGCACGATGCCCAGGATGACGGTGCCCGCGGCGCCGATGCCGGTCCACACTGCGTAGCCTGTTCCGATTGGCAGCGTGCGGACCGCGACCGCGAGCAGGTAAACGCTGACGATCATGGCGGCGATCGTCAATACGCTGGGCCACCAGCGCGTGAAGCCCGCGGTGTACTGAGGCCGATCGCCCAGCCCACTTCGAACAGGCCCGCGACAAACAGTACCGTCCATGCCATGGGGGTTCCTCTGGAAATTACGGCTAGAATTTCGCCGGATCGAGTGCGAGCACGCTGTCCGCGCCGCGCACGACCTCGCGGGTCAGCGCAAACGCTTTCGGCAGCTCGTGCTCGGCGTAGAAGCGCGCGGTGGCGAGTTTGCGCGACCAGGAAATCCCGGTCTCGCATCCGCGTTGCGCGAGCTTTGACCCGCGCGACGAGCGCAGCGCGCGCCATCATGCCAGCCGCCGGCGACGGTACCGAACAGCTTGAGGTAGGGCACGCTCACGCCGAAAGCCGCTTTTGCATTCTTCGGGAAAGTTTCGACCAGCCAGTGCGTCGCTTCTTCGAGGCTATCGACGGCTTCCTTGAGGTTCGCGCGCATCGCAGCGAACTCGTTTCCGTCTTTCGCGAGCAGCACATCCAGCCGGCGCATTTCTCCGATGACGGCAAAGGCGGTTTCGCCTTTTTCGAATGCGACCTTGCGGCCGATCAGGTCCGCGGCCTGGATGCCGGTGGTGCCTTCGTAAATCGTGGTGATGCGCGCATCGCGCAGGTATTGCGCCGCGCCGGTTTCCTCGACATAGCCCATGCCGCCGTGGATCTGGACGCCGGTCGTGGCGATGTCCACGCTGCTCTCGGTGCACCAGCCCTTGACGATCGGCGTCAGCAGATCGACCAGCGCCTGCTGCCTGCGCGCGCTCTTTCGCGTCCGGGTGAAGTTTCGCGCCGTCGAGCGCCGCGGCAGCGGTATAGGCGAGCGCGCGCATCGCCTCGGTCTGCGCTTTCATCGACATCAGCATGCGCCGCACGTCGGGATGGTGGATGATGGTCACGCGGTCGCCGCTCCTCTGGCCGATCTCGCGCCCCTGCACGCGCGTTTTCGCGTAGTCGAGCGCGTGCTGGTAGGCGCGCTCCGCGAGCGCCACGCCCTCGACGCCGACGCCGAGCCGCGCATGGTTCATCATCGTGAACATGTACTCGAGGCCGCGGTTCTCCTCGCCGACCAGGTAGCCGATCGCGCCCTTGCCGTCGCCATAGGCGAGCACGCAGGTCGGACTCGCGTGGATGCCGAGCTTGTGCTCGATCGACACGCACCGGACGTCGTTGCGCTCGCCGCGGCTGCCGTCGGCGTTGACCAGAAACTTGGGCACGATGAACAGCGAAATGCCCTTCACGCCTTCCGGCGCGTCGGGCGTGCGCGCGAGCACGAGGTGGACGATGTTGTCCGCCATGTCGTGCTCGCCCCACGTGATGAAAATCTTGGTGCCGTGGATGCGGTAGTGGTCGCCTTCGGGCACCGCGCGCGTGCGCACCGCGGAGAGATCCGAGCCGGCCTGCGGCTCGGTGAGATTCATGGTCCCGCGTCCACTCGCCGGACGTGAGCTTCGGCAGCCAGGTTTCCTGCTGCTGCCGCGTGCCATGAGCATGCAGCACCTCCATGACGCCGCTGGTGAGCATCGGGCACAGGCAGAACGCCATGTTGGCGCTGTTCCACATTTCCTGCACCGGCATCGCGACGCTGTGCGGCAGTCCCTGCCCGCCGAACTCCGGCTGTCCTCGCCAGGCCGTTCCAGCCGGCCGCGATGAACTGCCGGTAGGCGTTGCCGAAGCCGTCGGGGGCCGCAACCTTGCCATCGACCAGCCGCGCGCCCTGCCGGTCGCCGCTTTGGTTCAGCGGATCGAGCACTTCCTGCGCGAACTTTGCCGCCTCACCGAGTACCGCGTCGACGAGATCGGCGCTGACTTCCTCGCAGCCCGGCAGCGCGGCGATCGCATCGAGCCCGATGAGCTCCCTGATCACGAACTGCATGTCCGTGAGCGGCGCGGCGTAGGTGGACATGTATTCACCTCCGTGAATCGTGAATTGTAAATCGTGAACGGCGTAAACCGCGTCACGCGATCACGCTGCGCTCTGACGCATTCACGTTTCACGATTCACGCTTCACGGAATCAACAGCGCCTGCGTGAGCTCCGGCACCGCCTTGAACAGGTCTTCGACCAGCCAGTAGCTCGCCACCGAGAAAATCGGCGCCTCCGGATCCTTGTTGATGGCGACGATCACCTTGCTGTCCTTCATGCCGGCCAGGTGCTGGATGGCGCCGGAAATGCCGACCGCGATGTAGAGCTCGGGCGCGACGATCTTGCCGGTCTGCCCGACCTGGTAATCGTTGGGCACGAAGCCGGAATCGACCGCGGCGCGCGAGGCGCCGACCGCGGCGCCGAGCTTGTCGGCGAGCGCTTCGAGAATCTTGAAGTTCTCGGCGCTGCCCATGCCGCGCCCGCCGGAGACGACGATGCGCGCGGCGGTCAGTTCCGGGCGGTCGGACTTGGACAACTCCTGGCCGTTGAATTTCGACAGCCCGCGTATCCGCAGCCGGCGCGAGGTTCTCGACCGGCGCGGCCGCAGCACTCTCGCCTGCCGCATCGAACGCGGTGGCGCGCACCGTCATCACCTTGATCTTGTCCTTCGACTGCACCGTCGCCAGCACGTTGCCGGCGTAGATCGGGCGCACGAACGTATCCGGCGATTCCACCGCGCTGATCTCGGAGATCTGCTGCACGTCGAGCAGCGCCGCCAGCCGCGGCATGAAGTTCTTGCCGACGCCGGTCGCGGGCGCGACGATGTGGGTGTAGTTGCCGGCTATGGTCAGCACCAGCGCCGCGATGTTTTCGGCGAGAGCGCCCTCATATTGAGGCGCGTCGCACAACAGCACTTTGGCGACGCCCGCCACCTTGGCCGCGGCCTGCGCCGCCGCGCCGCATTGATGGCCGACGATGAGCACCGTCACGCTGTCGCCCATTTTCGCGGCAGCGGCGACGGTGTTGGTGACGCCGGGCTTCAGTTGCCGGTTGTCGTGTTCCGCTATGACGAGGATTGCCATTCAGATCACCTTTGCTTCGTTTTTGAGCTTGGCCAACAGTTCCTGCACGTCGGCAACCTTGACGCCCGCGCCGCGCTTGGGCGGTTCCTGCATTTTCAGCGTCGTGAGACGCGGCGCGATATCGACGCCGAGCGCATCGGGCTTGATCACTTCGAGCGGCTTCTTTTTCGCCTTCATGATGTTGGGCAGCGTCACGTAGCGCGGTTCGTTGAGGCGCAGATCGGCGGTCACCACCGCGGGCAGTTTGACGGTCAGCTTCTCCAGGCCGCCGTCGATCTCGCGCGTGACATCGGCCGACTCGCCGTTGATCGCGATGCTGGAAATGAACGCCGCCTGCGGCCAGCCCAGCAGCGCGGCCAGCATCTGCCCGGACTGGTTGGCGTCGTCGTCGATCGCCTGCTTGCCCATGATCACGAGCTTCGGCTGCTCCTTGTCGGCGATCGCCTTCAACACTTTGGCCACCGCCAGCGGCTGGACCTCGTCCGCGGTCTCGACCAGGATGCCGCGGTCGGCGCCCATCGCCATCGCCGTGCGCAGCGTTTCCTGGCATTGCTGGACGCCGATGGAAACCGCGACGATTTCGGTGACCACGCCGGCTTCTTTCATGCGCACCGCCTGTTCCAGCGCGATCTCACAAAATGGATTCATCGTCATCTTGACGTTGGCGGTCTCGACGCCGCTGCCGTCTGATTTGACGCGCACTTTCACGTACGGATCGATCACACGCTTTACCGTGACCAGGACTTTCATCGACACTCCTTGCGGAATCTGGGAGAAAAGGAAATCGGACAACGCCGCATTTTACCGGATAGCGACGCCTAAAGGAACGCCGGAACGCGATTCCAGGTTGTGGATTCGCGGCGGAAGCAGCCTGTCGACTGTGCGTAACGATGCCGTTTGATCTGCATCAAAAAGGCTGGCCTCGTTGCCACTGAAAACGCAAAAAAGATGAACCGCCAAGACGCCAAGGACGCCAAGAAATTCAAATGATCAAAATTGAACCGCCAAGGCTTCTTTTCTATACCCGCTCGACAGGTGCGCCAAGCAGCGCCAAGGAGAGATGAAAGGCGGTTTCGTAACTGCCATAACTCGCCTTGAAGGTAATTTACTGCGTCGACACTCCCCCGTTCTCCCGCTCTCCGTCATCTTTTGTTCTTCTTGGCGTGCTTGGCGGCCTTGGCGGTTCGAAAAGCCGTGAATGGGAAATCGTCAATCGTGAATCGGAATTCGTTGCCCCTTATTCAAAAGCATCCCGGTAGTTAATCATTTTTTGTTTTCCTTCGTGTCCTCTGTGGTCCTTCGTGTCTCCGCTTTTGTTCTTCTTGGCGTCTTGGCGTCTTGGCGTCTTGGCGGTTCAATCGTTTTCTGTTTTTTCTCGTGTTCTCGTTCTCTGTGTTCTCTGTGGCTATGTATTTGTTTTGAACCTACTCGATCGCCGACGCCGATTTCGCCTGCTGGCGCAGGATGAATTTCTGGATTTTGCCGGTCGACGTCTTGGGCAGCGCCCCGAACACCACCTGCTTCGGCGCCTTGAAATGCGCGAGATGCGCGCGGCAATGCTCGATGATCTCGCGCTCCGTCGCCTGCGCCCCTTCCCGGAGTTCGACGAAAGCGCACGGCACCTCGCCCCACCGCGGATCGGGCCTCGCCACCACCGCGGCCATCATCACCGCCGGATGGCGATAGAGCACGTCCTCGACCTCGAGCGAGGAAATGTTTTCGCCGCCGGAGATGATGACGTCCTTGGAGCGGTCCTTGATCTTGACGTAGCCGTCCGGCTGCATCACGGCAAGGTCGCCGCTGTGGAACCAGCCGCCGGCGAAGGCTTCCTGCGTCGCCGGCAGGTTCTTGAGATAACCCTTCATGGTGATATTGCCGCGGAACATGATCTCGCCCATGGTCTCGCCGTCCCATGGCACCGGCGCCATCGTCGCCGGGTCCATCACCGTCATGCCCTGCTGCAGGTGGTACCACACGCCCTGGCGGCCGTTCAGTTCCGCGCGCTTCTCCAGCGGCAGGTCGTTCCATGACTCGTGCTTCGCGCACACCGCCGCGGGGCCGTAGGTTTCGGTGAGCCCGTAAACGTGGGTGATGTTGAAGCCCATCTTCTCCATGCCTTCGATCAGCGCCAGCGGCGGCGCCGCGCCCGCGACCAGGCACGACACGCCGTGATCGATGCCCTGTTTCCATGCGGCGGGCGCGTTGAGCAGCAGGTTGTGCACGATGGGCGCGCCGCAGTAGTGCGTGACGCGATGCTCGCGGATCAGGTCGAAAATCATCCTGGCATCCACGCGCCGCAGACAGATGTTGGTGCCGGCCGCGGCGGCGATGCTCCACGGAAAACACCAGCCGTTGCAATGAAACATCGGCAGCGTCCACAGGTAGACCGGGTGCTGCGGCATGCCCCAGCTGACGATGTTGCTGATGGCGTTGAGATAGGCGCCGCGATGGTGGTAGACCACGCCCTTGGGATTGCCGGTGGTGCCCGAAGTGTAGTTGAGCGATATCGCGTCCCACTCGTCCGCCGGCAGAAACCACTCGAAATCCGGATCGCCCTGCGCGATGAATTTCTCGTATTCGGTGTCGCCCAGCAGTTCGCCGCCGTCGTGCGCGGGATCGTCGACGTCGATGACCAGCGGCCTTTGTTTGAGCTGCGCCAGCGCTTTTTTGACCGTCGCCGAGAATTCGCGGTCGGTCAGCAGCACTTTGGCTTCGGCATGACCGAGCATGAACGCGATCGCATCGGCATCGAGACGGGTGTTGAGGGTATTCAGCACCGCGCCCGACATCGGCACGCCGAAGTGCGCCTCGTACATTGCCGGCACGTTGGGCAACATGGTCGCCACGGTGTCACCTGCGCCGATGCCGCGCTGCCTGAGCGCCGAGGCGAGGCGCCGGCAGCGCCGGTAAACTTCCGACCAGGTGAGTTGCCAGTCGCCATCGATCACCGCCGGGCGCTGTGGATAGACGTAGGCGGTGCGAGCCAGCAGGGACAGTGGCGAGAGCGGCGTGTAGTTGGCCGCGTTTTTGTCGAGATCGATGTTGTACGGATTGACGCGGGCCATGCTTGATCTGCTCCTCCGGAACCGGTAACGCCGACCGGTTGATTGCACGGTACCGGCTTGCGCGCAAAAACTCTACAGATTCCCGGGTTCGTTTTCAACCCGTTGTTTTACATCAATATTTTACTTAATTCTTACACGGCAAACGCATCGCGCAGCCGCGCCACCGCCTGCTCGACGCGCTCCACCGCAAAGACCTCCAGGCCGGCGATCGCCTGTCTCGGCTTGTTGGCTTTCGGGATCAGCGCCTGGGTGAAGCCGAGCTTGGCGGCTTCCTTGAGCCGCTCCTGGCCGCGCTGCACCGGACGGATTTCGCCGGCAAGACCGATTTCGCCGAACACCACCAGTTTGGCCGGCAGCGGCCGGTTGCGCAGCGAGGACACGATGGCCATCAGCACCGCGAGGTCGGCGGCCGGTTCGGTGATCCTCACGCCGCCCACCGCGTTCACGAACACGTCCTGGTCGAAGCAGGCGATGCCGGCGTGGCGGTGCAGCACCGCGAGCAGCAGCGCGAGCCGGTTCTGCTCGAGGCCGACCGAAAGCCGGCGCGGATTGGGCGCGTGCGCTTCATCGACCAGCGCCTGGATTTCGACGAGCATCGGACGCGTGCCTTCCTGCGTCACCATCACGCACGAGCCGGCGACTTCGCTGCCATGCTGCGACAGAAACAGCGCCGAGGGGTTGGATACGCCCTTCAGGCCCTTGTCGGTCATCGCGAACACGCCGAGTTCGTTGACCGCGCCGTAGCGGTTCTTGAACGCGCGGATCAGGCGGAAGCTCGAATGCGTGTCGCCCTCGAAATAGAGCACGGTGTCGACCATGTGCTCGAGCACGCGCGGCCCGGCGAGCGCGCCTTCCTTGGTGACGTGGCCGACGAAAACGATGGTGGTCCCGCTGGCTTTTGCGAGGCGCGTCAGCTGCGCCGCGCACTCGCGCACCTGCGCCACCGAGCCGGGCGCCGACTGCAGCGCGCCCGAATACAGCGTCTGGATCGAATCGATCACCGCGACTTCCGGCTTGTCGCCGGTGATGACCGACTGGATTTTTTCGAGATTGATCTCGGCCAGCACCTGCAGGTTGCGCGCGTCGAGACCAAGACGCTTCGCGCGCAGCGCGATCTGCTGCGGCGACTCCTCGCCGCTCACGTAGAGCACGCGGCGGTGGGCGCCGATTTCGGCCAGCGCCTGCAGGAGCAGCGTCGACTTGCCGATGCCCGGATCGCCGCCGATCAATACCACCGCGCCGCCGACCAGACCGCCGCCCAGCACGCGGTCGAATTCGGCAACGCCGCTCGAGAAGCGGTCCTCTTCGCGCGCTTCGACTTCCGACAGGCGCTGCAGCTTGGCGGTCTCCGCGATCAGGCTGAAGCGGTTGCTCGTCGGCGCGGCTTCGGCGACGGTCTCGACCAGCGTGTTCCATTGCTGGCAATGCGGGCACTGGCCCTGCCACTTCAGGACCTGGCCGCCGCATTCGGTGCAGGAATAAACGGATTTTGCTTTTGCCATCGCCGGAGTGCGGATTTAAAAATCAGGAATGGACAGGATTAACAGGATTTTTCAGGATTAACAAGATTCAAAACCTTCAGGGACATGGCAAACCAACTGTATTTTCCTGTTTTGGCCCTTTCCCGGCCTCGGAAGCACCGAAAGAAAAATCCAGCCTGCAGGATTCATTTCGTTGCGCATTCATAGTCCTGTAAATCCTGTTAATCCTGTCTATCGGGTTTTTTTCTATGCTATTCGCTTTCAACCACCGGCACGCGCGGCGCCAGCGCGCATAACAATTCGTATCCGACCGTGCCCGCCGCGTGCGCGACACTCTCCACCGGATTACCCTCGCCCCACAGCACGACGCGCGAGCCGACATGCGCCTGCGGCACGGCATCGAGGTCCACGCACAGCATGTCCATCGACACGCGGCCGACGGTTGTGGTGGGCCGGCCCTCGACCATGACCGGCGTGCCGTTCGGTGCGTGACGCGGATAACCGTCGGCATAGCCGCAGGCGACCACGCCGATGCGCATGTCGCGCCCGGCGGTGAACATCCCGCCGTAGCCCACGGTGTCGCCACGCCCGAGTTGCCGGATGGCGATGATCTCGCTCGCCAGCGTCATGACGGGCTTCAGTCCGCACTCGACCGCGGTCTTGTCCGCGAACGGCGAGGAGCCGTAGAGCATGATGCCGGGGCGCACCCAGTCGCCGTGCGTCTCGGGATAGCGGAGGATGGCCGCCGAGTTGGCGAGGCTGCGCGGCAGCGAAAGATCCGCGGTAAGCCGTTCGAGTTCCGCCATCTGCCACGCCACGCCGCGCGCATCGTCGGCATTGGCGAAATGGGTCATGAGCGTGATCTGCCCGACCGCCGGGCTGGATTGAAGCGCGGCGAGCGCAGCCGGAAATTCAGCGGGCGAGAAACCAAGGCGGTTCATGCCGGTGTTGATCTTGAGCAATATGTCGAGACCGCTGTCCGGCGGCAGCATCTTGAGCATGCGCAACTGTTCGGCGCTATGGACCGCGATGCCCAGGCTGTGTTCGGCAAGCAGCGGCAGGTCGCGTGCCTCGAAAAAACCTTCGAGCAGCACGATACGCTGCCGGTAGCCGGCTTCGCGCAACTTGATCGCGATGTCCAGTTCGAGCAGCGCGAAGCCGTCGGCATCGACCAGTGCCCGCGCCGCGCGCAGCGCCCCATGGCCGTAGGCATCGGCCTTGATCACCGCCAGCACGCGCGAGCGCGGCGCATGCCGGCGCGCCACGGCAAGATTGTGGCGCAATGCGCCCAGGCTGATGGTGGCGGAAATGGGACGGGGCATGGTCTAAAGTTAGGGATGAGGGATGAGGGCGGAGGGATGAAGACGAGATACTCCCGCGTCACAGAATTTCCTTTCTGCATCTTCCGCCTTCATCGGTCCGCCTTCATCCTTTCATAATGGCGCGCAAACACGATTTCAAGCTCGTCGATCACTTCTCCCGCGGGCCGGCCCTCGAGCGCGTGCTGCGCCACAAATTTGGAGGTATCGCCAAACAGCTTGCGGCGGTCAAGCATGGGATAGGTCTGGATCAGGCGCTTGATCGCCATTACCACGGACTCGGTTTCCGGGCGCGCCATGGGCAGCGCCTGAGCCGGCACGCTGTTCCCTTCCGGTGTCGCGCGGCTCGCCAGAAATCCGGCAAAGTCGATCAGCGTCTGCCGCTTTTCACTGTCCAGTTTCTCGAACAGCGCGAGCAGCTTTTCCTCCTCATCCCTCATTATATGAAATGTATCCTTAGGGCCTCATCCCTCATTAAGCGAAGCGTATCCTTTAGGGCCTCACCCCTCGCCCCCGACTGGATTCAACTTGAACACCGGCATCTTGCGCCGCTCGCGCATCAGATCGAGCGCCGTTACCAATGCCGCAAGAACGCGGTCGGTGGTGCGCTGCGACTCGTTCCACTGCACGCGCGCCTCATCGAGCAGCTCACTGATATTCTCAGGCAGCGGCCGGTTTTCTTCCATGATCATGTCTTCCAGCATGCCGGGCTTGAGTTCCGGACGGAACAGCAGGCCGTACTCCAGGTCACCGCGCATCGCGATCCATTCGCCGCTTTCATCCGTCAGGATGGGCTTGATCTCCGGCGGCAGGTCGACGCGGCCGCTCGTCATCACCAGCACTTTGCGGCCATCGACCGCGGTGGCGACGGGATCATCGCGGCCGGCGGCGGTCTTGCGCGCCGTGGTCCAGTAGGCGCGCTGCGCCGGCTCGGCATGCGCGATGCCGCCAGCCGCCTGGGCCAGCAGCAGCCCGCCGGCCCCGAAGCCCACCACCGGCCGTTTGGCGCGCCGGAATGCGGCGATCAGCTTCAGCTCGTCGTCGAGCCATGGGCAGTGCTCGCGGTCGGTCGGGGGGTAAGCGCCGCCGAGCAGCCACAGCGCGTCAAACTGCAGCGCGCTCGCAGGCAGCGACTGGCCGGTAAAGGGGCGGAAATAGATGAAACCGATGCCGCGGTTCTCGAGCTGCTTCTCGATGCCGCCGAGAAACTCCGCATAGGTGTGCTGCACCACCAGAAACTGCTTCATGCCGCATCGGCCATCTGCTTCATCTTGGCCGTGGCGAATTCGACGAACGTGCCGAGCAGCTTGGAGCGGAATTTCTCCTTGGGATAGACCAGGGACAACGTGCGGATCAGCCGCGGTCTGAGGGGCACTGCGACCAGCACCCCGAGCTTGAGTTCCTTGACGATCGTCGCGTGCGAAACGATGGACACCCCGATCCCGGTCTCGACCACGCCCTTGATCGCTTCCGGGCTGCCGAGCTCCATCACGATGTTCAGATCCTCCGGCGACACCTTGCACCGCCGCAGATAGTTGTCGGCGAATTCACGCGTGCCCGAACCCGATTCACGGCTCACATAGGGCTCGAGGATGACCTGCTGCGGCGTGACGCTGCTGCTTTTTGCCAGCTTGTGCCCCGGGGCGCAGATCATCACCAGTTCGTCATCGCAGCATACCTCGGTATGCAGGGCCGGCAGATGCGAAGGCGATTCGATCAGGCCGAGGTCGATCGAATAATCGGCGACGCGGTTCTCGATGGTCTCCGAATTGGCAACCGTCATGCGCGCCTGGACCTGCGGATGGCGCGCCTTGAATTCGCCCAGGATCTGCGGCAGCATGAATTCGGCAATGGTGGTGCTCGCGCCGAGCAACAGCGGCCCGCTCATGGTACCGGTCACCTCGCCGACGCGCGTTTCCATTTCGTCCGACAACCCCAGTATTTTTCCGGCGTACTCCATCACCAGCCTGCCGGTGGGAGTCAGCGCGATCTTGCCGTGGCTGCGCTCGAACAGCCGCGCATTGAAATGCTCTTCAAGCTGCTTGACCTGGAACGTCACCGCCGGCTGGGTCATGAACAGCTGCTCGGCCGCCTTGGTGAAGCTCAGCTGCCGGGCCACGGTATAAAACACCTGCAAACGTCTGTCAGCCATGATTTCAGTGAGGGGAGAGGCGTGAAGTGCAGAGAGCGAAAATCAACGATCCGGCCATCAGCCTTGCGCCGGCCTCCCCCTCCCGCTTCACGTCTCCCGCCCCACGCTCGTAAGGTAAAAATGAGTTAGTATTCAACCACATTTCCCCAGTCAATAGTAGTGAGCGCACATGGGCAAGGCCTGGACAAAACTCGATCTCGAAGGCGGCGGGCTGCAAAGCGCCAATCTGCGGCTGGCGGCGCTGCTGAGGAAGCGCGTCACGGCTTATGCGCTACTTGCGTTGTTTCCATTGGGAATGCACCGCGGCTATCTTCTGGACCGGCGCGGCGCATGGCTCTATCGTGCGGGAAGCCTGTTCTGCATTGCGGCCTGGCTGTTGCATCAGCCCGCGGTCAGCGGCCTGTTCTTCGCCATTATGGCGGCGGCCGCGCTCCATGACCTTTTCCGCATCGAGGACCGGCTGGCGCGCCTCAACAAGCAACTGCGAATGCAAATCTATATTAATCAGACCGAGGGCGCGCCGCCGGGGTTCAAAGGTCATTACAGCGACGACGCGCTCGACGAATACCTGCAAATCAAGGATCAGGAGCACGCCGGCGGCGAGCCGCAAGCCGCGCCAGCCCTCGGCCGGCCATCCCGCGTCCCCTCTTTTGCCGAGCAGGAAAAATTGCTGCGCGAACTGGCCGCAACCCGCCACCGCAACGGCAAATAAAGCCGACAAAATTCAACGAATTGTGGTATAAAACAGCGGTTTAACGTTTAACCGATAACTATAATTATCAGGCCTGCCGGCCGCTCCGTTCCCTCCATGCCCTTCGGCTTTTACATCATCATGGCGGCGCAGTTTTTCTCGTCGCTCGCCGACAATGCGCTGCTGGTGGCCGCCATCGCGCTGCTCATGCAGATGCACACGCCGGAATGGATGACGCCGCTGCTCAAGTTCTTCTTCACCGTCTCGTACGTGCTGTTTGCGGCATTTGTCGGCGCTTTCGCGGATTCGATGCCCAAGGGCCGCGTGATGTTCATCACCAACACCATCAAGATCGTCGGCTGCATGATGATGTTTTTCTACGACGTGATAGACCTCACCGGCATGCCGCAGTACAGCGCCGTGCTGCTGGCCTATGCGGTCGTCGGTTTCGGCGCCGCGGCCTACTCGCCCGCAAAATACGGCATCCTCACCGAATATCTGCCGCACCAGAAACTGGTCGTTGCCAACGGCTGGATCGAGGGCCTGACGGTGGCCTCGATCATTCTCGGCACGCTGCTGGGCGGCGTGCTCGTCAGCGACGCCGTGTCCGCCCGCCTGCTCGCGATCGACCTTCCCCACATCGACACCGGCATCGATACCCCGGCCGAGATGGCGATCATGATCATCGTCGTTTTCTACGCGATCGCCGCGATCTTCAATCTTTACATCCCCGATACCGGCGTCGATCACCGCCAGCCGAGCAAGAATCCGTTCTTCCTCATCCACGAATTTGCGCATTGCGTGAAACTGCTGTGGACCGACAAGCTGGGACAGATCTCGCTCGCCACCACGACCCTGTTCTGGGGCGCCGGCGCGACGCTGCAGTTCATCGTGCTCAAGTGGGCCGAGCGGGCCCTCGGCTACACGCTGTCGCAGGCCACCGTGCTGCAGGGCATCGTCGCAGTCGGCATCGCAGCCGGTGCGGTGACCGCCGCCAGGACCATCCCGCTGAATCGCGCGGTCAGCGTGGTTTCCGTGGGCATCGGCATGGGCGCGATCGTGATCGTGATGAACTTCGTGACCAGCGTGGTCATCGCGATTCCGCTGATGCTGCTGATCGGTGGACTGGCGGGATTCTTCGTGGTGCCGATGAACGCGCTGCTGCAGCACCGCGGCCACATCCTGATGGGCGCCGGCCACTCGATCGCAGTGCAGAACTTCAACGAGAACCTGAGCATTCTGGCGATGCTGGGCATTTACGCCCTGCTCATCAAGTTCGACTTCTCGATCCACACCGTGATCTTGCTGTTCGGACTGTTTGTGGCGGTGGCCATGGCGCTGGTGCGCCAGCGCCACCTGCACAACGTGCGGAGCGGGTTGCCGGCCATCCCCGCGGACGCGCACCACTGAACTTCAGGGGCTGGGGGCTATGACCCAGGGCTAGGCTGGGGGCTAGGGCCTAAACCGCCACGAATTTCATGCGCTTGACCTTCTCCATGTTGACGCCCTCGATGCGGATCAGATCCGTCGAACTCACGCGCTTGGGCGAATGCAGATCGCCCTCGTTGTAGACGTGGGCCACGCCGGGCGTGAGCTTGTAAGTCCTGAGCCGCCGCACCTTGCCCGGCTTCTCCGCGCTGGCCGGTTCGAGCAACTGGTAGTCGCTCATTTCGGTCTCGCCGCGGGCCTGGCCGTAGATCGCCCAGGACGGCCCATGGTCATGCGGCGGACTTTCCTTGGCGCCCAGGTAATGGTGCGCGAGGATGCAGAAGCCGAGCTCGGAATCCTCGTACAGGATCTTGCGCTCCGGCGTCTGATCGGTGAGATGGGTGTCGACGAACTGCTTGTCCTTGAGCACCTCCTGCAGCAAGGCGCAGACCTTCCTGCGGCCGGCCGGGCCGGGCTCGGCCTTCAGGGCGTCATGACATGCAGCGGAAAACTGTTCAATCGTATGGGCCATGCGGACATCCTCCTTGTATGACTGTTGCCGTGCCTGCATTTTCTACGACATTCCGGATTTGCGCAAAGCACCGGGACATGAAACGGATTTTCAGAGCCCGGTTTTCCTGAACCATGCGCAAACCGCCTGCACGAAATCGTTGCTGCCCGCCGTTGTAATTTAGGTTCCCGCAACAAAATCAACCACAGATGAATTCATTCGCCTTGATTTTTTCTCACCGCCTCACGGGCGGTCGGGCTTCCAGCTTCACTTGAGGTCCGGATTGTCCCAGATGGTCTTGTAGTTGACGGGCGCGAACAGCTCCAGGAATGCAAATGTTTCCGGCGTATCGTTCTTGAACCAGTGCCGCTCCTTCTCGAAAACAGCGACAAAGTCCCCGGCCTTCACTTCATGCGCCTGGTCGTCGATGTACATCGTTCCCCGGCCTTCGGTGATGTAGAACAGGTGTTCGGTCCCGATGTGATGGTGGCTGGCGCCCGCCGCGCCGGGCGGATAAACGACGACCTCGCCGCAGATGTTCTTGAGCCCCAGCACATTCTCCTTGACCGCCTCGTAGCGAAAGCGGTCGTCCTTCTGCGAATAGAGCCGCGGAACGTCGAGCATGTTCACGATTTTCGCCATGGTTTCTCCCATTTGACAGCATGTTGCAGAGCACAAGCAGCGGTGCACAAAGACTCTGGTCCCCCGTCACATAGCGGATCATTTTCGGGCGCCGTCCGCATGACAAACTATCACCTATCCCCGCGCCTGTGAAGATGACCGGCCCGATTTTTCGCCGCTTCCCTGGCCGCTTCCTGTCAAGATCCAACAGTGACACAATGGGCTGCCCGCATCCCTTTAGAGGAGGTTCGGCCATGATGACGCGCAATAGCTTTGGTCCTGTCCTGCTGGCGCTGATGTGTATCGCAGGGCAAGCATTCTCCCAGACTTATCCCGTCAGACCGATTCGAGTGATCGCAGCGCAATCAGCCGGGTCTTCGCTGGACACGATCACGCGCATCGTCACCAACAGAATGTCGGAGCTGCTCGAGCAGCAGCTGGTGGTCGACAATCGCGGCGGCGCCGGCGGCACCATCGGCCTGGAGATCGGCGCCAGGGCCACGCCCGACGGCTACACGCTCGTGGCGGGCGCATCGAGCTCGATGATCATTTCTTCGTTCACCTACAAGAAGCTGGCTTTCGACACGTTGAGGGATTTCGATCCGGTGTCGATGATCGTCAACGCGGATGGCGTGATGGCGGTCCACCCCAGCGTGCCGGCGAAGAGCGTCAAGGAGCTGGTCGCGCTCGCCAAAGCGCAGCCGGGCAAACTCAATATGTCCTCGGCGGGCGTCGGCTCATCCAGCCACCTTGCGGGCGTGATGTTTACCAGCATGGCCGGCATCGACACCGTGCACGTGCCCTACAAGGGGGGCGGTCCCATGGCGGCCGCCGTAGTCGCGGGCGAAGCGCAGTGGTGCATCGCTCCGGCAGCCGCGCTCGTCGGGCACATCAAGGCGGGGCGCATGCGGGCGCTGGCGCTGTCGTCGAAGAAGCGTTCGCCGTTGCTGCCGGACCTGCCGACCATAGATGAGGCGGGGGTGCCCGGCTACGAATACACGAGCTGGAACGGTATCTTTGTGCCGAAGGGCACGCCGCGCCCCATCATCAAACGGCTGCACGCAACGATCCAGAAAGCGCTGGCCGAGCCCAGCGTGAGGCAGCAATTTGCGAACCAGGGCCTGGTGCCGCTGGGGAGCGCAAGTCCCGAGGAATTCGGCAAATTCGTCCGCTCGGACTACGATCGCATTGGCAAGCTCGTCAAGATTGCCGGCATCAGGCCGGAGTAAACCGCTCGCAACGCAGGCGACTTGAGGAGTAGCGCAACATGAACATGATCGACCGCGGACTGTCCGAAGAACAGCGCATGATGCGGGACACCATACGCGGTTTCGTCGACGACTTCGTCACTCCCTTCATCCGCAAGAACTGGGCAAAAGAATGGGACATGGTCCCGGAGAACCGCCCGTCACGCGAGCTGCTCGAGGAGGCCCAGAAGATCGGCGTCCGCACGCTGGGAATTCCCGAGGAGTTCGGCGGCACGCCGGTCGATCCCAAGACCGAGGTGCAGACCTTCGCGATGGTGGCGGAGGAAATCTCGCGCGGCGACTCGGGCCTCGGCGACAAGCTGACGCAGATCTGGAAGATCTCGAAGCTGCTGCAGAACATCGCGCCGCGCCACCTGCAGGAAAAATGGTTCCCGCGTATCGTCGAGGACCCCACCTTCCTGCTCGCGCACTGCCTGACCGAGCCGCGCGGCGCCTCCGACCGCTGGCTGCCCTACGACGTGCCTGAAGCGATGATGCACACCAAGGCCGAGTTGAAAGGCGACAAGTGGGTGCTCAACGGCCGCAAGCAGTTCATTACCAACGCCTACGATGCCAAACTCTACGTCATTTACGCGACGACCAAGCCCGGCGCGGGCATGACCAAGGGCACTTCGAGCTTCCTGGTGCCGCGCGACACCCCGGGTTGTCGGTCGCGCGCTGCAACGAGACATTGGGCGGGCGCTTCATGAACAACGGCGAGATTGTGCTGGAGGACTGCGCGGTACCGAAAGACCACTGCCTGGTGGAAAACATCGCGCTCACGCGCGCGGGCGTTTACTTTCGCCCCGGCAAGATCATCGTCGCGGCGAAAAACCTGGGCGTCGGCATGGCGGCGTTCGAGCGTACCGCCGATTACGTGCAGAACTACGTGCAGGGCGGGCGCATCCTGATCAAGCATCAGGCGGTGGCGCTGCGGCTCGCCGAGATGGCGACCAAGCTCGCCGCGGTGCGCGCGCTGATGAATGAAGCCATACGCGCGGTCGACGCCGGCGCACCGGATGCCGAAGCGCTGTGTGTGATGGTCAAGATGTATGCATCGGAAGAGATTTTCAAGGTATGCCAGCACGCAGTGGAACTGCATGGCGGCAACGGCATCATGCTCGAATTCGGCATCGAGAAGCTGCTGCGCGATGCATCGCTGTTCCTGCACCGTGACGCGACGGTCGACATTTCGCGCTTCAAGATCGTGAAGGCGATGTTCCCGGACAGTGCGGGCGTCTACGCCGGACCGGAAAAATAAAGGTTCGCGGCGCGGGTCGCGGAATTGATCGCATGGATTATTCCGCCCGCTGATACAGTTTCAGGTAATCCGCCTGCGCCATCGGCGCAATGCGCGCCACGGCCAGCAGATCGTCGAGATGCGCCGGTGTGCTGATGCCGGCGAGCGCAGTACCGACTCCGGGCGTCGAACGGCTGAACTGCAACGCGCGCTGCGCAGCATTGTCGAATTGCGGCAGCGCATCGCGCAGCAAGTCTTCGCCTGACGCGGCGAGCCGGCCTTTGGCGAGCGCGTGGCTTGCCATCACATAGACCTTGAGCTGAAACGCGGCCTGGATCGTCGAGGCGACGTTGCCGTGGCCGGTAGCCTGGCTGAAACGCGTGTAGCCTTCCGGCATCGCCAGGTTGAACGGCAGCTGCACCAGCCTGAAGCTGTGCTTAGCGAGCACATCCTGGTGCACGAGCCGCGCCGCGTTCTCCGCCAGCCCCAGCAGGGAAGGCAGCGACTGGAACAGCGCATGGTCGGTCTCGACGCGAAACCCGTTGAACGTGGAAATGCCGTAGCAGCGGATCTTGTTTTCCTTCACGGCCTGCTCGAGCACGGCGAACACGCTTTGCAGCTTGCGGTTCAACTGTTCCTTGCCGATGCGCGGGATGTGCACCTCGGGCTGGTCGACGAGGAAGGCATCGAGCGTTTCGAGGCCGAGCGCCGCGCGCGAGTCCTCGATCTGCTGCGCGATGTAGCCCGGGGAAAGCAGGTGCACGTCGGTGAGATCGTCGCGCCGGCCGAGCCCCTTGCGCGCGATGTGCGCCTCGAACCACGCGTCGAGATCGGGCAGGCATGCCGCCGGCAAAACACAGGAAACCGCCTTTGGAAATCACGAACACCTGTTCGCGCCCGACACCGGCGGCAAACGCGCGGCGCAACCCCTCTCCGACCGCGCGCACCGAGCGGCCATAGCGATAGTGCGCCGCGGTGTCGATCACGTTGATGCCCGAGGCGAGCGCGCGCTGCACGATCTGCGCGTAACGCTCGTCGACCTCGTCGTTCGCCGCGCCGGGGAACGTGCCGAGCCCGAGCGAACTCAGCTTCAGATGCAGATTGAGGAAATCGCTGTAGTGGCCGTCAGCGAGATCGGCGCCGAATCTCCTGGCGTAGTCTTCGGTGCCGGCGCGCGTCGCATGGCCGGTCAACAGTGCAGCGTTCTTCATGTTCTGAAATAAGGGTGACGGCGGATGTCTTCTGCAAGCCGTTGTATTTGTTCACTTATTTTCTTCTGCTCGGGATGATCGAAACGCGAAGCAAACAGATTGGAAAATAGGGTTCGTCTTCGTCGAGGAGCCAGCCCGCGCTGCGCAGAACCTCGGCGCCCGCGGCGGGAATGGCTTCGGGCAGACTCCCGCCCCGACAACAGCGCCCACAATCCCGTCCACGCCCGCGCGAGCAGCAGCGGATGGTAACCGCCGCCGCCTGTCACGAGCAATCGCGGCGTGCCGTCGGCATGGCGCGGCGAGGTATCGATGATTTTTCCCGCGATATCGAGAAAACACTCGGTTGAAATGTCCAGCTTGCCGAGCGGATCGGCGGCCAGCATGTCGGTGCCCGCCTGCAGCACCACCGCATCGGGCCGGAATTTTTTCAACACCGGTTCCCACACCGCGTCGAACAGCATCCGGTATTCGGCGTCGTGCGTGCCCTGCGGCAGCGGAACATTGATCGTGGAATGCCCTCCCGCTGCACTGCCACAGTCGGCGAGCCCGCCGCCGCGAAACGGATAGGCATAGGCCGTATCCATGTGCAGCGACAGCGTCAGCACTTCGGGATCGCCGATGAACGCTTCCTCGACGCCATCGCCGTGGTGCGCATCGACGTCCACATACAGCACGCGCCAGCCCGTCTGCCTCAAACGCAGGATCCCCAGCACTGGATCGTTGAAGTAGCAAAAGCCCTGCGCCGAGCCGGCGCGCGCATGATGCATGCCGCCGGCGGGATTGAACGCGACGCGCCCCGCGATCACCTCTTCCGCGGCCTGGATGCTGCCGCCGGTCGCGCGCGCCGGGATCGTGAACAGATGGTCGAAATACGGATTTTCCGCCGTGCCCAGCTGATAGCGCTCGCGGTCTTCGCTCTGCAGCCTGCCGTTTTCCTCTGCCGCGCGCAGCGCTGCGATGTAATCCTGCGTATGGAACCACGCGAGCTCTTCGACTTCCGCCACGCGGCCCGGCAGCATCTCTTCCTCGTTCAGCGCGCCATAGGCGCGGATCAGGTCGATGGCCAGCGCCGTGCGCGGAATCGCCAGCGGGTGGTTGTTGCGGTACGGCCGCTGCCGCCGCGTGACCGCGTTGATCAGCGTCGCCTTGCGCACGCCGCCGGCTTGCTATGCGCGAACGCGCGGGGAAGGAAAGTCAAAAGCATGAACGCAAAGGACGCGAAGGATCGCAAAGGAACACAAAGTAAAGAGATATGAAAAGGATTAGAGGCCTGATATCTTGATGCCCGGAATAAAATCTTTGTTGGAATGATTTGTATTCCTTCGTGTCCTCTGTGTCCTCGTGTCCGTGCTTTTACTTTATTATTCCTTCGCGATTCCTTTGCGAACCTTCGCGCCCTTTGCGTTAATGCTTTTGACCTTCACCGCCGCAGGCGCAGATAAATCTCCGGCAGCTTTTTGGGCAGACTGTTGATGTGATCGAGCACCATGTAGTAACCCTTGCCGAATATCTGCGGCAGGTACTGGTTGGCCATGGTGTCGACGGTGATGCAGAACGGATGCACGCCCTTGGCGACCGCCTCCTTCACCGCCATGCGCGTGTCCTCGTGCAGGTAGCGCCGGTCGCCGCCGTCGTCGTAGTCCTCGGGGCGGCCGTCGGAGAGGATCAGCAGCAGGCGGCGCCGGCTCTCGATGCCTTCGAAACAGTGCGTGGCGTGGCGGATCGCCGCGCCCATGCGCGTGGCGAGCCGGCCCGACATGCCGCCGATCTGGCTGCGGATGTTCGTCGGACAGCGGCTCGTCGAAGTCCTTGATCGTGTAGTAGCTGACGTTGTCGCGGTACTTGGAGCAGAAGCCGGCGATCGAGTAGCTGTCGCCGACCTCTTCCATGCTTTCCGCGAACAGCAGCACGCCGGCGCGCACGCGGTCCACCAGCCGCCCGCCGCCTTCGGGCAGGTGCTGCATGATCGAAGTCGACATGTCGGCGAGCAGCGTCACCGCGACCTCGCGCTGGCGCATTTCGCGCCGCCGGTAAATGGCGGGCTTGGGCGAGCGTCCGGCCTTCTTCTCCACGACGTAGCTCACCACGGCGTTGATGTCCATGTCGTCACCGTCGAACTGCCGCAACAGCGGCGCAAGCCGCGTCGGCTTCTGCGACTGGATGGCTTTTTTCAGCCGCTTCAGCGCATCGGCGTATTGCTTCATCAGGCGGTTGGTTTCCGCCATGTTGGATTCGGCGAGCTTCTTCTCCTGCACCCAGCTCCAGTTGCGCTTGTAACGCGCCTCGCGGTAATCCCATTCCGGATAGGGCACGCCCTTGTCGCTGCCCGCGCCGCCGCGCTGCTGCTCGGAACGGTTCGACGATTGCGTCGCCGAGCCGCTGCTGTCGGCCTGAGCCTGGGCCTGCTGCTGCTCGCCGCCGTCCTGCTGATCGCCGGCTTCCGCGTTCTGCGGCGTCTGGTCCTCCTGCTCGCCCTGCTGCTGCGACTCGTCCTGCTGTTCGCCCTGCGCCTGGGTCTGCTGCTGCTGATCGCGGGGCTCCTGCGGGTGCGCGAGCCGCGTCGCATTGGGGCCGCGCCCCGGCAGATAAGCCGCCTGAAACGCATCGAGATCGGCGACGCGCGGCAGTTCGTCGTTGCTGTAGATCGCCTTGGCGACGCGAAACGCATCGGCGATCGTCGCCGCCGGATCGAGCAGCGGCCCGAAACGCCGGCTGCGGGAGGCGTTGGGATGGGTCGCGGCCAGCGCTTCCTCGACGCTCGCGATGGCGAGGTCGAAATAAGGCGCCGCTCGCCGGATGCCGTGCAGCGCTGGCGCGCGCCGTCGCGAGCAGGCGCGGCAGATAATTCGGCACCAGTTGCTGGATCCGGAAATCGACGCGCAGGTCCTCGCACAGATCGAAAATCAGCTGGAACCGCAGCGCATCGTCGCCGTAGCGCATGAAAACCGGCGCCCACGACACCGGACCGGAGTCGGGAAAATCGACCTTGGCCGCGCGCGAACATGCTCCTTCATCGCCAGCCGGTCGAACGTGCCGAAGCGCATGTGGCCGGCCCCGTGCAGCACGGCGAGCACCGCCTCGTCGCGATTGGACATCACCGCCGGGATAGAACAGGCTGTTGCCGTCGAACTCGACGAACGGCCGGCCCTTCTCCGGCGACCAGTTCGATTCCTTGAGATCGAAGCTCTCGCCGAACCAGATGTCGAGCAGCATCGCCAGCAGCCGGTTGCGGTCGGTGAGGCGGAATCCCGGCAGATGCTCGAGCAGCAGCGCCAGGCTTTCCTCGGACTCGAGCCGGAAATAGGCTTCGCCGCGCGCGCGCCCGGACTGCATGATGTCGGCGCCGCGCAGCGCCCACGCCAGTATCGCCTGCGCGCCGAGCAGGTTGCGCACCCGGATCGCGCCCGCGAGATACGTGCCCAGCAGCAGCTTGCGCGACTCGAACAGCTCCTCGGCCGGCGTGTTGATCTGCTCGATGCCGGCGATGCCCTGGCGGCCCGAGAGCTCGAGCACCGGCGTCATGAAATAGGCGTTGCCGCTTTCGATCTGCCGCGCGCACCAGGTGAAACCGATCTCGGCCCAGCGCCGCTCGCCGGCGTGGCCGAGCGAGCCGAACGCGCGCGGCAGGTTGGCCATGAAGCCTTCCAGCGCGCGCCACGAACCGCGCCAGCGCATGAAGGCGAGCGCCTGCGTCGGTCCAGGGCAGCACGGTCTCGGAGATCTTTTCCGCCTCGAGGCTGCCGCGGATGAAGGCCTTGCCGGCTTCGCGATCGTACTCGAAGATTTTGCGGCAGGCATCGATCCAGGCGAGCGTCACTTCCTCGCCGTGCGGCTGGATCGCCGGCAGCACCTGCTCGACCTCGCGGTGCGCGACGAAACTCGCTTCCTTGAGCTGGTGCAGCAGGTTGCGGATTGCGGTCTGTGTGTCCGTCGCGGTCACTGCTTCAGACGGCGAAATGCGCCTGGACGATTTCCATCAGCGCTTCGGCAAGCTCGATGTCGTCGGTGATGCGGATTGACCATCGCCACCTGGCAGGCCGTGACCGGGTCGAGTCCCGCATTCATCATGTTGGCCGCATACACCAGCGCGCGCGTCGAGGTCGCTTCCTCCAGCCCATGGTCCTTGAGCAGGCGCGCCTTGCGCCCGGCGGCGACCAGCTTGGTGCGCGATCTCGGTCGAAATGCCCGGCACTTCGTTGACGATGATCTTGCGCTCGACTTCCTCCGGCGGAAAATCGAAATTGATCGCGATGAAGCGCTGCTTGGTCGAAGGCTTGAGGTCCTTCAGCACCGTCTGGTAGCCGGGGTTGTAGGAAATCACCAGCATGAAATCCTCGTGCGCGTCGATCTCCTGGCCTTTCTTCTCGATCGTGAGCCGGCGCCGGTGATCGGTCAGCGAGTGGATCACCACCGTCGAGTCGGTGCGCGCCTCGACGATCTCGTCGAGATAGCAGATCGCGCCGACCTTGACCGCGCGCGTCAGCGGACCGTCCTGCCACACGGTTTCCGCGCCTTCGAGCAGGAAGCGGCCGACCAGGTCCGAGCTGGTCAGGTCCTCGTGGCACGACACGGTCACCAGCGGCCGCTTCAGCTGAAACGCCATGTATTCGAGAAAGCGCGTCTTGCCGCAGCCGGTCGGGCCCTTGAGCATCACCGGCAGGCGTTTTCTGTAGGCCGCCTCGAAAATCGCGATCTCGTTGCCCTGCGGCTCGTAGTACGGCGCGACATCGCCCGGCCTGGGGCAACTGCACGATATCGTGTTCAACACCGCGGATGCGGTTTACTGCTGTCTTCATTTACACCTCAAAATCAATATTTAGCCGCCAAGGCCGCCAAGCACGCCAAGGAAAACTCAATCAGAAAATAACACCAGACCTCAATACTGCATCTAAACTCACTACCTGCATCCAGGTCAGAACTACCCGAATCCATCTTGGCTTATTCCCTGTTTCATCTTGGCGTTCTTGGCGGCCTTGGCGGCTCGAATCAGTCTTGCAATCGACCTTCGCGAATGCAGCGCGTCTTCATATAAAGGTAGATATGCCGCGCCGTCCGCACCGCCATCTTTTCCGCCACCGCCGGCAACGCGTCCTGCCGTCCCATATTAATACAGTTTCGGTAGTACACAAGTTCCCGGCAGTTGTCGCGAATCGCGTTCCAGGTGGGCTCGCCCTTCACCAGCACCTTGAAGACGTCGAGTATATCCTCGGCGGCCGCGTCGGGAATCCGCTTTTTTCCCTCGTCGGCGATACAGGCGACGAGCAGCCGCTTGACCAGCATGGTGGCGTGATCGAGCGTCGGCGCGAGCGGCAGCGCTGCGGCGGCGGTGATTTTCTGTTCGAGCGCGGCAAGCTCGCCGTGGACTTCCCGGAAAACTTCCTGCAACTGGCCTGCGCCGGGGTTACGGTCTAGAATCAGCATCTGCTTATATTATCACAGCCCGGGGCAATCCATGAATAAGCCGTTGATTAAAATGATTAAAATAAACAACATGCAATTCAATCCCAACCGCGATCCGCAAGTTCACCGCCGCACCGTGCGCGAGAACTTCCGCATCCAGGTCGTGCTTGACGCGACGGATCACAACGGCGGTGACGCGCACTGCACTCTGCATGACGAAAACAACAAGGTGCTGGTGGAAAAAACCGTGACGGTGCCCGGCACGTTCGACCACGAACTCTCATTTGCCACGCCGGGCGTGCGGCTGATCACGCTGTCCGTCGCAAGCAACGGGCAGCAATCGTCCCGGGATATCCGACTCGACGTGCTGGAACACGCATGGGTGGGCTAAGCCGCCGCCACGCAGCCGGATTAGAAAGCGACTTCGGTCTCGTGTAACATGGTCGTGGATTTCGAGAATGTACTTCACCCGGGTACCGGATGAAACCCGCGCGACCGGTCGCCGCGCAACGTAAAGAAGGCAAATACATGAACGTCAGAACGGATGCGGAGCGCGGGAGATTGCAGCGGCCGGTGGCCATCCCCGCCTACCTTCAGCAGACCTACTGGTGGGCTTACATCCATCCGAATGCAGTGCACGTTTTCGAGCGCCAATGGCTCGTCAACCTGATTTTGTGGGGTAATTTTGCGCGGTTGCGCGACGTCGCCCTCGACGACATGGGCAGCAGCCTTGGCGGACGCACGCTGCAGGTCGCTTGCGTCTACGGCGACTTTTCAGCGCGGCTCGCCAGCCGCATCGCGCCGGGCGGCATGCTCGATATCGTCGACGTGCTGCCGATCCAGTTGAACAACCTGAAGAAAAAGCTCCCGCCTTCCGCGCCGGTCACGCTTTATCAGCGCGATTCCACCCTGCTCGGTTTCCCGGATGCCAGTTACGACCAGGCGATCCTCTTTTTCCTGCTGCACGAGCAGCCGGCGGAGGTGCGCAAACAGACCCTGAGCGAGGCGCTGCGGGTAATCAAGCCGGGGGGAAAGCTGGTGCTGGTGGATTACCACCGGCCGGGATGGCTGCATCCGCTGCGCTACCTGTTCCGGCCGATCCTGCGCGTGCTCGAGCCCTACGCGCTCGACCTGTGGCAGCACGAAATCAGCGAATGGCTGCCTGCGCATATCCGGCCGGAACAACTGCACAAGCAGACGTATTTCGGCGGCCTTTACCAGAAAGTGATCATCAAGGTCTGAGCGGACCCGATTGCCTTCGCAGAGTCAGGCGCCGGCAACCATCGCCGGCGGGAACTTCGCCTGAACCGCTTCCCTGCCCTTAGAGCCCCTAACATAATGAAACGCGCGATGCGCTGTCACGATTTTGGCTCAGGGCGCGAAGCGACCCGCAGCCAATATCGCGA
This sequence comes from uncultured beta proteobacterium, assembly GCA_963734595.1. Lineage (GTDB taxonomy): Bacteria > Pseudomonadota > Gammaproteobacteria > Burkholderiales > SG8-41 > CAKKQX01. The sequence goes on from CAVTHV010000011.1 coordinate 193,273, forward strand.
ATATTGGCAAGGGGAGCGACAATGCCATGGGCCAAAACTCGTGCCAGCCCGAAGGGTTGCAGCCAAAACCGGCGCTGACTTTGTCGGCCGGCTTGACCATATTCGCGATATGCTCTGCGCCACCCTTCGCGTCAGCGCCAATTTTGGCAGCAACGCACACGTGTTTCATTATGTTAGGGGCTCTAGCAGAGTCAGCGCCGGCAACCATCGCCGGCGGGAACTTCGCCTGAATCGCTTCCCTGCCCTCAGGCAATACCGAGCAGCGCATAGGCCGCGACCAGCGTGCCGAGCAGCGCCAGGCCGTAGCATACGAGCTTGGTGGCGGTGTGTGCGTGCACGCCAAGATCGTGCGCAAGAATGGCGATGCGATGCGCGGCGTGCCACATAAACAGCGCCACCACGGCGAACAGAAAAATCTTGCCCACCCAGTTCTGCGCAAACGCATGCATGTTCGCGTAGCTCATCGTGTCCGGCGCAAAAATCAACCCGTGCGGCACGGCGATGCCGGTAATGAAAACCAGCGCCGGGCCGATCAGTGCCGCCAGCATCCCGCCGGCGCCGAACAGGGCCCAGAAAATCGGTTCATTGGAACGTTTCATGGCTGCATCCCCCGCACGATGAATAACACCGCCAGACACGCGACCACCGCGGCGGCGAGGCCGGCGCCGGTGATCGTCCCGGGCTGCACGCGCTTGCCGCCGACGAACATGATCGGCATGGTCTTGGGCATGATCTTGAACCAGCTCCAGGTGTGGTAGACGAAAGTCGCCAGCGCGATCAGGTGGAACACCAGCATCCACGGGGTTTTCAGGTACTGCAGCCAGCCGTTGAACGCAGCCTCGCCCTGGCTGAGCCGCACCAGGCCGACCAGCAGCACCACCGCATAGGCGGCAACGAGCAGCGCGGTGACTTCGCGCGCCATGTAGCGGATGAAATACGCATCGCGCTTCCACCAGCCATCCATGGACCGGACATAGGGACGCCGATTGCTCATTTGTCTGCCCCCCCTGGCGTGACGAACCGGGTGAAATAATTGATCGCGCTGTTCATCTTGTTCTGGTTGATCGCATTGGCCGGATCGACGCCCTTCGGACAGACCTCGGAGCAGTAGCCGACCGCGGTGCATCCCCAGAAGCCCTCGTCCGCATACCCCAGTTTCAGGCGCTCGGCACTGCCCGCCGTCGCGCGAATCGGCGTTGTAGCGGTGCAGCAGCGCGAGCACGCCCGGGCCGGTGAACTTCGGATTGAGCCCGTACTGCGGGCAGGCGGCATAGCACAGCATGCAGTTGATGCAGGAGCTGAACTGCTCGTACATGTCGCGCTGCTGCGGCGTCTGCAGGTACTCGCCCTGCTCCAGCGTGCGCGGCTCCTTCGGAATGATGTAGGGCTTGATGCTCTCGAGCTTCGTGACGAAGTCGTCGGCATCGACGATCAGGTCGCGCTCGATCGGCAGGTGCGTCAGCGCCTCGACGCGCAATCTTGCCCGGATAATAATCGCGCAGGAAGGTCTTGCACGACAGCTTGGGCTTGCCGTCGATCATCATGCCGCAGCTGCCGCAGATCGCCATCCGGCACGACCAGCGAAAGCTCACCGTTTCGTCGAGGAAGTCCTTGATGTACTGCAGCCCCTGCAGCACGGACATGTCGTCGGTGAACGGAACCTTGTAGGTCTGCAGCACGGGTTCCTTGTCCTGCTCCGGGCGGTAGCGCAGGACTTCGATCTCGATTATTTTTTCGGTATCAGCCATGGGCTGCTCCCTGTTTCTTGCGTTCCTCATCGGCCTTCACGCCGGCGGCACCGTAGGCGCGCGTGCCCGGCTTGGACTTGGTGATCTTCACGTCGCCGTACTCGATGCGCGGCGGACCGTCGCCGGTGTAGTAGGCAAGCGAGTGCTTGAGGAAATTGACGTCGTCGCGCTGCTCGTAGCCATCCAGGCGCTGATGCGAGCCGCGCGACTCCTTGCGGTTGATCGCCGACTGGACGATCGCCTGCTGCCACGTCGAGCAGATAGCCGAGTTCGATCGCGAGCAGCCAGTCGGTGTTGTAGACCTTCGACTTGTCGTCGACCCTCAGATTCTTGTAACGCTGCCTGAGTTCGCCGATCTTGTCGCAGGTTTCCTGCATGGTCGTGCCGAGGCGGTAGATGCCGCAGCCGCTCTCCATGCTCTTGGCCATCTCGTTGCGCAGCACCGCGATGCGCTCCGTGCCGCCGGATTTGTTGACGAGCCCAAGAGCGCGCGCCTGCACCGCTTCGGCCTGCTTCTCGATCGCGCCCGGATTGCTGATCGCCACCGACTTGGCGAAGTTCGCCGCCTCGACGCCGGCCACCTTGCCGAACACGATCAGTTCCGTCAGCGAGTTCGAGCCCAGCCGGTTGGCGCCGTGAATGCCGACGCTCGAGCACTCTCCGACCGAATACAGGCCCGGCAGCGAGGAGGCCGTCTTGCCGTCGGCCAGGATTCCGCCCATGGTGTAGTGCACGCCGGGCAGAACCGGGATCGGCTCGTGCGCCGGATCGATGCCCATGAATTCTTCCGCCAGCTCGTAGATCTGCGGCAGGCGCTCGCGCAGGTATGCCTCGCCGAGGTGGCGCAGGTCCAGATTCACCACCGAGCCGAACGGACCTTCGATCGTCCTGCCTTTCTGCTGCTCATGCCAGAACGCCTGGCTCAGGCGGTCGCGCGGGCCGAGTTCCATGAACTTGTTGCGCGGCTTGTCTTCGGGCGGCCCCAGGCCGTAATCCTGCAGGTAGCGATAACCGTCCTTGTTCAGGAGCAACCCGCCTTCGCCGCGACACGCTTCGGTGAACAGCAGGCCGGTGCGCGGCATGCAGGTCGGGTGATATTGCATGAATTCCATGTCGCGCAGCGGCACGCCGTGGCGGTAGGCGAGCGCCATGCCGTCGCCGGTGACGATGCCGCCATTGGTGTTCTCGCGGAACACGCGGCCCGCGCCGCCGGTGGCGATGATCACCGCTTTGGCCTGAATCAGGCGGAACTCGCCGGTGGCGATCTCGATCACGACTGCGCCCTGGACGCGACCGTCCTCGACCACCAGGTCGACGCAGAAATGCTCGTCGAAGCGCTTGATCGAGGGGTATTTGATCGAGGTCTGGAACAGCGTGTGCAGCATGTGGAAGCCGGTCTTGTCCGCTGCGAACCAGGTGCGCTCGATCTTCATGCCGCCGAAAGGCCGCACGTTGGCGTGGCCGTCCTCCTTGCGGCTCCACGGGCAGCCCCAGTGCTCCATCTGCACCATTTCTTCGTGGGCATGGGCAACGAAATACTCGACTACATCCTGCTCGCAGAGCCAGTCGCCGCCGCCTACGGTATCGTTGAAATGGTGGTCCAGACTGTCGTCGGGCCGCGTCACTGCGGCAGCGCCGCCTTCCGCGGCCACGGTGTGGCTGCGCATCGGGTAGACCTTGGAAATCAGCGCGATTTTCAGTGTCGGATCCGCTTCCGCGACCGCGATCGCGGCCCGCAATCCGCCACCGCCCGCGCCAACAATCGCTACGTCCGCCTTGAAAACTTCCACTATTTACTCCTTTTATGGAGCCCAAGAATACAACCAAAAAAACTTTCTTAGTTTAATCTAGATCAAACTTGGCGGAAGCAAGCCTACGGGCTCGGCAGAGACATAAATTCTCTACCTAGAGTAAAAATATTCTAATTTGATGATATACGGTACAAGAGGAAAGAGGAGCCGGCGCGGCAGCCACGGCCGACCGGCGAGCCTTGATGCGGGACGGGAACCGTCCACAATTTGAGATGCCGGGGCGCCGTTCCCGGCACCCGGCTTATTCCACTACCTTGCCCAGCAGGCTGACCACATCGGTCTTGCTGCGCAACATCTGATCCGGAAACACGACGGTGATGGCATCGGTGGGGCAGATCGACTGGCACAAACCGCAGTACCAGCACTCGTCAGGGTAAGCGATGACCGGAAGCTTCTCCTTGTTGTCTTCCTCTTTGTAGATCAGGTCGCCGGGACAGATCCAGTCGCAGAGATTGCAGCGGACGCAGGTCTCGGGATTGATCTGGATGGGATTGTGCACTGCTTTTGCATTGATCGACATAATCGGCATCCGGTCCTATATCGTTGCCGCTTCCGCATTGCGCGCGAAAGCGTCGGCCAGCGGCCGGTCGGTGGAGAGGGTGCGCACAGCGGGGCCGTCCTTGCCGCGCTCGACAATGACGAACTTGCGCCAGTTCACGTCGTCGGTTTTCGGATAATCCATTCGATGGTGCGACGAACCGGTGCGCGTCTCCTTGCGGGCCAGCGAAGCGGTGGCCATGATCTCGGCACTGAGGCGGATGTTCTTCGCTTCGTGTATGCGCATCACCCCGTGCAGGTCGTCGGCCTTGAGGCCGGTTTCCTGCTTGGCCAGCGCTCGCAGGGTGTCCAACGCGAGGCTGCAGCCCCTTGTCGTTGCGCCGCACGCCCACGTAGTCCGTCACGGTCTGCCGCGTCTCGTCTTCGAGCTGCCTCCAGCCCATGCCCTCGGAGCGCTCGAGATATCCGTCCGACTGTGCCCGCACCATGTCAGCCGCGGCCATGTCGATTTTGGGCAGCGCGCCGTTGTTCGCGCGTATGCGCTGGACCAGGCCTTCGCCCGCGATGTGCCCGAGCACCGCCGCGCCCGATATGCCGCCGCTGACCGTGGCGCAATCGCCGGCGGCGAACAGGGCCTCGACCGAGGTCTCGCCGTTGGTATCGACCGCCAGGCCGCTGCCGCGGAAATACACGCCGCTGCGCCGGATGCTCAGCTCGGTGATGGATACTTCCACCAGTTCATCGCGGAAATTGATCCCCTTCTGCTCATAGTAGGCCGGCAGCGTGTAGCGGTCGACCTGCAGGGTCGCTTCCATGTGATCGAGCATTTCGACCGGCAAATGGCGGCAATCGAGATAAATCGGACCGTTGCCGAGCAGATACTCGTTGATCGCGGCATCGGCAATCACGGCGCGCCGCGCATTCTCGCCCTTCTTGTCGTACTTGAACATGAAGCGCTCGCCGCTCTTGTTGACGAAATACGCCCCGAGGCTCACCAGCGCATTCAGTCCCTGGCATGAGAATCCCTTGGGCGACAGCGTCGTTTCGACCGATTCCATGTTGGCGAGCGCTGCTCCCGCGCGATAACCCATCGCGTGCGCATCGCCCGTGTTGTAGGGAATATGCCAGCTGTCGAAAGCCAGACCCGAGGCATTGAGCGAAATGCGGTTGACGTCGCCCGCCGCCAGCACCACGGCCTTGGCGCGGATCGCGTACCATTCGCCGGTGCGGAAGTTGAACGCCAGCCCGCCGTAGGCACGGTTGTCCTCGGTCAGCACCTGCACGACCATGGTGCGCATCAACACGGTGGCCTTGCCCTTGCGCACCCGTTCGCCGATATGCTTCTTGAAATGGGTGCCGTCGAAGTTGATGTGATAGGTTCCCGGCAGGCCGAAAGAACGCAGCCGATAGTAGGTGCCGAGCCTGGGGTCCTTGAAGTCCACGCCGAAGGATTCGATCTTGCGGAAAATCCTCGGCATTTCATGAATGACGCGGCTGGCGACCGCCATGTCCACGATGCCGTCGGTCAATTCCGGCACGTGCTTGATGAGAAATTCGGGCATGTCCCACTCGGGCCCCGAATCCATCACGGTCAGGTAATGATCCACGCCGCAGCCAATGCTGCCGCAATGATCCAGCACCTTGCCTTTTTCGCAAATGACGACCTTCAGTCCGGCTTCGAGCGCGGGGATGGCCGCCATGCTGCCGGCCACGCCGCCGCCGATCACCAGGACGTCGGTATCGATTGTTTTCCATTCTTGTTTCACGGGTTCTCCTCTGCGCATCAGCTCGGCTGGGCGCTGCAATGTGCGCCGCTCCCGGCGGCATGCGGCCGGCAGGATGACGACAGTGCAGCATAAGCGCTACCCGGTGGCCAGGGTAGGGACGAAAATGGCTTTTTCTTGGAGTATTGTGCTATCGCAGCGCGGCAGCCGCCTTTTGGCGGTAGTCGCGGGGCGCAATGTCGTAGTACTGCTTGAAGCGGCGGGCAAAGTAGGCCACGTCCTCGAATCCCACCGCTTCGGCGACCTCCGAGATCCGCAGCGTGGTATGGGTAAGCAGCTCCTGCGCCTTTTCCATGCGCCGTTCGGTCACGAGATCGGTGAAGGTCTTGCCGGTTTCCTTCTTCAGCAGGTGCGCGAGATAGTTGGGGGAAAGCGCGGCGGCAGCGGCGGCATCGGCGAGCGAGATGCGTTGCATGAGGTTATCGCGCACATGGCGGATGACCCGCGACAACGCATCGCGCCGGCTCTTGCGCTGCGCCTGTTCGGCCGCCATCCGCAGCAAATCAGTTTCATAGCGCCGGCATACCGCTGCGATCAGGAGCAGCAGGTTGGCGCGGATGATTTCAAGCGAGCAGAAACGGCGGCGGGCGTTTTCCTCCATCATCCTGCGACACCCGTCATGCGCCGCCTTGAGATCGGCTCCATCCAGCCGGAAATCCATGAATTCCTGGAACAGAAACGGCGCCAGCTCCGGCGCGTGTTCCAGCGGAACGTCTTCCAGGTCCAGCGGGTCGACATCGAGTTCCGGACGCAGGAAGCGCTGGTTGAAGTTGAGCACGTAAAATCTGGACCCGGGCGGATGCGGGACCCGGTGCACGCGATAGGGCAGCACAAAGCTGAGGGAACCCGCTTCCAGCATGCGTTCGGTGGCGCCGATGTAATGCTGGGTGCGGCCGGCCAGATTCACCTGCACCTGGAAATACTCATGACGATGCGCCTGCTCGATGCGCGTAACGTCGCGTTCGTCATGGATCCCGAAATCGGGATTCATGACGCGCTCCGCCATCGAGTAAGTTCTGATCGTCCTGGTCATGTCGCGCGCATCCGGCGCTTCCCGGATGCTTCCGTCAATTGCGTCCCGGCCAAAAAAACAGGGGCGAACAACCGTTCACCCCCGTTGTGCTGCATTCCTGCGGTACGCGGTCTTACTGGATTTCCTTCACCGCAGTCTTGAAGATCGTGGCGAGGCTGGCACCTTCCTTCGCGACCTGCTCGATCGCCAGCTGCTGCTTGTCGCCTGCCATGAAGCTCACCGGGCGGTTGCCTTTTGTCGTTTCCTCGATCAGGGCCGGGTCGTTCATCGCCGCCGCCAGACCGGCGCGGAAAGCCGCGACGGCCTTGGGATCGGTATTGGGCGGGGCATAGTAGCTGCGATGCGTCTCCAGGATGTTCGCCACGGCTTGCAGCGAACTCTTCTTGGCGGCAGGCGCAAGCTCGATCGCGGTCGGAACATCCGGGAACTCGGGAATGCGCTCGGAGGTGACGACCAGGATCGGGCGCTTGTCGCCGGACTTGATGGACGCCAGGGACTCGCTCAGGCCGGTGATATGGCCGTCGCCGTCGCCCTTGATGACCGCGAGCGCGGTGTCGGCATTCCCCTCGTAGCCGGTGACCGCCTTCAGCTTGAAGCCCAGCGAATCGGCCAGCGTCGCCATGGTATAGAAGTCCTCATCGGTACCCTGCGAGGGATAGACGAACGGGCGGCCGAGTTTCTGCACGTCCTGGAAGGTCTTGATCGCGGATTTGCCGCCCACCGTCAGCACCCGGGGCTCGCTGGTGGCCCGCCCGAGAAACACGAACTTGGTCGCATCGAACTGCACCCCCTTGCTGCCCGCGATCGGCGCCATGATCAGCGTGGATGCGTTGCCGAAACCAACCTGGAAGCCGTCGGGCTTCTGCCGCCACATGTAGTTGGCCGCCTTCAGGCCGCCACCGCCCGGCATGTTGCTGATCCGCACCTCGGACGCGCCGAGATGCTTCTGGAGGTACGGCGCGATCAGCCGCGCGTAGCGCGTGTGCCCTCCGGACGGGCTGCCGGCCACGACGATGGTGAGCACCTTGCCCTTGTAATAATCGGGGACCTGGGCTGCCGCCTGCCCGGAAAGGCCCATGAGCGCCGGCACGGCCAGTGCCGCCAGCATTTTTTTCCACTGATGTTCATTGCTTCCTCCTCAGTAGTTTTGATTACGCTGCTTATCGAGCAGGGATTCACCCGCCCAAAAAAACTCGTGTCGACTTTCAAGACTGGCTGAAAATGGGTTCCAGCAACCCGTGGTAGAGCTGCACGTCGAGCGCCACCGCAAATAACAGATAGATCACGGCGGTGAAAATCGCAGTATAGACCAAGGCGCGTCCCCACGTGTAGTGCCTGCTCAGCAGGAAATAGCCTCCGGTAAACACGAAGATCGCCGGGATGGGTCCCACCAGATAAATCATCGCCGTAAACAACACGACCATCCCGTAAGCAATCGCTTCGGCTCGCCATGACGGCCCGCGACCCGCTGCGCGCTTTTCGCCCGGGCTCTTCTCTTTCGGCATGGACGCAGGGGCCTTCTCGCGCTTGGCAAGAACCTCGAGCAGGTCCACATGCAATTCCTCGGCCGGGCGCAGGTTCTGCCAGATGATCTGGATCACGATCATGATCAGGCCAAAGGCGGCGACCGGGATGGGGACCATTCTCGCCCGCGGGCCGTATTCCCAACTGAGATAAATGACGCCGAGAAGAATGAAGAGAATCACCGCGGCGAGCGATGTTTTCCTGTAAACGTCTGCTCACGATGCCCTCCCCCCGGCGGCAAGCCGCGCGCGTTTGCTCCACCAGTTGCGGATGAAAGGCATCGCGGTGGTGATGATGACGAAGATGAACATCGCGAGGGTCACCGGGCGGGTAAACAGGAAGTCACTGCCGTACAGCGTCAACGAAAGATGAAGATTGCGTTCGATCATCGTCGCCAGCACCATGCCGATCACGAAATTCGCCCGTGAATAATGATACTTTTCCATGAGGTAGCCCAGGATGCCGAACACGGCCGCGACCACCACGTCTTCGATCCGGCTGTGGGCGGCAAAGGCGCCGATGAAACATACCGACAACACCAGGGGAACCATGATGTTCGGGTGCATTGCCGGAAGCCGGGCGAAGTATGGCGCAGCGGCCAGGCCGATCAGCGTCACGAGCACGTTGGCCAGCACGATGATCCACACCATGGTGAACACGAGATCGAGATGCTTGCTGAGCATTTCGGGGCCGGGTGTAATGCCCATGCTGATGAACGCGACCAGCAGGATCGCCATGCCCTCGCCGCCGGGAATGCCGAATGCCAGGGTGGGCATCAGGCCGCCGCCCTCGTTGGCGCCGAGCGTCGCATCCGGCGCAATCACGCCTTCGACAGCCCCTTTGCCGAAACGCTCGGGAGTTTTCGATGTCTGCACCGCCTGCGCGTAGGCGGCAATCCCGCCGACACTGGCGCCGATGCCTGGAAGCACGCCGATCCACAAACCCAACACGCTGGAGCGCACGACCAGCCACCAGTGCCGGAAGACGTCTTTCACCCCCTCCATCACGGTGCTGTTTTCATGAGTCACGCTACGGTCCACGATGGAGCCGCCCTTGACATACAGCTTCATCATCTCGGCAACGGCAAACATGCCGATCATGGCCACGGGAAAGGAAATACCGTCCATCAGGTACTCGCTGCCAAAGGTGAAGCGGGGCGTCCCGGTGACGATGTCCGTGCCGATGAAAGCCACGAGCACGCCCAGCACCGCCGGCGACCATCCCCTTCAACAGCGACCCCTCGCTGAACGTGGCGATGATGGTCAGTCCCCAGATCGCCATCATCAGGTACTCGCTCGGCCCCAGGAACAGCATGATCGGGCGCACGACGGGAATACTGACAGCCAGAAATACGGCACCGACCAGGCCGCCGAGCAATGCGGCCATCGCCGAGGCCCCCAGCGCCCGTGTCGCTTTGCCCTGCTGCGTCATCGGATAGCCGTCGAAACACAGGGCCAGGCTCTTGGCCGCGCCCGGCACGTTGAACAGGATGCTGGTGACCGAACTGCCCCAGATCGTGCCGATATGCGCTCCGAGCAGCAACATTAACGTGGGCGGCACCGGAAAGCCGTAGGTAAAAGGCAGAAGCAGCGCCAGCGCCACGATTCCGCCCAGGCCCGGCAGGATGCCGACGACCAGCCCGTAGACCACGCCGATAAACAGGAACAGGAGGGCCTGCGGCGTCAGCAGTACCACCAGGCCGGAGATAATGGCGTCAATCATCGCAGGCAGCCTTTGCCGAGCGGGGCTTGCGCCCGGATATTCAACCGCATCGCGATACAAGACGAGGACGCGGACGCCCGCGGATCGTCACCAGCAATAGTCAAAATAGACTCCTCCTTTTATTCCTCAAAACCGAGAGGTCTGAAGCTCTCGATCCAGGCCCCGATACGGCATGGCCCATATATTGAAGACGGTAATTGTAACAAGAACTTTTGCGCGTGACTCGCCGCAGACAGGCCGCATCCGCGCCGGTCAGCGAAAGTCCGACGGTGAGGCCCCTCCTCATTTCTCGGGCCCGGCGTACACACCCGCCGTTTCGGGGAACATCGACTTGATGATTTTGAAGCGGGTGATATCCACCGTGCCGTCCATGTGCAGGAACATGGTGGCGTCGCGGTAAAGCTTTTCGATGCCGAAGTCGAGCATCGTGCCGTTGCCGCCGTGCAATTCCACCGCGTGCTGGCACACCTTGAGGATCTCCTCGGAGGCGAACAGCTTGGCCATGCTGCACAGGTGATCGGCGTCCGGCGTGTCTTCGTCCGTCGCGCGCGAGGCCGCCTGCAACAGAGCGCGCACGGCGCTCAGCTTGGTTGCCATGTCGGCGAGCCGCGAGGCGACCACCTGGTGCTTGATGAGGATGCGCCCGCCCTGCACGTAGTTCTGCACGTAATCGGCGGTCCGCTCGAACGCGGCGATGCCGATGCCCAGGTTTTTCGAAGCCTGGATGATCCTTCCCGGACGCGAATAGTGTCCCGATCTCCTTGCCAGCGCATCGTTTTCGGCCAGGCAATGGTCCCTGGGCACGCGGCAGTCCTCGAATACCATCTCGCCGTTGTTCATGAAGCGTCCGCCCAGCGTCTCGTTGCAGCGGGCAACGCTGAAGCCGGGCGTGCCTCGCGGGACCAGGAAGCTCGAGGTGCCTTCCCGCATCTTTATGCCCGGTTTGGTGTTGGCGTAGACCACGTAAAGGCTTGCATCGTAGCCGTTGCTCACGAACTGCTTGCGGCCGTTGATCACCCACTCGTCGCCCTTCAGCACGGCTTTCGTCTGGAACGCCGTTTCCGGCGTATCGTAGCCCAGCCAGCGATCCGAGGCGCCGCGCGGCTCGGTGGAACAGTGCGCCAGGAAGAAACCCGGGATCCGCAACGATTTTCGGGAACCAGTACTCCTGCAGATGGCGGGGCGCGATGTTCTTGAGCAGCGTCGAAACTTTCCACACCTGCACCAGCTTGTCGGCGAGACCCGAGTCTCCGCGCGCGATCTCCTCGGCAATGACTGCGAAGGTCCGGACCTGGGTCTTGGGATCGAGCGGCGTGCCGCCGAACTCCTCCGGCACGCCGAGCGTGCGGATGCCGATCTGGTCCGCCATCTCGAGGATCTTGCGCGGCAGCCGGTCTTCCGGCGTCATGATCCACTCGCGCTGCCAGTTCTGGCGGATGAAAGGCGTGACGAAATCGTTGACGAAGGCGCGCGCGGCATCCCTCATCATCCGCTGCTCTTCGGTGAGTCCGTAGTCGTTTATGTCGTACATGGATCGCTCTCCTCTCCCTCGCGCAGTTCTAAAAAATCGAAGCTGGCGCGCGATCTATTGCTGGCACTGGCTATAAATCGCGCAATTTGCAAATAAGACGCGCCACCACCTGGCGGCGCGGTGCCGCGCCATTCGAATACTTAACTTATACTCCTCGATACGAGCGACCGGAGGGCGGTCTCGATCGCTTATTTTTCTGTGTGCTCGCAAAACGCGGGAACCGCCGCGCGATGAGTCCCTCTCTGCGCCGCGGACTGGAAAAACTCCGGTTCAGTATAGGCACAATGCATTTGCGTGACTTAGGACACGATTGGTTTTTTCATGGAGTATTGTGTTGCCGCATTGCAGCAGCCCGATCAACGCAATCGGCCGGCGTCGATTCTCATTTATGATTAAAGCACCACCGGCTTGTCCGGCAGTTCGTCCGGGATTTCCTGCCACTGGCGGAAAATGCCGCGCGAGCAATGCAGTGATCTCGCGAATGCCGGCAAGCGCGCCTTCTTCATAACGGCCGGCGCGAAACGCCGTCTCCATCCTGCGGCAGATCGCCTCCCACTCCTGCGGTTTCACTTTCCTGTTGATGCCGCGGTCGGCAACGATCTCGATCTGGCGATCGACGAGCTGCACATAGACCAGCACGCCGCTGTTGTGCTCGGTGTCCCATACGCGCAGCCGCGAGAAAATCTCGATGGCGCGATTGCGCGGGGTGCGCCCGTGCAGCAGGAGCCACAGGTTCAATCCCGCTTCGACGGCGAAACGGATCTCACCGCTGTGCCGGCTCTCGGATTCGCGCACCGCGTTCTCGACCGCAGCAAGTGTCGTTTTCGGAAACGCCCGGTTGGCGATCCATTGCGGCGCAAGCAGATGTTTAATGACGCGTTTCAGACTCATCGTTCACCCGTTTTGATTCTTCTCACCAGCTGCTGGAAGCCCCGCCGCCGCCAAAACCACCGCCGCCTCCGCTGAAACCGCCGCCGCCACTGCTGAAACCACCGCCGCCACCCGACGACCATCCACCCGCAGAGCCGCCGCGATTCGCAACGCCGCCGAACAGACTCAGGACGAAGGCGATCACGCCGACGACGATCCCGGCGATCAGCGCCCCTCCGATCATCCACGCAATCGCACCGGCCACCGCGCCGACGACACCGGAACCGGCGAAGCGGCCGAGGACTGCGCGCAATATGCCGCCGACCACGAACACCAGAATGAAGCCGAAAATGAGGAAGGATTCGATGTCTTCGAATGCGGTGCCGGGTTTCTGCTGCGCCCCGCGCTGCGGCGCAGGCAGCGGCTCGCCTTCGGCAGTCTTGATAATGCGGTCGACGCCGGCGGTGATGCCCCCGTAGAAGTCGCCCTGCCGGAAATACGGTGCAACGATGTCGCTGCCGATGCGCTTGGCGATGACGTCCGGGATCGCACCCTCGAGTCCGCGCCCCACTTCGATCCGCATCTTGCGGTCGTTCTTGGCGACGAGGAACAGCACGCCGTCGTCGATGCCCTTGCGTCCGAGCTTCCATGCGTCGGCAACGCGGATCGAGTACTGCTCGATCTCCTCGGGCTGCGTGGTGGGGACCAGCAATACCGCGATCTGTGAGCCTTTGCTGCTCTCGAATGCGGCGAGCTTCTGCTCCAGCGCTGCGCGCTGCCCGGCGTCGAGCGTGCCGGTGAGATCGGTGACTCGCGCCTTGAGCGGCGGCACCGCAACCTCCGCCGCCGCACCAAACTGTGTCGCGAAAAAAAATGCTGCCGCGGCAAGCAGGACCCGCGGCGAGACGCACAGCCTCATGGCCGTTTACTTGCCGGGCAGCGGATATTCGCTCGGCGCGCTGCCGGCCGGAGCCGGGGCCGGCGCAGCAGCAGGAGCGGCCGGTTTGCTGAAATCGACTTTCGGCGCCTTGCTGATTTCCTTCTCGTTGTCGACCGTGAACTGGGGTTTTTCCTTGAAGCCGAACATCATCGCCGTCAGGTTGCTCGGAAAGGAACGCACCACGACGTTGTATTCCTGCACCGCCTTGATGTAGCGGTTGCGCGCCACCGCGATGCGGTTTTCCGTGCCTTCGAGCTGCGCCTGCAGGTCGCGGAAATTCTGGTCCGATTTGAGCTGCGGATAGTTCTCCGCCACCACCAGCAGGCGCGACAGCGCGGACGTGAGTTCACCCTGGGCCGCCTGGAATTTCGCGAACGCCTGCGGATCGTTGACGAGTTCCGGCGTCGCCTGGATGCTGCCGACCTTGGCGCGGGCATTGGTGACGCCAAGCAGCACCTGCTGCTCCTGCGCCGCGAAAGCCTTCACCGTTTCCACCAGGTTCGGCACCAGATCGGCGCGGCGCTGGTACTGGTTCACCACTTCGGCCCAGCCCGCCTTGATCTGTTCATCGCTTGATTGCAGCGTGTTGTAGCCGCACCCGGACAGCAACACTGTCGCGGCCATCGTAGCCATCATCAGAAACCGCCTGATCATGATCATCCTCCACATGAAGTAACTCGTTAATGGTGAATCGTTAATCGTGAATCGGGTCCCTTCGTAATCCCTCCATCCGGAGGACGGTGTAGAACAGAGCTGTCGACACACGATTTACGATTCACGATTCACGGCTTACGGTCCTTTAAATGGCGGCGGACTTGCCTGACTGCAAGCCCCTCATCACGTCCACAGCATAGCAAAGATCCGCCCACGCTTTGGCCTTGTCGTGCAGGCTGCGCAAAAGATAAGCCGGATGATAGGTCACGATCAGCGGAATGCCGCGGTATTCGTGCAATTTGCCGCGCATGCTGGCCACGCTCGCCTCGCGCGCGAGCAGATTGACCGCCGCGACTTTGCCCAGCGCCACGATCAGCCTGGGCTGGAGCAATTCGATCTGGCGATGCAGGTAGGGCTCGCAGGCGAGCGCCTCCTCCGGCTCCGGATTGCGGTTGCCGGGCGGGCGGCATTTGACGACGTTGGCGATGTAGACGTTGCTGCCGCGCTTCAGATGGATCGCGGCGAGCATGGCGTCGAGCAATTTCCCGGCCTGGCCGACGAACGGCTCGCCCTGCGCGTCTTCATCGGCGCCGGGTCCCTCGCCGACGAACAGCCAGTCCGCGTTCTCGTCGCCGACGCCGAACACGGTCTTGTTGCGCTTCGCATGGAGCGGACAGGCGGCGCAGGCGGCGACACTCGCCTTGAGCCCGCTCCAGTCCATGCGCATGATGCTCGCGCGCCGGTCGTCTCCCTCGGAAGAGCGTGACCCGTGATCGGTGACCGGTGACCGGTGACTAATGAGCGACGGGTCGCCCGTATCGGGTGCGACCGCTTCGGGTGCGAGGGGTTCCGGCGCGCGGTCACGCAGATGCCATACCGGCGTCAGCCCCATCTCCCTGAGCATTTCGTCGCGGCGGTCCTTCAACGCGGTTCTCCCCGCCCCACGCAGCCCCGAACCAAATGCGCAGCGCATGTGTTGTTCTCGTCCAGTCACTGGTCACCGTTCACGGGTCACGCTTTTTAGAGGACAAGCCCCATCACCACTGCATCCTCGCGGCCGGCGCCTGCCGGATAATAGCCGCGACGCACGGCGATTTCGGCAAAACCCGCGCCGCTGTACAGCGCCCGTGCCGCGGTATTGGATGGCCGTACCTCGAGGAAAATCTTGCCCGCCGCGTAATCCCGCGCAAGCTTGATGATGAAACGCAGCAGCGCGGTGCCCAGCCCGCGGCGCTGCCAGCCGGCAGCGATGCTCATGTTGAGCAGGTGCGCCTCGCCCGCCGCGATCATGACCACGCTGTAGCCGACGATGACGCCGCCGCACTCGACGACCCAGCAATGGTAGCCGGCGTTGAGAGAATCGCTGAAATTGCCGCGCGTCCAGGGATAGGGATAGATTTCATTTTCGATCGCCATCAAGGCATCGAGATCGCGCGCGTTCATGCGGCGATAATTCGGGAGGGAGTCGAGCCGGGCGCTCATGTCCGTCGCTCGTCGGTACGCAACGCGACCTTGTCGCGGATATAAAGCGGGGCGGCGAGCGCCGCATCCTGGCCTTTCCCCTGGGCAAACAGCGGCGCGGCCAGGCGCGCGATGTCCTGGGCGTGCGGCACCACGGCCGGCGCTATGCCGCTCAGGCAACCCTCGTAGCGCTGCATCAGCGCCTCGCGGTACACGGCGAATCCGCTGCCGCAGCCATGCCAGGATCCGGCCGGCAACGATGGTGAGGCGGCAGGCGCCCACAGCCCCGGCTCGCACACCGTCCGCCACCCGCCCCCGGATTTTTCATAGGCCGCATGGTAAATCTCGTGCATGCGCGCATCCAGACAGCAGACCACTTGTTCGGCCTGCGCCGCTTCGGCCATCGCCAGCAGCGTGCCGATGCCGACCACCGGGATCCCCGCTGCAAACGCCAGCCCCTGTGTGACGCCGCAGGCGATCCGGAGTCCGGTAAAAGATCCGGGGCCCTGCCCGAAGGCGATACCGTCGAGCGCCGAGATCCGCAAATCATGGCACTTCATCAGATCGTCCACCATGCCGAGCAGAAGTTCCGAGTGGCGCTGTCCGGCATGCGTCTCGCGGAATTCGACATCACCATCACGCCATAACGCGACCGAGCAGTGTTCGGTGGAAGTATCGAGTGCCAGGATTTTCAAGGCGGCCGCGCGGGTTCGCAAATAAACGCATTTTAGCGCATTCGCTGCACCGCCATTGCGCCATGCAAACGGCATCACCGGGAGGATTGCACTGCCCTGCGCGCTCCAACATCCGGTGCGCACAATACGCGATCAACCATAGCGGCAAGCCCCGGCGCCAGCCCGGCGAGCGACTAGCCGACCATCTGCACACCCCCTAACGGCTTCCCGTCCCCGCTCGAGCCGGCTCGCCGCGGGATTTTTCACATTGCAGGCAAATAGATAGTCGATACCGTTGCCGCGACCTGGATCGCTTCGACCACCGCCCGCCGGCAACCGTGATATTGTGTGCAGCATGACCGCCCGTTCGCTGCTACAATAGTTCCGTTATTTCATGCGGTTATCAACAGCAACCAGGGGAGCGCATCTTGAAACAGATCGTTGAGTTTCTTGAATCGTTCATTATCGTCGGCTTGGTGCTCGCCGGTATCGCCGGCATATCCTACAACCTGTTCCGCGACGAAGGCTGGATCGAGTCGGCCCTTGGCAATATCTTGAGCTTCAACGTACAGTACCCGTTGATCGCGATACCGGTGACCATCGGGGCCATCGTCATGTTCAGACTGTGGAGCCGCGACAGGGTGATCCATGGCAAGACCAGCAGGCTTCCCAATTTGATTCTTTACGGGCTGGTGATCGCCGGCGCGTATTACATCGGCCGTTACGCGATCACCGGCTCACTGTAAGCCCGCCGTAACCGAAGTCGGCGCCCACCTCCCCCGGCGCTCTGCCCGCCAAACTCAGTGTCTTGTCAGTCGACGCGCGCGCCCGAGTCCTTGACGGCTTTGCCCCACTTGGCGATTTCGCTCTTGATGAACGCCGCGAACTGCTCCGGCGTATCGGGAGCAACGGTGCCGCCTTCGCCCTGGAAGCGCTTTTGCACATCGGGCAGCTTCAGGATGCGGACGATCTCGGTGTGCAGCTTTCCGAGAATGTCCTTGGGCACGCCTGCGGGCACCATCACGCCGTACCAGTTCGTCACCTCGTAGCCCGGCAAACCGGATTCCGAAATAGTCGGCACGTCGGGCAGCGCCGGTGAGCGCTTGGCGCTGGTGACGCCGAGCGCCTTGAGCCGCCCCGACTTGATCAACGGCAGCGCCGGTGGAATGGTGCTCACGTAGATCGCGATCTGCCCGCCCATGAGGTCGGTAATCGCCGGCGACGCGCCTTTGTACGGGATATGCGTCATTTTCACGCCGGTCGCGCTCTTGATCATTTCCGCCGCCAGGTGGCCGGTGGTGCCATTGCCCGGCGAGCCGAACGTGATCAGCTCGGGCTTGGCGCGGGCCAGCGCGATCAATTCCCTCACGTTATTCGCCGGCAGCGACGGGTGCGCGACCAGGATCAGCGGCGCCGACAGCACCAGCGTCACCGGCGCGAGGTCCCTGACGGGATCGTAAGGCAGCTTGCTGTACAGTGCCGGCGCAATCCCGACGTTCGCAAGCTGCCCCAGCACCACGTTGTAACCGTCAGCCGGCGACTTCGCCGCGACCGCGAGCCCGATGGTGCCGCCGCCCCCCGGACGGTTGTCGACCAGGACCTGCTGCCCCCAGGCTTCGGACAGCTTCTGCGCAAGAGTGCGCGAAATGAGATCGGTACCGCCGCCCGGCGGGAATGGCGCAATCCAGCGGATCGACTTGCTCGGGTAATTCTGGGCAAAAACCGGAACGGCATACAGGCAGATTCCCAGCACCAGCAGCGCACCGCGCCCGAAAACATTCGTGAGTTTCATCTTCGATCTCCGGTAAAAGTCTCAATCCAGACTGATATGGGCGGCTTTGGCGACCTTCGCCCACTTTTCAGTCTCGGCCTTGATGAACGCCGCAAATTCGTCTGGCGAATTGCCCGACGGCAGCGCGCCCAGGGCAAGCAGCCGCTGCTTCGCTTCGGGCGTTTTCAGGCTTTTCGCCAGGATTTCATGGAGCTTCACGACAATGTCGCGCGGCACGCCGGCCGGCATCACCACACCCTGCCACGATGCACCGTCGAAATTCTTCACGCCCGATTCGGCCACCGTGGGCAATTCGGGCATGGCCGGGAAACGCTCCTTGGTGGAAACCGCCAGCGCCTTGAGCTTGCCGGCCTTGACGTGCGGAATGACGCCGATGGCGGTGTTGAAGGCCATCTGCACCTGCCCCGAAATCTGGTCGATCACCGACGGGGCCTGCCCTTTATACGGCACATGCACGATTTCGGTGCCGGTCATCCACTTGAACATCTCCATCAGCATGTGCGGGCTGGTGCCGTTGCCGGTGGACGAATAGGACAGCTGCCCCGGCTTCGACTTGGCCAGCGCGATGAGCTCTTTCACGTTCTTCACCGGCAGCTGGGGATGCACGGTCAGCATGCTGGGCAGCACCGCCATCAGCGTGACGGGAGTGAAGTCCTTCTGCGGGTCGAACGGCAGCTTGCGGTAAATGGCGGGCGAGATGCTCTGGGCGACGGTAAACATGCAGATGGTGTAGCCGTCGGGTGCCGACTTGGCGCACAGTTCGGAGCCGATGTTGCCGCCGGCGCCGCCCCGGTTGTCCGCGATGAACTGGGTGCCCAGCGCCTTGGACAGCGTGTCCGCCGCGAGGCGGCCCATGATGTCGGTCGGTCCGCCGGGCGGAAACGGGATGATGAAGCGCACCGGTTTGTTCGGGTAGCTTTGCGCGAGTGCCGCGCAGGACAGCAGGCTCGCGGCCACGGCCGGCAGCAGAATCCGCCCAAGGATTGCATCGAGTTTCATGTCTCTCTCCTGAAAAATATCGGAAAAGGGTTCATTGCGTCACAGCCACGATCTTGTCGGCGATCAACTGCGCGATGGTCTCGTTGCTGCATCCGAGTCCCGCCAGCAGCTCGCGCGTATGCTCCCCGACGGCGGGCACGTCGAGCCGGGTGCCGAAGCGCGCGCCGTCCATCTCGATCGGCAGGATCGGCACCTTGGTTTTTTTGCCGTTGAGCAGCGTGACCGGGGCCAGTCCGCCCGACGCGTTGAGGTGCGGGTCCTCGAACAGGTCTTCCGGCTTGGCGATCGGCGCAAACGGCAGGCCCAGCGCCTCGCACTTGTCCATCAGCGCCTGCTTGGTCATCCTGCTGAAAATCTCGGTGACGATCGGCACGATGCGCGGCCGCGCTTCGACCCGCTGCGGATTGGTGGCGAGCGCCGGATCGGCGAGAAGATCGGCCAGGCCGAACGCCTCGCAGAAAATTTTCCACTGGGTGTCGGTCACCACGCCGACGAACACCAGCTCGCCGTCGCTCGTCTTGAAATTGTCGTAAAGCGCCCACGCGCGCACGCGGTCGGGCATCGGCGTCACCGGCTTGCCGGTCATCAGGCCTTCCATCATGTGCTGCGCCATCAGGAACGCGTTGTTCTCGAACAGCGCGCTCTGCACATACTGTCCCTTGCCGGTCGCGTTGCGCTGGTGCAGGGCGGCGAGGATGGCGATCGCGCCGAACATGCCGCCCATGACGTCGTTGACCGACGCGCCGGCGCGCAGCGGCCCGAAGCGGCCGCCCGTCATGTAGGCAAGGCCGCCCATCATCTGCACCACCTCGTCGAGCCCGGTGCGATGATCGTAGGGGCCGGGCAGAAATCCCTTCAGCGAGCAGTAGATGACTTCGGGCTTGATCTTCTTCACCGCGTCGTAACCGAAGCCGAGCTTGTCCATCGCGCCGGGCCGGAAATTCTCGGTGACCACGTCGGCGCTGGCGATGAGTTTCAACACCGCTTCTTTGCCCCGCGGCGACTTGAGATCGACCGCGAAACTTTTCTTGTTGCGGTTGTAGGTCGGGAAAAATCCGGCGCCCGAGGCGACCAGCTTGCGCGTGTGGTCGCCATCGAGCGGCTCGACCTTGATCACTTCGGCGCCAAGATCGGCGAGGATCAGGCCGCACGTCGGGCCCATCACGACGTGGACGAATTCGACGACGCGCACGCCGGC
>CAVTHV010000012.1:0-12777 GCA_963734595.1 uncultured beta proteobacterium
TGAATTTACGTTTTACCATTCACCATTCACCATTTACGTTTCACGCTCTTGCCGTCCGGCACGAACACGTAGCCGAAGCCCCATACGGTCTGGATGTGGACCGGATGCGCCGGGATCGGGCTCGACCAGCTTGCGCAGGCGCGAGATCTGCACGTCGATGGCGCGGTCGAACACTTCGTATTCGCGGCCGCGCGCGAGTTCCATCAGCTTGTCGCGCGACAGCGGCACGCGCGGGTGCTGCGAGCAGCACCTTGAGCAGCGCGAATTCGCCGGTGGTGAGCGGAACGTCCTCGCCGTCGCGCGTCAGGCTGCGCGTGGCGAGATTGAAGCGGAACGGCCGAACTCGGATCTCGGTTTCCGCGCCGGCGCGCCGGGCGGCAGGGGCGCCGGCGCGCCGGCGCAGCACGGCATGGATGCGCGCCACCAGTTCGCGCGGGTTGAACGGCTTGGGCAGGTAGTCGTCGGCGCCCATTTCGAGGCCGACGATGCGGTCGACGTCGTCGCCCTTGGCGGTCAGCATGATGATCGGGATGTTCTCCTCGGCGCCGCGCAGGCGCCGGCACACCGACAGGCCGTCTTCGCCCGGCATCATCAGGTCGAGCACGATCAGGTCGTAGCGCTCGCGCGCGAGCAGCTTGTCCATGGCGGTGGCGTCGGCGACCGCGTGCACGCTGAAGCCCTGTTCGGTCAGGTAGCGGTTGAGCAGATCGCGCAGGCGCAGGTCGTCGTCGACCACCAGGATTTTCGTTTTGTTTTCAGTCATGGGGCAATCCATATATATATCTGTATTCATTCCACGTTTTTGTAAGTCTTTGTTTGCCTGCCGCACATCCGAAACAAATTGTTACAAAAATGGCTGCCCGTGCGATAGGTACTGGAGCTGGATGCGTTAGTCTAGTGCCGGTGACGATACATGGCTATCGGCGCGACCGGAGTGATCGAGTTCGAGGAGCGGCAGATGAAAGCGTGGTTCGGTGTATTGGCGATGGTGGCGGTGATGGCGGCAGCGTCGCAGCCGGCGGCTGCGAATCCGCGTGGATTCGGCCCCTGGCTGCAGGCGCAGGCGCAACCCCAGCCGCCCGAGCGCACGCAGCGCGACCCGCGTGAACAGCGCCGCGATCCCCGCGTGGCGCCGCAGCGCGACCAGACCCAGCGCAGCAAACTCACGGATGAAGAGCGCCGCGGGCTGCGGCGTGATATCGACCAGGCCAATCGCGACATTTACCGCCAGCAGCGCAACCGCTGAGGGCCTGCTCTGGTTGACACTGGAGAATAATCATGAAAATCAATGCATTAGTATGTTCTCTCCTGTTCCTGGCCAGTCAGGCGCCAATGCTGTTGCCCGCAGTTGCGGCGGAGGGATCGCCCGCCCCGACGGTGACCGGCGGCGGAGCCGCGAATGCAGGTCAACAGGAGGGCGCTGGCGGCAGGCGCGAGCTGTCACCCGAACAACGCCAGGCGGCGCGCGAGCGCTGCCAGGCCGACCCCGCGAAATGCCGCGCCGAGTCGCGCGCGCGGCGCGAGCAATGGTGCAAGGACAATGCGGAAAAATGCCGTGAGGCGAAGGCCAGGGCGCAGCAGCGCCGCGAGCAGTGCAAGGCCGATCCCGGAAAATGCCGCGCAGAAGCCAAGGCGCGGGAGGAGGCGCGCTTCAAACGCGCTGACACCGACGGCAACGGTGCATTGAGCCGGGCGGAAGCCGAAAAGGGCATGCGGGCGCTGGCCCGGCACTTCGATCAGATCGACGCCAACAAGGACGGCCAGATCACGCGCGAGGAGATCGAGGCGGCGCGCAAGGCGCGGGAAGGCGCACGCAGGGGCAAAGCCAACGCCGGTTGACGGCAACGGTGCCGGGGTCCGTCGCGGCCGGTCCTGTTTCTTCGTTCCATCCGATTTGCCGGAGTCCGGCGTGGCGTAGTGCACATGCCGCAGTCATAGGGTTCCGTGAGCCGTTTTTGCTGCGGCGCACCCCCAAATCCGCCTGCGTTTCTCGCGTTATCCCCCAACGAGAGCTAGAATGTGAGCGAGCGCTGCCCCCCGGGAACCTCTGAACAAGCCGCCAAGGCGCTTGTCCGGAGGTTTTTCGAATGGGGCCCCGATTTTCCAACTTACCAAGAATAAGGCGGGAGACAGCACCATGCTTGCAACACGGATACGCCAAAAAGACGGGATTTTCTATTTGGTGAGCTATCCCGCGAAAGAGATCCTGAACAAGGTGCGCTTCATCAGCCGCTACTACGGCGAGGACGAGCAGATCACGCCGCTGTCCATCCCGCAGAACGACGAAATCGCGCAGTTCATCTCGCGCATCGAGCGCACCGACGCGGCATTCCAGCGCCAGCTGTCGCGCGCCAAGGTGCGCTCGCTCAAGAACTTCTACGAGATGGCGGTGAGCGCAGCCGCCGATCCCGGGCACGGTGCTGCTGTTCACCGAGCGACAAGCTCGGATTCCGCGCGCTCGAAGGCCATGGACAACATCGGCCACCTGCAGGAGCCTCGCTCCAAGTACCTGATTATCGACGGCCAGCACCGGCTGGCGGCGCTGCGCTTCTACCTGAAGGAGCACCCGGACGAAGCCAAGAGCATCGACGTGCCGTGCGTGATCTTCGACGGCCGCAGCGAGGACTTCGCGACCGAGATGTTCGTGATCATCAACTCGACGCCGACCCGCATCAACAAGAGCCACCTGGTCGACCTCTACGAGCGCGTGTCGTGGGCCGACCCCGACCGGCGCTTCGCGGCGCGTATCGTGGACAGCCTCTACAGCGAGGGCGACAGCCCGCTGCGCTACCGCATCAACCGGCTCGGCGGCCGCAGCCAGAAGGACAAGTGGATCCTGCAGGCGGAGCTGTTCAACGAGCTATACCGCTGGGTGCGCGCGGACTGGAAGAAGATCAAGCAGGCCACCAACAGCTACCGCGAGGCGGAGACGCTACTACTGCGTCGTGCGCGACTTCCTGAAGGCCGCGCAGCGCGCGTGGGGCGATACCTGGGGCCAATGACAGCTACATGATCACCAAGCCCGTCACGCTCAAGGCCATGATCGCGTGTGCGCCGATCTCGCGCGCGAGGATGCCGAGCCGGCCGACGGCCGCGTCAAGCGCTGGGAGGAACGCCTGGCGCCGTGGAGCGAGCAGCAGCGGATCGTTCAGAGCGAAGGCTTCTACGAGCGCTTCCCCGCCAAGGGCGAGGTCGAGCGCGTCGCGCGCATCCATCGCGATCTGGCGCGCGTGGCGGGCATCGAGACGAAGAGCAAGAGCGCTCAGACTTAGGGATGAAGGATGAGGGATGAGGGATGAGGGATGAGGGATGAGGGATGAGGGATGAGCACCCCTCTACCTCTTGCGGTTTCGCCGCCCCTCCCACATTTTTCCCAAGGAACCTCTGATCAAGTCATCCTCGCGAAGGCGGGGATCCAGTCACTACTTGAACATCCTGGATTCCCGCCTTCGCGGGAATGACAAAACCATACTGGACCTAGCAACCCAGCTTTGCGGCGAGATCGACGAAATCGTCGGCGTTGAAGGTGAACGCCGGGTCGTCGGCGAGATCAGCGCCCTTGTTTCTGCCGTGCTCGTGCGGGCGGCGCACGAAAGCGGTTTTCAGTCCGCATAACGCCGCGCCGCGCAGGTCGTGCTTGTGCGCGGCGACCAGCATCACCTCACCCGGCTTCAGGTCCAGCAGTTCCGCCGCCCCGAGGTAGGTCTCGGGATCGGGCTTGAAGTGGCGGAACGTCTCCGACGAAAAGATGCAGTCCCACGGCAACCCGTCGAATTTCGCCATATTGACCAGCAGCGCGGTGTTGCCGTTCGACAGCGTGGCGATGATGTGGCGCTTCTTGAGGCGCTTCAAACCCTTCACCGTGTCGGGCCACGGTTTCAGCCGGTGCCACACGCGGTTCAGGTGGACCTTCTCCTCCTCGGTGAACGCATCGGCGATGCGGAATTTCTGCAGGATGTCGTCGAGGATCATGCGGTGGAGCACGTCGATCCTGGTCCACGGCAGTTCGCCCGAGCGCACGCGGTCCATCGCCGGCTTGTAGCCCGCGCGCCACGCGTCGGTGAACTTGCCCCAGTTGATCCTGAGGCCCTTAGCTTTGCCGAGCGCGCGGCACTCCTTGATGATGCTGCCGCGGAAATCGACGCAGGTGCCGAAGACGTCGAAGACGAGGGCTTTGATGTCGGGTGGCATTTTTTTAACCCCATGTTGTAAAAAAAATTAACCGCCAAGACGCCAAGACCGCCAAGAAATGCAAAGACATTGAACCGCCAAGACGCCAAGACGCCAAGGAATCGAAAATGATTCTAATCAGAAAGGCAGATCGGGAAATAACTGAGAAAATTGGAACCTCATGCCTGTTCCGCCAGATTGGTTCTCGATGTATATGTATGAGCTGTTCTTAATATTATTTCCTGTTCTTGATCTCTTGGCGTCTTGGCGTCTTGGCGGTTCAATTGTTTTTGACGTCTAGCCGAAGCACGTCAGTTCTTGTACGACGGTTCCGTCTTGTCCAGCATCCGCAGCAGCGCTTTCCATTCCGGCCGCTTCGCTTTGTACGGCAGGTTTCGGAACTGCGCCGCCGTTTTCTCCGCGACGGACGGCGCGGGAATGCGCAGCGTCGCGCCGCCGGCCATCGCGCCGATCTGCGTCTGGCACGCGCGCTCGAGGTAGTACATGTAATCGAACGCCTCGGGGATGGACGCGCCGCAGGTCAGCAGACCGTGGTTGCGCAGGATCATCGCCTTGTGATTGCCGAGGTCGCGCACGAGACGCTGCTGTTCATCGAGCTCGAGCGCGAGTCCCTCGTAGTCGTGATAGCCGATGCTGTTCCAGAACCGCATCGCGTGTTGGGAAATCGGCAGCAATCCGTTTTCCTGCGCCGACACGGCGATGCCGGCGGCGGTATGCGTATGAATCACGCACGCGACATCGGGCCGTGCGCGATGCACGGCGCTGTGAATCACGAATCCCGCGCGGTTGATGCCGTTGCCCGTCGGGTCGTCGACGATGTCGCCGTCGAGCGTGACCTTGACCAGCGTGGAGGCGCTGAGCTCGTCCCACAGCAGACCGAAGGCGTTGATCAGAAAATGATGCTCCGGACCGGGCACGCGCGCCGAGATGTGCGTGTAGATGAGATCGGTCATGCGGTAGTGGACGGCGAGGCGGTAGCACGCGGCGAGATCGACGCGCACTTCCCATTCCCCGGCGCTGACGCGCTGGCGGACGGGGGATTCGGTTAACTGATTGACCGCGGTTTTCATCGGTAGTCTCCGTAACAAGCGGATTCTACCTGTGCACGCGGGAAGCGCCATCCGGTGAGCGCATTGCGCTAGCGGGTTGTCAGGCCGCCATGAAATTTGCAAAATATTAATTAAAACAACGAGGTATACCATGCCACCGAGCAGCGTGCTGGCCCTAGTGATGCGGCAGTGATGATGGAGTGAAGCAGATTTGAACCGCCAAGGCGCCAAGACGCCAAGGAAAAACAAAATCAGGAAATACAAATACGACCAGCACGGTGCGCGGGCAGGGGGCTCGTTGACCCGCGCTGTTCTAGTTCGTCACAGCTATTCGGACTCTGCGAATTTCTGGTATGCCGCGGAATCGAGCAGCGCGCCCAGTTCACCGGGATCGCTGGGTTTGATGCGGAACATCCATGCCACATACGGGTCGCGATTGACCAGCTCGGGTGTATCCGCCAGCTCCGCGTTGATGGCGGTAACTTCGCCCGACACCGGCGCATGGATGTCGGAGGCGGCCTTCACCGACTCGATCGCGGCGCACGCCTCGCCCTGCTTTACCTTGCGTCCCACTGCCGGGGGTTGGACAAATACCACATCGCCGAGCTGTTCCTCCGCATGCAAGGTGATGCCGACGGTCACCGTGCCGTCGGCTTCCGTTTTAGCCCACTCGTGGCTCTTCGCGTATTTCAGATTGTCTGGAACCATTGCTTCTCCTCAGATAACTGTTCCTGCTCTAACAAGGAATGCGGACGAAGTCTCGGACACCGTATCCGTTCCGCTCGTCGCCGCATGTGGTTGAATATCTAATCAAGCAAAGGCATCTTGATCGCCCTGACAAGGTCGGTGTGCGTCCTGATGTCGCCTTTCACAAGCTCGCGCAACTCGCCCCGCGTCATCGCTGCTACGCTTAGCCCTTGCAAGGCGAGGAGCCTCTTGGTCTCCGGCTGGTTCAGATACTGCGTGATCTCCTGATGCAATCTGTCCAATATTGCTTTCGGCGTGTGCGCCGGCGCGAACAACGCCTCCCATGTGCGGACATCCACGCCAGGTATGGTTTCGGCGATCGCGGGCAGATCAGGCATGAGTTCGGAGCGTTGTGCACTTGGAACCGCGATCGCCCGCAGCCTTCCTGTCTTGATGTGTGGAAGCGATGCGGGCCCCGCCAGCATCAGATCGATCTGGCCTGCCAGCAGGTCGACAACCGCCAGGGGTCCTCCCTTGTATGGAACGTGAACCAGATCGATGCCCGCCTTGAGCTTGAAAAGCTCCATCCCCAAATGGTTCGGACTGCCGACCCCGGCGGAACCGTAACGCAGCTTGCCGGGCTCGCGCTTGGCGAGCTTTACCAGTTCTGCCACCGAGTGCACCGGCAGCGTCGGATTGACCACCAGGATATAGTTGTTGAAAGCGGAGAACGCGACCGGTTCGAAGTCTTTAAGCGGGTCGTAGGACAAATGGCGCTTTATCGCCGGGATGATCGCCATCGGCCCGTCGCTACTGCTGAACAGGGTGTATCCATCCGGAGTTGCTTTGGCGGTGAGCTCCGCTGCGATTTGTCCGCCGGCGCCGCCGCGGTTTTCGACAACGATCTGCTGCCCCAGAAGTTTGGTCAGGTGGATTCCAACCACACGGGCGATCACGTCCGTCGGACTCCCCGGAACCGACGTGGTGATGATACGGATAGGCCTTGACGGATAAGGCGCGGCAAAAGAGCAGTTTACGGCAGCCAGGAAACCCGATGCCCAAACCAGGAACGCGATCCCCGATGCAGAGACAAGCTTCTTCATTTTTCTCCTCCTTATACTTTTATTGATTAACAAGGAAAGCGGCTGTCTGTCTATCCGTTACCTTCCGTGGACGCCCGACTCCCGAGGACGTGCGATCGTCGTGATTGCCGTTTGACCGCGACTCGATCGGCCACCGCCTCCTGCGATCCGCAATCCGTCGTAGAGCCGCGTTCCTGCGGCCGGGCGGAATGGGAGGTCAGGGAACCCGCACCGTGTCAGAGCGAGTAAGTGCGGGGCCGTAGATGTGGACGGTGACCATCTGTCCAGGTCCCGTATTCTTGAAATGGTGCGTCACGCCTTTGGGCACGTGGATGAAGTTCACCGCTTCGAGCTCTTTCACTTCCTCCCCGATGAGGAACGAACCCTTCCCCTGGAGCAGGATCACCACGTTGTCCGCCTCGTGATGGAAATGCTTGACGTTTTCCTGGCCCGGCTCCCAGAAATTCACGAACACGTTGAAGTGGGGATTGGTGAAGAAATTCTGCATCGGAGCCTTTTTCAGCGGCTCGAAATTGGCAAGCTCGGCCATCGCCTTCACATAGGCGCCTCCGGCCATTTTCTCGGCAGCGGTTCCCATGTTTTCCTTCGCACCTTGGCTCATACGCTTTCTCCTGGATATCCCCGCGAAACTGACTTCCTCTTCCACGCACGATGCCCGGACTCGTGCACTCCCGGGTTAATCAAACCGTCTTTTCGCCCGCCTTCAGTTCCAGTTCGATCTTCGGCGCGTGCGTGATCGTGTAGTGGATCCGGCAGCCCTTGGCGACGCGCTTGAGCGTCTCCAGGCGTTCCTCCGGAATATCGCCCGTGACCCGCAGGGAGACCTGGATCTCGCTGATCCGCTCGGGGGCGGTGTCCCGCTTTCCCTCCACGCCGATCTCGAAGGATTCGAGCGGGATTTTCATGTTGTTGCAGAACGTCAGCACCGTGCCCATCGTGCATGCGCCCAGGGCGCTCAGCAGCAGCTCCGTAGGCCGGAAACCCATTCCCTCTCTGCCATCCGCATAGACCTGGTCCACGATGATGTTGTTGCCGCGGGCCGATACCTCAAGCCGCTTGCCCTCAAGCCACCGCACGTTGACCTGCAATTTTTCGTCGCTCATTTGAATCTCCGCTTTGTCGTTGCAGTAAAACTCCCGCTGCTGCCGGATAAAACCCGTAATGGTTCGCGGTCCCTGTCTCGCAAGCAGGCCGCCGCCTTTGCTACTTCATGATTTTGCCGGTGTTCTGGTCGATCCGCACGCGCGGCCGTTTTTCCAGGTCGGTGCCGGTCAGCCGCAGATAGCAGCAGTCGACCGGGGTGAAGGTGGAGTGCAGCTGGCTGCCCCAGTAGGTGCCGACCTGCCCGGCTTCGAGCTTGTACTTGCTCTTGATCCCGAGTTTCGCGTTGTCCGGATCCTTGCCGTCGTCGAGGCGGTTGTATTCCGTCATTTCGGTGTAATCGCGGATCTGGCCGTAAAGCGCCCAGGAATCGCCGTGATCGTGTGCGGGCGAGTGGCGCGCCTTCTCGGCGCGGTAGGCCAGCACCTCGAAGCCGAGTTCAGGATCGACAAAAATGCGGTGCGGGCCGTACTTCATGCCGTCGTGGAAATGCTGCTTGATGAAATCCGCGTCGCGGACCAGCACCTCCATTTTTTTCCGGACCTGCTCCACGCCCGCGGGGCTGGAATCGGCTTTCAGGAGGGTGCGCGCGTCGCCGCAGAATGCTTCGAGTGTGTAAGCCATGTGAATTTCCTTTGTGTGTTCAGTTGACCGGAATATGGGCTGCTTTGACAACCTGGCCCCAGCGCTCGATTTCCGAATTGAGAAACGCCTTGAATTCATCGGTGCTGGTGCTGTCGGGCGTCACGCCGACGGAAGCGAATCGTTCCCTGGTGGCGGGCAGGGCGAGAACCTGCACCATTCCGGCATTCAGCTTTTTGACGATTTCCGCAGGCGTCTTTCCAGGAGCGAGAACGCCGATCCAGTTGGTCACCTCGAAATCGGGAACGCCCGCTTCCGCCATGGTCGGCACCTTCGGCAGAAACGGTGAACGTTTCGCAGAGGTCACGGCCAGCGCGCGCAATTTGCCTGATTTCACCATCGCCAGCGTCGCGGGCAGCCCGGGAAACATCACCTGCACTTCTCCCGCCACCAACGCGGTAACGGCCGGGCCGTTGCCCTTGAAGGACACGCCGACCATTGGCATGCCCGTCTTGATCTTGAACAATTCACCGGAAAGGCTGGCCGTGCTCCCGACTCCTCCGAAACCGAAGTTGATGTCCGCCGGCCTGCGCTTGCCGAGAGCGACGAGATCTTTTACGGATTTCACCGGCAGCGAGGGATGCACCATCAGCATGTTCGGTTCCCTGGAGATCAGCGATATCGGGATGAAATCCTTTTGCGGGTCGTAGGGCAGTTTTTTGAACAGGCTCACGTTGGTGCCGAACGTGGTCGGCGTGACCAGCAGCGTATAGCCGTCGGCGGGAGCGTGCGCGACCAGTTCGGCGCCGATGATGCCCGAGGCGCCGCCGCGATTGTCCACGAGGACGGGCTGTCCCCAGATTTCCGTAAGTTTCTGGCCGATGATGCGCGCCGAGGTATCGACGCCACCGCCCGGCGCGGTCGGCACCACCAGGCGGATGGGCTTGACCGGGAAATTCGGCGTCGTGTTTCCCTGCGCCCATGCCGGCAGTGCGGCAAACGCCAGGGCCAAGCCGAGCATTGCCTTGTTCGATCCTTGTGCCATTGTCTCCTCCAGTTTTAGGTTTTTTGGAATGCCGGTTTCCGTTTGATGGCCGGGTGGCGGTTCTGCGGGCGCACCGCCGGCAACTGTCCCACTCTAGGACACAGACGCCCGGGGGAGCAAGATAGAAATCCGTGATTTACTTGGAGAAATCCGTCATCGCAGCGCGGCGGGCGTTTCCCTGCCGCGGTAGGCGAGCGGAGAGACGAGGTAATACTGCTTGAAGCGGCGGGTGAAATAGGCTTCGTCCTCGAAGCCCACCGCCTCGGCGATTTCGGAGACACGCAGCGTGGTGTAAGCGAGCAGCTCGCGCGCCTTTTCCATGCGCCGGGACGTGACCAGGCTGGTGAAAGTCCTGCCGGTCTCGTTCTTGAGCAGATTCGTAAGATAGTTCGGAGAAAGATTCGCCGCCGCCGCGGTGTCGCCCAGCGTGATCCGCCGCTCGAGATTCTCGCGGATGTAGCGCGTCACCCGGGACAGCGCGTCGGGACGGCGCCGGCGCTGCGCGTGCGCGGCGGCAAGCTCGAGCAACGCCTTCTCATGGCGCTCGCAAACCGTGCCGATCAGCAGCAGCAGATTTGCGCGGATGATGTCCAGGGAGAAGAGTTGCCGGCGCGAGTGTTCCTCCATCATTTTTTCGCACGCGCGGCGCGCCAGCTCGAGATCGGCTCCCTTCAGCCTGAAGTCCATGAACTCCTGGAACAGGAACGGCGCCAGCGCCGGCGCGCGCATGAGCGGGACGTTTTCCAGGTCCAGCGGATCGGCTTCCAGGCCCGGAAACAGGAAATGCTGGTGGAAATTGATGACGTAGAACTGCGAGCCGGCGGGCCGTCCGCCGAGATGGATGCGGTAAGGCAGCACGAAGGCGAGGGAGCCCGGCTCCAGCCAGTGCACGGAAGAACCGACATGGTGCGGCGTCCGGCCTTTGATGTTGAGCTGCACCTGGAAAAATTCGTGCCGGTGGACGTGCTCGGCGAGCGGTGTGCGGCTCTCGTTGCGGATCCAGAAATCGCCGTGCTGTCCGCGTTCAACCGTCGAATAAGTCTTGATCGTCTGCATTGTGGGGGAAGCCCGGGATGTCCAGTGGGCCAGATTACGCTGACCCCGTCGATTGTACTAACCGCCAGGGTAAATGCTTGAAAAAATTTACCGCCAAGGCCGCCAAGAACGCCAAGAATTCAAAAAAAATTGAACCGCCAAGACGCCAAGACGCCAAGGAATCAAGAAATGATCTAAACGGAAAGTGGCGAGATCAAGAAATGCTGGGAAACTTGGACCTCAGATCTGTTCGTCCGATTGCTCTTATTCAGTGGTGCCGATGTATCTTCGGTTGTTTTTGATTTCTTGGCGTCCTTGGCGTCTTGGCGGTTCAATTGTTTTTGAGTTTTTACTTCGCCGCCGTCACCATGATCTCCACGCGCGTGTCGGCCGTGCCGAGCCGCGATTCGACGCAGGCGCGCGCCGGCTTGTTGTCGGGATCGACCCACGCTTTCCACGCGGCATCCATCTGCTCTTTCTCGCCGATGTCGGCAAGCCAGATCGTCGCCGAGAGCAGCCGCGACTTGTCGGTGCCGGCCAGCGCGAGGAAGGTATCGATTTTCTTCAGGATTTCCTCGGTTTGCGCCTTGCACGGCGCGCCGCGCTGGTCGGCCGTGGTGCCGGCGAGGTAGACCACCCCGTTGTGCTCGACGACGCGCGAATGCACGGGGCCGGATATATGGCGCTTGATGCTGCTCATGGTGGGGTCTCCTTGGTGAAACGTGCATGAACGGAAGGTGAGCGGCAAGCGTAACCGGCGCCGGCAGGCGAGGCAATACAGGGCGCCGCATTCGTGAGAAAATCTCATTCCGCGCCGCGAAAAGTCATGAGGAGTCCTGATGGACGGGATCGACGTGCTGGTCAGCGAAGTCGGGCCGCGCGACGGCCTGCAGAACACCAAGGCGTTCATGCCGACCGAATACAAGAAGAAATGGATCAGCGCGGCGGCGGCGGCCGGCCTGCGCGAGATCGAGGTGTGCTCGTTCGTGCCGCCGAAGCTGATTCCGCAGATGATCGATGCGGCGGAAGTCGTCGCGCACGCGCGGACGATTCCGGGCCTGACCGTCGCGGCGCTCGCGCCGAATTTCAAAGGGGCGCAGCGCGCGATGGAAGCCGGCGTGCACAAGCTGACGTTGACGATATCGGTTTCGAAATCGCACAGCCTCGCCAATGTGCGCATGACGCCCGACGAGGCGATCGCCAGCGCGAAGAAAATCTGCGCCTTTCGCGACAGCCTGCCGCCGGAGCAGCGTCCGAAAATCGAGTCGGGCCTGTCCACGGTGTTCGGCTGCACCATCGAAGGCGCGGTCAGCGAGGACGAAGTGGTGCGGCTCGCGATCGCGTCGGTCGAGGCGGGCTGCGACGAAGTCGGCCTGGCGGATACCACGGGCTATGCCAATCCCGAGCAGATCCGGCGCGTGTTCAGGAAAGTGCGTGCGGCGATCGGCGACAAACTCGGCGGCGCGCATCTGCACAACACCCGCGGGCTGGGGCTGGCCAACGTCGTCGCGGCGCTCGACGTCGGCGTGACCACGTTCGACAGCTCGCTGGGCGGGCTCGGCGGCTGTCCGTTCGCGCCGGGCGCTTCCGGCAACATCGTCACCGAAGACCTGGTGTTCATGCTCGAAGCGATGGGGCTGCGCACCGGCATCGATTTGGAAAAACTGCTGGCGATACGCGCCATCGTCGCCGAGGGCATTCCCGGCGAAACGCTTTATGGCTACGTGCCGCTCGCGGGCGTGACCAAGGATTTCGTGCCCGCAGCGCGGCGCTGACAACTACAGTCAAAAGCAATGGACAGGATTAACAAGATGGAAAGCGGGATTTACAGGATTAAGGACGCGTGACGAACATGGCTTCCCTCGGGAGGTGAGAGCATCATGCTTGCGCGCTTGATGTTGATATGGTCATGTACCAAATGTCCGCTCCTTTTTTTGGTTCAATCCTGTGAATCCTGAAAAATCCTGTTAATCCTGTCTATTAA
>CAVTHV010000013.1:0-10967 GCA_963734595.1 uncultured beta proteobacterium
GACCAGCGCGGCCCGCGTGAGGTTGACCACGCTGACGATCTGCTGCGCGTATTGATGCGCGCGCAGCCCGCGTTCCGAAACCTGGAAGACCTGCAGCCACGCAAAATGCGCCACGCCCAGCAGCAGCGCGATCAGCAGCATGGTGCGCCACAGGAGCGAGCGCGGCCAGAGGGTCATACGGCGTGAAACGTGACCGGTGAACGGTGACCGGAGAACTTCAAAAGCGGAAATTTCGTCGAATTACTGGTCACTGGTCACTGGTCACTGGTCACTGGTCACTGGTCACGTTTCACGCTTTTGCCGTCGGGGATGAAGACATAGCCGAAGCCCCACACGGTCTGGATGAAGACCGGCTTGCCGGGATCGGGTTCGACGAGGCGGCGCAGGCGCGAGATCTGCACGTCGATGCTGCGGTCGAAGGCGCCGAATTCGCGGCCGCGCGCGAACTCCATCAGCTTGTCGCGCGACATCGGCGTGCGCGGGTGCTGGGCCAGGACCCTGAGCAGCGCGAATTCGCCGGTGGTGAGCGGCACGTCCTCGTCGTTGCGGGACAGGCTGCGCGTGGCGAGATTGAAGCGGAACGGCCCGAACTCGATGATCTCGGTTTCCGCGCTCGGTGCGCCGGGCGGCGGGGGCGCCGGCCGCCGCCGCAGCACCGCCTGGATGCGCGCGATCAGTTCGCGCGGGTTGAAGGGCTTGGGCAGATAGTCGTCGGCGCCGACTTCGAGGCCGACGATGCGGTCGACGTCGTCGCCCTTGGCGGTGAGCATGATGATCGGCATGTTCTCGTCGCCGCCGCGCAAGCGCCGGCAGATCGACAGCCCGTCTTCACCCGGCAGCATCAGGTCGAGCACCATCAGGTCGTAACGCTCGCGCGCAAGCTGGCGGTTCATGTCATTGGCGTCGGCCACCGCGCGCACGCTGAAGCCCTGCTCGGTCAGGTAACGGTTGAGCAGATCGCGCAGGCGCGCATCGTCGTCGACCACCAGGATTTTCGTTTTGTTTTCAGCCATGGGGCAATCCTATACTATATATCTGTATTCATTCCACGTTTTTGTAAGTCTTTGTTTGCCTGCCGCACATCCGAAACAAATTGTTACAAAAATGGCTGCCCGTGCGATGAGTACCTGGGGCTGGATGCGTTAGTCTAGTGCCGGTGACGATACATGGCTATCGGTGCGACCGGAGTGATCGAGTTCGAGGAGCGGCAGATGAAAGCGTGGTTCGGTGTATTGGCGATGGTGGCGGTGATGGCGGCAGCGTCGCAGCCGGCGGCTGCGAATCCGCGCGGATTCGGCCCCTGGCTGCAGGCGCAGGCGCAACCCCAGCCGCCCGAGCGCACGCAGCGCGACCCGCGTGAACAGCGCCGCGATCCCCGCGTGGCGCCGCAGCGCGACCAGACCCAGCGCAGCAAACTCACGGATGAAGAGCGCCGCGGGCTGCGGCGCGATATCGACCAGGCCAATCGCGACATTTACCGCCAGCAGCGCAACCGCTGAGGGCCTGCTCTGGTTGACGCTGGAGAATAATCATGAAAATCAATGCATTAGTATGTTCTCTCCTGTTCGTGGCCAGTCAGGCGCCACTGCTGTTGCCCGCAGTTGCGGCGGAGGGATCGCCCGCCCCGACGGTGACCGGCGGCGGAGCCGCGAATGGGGGTCAACAGGAGGGCGCCGGCGGCAGGCGCGAGCTGTCACCCGAACAACGCCAGGCGGCGCGCGAGCGCTGCCAGGCCGACCCCGCGAAATGCCGCGCCGAGTCGCGCGCGCGGCGCGAGCAATGGTGCAAGGACAATGCGGAAAAATGCCGTGAGGCGAAGGCCAGGGCGCAGCAGCGCCGCGAGCAGTGCAAGGCCGATCCCGGAAAATGCCGCGCAGAAGCCAAGGCGCGGGAGGAGGCGCGCTTCAAGCGCGCTGACACCGACGGCAACGGCGCATTGAGCCGCGCGGAAGCCGAAAAGGGCATGCGGGCGCTGGCCCGGCACTTCGATCAGATCGACGCCAACAAGGACGGCCAGATCACGCGCGAGGAGATCGAGGCGGCGCGCAAGGCGCGGGAAGGCGCACGCAGGGGCAAAGCCAACGCCGGTTGACGGCAACGGTGCCGGCGTCCGTCGCGGCCGGTCCTGTTTCTTCGTTCCATCCGATTTGCCGGAGTCCGGCGTGGCGTAGTGCACATGCCGCGGTCATAGGGTTCCGTGAGCCGTTTTTGCTGCGGCGCACCCCCAAATCCGCCTGCGTTTCTCGCGTTATCCCCCAACGAGAGCTAGAATGTGAGCGAGCGCTGCCCCCCCGGGAACCTCTGAACAAGCCGCCAAGGCGCTTGTCCGGAGGTTTTTCGAATGGGGCCCCGATTTTCCAACTTACCAAGAATAAGGCGGGAGACAGCACGATGCTTGCAACACGGATACGCCAGAAAGACGGCATTTTCTATTTCGCGAGCTGCCCTGCGGGAGAGATCCTGCACAAGGTGCGCTTCATCAGCCGCTATTACGGGGAAGGCGAGCAGATCGAGCCGCAGACCATCCCGCAGAACGACGAAATCGCGCAGTTCATCGCGCGTGTCGAGCACGCCGACCAGGCGTTCCAGCGCCAGCTCTCCCGCGCCAAGGTGAAGGCGCTCAAAAACTTCTACGAAATGGCGGTGAGCCAGCCGCCGATTCCCGGCACCGTGCTGCTGTTCACCGCGGAAAAACTGCGCTTCAACGCGCTCACCGGCCAGGAAACCATCGGCCACCTGCAGGAGCCCGATTCCAAGTATCTGATCATCGACGGCCAGCACCGGCTTGCGGCCCTGACTTTCTACCTGCGGGAGCATCCCGCGGAGGCCAACAGCATCCACGTGCCGTGCGTGATTTTCGACGGCCGCAGCGAGGACTTCGCGGCCGAGATGTTCGTGATCATCAATTCGACGCCGACCCGCATCAACAAGAGCCACCTGGTGGACCTCTACGAGCGGGTGTCCTGGGCCGATCCCGACAAGCGCTTCGCCGCGCGCATGGTCGAGGACCTCTACGGCGAAGGCGACAGCCCGCTGCGCTACCGCATCAACCGCCTGGGCGGCCGCAGCCTGAAGGACAAGTGGATCCTGCAGGCGGAGCTGTTCAACGAGGTGCACCGCTGGGTGAGCTCGGAGTGGAAAAAAATCCAGCGCGCCACCAACAGCTATCGCGAGGAAGAACGCTACTACGGCATCATCCGCGATTTCCTCAAGGCCGCCCAGCACGTCTGGGGCGATGCCTGGGGCCATGACAACTACATGGTGACCAAGCCCGTCACGTTGAAGGCCATGGTGCGCGTGTGCGTCGATCTCGCGCGCGTCGACGCCGATCCGGCGGACGGCCGCGTCAAGCGCTGGGAGGCGCGCCTCGCGCCGTGGGGCGAGCAGCAGCGGATGTTCCGCAGCGAGGGCTTCTACGAGCGTTTCCCCGCCCGGGGGCAGATCGAGCGCGTGAGCCGCATCCATCGCGACCTCGCGCGCATGGCGGGGATCGAGACGAAGAGCAAGAGCGCGCAGGCTTGAGGGTAGGGATGAGGGGAGGGATGAGGGCCCTAAAGGATACATTTCATTTAATGAGGGATGAACACCCCTCTATTCCCTCTTGCTTCGCGTCGCCGTTCCCCATTTTTCCTAGCAGCCGAGCTTTGCAGCCAGATCGACGAAATCGTCGGCGTTGAAGGTGAACGCCGGGTCGTCGGCGAGATCGGTGCCCTTGTTCCTGCCGTGCTCGTGCGGGCGGCGCACGAAAGCGGTTTTCAGTCCGCATAGCGCCGCGCTGCGCAGGTCGTGCTTGTGCGCGGCGACCAGCATCACCTCACCCGGCTTCAGGTCCAGCAGTTCCGCCGCCCCGAGGTAGGTCTCGGGATCGGGCTTGAAGTGGCGGAACGTCTCCGACGAAAAGATGCAGTCCCACGGCAGCCCGCCGAATTTCGCCATATTGACGAGCAGCGCGGTGTTGCCGTTCGACAGCGTGGCGATGATGTGGCGCTTCTTGAGGCGCTTCAGACCCTTCACCGTGTCCGGCCACGGTTTCAGCCGGTGCCACACGCGGTTCAGGTGGACTTTCTCCTCCTCGGTGAACGCATCGGCGATGCGGAATTTCTGCAGGATGTCGTCGAGGATCATGCGGTGGAGCACGTCGATCCTGGTCCACGGCAGCTCGCCCGAGCGCACGCGGTCCATCGCCGGCTTGTAGCCCGCGCGCCACGCGTCGGTGAACTTGCCCCAGTTGATCCTGAGGCCCTTCGCTTTGCCGAGCGCGCGGCACTCCTTGATGATGCTGCCGCGGAAATCGACGCAGGTGCCGAAGACGTCGAAGACGAGGGCTTTGATGTCGGATTCCATTTTTTAACCCCATGTTTTAAAAACAAAACTAATTAGCCGCCAAGGCCGCCAAGAACGCCAAGGAAAAACAGAAACAGGAAATAAAAAAGTACGGCCCCGACCAAAGATGTCATCCAACAGAGTAAGCGTGAGGCATCAATTACCTCGGGTCGCTTCTTGATTCCGTTCGGTGCTGTTTATATTTTTGTTATTGATTCCTTGGCGTTCTTGGCGGCCCGGTTCAAGCGGGTTTGAAATTAAGCCTTGGCGGCTCAATGCTTGTACGACGGATCGGTCTTGTCCAGCATCCGCAGCAGCGCTTTCCATTCCGGCCGCTTCGCTTTGTACGGCAGGTTCCTGAACTGCGCCGCCGTTTTCTCCGCGACGGACGGCGCGGGGATGCGCAGCTTCGCGCCGCCGGCCATCGCGCCGATCTGCGTCTGGCACGCGCGCTCGAGGTAATACATGTAATCGAACGCCTCGGGGATGGACGCGCCGCAGGTCAGCAGGCCGTGGTTGCGCAGGATCATCGCCTTGTGATTGCCGAGGTCGCGCACGAGACGCTGCTGCTCGTCGAGCTCGAGCGCGAGCCCCTCGTAGTCGTGATAGCCGATGCTGTTCCAGAACCGCATCGCGTGCTGGGAAATCGGCAGCAATCCGTTTTCCTGCGCCGACACGGCGATGCCGGCGGCGGTATGCGTATGAATCACGCACGCGACATCGGGCCGTGCGCGATGCACGGCGCTGTGAATCACGAATCCCGCGCGGTTGATGCCGTTGCCCGTCGGGTCGTCGACGATGTCGCCGTCGAGCGTGACCTTGACCAGCGTGGACGCGCTGAGCTCGTCCCACAGCAGACCGAAGGCGTTGATCAGGAAATGATGCTCCGGGCCGGGCACGCGCGCCGAGATGTGCGTGTAGATGAGATCGGTCATGCGGTAGTGGACGGCGAGGCGGTAGCACGCGGCGAGATCGACGCGCACTTCCCATTCCCCGGCGCTGACGCGCTGGCGGACGGGCGATTCGGATATCGGATGGGCCGCGGTTTTCATCTGTTGTCTCCGTAACAAGCGGATTCTACCGGTGCACGCGGAAAGCGCTACCGGAACCGATTTTAAAGCATCATTCGCCGCCAAGGCCGCCAAGATCGCCAAGGGAAAACAAAAACAGTGAAATACCATTAAAAACAACCAGTTATGGCACAAGCGGAGGGGCCTCGATGGCCGGTGCGCTACTTTAGTTCATCACGGCTATTCGGACTCTGCGAATTTCTCGTACGCCGCGGCATCGAGCAGCGCGCCCAGTTCACCGGGATCGCTGGGCTTGATGCGGAACATCCATGCCACATACGGGTCGCGATTGACCAGCTCGGGTGTATCCGCCAGCTCCGCGTTGATGGCGGTAACTTCGCCCGACACCGGCGCATGGATGTCGGAGGCGGCCTTCACCGACTCGATCGCGGCGCACGCCTCGCCCTGCTTTACCTTGCGCCCCACTGCCGGGGGCTGGACAAATACCACGTCGCCGAGCTGTTCCTCCGCATGCAAGGTGATGCCGACGGTCACCGTGCCGTCGGCTTCCGTTTTAGCCCACTCGTGGCTCTTCGCGTATTTCAGATTCTCTGGAATCATGGACTCTCTCAGTGTGATTCGTCTGCTCCATCAGGATTGCGGCCGGGACAGTCCGGCGCCGGGTCGGCAAAAATCCCCGCGCCACTCGCACCCCGATGTTCGTCAGACCGTCTTTTCGCCCACCTTCAGTTTCATTTCGATTTTTGGCGAGTGCTTGATCGTGTAGTGAATCCGGCACCCGCCGGCTACGCGCTTGAGCGTCTCCAGGCGTTCTTCCGGAATATCGCCGGAAAGATTGCAGGGAAACCTGGATCTCGCTGACCCGCTCGGGAGCAGTGTCCCGCTTTCCTTCCACATCGATCTCGAAGGAGTCGACGGGTATCTTCATGTTGTTGCAGAACGTCAGCACCGTGCCCATGGTACAGGCCCCCAAAGCGCCCAGCAGAAGATCCGTGGGCCGGAAACCCGTGTCCTCCCTGCCATCCGCGGAGACCTGGTCCACGATAAGGCGGTTGCCGCGGGCGGATACTTCAAGCCGCTTGCCGTCAATCCAACGAACGTTAACCTGTGATGCGCCATCAGCCATAAAAATCTCCACTTGATCGTCACGGGGAATCCGGGCGTTTCACGAATGATACCCGGAACGGCGCGGGACCCTCATCCCGCGAGCGTATTCGCTACTTCATGATTTTCCCGGTGTTCTGGTCGATCCGCACGCGCGGCCGTTTTTCCAGGTCGGTGCCGGTCAGCCGCAGATAGCAGCAGTCGACCGGGGTGAAGGTGGAGTGCAGCTGGCTGCCCCAGTAGGTGCCGACCTGCCCGGCTTCGAGCTTGTACTTGCTCTTGATCCCGAGTTTCGCGTTGTCCGGATCCTTGCCGTCGTCGAGGCGGTTGTATTCCGTCATTTCGGTGTAATCGCGGATCTGGCCGTAAAGCGCCCAGGAATCGCCGTGATCGTGCGCGGGCGAGTGGCGCGCCTTCTCGGCGCGGTAGGCCAGCACCTCGAAGCCCAGTTCAGGATCGACGAAAATGCGGTGCGGGCCGTACTTCATGCCGTCGTGGAAATGCTGTTTGATGAAATCCGCGTCGCGGACCAGCACCTCCATTTTTTTCCGGACCTGCTCCACGCCCGCGGGGCTGGAATCGGCTTTCAGGAGGGTGCGCGCGTCGTCGCAGAATGCTTCGAGTGTGTAAGCCATGTCAATTTCCTTTGCTTGTTAGCGAGCTTTGATGCCGGCCGCTTTGACCACCTGGCCCCAGCGCTCGATTTCCGAATTGAGAAAGGTCCTGAATTCATCGGTGGTGCTGCTGACGGGTGACACGCCGATCGAAGCGAAGCGTTCCCTGGTGGCGGGCATGGCGAGAACCTGCACCAGCCCGGCATTCAGTTTCTGGACGATTTCCGCAGGCGTCTTGGCGGGGGCCAGGATGCCGATCCAGTTGGTCACTTCGAAGTCGGGAACGCCCGCTTCCGCCATGGTCGGCACGTGCGGCAGGTACGGCGACCGTTTCGAGGAGGTCACGGCCAGCGCGCGCAACTTGCCTGATTTGACCATCGCCAGCGTCGCGGGCAGACCCGGAAACATCACCTGGACTTCTCCCGCCACCAGTGCCGTGACGGCCGGACCGTTGCCCTTGAAGGACACGCCGACCATTTTCACGCCCGTCTTGAGCTTGAACAGTTCGCCCGAAAGGCTGGCCGTGCTCCCGACTCCGCCGAAACTGAAGTTGAGGTCCGCCGGCCTGCGCCTTGCCAGCGCGATCAGGTCCTTGACGGTTTTCACCGGCAGCGACGGGTGCACCATCAGCATGTTCGGTTCTTTGGAGACGGTGGAAACCGGGACGAAATCCTTGCGCGGGTCGTAGGGCAGCTTTTTGAACAGGCTCACGTTGGTGCTGAAAGTCGTCGGCGTGATCAGAATCGTGTAGCCGTCGGCGGGAGCGTGGGCGACGAGCTCGGCCCCGATGATGCCCGAGGCGCCGCCGCGATTGTCAACGAGGACCGGTTGCCCCCAGATCTCCAGAAGTTTCTGGCCGATGATGCGCGCCGAGGTATCGACGCCGCCGCCCGGCGCGGTCGGCACCACCAGGCGGATGGGCTTGACCGGGAAATTCGGCGTCGCGTTTCCCTGCGCCCATACCGGCAATGCGGCAAACGCCAGGGCCAAGCCCGAGCATTGCCTTGTTCGATCCTTGTGCCATTGTCTCCTCCAGTTTTAGGTTTTTTGGAATGCCGGTTTCCGTTTGATCGCCGGGTGGCGGTCCTGCGGGCGCACCGCCGGCAACCGTCCCACTCTAGGGCACGGACGCCCGGGGGAGCAAGATAGAAATCCGTGATTTACTTGGAGAAATCCGTCATCGCAGCGCGGCGGGCGTTTCCCTGCCGCGGTAGGCGAGCGGAGAGACGAGGTAATACTGCTTGAAGCGGCGCGTGAAATAGGCTTCGTCCTCGAAGCCCACCGCCTCGGCGATTTCGGAGACGCGCAGCGTGGTGTAAGCGAGCAGCTCGCGCGCCTTTTCCATGCGCCGCGACGTGACCAGGCTGGTGAAGGTCCGGCCGGTCTCGTTCTTGAGCAGATTCGTAAGATAGTTCGGAGAAAGATTCGCCGCCGCCGCGGTATCGGCCAGCGTGATCCGCCGCTCGAGATTCTCGCGGATGTAGCGCGTCACCCGGGACAGGGCGTCGGGACGGCGCCGGCGCTGCGCGTGCACGGCGGCGAGCTCGAGCAACGCCTTTTCATGACGCTCGCAGACCGTGCCGATCAGCAGCAGCAGATTTGCGCGGATGATGTCGAGGGAGAAGAGTTGCCGGCGCGAGTGTTCCTCCATCATTTTTTCGCACGCGCGGCGCGCCAGATCGAGATCGGCCCCCTTCAGCCTGAAGTCCATGAACTCCTGGAACAGGAACGGCGCGAGCGCCGGCGCGCGCATGAGCGGGACGTTTTCCAGGTCCAGCGGATCGGCTTCCAGGCCGGGAAACAGGAAATGCTGGTGGAAATTGATGACGTAGAACTGCGAGCCGGCGGGCCGTCCGCCGAGATGGATGCGGTATGGCAGCACGAAGGCGAGGGAGCCCGGCTCCAGCCAGTGCACCGAAGAACCGACGTGGTGCGGCGTCCGGCCTTTGATGTTGAGCTGCACCTGGAAAAATTCGTGCCGGTGGACGTGCTCGGCGAGCGGTGTGCGGCTCTCGTTGCGGATCCAGAAATCGCCGTGCTGTCCGCGTTCAACCGTCGAATAAGTCCTGATCGTCTGCATTGTGGGGGAAGCCCGGGAGGTCCAGTGAGCCAGATTACGCTGACCCCGTCGATTGTACTAACCGCCAGGACAAACGCTTGAAAAAATTTGCCGCCAAGGCCGCCAAAAGTGCAAAGAACAGATTTGCCGCCAAGGCCGCCAAGAACGCCAAGAAATCAACAACCAGATATATCAACACCACTGAATGAGATCTGGAAACGATCTGAGGAAATTGATGCCTCACGCGTCGCTGTTGGATGACATCTCGTTATTCGTGTGGGACCGTTCATATTTTCATTTCTTGTTTTTGATTTTCCTTGGCGTTCTTGGCGGCCTTGGCGGCTCAGTTGAGTTTGTCAGGTATTACTTGGCGTCTTGGCGGTTCAATAGTTTTTGAACTTTTACTTCGCCGCGGTCACCATGATCTCCACGCGCGTGTCGGCCGTGCCGAGCCGCGATTCGACGCAGGCGCGCGCCGGCTTGTTGTCGGGATCGACCCACGCTTTCCACGCGGCATCCATCTGCTCTTTCTCGCCGATGTCGGCAAGCCAGATCGTCGCCGAGAGCAGCCGCGACTTGTCGGTGCCGGCCAGCGCGAGGAAGGTATCGATTTTCTTCAGGATTTCCTCGGTTTGCGCCTTGCACGGCGCGCCGCGCTGGTCGGCCGTGGTGCCGGCGAGGTAGACCACCCCGTTGTGCTCGACGACGCGCGAATGCACGGGGCCGGATATGTGACGCTTGATGCTGCTCATGATAGGGTCTCCTTGGTGAAACGTGCAGGAACGGAAGGTGAGCGGCAAGCGTAACCGGCGCCGGCAGGCGCGGCAATACAGGACGCCGCATTCGTGAGAAAATCTCATTCCGCGCCGCGAAAAGTCATGGGGAGTCCAGATGGACGGCATCGACGTGCTGGTCAGCGAAGTGGGGCCGCGCGACGGCCTGCAGAACACCAAGGCGTTCATGCCGACCGAATACAAGAAGAAATGGATCAGCGCGGCGGCGGCGGCCGGCCTGCGCGAGATCGAGGTGTGCTCGTTCGTGCCGCCGAAGCTGATTCCGCAGATGATCGATGCGGCGGAAGTCGTCGCGCACGCGCGGACCATCCCGGGCCTGACCGTCGCGGCGCTCGCGCCGAATTTCAAGGGAGCGCAGCGCGCGATGGAAGCCGGCGTGCACAAGCTGACGTTGACGATTTCGGTTTCGAAATCGCACAGCCTCGCCAATGTGCGCATGACGCCCGACGAGGCGATTGCCAGCGCGAAGAAAATCTGCGACTTTCCGCGACAGTCTGCCGCCGGCGCGGCGGCCGAAAATCGAGTCGGGCCTGTCCACGGTGTTCGGCTGCACCATCGAGGGCGCGGTCAGCGAGGACGAAGTGGTGCGGCTCGCGATCGCCTCGGTCGAAGCGGGCTGCGATGAAGTCGGGCTGGCGGATACCACGGGCTATGCCAATCCCGGGCAGATCCGGCGCGTGTTCAGGAAAGTGCGTGCGGCGATCGGCGAAAAACTCGGCGGCGCGCATTTGCACAACACGCGCGGGACTGGGACTGGCCAACGTGGTGGCGGCGCTCGAAGTCGGTGTGACCACGTTCGACAGCTCGCTGGGCGGGCTCGGAGGTTGTCCTTTCGCGCCGGGCGCTTCCGGCAACATCGTCACCGAAGACCTCGTGTTCATGCTCGAAGCCATGGGGCTGCGCACCGGCATCGATTTGGAAAAACTGCTGGCGATACGCGCCATCGTCGCCGAGGGCATTCCCGGCGAAACGCTCTATGGCTATGTGCCGCTCGCCGGCGTGACCAAGGATTTCGTGCCTGCGACGCGCCGCTGATTAAAAA
>CAVTHV010000014.1:0-667155 GCA_963734595.1 uncultured beta proteobacterium
GGGTGTATCCAGTGTTTTGCCATGGGGCAGTGCCGCCGAGCGCAAACGCAGCGAGTCGCTGGTCTCCGCGATCCCGGGAGCGATCGTGCCGCCTCTGCTGCAATTGAACGACGCTGCGGCACTGCTTGCGGGAGCTCAAGCGGTGATCGGACTGGACACCGGTCTTT
The DNA here is from genome assembly GCA_963734595.1 of uncultured beta proteobacterium. Classification (GTDB taxonomy): domain Bacteria; phylum Pseudomonadota; class Gammaproteobacteria; order Burkholderiales; family SG8-41; genus CAKKQX01. The sequence goes on from CAVTHV010000014.1 coordinate 168, forward strand.
CGCATCTCGCCGCGGCATTGGGCACGCCGACGGTCGGCATCTATTGTGCGACCGATCCCGGTGCGACGGGCATTTATGGCTGCCCGCGCGCCGTCAATCTCGGCGGGGCCGGGACGCCGCCAACTGTCAGCGACGTTCGTGCCGCACTCGACCGGCTTGTTCCCGGATGGCAGCAATAGCTGCAGTGCGTAACAACGAATTCTCCGGGAGGAATAGCGCATTAACTCGAACTTTCCCCTTCGCCGGGAGGAGAGCAGGGCACTAAATCGAACACCCCCCGTCAAGGGGGGGCAGAGCACCAAAACCATTCCTCCCCTTCAAGGGGAGGGCAGGGTGGGGATGGGGTATGAAGGGACAGATCAACAAAAGCATTCTCAAGAGCGGACTTCAGCGCAACCTTCGCAATACTATGACGGATGCCGAGCTGCGCTTATGGCAATGCTTGCGGGGAAGGCAAATGAGCGGATTCAAATTCCGCAGACAGCATCCTTTCGATAAATACATTCTCGACTTTGTTTGCCTGGAAGCGATGCTTGTGATCGAGGTGGATGGTGGACAGCATGGCGATCATGCGGCAAGCGATATGATTCTGTACCGCAGCATTGGTAAAAGCGGGCTTCAGGGTATTAAGATTCTGGAACAACGAAGTACTGAAACGAGATCGAGGCGGTTAAGGAATCGATATGGCGGGCTTTGCACAACCCATCCCCCTCCCGGCCTCCCCCTTGAAGGGGGAGGTGAGGTACTGCACCGAGGGCGGCGAGGGTTGCGGTGCCCATCCCCCTTCCAACCTCCCCCTTGAAGGGTAAGGTGAGTACTGCGCCGAGGGCCGCGATGTCCATCCCACGGCCCCCTCGCCTGCTGCGCATGCTCTCCCCCTCGAAGGGGAAGGAGAGACCGCTGCGGAAACTCCTCCCCCTTCAAGGGGGAGGCCGGGAGGGGGATGGGTATATACGGCGCATATTGCCAGCCCATCCCCACCCTAGCCCTCCCCTTGAAGGGGAGGGAATTATGTCGCAGCAATTGCGGAGCGCTACACTGGCATGATCAGAACGCGTTTCGGCTACACGCTGCTGCTTTACGCGCTGTTGCCGCGCGTGCTCTGGCATCTGTTGTGGCGTGCGCGCCGGCAGCCTGCATATCTCAAGAACATTCCCGAGCGCTTTGGCTATTACCAGCAGAAGGTGAAGGCGCCGCTAATCTGGGTGCACGCAGTGTCGGTAGGGGAGACCCGTGCGGCAGCCCCGCTGATTCTGGCTTTGCAAAAAAAATATCCGCAGCACCAGGTATTGCTCACTCACATGACGCCGACGGGCAGCGAAACAGCGGAAGCGTTGTTCGGCGACGGGGTCCTGCGCTGTTATTTGCCGTACGACTATCCGGGTGCGGTGGCGCGCTTTCTCGACCATTTCAGGCCCCAGGCCGGACTGTTGATGGAAACCGAGATCTGGTCGAACCTGATCCACGGCTGCAGGCAGCGGCATATTCCGCTTTATCTGATCAATGCCCGGTTGTCGGAAAAGTCTTTAGCCCGATACCACCGCTTCGCCGATCTCGTTCGTGCGAGTCTGCGCGAACTCACCGCAGTCGCGGCCCAGACCCGCGATGACGCGGAGCGCCTGACTGCGCTGGGCGCCGAAAATGTGTCGGTCGTCGGCAATCTCAAGTTCGACATCGAGCCCCCGGCGGCACAATTGGAGTTGGGGCAGAACTGGCGCAGAAACTACGGGGAAACCCGCCGCGGTACTGCTCGCCGCCAGCACTCGCGATGGCGAAGAAGACGAGCTGCTCGGCGTGCTCGAACGAATTTCCGTGCCGTCGCTGCTGACGGTGATCGTGCCGCGGCATCCGCAGCGCTTCGACGAGGTCGCGGCGTTGCTCACGCGCCGCGGGATCCGCTTTCAGCGCCGCAGCAGCAACGCCGCGATCGTGCCGGAAACGCGGGTGCTGCTGGGCGACAGCATGGGCGAGATGTTCGCTTATTACGCGGCGTGCGATGTGGCGTTTGTCGGCGGCAGCCTGCTTCCGTTCGGCGGACAGAACCTGATCGAAGCGTGTGCGGCGGGCAGGCCGACACTGGTCGGTCCGCACACTTACAATTTTGCGGATGCGACCGAGCTGGCCATTGCGGCCGGCGCGGCCGTTCGGGTGAGCGATGCGCGGGAACTCGCGCGTGAGGTAAAGCGGCTGCTGGATGACCGGGACGCGGCAACGCGCATGGCCGAGGCCGCGCGCGCGTTCAGCAAGGCCCATCAGGGGGCTACGCGGCGCGTTTTGGAATTGCTGCGGTTCTAACGAATGCGGGTGACTGGGTGACTGGGTGATTAAGTGATTGGGTGATTGGGTGATTCAGTGATTCAGTGATTCGGTAATTCGCAGCAGCGGGCTTTGGGGCTGCCCCCAGCCACCTAATCACTAAATTACTTAATTACTGAATCACTGATTTACTGCATCACTAGCGCTCCAGCCACGCATTGACCCTGACGAGGTCGTCTTCGGATAGGCGGCCAGTGGCGGCTTTGAGCTTGAGCAGTGACAGGATGTAGTTGTAGGACGCCTGCGCCAGGTCGCGGCGCGTGCTAAAAACCTGCTGCTGCGCGTTCAGCAGATCGACCTGGGTGCGGACGCCCACTTCCAGCCCCACCTTGGTCGAGTCGAGACTGCTCTGGCTCGACACCAGCGCCGCCTGCAGCGCCTTGATCTGCGCTATGCCGCTGGTGACCCCCAGAAACGCCTGCCGCGTCGCCAGCGCCGCGCTGCGGCGCGCATTGTCCAGGTCCTGCCGCGCCTTGTCTTCGTTGGCCAGCGCCTCGCGCACCCGGGAACTGGTCAAGCCTCCCTGGTAAATCGGCACGGCCAACTGCAGCCCTATGACCCGGGTGGTGGTATCGAGTCCCGTGCCGCCCTGCAGCCCCGAGCCCGAACCCGTTTCGCTGTAGGAGGCCACCGCGTCGAGCGTCGGCAGGTGCCCGCCGCGGTTGCGCGTGACGTCCTGGCTGGCGAATGTCAGCCCCGCCTCGCTGACCTGGACTTGCAGATTCGTCTGATTCGCGTCCTGCACCCAGGCGTCCATGTTGTCGGGCTCGGGCACGGTCAGTTGCAGCTGGTTGGGCGCCAGCTTCGCCAGCTCCGGCGCCGGCTTGCCGATCAGTTGCTCCACCGCCCGCCGCTTGATTTCCAGGTCGTTCTGGGCCGCGATTTCCTGCGACACCGTCAGATCGTAGCGCGCCTGCGCGTCGTTCTGATCGGTGACGGTGGCGGTACCCACCTCGAAGTTGCGTTTCGCCTGCGCCAGTTGCTCGGAAATCGCTGTTTTCTGCGACTCCGCCAGACCAACGTTGAACTGCGCGAGCAGCACATCGAAATACGCCTGCGCTACCCGCAGCACCAGATCCTGGCTGGCCAGCGCCAGTTGGGCGTCGGCCTGCACGAGCTGGGTCTTCGCCTGCTCGTACTGGGTGTAGTTCTGCGCCCGGAACAAGGGCTGCGTCAGCGACACCGTCAGCGCGTTGGAGTTGAATTGCCCCGGTATAGTCACACTGCCGGGGTTGCGGAAGCTGATATCGCGGTCGTTGTATTGGGTCGAGGCCGACAGGTTCACCTGCGGCAACAGCCCGGCGCGCCCCTGCGGCAGCTTCTCCTGCCCCGCGCTCCACGCTGCCCGCGCTGATGCATACACTGCGTCCGACGCGCGCGCTTGTTTGTAAATGTCAATTAAATCAGCGGCATAGGTCTGCGCCACCGGTGCCGCGGCAAACAGCAACGCGAGCGATATGGAGGTGAGGAGGCGCATCATGAAAAACCGGTAATGGGTAATGAGTTATGGGTGATGTGCGGCATGGTCAAAAAGTTCAATTACTACGCTTTACTCATTACCCATTACTCATTACTCATCACACATCACCATCAAAACACGAACCGTTCCGGTTGCAGCGCGTTCCTGAGCGGCGCAATGCAGGTTTCAAACAGACCGACCGAATTGCAGGCGCCCGCCGAGACGTAAGTAACCAATTGCGCTTCCATTACCGGCGGCTCTCCGACGACCGCGATCAGGCGTCCGCCCGGCGCGAGGGTTTTCTGAAATGCGTCGGGCAGCACCGGCACCGAGCCGGTCAGCACGATCACGTCGTAGGGCGCATGTTTGTCCCAGCCGCGCGCGGCATCGCCGACTCTCGAGCGTGACGTTGCCGATGCCGTGCGCAGCGAGTCTGGCCGCGGCCGGACCGCGTGAACTCCGGCACGATTTCGACGCTGTAGACGTGTTTCCCGACGCTGGCGAGCAGGGCCGTCATGTAGCCGCTGCCGGTGCCGACTTCGAGGATGCGGTCGGTGCTTTTGATGGCGAGTTCCTGCAGCATGCGCGCTTCGAGCTTGGGCTGCGAGCATTTTTTCGCCGTGGCCGAGCGGGATTTCCATGTCGACGAAAGCCAGCGCGCGGTACTGCGCAGGCACGAACTCTTCACGCTGCACCGCGAAACAGCAGGTCGAGCACCTGCTGGTCAAGCACGTCCCATGGCCGGATCTGCTGTTCGACCATGTTGAAGCGTGCCTTCTCGAAATCCATTTGGGCGATCATGGGAATTGATCCAGGAAGTTAGTCGGGTTGGGTTGCGCGGCCTTCGACAGGTAATCGCAGAACCAGGACCATCGCTTTGGCGCGCTTCGCTTGCAATTATCCCATATTTCGAGTAGCGTAGGCACAACACGTTAGGGGTCCTCGCGGCGGGTGCCGCGGGGTGAGAAAGACCCTTAGAACCTGATGCGGATAATGCCGTCGTAGGGAAGCGTGGTGCCGGACCTTTCTGCCACCCCCGCTCCCGTAACGACAAGCCCCCTAGGAGCGAGCGATGAATGCCAATCCCAAGTTTCTGAGCGCCACCGCGCACGTCGACGAGGCCGCGGTCCAGCCCCTGCCCAACTCGCGCAAAGTTTATGTCGAGGGCTCGCGTCCCGACATCCGGGTGCCGATGCGCGAAATCACGCAGTCGGACACCCCGGCCTCGTTCGGAGCGGAGAAAAACCCGCCGATTTTCGTCTACGACACCTCGGGGCCCTACACCGACCCGCAGGCGAAAATCGACATCCGCAACGGCCTGCCCGCGCTGCGCGCGAAATGGATCGACGAGCGCGGCGATACCGAGGAGCTGGCCGGCCCGACCTCGCGCTACGGCGTCGAGCGGCTCAATGACCCGCAAACTGGCCGAACTGCGTTTCAACCTCAAGCGAAAGCCGCGTCGCGCCAGGGCGGGCATGAACGTGATCGCAGATGCACTACGCGCGCAAGGGCATCGTCACGCCCGAAATGGAATTCATCGCCATCCGCGAGAACCAGCGCCGCAGCGAATATATCGAATCGCTCAAGGCGTCCGGCCCGCAGGGCGCCAAGCTCGCCGAACTGATGCTGCGCCAGCATCGCAGGCCAGTCCTTCGGCGCCGTTGCGCTGGGCAACAGCGCCGCCGAAATCACGCCGGAGTTCGTGCGCGACGAAGTGGCGCGCGGCCGCGCCATCATCCCGGCCAACATCAACCACCCGGAAACCGAGCCGATGATCATCGGCCGCAATTTCCTGGTCAAGATCAACGCCAACATCGGCAACTCGGCGCTCGGCTCCTCGATCGGCGAGGAAGTCGAAAAAATGACCTGGGCCATCCGCTGGGGCGGCGACACGGTGATGGACCTTTCCACCGGCAAGCATATTCACGAGACGCGCGAATGGATCATCCGCAACGCGCCGGTGCCGATCGGCACGGTGCCGATCTACCAGGCGCTGGAAAAGGTGGACGGCAAGGCCGAGGAACTGACCTGGGAAATCTTCCGCGACACGCTGATCGAGCAGGCCGAGCAGGGCGTGGATTACTTCACCATTCACGCCGGGGTGCTGTTGCGCTACGTGCCGCTCACGGCCAGGCGCATGACCGGCATCGTCAGCCGCGGCGGCTCGATCATGGCCAAGTGGTGCCTCGCGCATCACAAGGAGAGCTTCCTTTATACGCATTTCGAGGACATCTGCGAGATCATGAAGGCCTACGACGTCGCCTTTTCGCTCGGCGACGGCCTGCGTCCGGGCTCGATCTACGACGCCAACGACGAAGCGCAGCTCGGCGAGTTGCGCACGCTGGGCGAGCTGACCCAGATCGGCCTGGAAGCATGACGTGCAGGTGATGATCGAAGGCCCCGGCCACGTGCCCATGCATCTGATCAAGGAGAACATGGATATCCAGCTCAAAGAGTGTCACGAGGCGCCGTTCTACACGCTCGGGCCGCTCACCACCGATATCGCGCCGGGCTACGACCACATCACCTCGGGCATCGGCGCGGCGATGATCGGCTGGTACGGCACCGCCATGCTGTGCTACGTCACGCCCAAGGAGCACCTCGGGCTGCCGAACAAGGACGACGTCAAGGACGGCATCATCACCTACAAGATTGCGGCACACGCGGCCGACCTCGCCAAGGGACATCCCGGCGCGCAGATCCGCGACAACGCGTTGTCCAAGGCGCGCTTCGAATTCCGCTGGGAGGACCAGTTCAACCTCGGTCTCGATCCCGACAAGGCGCGCGAGTTCCACGACGAAACCCTGCCCAAGGACAGCGCCAAGGTCGCGCACTTCTGCTCGATGTGCGGCCCGCACTTCTGCTCGATGAAAATCACGCAGGACGTGCGCGAGTACGCCGAGAAGCAGGGCGTTTCCGAGCAGGAAGCGCTGGCCAAAGGCATGCAGGACAAGGCGCAGGAATTCAAGAACAAGGGCGCGGAAATCTACAGCAAGATGTAAGCAGTTACGCGCGCGGTTGCTGCGCTATCTAGGAGTAATTCGGTGATTAGTGATTTAGTGATTCGGTAAGCTGCCGCTTACGGTGCGGGACTCGATTAGTTACTCAATCACCATTCACTTAATCACTGTCTTTTGCGCGTAGAATAGCGCCTTCCCATGGACCTCGCGCTTTATCTCAAGGCCCTGATCCTCGGCATCGTCGAGGGCCTCACCGAATTCCTGCCGATCTCCAGCACCGGCCACCTGATCATCGTCGGCGCATCTGCTCGATTTCAACGACGAGAAGGGCAAGGTGTTCGAGATCGTGATTCAGACCGGCGCCATGCTGGCGATCGTCTGGGAGTACCGGCGAACGCTTCGCGCGCGTGTTCGCGGGGCTCGGCAGCGACCCCGCGGCGCGGCGCTTTGCAATGAACATCGCGGTCGCGTTCATGCCGGCAGCGGTGCTCGGACTTGCCTTCGGCGAGCGCGATCAAGCGCCATTTGTTCCAGGCCGGTTCCCGTGGCGCTCGCTTTCATCGTCGGCGGCCTGATCATCCTGTGGGTGGAGCGCGGCACGCGACAGCCGAAGGTGGACAGTGTCGATGACATGACGTGGAAGGATGCACTCAAGGTGGGCCTGGCCCAGGCTTTTGCGCTGATTCCGGGGACCTCGCGCGCCGGCGCCACCATCATCGGCGGCATGCTGTTCGGTCTTTCGCGCCGCGCCGCCACCGAATTCTCGTTTTTCCTCGCCGTGCCGACGCTGGTGGCGGCCGGCCTCTACGATCTCTACAAGCATCGCGCGCTGTCTCGATGCGGGCGATTTCGGCATGTTCTCGGTGGGCAGTGTCGCGGCATTCGCTTCGGCGTTTCTGTGCGTGCGCTGGCTGCTGCGCTACATCGCGACGCACAACTTCAGCGCCTTCGCCTGGTATCGCATCGTGTTCGGTCTGGTGGTGCTCGCGACCAGCTACGCGGGTGTGGTGAATTGGTCACAATAATTCGGTGAATCGTGAATCGTAAATCGTAAATGGGAAAAGCGGCTTGAGCCCGCACTGCGCGATTTAAATTCACGATTCACGATTTACCATTCACCATTCACGGGTTCTTACGTGATTTCCCTCGAGCGTTACGCCGAATTATTCCGTGTTCCCGGCATGGCGGCCGCCGTGACCGCCTCGGTAGTGGGGCGTATCCCGATCGGTATGGCCGGATTGTCGATCCTGCTTTTCGTGCAGGGGAAATCCGGCTCGTTTGCGCAGGCCGGGACGGTCAGTGCGCTGTACGTGCTGGGACTGGCGGTCGTGGCGCCGTTTCTCGGGCGACTCATCGACCGCACCGGACCGCGCGTGGTGCTGACGCTGTGCAGCCACTTTGTATCCGCTGGCTTTACTGGTGCTGGTGGCGCTGGTGTCAACATGCTGCGCATCCACTGTGGGTAGGCTGGCTGCGCGTTTGTCGCGGGTGCTGCATTGCCGCCCATTACGATCTGCATGCGCACGCTTTACCCGCGGCTGCTGAACGATGTCGGCTTGCTGCAAACCGCTTATTCGATCGATTCGGTGTTGATCGAAACCATTTTCATCCTCGGCCCCGCGCTGGTCGCGGTGTTTGTCGCCGTTGGATATACGGGCGGAGCGGTAGTGCTGGCCGCGGCCTGCGCCGCTGTCGGCGGCGCGATCTTCGTGCGCTCGCCGGCGGTCAGGGGCTGGACGATACATGTCACCAAGGTGCCGCGCGCGAGGTTTGGCTTGTTGCGCTACCCGAAATTGCTCGCGGTGTTCGCGGCGACGTTTCTGTATTCGGTGACTTTCGGGTTGTTCGAGGTGGGGGTCACGGCGTTTGCGGCGAACCAGGGCGTTCCGTCTGCTGCGGGCGTGGCGCTGGCTTTGGCCAGTGTCGGCAGCGCAGCGGGCGCTCTGATCTACGGCAGCCGCAGCTGGCCGTTGCCGCTGCCACGCCAGTTCCTGGCGGCGCTCGCCTTGATGGCGCTCGGCGTCCTGCTGGTCGCACCGGTCACGAACATCTATCTGTTCGCTCTGGTCAGCCTGGTTGCCGGCGCGCCGATGGCCACCGTGATCGCTACGCAGGCCATGCTGCTGTCCGGGCTCGCGCCGCGTGACATGCTGGCGGAAAGTTTTACCTGGGGCGCGACCTGCCTGCTCGGCGGCATCAGCGCCGGCACCGCCGCGGGCGGCATGCTCGCCGAACACTTGGCGCCGCCGTGGGTGATCGTCGCGGCGGCAGGGGCCACTGGTGCCGCCGGGATGGTTGCCTGGCTCGCACTACCCGAAGAGCGGGTGAATGGTGAATCGTGAACGGTGAATCGCTGATTAAAACCGCAAGCGCCTGAGCGCACCGCTTGTTACCATTTCCGATTTACCCATTTACTTTTCACCGTTTTTTCAGCTTTGCATCCACGGCAGACCTGCCGCGCGCCATCCGCCTTGGCATTGCGATGGCCGGCAGCGTCCTTGTCTCCCTCGAAACCTTCGAGCACGTTGTAGCACGCGGCATAGCCGGCCTGGTGCGCCATCGTCGCGGTATGATGCGAACGGCCGCCGCTGCGGCAAATGAACATCACCAACGCGTCCTTGTCGACCTTCTGCTCGAGCTCGGGGAGAAAGTGAGGATTCGGCTGGCTGCCAGGGTAGGTGAGGAACTCGATTTCCACTGCGCCGGGAATGCGGCCGACCCAGTCCCACTCGGCGCGCGTGCGCACATCGACCAGCGTCGCGTTCGGCGCTTCTTTCCAGATCTGGTACGCCTCGCTGGGCAACAGCGCCCCTTCGATAAGGAAGTCCCATTTGCTGCGCCCGCTCGCGGGCGGTTTTCAAAATGTCATCGGTGGTCAAACTTTGTTCCTTTCGTGCCGTTGCTGAGATTGATCGGCATTTCGGGTGCCGTGATGTATCTAGCGAAAAAATAACACTATTTTTACATGAATATCTTGGAGACTCATTTTGCACTAAAATAGTGCCAATAATTAAATGTACGCACTAGGATAGTGCCGGTTAATTTTCGTGCCCTGCTTAAACCCCTTATGGCACAATGCCTTGCTTAATAAAACTATTGGCACATTTTGTGCTCGCTAATTCATCCCGTATTTCCAATTTCGTGTCACCCATTGTTTAGGAGAAAAGATGGCATCCGCCGCTGATGTAATGAAAATGGTCAAGGACAACGAAGTCAAATTCGTTGATTTTCGCTTCACCGATACCCGCGGCAAGGAGCAGCACGTATCGGTTCCCGTCAAAGCGTTTAACGACAGCAAGTTTACCGACGGCCACGCCTTCGACGGCTCGTCGATCGCCGGCTGGAAAGGCATACAGGCGTCCGACATGCTGCTGATGCCGGACCCGGATTCGGTGCGCATGGACCCCTTCACCGATGAGCCGACGTTGATTCTGTCCTGCGACGTGGTCGAGCCGGCGGACGGCAAGGGTTACGACCGTGATCCGCGCTCGATCGCCAAGCGCGCCGAGGCCTATCTCAAATCGACCGGGATCGGCGATACCGCCTATTTCGGACCTGAGCCCGAGTTCTTCATTTTCGACTCGGTGACCTGGCATACGGATATGTCCGGCTCGTATGTGAAGATCAAGTCGGAGGAAGCGCCGTGGTCGTCGAACGAAGAGTACGACGGCGGCAACATGGGCCACCGCCCCCCGATCAAGGGCGGCTATTTCCCGGTGCCGCCGGTCGACTCGCTGCAGGACATCCGTTCGGCCATGTGCCTGGCGCTCGAAGAGATGGGCGTCGAGGTCGAGGTGCATCACCACGAAGTGGCGGCAGCGGGCCAGTGCGAAATCGGCACCATGTTCAACAGCCTGGTGAAACGCGCCGACTGGATGATGATTTTGAAATACGCGGTGCACAACGTCGCGCATTCCTATGGCAAAACCGCGACCTTCATGCCCAAGCCGGTCGTCGGCGACAACGGGTCGGGCATGCACGTCCACCAGTCGCTCTGGAAGGGCGGCCAGAACATGTTCAGCGGCAACGGCTACGCCGGGCTGTCCGAAACGGCGCTCTACTACATCGGCGGCATCATCAAGCACGCCAAGGCGCTCAACGCGATCACCAATCCCGGCACCAATTCGTACAAGCGGCTGGTGCCCGGCTTCGAGGCGCCGATCAATCTCGCCTATTCGGCGCGCAACCGCTCGGCGGCCGTGCGCATTCCCTATGTAACGAGCCCGAAGGCGCGCCGCATCGAGGTGCGTTTCCCGGATCCGACCGCCAACCCGTACCTCGCATTCACCGCGATGATGATGGCGGGGCTCGACGGCATCCAGAACAAGATCCATCCCGGCGACCCGATCGACAAGAACCTCTACGATTTGCCGCCGGAGGAAGCGAAAAAGGTGCCGAACGTATGCTCCTCGCTCGAAATGGCGCTCGAACATCTCGACAAGAACCGTGAATTCCTGACGCGCGGCGGGGTATTCTCGAATGATATGATCAACGCGTATATCGAGCTCAAGATGGAAGAGGTCAACACTTTCCGCATGACCACCCATCCGATCGAATTCCAGATGTACTACAGCCTGTAATTCGGACCGGAAGGTGCAAAAGGGCGGGTAGGACCCCGCCCTTTTTTATTGGCTGTCGCTGTTCGCACCATTTAAGTGCATTGCTAATTTCCATTTGTTGACATAGACTTAGCAATGGGTTTCGCTGTCATGCGGTCAACCGCAACACGATCGGGCCGTTGGTGTTTAGGGAATGAATGGATAAGCCTATGAGAAATCTGGTTCTGGCCTTGCTTCTGATGCTTGTCGCCTCTGCGGTGCGCGCGGAAATCTATGAATGCGTCGACCAGAGCGGCAACAAGCGCTTTACCAATATCAAATCCGAAGCCAAGGGCTGCAAGCCGATGAACATCGCGCCGCCTAACACGGTCGCGCCGCCCCGGCCCTCAGCCAAGGGCGCCGCCCCGGCCAATTTCCCCAGCGTCGACGCGCAGACGCAAAAGAGGCGCGATGGCGACCGCCGCCGCATCCTGGAGCAGGAGCTGGCCAGCGAGCAGAAGATGCTGGACCAGGCGAAGCAGGAACTGGCGGAACAGGAATCCGTGCGTCTGGGCAGCGAGCGCAATTATCAGCGCGTGCTCGACCGTCTTGAACCTTACAAGAAAAAGGTCAAGCTGCACGAAGACAACATTGCCAATCTCAAGAAAGAGCTGGCGAACACCCCATAACGCGGAACGCCCGGATTTGCCCCGGCCGTCTGCAAAAACTGCCTTATGGCCATCATGCCGGCCCTGCTCAATCCCCGATCCCCTGCCTTGGCGCGGTTCTTGCTCGGGTAATGGCCTAGAGTGAAGAAATGACACCCGCAGCGCTTTCCGGTCTCGATTTACTGGCGACAGCCGTGATGCTGGTGGACCAAAAGCAGAAGGTGCATTACATGAATCCGGCGGCCGAAAATCTGTTTGAACTGAGCAGCGCCAACGTGACGGGTCTCATGCTCGGCGAGGTATTTGCCGACAGCGCCGTGCTCGCTGCGGCGGTGGACTATGCGCGGGCCAATAATTGCAGTTACACCGAGCACGATCTCGCGCTCGGCGCCGCCGGCCGCCGGTTGCATCTCTCCTGCACCGTGACGCCGGTGGGGCTGGAGGAAAGCGAGAGGGGGGAGAACTTCCTGCTCGAATTCCGCCATATCGAGCAGCAACTCCGGATTGCGCGCGAAGAGCGCATGCTCGATCAGAGCCAGGCCAATCGCGAGCTGATCCGCAATCTCGCACACGAGATCAAGAATCCTCTGGGCGGCATCCGCGGCGCGGCGCAGCTGCTCGACCGGGAACTCGAGCGTCCCGGCCTGCACGAGTATACGCAGGTGATCATGAAAGAGGCCGACCGGCTGCAGTCGCTGATGGACCGCCTGCTTACGCCGCACCGGCTGCCGCGGCCCGCCCAGGTCAACCTGCACGAAGTGCTGGAGCGCGTGCGCAGCGTGATCCTCGCAGAATATCCAGGCCTCGCGATCCGGCGCGATTACGACATCAGCCTGCCGCCGCTGACCGGGGACAAGGAACAGCTGATCCAGGCCGTGCTCAACATCGTGCGCAACGCGGCGCAGGCGTTGACCGGGAAGGGTTCCTCATCTCTCCCCGCCGGCAAGGGGGAAATCGTGCTCAGGACCCGCATCGCGCGCCAGGTGACGCTGGCGCGCAAGCGCTTCCGTCACGCGCTGGCGCTGGAAATCTGCGACAACGGACCGGGCATTCCCGAGGACATTCGCGAGCGCGTTTTTTATCCGCTGGTGTCGGGACGCGACGACGGCAGCGGTCTGGGCCTCACGCTGGCCCAGAACTTCATTTCGCAGCACCACGGCACGATCACCTTCGAGAGCGAGCCGGGCAAAACCTGCTTTACGATCCTGTTGCCGGTCGAAGAGAGCGGTAAATGGCAAATCAGTAAATGGCGAATCGAAGCCACATGAACGCACTTTACCATTCCCTATTCCCTATTCACCGTTCACTGAACTTATGAAACCTGTCTGGATTATCGACGACGATCGCTCGATCCGCTGGGTGTTCGAAAAAGCGCTCGCGCGCGAGAACATCGCATTCAAGACGTTTGCTTCGGCGCAGGATGCGCTCGCCGCGCTTGATACCGAAACGCCGCAGGTGGTGGTGAGCGACATCCGCATGCCCGGCGGATCGGGCCTCGAGCTGCTGCAGAAAGCGAAGCAGGACCACCCGGACCTGCCGGTCATCATCATGACGGCGTATTCCGATCTCGAAAGCGCGGTCAGCGCGTTTCAGGGCGGCGCCTACGAGTATCTGCCCAAGCCTTTCGACGTCGATCACGCGGTGGAACTCATCCGCCGCGCAATGGAAGAGAGCGTGCAGCAGGAAGGCGCCGTCGAAGTCGGCGAAGCCACGCCGGAAATCCTCGGGCAGGCGCCGGCGATGCAGGAGGTGTTCCGCGCCATCGGACGGCTCGCGCAATCGCATGCGACCGTGCTGATTACCGGCGAGTCGGGCACGGGCAAGGAACTGGTGGCGAGCGCGCTGCATCGTCACAGTCCGCGCGCGGCCAGGCCGTTCATCGCCATCAATACCGCGGCGATCCCGAAAGAACTGCTTGAATCCGAGCTGTTCGGACACGAGCGCGGCGCGTTCACCGGCGCGCAAAGCATGCGCCGCGGCCGCTTCGAGCAGGCCGAAGGCGGCACGCTGTTCCTCGACGAGATCGGCGACATGCCGCCCGAACTGCAGACGCGGCTGCTTGCGGGTGCTTTCCGACGGCCACTTCTACCGGGTCGGCGGGCATCAGCCGATCAAGGCCAGCGTGCGCGTGATCGCCGCGACCCACCAGGATCTCGATACGCGCGTCAAACAGGGCCTGTTCCGCGAGGACTTGTATCACCGGCTCAACGTGATCCGGCTGCGGTTGCCGCCGTTGCGCGAGCGGCGCGAGGACATTCCGCTGCTTGCCAGATATTTCCTGCAGAAAAGCGCGCATGAACTCGGCGTCGAGACCAAGCGCCTGTCGGAGCCGACGCTGAAATATATTTGCGCGCAGGATTTTCCCGGCAACGTGCGGCAGCTCGAAAACCTGTGCCACTGGCTCACGGTCATGGCGCCGAGTGTCACGATCGAAGTCAAGGATCTGCCGCCGGAACTCAGGATGGAAGCGGCGCCGGCGGCGCAGGGCTGGGTCGCGGTGCTCGAGCGCGAGGTCGAAATGCTCCTGAACCGCGGCGATACCGGCATCATGGACGAACTCGCGCGCCGCTTCGAGAAGGCATTGATCGTGAAGGCGCTCGCTCACACCGGCGGGCGGCGCATCGAGGCCTCGCAGTTGCTCGGACTGGGGCGCAACACCCTGACCCGCAAGATCCAGGAACTCAAAATCGACGAGGGAAAAGAAGCGGACCGGGAAGAGTAGGCGGCTGCAAATGGACAGGATTTACAGGATTCTTCAGGATTGACAGGATAAATAAGGGACAAAAATCCTGTAAATCCCGTTTTTAATCCTGTCTATTGTTTTCCGTTTTTTGAAATGTTCTCGGGTTCGGCGTGGTTTAGAATCGCTGCTTCGACAACGGCTGCGGAGTAGCGATGCCTTACGACTACGATCTCATCACCATCGGCGGCGGTTCGGGCGGCGTGCGCGCGAGCCGCATGTCGGCCAACTTCGGCGCGCGGGTTGCGCTGATCGAAGAACGCAAGCTTGGCGGCACCTGCGTCAACGTCGGCTGCATTCCCAAGAAACTGCTTTCGTACGCGGCGCACTATGCGGACGATTTCACCGATGCGGGCGGTTTCGGCTGGAGCGTCGGGTCACGCGACTTCGAATGGGCGCAGCTCATCGCCAACAAAGACCGCGAAATCGCGCGGCTCAACGGCGTTTACGCGCGCCTGCTGAGCGACGCCGGCGTCACCGTGATCGAGGCGCGCGGCAGGCTCATCGACGCCCACACGGTACAGGCCGGCGAGCGGACATTGACCGCACAGCACATCCTGGTCGCGACCGGCGGCTGGCCGGTGGTGCCGCAGATTCCGGGCGCAGATCTTGCCATCACCTCCAACGAAGCGTTTCATCTGGCGCGCCTGCCGGCGCGCGCCGTGGTGGTCGGCGGCGGCTATATCGCAATGGAATTTGCGTCTATATTCAACGGATTGGGCGTCAAGACGACGCTTGTTTACCGCGGCCGCCAGCTGCTGCGCGGCTTCGACCGGGAGCTTGGCCAGGTGCTGGCCGAAGAGATGGCGCAAAAAGGGATCGAGATTCTGCTGGACACGAACATCGAGCGCATCGAACGCAAAAGCGCGGCGCTCGCCGTGCAGTTCGCGTCGGGAGAAACGCGCGAAACCGACCTCGTGATGTATGCGACCGGGCGCGCGCCCAATACCCGCGGCCTCGGACTCGAAGAAGCGGGCGTGGCGCTTGCCGCCAACGGCGCGATCAAGGTCGACGAATTTTTCCGCAGCAGCGTGCCGTCGGTCTATGCGATCGGCGACGTGATCGACCGCATCCAGCTCACGCCGGTGGCGACCGCGGAGGGCATGCTGCTGGCCAATGCGTTGTTCAATAATTCACCGCGCCGCATGGATTACGGCAATGTGCCGACCGCGGTCTTCAGCCATCCCAACGTCGCCACGGTCGGGCTCGGCGAAGACGAGGCGCGCGAGCGCTACGGAGAGGTCGAAGTTTATGCCGCGCGCTTCCGTCCGCTCAGGGCGACCCTCTCCGGCAGCGCCGAGCGCGTATTCATGAAACTCGTCGTCGACCGCAAAACCGACCGCGTGCTGGGCGTGCACATGGTGGGTGCCGATGCGGGCGAGGTGATCCAGGGATTCGCGGTGGCGCTCAAATGCGGCGCCACCAAGGCGCAGTTCGATGCCACCGTCGGCATTCATCCTACCGGCGCGGAGGAATTTG
Source organism: uncultured beta proteobacterium (assembly GCA_963734595.1). Lineage (GTDB taxonomy): Bacteria > Pseudomonadota > Gammaproteobacteria > Burkholderiales > SG8-41 > CAKKQX01. The sequence continues at coordinate 16,328 of CAVTHV010000014.1, forward strand.
TCACGATGCGCGCGCCGCGGCCCGCGCCTGCTGGCTGAGCTTTTCGCCGGGTGCGGCCGTCAGCTGATCGTCCACTGATGTCCGCACTTCCTGCATTTCACTGCAAACCATGCGCTCGGTGACTGCGATTCTTCAGCCGCCGCCGATGACCGGCCGGAGCCTGAACCGGTCACGGTGAACGCCGCTTGGGCGCTGCATTTCCCGCAGGTCGAGTTTTCGGCGATGTGCTCGGCGTAGGCAAGCATGGTGAAATAGCGCATGCACGCGAAGTAGCCGACGAGTCCCGCGCCGATGATGAGCGCCAGCATGATCAAAGGTTTGAATCCCGGCGCGCGCAGGTTGAAGTCCTCGACGCTGGCCAGCACCACGATCAGGCATAGAAAACCGGTTACGAGATAGGCATGGCTCTCGATGAGCTGCCGTTCGTACCAGCGTCTGAAGCCGAGTCTGACGATGCTCTCTGCGGGTTCCATGGCAGGGCGAGAGGTCGGGGTGGCAACGCCATTTATTCTACGCCGGCGCCGGTATTCTGGATGACGGGGTCGAATCCAGCCGCGCAAGCGAGGCCGCTGGCGGCGGTCAGAGCGTGAGCGTGGCGATGACCGGCGCGTGATCTGACGGGCGTTCCGCCTTGCGCGGCTCGACATCGATGGTGCATGCCGCGCAGCATTTCGCCAGCTCCGCTGAGAGCAGGATGTGGTCGATGCGCAGGCCCATCTTGCGGCGGAACGCGTTCATGCGGTAATCCCACCAGGTAAACGATTTCTCCGGCTGATCGAACAGCCGGAAGCTGTCCTTCAATCCCGGCTCGAGCAGCGCTTTGAAGGCATCGCGCTCCGGCGTGCTGAACAGCACGTGGCCTTCCCAGGCCTTGGGGTCGTACACGTCGCGCTCTTCCGGCGCGATATTGAAATCGCCGAGCACGGCGAGCCGCGGAAAGCGTGCGAGCTCGTCCCTGAGCCATGCCGTGAGCGGCCGCCAGCCACCTGAGCTTGTATTGATATTTGTCGGATTCGACGCTCTCGCCGTTGGGCACGTAAACGCAGATCACGCGCACGCCCTCCACGGTTGCGGCCAGCACGCGCTTCTGGGGATCCTCGAAAGCCGGGAATCGCGGCGACGGCATCGCTCGCCGGAGCACGGCTCAGGATCGCCACGCCGTTGTAGGTTTTCTGGCCGCTGTAGAGAACCTGATAGCCCGCGTCGCCGATCGCGGCAGCGGGAAAATTAACGTCCTCGAGCTTGGTTTCCTGCAGGCAGAGCGCGTCGGGCTGGTGCTGGCCGAGCCAGTCGAGCACCTGCGGCAGCCGGACTTTAAGTGAATTGACGTTCCATGTCGCCAGCTTCATTGCGCCAGCGCAGGGTAGCCGTTGGCGGTGGGTGCGGCGGGGGCTGGCGTGGGTTTGGCCGCAACCGGTTTTTCTGCCGGCTTCACCGGAGCCAGCGCGAACTTGGGATAACCCGCGACGTCGAGCGCGCTGTTCCAGTCGCTCTCGTTATAACCCCGGAGCTTGGTGCTGCCGACGAACAACAAGGGTATGCCCATGTCGCCGCCTGAAACTTTCTTGAACCCCTCCAGATCGGCTTGCGGATCCTTTTCCGTAAAGGGCACGCCACGGTGGTTGAGAAGCGCGCGCGCCTGGTCGCAGGTTGCGCCGCAGTTGTTCATCCACAGCGTGACCGGAAAATTCTTCACGGCCAGCTGCACGCTGTAGGGCAGCGACGAGGTCTGGATCGTGCTGGTGCCGATGTTGCGCTGCTCGACTTTTTTGGCCGTAGTGGGAGGCGGCGTGTCGCGCCATTCGACGTGACCCTTGTCGTCCACCCACCGATAAAGCTGGGCGGCGGCAGCCGATCCTGCCAACAGCGATAGAGAGCAAATAAAAACCGCGAATATTTTCATGGTGTTATCTCTGAAAATGATGATTTTTACTCTAGCACTTTGTCATCTTGCGCGCAAAGCAAAACTCCTCACTTGCGGGCCCATGAATTGCACGCTTAAGCCTCTACCATCCCGCTGCCTCCGCAAAGCCGGTGAGCATTACGCAAGCTCGTGGTGTCGGCAGCCTGCGGCATTCGTCTTATTCGCATCCCCAACGCAAAGCGTGGGGCCCCTGCTCACTGGACTCATGCCGCTATGCCTCAGCAGCGCATCGATTTTGGGTTCGCGCCCGCGGAAGGCGACGAAGGATTCGAGCGCGGGCCGGCTGCCGCCGACGCCGAGGACCTCGTTCCAGAAGCGGTTGCCGGTCGCCGGATCGAGCACGCCGTTTTCCTCGAACAGGCTGTAGGCGTCGGCCGACAGCACTTCCGCCCACTTGTAGCTGTAATAGCCCGCGGCATAGCCGCCGGCGAAGATATGCGAGAAGTTGTTGGGAAAGCGGTTGTAGGCCGGCGGCAGGATCACGGCGACCGCGCGCGCGCACTTCGTCGAGCAGCTGGCAGCGCGGTTTTTGTTCCGGCGGGATCGAAATCGTAATGCAGGTGCAGATCGAACAGCGAGAACTCGATCTGGCGCACGGTTGCAGCCCGCTCTGGAAATTTTTGGCGGCGAGCATTTTGTCGAACAATGCTTTGGGCAGCGGCGTCCCGCTGTCGACGTGCTTCGTCATCGGTTGCAGCACGTCCCATTCCCAGCAGAAGTTTTCCATGAACTGGCTCGGCAGTTCGACGGCGTCCCATTCGACGCCGTTGATTCCCGACACGCCCAGGTAATCGACGCGGGTCAGCAGGTGGTGCAGGCCGTGGCCGAATTCGTGGAACAGGGTGATCACTTCATCGTGCGTGAACAGCGCCGGTTTGCCGCCGACCGGCGCCGGAAAAGTTGCAGTTGAGATAGGCGACCGGCGTCTGCACGCCGCCGTCTTTGCGTCTGCGCGTGATCGCCTCGTCCATCCATGCGCCGCCGCGCTTCGAGGGCCGCGCGTAGAGGTCGATATAGAATTGACCGACGAGATCGCCGTCGCGGTCGCGGATGGCGAAAAACCGCACGTCGGGATGCCACGTCGGCGCTTCGGCCGGCGTGATGGTCAGGCCGTAGAGCGTCTCGACCAGCCTTGAACATGCCGGGCAGCACGCGTCGTTTCCGGGAAATACTGTTTCACTTCCTGGTCGGAGAACGCGTAGCGCGCAACGCGCAGCTTTTCCGACGCGTAGGCGAGATCCCATGCTTCGAGCTTGTCGAGCTTGAGCTCGTCGCGCGCGAACGCGGTGAGCTTCCCAGGTCGCGTTCCGCGTAGGGCTTGGCCTGACCGCGAGTTCGTTCAGAAAATCAACGACCTGCTGCGGCGACGTGCGCCATTTTCGGCTCGAGCGAGTACTCGGCATAGCTGTCGAAACCCAGCAACTGCGCCAGTCTCCTGCCGCAGCCTGACGATCTCGGCGATGAGCGGCGTGTTGTCCCACTCGGCCTTTCCGAACTCGGAGGCGCGCGTGCACATAAGCGCGATACATCAGTTCGCGCAGGCCGCGATTATCGGCGTACTGCAGCACCGGCAGATAGGACGGCGCGTGCAGCGTGAATTTCCAGTCCGGCTTTGCCTTCGGCCTGCGCCGCTTCACGCGCCGCGGCGAGCACGTCTTCCGGAATGCCGGCGAGTTCCTGGGCTCGTGGCTGACGTAATGAGCAAACGCATTGGTCGCGTCGAGCAGGTTGTCGCTGAATTGCGATGCCAGATCCGACAGCCGTTCCTGGACGGCCTTGAAGCGCGTCTTCTTTTCTTCCGGCAGGTCGACGCCGCCGAGGCGGAAATCGCGCAGTTCGTTCTCGACGATCTTGCGCTGCGCCGGTCAAGCGCCGCGAATCCGGCGCTGCCTTGAAGCTGCCTTGAACTTCTCGAACAGGCCCTGATGCTGCGACAGCTCGCGTGTAGTACTGCGTGATCTTGGGCAGATTCGCGTTGTAGGTCTCGCGCAGCTGCGGGCTGTTCATCACGGCGTTGAGGTGCCCGACCTGTCCCCAGGCGCGGCCGAGGCGCTCGTTGGCATCTTCGAGCGGTTCCACGAAATCCCGCCAGGTCGCCGGCACGTCGTCGGCCACCACGCGCTCGATCAGGGCGCGGTTCTCCCGCAGCAGTTGATCGACGGCCGGAGTGACGTGTTCCGGTTTGAACTCGGTAAACCGGGGCAAGCCGGAAAAATCGAGCAGGGGATTCATAGGTAGGGATCGGGATTCAGGGACTCGGGATTCAGTAGGATACTGGAACTGCGGCGGAGTTCCAGCTACGGATTAAGCGAAATAGCTGCCGGCTATTTCGCTTCGTAGACGATCTGGCCTTCGACCAGCGTGCTGGCGCACCCGGCCTTTGAGTTCGAGGCCGAGGAACGGCGTGTTCTTGCCCTGGCTTTTCAAGCGCGGCGGGCGTCGACTTTCCAGTAGCGCTCGGGATCGAAGACGCAGATATCGGCGGCGCTCCCGGTGGACAGGTGGCCGGCGTCGATGCGCGAGAATGCGCGCGGCGTCGCGACGTGATGCTTGGCCAGCGCTGCGGATAGCGGCGACGCCGCTTTCCTCCGCCCATTTCAGGGTCAGCGGCAGCAGCAGCTCGAGCCCGGTGGCGCCGGTTTCGGCTTCGGCGAACGGCAGCTGCTTGACGTCGTCGTCGACCGGCGCATGATCGGAGCAGATCGCGTCGACCGTGCCGTCGGCGAGCGCCTGACGCAGCGCGTCGCGGTCGCGCTCGCTCCTCAGCGGCGGCGTCAGGTGGCAATTGGGATCGAAATAGCCGATGTCCATTTCCGAGAGGTGCACATGATGGACGGCGACGTCGCAGGTGACGGGAATGCCCAGGCGCTTGGCCTGGCGCACCATGTCGACGCCCTCGGCGCTGGAGAGCCGGCACAGATGGACGCGTGGCTCCGGTCTCGCGCGCGAGCAGCAGGATGGTCGACAGCGCGACGGTTTCGGCGCACACCGGGATCGCCGCCAGCCCGAGCCGGGTGGCGACCTGGCCGTCGTGCGCCACACCGTTTCGCGCCAGCGTCGCATCCTGCGGGCGCAGCCACACGCTGAAGCCGAACGTCGCGGCGTACTGCAGCCCGCACAGCAGCACGTGATTGTCGCTGATGACGGCATCGGCCTGCGAGAACGCCACGCAGCCGGCGTCGACGAGCTCGGCCATCTCGGTGAGCTGCATGCCCTTGAGCGCCTGCGTCAGCGCGCCGATCGGGTAAACGTGCGCCTGGTTGAGATTCTTGGCGCGGAACTTGAGCATTTCGACCAGCCCCGGTTCGTCCAGCGGCGGATCGGTGTCCGGCGGGCAGGCGAGGCTGGTGACGCCGCCGGCGATGGCCGCTTCCATTTCCGATTCGAGCGTCGCCATGTACTCGAAGCCGGGCTCGCGCAGCCGCGCGGCGAGATCGACCAGTCCCGGGCACACGATCAGCCCGGTGGCATCGATGGTGCGGTTGGCGGTGAAGCCCTTGGGGGCGTCGCCGATGGCCACGATCTTGCCGGCGGCAACGTACACATCCTTGTGGGCGTCGATGCCGTTGCGGGGTCGATCAGCCGGCCGTTTTTGATATGTATTTTCATATTTTCGGTAATGAGTCATGAGTGATGGGTGATGGGAGGAAACCTCATGCTTTGGCTCGTTACTCATTACTCATCACCCATTACGCATTACCTGTCAGTTCCCCGCCAGGATGCTCATCACCGCCATGCGGATCGCGATGCCGAACGTGACCTGCGGCAGGATCACCGACTGCCTGCCGTCGGCCACGCTGGAGTCGATTTCGACGCCGCGGTTCATCGGCCCCGGATGCAGCACGATCGCATCGGGCTTGGCCAGCGCCAGCTTGTCGTCGGTGAGCCCGTAGTACTTGTAGAACTCCTGCGCCGAGGGCAGCAGCGCGCCCTCCATGCGCTCGTTCTGCAGCCTGAGCATCATCACCACGTCGACATCCTTCAGGCCGCTGCGCATGTCGTGATAGACGTGCACGCCGAGATTCTCGACGTAGTTCGGCAGCAGGGTCTTGGGGCCGATGACGCGGATTTCCGGGCAGCCGAGGGTCGTCAGTGCGTTGATCTGCGAGCGCGCGACGCGCGAATGCAGGATATCGCCGACGATCGCCACCCGCAGGCCGGAGAAATCCTTCTTGTAGTGGCGGATGGTGAACATGTCGAGCAGGCCCTGCGTCGGGTGCGCATGACGCCCGTCGCCGGCGTTGATGACGTGGATTTCGGGGGCGACGTGGCGCGCGATCAGGTACGGCGCGCCGCTCGCGGCGTGGCGCACGATGAACATGTCGGCCTGCATTGCCGAAAGGTTCGCCACCGTGTCGAGCACGCTTTCGCCCTTGGACTGCGACGACACGTTGATGGCGAGGTTGATGACGTCGGCGGACAGGCGCTTGGCGGCGATCTCGAACGTGGTGCGCGTGCGGGTGCTGGGCTCGAAAAACAGGTTGAACATCGCCTTGCCGCGCAGCAACGGCACCTTCTTGACTTCGCGCTGGGTGACGCCGACGAATGATTTGGCGGTATCCAGAATCTGCCACAGGATTCCCGCCGGCAGTCCTTCGAGCGAAAGCAGGTGATGCAGTTCGCCGTTCTTGTTGAGTTGCGGGTTGGCGGGGTTGAGCCACATGGCCGTTCAGTCCTTGCCCGCCACGAGTTCGCAGGCGGCCGTTGCTGTCGCGCGTGAGCTCGATGCTCTGGCTTGCGGCGAGCGTGATGGTCGCGCCCACGAACCGGGCCGCGATCGGCAGCTCGCGCCCGCCGCGGTCGACCAGCGCCGCCAGCCTGATGCTGGCGGGACGGCCGTAGTCGAACAGCTCGTTCATCGCGGCGCGTATCGTGCGCCCGGTGTAGAGCACGTCGTCGACCAGGACCAGGTGCCGGCCCTCGATTTCGAACGGAATGCTGGAGGCCTTGACGTTGCGATGCAGCCCTATCTTTTCGTAGTCATCGCGGTAGAACGACACGTCGAGCGTGCCGAGCGGGACTTTGAGCTTGAGATCGCGGTGCAGGCGTTCGGCAATCCAGACGCCGCCGGTGTGGATGCCAATTAAGCCGGTCTCGGGCCCGACTTCGGGCCGCATCTGGTCGGTCAGCGCCTTGAGCAGTTGCTCGGCGTCGGGTAGCGGGTTGCCCGGCATGGTTTTATGTTTTTGGCTGGTGCGTACAGTACCACATCTGACGCTCCAGCTTAAGTGGTTTTAGCGGTTTTATTTCGTTCCGCCTCGAGATACGCCGCCAGGATTTCCCGCGCCGCGCCCTGGTCGAGCGCCGCCTCGAGCCTGGCGCCGCGTGCGCCGGCGGCACGCAGCGCGCTCTCCGCCGCCCGCGAGGTCAGCCGCTCGTCCATCAGGCGGGTCGGGATGCCGAAGCGCCCCTCCAGGCGCTGGGCGAAGCGGCGGCACAGCCGGCTGATCTCGTGCTCGGTGCCGTCGGCATGGGCGGGCAATCCGACCACCAGGCAGGCCGGCCGCCATTCGTCGATCAGGGCGCCGATGGCGGCAAAGCGCAAGCGGTTGCTTTCGGCGCGGATGGTGGTGAGCGGGTGGGCGAGACAGGTTTCGGTATCGCCGACGGCGACGCCGATGCGTTTTTCGCCGAAGTCGAACGCCAGAACCGTGCCGGCACTCGCGGAGCGCTGAGTTTTGAGTGTTGAGTGTTGAGTGGTTTTCGGGCCCGGCGGGGTTAACTCATCACTCATCACTCATCACTCGTCACTGGTGTCAGGCATGCCCCACCTGTTCGGACAGGTTGGCAAAGTCGACGCCAAGCAGATTCATCGCAGCCGGCAATCTGGCTTCAGCCGGCAGGTTGAAAATCACTTCCGGGCTGGCCGGCACCGTGAGCCAGGCATTTTGCGCGAGCTCGTACTCGAGCTGACCCGGCGCCCACCCCGCGTAGCCCAGCGTTACCAGCATGTGCCGCGGGCCTTCGCCGCGGGCCACCGCTTCCAGGATGTCCTTGGAAGTGGTCAATCCGATATCCGGATTGATGGCAAGCGTCGACTGCCAGCCGCCGGGCGGCATGTGCAGCACGAAACCGCGGTCGGTCTGCACCGGCCCGCCGTAATGCACCGCGGCCGGCTCGAGGATGCTGGCGTCGAAGGAGATGCCGATCTGCTCGAGCAGGCCGTGCAGATTCATTTCGATCGGCCGGTTCACGACCACGCCCAGCGCGCCCTGGTCGGTGTGCTCGCAAACGAACGTCAGGGTTTTGGAAAAATGCGGATCGACCATGTTGGGCATGGCGATCAGGAAGTGCCGGGTGAGGTCGACTTTTTGCATGGGAATGTTATTGTAAAGCCGGGATACCCCCTCCACAATTGAAATAAATTCCCCGAAGGTTATGCTGCAATTCGATTCCGCGCTCGTCTGGTTTCGCCGCGATTTGCGCAACTATGACCATGCCGCGCTGTACGCGGCGCTCAAGGCAAGCCGGAGGGTATTCTGCGCGTTCGTATTCGACACCGAAATTCTCGATAAGCTCCCGGCCGCAAACGACCGGCGCGTCGAATTCATCTGGCACAGCATTGCCGAGCTCAAGCAGGCGCTGGAAGCCACGGGCGGCGGGCTGGTCGTGCGGCATGGGCGCGCGCGCGACGAGATCCCGCGGCTGGCGGTGCAACTCAAGGTCGATGCAGTCTATGCCAACCACGATTACGAGCCGGCGGCGATGGCGCGCGACCGTGCCGTCGAGCGGGCGCTCGAGGCGCAGAACATGGCATTCCTGACCTGCAAGGATCAGGTCATTTTCGAAAAAGACGAAGTCCTGACCCAGGGCGGCAGGCCGTATACGGTATTCACACCGTATCGGAACGCGTGGCTGAAAAAGCTCGAACCGTTTTTCCTCAAACCCTATCCGGTGGACAAATATCGGGAACGCCTCGCCAGACCACCGGCCGCTGAAATGCCGGCGCTGGCCGACCTCGGTTTTCAGAATGCCAATCTGCCCGAGCCAGGCTTGCCTCCGGGCATGTCGGGCGCGCGCACGCTGCTGAAGGCGTTCAAAGCGCGCATGACGCAGTACCACGAGCAGCGCGACTATCCTGCGCTGGAGGGAACATCCCGCCTGTCGGTCCACCTGCGTTTCGGCACGGTTTCGGTGAGGGAGCTTGCGCGCGCGGCCTATCTCGAAGCAAGCCGCGGCGCCCAGGCCTGGCTCAACGAACTGGTGTGGCGCGATTTCTATTTCATGATTCTTCATCACTATCCCCACGTGGTCGGGCATGCGTTCCGCCGCGAGTACGACGCGCTGGAGTTTCCCAACGATAAAAAATTGTTCGCGGCGTGGTGCGGCGCGCGCACCGGCTACCCGCTGGTCGACGCGGCGATGCGCCAGATCAACCAGACCGGTTACATGCACAACCGCCTGCGCATGGTGGCCGCTTCATTTCTGGTCAAGGACCTGCACGTCGACTGGCGCTGGGGCGAGCGTTATTTCGCCGGCCATCTCAACGATTTCGACCTCGCCGCCAACAACGGCGGCTGGCAGTGGGCGGCCTCCACCGGTTGCGATGCGCAACCCTATTTCCGCATTTTCAATCCGGTCACCCAGTCGCAGAAGTTCGATCCGCAGGGCGGATTCATCCGCAAATACGTGCCCGAGCTGGCGGGTTGCGACGACAAATTCATCCACGCGCCCTGGCTGATGACACCGGAGCAGCAGAAAAAGGCGGGCGTGATCATCGGCAGGGATTATCCCGCGCCGGTGGTCGATCACGCCGCGGCGCGCCTGCGTACTCTTGAAATCTACAGGGAGGCGAGAAAAGGCTGAACGCAGGCGCTATTTGCGCCAGAAGGCGGGGGTGAAGAGGATGAGCAGGCTGAAGACCTCGATCCGTCCCAGAAACATCGCCAGCGAGCAGACCCAGGTCTGGAAATCGGACAAAGAGGCGTAATTTGTCGCGGGCCCGACCTTGTTGAGCCCCGGCCCCGCGTTGTTGATGCAGGCGATGATGCCGCTGAGCGCCGAAATGAAATCGAGCCCGCTGGCCATCAACAGGAAGGTCGTCGTAACGATGGTCATGAAATACACGAAGATGAATCCCAGTACCGCGAGCACGACCTTGTTGGGAATCACCGCGCCGCCGATTTTCATCGGATTGACGACATTGGGGTGGATCAGGAACAGCATTTCCCGCATCGCCTGCCGGGAGATGATCAATGTGCGGATCATCTTGATCCCGCCGCCGGTGGAGCCGGAGCTCACTGCGATGCAACTCAGGAAAAGCATCCACATCGGCACGAATATCGGCCACTTGTCGTAGTCGACGCTCACGAACCCGCAGTCGGTCGCGATCGACACCAGGTTGAAGCTTGCGTGGCGCAATGCCGTCCAGAAACTGTCGTAAGTGCCCGCCTGCCAGAGGTAATAGCCTGTGCCGACACAACTGCCGAGCACCAGCACCAGCATGCTTTTTGCCTCCGCATCGCGCCGGTAGGGGCTGAAACTGCGTTCGTGCCAGACGAGAAAGTGCGTGGCGAAATTCATCGCCGCGATCAGCATGAACACGATCAGCACCACCTCGATTGCCACGGAATCGAAATGTCCGATGCTTGCGTCGTAGGTGGAAAACCCGCCCAGCGCCATCGCGGCAAAAGAGTGGCAAATCGCATCGAACCAGTCCATGCCGGCGAGCTTGAGCGCAACGATGCATGCGACCGTGATGCCGAAGTAGACCAGCCACAGGCTTTTCGCCGTTTCCGTGATGCGCGGGGTCAGCTTGGCATCCTTGACGGGCCCGGGCGTTTCGGCCTTGTAGACCTGCATGCCGCCGACCCCGAGCATCGGCAGGATGGCGACGGCGAGAACGATGATTCCCATGCCCCCCAGCCAATTCAGCAGGTGACGCCACATGTTGATCGCCTGCGGCATGAAATCGAGCCCGGTCAACACCGTTGCCCCGGTGGTGGTCAGCCCCGACATGGTTTCGAAGTAGGCGTCGGTGAATGAAAGGCCGGGCAGCGCCAGCAGCAGGGGGATCGTGGCAAACCCGGCGCCACCGGCCCAGGCGAGCGAAACCAGCAGAAAGCCGTCCCGTGGCCGCAGTTCGGCCTTGGCGCGGCGGGTGGCGAACCATATCAGATAGCCCAGCAGGAAATTCGCCGCCATCGAGAACACAAATTCCGACGTTACGCCGTCGGCGAATATCAGCGACGTGGCGATGGGGATGACGTAGGTGACGCTCATCAGCATCGCCATCAGCCCGAGCACCCGGGCCACTGCCAGCATCTGGCCCATTTAGAAGAACCCGAGGTCGACTTGAAACAGCTTTTCGATTTTTGGCACCATGCGCTTGTTCACGACGAAAACGATGACGTGGTCGTCCGGCTCGAATGACGGTGTCGTGGTGCGCAATGATTACCTGCATAATCATAGAGCGGCTTGCCATCGTCCTTCTTCGGCGCGGCGCGCTCGTGGCGGCGCACGATGGCGCCGATGGTCGTGCCTTTCGGCAGATCGATCTGCTCGACGCGCCGTCCGACCACTTTGGAGGATTTGGCGTCTCCGTGCGCGATGAGTTCGAGGGATTCCGCCGCGCCGCGCCGCAGCGAGTGCACGGCGGCGCAGTCGCCGCGCCGCACATGCGCGAGCAGCGTGCCGATCGTCGCCTGCGCCGGCGAGATCGCGATATCGATCTCGCCGCTTTGCACGAGATTGACGTACGAGTTGCGGTTGATGAGCGCAATCGCCTTGCGCGCACCCATGCGTTTGGCCAGCAGCGAAGACATGATGTTGTTTTCGTCGTCGTTGGTCAGCGCGCAGTAGACGTCCATCTCGCCGATATTTTCGGTTTCCAGCAGTTCCTCGTCGGTGACGTCGCCGGAGAGCACCAGGGTTTTGTCGAGTTCTGCCGCGAGACGCTCGGCGCCGGTCTTGCTGAACTCGATGATCTTGACCTCGTAGTCGTTCTCGATGGCCTTGGCGAGGCGCCGGCCGATATTGCCGCCGCCGCCGATCATCACGCGCCTGACCGGCCTGTCCATGCGCCGCAATTCGCGCATCACGCCGCGGATATTTTCGGTCGCGGCGATGAAAAACACCTCGTCACCGGCATTGATCACCGTGTTGCCTTCGGGAATGATGGGGCTGTCCTGGCGGAAGATGGCGGCCACCCGCGTGTCGATCTGCGGCATGTGGGCGCGCAGATATTGCAGCTCCTTTCCGACCAGCGGGCCGCCATGAAATGCGCGTACCGCCACCAGGCTCACTTTGCCGTCGGCGAACTCCAGCACCTGCAGCGATTCCGGAAACTCGATCAGCTTGACGATGTAATCGGTCAGCACCTGTTCCGGGCAGATCGAGAAGTCGACCGCAAAGTTTTCGGGCGAAAAAATCTCCGGGTGCGACAGATAGTCGGCGGACCGGATGCGCGCGACTTTGGTCGGGATGTTGAACATGGTCGCCGCGAGCTTGCAGGCGACCATGTTGGTTTCGTCGCTCTGGGTCACCGCCAGGATCATGTCGGCGTCCCGCGCGCCGGCCTGTTCCAGGATCGCCGGGTGGGCGGCGTTGCCGGTCACGGTGCGCAGGTCGAGACGGTCCTGCAGTGTTTTGAGCCGCGCCGCGTCGGTGTCGACGACGGTGATGTCGTTGGCCTCGGATACCAGGCTTTCGGCCACCGAGGATCCGACCTGCCCTGCGCCCAGAATGACTATTTTCAAATCAGCATTTCCGCAAAAACCGCGATTCGTATTCCGCTCGGGCGTGGGCTCGCGGGCTCCGCCTGTGTCATAATTTTACCACGATGACAAATGCCAAGTCGTTGACCCGCATATATTTTCCGGGGGAAATCCCCGCTCATGGCGAATGCGCGCTGGACTCCCGATCAGGCGCACCATGTGGCGCGCGTGTTGCGCCTCGAGACCGGCGCCGCGGTGATCGTGTTCGACGGTCGTGGCGTCGAGCGCGATGCGGTGATCGCGCGCGTCGCCAAGTCCGGCGTGGTGCTCAAGGTCGGCGCGCCGCGCGCGGTGGACCGCGAGTCGCCGCTCGCGGTCATGCTCGCGCAGGGGATGTCGAGCGGCGAGCGCATGGACTATACGGTGCAGAAGGCGGTCGAGCTTGGCGCCGCAGGCATCCGGCCGCTGGCGACCAGCCGCAGCGTGGTGCGCCTCGATGCCGAGCGCGCGCAAAAGCGCGTCGCGCACTGGCAGGCGGTCGTGATCGCCGCGTGCGAGCAATCCGGGCGCAACAGCGTGCCGCAGGTGTTGCCGGTGATGAATTTTAACGATTGGCTGGCGCACGAGGCCGGGCAACAGGCAACAACGCTGCGCGTGCTGTTGTCGCCGTCCGCGCCGGCCACGCTGCGCGATTTGCCGCGGCCCGCCGGCGGGGTGACCCTGCTCGCCGGCCCTGAAGGGGGATTGTCGCCGCAGGAACAGCACGATGCACAGGCGTCGGGTTTCACGCCGGTCAGGCTCGGCCCGCGCGTGCTGCGCACCGAGACGGCGGCGCTTGCGGCGTTAAGCGCAATGCAGACGCTGTGGGGGGATTTCTAGCGTGCCTGACGCAGGTCGGCAGGCCGTCATCCTGGCACCCTGACGCCGTCATTTGCATCCAGCGTGCAGCCCGGAAAGGCCCGCCTGCACAGGTGGTTTGCCGCCGTGTTGCCGACGCGCTTTCCCTCGAACGGTTTCTCGCATAATATGTGCTTGAAAAATAACCAATACTGAAGATTAAATGGCTCCGGCTTCACCCGAAAAATTCGTGCAATGGTTCCGCGCTGCCGCGCCGTATATCCACACTTTCCGCGGCCGCACTTTTGTCATCGCTTTCGGCGGCGAAGTCGTGCAGGACGGGAAGTTTGTCGGCCTCACGCATGACCTGAATCTGCTGGCCAGCCTGGGCGTGCGGCTGGTGCTGGTGCACGGGGCGCGGGCGCAGGTCGACGCGCGGTTAAAACAGCTCAAACACCGCACGCGCTATGTGCGCGGGCTGCGCGTCACCGATGACGTCGCGCTGCAGTGCGTGAAAGAGGCGAGCGGCCGGCTGTGCGTCGAGATCGAGGCGCTGCTTTCGATGGGGCTGCCCAATTCACCGATGGCGGGTGCCGATATCCGGGTGGCGAGCGGCAATTTCGTGACCGCGCGCCCGATCGGCGTGCTCGACGGCGTCGATCTTCAGCATACCGGAGAGGTGCGTAAAGTGCATACCACGGCGATCAGGGACCGCCTCGATCACGGCGAACTCGTGCTGCTGTCGCCGCTCGGCTATTCGCCCACCGGCGAGATTTTCAATCTGGCGCTGGAAAATGTGGCGGAAGCGGTGGCGGTGGCGCTGCACGCCGACAAACTGATTTTCCTGATGGATAACGGCGGGGTGACCGGCAAGCGGGGGCAGTTGCTCCGCGAACTGACATCGCGGCAGGCGCAGAACCTGCTTGCCAAAAGCGATGAGCCGCAGCGGTGACGTGCGGCTTTATCTGCCGTGCGCGCTGCGCGCCTGCCAGCAGGGGGTCGGACGCGCCCATCTGATTTCGCGGCGCATCGATGGCGGGCTGCTGCTGGAGCTGTTCACGCACCAGGGCATCGGCACCATGGTGACGCCGGATGCGGTGCAGAGCCTGCGCGAGGCCAGGATCGACGACATCGGCGGCATCCTGCAATTGATCGAACCGCTCGAGGCCGAGGGCATTCTGGTCAAACGCAGCCGCGACCTGCTGGAAATGGAGATCGGGCGTTTTGTCGTTCTCGAACACGACCGCATGGTGATCGGCTGCGCCGCGCTCTATCCGTTTCGCCGAGGAAAAGGCCGGGGAGCTCGTCTGCCTTGCCGTGCATCCGGAATTCCGCAATGCCGGCGCGGGCGAGCGCCTGCTCCTGGAAATCGAGGCGCGGGCGCGCCGCCAGAAACTCAAGACGCTGTTCGTGCTCACCACCCGCGCCGAACACTGGTTTGTCGAACGCGGTTTTGCCGAGGCGGGCCCGGAGGCGCTGCCCCGCCATAAGCGCGCGCTTTACAATTACCAGCGGCGCTCGGTGGTGCTGACCAAGCGACTGTAATTTGCCCGCCACGCCGATCCGAATCTTTTCATGAAACGCCAAGCCGCATGAAGGCCGTGTCGTTAACGCTGTCGCTGCGCGCGCGGCTGCTGCTCGCCACCACTTTCGTGCTGATCGTGATGCTGTCGCTGCTGATCGTCAACGGGATCGGCGTGATGGATCGCAAGCTCGCCGAGCGCACGCGCATTCATCTCGAGGAGCAGAAGGATCTGCTCAACGCGGCGCTCGCGGTGCCGCTCGCCAAGCGCGACTACCAGGGTCTGCAGGAAGTGCTCGCGAGCGTGCGCCACGACAACAGCATCGTCTATATGGTGCTGTTCGACCGCAATGGCGAGATCGTCGCCACCAGCGGCTGGGATCGCGCCAAACCGCTGCCGCCGGTCGAGTCCGTTATTCCGAAGCGCGGAGACCGTTTCGACACCGAAGGTCGAGATCTGGGGCGTCGGCGAAAAGCTGGGTACCCTGCGTTTCGGGATCGCAACCGCATTCATGAAGACCGCCCGCGACGAGCTGATCCGGGACAACCTGTTGATCGGCGGCATCGCGCTCATCCTGTCGCTGATTTCGATGATGGGGCTGGGCTATTGGCTGACACGCAGCCTGACCCAGCTTACCAACGCCAGCGCGAGCCTTGCCGCGGGCGACTTCAATGTGCGGCTGCCGGTCGCGGGCGGGGATGAGGTGGGCAAACTGACCCACGCCTTCAATGCGATGACGGTGGCATTGCAGGGCCGGGTCAAGGCGCTGGCCGACAACGAGGCCAAGTTCAGCGCGATCGCCGACTACAGCTACGATTGCGAACTCTGGATCAATCCGGAGGGCAAGCTCATCTGGATCAACCCGCGCGTGCTCGACATGTTCGGTTATACGCCTGAGGAGTGTCTCGGAACCGCGAATTTCCCGGCACCGTTCATCAGCGATTCCGATGTCGGCCGCACCGTGCGCCAGATCCGCCGGGCATTGCGCGGCAACAGCGGCCAGGATTACGAGTTCCGCGCGCGCCGCAAGGACGGCCCCGAATTCTGGGCCGCCGCCGACTGGCGGCCGATCTACGACACGCGCGGCGGTTATCTCGGGATCCGCATCAGCATTCGCGACATCACCCAGCGCAAAGAGGCGGAGCAGCGCCTGGAAATGACCGTGGCCGAACTGCGCGAGGCGCAGGCGGTGCAGCACGAATATCTGACGCGCGAGCAGGACGAGCACGCGCGGCTCGCGGCGCTGCTCGCGGCGATGGATATCGGCATACTGTTCGTGAGCCACGACAACAGGGTGGTGTACAGCAATCCGGCGTTTAACCGCATCTGGATGGTTGCGCCGGGCGCGCAGCTGATCGGCGGCGGGCCGCAGGAGGTGCTGTCCGCTTCCGCATCCGCGCTGGCGCGCCCCGAGGAACAGTTGCGCCACGTCCTGCGGCGGCCGCGCGAGGGCGAGATTTTCGGGGCGCTCGAGATCCAGATGGCCGACGGGCGGCTCATCACGCAGCAGGGGCATGTGGTGGAGGACGTCTACGGACGCCCGGTGGGATATCTGTGGATTTTCGAGGACGTCACGCTCGAGCGCCAGACCGCGGACCAGCTCGCCTACCTTGCGGAGCGCGATGCGCTGACCGGACTTTACAATCGCCACCGCTTCAACGAAGAACTGACGCGCATGATCGCGGATGCCGAGCGCCACAAGTCGCGCGTGGCGCTCCTGTTCTTCGATCTCGATGATTTCAAGTACATCAACGACACCTTCGGCCACCGCGCGGGCGACGCGATGCTGATCCGGGTCGGGGGCGAGGTCGCGGGGCAGGTGCGGCGCAACGAGATTTTCAGCCGTCTCGGCGGCGACGAGTTCGGGATCCTGGTGCCGGAGATTTCGGACGAGATGCTGCGCGTGCTGGCGGAGCGCATCACCCGCTCGATCGCGCAGGTGCGCTTCCAGTTCGAGGGGCAGAGCCTGCGTCTGACCTCCAGCCTGGGCATCGCGGTGTTTCCGGACCACGCGGACAATGCCGAGGATCTGATCGCGCGCGCCGATACCGCCATGTATCAGGCGAAGGAGGCGGGCAAGAACGCCTGGCGCATCTACCGCAGCGATCTCGACACCACCCAGCAGATGGTGTCGCGGCTGTCATGGAACGACCGCATCCTGCACGCGCTGGAGAACAACCTGATGGATCTTCAGTTCCAGGGCGTGTACTCGACGGGCGACCGGGCGCTGTCGCATTTCGAAGTGCTGGTGCGCATGCGCGACAAGGACGATCCCAGCCTGCTCCTGATGCCGGGGCAGTTCATCCCGGTGGCCGAGAAATCGGGCAAGATCCTCGACATCGACCGCTGGGTGCTGCGCGAGAGCATCCAGATGCTCGCCGAACTGAAGTCGATCCCGGCGCTGGCGGTCAACATCTCCGGGCGTTCTTTCGACGAGCCGATGCTGCCGCAATATATCGCCGAGGAGCTGAAGCGCTGCGGCGTATCGCCCCGGCGGCTGATGGTCGAACTCACCGAAACCTCGGCGGTATCGGACCTGCATGACGCGCAGCGCTTCATCGAGGCGCTGCGCCAGACCGGCTGCAGCGTGTGCCTCGACGATTTCGGCACCGGTTTTTCGTCCTTCGCCTATCTCAAGCACCTGCAGGTCGATTCGGTCAAGATCGACGGCCTGTTCATCCGCAATCTGCCCAATGATTATGACAACCAGCTGTTCGTGAAGGCGATCGTGGCGGTCGCGCGCGGCATGCACAAGACCACCGTTGCCGAATGCGTCGAGGATGAAGAAACGCTGGTGATGCTGCGGGATTTTGAGGTTGACTGCGTGCAGGGTTACTATCTGGAGAGGCCGCGCGCCGACAATCCCCTGCTGATCGCGGCTTCGCGGGTGCGCACCAACATGGAACTGCGGTTTACCTGACACGCAGCACAGGCAACGATTCTGCAATATTCGACTGCTAATCTGGAGCATTGGTCATGGCAAGGATGGTGAAGTGTGTGAAGTTGGGCCGCGAAGCGGAGGGTCTTGATTTTCCGCCGTATCCCGGGGACCTCGGCAGGCGCGTCTTCGAAAACGTGTCCAAGGAAGCGTGGAAGCAATGGCTGGAACAGCAAAAAATGCTGGTCAATGAAAACCGGCTCAATCTCGCAGACAAGAAAGCCCGGGACTACCTCGCGCAGCAGATGGAGAAGCATTTTTTCGGCGGCGGCGCCGACGCCGCTGCCGGCTACGTTCCCCCGCCCAAGTAAACGCGATGCGGCCTCCGCGGCGCCCGGTGCGCGCGCGGGACGCAGTTGAGCGCAGGCCTGCCAACCATGAGCAAAACCCGTCTTGCCCCTGAGCTTTATCTCAACCGGGAGCTCGGCCAGCTCGCGTTCAACCGCCGCGTGCTGGCGCAGGCGGAGAATCGCAATCACCCGCTGCTGGAACGGCTGAAGTTTCTGTGCATCGTCAGCAGCAATCTCGACGAATTCTTCGAAATCCGCGTCTCCGGGCTCAAGGCGGAGATCGAGGCCGGCGCCCCGCCGGTCGGTCCCGACCACATGCGTGCCGACCAGGTGTTCCTGCGGGTGGCCAGGGAAGCCCATGAGCTCGTCGCTGCCCAGTACCGGCTGCTGAACGAGGAAATCCTGCCCGGACTCGAGAAGGAGGGCATACGCTTCCTGCGCCGGGCGGATTTCACGGCGGCCCAGGCCGAATGGATCAAGGCCTATTTTTTCCGCGAAGTGATGCCGGTGCTGACGCCGATCGGGCTCGATCCGGCGCACCCGTTCCCGCGCGTGCTCAACAAGAGCCTGAATTTCGTCGTCGAGCTGGAGGGCAAGGACGCCTTCGGGCGCAATTCGGGCATCGCCATCGTGCAGGCGCCGCGCGTGCTGCCGCGCGTGATCCGCCTGCCGCGCGAGATTGCGGTCGCCGATCATGATTTTATTTTTCTGTCGTCCATTCTTCATGCGCACGTCTCGGAGTTGTTTTCCGGCATGAAGGTCATCGACTGCTACCAGTTCCGCGTCACGCGCAACAGCGATCTCTTCGTCGACGAAGAGGAGGTCAAGGATCTGCGCACCGCGCTGCGCGGCGAGTTGCCGCACCGCCAGTTCGGCGACGAAGTGCGGCTGGAAGTCGCGGACAACTGCCCGGCGCAGATCTCCGATTTTTTGCTGTCGCAGTTCAGGCTCGGACCGGACGATCTTTACCGCGTCGCGGGACTGGTCAACCTGGTGCGCCTGATGAGCGTGCCCGACTGGGTGGACCGGCCCGACCTCAAGTTTCCGCATTTCACGCCCGGCCTGACGGCACAGCTCGGGCAGCACGGCGACATGTTCAGCGCCATCCGCGCCGGCGACATCCTGCTGCACCAGCCGTTCCAGTCGTTCCAGCCGGTGATCCTGTTTCTCGAGCAGGCGGCGCGCGACCCGAGCGTGGTGGCGATCAAGCAAACCGTCTACCGCACGGGCGCGGAGTCGGAATTGATGGAGATCCTGATCGGCGCGGCGCGCAGCGGCAAGGAAGTCACGGTCGTGCTGGAACTGCTGGCGCGTTTCGACGAGGAAGCGAACATCAACTGGGCGCAGCGCCTGGAAGAAGTCGGCGCCCATGTCGTTTACGGCGTGGTCGGCCACAAGACGCACGCCAAGATGCTGATGGTGGTGCGCCGCGAGGAAGAGCGGCTGCGGCGTTATGTGCATTTGGCGACCGGCAATTACCACCCGCGCACCGCCAGGCTTTACACCGATTTCGGGCTCTTCACCTGCAACGAGGAGATCGGCGCCGATGTCAGCGAAGTGTTCATCCAGCTGACGGGGCTCGGCAAGGCGAGCAAGCTCAAGCATTTGTGGCAGTCGCCGTTCACGCTGCACAAGCAGATGCTGCGCGCGATACAGAATGAAATCCAGCACGCCCAGGCCGGGCGCAAGGCGCAGATCATCGCCAAGATGAATGCGCTGCTCGAGCCGGAGATCATCGCCGCGCTCTACGAAGCGTCCAGAGCCGGCGTCCAGATCGATCTCATCGTGCGCGGGGTGTGCGCGCTGCGGCCGGGCGTGCCCGGGGTTTCCGACAACATTCGCGTGCGTTCCATCATCGGCCGCTTCCTCGAGCACACCCGCGTGTTCTATTTTCACAACGACGGCGCGGCGGATGTCCACCTGGCGAGCGCCGACTGGATGGACCGCAACTTTTTCCGCCGCGTCGAGATCAGTTTTCCCGTTCTCGACCCCGCGCTCAAGAAGCGCGTGATCGACGAAGGCCTCAAGCCTTATCTCGAAGACAACACGCAGGCGTGGGAAATGGACCCGGACGGGCAGTACCAGTGCAAACCCCCGCGCCGCGGCAAGCCGGTCGTCGCGCAGGATGTGCTGCTCGATCTGCTGGCGCGCCGGCCAGCCTGAGCCGCGCCGCTTCGACAGGGAGCATCACCGCCGTGGGAGATATAATGGTAATCCGTTGTTTATAAATCAATATTTCAATTCTCTCGAACTGAACAAGCTGCCGCAATTCGACCCCGGACGCTGCCGTTCCCGCTAAAATCCAGATTGCGTGCCCGTCACGCAGGCCATGCCATGAACACCCCCGGTTCCGGTTTGGAAACCGAACTCAAGCTGTTGATTCCGCCGCGGGCGCTGCGGCGAGTCAGTGCGCATCCGCTGCTCAGGAGCGGATCGCGGCCGGTCACCAGGAAAATCTACAGCGTTTACTTCGATACGCCGGACCTTGATCTGTCGCGGCAGGGCGTTGCGCTCCGCTTGCGCCGGGATGGCGCGCGCTGGCTGCAGACGGCAAAAGGCGGCGGCACGGTGCAGGGGGGCCTGCACCGCAGAATCGAGCTCGAAACCAGGGTGGCGGGCCCGCTCCCGGATTGTGCGGCGATCGGTGATGAGGCGTTCTCCGGCCTGTTTTCATCGCCGTCGCTGCGCGAGCGGTTGAAGCCGGTATTCATCACGGAGTTCAGGCGCACCCGCCGGATCATCACCGTTGCCCCCGCAGTCGAGGTGGAGGTCTGTATCGACCGCGGCGAGATCAGGTGCGGTGACCGCAGCGAGGCGATTTGCGAGCTGGAACTCGAGCTCAAGTCCGGGGCGCCGCGCCATCTGTATGACATTGCGCTGAAGTTGCTCGACAGCGTGCCGCTGCGCGTCGAGAACCGGTCCAAGGCCGAGCGCGGCTATGCGCTGCTTCGCGGCGATTGCCCGATGCCGGTCAAAGCGAACCCCGCGCCGCTGACCGCGGACATGCCGGTCAGCGATGCATTCAAGGCGATCGTAGGGGCCGCGCTCGACCACCTGCAGGCCAACGAGCATGGCACGCTCGAGGGCCGCGACCCCGAGTACCTGCACCAGATGCGCGTGGCGCTGCGCCGGCTGCGCTCGGCTTTGGGCATGTTCGCAAAGCTGTTGCCGGAAAAACAGACTGCGCCGCTGGCGAGCGAGCTGAAATGGCTTGCGGGCAGGCTCGGCCCCGCGCGCGACTGGGACGTGTTCATGACCGAGACGCTGCCGCCGGTACTGGGGGTTTTTGGCGACCGCAACGGGCTCGCGGCGCTCGAACAGCAATGCGCCCGGCGCAGGCAGGCGGCGCAGCGTCGTGCGCGGAACGCGCTCGATTCGCAGCGCTACCAGCGCCTGGCCCTGACGCTTGCCGCCTGGCTGGTCGCCGAATCCTGGCTCCGGCCGCGGGATGCGTCCATGCCCGCTGCGCTGCGTGCGCCAACGCCAGCCTTCGCCGGCGCCGCGCTCGAGCGGCGCTTTGCCCGCGTCAAGAAACGCGGACGCGGCCTGAAGCGGTTATCGCCTGCTGAACTGCATCGCCTGCGCATTGCGATCAAGAAACTGCGCTATGCTCTGGACTTCTTCGCAACGCTCTATGACCCGCAACGGGTAAACAACCTGCTGGCCCGCCTCGCCGGCCTGCAGGACATCCTGGGTGCCATGAACGATGCGGCGGGAGTAGCGGTTTTGACAAAGCGGTTGGGCGGCAAGTCGGGCGCGGACCTTGGCGGAGCGCGTGGCATCGTGCTCGACTGGGTCACGCGCCGGGCCGAAGCGCTAAAATACGAACTCTACCCTGCGTGGAAAGCGTTCCGCGGCAGCGATAAATGTTGGTAGTGCGGGAACGCACATCGATTACGGAGAAGGCCTATGGAACTCATTTTGTGGCGACACGCCGAGGCCGAGGACGGCATGCCGGGCACGGAGCGCGAGTTGACCGCAAAAGGCGTCAAACAGGCGGAGCGCATGGCGGCCTGGCTCAAGCAAAGGCTGCCCAAAGGCGCCGTGGTGCTGGTGAGCCCGGCGCGGCGGACGCAGCAGACCGCGCAGGCGCTGACCCGGAAATTTGAAACCAGTGATGCAGTGGGCCCGACCACCACGCCGGAAGCGGTGCTTGCCGCGGCCGGATGGCCCGATGGCAAGGCGACCGTGATCGTGGTGGGCCACCAGCCGACCCTGGGCGCGGTGGCGGCACTCGCCCTGACCGGCCGGGCCATGCCGTGGAGCGTCAAGAAAGGCGCGCTGTGGTGGCTCGAACGCCGGGAGCGCGACGCGGCCACGGTGTTGCGGACCGTGATCTCACCCGACCTCTTGTAGGAGGCATCATGTTCGAATCGGCGGAACTCACTCATAAAATCAGCAAGGCGGTTTATCACCGTGAAGAGCCGAAGCTGCGCGAGGCGCTGCTCCAGGCCCAATATAACCTCCATGAAAACGGACGCTTTCCGGTATTGATCCTGATCGCCGGCGTGGAAGGCGCGGGCAAGGGCGAAACGGTGAACCTGTTGAACGAATGGATGGATCCGCGCCACATTTACGCATACGCCTTTCCCGAGCCGTCCGACGAGGAGCGCGAGCGCCCGGCGATGTGGCGGTTCTGGCGCGCGCTGCCGCCCAAAGGCAAGATCGGCGTCTTTTTCGGCGCGTGGCACACCGCGCCCATCGTCGGGCGGGTGCAGGGTGTGCTCAGCGAAGGCGAGTTTTCGCAGCACATCGGGGAAATTCTGCGCTTCGAAAAGATGCTTTGCGACGAAGGCGTGCTGCTGCTGAAGTTCTGGTTTCACCTGTCGAAGCCGCAGCAGAAGCAGCGCCTGAAAGCGCTGGAGAAAGATCCCAAGACGCGCTGGCGGGTGACCGACAACGAGTGGAAGTATTTCAAGCTCTACAACAAGTTCGTCAACGTGTGCGAGCCGTTCCTGCGCAAGACCTCGACCGGCGAGGCGCCGTGGATCGTGGTGGCGGGCGCCGAACCGCGTTACCGCGCGCTCACGGTCGGGCGCTACCTGCTGGCGGCGATGCGCGAGCGCCTCGACGAGAAGCCGGTCAAACGCCTGCCCGACAAGAGTCCGCCGCTGCTGCCCGCGGCCGACAATCTGAACGTGCTGCGCGCGCTCACGCTCGACCAGCCGCTGACCAAGGTCGAATACGAAAAACAGCTCGAGAAATGGCAGGGCCGGTTGAATGTTCTTTCGCGCCATCCGCGCTTCAAGCACATCTCGGTGGTCATGGTGTTCGAGGGCAATGACGCCGCGGGCAAGGGCGGGGCAATCCGCCGCGTCACCGGAGCGCTCGATGCGCGCAGCTACCACAGCGTGCCGGTCGCGGCCCCGACCGAGGAGGAACGGGCGCAGCCGTATATGTGGCGGTTCTGGCGGCAAATTCCGCGGCACGGCCGGTTCACCATTTTCGACCGCTCGTGGTACGGACGGGTGCTGGTGGAGCGGGTCGAGGGTTTTTGCTCCGAGAACGACTGGATGCGCGCTTATACGGAAATCAATGACTTCGAGCAGCAGCTCGCCCGGCAGAATATCGCCGTCGTCAAATTCTGGCTTGCCATCAGCAAGCAGGAACAATTGCGGCGCTTCAAGGCGCGGGAAAAAATCGCCTTCAAGCAATTCAAGATCACCGAGGAAGACTGGCGCAACCGCAAGAAATGGGACGCGTATGAGCAGGCGGTATGCGACATGGTGGACCGCACTTCAACCCTGATTGCGCCGTGGACGCTGGTCGAAGCCAATAACAAGTACCATGCGCGGATCAAGGTGCTCAAAACCGTTTGTCAGGCAACCGAGGCCGCGCTGGAGCGGGTCAAGACCGGCTAGGGGTCGTCGGGCCCGGCCCTACCAGTGCAGGGCGCGGAACTGGGCGGTTTTCTTGCGCTGGTGGTGGCGCATGCGGGCCACGACGCTGTCGAGCACCGACAACGCCTGAAACAGGTAGGGGCCCTTGTTCAGCATCACGCACTCCGCGCGTTCCGCCATCGCGGCGTCGCTGATTTCGGCGCGCGACGGCCGCCCGCGCCTGACCAGCCCCTCCAGCACCTGGGTGGCCCAGACGACGGGCACATGCGCGGCCTCGCACACCCACAGGATCTCTTCCTGGATTTCCGCCAGCCGTTCGTAACCGATTTCCACCGCGAGATCGCCGCGCGCGATCATCACGCCAAACGGGTGGCTGCCGGCGCCGTGAATGATGATTTCGGGAAGGCTTTTGACCGCGGCGCGCGTCTCGATCTTGGCGATGATGCCGAGATTGGGACGGCCGCGCTGGGCCAGCGCCGACACCAGCCCGTCCATGTCGGCGGCGCTGTGCACGAACGAAAAGCCGATCATATCGGCATGTTGCGAGGCAAAGTCGAGGTCGGCGAGATCCGATTTCGAAAGCGCCGGCAGCGGGATCTCGCTGTCGGGAAAATTGAGCCCTTTGCCCGGACCGATGCGGTCGCCGCCGGGGCGGGCGTGGGTCACGCGCAACCACGCGCCCCGCTCGTCGAGCGTTTCGACGACGGCCCCGATCTTGCCGTCGTCGATCCAGACATGATGGCCGATCCTGAGCGCCGCAAAGACTTTCGGCTCGCTGCATGAGATGTGTGCCGGCACGATCGTCTTGCCGCGCCGGTTCACCTGTTTGGGTTCGCCCGGCAACGGCTCGCGCGTGAGCAGCAGCACGTCGTCGTGTTCGAGGCGTATATCGAGCGGCGGCATGGCAATGGGTCCGACCACGGTCGTTGCGCCGGGCTGGTTGTCGGCGCGTCGCGGCCGGCACGTGAGCACGGTGGTTTCGTCGATCCATGCGCCGCGGCTCGCGCGCGTCAGGCACTCGGTCTCCGACAGCCGCTTGGCCACGACCAGGCGCCTGTCGCGTCCCCTGAGGTCGACAAATTCAACGGCATCGCCGGGCCGCAGCCGGTCAAGCCAGGCGCGCTCCACCGCGATGCGCGCCGGCGCGCTTGCCGTCTTGCCGTCCAGCGCGGCGTGGCCGGCCTGTCCCGATGCATCGAGAATCACCGTCACCGGCTGCAGCGCGTGCCCGAGTGCATCGTGCCTGACCCTGATCCGCAACAGAGGTTTCCCGCTTTGCACGGCGCCGGTGCGCAGCTTCGGCCCCCCGAGGTCCATCAGGATGCGGCACGGTCGGCCGGTTTCACGTTCGGCGCGGCGGATGTTGCGCACCATGGCCCGCCATGCGGGGCGGGTGTCGTGCGCGCAGTTGATGCGCGCGCAATTCATGCCGCGCTCCAGAAGCTCCCGCACGAAACCATAGTCGGTCGCGGCTTCGGTCGGCAGCGTCACCATGAATCGCGTCCAGCGGTTTGCCGACGGCGCCCCGAACAGGCGGTTGGTGTGGCGGCGCAGAAGCAACTGGTCGCGCGTCATCGCGAGTGCCACGCCGGCGATCCGTTGGCGCGAGACGCGCGTGCCGGTCATTTGCTTGAGCGCGTGAATCACCGCCTCGAGGGCCGCCATCACATGGCCTTCGCAGCGGCCCAGCGACGAGAGTCCCAGCGTGGCGAGACGATCCTGGACAGGCCGCAGATCGTGGCGGCGCAGCGCGATGTAGGCTGCGAGGTTGGCCGCGCTTGCGAGGTATGCGCGTTTGCGCAGGTACGGGCGCCAGTTCCGGGCGAGCGCGCGCCCTATCGCGTGCACCGCGGCATGCAACGCCTGCATGCGCGTCAGCAGTCCGCGGATATCGGCGTTATCGCCGGGCAGGCGCAAGTCGGCGATCTGGCCGGGGTCGCCCGCGGACCGGCGCTGCGTGCGCGGCCGGATTATCTCGCGCTTGGGTTTCAATGCGGACTCATTTCGCAACACGGGTAGGTCCTGACAGGATGGGCTGACGTTATCCCGCAGATCTGCTTTGCTTTTTAGCCTGCTGTCTTATGCGGCGATCAGGTCGGCGGGCTCGGGTTCCGGCAGCGGTTTGATATTGAGGTCGAACCCGAACGCCTGCCATTCCTCTATTTCTTCGCGCAGCGCGGTCACAGTGAGCGGATTGCGCACGAGCCAGTCGCGTTCGAGGTTCAGGCGGAATTTCCGGCTCGACGCACTGGCTCCGGTGACCGGCACCGTGATGTCGGAGCGGCCGCGCAAAAACAGCGCCGCCAGCCGCAGCGCGAGCACCATCGTCCAGTCCGTTTCCGGGTCGAGCTGGTCCCGGACTTTGCGCAGCGAGCGGCGGTGCGCCAGCACGAGCTGGCTCAGCCGTGTTTGCTCCTCGCGCGAGAAGCCCGGCATATCGGCATTGCTGATGATGTAGGCCGAGTGCCGGTGGTAGCCGCTGTAGGCGACGGAGATCCCGATCTCGTGCAGTCTGGCGGCCCAGGCGATGTAATGCGGCGCCTCTTCGTGCGGCCCGCCCGCGTCGGCCGCCAGCTTGTTGTAGAGCGCAGTCGCGAGCGCGCCGACGCGCCGCGCCTGCAGCGCGTCCACGTGATAGCGCTGCACGAACTGGCTGACGGTGACGTCACGCATGTCGCGGTTGTGGAAGCGGCCGAGCATGTCGTAAAGGACGCCCTGGCGCATTGCGCCCGTCGCCACCACCATGGCGTCGATGTCGAGCTCCGCGAGCACGGCATTCATGATGGCGAGCCCGCCGGGGAACACCGGCACGCGGTCGGGGCGCAATCCCAACAGTCCGCTGCGGTTCATGTCGCCTGCCTTGATCAAATGGGAACGCAACCGGTCGATGCCGGCCGGGGTGATGCGGCCGTCTTCGAAGCCGTTCAGCTGCATGATTTCAGCGAGCGCCCGCGCCGTGCCCGAAGAGCCGACGGCTTGCCGCCAGTTGCCGCGCGAGAAGCTTGCGGCGATATGCTGCAATTCGGTGCGCGCCGCGAGCTCGGCCTGCTTCATCGCGGACTTGGTGATCCTGCCGTCGGGGAAGAACTGCAGGCTGTAGCTGACGCAGCCCATGAACAGGCTGTCCAGTTTCTGCGGTTTGTAGCCGACCCCGATGATGATCTCGGTCGAGCCGCCGCCGATATCCACGACCAGGCGCTTTTCCCCTGAAGCCGGCAGGCTGTGCGAGACGCCGAGATAGATGAGGCGCGCTTCCTCGCGTCCGGCCACGACCTCGATCGGAAAACCGAGGGCGGCCTCGGCTTTCTTCAGAAACGCGGCGGCGTTCTTGGCGACACGCAGGGTGTTGGTGCCGATCGCGCGCACCGTATGCCGGTCGAGGCCGCGCAGCCGTTCGCCGAAGCGTTTGAGGCAACTGAGCGCGCGCTCCTGGGAGGCTTCGTCGAGCCGTTTGTCCTTGCCGAGCCCCGCGCCGAGCCGCACCGGGTCGCGCAGCGCATCGAGCGGGTAGATCTGGTCGTCCACCACCCGCGCAACCTGGCAGTGAAAGCTGTTGCTGCCGAGATCGACTGCCGCCAAGGTTGAATATTCAGCCATGGCCTGCCCCATATCGGTTTGACGGAAAGTTTCAGTGGAGGCTCACATGCGCAGCATGTTATGCCGGAACTAAAACTGTTGCTGCCCAGGTCAACGGCTGCAAGAGTCGAATATTCTGCCATTGCGTTACCGGCCGGGTCGAAGAGAAAGGGCCGGGGTGGTGCTGAAGTGATAGGCTGGCATTGCGTCCTGCTGACAGCTTTGTTGCGGCGGGTTTTTCCCTGAGTCCTGCCTCACCGCGGCCGGCACCGGCTGCCCCACTGCCGCCCATGCATCAGTATAAGTAATGCCGCAGCCGGAAGCCATGCCTTTCCGCGTTTTTCAGTGCTTCTCGAGCGCCTCGCGCTCAAAGCCCTCGAGACCGGTGTGGCGCACGTCCTTGCCCTTGACCATGTAGACCACGTACTCCGACATGTTCTTGGAGTGATCGCCGATGCGCTCGATCGCCTTGGCGATGAACAGGATCTCGATGGTCGTCGAGATCGTGCGCGGGTCTTCCATCATGAAGGTGATGAGCTGGCGCAGGATGCCGCGGAAGGCCTCGTCCACCTGCTCGTCCTGGCGCACGACCCTCGCCGCCACGGCGAGGTCGAGGCGCGCGAACGCATCGAGCGGCGTTCCGCAGCATGCCGAGCGCGAGTTTCGGCGACATGGCGGATTTCCGTGGTGCGCGGCACGGAGGGCCGGCCGGCTTCGTAAATGAGCTGCGCCATGCGGGCGATTTTCGCCGCTTCGTCGCCGATCCGCTCGAGGTCGGTGATGGTCTTGACCACCATCATCAGCATGCGCAGGTCGCCCGCCGCGGGCTGCCGGCGGGCGATGATGGTGCTGCATTCCTCGTCGATTGCGACTTCCAGCGCGTTCACGCGGTGATCGTCTTCGACCACGCGCTCGGCGAGCGGGATGTTGCCGTTGGACAGCGCGTCGAGGGCGCGCACGATCTGCTCCTCGACCAGGCCGCCCATCTGCAGCACGCGCGCCCGCACCGCCTCGAGTTCGGTGTCGAACTGTTTCAGAGTGTGTTCGGTGGTAGGCATCTCAGGCGCCTCCTTCTGGATGAAATCTCTGACCGTAACAGTTCATTATGACATTTTCGTGTCGTGCCGGCGCATCGCGCGTTTGATTCATGTCAGGGTCTGTACGCCCTCGGCCGTGCCCAGCAGCAGGACATCCGCCCCGCGCCGGGCGAACAGGCCGTTGGTGACCACGCCGGCGATCTGGTTGATCGCGGCTTCGAGCTCGAGCGGGTGGCCGGTATCCGCAGGTTGTGCACGTCGAGAATGATGTTGCCGTTGTCGGTGACGAAGCCCTGGCGCCACAGCGGCTCGCCGCCGAGCCGGACCAGTTCGCGCGCGACATGAGCTGCGCGCCATCGGAATCACCTCGACCGGCAGCGGGAACCTGCCGAGCACGTCGACCAGCTTGGACGCATCGGCGATGCAGACGAACTTGCGCGCGACCGCGGCGACGATCTTCTCGCGCGTGAGCGCCCCGCCGCCGCCCTTGATCATGGCGAGATGGCGGGTGATCTCGTCGGCGCCGTCGACATAGACCGGCAGTTCGTCGACGCTGTTCAGGTCGAACACCGCGGATGCCGAGGCGCTTCAGGCGCTGCGCCGAGGCTTCGGAGCTCGCCACGGCGCCCTCGATCCGGTTCTTGATTTTGCCAGCTCGTCGATGAAGTAATTGGCGGTCGAGCCGGTGCCCACGCCGACGATGCTGCCGGCCGGGACATGGGCGATGGCGGCGCGCGCGGCCGCCTGCTTCAATTCGTCTTGTGTCATGGTGAGCAATGGTAAACGGTAAGCGGAGAGGCGCAGTAAGACGAGCAAGCATAGCGGCTGCTTGCGGATTCACCCCATTCCGTCTTACCCTGCGCGCCCATTCCTGCTACTCTTGGCGTCTGTCTGTCGGATGCCTGCCGTATGAAGAAAATCGATTATCTGGAACGCATCCTCAACGCCCGCGTCTACGACGTGGCGATCGAGACCCCGCTCGAAGCGGCGGCGAACCTGTCGCGCCGCATGCACAACACGGCTGCTGCTCAAGCGCGAGGACATGCAGCCGGTGTTTTCATTCAAGCTGCGCGGCGCCTACAACAAGATGGTCAAGCTGCCGCCGGCGGCGCTCGCGCGCGGCGTGATCGCGGCCTCGGCCGGCAATCATGCGCAGGGCGTGGCGCTGGCCGCGCAGAAACTCGGCTGCCGCGCGACCATCGTGATGCCGGTCACCACGCCGCAGATCAAGATCGAGGCGGTCGCGCGCGCGCGGCGCCAAAGTCGTGCTGCACGGCGACTCCTACGACGACGCCTACGTCCATGCGCGCGGCGCTGGAACGCAAAGAGCGGCTCACCTTCGTTCATCCTTACGACGATCCGGACGTCATCGCCGGCCAGGGCACGATCGGCATGGAAATCCTGCGCCAGCACACGCAGCCGATCCACGCCATTTTTGTCGCCATCGGCGGCGGCGGGCTGATCTCCGGCATTGCCGCGTACGTGAAGCGCCTGCGCCCGGAGATCAAGATCATCGGCGTCGAGCCGGTGGATGCCGACGCCATGTATCGCTCGCTCAAGGCGGGGCGGCGGGTGAAGCTCGACCAGGTCGGCCTGTTCGCCGACGGCGTGGCGGTCAAGCAGGTCGGCGACGAGACCTTCCGCCTGTGCCGCGAACTGGTGGACGACATGATCCTGGTCGACACCGACGCGATCTGCGCCGCGATCAAGGACGTGTTCGAGGACACGCGCGCGATCCTCGAGCCGGCGGGCGCGCTCGCCATCGCCGGCGCCAAGGCCTACGTCGAGCGTACCGGCATCAGCGGCAAAACGCTGGTGGCGGTGGCCTGCGGCGCCAACATGAATTTCGACCGCCTGCGTTTCGTCGCCGAGGAGGCCGAACTCGGCGAGCAGCGCGAGGCGGTGATCGCCGTCACGATCCCGGAGCGTCCCGGCAGCTTCAAGACGTTCTGTTCGCTGCTCGGGCCGCGCAACGTCACCGAGTTCAACTATCGTTATGCCGATGCCCGCGAGGCGCACGTGTTCGTCGGCGTCCAGGTGCGCGACAAGCGAGGAAACCCGGCGGCTGGTGCGCACGCTGCGACGCCACGGGCTCAAGACCCAGGACTTCAGCGACAACGAGCTGGCCAAGCTCCACGTCCGCCACCTGGTCGGCGGCCATGCGCCGACGGTGGAAAACGAGATCCTCTACCGTTTCGAGTTTCCGGAGCGGCCGGGCGCGCTGATGAAATTCCTGAACGCGCATGAGCCACGGCTGGAATATCAGCCTGTTCCACTACCGCAACCACGGCGCCGATTACGGGCGCATGCTGGTCGGCATGCAGGTGCCGCCGCAGGACAAGCGGAAATTCCTTTCCTTCCTCGCCAAGGTCGGCTATCCCTGGCGCGACGAGAGCAGGAACCCGGCGTACAAGCTGTTCCTCGCCTGATCCGCTGCCGCCGCCATCCGCAGCGAACGCCAGGACGCAGGCCGTGTCCAACGTCTACGTCGCTCGCCAAAACCGGCTAGAATTAATGTCATGGCAGACCGCGTGTCGCATATGAAAGCCCTGTTCGGATGCCTGCTGATCGTGATCTCCTCGCTCGCCCACGGCGCGAGCCGGGATGATGACTTCCTTGCCGCGCGCGAGGCCTTTCGCGTCGGCGACAGCAAGAAGCTTGCGCTGCTCGAGAAGCGGCTGGACGGCTACCTGCTCGAGCCTTATGTCGCCTACTGGAAATTGCAGACCAGGCTCGACAAGGCAGACCCCAATGAGATCCGCGCCTTTCTCAGCGCCAATGCCGGAACCCCCCTGGCGGAGCGGTTGCGCAGCGACTGGCTGAAGCTGCTCGGCAAAAATCAGCAATGGGAAACGTTCGATGCCGAACTGCCGCTCCTCGTCAACGATGATATCGAGATCACCTGCTATGCGTTGCAGTCCAGGCTGCGGCTCGATACCCATGCGCTGAATGAAGCGCGGCCGCTGTGGTTCGTCAGCCGCCGCCTTCCGGAGAGCTGCGACCCGCTGTTCAGCGCGCTGGCGGGCGCGCAGATGCTGTCGGCCGACGACCTGTGGGCACGCATCCGGCTGGCGCTCGAAGCGAACCAGGTCGGGCAGGCGCGCCGGGTCGCCGAGTTCCTGCCCGCGTCCGAGGCCCCGAACGGCCGCCTGTTGAGCTCGATTTCTTCCAATCCCGCCGGTTATCTTGCAAAGCGGAATTTCGACTTCAGGAGCCGCGCCGGCCGCGAGACGACGATGTTTGCAGTGTACCGCCTCGCGCGCACCTCGGCGCCGCAGGCGGCCGCCCAATGGAGCCTGCTGGAAAACAACTTCAACCAGGAAGAGCGTGGTTACGTGTGGGGACTCATCGCCTATCTCGGCGCCATGAAGCACGACCCGGGCGCGCTCGACTGGTACGCGAAGGCCGGCGACAACCTGAGCGACGTGCAGCTTGCGTGGAAGGCGCGCGCTGCATTGCGCATCGCAAACTGGCAGGAAGTGCTCGCCGCGATCTCGGCGATGACCCGCAAGGAAAGCGCCGAGCCGAGCTGGCGCTACTGGAAGGCGCGGGCGCTGAAAGCGCTCGGACGCCCGGACGAGGCCGTCGCCATCCTCAAGCCGCTCGCCGACGAATTCAATTTTTACGGGCAGCTTGCCACCGAGGAGCTCGGCGGCAGGGTCACCAGCCCGGCCACGGCATTTACCCCCAGTGACGGGGACCTGCGCGCGATCAGCCAGCTACCCGGCATCCAGCGCGCGCTGGCGTTGTTCCGCCTCGATCTGCGCCTCGAGGGCGTGCGCGAATGGGTGTGGGCGATCCGCGGCTTCGACGACAGGCAGCTGCTCGCGGCGGCGGAACTGGCACGGCGCAACGGCATCTACGATCGTGCCATCAACACGGCCGACAAGACCGTCATGCTGCACGATTTCAAGCTGCGCTATCTGGCGCCGTACCGCGACGTGCTGCAGGTGCATGCCAGCGAGATGGGGCTCGATGAGGCGTGGGTCTATGGCCTGATCCGGCAGGAAAGCCGGTTTATCGCCGGGGTCCGGTCCGGCGCCGGCGCCGGTGGCCTGATGCAGCTGATGCCGGGCACGGCAAAATGGGTCGCTCACAAGTTCGGACTCAAGAACTGGCGCTGGTCGCAGGTGACGGAGGTCGATACCAATATCAACCTCGGCACCTATTACCTGCGCCACGTGCTCGATACGCTCGACAACCAGCCGGTGCTGGCGTCGGCCGCGTACAATGCCGGGCCGGGACGCGCCCGCCGCTGGCGGCCCGATAATGCCGATCGAAGGTGCGGTCTATGCGGAGACCATCCCGTTCAACGAGACCCGCGATTACGTCAAGAAAGTGATGGCGAACGCCACCTACTATGCGCAAGTCTTCGGCCAGCGGGTGCAGACGCTGAAGGCGCGGCTGGGCATCATCGGTCCGCGCAACCCTGCCGCGGAACCCGCGCTGGACGATACGCCTTAACGCCAACCTGCCGCAGGTATAAAAACACAATATAAACAACGGGTAATGGTATTCGTCGGCATGAATTGCGGCAGCCGTGCTGCGCGCTTAACATGACGGTGCAGCCAGGGAATTCCCGGCGATTATCCTGTTTAAGGGGGCTCGACCAACAATGGATATCACGACGGTTTGCGTCATCGGCGGCGGCGGATTTGTGGGGCGCCATCTTTGCCAGCTGCTTGCGGCACGCGGTTACCGCGTACGCGTGCCGGTGCGCGACCGCGAGCGGGCCAAAGCGCTGACACTGCTGCCGACGGTGGACGTGATCGCCGCCGACGTTCATGACGCCGCCGCCCTGTCGCGAGTCGTTCAGGATACCGAAGCGGTGATCAATCTCGTCGGCGTGCTGCACGGAGGGCGCGGCCGGAACAGCTTCCAGGAAGCGCACGTCGAGCTCCCGCGCAAGGTGGTCGCTGCGTGCAGGCAAAACGGCGTGCGGCGGCTGATCCACATGAGCGCGCTCAATGCCGATACCAACGGGCCGAGCGCCTATCTGCGCAGCAAGGGCGAGGCGGAAACGATCGTGCGCGCATCGGGACTGGACGCGACATTGTTCCGGCCCTCGGTGATCTTCGGCCGCGATGACGCGTTCCTCAACCTGTTTGCGGCGCTGCTGAGATGGATGCCGGTCGCGATGCTGGCGAGCCCGAATGCGCGCTTCCAGCCGGTGTTCGTCGAGGACGTCGCTGCGGCGGTTGTAAACAGCCTCGAGGACCTCGGCAGTTTCGGCAAAAGCTACGACCTGTGCGGGCCGAAGGTCTACACGCTGCGCGAGCTGGTCGAATTCGTCGGCGCCGCGACCGGGCACCCGCGCCCCGTGCTCGGGCTCAACAATATGCTGTCGTACTGGCAGGCGTTTGCAATGGAGCTGCTGCCGGTGAAACTCATGACCCGCGACAATTTACTCTCGATGAAAGTCGACAGCGTCTGCAACTGCGATTTTCCGTTCGGCATCAGGCCTGCGGCGCTCGAGGCCGTGGCGCCCGCGTGGCTGAGCGCCCGGACGCCGCGCGCGCGCTATCAGCGCTTCCGCGCGCAGCAGATAGCGCATGCCCAAACTCAAACTGGTCATCGGCAACAAGAATTACTCCTCGTGGTCGATGCGGCCATGGGTGCTGCTGCGCGGGGCCGGCATACCGTTCGAAGAGGTGCAGCTCTGGTTCGATGACGGCGCCCACATCGCTGAAGCGCGCCGCTATTCTCCCGCCGGGCAGGTGCCGGTGCTGTTGGTGGATGACATGCCGGTGTGGGACTCGCTGGCCATCTGTGAAACCGTCGCCGAACTGTTCCCCGAAAAGCAGCTGTGGCCGGCGGATCCCGGCGCGCGGCAGGTGGCGCGCTCGATCTGCGCCGAAATGCACGCCGGCTTCCGCGCGCTGCGCGGCGCGATGCCGATGAATATCCGCGCCAGCCTTCCCGGCAAGGGCATGAGCGCCGACGTGCAGCGGGACATCGATCGTATCTCCGCGATCTGGCAGTCGTGCCGCGAGCGTTTTGGCGGACAGGGCGGGATGTTGTTCGGCCGTTTACCGTGGCTGACGCTTACTATGCACCGGTGGTGATGCGCTTCGTGACCCACGCAGTGGCGTTGCCGCCGGCAGCCCAGGCCTACGCCGACGCGGTGTGCGCGCTGCCCGCGGTGCAGGAATGGGTGATGGCGGCGCGGCGCGAAACCGCATTCGTTGCGGCGGACGAACCGTATGCAAGCGCGAAAGGTGAATCGTGAAACGTGAAACGAAGATCTCCGCTTCTTCCTTGTCGGGGAAGGGGCCAAGGAGCGAGCGGGGTTCACGATTCACGTTTCACGATTCACCGTTCACCGCTCCATGAAAATCTATTCAGTAGGCGGCGCGGTCCGCGACGAACTGCTGGGCTTGCCGGTAAAGGACCGCGACTACGTCGTGGTCGGCGCCGGTCCGGAGGAAATGGTCAGGCTCGGCTTCAGGCCGGTCGGCAAGGATTTCCCGGTTTTCCTGCATCCGCAGACTCACGAGGAATATGCGCTGGCGCGCACCGAGCGCAAGATGGCGCGCGGCTATCACGGATTCGAGTTTTTCGCCGCGCCGGAAGTGACGCTGGAACAGGACCTGGCGCGGCGCGATCTGACCATCAACGCCATTGCAAAGGACGAGCACGGCGGCATCATCGATCCCTTCGACGGCGCGGCGGACCTCAAGGCTCGCGTGCTGCGCCACGTCAGCCCGGCGTTTGCCGAGGACCCGGTGCGCATCCTGCGCGTGGCGCGCTTCGCGGCGCGCTTCGGTTTCGGGATCGCGCCGGAAACGCAGGCGCTGATGCGCAAAATGGTGCAGGAGGGAGAGGCCGATGCGCTGGTCGCCGAGCGCGTATGGCAGGAAGTGGCGCGCGGACTGATGGAGCGCAAGCCGTCGCGCATGTTCGAGGTGCTGCGCGAATGCGGCGCGCTGGCCCGCGTCATGCCCGAGATCGATGCGCTGTTCGAATCCGGCGGCGCGACCGCGGCGTTTCACGCGTTGGATGCGGCGGCGCAGGCGCAGGGTTCGCTTGAAGTGCGTTTCGCCGCGCTGGCGCGCGCGCTCGATCCGCTTGCGGCCGAAGCGCTGGCCGACCGCATGCGTGCGCCGGCCGCATGTCGCGACCTTGCGCTGCTCACGGCGCGTCATGCCAACGCGATCGCCGATGCCGCGCAGCTCGATGCCGCAGGCCTGCTCGAATTGCTCGATGCAGCCGATGCCTGGCGCCGGCCGGAGCGGTTTTCCGAACTGGCCGCGGCGGCGCTGGCCGGCGAGCCCGGGGCCGATGCCGCGCATTCCCGGCTGGATCGCGCGCTGCGCGCGGCGCAGGCGGTCAAAGCCGGCGACATTGCGCGCGCGGCCGGCAATCCGGCGGAGATCCGCAGCCGCATCGACGCGGCGCGGCTCGAGGCGGTGCGCGGCGCGCTCGATGCCCAATAAAGCAAACGGCGTAGCCACGAGGACACAGAGGTCACAAAGTGAAAACAAAGCGATGCATCTCTATGATTCTCATGTTCATCAAAACATGATAATCTTCGATCTTACTCCTGTCTATGCCTCTTTGCTCTTGACGCAGCTTTCACAATCGTGACATTCGACAACAGGAGCCGCCATGATCGATCTCTATACCTGGACCACGCCCAACGGCCGCAAGGTTTCCATCATGCTGGAGGAATGCGGCCTGCCGTACACGGTGCATCCGGTCAACATCGGCCAGGGCGATCAGTTCAAGCCGGAGTTCGTCGCGATCAACCCCAACAGCAAGATTCCGGCGATCGTCGATTCCGACGGGCCCGACGGCAGGCCGTACGCGATGATGGAATCCGGCGCAATCCTGCTCTACCTCGCCGGCAAGACCGGCAAATTCCTGCCGCAATCCGTGCGCGGCAAGTACGACGCCATGCAATGGCTGATGTTCCAGATGGGCGGCGTCGGCCCGATGTTCGGCCAGGTCCATCATTTTCTGCGCTCCGCCAAGGAGATGGTGCCGTATGCGATCGAGCGCTACACGAAGGAAACCCGGCGGCTTTACGGCGTGCTCAACGACCGTCTCAAGAGCCACGAATATCTGGCCGATGAGTATTCGATCGCCGACATCGCGACGTATCCATGGGTGGCGCGCTTCGAATGGCACAAGACCGATCTTGCGGACTACCCGCAGGTGAAGCGCTGGTTCGACAAGCTGTCAGCGCGGCCCGCGGTGCAGCGCGGGATGAAGGTGCCGGCGTAAGCGAAGGATGAGCGGATGACGATGGACGAGGGAAAGCCCCGTCTCCCTCATTGGGGAGAGGGCGCGGCGAGGAACGATGGTCGCCCGCGGCGGTCCAGCAAACCTTATTTCGGCGGCGCGGGGAACGAAACCACCGGCCCTTTGGGCGTCTGGTCGGGCGGGAGATAAGTTGGTGCCGCTTCGCCGGCCGGACCCAGGTGCCGGATGAACCGGTATAGCGCGCGCAAGTCGGCCTGCGTCATGTCGCGCAGCGCAAACCAGGGCATGGGCGGACGCATTTGCGCGGTGTGCGCGACCTTGATCCACTGCTCCTCAGTGAGCTTCTGCATGTATAGCCTCAGATTGGCGGGGTAGGTCGTTCCCCACGGGCCGTGCCAGCCGAGCCGATCGCCGACGAGCCAGTCTTTTTCGGGAACGTTGCCGCCGGACTGGGCATAGCCGGGCGTGTGGCAGTCGTTGCAGCCGGCGATCCGCGCCACGTATCTTCCCCGCTCGACGAGCTTCGCATCCGAAGGCTTGGCTTTCACAGCCGCCTGCGGCTGCTTCCGCAACGGCGCAGGGCGCGAATACGCCGGTCAGGACCAGGAGGCCCGCCGATAGCCAGAGGCGCAATGCTGACATCATGTTTTTCTCCCTGAAAAATGTTTTGGTTATGCGCGTTGCAACGGCTGTTTTTCCAGGCGCCGCTGTTAACGCGGCAGGAACTTTACTGCACAATCAAGGCGTTCTTCAAGGGGGCGTCAGACAAAGGCCGCAATCCGGTTGTCACCGGATCGCGCCCGGCACCAGTACCGCCGCGCCGGTGATCTTCCCTTCGCGCAGCCGTGTCAGCGCCTCATTGGCCTGGGCCAGATCGAAGGTTTCGGTCGAGGTGCGCACCGGCACTTGCGGCGCAAGCTTCAGGAATTCCTCGCCGTCGCGGCGCGTGAGGTTCGCCACCGAGCGAATGCTGCGCTCGCCCCACAGCAGGTCGTAGGAAAACGCCGGGATGTCGCTCATGTGGATGCCGGCGCACACCACCGTGCCGCCTTTGCGCGTGGCGCGCAGCGCCTGCGGCACGAGCGCGCCGACCGGCGCGAAAATGATCGCGGCGTCGAGTGGCTCGGGCGGTGCGGCCGTCGCGTCGCCGGCCCATGTTGCGCCGAGTCCGCGCGCGAACTGTTGTGCTTCGACGTCGCCGGGCCGCGTAAACGCATAAAGCTCGCGTCCCTGATGACGCGCGACCTGGGCGACGATATGCGCGGCGGCGCCGAAGCCGTAGATGCCGAGGCGCTTTGCGTCGCCGGCCATGACGAGTGAACGGTAGCCGATCAACCCCGCGCACAGCAGCGGCGCCGCGGCAACGTCGTCGTATGCATCGGGAAGCGCAAAACAATAGCGCTGGTCGGCGAGCGTGTATTCGGCGTAGCCGCCGTCGAGGTGATAGCCGGTGAAGCGCGCGTTGTCGCACAGGTTTTCCCGGCCGCTCGCGCAGTAGCGGCAGGTGCCGCAGGTGTAGCCGAGCCACGGCACGCCGACGCGGTCGCCGATCCTGAAACGTTCTACTGCGTCACCGATTTCGGCGACGACGCCGACGATCTCATGTCCGGGGACGATCGGCAGCTTGCCGCCGGCCAGATCGCCGTCGACGACGTGCAGGTCGGTGCGGCACACGCCACAGGCGTGGACCTTGATCAGCACCTGCCCGGCTGCGGGCCGGGGCAGCGGCAGCTCCGCGAGGTGCAGTGCGCGGCGCGGCGCATCGAGCAGCATCGCTTTCATATAAATTCAGCCACAGAGAACACAGAGAGCACAGAGATTACAGAGAAACCGAGAACGATATTATTTCGATACGGATCATATTTCGTTGTTCTTCCTCAGCGACCCCTTTGACTAAAGTATTTCAGCTGATGATCTTGGGCGGTTTAATAGGGAGTGTGGGCGCTTCTTATAACGCATGGCTTTTGTCGCCGCTGCGGAATCCGAGCAGCGGCGGCGTGACGCCTTTGCCGAGCGCGATCACCTTGAACAGCTCGCCCATCTCGGCCGGGGAGAGCAGTTGCTGCGCCTGCGCGGCGAGCGGCGCATAAGCGCGCACATCGGTCGCCGGCGTCGCGCCGAGCAGATCGGTGATGCCGCAGTTGATCAGAAACTGCGCCTGGGTCGTGTAGCCGAGGATGTCGAGGCCGCCGGCGGCACCCGCATCGGCAATGGCGCTGAAGTCGACATGGGCCGTGATGTCCTGCAGTCCCACCAGGCACAGCGGGTCGGCGTGCGCGTGATGGCGGTAATGGCACATCAGCGTGCCGCGGGAGCGCTGCGGATGATAGAACTCGCGCGCCGGAAAGCCGTAGTCGATGAACAGCATCGCGCCGTGCCGCAGGATGCGCGCGAAGCTTTTC
Source organism: uncultured beta proteobacterium (assembly GCA_963734595.1). Taxonomy (GTDB): domain Bacteria; phylum Pseudomonadota; class Gammaproteobacteria; order Burkholderiales; family SG8-41; genus CAKKQX01. The sequence goes on from CAVTHV010000014.1 coordinate 55,555, forward strand.
ACGAATGCGCGCGCCGCCAGATGGATTTCTGTTTCGTAGTCGTCCGGCAACCCGAGCTTTTCGGCAGCGGCCAGCAGCGCGCCGCTGGCGTTGCGGTAGCCGCGCGCGAGAGGTTTGCCGTTTTGTCCGCCGGTGATGCCCATTTCCTCGATCGCGCCGCCATGCGTGCGCACGATATGCACCGGAATGGCGTCGAGCACCTCGTTGCCGATGATGATGCCGTCGAAGTGTGGCGGCAGCACATCGAGCCATTGCACCTTGCCGGCTTGCTGCGGCGCGCGCGCGGCGAGGCGCTCGCGCTGGCGCTCGCGCAGATCGGCGCTGACCTCGAGGATGAAGTAGTTGTCCGGCATCCGGCCCAGCGCGGCGAGCTCGGTCGAGCAGGCTGCAGGCGAGGGCGCCGCTGCCGGCGCCGATTTCCACCACGTCGGTCAGGCCGCGACCGATCAACTCGGCGAGCTGGCGCGCCAGGCAGCGGCCGAACAGCGGCGACAGCTCCGGTGCGGTGATGAAATCGCCGTCGCGGCCCAGTTTGCGGCTGCCCGCGCTGTAATAGCCGAGACCCGGCGCATAAAGCGCGAGCTCCATGTAGCGGGCAAAGCTGATCCAGCCGCCGGCAGCGGCGATTTCCCCGGCGATCAGCGCCGCAAGCTGGTCGCTGACCGCCTGCGCTTCGGGGGAAGCTGGCGGCAGATGCGCGAGAGAGGACGGGAGATTCACGCTCCGGATAATGAGCGAATACGTTAGAATAAACAATATGCTGTGAGCGGCCCGCACTGCTCGTAGTGCCGCTCATTTCCCTTATGACGAACCACACCCACCTCGAAGGCAAGGTCGTGCTGATTACCGGCGGCGCCAAGCGCGTCGGCGCGGCGATCTGCCGCCGGCTGCATGCCGCGGGCGCCAATCTGGTGGTGCATTACCGCAGTTCGGCGGCCGAGGCGCGCGCGCTGAAGACGGAACTCAACGCGCAGCGCGCCGGCTCGGTGGCGCTGGTGCAGGCCGATTTGCTGAAGCTCAGCGCGCTGGCGGGGCTCATCAAGGAAACGGTGAAAGCGTTCGGGCAGCTCGATGCGCTGATCAACAATGCATCGAGCTTTTATCCGACGCCGGTGGGCGAAGTGACCGAAAAGGCCTGGGACGATCTGATCGGCACCAATCTCAAGGCGCCGCTGTTCCTGGCGCAGGCCGCGGCGCGCGAGTTGAAGAAAGCGCACGGCTGCATCGTCAACATCGTCGACATCCACGCCGAGTTTCCGATGAAAAACTACGTCGTGTATACGGCGGCGAAAGGCGGGCTGCTGGCGCTGACGCGCTCGCTCGCGCGCGAACTCGGGCCCGAGGTGCGCGTCAACGGCGTCGCGCCCGGCACCATCCTGTGGCCGGACGACGACAGCTGGAAGGACGAGGTGTCGCGCCAGCGTATCATCCACCAGACGACGTTGAAGCGCATCGGCGAGCCCGACGACATCGCCAAGGCGGTGGAATTCCTGATCGCGTCAGCGCCCTTACGTGACGGGGCAGGTGCTCGCGGTCGACGGCGGCAGGAGCGTCAACCTTTAAATGCAGCCACAGAGAACACAAGAACGCAAAGGACGCGAAGGAGACGCAAATGGACGCGAAGGAAGCAGGTCACAAGACCATTGACCATGGATTTTTCTGTGCTGTCTCTCGTGGTAAACGCATTTCGGAATCGAACATGAACGCGCCGGACCTTAACCTGAAGCCGAAAGAAGTCTACGAGGCGAACAAGCTCGCCAAGCGCCTGCGCCGGCAGGTCGGGCAGGCGATCGTCGATTTCGACATGATCCGCGACGGCGACCGGGTGATGGTGTGCCTGTCGGGCGGCAAGGACAGCTACGCGCTGCTCGACGTCCTGATGCGCCTGCGGGAACGCGCGCCGGTCAGCTTCGAACTCATTGCGGTCAACCTCGACCAGAAGCAGCCGGGTTTCCCGGCGCACGTGCTGCCCGATTACCTGACTCGACTCGGCGTGCCGTTCCACATCGAGGAGCAGGACACCTACAGCGTGGTGAAGCGCGTGATTCCCGAAGGCAAGACCATGTGCTCGCTGTGCTCGCGGCTGCGGCGCGGCGTGCTCTACCGCGTGGCGGGCGAACTCGGGGCGACCAAAATCGCGCTCGGCCATCACCGCGACGACATCCTGGAAACGTTTTTCCTCAACCTGTTCTACGGCGGCAAGCTGAAGACGATGCCGCCCAAGCTGGTGTCGGACGACGGCAGGCATGTCGTGATCCGTCCGCTCGCCTACTGCAAGGAGGAGGACCTTGCGGAATACGCGGCAATCAAACAATTCCCGATCATTCCGTGCACCTGTGCGGCTCGCAGGAAAACCTGCAAGCGCAAGGAAGCGAAGGCGCTGCTGCGCGAGTGGGAGAAGCGCCATCCGGGGCGGGTCGAGACCATCCTCACCGCCTCCAGAACGTGCGGCCGTCGCATCTTCTGGACCGCGCGCTGTTCGATTTTGCCGCGGTGGCCGCCAACGGGACCGTGCCGGAGGAGGGTGACAGAGCCTTCGACCCGCCGGAGGATTTGTAATAAGTCAACAAAAACAACGGCTTAAAGTTTGTTTGGCTGGGGTTTTAGGGCTTCAACAGGTTTGTCAAAATAATTTTGTCATGGTAATCTTTCAAACATATGAATTGCGCAGAACGCCTCGTCGCCATTTTCGGGAGCCAAGCCGAAGTCGCCCGCCGCTTCCGTCTCGACCGCGCCGTCGTCAACAACTGGGTCAAGTCCGGTTATGTGCCGGCGCGCTGGGCGATGGAAGTCGAGCACGTCACCGATGGCCAGGTCAGCGCGGTCGAGGTTCTCAACGAGGCCACCGCCATCAAGCCGATCCGGCTCAAGTCGCGGCCGGATGGCGAGACTTTTTTCGAAGCTACTCTTTCTGGGAGTGACACGATGAACAAATATGCGCCTGCAAAACGCATCAGCTCTTTCCACCCGCCACGCCGGACACTGATGGGCCCGGGGCCGACGGAAATCCATCCGCGCGTGCTCACCACCATGAGCCAGCCCGCCATCGGCTATCTCGATCCGGTGTTCGTCGAGATGATGGAGGAGCTGAAGTCGCTGTTGCGCTACACCTACCAGACCAAAAACCCGCTGACCTTCCCGATATCGGGACCGGGCACGGTCGGCATGGAGTACTGCTTCGTCAACATGGTGAAGCCCGGCGACAAGGTGATCGTGTGCCGCAACGGCGTGTTCGGCGGACGCATGATCGAAAACGTCGAGCGTGCCGGCGGCACTGCCGTCGTCGTCGAGGACAAGTGGGGCGAGCCCGTCGACCCGCAGAAACTCGAAGACGCGCTCAAGAAAAATCCCGATGCCCGCGTCGTCGCGTTCGTTCACGCCGAGACGTCGACCGGCGTGCTAGTCCGACGCCAAGACTCTGGTCCAAATCGCGCACAAGCACAACGCGCTGACCATCGTCGATGCCGTGACCTCGCTCGGCGGCTCCCCGGTGCTGGCCGACGAATGGAATTTCGATGCGGTTTATTCCGCCAGCCAGAAATGCCTGTCGTGCACGCCGGGCCTGTCGCCGGTGTCGTTCTCCGAGCGCGTGGTCGATTACGTCAAGGCGCGCAAGGACAAGATCCACAGCTGGTTCATGGACATGAACCTGCTGCTCGGCTACTGGGGCGAGACCACCCGCACCTACCATCACACCGCGCCGACCAACTCGCTGTATGCGCTGCACGAAGCGCTGCTGCTGATCTACGAGGAAGGCCTGGAAAATGCCTGGGCCCGCGTGCGGCGCGACCACATCGCGCTGAAGGCCGGCATTGAAGCCATGGGCCTGAAGTTCTTCGTCAAGGAACAGTTCCAGATCCCGCAGATGAACGCGGTGCAGTGCCCCGAGGGCGTGAACGAGGCGGAAGTGCGCAAGCGCCTGCTCTCCGAGTTCAGTATTGAAATCGGCGCCGGCCTCGGCCCGCTTGCCGGCAAGATCTGGCGTTTCGGCCTGATGGGCTATTCGTGCCGTCCCGCCAACGTGATGCTGTGCCTGTCGGCGCTGGGTTCCGTGCTCGATGACATGGGTTACCAGGTGCAGGTCGGCGATGCCGAAGCCGCGGCGCATGGCGCTTATGCCGCGATGCACGCCGAGGCCGCCCAGTTCAAGAAGAAGGGCGCGCCGGCGAAAAAAGCCGCTGCCTGACGGTTCCCGCGTTTCGCAATGACCGGCCGCCGCGTGCGGCCGGTTTCATTTTGGGCGCCGCGTTCTATCGTACGAGGAGAGTCGCCAGTCCCAGCAGCATGCCCATGCTCACCACGTCGGTGGCCGTGGTCAGGAAAATGCTCGAAGCCGTCGCGGGATCGGCGCCGAAACGCTTGAGCGTCAGCGGCACCATGGCACCCGAAATGCCGCTCGCGATGCAGCTGCCGACCATCGCCAGCCAGACCACGAATGCGAGCGACAGCGCGTTCGGCTGGTGCTCGTAGGTCGCCACCACGTACATGCCGGCCGCCGCGACCAGGCCCACCAGCGCGCCGTTCATGAGGCCGAGCGCGGCTTCCTTCATCACCAGCGCCCTTTCCCTGCCGGGTTTGAGCTCGCCGAGCGTGAGCCCGCGCAGCGTCACGGCCAGCGCCTGGCAACCGGTGTTGCCGGACTGGCCGGCGAGCACCGGCAGAAACAGCGCGAGGATGACCAGCCGGTCTATCGTGTCCTGGAATACGCCGACCACCGCGCCGGCGATGAATGCGGTGAGGAGATTCAGTTGCAGCCAGGGATGGCGGAACCGGAGGCTTTGCTGCCACGGCGTCACCAGCCGTTCTTCCTTCTCGACCCCGACCATGCTGCCGACCTGCGCCGTGATCTCAAGATTCTGCTCCTCGAACATCGCCTGGCCGCGCACCAGCCCGAGCAGTAATGCCCGCCTTGTCGCACACCGGATAGACCGGGTAGTGGCGGTCGAGCACGAGTTTCATCGCGCCGGCGAGCGGCACCTCGGGGTGGAGGCAGAACGCGTCGCGCAGCATGATCGCGTCGAGCCGCACCTCGCTCTCGGCAAACAGCAGGTCGCGCATCGTGACGATGCCCGCGAGCCGGCCGCCGGCCTCGGTGACATAGCCATAGGTGATGAAGCGCGTTCTCACCAGCGCGCGCAGTTGTTCGACGGCCTCGCCCACCGTGGTTTCCGGGACGGAATACCGCGTACGCAGGTTCCATCAGGCGGCCGACGCTGCCCTGGGGATAGGTCTGGTTGCGTTCCCACTGCCGGGCGATTTCCGGCGGCGCGGCGCGGAACACTTCGTGGCGGAAACCGGCGGCAAGCTCGCTCAGAATGTCCTGGGCGAATCCCGGGTTGAGCTCCATCAGCACGGTCGCGGCTTCTGCGGCCGGATGTTCCGCAAGCAGCGCCGCGGCCTCGTTCGGCGGACGCAGCTTGGCTTCCTGCGCCAGTTTTTTTTGTTGCGGGGCGAGCGTGGAGTGCTGCGATGCGGGCGAGCCGGTGTGCACAGGTGCCTCCCATATTCTTTGAGACTGGAATCCGGATCACTGGCGGAGCCGGCGCGCCGGATGACGGCGACAGTATAGCCGCGCGCCGGAATTATTGGTGTGGAGCAGGAGGCGGAGCCGGCCCGGGTCGCGGGCGGCGCAGCACCAGACCGGAAACGAGGCGCGGTTAAAGCCCCAGGCGCTGCCAGATGGTGGTGGTCAGCCCGGCCTGGTTGAGCGTGTAGAAGTGCAGGCCCGGCGCGCCGTTCTGGAGCAGGTCGTCGCACAGGTCGGTGACGACATCGAGCCCGAAGGCGCGGATCGAGGCGGTGTCGTCGCCGTAGCCTTCGAGTTTTTTGCGGATCCAGCGCGGGATTTCGGCGCCGCACGCGTCGGAAAAGCGCGCGAGCTGGGAGAAGCGGCCGATCGGCATGATGCCGGGCACGATCGGAATCGTCGACGCCCATCGCTTCGCACTCGTCGACGAAATGGTAGTAGGCGTCGGCGTTGTAGAAGTACTGGGTGATCGCGGAGTTGGCGCCGGCCTCGACCTTGCGCTTGAAGTTCTGCAGGTCGTCCTGCGCGTTTTTCGCCTGCGGGTGGTACTCGGGGTAGGCCGCGACCTCGATGAAAAAGTGATCGCCGAATTCCTGCCGGATGAACGCCACCAGTTCGTTGGCGTAGCGAAACTCGCCGGCAGCCGCCAGTCCGGACGGCAGATCGCCGCGCAGCGCCACCAGATGCCTGATGCCGTGGTCCTTGTACTGCTGCAGCATGTCGCGGATGCTCTCGCGGGTGGAGGCGATGCACGAGATGTGCGGCGCCGCCGCGTGCCCCTGGGCGCGGATGTCGAGCACGGTGCCCAGCGTGCGCTCGCGCGTCGAGCCGCCCGCGCCGAAGGTCACCGAGAAGAACTCGGGCTTGAGCTGGGCGAGCTGCCGCGTGGTCGCGCGCAGCTTCTCCGCGCCTTCCGGCGTGTTCGGCGGGAAGAACTCGAAGCTGAACGTGCGGCGATGTTTGGCTTGCGCTTGCATCGATGTAAGGATGAGGGATGACGGTGAAAGACGCAACCGCGGATCCGTTCCGCCTGTTCTCCCTGCTCCGCCTCCTAGTACCTGTAGTGCTCGGGCTTGTACGGCCCGTTGATGTCGATGTCGAGGTAGCGGCTTTGCGCCTCGGTGAGCGTGGTGAGCTGGACGCCGAGTTTCTTCAGGTGCAGGCGCGCCACTTTCTCGTCGAGCTGCTTGGGCAGCACGTAGACCTTCTTCCCGTACTTGTCGCCGCGGGTATGGAGTTCGATCTGCGCCAGCATCTGGTTGGTGAACGAGCTCGACATGACGAAGCTCGGATGGCCGGTGGCGCAGCCGAGGTTCACCAGGCGGCCTTCGGCGAGCACGATCAGGCGCTTGCCGCTGGGGAATATCACGTGATCGACCTGCGGCTTGATGTTCTCCCACTTGTATTGCCTGAGGCTCGCGATGTCGATCTCGGAATCGAAGTGCCCGATGTTGCACACGATGGCGTTGTGCTTCATGCTTGACCATGTGGTCGTGGGTGATCACGTTGAGGTTGCCGGTCGCGGTGACGAAAATGTCGCCCATGCCGGCGGCTTCGTCCATGGTCACGACGCGGTAACCCTCCATCGTCGCCTGCAGCGCGCAGATCGGGTCGATTTCGGTCACGCAGACGATGGCGCCGAGAGCCGCGCAGCGATTGGGCGCAGCCCTTGCCGACGTCGCCGTAACCGGCGATGACCGCGACCTTGCCGGCGATCATGACGTCGGTGGCGCGCTTGATGCCGTCGACCAGCGATTCGCGGCAGCCGTAGAGGTTGTCGAACTTCGACTTGGTCACCGAGTCGTTGACGTTGATCGCCGGGAACGGCAGCCGGCCTTCCTTCTCCATCTGGTAGAGGCGGTGCACGCCGGTCGTGGTTTCCTCGGTCACGCCGCGGATGGCGGCGAGGTTTTTCGAATACCAGCCGGGCTGGGCCGTCAGGCGTTTCTTGATGGCGCCGAAGAGCGCATGCTCTTCCTCGTTGGCCGGCTTGGCGATGACCGAAGGATCCTTCTCGGCTTTCGAGCCGAGGATCACCAGCAGCGTCGCGTCGCCGCCGTCGTCGAGGATCATGTTGGGCGTGCCGCCGTCGTGCCATTCGAGGATGCGGTGGGTGAACTCCCAGTATTCCTCGAGGTTCTCGCCCTTGTAGGCGAACACCGGGACGCCGGAAGCGGCGATCGCCGCCGCGGCATGGTCCTGCGTCGAGAAAATGTTGCACGACGCCCAGCGCACTTCCGCGCCCAGCGCGGCCAGCGTTTCGATCAGCACCGCGGTCTGGATCGTCATGTGCAGCGACCCGGCGATCCGCGCGCCTTTCAGCGGCTGCTGGCCTTTGTACTCTTCGCGCACCGCCATCAGCCCGGGCATTTCGGTTTCGGCGATTCGCGATTTCCTTGCGGCCGAAATCGGCCTGTTTGATGTCGGCGACCTTGTAGTCGGCTTTAGCACTCATCGCTGCTGCGTTCATGACAAGACTCCTGAATAGGGGGACGCGGTTCCATGTGCGGGGCCGTTTCCCGAGCCTGACCAGACGACCTTGGTTGCAGCGTCCCTCGGAAAACCGACCCATAAAAAAATAGCGCTCGCACCGTTTCCAGTGCGAGCGCCGTTTATTCTTGCTGAGCCTGGCCGGCACATGGGGCTGTACCCCAGGCCGGTCGCAACGCTCCTCAGCGGTTGCTATTTTAACTCAAAATCTGGCTATATGCCCGCGTCCGCTTTCAGCGCCGCAGCTTTATCGGTGGCTTCCCAGGTAAATTCCGGCTCGTCGCGGCCGAAGTGGCCGTAGGCGGCGGTCTTGGTGTAGATCGGCCGCAGCAGATCGAGCGTCTGCACGATGCCCTTCGGACGCAGGTCGAAATGTTTCTCGACCAGCTTGGCGATCTTCTCGTCGCTGATCTTGCCGGTGCCGAACGTTTCGACCAGCACGCTGACCGGCCGCGCCACGCCGATCGCATAGGCGACCTGGATCTCGCATTTTTTCGCCAGCCCCGCCGCCACGATGTTCTTCGCCACGTAGCGCGCGGCATAAGCCGCGGAGCGGTCGACTTTCGACGGGTCTTTGCCGGAGAACGCGCCGCCGCCGTGGCGCGAGTAGCCGCCGTAGGTGTCGACGATGATCTTGCGGCCGGTGAGGCCGGTGTCGCCCATCGGCCCGCCGATGACGAAGCGGCCGGTCGGGTTGATCAGGTAGCGCGTGTCCTTGGTGACCATGTTTTTCGGCAGCACCGGCTTGACGATCTCCTCGATCACGCCCTCGGTGAGCGGTTCATGCGAGATATCGGGGCTGTGCTGGGTCGAAATCACCACGGTGTCGATGTGGTGCGGCTTGCCGTCGACGTAGCGCACGGAAACCTGCGACTTCGCGTCCGGCCGCAGCCACGGCAGCCGGCCGTCTTTCCTCAGTTCGCTGTGGCGCTCCATCAGGCGGTGCGCGTAGTAAATCGGCATCGGCATCAGTTGCGGCGTCTCGTCGCACGCGAAACCGTACATCAGGCCCTGGTCGCCGGCGCCCTGCTCGAGGTCGAGGCCCTTGCCTTCGTCCACGCCCTGGGCGATGTCCGGCGACTGCTTGTCGAACGCGGTCAGCACCGCGCAGGTGCGGTAATCGAAGCCGACATCCGAGCTGTCGTAGCCGATGCGCTTGATGATGTCGCGCGCGATTTCGTTGTAATCGACGACGGCGCCGGTCGTGATCTGGCCGGCCATCACGACGAGGCCGGTGGCGACCAGCGTTTCCGCCGCGACGCGCCCGTGTTTGTCCTGCGTCAGCACGGCATCCAGCACGGCGTCGGAGATCTGGTCCGCAACTTTGTCGGGATGGCCTTCGGAAACCGATTCGGAGGTAAACAGGAAATCGCTCATTGTTCGAATTTCGGGAAATGAAAAAAGACGCATAGAATATCAGATAAGCCCCGATTTATAAAACCAAAATTCATGCTGATTCCGCTGTTCCGGCTGCTCGCGCGGCTGCCGTTGCCCTGGCTGCACCGCGCCGGCGCCGCCTTGGGCTGGCTGGTCTATAAGTTGTCGCCGACCTATGCCTCGCGGCTCAGGGAAAATCTTTATGCCAGCGGCGTCTGCGCGGGGGCGGCATGCGCGGCACTGCTGCGCCGGGCGGTGGCCGAGACCGGCAAGGGCGTGACCGAGCTCATCGCAGTGTGGTTCGGCTCCGACGACAAGGTTTCCCGCCTGGTCCGCTGCGAGACCTGGAACGTGGTCGAGGAAGCCCGGCGCGGCGGCAAGGGCCTGATTTTTCTGACGCCCCACCTGGGCTGTTTCGAAATTTCCGCGCTCTACGGCGCGCAGCGCCTGCCGATCACGGTGCTCTACCGTCCGCCCAAACTGAGCTGGATCGAGCCGTTGATGGTCGCCGGCCGCAGCCGCTGGCAGTCGACGGTCGCGCCCGCGACCCTGAAAGGCGTGCGCATGCTGTACAAGGCCTTGCAGCGCGGCGAAGCGGTCGGCCTGTTGCCGGACCAGGCGCCGGGCGTCGGCGAAGGCGTATGGGCGGATTTTTTCGGCCGCCCGGCGTACACCATGACGCTGGTGACGCGGCTGCAGAAAACCACGGGCGCGGCGGTGATCATGGCGTTTGCCGAACGCCTGCCGCGCGGCGCCGGCTATCACCTGCATTTGCAGGCGGTGCCGGTCGCCGACCTGAACGAAACCACCCTCAACCGCGCGATAGAAAATCTGGTGCGCACCTGCCCCGCGCAATACCTGTGGGGCTATAACCGCTACAAGGTGCCGGCGGGGGCGCGAAACCACCAGGGATGAGGGCGGAGGGATGAGGGATGAGGGGATGAGATCCAGGGCGAGGGCTAGCTGAGGGTGAGCGGCTGCAGGGATGAAGATCTGGAGAGAAGATTCTCGGTTTTGCTTCATCCCTCATCCCTCATCCTTCATCCCTCGAAGCGCAGCGCTTTTCATCCCTCATCCCTCATCCCTCATCCCTCGGAGCGCAGCGTGCTGACCCGTCTCGGCCTCGCGTTCGTCTGGCTGCTGCACTTGCTGCCGCTGAGCCTGCTCGCGCCCGTCGGCCGCGCTTTCGGCATGCTGCTGTACCTGCTGGCGTTCGAGCGCCGGCGCGTCACGCTCACCAATCTCCGCCTGTGCTTTCCTGAGTTGAGCGAAAGCGAGCGCGTGGCGCTGGCGCGCCGCCATTTCCAGGCTTTCGGCAGGAGCTTCATCGAGCACGGCATCCTGTGGTGGTCGTCGAAGGCGCGGGTGCAGAAGCTGGTGCACATCGAGGGGCTCGAACATTGGCGGGCGGTCGCCGATCGGCCGGTGATCTGGCTGGCGCCGCACTTCGTCGGGCTCGACATGGGCGGCATCCGCCTCGGTTCCGAGTATCACGTCGCTTCGGTCTACGGCCACCAGAAGAACCCGGTGTTCGACGCGATCCTGTATCACGGCCGCACGCGTTTCGTGATGCCCGAGCTGTTCTCGCGCCAGCAGGGCATACGGCCGCTGGTCAAGGCGATGCGCCGCGGCCTGCCTTTCTATTATCTGCCGGACATGGATTTCGGCGAGCGCGACTCGATCTTCGTGCCGTTTTTCGGCGTGCCGGCGGCGACGATCACGGGCCTGGCGCGCATCGCGCGCCTGGCCGGCGCGGTGGTGGTGCCGGCGGTGACGCGCCAGCTGCCCGGGAATGCCGGCTACGAACTCAGGTTTTATCCGGCGTGGGAGAATTTTCCCACCGAAGATGACGAGGCCGATACGCGGCGCATGAATGCGTTCATCGAGGAGCGGGTGCGCGAGATGCCGGAGCAGTATTACTGGTTGCACAAGCGCTTCAAGACGCGGCCGCCGGGGGAGGCAAAGTTCTATTAGCCGCCAAGGCCGCCAAGCAGAATTCAAGAACAGGAATTGAACCGCCAAGACGCCAAGCGCCAAGAAAACAAAAAACAAGTATTGAACCGCCAAGGCCGCCAAGAACGCCAAGAAGAACAAATGATAACGGGGGAATGGGAGAGCGGCGCATTAAGTCCAGATAGGCCGCCAGGAGATTCAGGAACAGGAATTGAACCGCGAAGACGCCAAGAAGAACGAAAGCGAAGACACGAAGGAAACAACAAAGAAGCCCACTACCGACTACCCACTACCCATTTCCGTATTTTTGAACCGCCAAGAGTTTGCCGGTGGCCGTCATCAATCCGCGGCAGGCCCGCGATTTCGCCAAAGCGACGGGGCAATTGGCGAAGACTGACTTGGTTGATGCCGCCGTCCTGGCGAGCTTCGCCCGCGCCATCCGGCCTGCCGTGCGCCCGCTCAAGGACGCGGACACCCGCGACCTGGACGATCTGGTCACGCGGCGCCGTCAATTGATCGACATGCGCGTTCAAGAAACGCTCCGCTTGGGCACAGCGTCCAAGGTCCAACGCAAGAGCGTCGCGGCCCACATCGCTTGGCTCGATAAGCGGATCGGTGATCTGGATGATGATTTGACCAAACGCCTGCGCGCGTCGGACGCTTGGCGAACCAAGGACGATCTGCTGCGAGGCATTCCTGGCGTCGGCGCGATCACCAGTCTGACCATGCTGGCCAAGTGCCCGGAACTGGGAGAGTTGAATCGGCGCGAGATCGCGGCCCTGGTGGGTGTGGCGCCGAGGGCCAACGACAGCGGCAAGCATCGCAAACTGCCCGCGATAAGCCGGATAGCACGGAGAATGCGCGGGTTCATATCGCGCCGGTGGAGCCGGGCGACGCGGAACGCATTGCGGCGCTCGCGCGCGAGATCTGGCTCGCGCATTACCCGGGCATCATCGGCATCGAGCAGATAGAATACATGCTGCGGCAACGCTATGAGCCGGCACTGATTCGCGCCGAACTGCAGCGCGACGGTGTGTGGTGGGACAAGCTGCTGCTGGGCGACGAAATCGTCGGATTTTCATCCTGTTTCCTGACCGGCGAGCCGGGTGAAATGAAGCTCGACAAGCTGTATGTGCGCCAGGATTGCCAGCGCCGCGGTTACGGCGGGAAGCTGATCGGGCGCGCGGTGGCGGTGGCGCGGGAAGCGGGCTGCTCGCGGCTCGTGCTGGCGGTGAACAGGAACAACCGGAGTGCGATCGCCGCTTACGGCAAGCACGGTTTCGGGATCAGGGACACGGTAGTGAAAGACATCGGCGGCGGGTTCGTGATGGACGACTACATCATGGAAAAGGCGGTAAGGGGTGATGAGTAATGAGTAATGGGAATAACCCGGGAAAATTTGAAAATCCGACGCCCGGAGCAATGCTGCGCGCTGCTGAAGGGCGTGAAAACCATCGCGGTGGTCGGGCTGTCGCCCAACCCCGCGCGTCCCAGCTACCGTGTGGCGCAGTCGATGCAGGGATACGGCTTCACCATCATTCCGGTGCATCCCGCGGTCAAGGAAATCCTCGGCGCGACCGCCTATCCCCGGCTTGCCGACATCCCGGTGCCTGTCGATCTCGTGGACGTCTTCCGCCGTGCGGAGTTCATCGATGGAATCGTCGATGACTGCCTGGCGCTTAAGATGAAATTCCTTTGGATTCAAGAGGGTATCGTGAACGAGCCGGCGGCGCTGCGGGCCCGGCAGGCGGGCATGACGGTGGTCATGGATCGCTGTATCTACCGCGATTATCGCGCATATTGCATCTAAATGCGCCTAAAATTCACTAAAATGCACGGATTGGGCAACGACTTCGTGGTTTTGGATGCCACGGCCCATGCCGTTGAGCCTGGATGCCCGCCAACTGCGCCTGATCGCCGACCGTCATTTCGGAATCGGCTGCGACCAGATCCTGCAGGTGGAGGTCCCGCGTCAGCCGGATACCGATTTTTATTACCGCATCTTCAACGCCGATGGCGGCGAGGTCGAACAGTGCGGCAACGGCGCGCGCTGCTTCGTGCGCTATGTGCATGACAAGGGGCTGACCACCAAGACCGCGATCCGGGTGGGCACGCTGGGCGGCGTGATCGTGCCGCGCCTGGAAGCCGACGGCCAGGTCACGGTCGACATGGGCGTGCCCGAATTCGAGCCGCCGAAAATCCCGTTCGACGCGAGTAAGCGGGCGCTTACCTACACTCTCGACGTCAACACAAAATCCATAGAAATCAGCGCATTATCCATGGGAAACCCGCACGCCGTGCAAATCGTGCCGAGCGTGGACGAGGCCCCGGTCACCACGCAGGGGCCGCTGATCGAGCGGCATGCGCGATTCCCGCAGCGGGTGAATGCCGGCTATATGGAGGTGGTCGACCGCGGCCACATCCGGCTGCGGGTTTATGAGCGCGGTGCCGGAGAGACGCTGGCCTGCGGCACCGGCGCGTGCGCGGCGGTGGTGGCGGGGATCATGCGCGGGCTGCTCGATTCCCGCGTGCGCGTCACGACGCGCGGCGGCGACCTCGTTATATCATGGGCGGGAGAAGGCCGGCCGGTGCTGATGACGGGCCCGGCGGCGACGGTGTTCGAAGGTGAAATCGAAATATAAGGGAGCGGAATGAAATCAGAAGATGTCGCAGGTTATCTGCAGGAGCACCCCGAGTTTTTTGAGCAGTACGCCGACATGCTGGCGGAGATCTATATCCCGCATCCGCACGGCGGCCGCGCCATTCCGATCAGCGAGCGCCAGATCCTGACGCTGCGCGACAAAAGCAAGCAGCTCGAGAACAAGCTGCGCGAGATCATCCAGTTCGGCGAAGAGAACGACGCGATCGGCGAGAAAATGCACCGCGTGACGCTGGCGCTCCTTGGCGCGCGCGATATCCAGGCGGCACTGCATGCGGTCTCTTTCAACCTGCGCGAGGATTTTGCGATTCCGCACGTCGTGCTGCGCCTGTGGCGCGGCGCGGAACACGCCGGCCTGCCGGAGTTCGCCGCCGTGAGCGACGCCACGCGGGAATTCGCGGCGAGCCTCGCCCAACCCTATTGCAGCAGCCGCGCGATGGTCGACACCGCCGGGCTGTTCGGGGAGGCGGCCCCCCATCTGCGCTCGTTCGCCTATATCGCGCTGCGCGACGGCGAGGCGTTCGGCCTGCTCGCGCTGGCGAGCGAGGACCCGCAGCGCTTCTATCCCGAAATGGGCACCGTGTTCCTGAAGCGTCTCGGCGAAATGGCCGCCGCGGCGCTGGCGGGGCATCTTGATGAGGCGTGAGGGATGAGGGATGAGGGATGAGGGATGAAGGGCACCCCGCCGGGACTGCCACACTGAATCCGGCATCCCGGGCTGCGCAAAAATATCTGCGCGATTACCTTGCCCATCTGGCCAACGAAAGGCGGCTGAGTCCGCACACCTCCAAAAACTACTCGCGCGATATCGAGGCGCTGATCGAGCTCGCGGGCGCTGCGACGCTCGACGATCTGCAGATCCATCAGATCCGGCGCTTCATCGCCCAGCTTCACGCGCGGGGGCTCGACGGCCGGTCGCTCGCGCGCATGCTCTCGGCGTGGCGCGGCTTTTACCGCTATCTCGCGCGCGATCACGGCTTTACCAACAATCCCTGTCTCGGCGTGCGCGCGCCGAAAGCGGCGAAGAGGCTGCCGCACGCGCTGTCGCCCGACGAGGCCGGGCGCCTGATGGAAATCGGCGGCGACGACGAGGCGCTGGCCGTGCGCGACAAGGCGATGCTCGAGCTGTTTTATTCCTCCGGCCTGCGGCTCTCGGAACTGACCGGACTCGCGCCCACCGACATCAATTACAGCGACGCCACGGTGCGCGTGACCGGCAAAGGCAACAAGACGCGCATCGTGCCGGTCGGCAGCCATGCGCTGGCCGCGCTCGAAAAGTGGCTGGAGCAGCGCAGCCAGATCGGCAAACTGGACGACGCGGCGCTGTTCGTCACGCGCAACGGCGGGCGGCTCTCGCCGCGCGCGGTCCAGCTGCGGCTGAAACACTGGGCGATGAAACTGGGCCTGAGCAGCAAGGTGCACCCGCACGTGCTGCGGCATTCGTTCGCGTCGCACGTGCTGCAGTCGAGCGGCGACCTGCGCGCGGTGCAGGACATGCTGGGGCATGCGAGCATCTCGACGACGCAGGTGTATACGCAGTCTGGATTTTCAGCACCTGGCGAAGGTGTACGATGCGGCGCATCCGCGGGCTAAAAGGAAGAGTTAGCCGCCAAGGCCGCTGAAAAATTCAAAAACAATAATTTAGCCGCCAAGGCCGCCAAGCACGCCAAGAAGACAAAAAACAAATATTGAACCGCCAAGACGCCAAGACGCCAAGAAGAACAAAAACAATTGAACCGCCAAGGCTTCTTTTCATACCCGCTCGACGGGTCGCCATGAACGCCAAGAAGAACAAAAGATAACGGGGAAATGGGAGATCGGCGCATTTAGTCCGGACAGCCCGCCAAGACAACACGCCACAACGTGACTTGTTGCGGCGTAGACTAACCTTCAGGTTATGTCGAACCATCAACAGAATTCAACGCCAGACTACATTGAACCGCCAAGGCCGCCAAGCACGCCAAGAAGATCAGAAAAATAATTAAGGGCGGGAGAGCGGGGGGAGTGGAAAAGATGTGCATCCCCTTTTATGCCGTTGGGTTGAGGATGACGTGACACTGGCATATGATGGGCACCAAACTGGTGCCAAGTGTCAACTAAAATTGTCACCTAAATTTGGCAACTAAAAATGTCAACCAATACACGTTAGCGCCTCTTGATCATGCCCAAACGGCAAAGCCATCCGAAGGTCTCGCACTCGTATTTCAAGGCATCGAGCATCTCAAGACCACATTTCCACACAGGCGGTTCACGGTCGACGGTCGCTTGGTCGGCGACGTTGGCGAAATCATCGCTGAACTCGAGTACGACGTCATCCTTCACGAAGTCTCTCAACCGGATCACGACGGCAATACAACGGATGGCCGGAATGTTCAGGTCAAGGCCACGTTCAAGGACAGCCTCACATTCAAGACAACACCCGACTACTATTTGGGCTTCAAGCTCTATCCTGACGGTCGTTACGAGGAAATCTTCAATGGCCCAGGCCGGCTTATCCAGGAACGGTTTGCTCACCGAAGCGGAATCGGCACAACGCTTCTGTCGTTCCCCATTTCGACTACGGGAACTCTCAAAGCAGGTAGCACCCAATGAGCGTATTTCCAAACGAGAGGGCTAACCCGGCGGTCGAGCGGGCGGCCTGCAAGCTGCGCTTGCAGTTACCCTCCGCTCTTGTGGCTCCCGGCCGCAGCTAATCTTCGACGTTAGAGGCGGCTGGACATGTCTATCGCTCTTGAACTTTCAGGTACACGCGAGGCAAAGCTTCTTCACGAGTTTCGTGAAGCTATCGCCAGGACGTCTTCAGAAGACTTGAAGTCGTGGGGACGACGCACTCTCGATGTGCTCGGCGAGGTTACAATTCGCCGAGGCAGGAATTTCCGATCATTAGTGGGGCGCGTTTGGGATTTCCTGACTGACGAGGCTAGTGGATTGCTCTCAGCGATACGGCGAAATGAGGCCATCCCTCATTTGCAAGCGAGAGGAGCAGCTGCCGCATCGCAGGCGCAAGCGCTTGGCCGAGACTTCAACATGATCTATGAGGCCCTCAGCACCAATCTGAAGAACCGTCCCAAGGATACAGCGCCAAAGCTAGTAGCCGGTGTCTTGGGTTTCCTGGTCGGCTCCGGCGAGGGACGGGGACGGTGGCATTCCGGATCTGGACTTTTTGGGTGGCATAGGAGATCACCGATCTATCTTCACACATTCGGTAATTTCTGGAATAGTCGTTGAGACGCTTGTGCTCGGCATTCTTGATCTATCAAGGACCGTGTACAGAAACCTTCCAGGAGCACGACACGCTTTGGGAAGCTCTCAACGCCGCAAGTGATGACATATTTGCCGCGCTAGCCATAGGTCTCAGCGCCGGAATTGCTTACCACCTCGCTATCGACGCGACCATTGATGGCGACGGTACATTCAAAGACCTTCCTGTTTCAGTTCCTGTGGGGGGCCACCAAGCCATCTTGGTCGGAAATGCGGTGGCAGAGGGTCCACGCATTGGATACGCGCCGCCTCAAATGGGCCGCACCCACCATTTTCGTTAGCATTATTTGCGGTTGGTTGGTGTGGTCGTTCAAGTGCCACGTTGGCGAGCTGGGCATATCGCTGAGTCAAAGACATCTCGCTCCTGAAGCAATTTGCAACGAAAAAGCAGTTCATTTGGGCGGTGGGCAGCATCTTCGAGAAGACCGAGTTTAGGTCCTAGGAAGTGCGGCGTGAATTACGACGGCTCGAGGCCGCAGCCAGGAGCCATGGTGTCTAACCACGCCGACGCGCCGACGGCCGTGGTGTTGAGTTATCCTCAGGACTTCCATTAAAGCAATTCCCCTTTCCCGGTTACTATTTTGTAATCTGCAGTTCGATTTGATTTGTATTCATTGGCGTGCTTGGCGGCCTCGGCGGTTAAATTATCGTTCTAGCAAGGGATATGGGGTCAGGTCTTGCAATCCAACAACCTTCATGCCCGGAAACGAGGCGAAGTAAATGTATGATTGCAAGACCTGACCCCTTTGCTTTTCGGAGCGGTCGTCAGCACGCTCATTTCACCGCGAACGTTAATTTTTCCTGACGTAATGCGAACTTCGTTCATGACCATTCTTGGCTGGGTTGTTATCTTCGTCGTGTCGCTGGCATTGCTGGCCGTAGCCGCCGGGCAAATGGGCTTGCTGCAGGGCACGCCACCAGGCGATCTGGGCGTGCACGACGGCAGGTTGAAGTCGCCATCGATGACCGAGAACAGCGTTTCCAGCCAAGCCGCGCTTTATCCCGATCACCCGCAGCGCCGTTACGCCGAAATCGCGCCGTTGCCGGTCAAGGGTGACGGATATGCGACGCTGGCGAGGATCAAGACGATCGTGGAGAAGATGGCGGGCGCCAAGGTGATGAAAAGCGAGCGCGATTATCTCTATGTGCAGTTCACGACGCCGCTCATGAAATTCGTCGACGACGCCGAGTTCTGGTTCGATCCGGCGAACAACGTGATCCAGGTGCGCTCTGCCTCGCGCGTGGGCCGCTCGGATTTTGGCGTCAATCGCAAACGCATCGAGGCGGTGCGGGCCGCATTGGCGGCAACGCGGTAACCGCAATTCAACACAACAAGCCAATCCAAAGCGGATCGGACCTTTGCAAAGGCTTCATTGGCGGTAGCAATCCTCGCCAAACACGTCATCCCGGGGGCGTCGAAGCGCGTTCTTAGAGGCAGAATCGACGTCCCAAGAAGGAACGTGATACCTGCGTGGCCCAACCCGGCAAAAGAAAATATATTTATAAACAACGAATTGGCGATATAAGATCACAAGCCGTGATCTTACGTCCAGCGGAGGAAACATGGGGAAAGTCTGGTCTGGTACCGGTGCACGTGGTCCAGAGTCACATTCTGTTGGTTCGCGGGCAAAAGGTCATGCTGGGTGCCGATTTGGCTTCTCTTTACGAAGTCGAAACCCGCACTCTGATGCAGGCGGTAAAGCGGAATGCCGATCGATTCCCGGAAGATTTCATGTTTCAACTGAATTGGGAGGAAACGCGCGCCCTAAGATCACAGAATGTGATCTTGGAAAGCAAGGGACACTTCAGATTTCGCCCCTACGCATTTACCGAACATGGCGCAATCATGGCAGCCAGCGTGCTCAATTCGCCACGCGCGGTCGAGGTAAGCGTCTACGTCGTGCGTGCCTTCGTCAAACTGCGTGAATTGCTCGCCTCGAACAAGGAGCTTGCGAAAAAGCTGGACGAGCTGGAGCGCAAGCTTTCCGTTCATGACAAGGCCATCGTGCGGCTGGTCGAAACGATCCGGCAACTGATGACACCACCCGAAACCAAGAAGCGGCCGATTGGGTTTGTCATTCCGGAGGAGAGAGGCAAACGATAGATAAATGTTAACTTCTATATGGCAACGGCTCGTTATCGGAGCCGTGGAGCGGGCGGCTTCTCGTAGAAGTGACCGTTGAAGTCTTGTCCCCTTTACTTTGTCAGCCTAAACCATTCTCAGGATTTTTATTAACGTAAGCCCCCCTTCTCGATTACTATCCTGTAATTCTCGGTTTGCCATTTTGAATTCCTTGGCGTGCTTGGCGCACCCGTCGAGCGGGTATAGAAAAGAAGCCTTGGCGGTTCAAAAAGTCGGTAATGGGTAATGGGTAATGGAAATGACAAGTAATCGAGAGCTGAGCATTTCGTTTGTTTTGCTTTTTCCTTCGTGTCCTTTGTGTCCTTCGTGTCCCCGCTTTTGTTCTTCTTGGCGCCTTGGCGTCTTGGCGGTTCAATAGGTCTTCATGCATAAACTGATTCTCAAACCCGGCCGCGAGAAGTCCCTCAAGCGCAAACACCCCTGGGTCTTCTCCGGCGCGGTCGCGCGCGTCGAAGGCGATCCGCAGCTGGGCGACACGATCGACGTGCGCACGGCCGACGGCGAGTTCCTCGCCGTCGCCGCCTACAGCCCGCATTCGCAGATCCGCGCGCGCGTGTGGGACTGGCGCGAGCGCGTCATCGACGCCGAATTTTTTCGCGAGCGCATCGAGCGCGCCGTGCATGCGCGCGCGACGCTCGCGCAAAGCGGCACGAGCGACGCGCAGCGCCTGATCCACGGCGAGTCCGACGGCCTGCCGGGAATCATCGCCGACCGTTACGGCGACACCGTGGTGGTGGCGCTCACCAGCGCCGGCGCCGAGCGCTGGCGTGAACAAATTATTGAACATATACAACGGGTTACATCTGCCGCCTGTCTGTGGGAACGCTCGGATGCCGAATCCCGCCAGCTCGAAGGATTGGCGCCGAGCACCGGACTGTTATACGGCGCCGCGCCCGCCGCGCCGCTGATCGTCAGCGAGCACGGCCTGCGCTTCGAGGTCGCGCTCGAAGGCGGCCACAAGACCGGTTTTTATCTCGACCAGCGCGACAACCGGCTCAAGGTGCGCGCGCTCGCCAAAGACCGCGACGTGCTCGACTGCTTTTGCTACAGCGGCGGCTTCGCGCTCAATGCGCTCGCCGGCGGCGCGAAATCGGTGACGGCGATCGACAGCTCGGCGGATGCGCTGGCGCAGGCGCGGCGCAATGAAGAACTGAATAAACTGTCGCAGGCGGAATGGCATGGAGGCCGACGTGTTCCAGGCGTTGCGGCGCTTCCGCGACCAGCGGCGCGGATTTCGATCTGATCGTGCTCGATCCGCCGAAATTCGCGCCGACCGTGTCGCACGTGGAAAAGGCCGCGCGCGCCTACAAGGACATCAACCTGCTCGCGTTCAAGCTGCTGCGGCCGGGCGGGGTGCTGGTGACGTTCTCGTGCTCGGGCGGCGTGTCGGCGCGACCTGTTCCAGAAAATCATCGCCGGCGCGGCGCTCGACGCCGGGGCCGATGCGCGCATCGAGGACTGGCTGCACGCGGCGCCGGATCATCCGGTCGCGCTCAATTTTCCGGAGAGCGAGTATCTGAAGGGATTGATCTGCAGAACGTGCAAGATTAAGCCGCCAAGGCCGCCAAGAAGTTCAAAGCAGGATTGAACCGCCAAGACGCCAAGACGCCAAGAAGGACGAAAACGAAATAAAAGCGAAACGAAATCCGAAGTAGGCAGTGAATTGCAGTCAGCTGCTTGGGCACGATAGATCCGATTGGCCCGAATCTTTTAGAAGATATTGTCTTTGGTTTTCTTGGCGTGCTTGGCGCCTTGGCGGTTCAAATTGCCTTTAAGGCTTTGCCGGCGGCACCGGATCCACGCCGCCCGGATGCCACGGGTGGCACCTGAGGATCCGTCTGATCGCGAGCCACGAGCCCTTCAGCGAGCCGTGCACTTCGATCGCTTCGCGCGCATAGCTCGAACAGGTCGGATAGAAGCGGCACTGGCTGCCGAAAAACGGCGACAGCAGCAGTTTGTAACCGTCGATCAGGGCGAGCAGAATTGATTTCATCCTGGCGAAAAGTATAGCACCGCTCCGCTGCCGGCCCGGTTGCGGTTCGCATTCAAAAGGTTTAGATTCCGCCTTTGCTCCAATCGAAGGTCCGGGTCCAACGCCGTGAAGCGCGTGTTTCCACAGGTTGTCTTTATCCTCCTGCTGCTGTTTGCACAGCAGGCCGCGTTCACGCACGCGGCATGGCATGCCCACGACCAGCATCCGGCGCAGCACGACAGCAAGGACAAGGTTTCCTTTCAGGGCAGTTTATGCGACCTGCACGTCGCGTTCAGCGCGGTGCTGGGCATGGCGCATGCGAGCCCTGTGCATCACGCAGCGCGGGAATGCACCGATGAGCGCATCGTGCAGCGCCCGCACGCCGCTTCGTGTCGCCGAGTCACCCACCCCCCTTTCGCGCGGCCCGCCTCGTTCTTCTTTGACATGGTTTGACGCTGCCGGCAATGCCGGCAGCCGTGTTCCATTCATGTTCAAAGGAGACGCAAGTGTTCAAAAGAAATTTGATCGCCGTGGCGGTCGCGTTCACATTCAGCGGTCCTGCGCTGGCGCAGGACGCCGACCTCGCGAAAATCCGCGAGGAAATCAAGCAGATGAAGGATAGCTACGAGCAGCGCATCCAGGCGCTGGAAAAACGGCTGGCCGTGGCCGAAGCCAAGGCCGGCAAGGCGGAGCAAAGCGCAGCCAGCGCCGAGACCGCCGCGAGCGCCGCCGCCAACAGCAGAGGTCCAAACGCGTTCAACCCCGAGATTTCGCTGATCCTGCAGGGCACCTATGCGCGGACTTCGCAGGATCCCAACGACTATCACATCACGGGGTTCCTGCCGTCGGGCGGCGAGGTCGGGCCGCCGAAGCGCAGTTTCGGTCTGCAGGAAACCGAACTGGCCATGGCCTCCAATATCGATCCCTATTTCCGCGGCGTCGCGATCGCCTCGCTCGCGCCCGAAGGCGGCGCCTCCGTCGAGGAGGCGTATTTCCAGACGCTGGCCCTGCCGCAGGGCTTCACGTTCAAGGGCGGCCGCTTTTTCTCGGGCATCGGTTACCTGAACGAGCAACACCAGCATGCGTGGGATTTCCAGGATGCGCCGCTGCCGTACAAGGCGTTCCTCGGCACGCAGCTCAAGCAGGATGGCCTGCAGTTGAAGTGGATCGCGCCGACGGATCTGTTCGTCGAGCTGGGCGCCGAGGTTTCGAGCGGCGACCAGTTTCCCGGCAACGACCGCAACAAGAACGGCATCGGCGGCAGCGCGCTCTTCGGCCACATCGGCGGCGACATCGGCACGAGCTACGCCTGGCGCACCGGGCTGTCCTATCTCCAGACCTCGGCGCAGAACCGCGCCTATCAGGACACCGACGCGCTCGGCAACGCGGTGACCAACGCTTTCACCGGCGATGCCAAACTGTGGGTTGCCGACGCGGTGCTGAAATGGGCGCCCAACGGCAACGACACCTACACCAACTTCAAGCTGCAGGGCGAATACTTCCGCCTGAAACAGGATGGCCAGCTCACGTACAACACGGCGCTGCCGTGCCACCGGCAACTTCGACGCCGACCAGTCGGGCTGGTACCTGCAGGGCATCTGGCAGTTCATGCCGCGCTGGCGCGTCGGCTACCGCTACGACACCCTGCGTTACGGCACCGTCAACAACGGCGTCGTGACGAGCGGCGCGGCGACCGCGGCCGACTTCCCGCTGCTCGCGAATTACAGCCCGTCGCGCAACACGCTGATGTTCGACTGGACCGCGACCGAGTTCAGCCGCATCCGGCTGCAGCTGGGCCAGGACAAGTCGCGGCTCGGGGCCACCGACAACCAGGTGTTCGTGCAATACCTCTACAGCCTGGGCGCGCATGGCGCGCACACGTTTTGAACGGCTGAAGCATTCCGGAGAAAGGTTACGATCATGATCAAATGGCTGAAATGCATCATTGCGCTGGCCGCCGTGCTGGCGGTGCAACCGGCGTTTGCCGCGCTCAATATTCTCGCCTGCGAACCCGAATGGGGCGCGCTGGCGAAGGAACTGGGCGGCGACAAGGTGAGCATCTACGTTGCGACCAACGCGATGCAGGATCCGCATCACATCCAGGCGCGCCCGAGCCTGATGGCGCGCGCGCGCAACGCCGACCTGGTGGTCTGCACCGGCGCCGAACTCGAGATCGGCTGGCTGCCGCTGCTGCAGACGCAGTCGGGCAACCCGAAAATCCAGACCGGACAGCCCGGTTATTTCGAAGCGTCGCGCTACGTGGCGAAACTGGAAGTGCCGCAACGCGTGGACCGCGCGCAGGGCGATGTGCATCCCGGCGGCAACCCGCACATTCAACTGAGCCCCTACAACATCGAGAAAGTCGCGGCGGCGCTCGCCGAGCGCATGGCGCAGCTCGACAGCGGCGATGCCGCGTACTACCAGGCGCGCACCAAGGCCTTCCTCGACCGCTGGCAGCAGGCGATTACAAAATGGGAAAAGGAGGCGGCGCCGCTCAAGGGGATGACGATCGTTGCTTATCACAAGAATTTGTCCTATCTCAACGCCTGGCTGGGCATGCAAGGAAATCGGGGAACTGGAGCCCAAGCCCGGGCTGCCGCCGACGACCGCGCATCTGAGCGAGCTGCTGGCGCAGCTTGCCAAGACTCCGGCAAAGGCGGTCGTGAGCGCCGCGTACAACGATTCGCGGGCGGGCGAGTGGCTGGCCGAGCGCGCCAAAATCCCCGCCGTGACCGTGCCCTTCACGGTCGGCGGCACCGACAAGGCGCAGGATCTGTTCAGCCTTTATGATGACACGCTGTCACGGTTGCTCGCGGTCGCCAAATGAATACGACGATGATCGATTTCAGCATCCTGTGGCCGGCGTTTGCCGCGGGCCTGCTGGTGACTGCGACCCACGTGCCGCTCGGCGTGCAGGTGCTCTCCCGCGGCATCGTGTTCATCGATCTGGCCATCGCCCAGATCGCCGGGCTCGGCGTGATCCTCGCCGACTCGCTGGGACTCGAACCGCAAGGCTGGCTGGTCCAGGCCTGCGCGCTGCTGGCTGCAGTCGGCGGCGCGTTGCTGCTGACCTGGACCGAGAAACACTGGCCCGAGGTGCAGGAAGCGGTGATCGGCGTGAGCTTCGTGCTCGCCGCGAGCGGCGCGTTGCTGCTGCTCGCCAGCAATCCGCACGGCGGCGAACATCTGAAGGACATGCTGGTCGGGCAGATTCTGTGGGTGACCCCGGAGCGGCTTGCGGTGGTGGCGCTCGCCTATGCGGTGTTGCTCGGCATCTGGTTCGCGCGCGGCGGGCAGCTGGGGCGCATGGGGTTCTACGTCCTGTTCGCGTGCGCGGTGACGATCTCGGTCCAGCTGGTCGGACTGTATCTCGTGTTCACCACGTTGATCGTGCCGGCGCTGGCGACCCGCCGCTTTGCCCGCTATCGTCTCGCCGCCGGCTATGCGCTTGAGCGCCGCCGGCTACGCGCTCGGGCTGGTGGTTTCCACTGTTTGGGACCTGCCGTCCGGCCCCGCCATCGTCTGGGTGATGGCCGTGCTGGCGATCGTCGTGTTCGCGCTCTCCGGGCGGCGCGAGCGCGCGGCGGGCTGAAAAGCGGGAGAGTGCGCGCGTTCGTCGCGGTGTGGTAAGGTAAACAGACACCTGCCGTCATTCCTGTTTTCCGGATTTTTCACCCGACCATGGCGCGCGCGTTCGACCCTGCTGAACTGGCTGACGTAGCGGCATCCGATCATCGCCGGCACGTATGGCGCATGTTGATGCTGTGGCTGGTGTTGAGCGTCGCGCTGCATCTGGCGATGCTCATCGAGCTGCCGGGGTTTGCCGGCAGGTCCGAACCGCTGAAGGCGCGCATCCTGAATGTCGTGGTGCAGGGAGAAGCCATGCCGCCCGTTGTTGTGAAAACGGCTACGGAGATTGCGCCTGCGGCGCCTGCGCGCAACATTTCAGCAATCACGAAAACGCGGCATAGCGTCGAGCCGCGCCGCAAACCGGAAGCAGAGCCGGCACGACCCGCTGTCATTGCCGAGCCGGCGCGCGATTCGTTTCCGGTCCAGGCGACGTCCGCAAAGCAGGACGAGGCGCGTTCGTCGACGCCGCCCGCCGCGGGAATTGCGGCGACTGCGCGTAATGTCGCTGTCGCAACGTCTCCCGCTTTCAACGCCGGCTATTTGCACAATCCGCCACCGCCTTATCCGCTGGTGGCGCGCCGCAACGGCGAACAGGGCACGGTGATACTCAGGGTGCGGGTGACGCGCGATGGCATGCCGGCCAGCGTCGATATCGAGAAACCCAGCAGTTCGTCCCATCTCGACGATGCCGCGCTCGAGACGGTCAGAACATGGCGGTTCGTTCCCGCGCGCCAGAACGGGCAGCCGGTGGAGGCGTGGGTGCTGGTGCCGGTCGTGTTCAAGCTCGAAGGAACGTCCTAGGACCGCTATACTATAATCAGCTCTTGAAATCGCCGCGATTGCCCGCATTTCAAGATCTGACGCTAACGGTGCAGCAGATCCCGCTGTCGACCGATCAACCCAACCCGGCACATTCTTTCCATGGCTGACGAAATCTTTCACGGTACGACCATCCTGTCGGTGCGGCGCGGCAAGCGTGTCGCGCTCGGCGGCGACGGCCAGGTCACGCTCGGCAACGTCGTGGTCAAGGCCAGCGCGCGCAAAGTGCGGCGCTTGTACCACGACAAAATACTCGCCGGTTTCGCCGGCGGCACGGCGGATGCCTTCACGCTGTTCGAACGCTTCGAAGCCAAGCTCGACAAGCACCAGGGCAACCTGATGCGCTCGGCGGTGGAACTGGCCAAGGACTGGCGCACCGACCGCATGCTGCGCCGGCTTGAAGCGATGCTGATCGTGGCGGATTGCGACAGCTCGCTGATCATCACCGGCAACGGCGACGTGCTGGAGCCCGAACTCGGGCTGGTGGCGATCGGCAGCGGCGGCGCGTATGCCCATGCCGCCGCGCGCGCGCTGCTCGAAAACAGCGAACTCCCGCCGGAAGACATCGTCAAGAAGGCGCTGACCATCGCCGGCGATCTGTGCATCTACACCAACCAGCAGCACGTAATCGAAATTCTTGAGTGAAACGCTGAATCGCGAAACGTGAGATCATGGAGATCACGCTGACAGCGGTTCCGCTCTTCGTTCTTCCATCCACTATCCTCATCCAGGTTCTCACCCATGACCCAAATGACCCCGCAGGAAATCGTCCACGAACTCGACAAGCATATCGTCGGGCAGGACGAGGCCAAGCGCGCCGTCGCGATCGCGCTGAGAAACCGCTGGCGCCGGCAGCAGGTCAGCGATCCGCTGCGCCAGGAGATCACGCCCAAGAACATCCTGATGATCGGGCCCACCGGCGTGGGCAAGACGGAAATCGCGCGGCGGCTGGCCAGGCTCGCCGCCGCGCCGTTCATCAAGGTCGAGGCCACCAAGTTTACCGAGGTCGGTTACGTCGGCCGCGATGTCGACACCATCATCCGCGATCTGGTCGAGACTTCGATCAAGGACACGCGCGAGCAGGAGACGCGCAAGGTGCGGCATCAGGCCGCAGATCTCGCCGAGGAGCGCATCCTCGATGCGTTGTTGCCGCCGGCACGCGAGGTCGGCTTCCAGTCCGCCGCGCCGGAAACCGACGGCGCGACGCGCCAGAAATTCCGCAAGAAACTGCGGGAAGGCGAGCTCGACGACCGGGAAATCGAAATCGAAGTCGCCGCAGCGCAGGGGCAAATGGAAATCTTCGCCCCGCCCGGCATGGAAGACCTGACCTCGCAGATCCAGGGCATGTTCCAGAATCTCGGCACCGGCCGCAAGCGATCGCGCAAGCTCAAGATCAAGGATGCGATGAAACTGCTGGTCGAGGAGGAAGCGGCCAAGCTGGTCAACGATGAAGACCTGAAGCTGCGCGCGATCGCGAACGTCGAGCAGAACGGCATCGTGTTCATCGACGAAATGGACAAGATCGCCGGCCGCTCCGAACTGTCGGGCGCCGACGTCTCGCGCCAGGGCGTGCAGCGCGACCTGCTGCCGCTGGTCGAGGGCACGACGGTGTCGACCAAGTACGGGATGATCAAGACCGACCACATCCTGTTCATCGCGAGCGGCGCGTTCCATCTGTCCCGGCCGTCGGACCTGATTCCCGAGATGCAGGGACGGTTCCCGATCCGCGTCGAGTTGCAGAGCCTGAGCGTCGCGGATTTCGAGCAGATCCTCACCAATACCGACGCGTGCCTGACGCGCCAGTATGAAGCGCTGCTTGCGACCGAGGGCGTCACGCTCGAGTTCAGGCCGGACGCGATCACGCGTCTTGCCGAGATCGCCTGGCAGCGTGAACGAGCGCACCGAAAACATCGGCGCCCGCCGGCTCCATACCGTGATGGAAAAGCTGCTCGAGGAAATTTCGTTCAACGCCGGCAAGCGCTCCGGCGAGACCATCGTCATCGACGCCGGTTACGTCGACGGGCGCCTGAAGGATCTCGCGCAAAGCGAGGATCTGGCGCGCTACGTGCTGTAACGAAAAACCGGTAAGCCGTGAGCGGTGAATCGTAATCCGTGGCGGTAAGCGGGACGGCGTCCGAATAGCAACGATTTACCATTTACTGATTCACTGCTTCACCGCGTCAACACCATCGGCTTGAGCCCCAGCGCCTGGCTGATGCGGTCGGCCGCCTGACGGGCTTCGGCCTGGCTCGCATAAGGACCCGCGTGCACGCGGAATAATCCGTCTTTGGGAAAAACGTGGAGCGCCTGTGTCGGCCAGCCGATCTGGGTCTTGAGCCTGGCGAGGTAATTCTCCGCGTTTTCCCGCGATCCGAATGCGCCCAGCTGCAGATAGATGCCGGAGGCATCGCGGGTCGTCGGCACAGTCGGCGGCGCAACGGGAGTTGCCGCAGGCGGCGCCGGATCGGACACGGGCGCCATCGCAGGCGCGGGCTGTTGCGCGCGAGCCTCCGCGATATTTTCCGGCGGCGGGGCGGCAGCCGGCGTCTCGACAGGCGCGGAAGCAACGGCAACCGGGGCCGCATCCTCGCCGGGAATAATGCTTTCCACCACGACCATTGCGCTGCCGCCGTTGATCACGCCCAGCTTGTGCGCCGCGGTGTAGGAAAGATCGATCAGGCGGGTGTCGACGAACGGCCCGCGGTCGTTGATGCGCACGATCACCGATTTGCCGTTGGCGGGATTGGTGACGCGCGCGTAGCTCGGGATCGGCAGGATGGTGTGCGCGGCAGTCATGCCGTACATGTCGTAGATTTCCCCGGACGAAGTCTTTTTGCCGTTGTAGCGCCGGCCGTACCAGGAGGCGATGCCGCGCGCTTTGTACGGCTGCAGGGACGTCATCGGCGTGTAGTTCCTGCCCATCACGGTGTAGGGGCGGCTGGTGCCCCGGTTCAGCGGCTCGACCCTCGGCACCGCATCGGGAATGCTGTCGATGTCGGCGGGCGGATTTTCGCCGGGACCGTCGTCGAGGTAGTAGCCGCCGCCACGCGGCGCGGGGGCGCGTTCAGTGCCCGGCGCTTTGGTCATGGTACCGCAGCCGGCAAGCGCAGCGGTTATGATGGCCAGCGACTGCAGCAGTTAAGCGTGAAGCGTGAAACGGTGAGTCGGGCGGCGCAGCGTTGGCGGTGGTACGCGCGCTGCGTTTCACTGTTTCACCCTTCACTTTTCACGTTTGCACCAGTTTCTTGTGCGTCTGGATGCTCATCAAAATACCAAAACCGAGACAGATCGTCACCAGGGAAGTTCCGCCGTAGCTGATCAGCGGCAGCGGCACGCCCACCACCGGCAGGATCCCGCTCACCATCCCCATGTTGACGAACGCATAGGTGAAGAACGTGAGCGTGACCGCGCCGGCCATCAGGCGCGTGAACAGCGTCGGCGCATTGGCGGTGATCACCACGCCGCGCGCGATCACCAGCAGAAACAGGAACAGCAGGATGGAATTGCCGATCAATCCGAATTCCTCGGAATAGACCGCGAAAATGAAATCGGTGGTGCGCTCGGGGATGAAATCGAGATGGGTCTGGGTGCCGTTCAGCCAGCCTTTGCCGAAGATCCCCCCGGAACCGACCGCGATCGTCGACTGGATGGTGTGATAACCGGTGCCCAGCGGGTCCTGGGCCGGATCGAGCAGCGTCAGGATGCGCTGCCGCTGATAGTCGTGCAGGACCGACCACAGAAACGGCAGGCTGGTGAGACCCGCAACCGTGACGCCGGCGATGATGCGCCAGGACAGGCCGGCCAGAAACAGCACGTAGCAGCCGCTGGAGAAAATCAGCGCCGCGGTGCCGAGGTCGGGCTGGCGCGCGATCAGGCCCACCGGCACCACCACGCAGCACGACCGCGATCAGATAGTTCTTGAGCCGCAGCGTCGCTTCGTAGCGGTCGAAATACCACGCGAGCATCAGCGGCAACGCGATTTTCATCAGTTCCGAAGGCTGGATCCGGGTGACGCCGATGTTCAGCCAGCGGCGCGCGCCGTTGGCGACATCGCCGAACAGCGCCACCGCGATCAGGAGCGCGAGGCCCAGCACGAAGAGCGGAAGGGCCAGCCGCGTCAGGTAATGCGGCGGGATGTTGGCGAACACCCACATCACGGCCAGCGCCACCAGCATGTTCATCAACTGCGCGCTGACGCGGGGCAGGCTCGCGTTCGATGCGCTGTAGAGCACGATCAGCCCCGCCGCCATCAGCAGCAGGATGGCGCCGAGCAGCAGGCCGTCGATGTGCGCGGTGAAAAAGCGCGTGACGCGTCTAATTGCCGGAGTCACTGTCGATCTCCTTGGCCGGCTCGGCGGGCACCTTGCCGAGCAGATAGTAATCGAGCACCTGGCGCGCGATCGGCGCGGCGGCCTGCGCGCCGAAACCGGCGTTTTCCACGACCACGGCGAGCGCGATCCGGGGCTTGTCGGCCGGCGCGTAGGCGATGAACAGCGCGTGGTCGCGGTGGCGCTCCTGCGTCCGGCCTTCGACGTATTTCTCGCCCTGCTTGATGCCGACCACCTGCGCGGTACCGGTCTTCCCGGCGCTCACATATCCCGCGCCGGCGAAAGCCCGCGCCCCGGTGCCCTCCTGGTTGACCCCGACGAGCGCCTGCTTCACCACTTCCAGGTACTCGGGCTTGATGTTCAGGGTTCGCAACGGCTTGGGCTCGATCGTGGTGTGTTCGTGGGTGGTGATGTTCTCCACGTAGTCGACAATGTGCGGGCGGAACATCTTGCCGTCGTTGGCCAGGGTTGCGATGGCGGAGGCCATCTGCAGCGGGGTGTAAGAATTGTAACCCTGTCCGATGCCGATGCTGATGGTTTCCCCGGCGTACCATTTTTGCTTGAAGCGGCGCATTTTCCATTCCTGGGAGGGCAGGATGCCGGCCGATTCGCCGTTGATATCGATGCCGGTGCGGCTGCCGAAGCCGAACTGGGCCACGAATCTCGAGATGTTGTCGATCCCCAGATCGTTGGCGAGCATGTAGTAGTAGGTGTCGCACGATACGACGAGCGACTTGTACATGTCGACCTGGCCGTGCCCCCCCACCTTGTCGTCGCGAAACATATGGCCGCCAAAGTTGAAATAACCGGGATCGAAGATCGTCTGCTGCGGCGTGCGCTTGCCGTAGGTGAGCGCGGCCAGCGCCATGTACGGCTTGAAGGTGGAGCCGGGGGGATAGGTTCCGGCGAGCGCGCGGTTGACCATCGGCCGGTCCGGCGAGTTGTTGAGTTCGGCCCAGTTCTGGGGATCGATGCCGTCGACGAACAGGTTCGGATCGAAACCGGGCTTGCTGACAAAGGCGAGCACGCCGCCGGTCTGGGGATCGATCGCGACGAGCGCGCCGCGCCGGTTGCCGAATGCGCGGTAGACGATTTCCTGCAGCTTGGCATCGAGATTCAGGACCAGGTTGTTGCCGGAGACCGGCGGCGTGCGCGACAGGGTGCGCACCGGGCGCCCCCCCGAGTCCACTTCCACCTGCTCCACGCCGGTGGTGCCGTGCAGGTAACGCTCGTAACTGTGCTCGAGCCCGGTCTTGCCGATGTAGGCCGTGCCGCGGTAGTTGGACATCAGGTCGTCGGCTTCCAGCTTGTCGAGATCGCGCTGGTTGATGCGGCCGATATGGCCGACGACATGCGAGAACAGTTCGTTCTGCGGATACTGGCGGAACGGGCGCGCGTTGATTTCCACGCCCGGAAAACGATAGCGGTTCACGGCGAAGCGCGCGATCTCCTCGTCCGAGAGGCGCGTGCGGATCGGCAGGCTCTCGAAGTTCCTGCTCTCCTCCAGCAGCTTGCTGAAGCGCCGCCGGTCCTTGGGCGTGATTTCGACCACCGTGGCGAGCTCGTCGATCAGCGCGTCGAGGTTTTCCACCTTGCTTGGCGTGATCTCCAGCGTATAGGCCGAATAGTTGTGCGCCAGCACCACGCCATTGCGGTCGACGATGATGCCGCGGTTGGGGACGATGGGCACGATCGATATGCGGTTGGCCTCGGCCAGCGTGTGATAGTAATCGCGCTTGACGACCTGCAGGTAGAAGAACCGCACGAAGAGCAGCGCGAACATCAGCAGCACGAAGATCGACCGCCGCGGCCAGACGCAAACGGAAATGGTAGAGCTCGAGCTGGGAGTTGCGAAACTCCACGCCCGGATTGATGTTCAGATCAGACATGGTCGGGATCGGGTTTCGGGCGCTGCGGCAGGCTGAGCAGCACGGAGAGCGGCGGCCACAGCGCGCCCGCCACGAAACTGCCGGCGAAATACGCGAATCCCGGGAAATCGTTGCCGGCGAGCATTCTGATCGCGAGCACGATCAGGTCGTTGAGCAGCAGCAGCAGGATCACGTGAAACACCTGCGGCGTGAGGGAGAACATCTGCACCCGCCGGTGCAGCACGATGCCGGCATAGGCGAGGATGGAGTAGGCAAGCGCGTGCTGGCCGAACAGGCTGCCGTCCGCCACGTCCATCATCAGGCCCAGCAGAAAGGCTGCGGTAAAACCGATCTTGCGCGGCTGTTTGATGCACCAGTAGAGCACGACGAGCGCGACGAAATCCGGTTTGATCCAGTTCCAGAAACCCGGCGCCGGCAAAAAATTCAGCAGCAGCGCCGCAACCAGCGTCGCGACGATGAAGGCCGGCCGGACCGGCAGCAGGATCTCCTGGGGCGCAGTGGGCCGCTGCATCATCCGCCCCGCTTCTCTTTCTTGCCGCGCGCCGGTTTTTCTTCTTCCGCCGGCCGCTCC
Organism: uncultured beta proteobacterium; assembly: GCA_963734595.1. Lineage (GTDB taxonomy): Bacteria > Pseudomonadota > Gammaproteobacteria > Burkholderiales > SG8-41 > CAKKQX01. The sequence goes on from CAVTHV010000014.1 coordinate 88,174, forward strand.
GGAATGTTGCGTTCCTGGCTGACGATCAGGACCTGCGCGAAATTGTTGACGCTGGCCAGCGGCTTGCAGGTGATGCGTGCGAACAGGTAGGCTGCGTTGCGCTCGACGTTGGTCACTTCGGCGACCGGCAGCCCCGGCGGATAGACGCCATCGATGCCGGAGGTGACGAGCTTGTCGCCGTTCTGGAAATCGGCGTTGAGCGCGGTGAACTTCAGTTCGAGCACGCCATCGTTGCCGGTGCCGGCGAGCACCGAGCGCAGCCCGTTGCGCAGGTTCTGCACCGGCACGATCTGTCCTTTATCGGTGATCAGCGTGACCTCCGACAGCCAGGGATAGACGCGCGTCACCTGGCCGATGACGCCGAGGTGGTCGATGACCGGCTGCACCGCTCAGGACCTGTTGCTGGGAGCCCCTGTCGATGACGATCTTGCGCGTGAACGGATCGCGCGCCGCATAGAGCACTTCCGCAAGCATCGACTTGACCTCGATGCGTTTGCGCGCCTCGAGCAGTTCGCGCAGGTGCGCATTCTCCGCCTGCAGCGCCTCGAGCTGCTGCAGCTTGGCGCTGTTCTCGATGCTCTGCCGGGCAAGCCGCGCGTTATCGGCGCGCAGCGCGGAGTGCGTGACGAAAAATTCGCCGGCACGGTGCGCAATGCTGGCCGGCGCGCTCGGCGATGCGCTGCAGGGGATAGATCAGGACCGCGGCAACCTGGCGCAGGTTTTCGAGATACCTGAAGCGCGCGTCGGCAACGAGCAGGGCCAGCGACAGCAGCGCAAAAAACAGCAGGCGGGCGAGAGGGGTGGGGCCGGTCTTGAAAAACGGGGGCGGCTGATGTTCCATCAGCGGCGGGACGTGAAACGCGAACCGTAAAGTGCGGAAAAACGTCGGTCGTTACGGTAGCGAAGAGCGGAGAACGGCCGGCTGTCACCTCGAGTCATCGTATCGACGGCAACCCGGTTCTTGCACATTTCACCCTTCACCTTCCACGTGTCATGCCTGGTCAGTCATACGTGAAAATGCTGCCGAGCCGGTCGACGTTCTCGAGCGCCTTGCCCGAGCCGCGCACGACGCAGGTCAGCGGATCGTCGGCGACGATGACCGGCAGCCCGGTCTCCTCCATCAGCAGGCGGTCGATGTCGCGCAGCAGCGCGCCGCCGCCGGTCAGCACCATGCCCTTTTCGGCGATGTCCGCCGCGAGTTCGGGCGGCGTCTGCTCGAGCGCGGACTTGACGGCGCTGACGATGCTGTTCAGCGGGTCGGTGAGCGCCTCGAGAATTTCGTTGCTGGAAATGGTGAAGCTGCGCGGGATGCCCTCGGCGAGATTGCGTCCCTTGACTTCCTTTTCGCGCACTTCGGAGCCCGGGAAGGCGGAGCCGATTTCCTTCTTGATCTGCTCGGCGGTGGTCTCGCCGATCAGCATGCCGTAGTTGCGGCGGATGTAGTTGATGATGGCTTCGTCGAACTTGTCGCCGCCGACGCGCACCGATCCCTTGTAAACGAGACCGCCCAGCGCGATCACGCCGACTTCGGTGGTGCCGCCGCCGATGTCGACCACCATCGAGCCGGTGGCTTCGCCGACCGGCAGATCGGCGCCGATGGCCGCCGCCATCGGCTCTTCGATCAGATAGACCCGGCTCGCGCCCGCGCCGATCGCGGATTCGCGGATCGCGCGGCGCTCGACCTGGGTGGAGCCGCACGGCACGCAGATGATGATGCGCGGGCTGGGTTTGAAAAAACGCGAGTCGTGCACTTTCTTGATGAAGTGCTTGAGCATCTGCTCGGTGACGGTGAAATCGGCGATCACGCCGTCTTTCATCGGGCGGATCGCGGTGATGTTGCCGGGCGTGCGGCCGAGCATCTGCTTCGCCGCGAGGCCGACCTCCTGGATCACTTTCTTGCCGTTGGGGCCGCCTTCCTGGCGGATCGCCACCACCGAGGGTTCGTCGAGCACGATGCCTTTGCTGCGCACGTAGATCAGCGTGTTGGCGGTGCCGAGGTCGATCGCGAGATCGTCGTTGAAGTAGTTGCTTAAGAAACCGAACATTAGCTCTTCCGGGTAAAGGAAATGGCACTGCGTATTAATTAGTCGATTATGATACCCTATGCTGCTCCGATTTTTAAAGGTTTTTGCAGGGAATTATGGCGCTGACTCTCGATGAAGTGAGACGTGTTGCACATCTGGCGCGGATCGCGGTCGATGACGCCGAAGCGCAGGCCGCGCTCGGCCAGCTCTCGGATATTTTCGGGCTGATCGAGGAGATGCAGGCGGTCGACGTCACCGGCATCGAGCCGATGTCCCACGCGCAGGACATCATGCTGCGCTTGCGCGACGACGCGGCCATCGAGCCGGACCAGCACGCGCTGTTCCAGTCGATCGCGCCGCAGGTCGAAGCCGGATCTTTATCTCGTTCCCAAGGTCATCGAGTAGAGGGTAGAACCCGAGGCTCTGGAGGGCGTTGCCCTCCGCCCCTCGCCCTTCCTTCTTCACCCAGAATGTTCAACGCCACGATCAAAAGCCTGTCCGCCGAGCTCGCCGCCAAGAAGCTGTCCAGCGTCGAGATCTGCCAATATTTTCTCAATAGAATCAATGGACTAGGTAAAAAATACAACTGCTTTATCACGGTCGACGCGGAGAAAAGCCTGGCCCAGGCGCGGGCGGCGGACGCGTTGCGCGCCGCCGGCAGGGCGCAGCCGCTGACCGGGGTGCCGATCGCGCAAAAGGACATTTTCTGCGCCAAAGGGTGGCTGACCACCTGCGGTTCCAGGATGCTGTCGAATTTCGTCTCGCCGTACGACGCCCATGTGGTCGGGCAGCTGAACGCAGCCGGCGCGGTCACGATCGGCAAGACCAATATGGACGAGTTCGCGATGGGCTCGTCCAACGAGACTTCCTATTACGGCCCGGTGCAAAACCCGTGGGATGTCACGACCGTGCCCGGCGGCAGTTCCGGCGGGTCGGCGGCGGCGGTCGCTGCGCGGCTCGCGCCGGCGGCGACCGGCACCGATACCGGCGGCTCGATCCGCCAGCCGGCGGCATTGACCGGCATCTCGGGGCTCAAGCCGACCTACGGCGTGGTGTCGCGCTACGGCATGATCGCGTTCGCCTCCAGCCTCGACCAGGGCGGGCCGATGGCGCGCACGGCCGAAGACCTGGGGCTGATGCTCAACGTGATGGCGGGATTCGATGCGCGCGATTCGACCAGCCTGGAACGCGAGCCCGAAGACTATACCCGCGATCTCGCGCGGCCGGTCGCCGGACTGCGGATCGGTTTGCCGAAGGAGTTTTTCGCGGCGGGCCTGGCGCCGGACGTGGCGAAGGCGGTCGAGGAAGCGATTGCCCAATACCGCAAACTCGGTTGCGAGGTGGTCGAGGTCGCGCTGCCCAACATGGCGCTGTCGGTGCCGGTGTATTACGTGCTGGCGCCGGCGGAAGCGTCGAGCAACCTCGCGCGTTTCGACGGCGTGCGCTACGGCTACCGCGCTCCCGAATATGCCGATCTCGTCGACATGTACAAGAAAACCCGCGCCCAGGGTTTCGGCGCGGAAGTGAAACGCCGCATCCTGATCGGCACCTACGTGCTGTCGCACGGCTATTACGACGCCTATTACATCCAGGCGCAGAAGCTGCGGCGGCTGATCGCGCGGATTTCACCGAAGCCTTCAAAAAATGCGACGTCATCATGGGCCCGACCAGTCCGACCACGGCGTTCAGGCTGGGCGAGAAAGCCGGCGACCCGGTGCAGATGTATCTGTCCGACATCTACACCATCGCGGTCAACCTGGCGGGGCTGCCCGGCATGTCGATCCCGTGCGGCTTCGACGGCAAGGGCCTGCCGGTGGGGCTGCAGATCATCGGCAATTATTTCCGCGAGGCGCAGATGCTCAACGTCGCGCACCAGTATCAGCTCGCGACGGACTGGCATATGCGCGCACCGAAAGGCATTGATTGAACCGCCAAGGCCGCCAAGCACGCCAAGAATTACGAATTAAGCAAAGCCGTACATTGAATGATCGATAAAACGCAGCGTATTTGCGAAGAACATATATCAGGTGTTATTCGCGCGGATCGTATGTCTTTGATCAGTTATTTTCTTGGCGTGCTTGGCGGCCTTGGCGGCTAAATAGGGTTTAACTATGAAATGGGAAACCGTCATCGGGCTTGAAACCCACGCGCAGCTGTCGACGCGCTCGAAGATTTTTTCGGGCGCGGCGACCGCGTTCGGCGCGGCGCCCAACGCCCAGGCGTGCGCGGTGGACATCGCGCTGCCCGGCGTGCTGCCGGTGCTCAACCGCGGCGCGGTCGAGCGCGCGATCCGCTTCGGGCTCGCGGTCGGCGCCAAGATCAATCCGCCGCTCGATATTCGCGCGCAAGAATTATTTCTATCCCGACCTGCCCAAGGGCTACCAGATCAGCCAGTACGAACTGCCGATCGTCGAGGGCGGCACGCTGACGATCCTCATCGAGGGCGGGGAAAAGACCGTGCAGCTGACGCGCGCGCATCTCGAAGAAGACGCCGGCAAGTCGCTGCACGAGGACTTTCACGGCACGACCGGCATCGATCTGAACCGCGCCGGCACGCCGCTGCTGGAAATCGTCACCGAGCCCGACATGCGGTCCGCCGCCGAGGCGGTCGCCTACGCCAAGGCGCTGCACGCGCTGGTGCGCTGGATCGACATCTGCGACGGCAACATGCAGGAGGGCTCGTTCCGCTGCGATGCCAACGTCTCGGTGCGGCCCGCGGGTTCCGACAAGCTCGGCACGCGCAGCGAGATCAAGAACCTGAATTCGTTCCGCTTCCTCGAGCGCGCGATCGAGTTCGAGGTGCGGCGCCAGATCGAGATGCTCGAAGACGGCGGCAGGATCGTGCAGGAAACCCGGCTCTACGATCCGGACCGCGACGAGACGCGCTCGATGCGCTCCAAGGAGGACGCGCACGATTATCGCTATTTCCCCGATCCGGATCTGCTGCCGCTGGAGGTTTCGGAGCAGTGGATCGGCGAAGTGCGCGCGGCGATGCCGGAGTTGCCGCAGGCGAAGCGCGAGCGCTTTGTCGCGCAATACGGGTTGACGCCGCATGACGCCGCGATGCTGACGGGCAGCCGGGAGATGGCCGATTATTTCGAGCAGGCGGCACAAGGCGCGGCCGGCGCACAGAGCGCAAAGCTGTGCGCCAACTGGATCGTCGGCGAACCTGAGCGCGCGGCTCAACGAATCAGGCCTGGAGATCGCGGCGAGCAAAGTCGGACCCGGGGCGCTGCGCGGCCTCGTCGACCGCATCGCCGACGGCACCATTTCGGGCAAGATCGCCAAGGACGTATTCGACGCCATGTGGAGCGCCGAAGCCCGGGAAGAGAATGCGGCGGACCAGGTCATCGCCGCCAAAGGCCTGAAGCAGATTTCCGACAGCGGCGAAATCGAAAAAATCGTCGACCAGGTGATCGCCGCCAATCCGCAGCTGGTGGCGGATTACCGGGGCGGCAAGGAAAAGGCCTTCAACGCGCTGGTCGGCCAGGCCATGAAGGCGACCAAGGGCAAGGCCAACCCGCAGCAGGTCAACGAAATTCTCAAGCGCAGACTGGCGGGCTGAACGGCGCTGTCTGTGCAGCGCACGGTCCTGCGGGTCTGCCGCGCTATTTTTTCTGCGGGCTGCCCGCGGCGGCCGCCGGCGCCGGCGCCGGCGTCGTTGCGGTGGGCGGGAGGCCCTTCAGCTCGGCGAAGCGTTTCTTGTATTCAGCGTAGCGCGCGCGGATATCGCTTTGTTCCTTTTCCTTGGCGGCGATACTCTGTTCGACGCCCTTGCGATCGGTCGCATTTTTCAACGACAGCCGGAGCTGGTTGATCTGCAATTCGACGACCTGCAGGTCACGGTCGCGTTTGACGTCGATCTCCTTCTCGCTGGAGAAAGTGTTGACCAGCGCGGCATCCTGGCGTCTTTGCTCGGCAAGCCGCTTCTGCTCCTCGTCCTTCTTACGAGCGAGTTCCTGATCCTGTGTCTTGCGCTTCGCCAGATCGTCCGCCGAGTCCGTGGTCTTGCGGGTGATCCCGCGGCGGTCGAGTTCCTGGGTGGCGCTGGTCTGGTATTCGGGCGGCACCGTGTCGCCGCAGCCCACGATTTTTCCCGATTTGTCCTTCCAGCAGACGATCCGGCCCTTGGACTCGGCGGCGTTGGCGGCGGGCGCCAGCGCCAGAGCCAATGCCAGCAATGCTGCAGCAGCCGGTGCGCGCGTGGTGTTAAACATGAGCTGTGACTCCGTATTGTTTCCGATATTGTCCGACCGCCTCGAGGTCCGGTGCGCGGGCAGGATCCGTCCTCAGATAGTCCACCAGGTCGTCGAGCGTGGCAACGCTGATGACGGGAATGTCATATTTTTGCTGCACTTCCTGGATCGCCGACAGGGTCCCGGCGCCGCGCTCCATCCGGTCGAGCGCGACCACCACCCCGCACGGCACGGCGCCGCTGGCGTTGATGATGTCGAGCGACTCGCGCACCGCCGTGCCGGCGGAGATCGCGTCGTCGATGATCAACACGCGCCCGCGGAGCGCGCGCGCCGATGATGTTGCCGCCTTCGCCGTGGTCCTTCGCTTCCTTGCGATTGAACGCGAAGGGCGCGTTGCGGCCGGACAGCGCGAGCGCGATGGCGACCGCCGAAACCAGCGGTATGCCTTTGTAGGCCGGGCCGAACAGCATGTCGAACGCCACGCCGGACGAGAGAATGGCTTTCGCGTAGAATTGCGCGAGCCTATGCAACGAGTCGCCGTCATTGAACAGGCCGGAATTGAAAAAATAGGGCGACAGCCTTCCCGGCCTTGGTCTTGAACTGGCCGAAGCTTACGGCCTTGTTGGCAATGGCAAACCGGATAAAATCCTGCCTGAAATCAGTCATCGCTGCGCCGAAACCATTTAAACCCCCTTATTTCCATGTTACGCATTATCACGCTCAATCTCAACGGCGTTCGCTCGGCGGCCAGGAAAGGTTTCCTCGACTGGCTCGCCCGCAGCCGTGCCGATATCGTGTGCGTGCAGGAACTGAAGGCCCAGGCGGCCGACATGGCGGGCGACATGCTGGCCCCGGCAGGATTTCGCGGCTATTTTCATCACGCCGAGAAAAAGGGCTACAGCGGCGTCGGCCTTTACACCAGGCATGCGCCGGCCAAAGTGATCGAGGGCATCGGCATTGCCGACATCGACAGCGAAGGACGTTATCTGCGCGCGGATTTCGGCAAGCTGAGCGTGATCTCGGTCTATCTGCCGTCGGGTTCGAGTTCGGAAGAGCGGCAGCAGGTCAAGTTCCGTTTCATGGAGCGGTTTTTCCCTCACCTCAAAAAACTCCGGAACAGCGGCCGGGAAATCGTGCTGTGCGGCGACTGGAACATCGCGCACAAGGAGATCGACCTGAAAAACTGGCGCGGCAACCGCAAGAACTCGGGTTTTCTGCCCGAGGAGCGCGAATGGCTCACCCGGGTGTTCGACGAGTTGGGCTGGGTCGACGTGTTCCGCCGCGTCGATCCGCGCCCCGAACAATACACGTGGTGGTCGAACCGCGGCCAGGCCTGGGCCAAGAACGTGGGATGGCGCATCGATTATCACATCGCGACGGCGGGCCTTGCGGCGACGGCAAAACGCGTGGCGATCTACAAGGACGAAAGGTTTTCGGACCACGCCCCGCTGACGATCGACTATGACTACAAGCTGTAGCACGCGGGCGGTCGGGGCTCCGCGCGCGGCCAGCGGGGTGGCGCGCTGATGGCCGCTTTGCCCGCTTCCGGCCGGCGCTCGTGGCGGAGCATGCTGGGCGATATTTTCAGCGGCCGCATGCTGGTGGCGCTGCTGATGGGGTTCGCTTCCGGGTTGCCGCTGCTGCTCACCGGATCGGTATTGCAGGCGTGGCTGAAGGACGGCGGCGTCGACCTCGCCAGCATCGGGCTGTTCGCTCTGGTCGGACTGCCCTATACGCTCAAGTTTTTGTGGTCGCCGCTGTTCGACCGCTACCTGCCGCCGCTGTTCGGCCGGCGGCGCGGGTGGTTGCTGGTGAGCCAGCTGGCGCTGGCGGGCGCGCTGTTTGCCCTGAGCTTTGCGCACCCTGCGCCAGGCCAGCTGTTATGGATCTCCGTTGCAGCATTATGGGTCGCGTTTTTTTCCGCGTCCCAGGACATCGTGGTCGACGCCTACCGGCGGGAGAGTCTGTCTGACGATGAACTCGGGCTGGGCTCGGCACTCTACGTCAACGGCTACCGCATCGGCATGCTGCTCGCCGGCGGCGGCGGCCTGATCCTCGCCGACTGGATCTCGTTCGGGCCCATGTACCGGCTGATGGCGGTTGCGATGGCGGCCTGCATCATCGTGACGCTGCTTGCGCCCGAGCCGCCGCTGCCCGAGGGCCGCCCCCGGACGCTGACCGAAGCGGTGTTCCTGCCGTTCCGCGATTACTTCATGCGCGAGGGCGCGTGGCTGGCGCTCGCCTTCATTCTGCTCTACAAGATCGGCGACACCATGGCTTCGGCCATGACCACGCCTTTTTACCTTGATCTCGGCTATACCAAGACCGAGATCGGAACCGTGGTCAAGATTTTCGGTTTCTGGGCGACCATCGCCGGCGGCACGCTCGGCGGCGTCTGGATCATGCGCATCGGCCTGAACCGGGCGCTGTGGCTGTTCGGCCTCGGCCAGATGTTGTCGACCCTGGGCTTCGTCGTGCTTGCGGGCCTTGCACCCAGCGACGTTGCGCTGGCAGCGGTGGTCGCGACCGAGAATCTGACGGCGGGGCTGGGGACTGCGGCATTCGTCGGGTTCATGGCCGCACTGACCGACCGTCGCTTCACGGCCACGCAATACGCGCTGCTTTCCAGTCTGATGGGCGTGCCGCGCGTGCTCGCATCCGCGCCGACCGGCTGGCTCGCTGAAACGCTGGGCTGGCAGGGGTTTTTCCTGTTGTGCACGCTGATCGCGATCCCGGGCCTCGTGCTGCTGCGCTGGATCACGCGGCTTGCGGGGTCTGCTCCACGCTCCTAGAGCGGATTGCCGCGGTGTCTTGCCGGCGGTTCAGGCCGGGCTAACCGCCATTGCCAAAATGATAGACGGCCAGCGCGCCGAGCAGGTTCGGCCACTGACCGACGTTTTTGCCGCGCGTCAGCACCTTGCGTTCGACGATGCGGATCCTGCGCTCGCGGCAGAACCGCTCGAAATCCGCGATCGTGCACAGGTGCACGTTGGGCGTGTCGAACCACTCATAGGGAAGGTTGTCCGATACCGGCATGTGGCCGCGGGCGATCTGCAGCCGGTTCTTCCAGTAGCCGAAATTCGGAAACGTGACGATGCCCTCGAGCCCGACGCGCAGCATCTCCTTCATGATGCGCTCGCTGTTCTTCATCGCCTGCAGGGTCTGCGACAGGATCACGTAGTCGAACGAATGGTCCTCGAAGTCCGACAGGCCGCGCTCGAGGTCGCCCTGGATCACGTTCACGCCGTTCCTGACGCAGGCGAGTATGCTCGCGTCGTCGATCTCCACGCCGTAACCGGAAATGTCGCGCTGCGCTTTGAGGTAGCCGAGCAGCGTGCCGTCGCCGCAACCCAGGTCGAGCACGCGCGACCCCGGCCGCACCCATTCGGCGATCGCCGCAAAATCCGGACGCTGAATGCCGTTGCCGTTTCTCATGCGGCCGTCTCCGTTTCCGATGCGGTCGAAGTAGGCCGCGACCAGGCGGTGATAGCGCGCGTCGTCGAGCAGGAACGCGTCGTGGCCGTGAGGCGCATCGATCTCCGCGTAGGTGACGTCGCTGCGGTTGTCCAGCAGCGCCGTGACGATTTCGCGCGAGCGTTCCGGCGAGAAGCGCCAGTCGGTCGTGAAGGAAATCACCAGGAAGCTCGCCGTGGCCGGCGCCAGCGCGCGCGTGAGGTTGCCGCCGTGCTCGAATGCCGGGTCGAAGTAATCGAGCACCTTGGTGATGCGCAGATAGGTGTTGGCGTCGAAATATTCCGCAAACTTGTCGGCCTGGTGGCGCAGATAGGATTCGATCTGGAATTCGGTGTCGAATGAATAGCCGAGCTTGCCGTGCTTCAGTTCCCGCCCGAACTTGTTCGCCATCTCGTCATCCGACAGATAGGTGATGTGACCGACCATGCGCGCGACGCGCAGGCCGCGCTTGGGCGTCGACGCCGTGCTCGTAGTAGTCGCCGCCGTGGAAATCGGGGTCGGTGATGATCGCCTGGCGCGCGATTTCGTTGAACGCGATGTTCTGCGCCGAGAGGTTGGGCGCGCAGGCGATCACCAGCGCGTGGCGCAGGCGCTCGGGATAGCTGATGGTCCACTGCAGCGCCTGCATCGCGCCGAGGCTGCCGCCCATCACCGCGGCGAACTGCCCGATGCCGAGCCGGTCGGCCAGCCGCGCCTGGCTCTCGACCCAGTCTTCGACCGTGACCACCGGGAACTGCGCGCCCCACGGTTTGCCGGTTGCCGGGTTGATGCTCTTGCGGCCCGGTCGAGCCGTGGCAGCCGCCGAGATTGTTGACGCCGATCACGAAAAAACGGTCGGTGTCGACCGGCTTGCCGGGGCCGATCATGTTGTCCCACCAGCCGACATTCTCCGGATCGCCGGCATAGACGCCGGCGACGTGGTGCGAAGCGTTGAGCGCGTGGCAGACCAGCACCGCGTTCGAGCGGTCGCGGTTGAGCGTGCCGTAGGTTTCGTAGACGAGTTCGTAGCCGCCGATCACCGCGCCGCTCTTGAGCGTGATCGGCTCGGTCGAAGCTTCGCCGTCTGCGGCGCCACAATGCCGACTGACTGTCGGGTGTCGTCGTTTTGGTCCATGCAAGTCAAATAAAAAACCCGGTGTGCTTGCGCTGTCACCGGGTTTGAGACTCTTCTGATATCTCTTTAGCCGGATTTATTGCGCGCCCGCAAGCTGACATCAAATCGGCGCGTTAAAACAACCTGTTACACGTTACCTTGGGAGAGGGCGCATTGTCAAATTTGCTTGTGGCGCCGGCAACAAGCGTCGGCCGCGCGGCTGCCCGCAATGCCGGCGGGCTCAGGCGTTGATCCGGTCGAGCTGTTTGCGCAGTTTTTCGGGGTCGCTCAGGCGCAGCATTTTCTGCGCCAGCGGCCTGATCTCTTCGAGGTTCGACTTGAGGAGACGCTGCTTGACGTCCGAGCAGGTGCGCGGAATGCATCGAGAACTGGCGCAGGCCCAGGCCCAGCAGCAGGCGGGTCAGGCTGACGTCCCCGGCCATCTCGCCGCACAGCGCGACCGGGCATGTCGGCACGGCCTGCGGTCTTGATGATGCCGCGAGCAGCGAGAGTACCGCCGGATGCAGCGGATCGTAGAGATGCGCGACCGCTTCGTCGGTGCGGTCGATCGCCAGCGTGTACTGGATCAGGTCGTTGGTGCCGATCGAAAGAAAATCGAGCCGCTTGGTGAACAGGCTGAGCGCCAGCGCCGCGGCCGGGATCTCGATCATGCCGCCGACCTGGATGCCGCGGTCGTACGGAATGCCTTCGTCATCCAGGCTGCTTTTCGCGTGCGCGAGCAGCTGCAGCGTCTGGTCGGTCTCGCTGGCGTTCATCAGCATCGGGATCAGGATGTTGATCTTGCCGTAGTGCGAGGCGCGCAGCATCGCCCGCAACTGCACCAGGAAACGCTGCGGCTCGGTCAGGCACAGCCGGATCGCGCGCAGGCCCAGTGCGGGATTGGTGGTGATGCGCTGCGCGTCCGCCGGTCTGCTTGTCGGCACCCAGATCGTAGGTGCGGATGGTGACCGGCATCCCGTTCATTTCCTGCGCCACCTTGCGGTAGGCCTCGAACTGCTCGTCTTCGTCCGGCAGGTCGTTGCGGTTCAGAAATAGGAATTCGCTGCGGAACAGCCCGATGCCGGTCGCGCCGTTCTCCCGCGACCTCCACGACGTCGCCCGGCAGTTCGATATTGGCGTGCAGTTCCACCGTCACGCCGTCGAGCGTCGCTGGCGCGGGTGCCCCTGAGGCGCTTCAGTTTCTGGCGTTCGATGTCGAACTGGTGCTGGCGCAGCTTGTACTCGGCAAGCGACCTGCTGGTCGGGGTCGACGATCACCACGCCCTGGGTGCCGTCGACGATCAGCAATTCGTTCTCGCGGATCAGCTGGCGCGCATGGTGCAGCGCGACGATCGACGGTATGTTGAGGCTGCGCGCGACGATCGCGGTGTGCGACGTGGTGCCGCCGAGGTCGGTGATGAAGCTCGCAAACTGGTGCTGCTTGAACTGCACGACGTCGGCCGGGGAGAGATCGTGCGCGACCAGGATCAGGTCGTGCTCGGCCTCGGCCTCGGACTGCGGCGGCGGAATGTATCCGGGCTGGCCGAGAGCGCTTTCAGCATGCGCTCGACGACCTGGATCACGTCGGCCTTGCGTTCCCGCAGGTAGCACGTTCTCGATGCTGTCGAATTGGGCGAGCAGTGCATCCATCTGCACCTTGAGCGCCCACTCGGCGTTGCATTGCTCGTCTTCGATGATCTTGCGCGGCACGACCGACAGCGTCGAATCGTTGAGAATCATCAGGTGAAGGTTGATGAAGGCGGCGAATTCGGCGGGCGCCGTGGCCGGGACGCTGCGCATGCAGCTCCTCCAGATCGGTGCGCACGGTGCGCACGGCGGTGTCGAAACGCGCGGATTCGTCGGCAACCTGGGCGGGCGGCACGGCATGGCGTTCGACCTCGAGCGTGGCATGCGACACCAGGTGCGCGTGCCCGATGGCAATGCCGCCCGAGACGCCGATGCCGTGGATGGTGAAGCTCGTCATGGATGCCGCGCTATCGATTTTCATTCCCCGTTACTGCAAGCCCGGCATAACGCAAGCCTGCGGCAAAAGATATGGACACAGGACGCAAGACCCGGCGCAGACGCGGCTGCAACGGCAGCCGGGAAGACCCGGGCCCCGAATCCGTGATCCTGTGTTATTCGCCTTCGCCGAAACGGTCGGCGATCAACGCCTGCAACGCCTGCATCGCCTGCTCTTCGTCGTGGCCGTCGGTCTCGACGACCAGTCTGGAGCCTTTGGCGGCAGCCAGCATCATGACGCCCATGATGCTCTTGGCGTTGACCCTCCTGCCATTGTGGCTCACCCAGACGTCGCTCTTGAACTGGCCGGCGACCTGCGTGAGTTTGGCCGAAGCCCGGGCGTGCAGCCCGAGCTTGTTTACGATCTCAACTTCCTGTTGCAGCATTGTGAACGGCAAGCGAAGGAATCCGCACCACTCCTTCGCAGCCGCCGCTCACCGCCTTGGTGATGATGGTCTGCAGAGGCCTGTCGCGATAGGTCAGCGCGCGGACCAGCATCGGCAGATTGACGCCGGCCACGCCCTCGATCTTGCCGGGAATCAGCAGCTTGGCGGCGATGTTGGAGGGGGAGCCGCCATACATGTCCGACAGAATCAGGACGCCGTCGCCGTCGTCGAGTTCCTTGATCAGGGCGCGCGCCTGGGGCAGCAGCAGCAACGGGTCGTCCTGGGCGGTGACGCCGAGTTGCTTGAGACGCGGCGGGCGCTTGTTAAGCACGTGGCTGGCGCTGTGAATCAGGCTTTCGCCGAGCGTGCCATGCGCGATGATGAGAATGCCGATCATGGTCAGGGTTGTTCAACTATGTAATTAATATGCAATATTCTACTCTATTGCGCTGCACCAGGCATCCCGCGCCAGGCTTCACGGAACCGGCGCTAAACGGCCTTTTCCAGCGCGTCGAGCAGCATGCCGGCGACGTTGAAACCGGTCTGCTCGGTGATTTCCTGGAAGCAGGTGGGGCTGGTGACGTTGACTTCGGTCAGGTAGTCGCCGATCACGTCGAGGCCGACCAGCAGCAGCCCCTGGGCGTGAAGCCCCGGACCGAGCGCCGCAGCGATTTCCCGCTCCCGCGGCGTCAGCTCGCGTGCGATACCGGTGCCGCCGGCGGCAAGGTTGCCGCGGGTCTCGCCCTGCTTGGGAATGCGCGCGAGCGAATACGGCACGGCTGCGCCCCCGATCAGCAGCACCCGTTTGTCGCCGTCGCGGATCTCGGGAATGAAGCGCTGCGCCATGATCGTGCGGCGGCCGTAGTGCGTGAGCATTTCGATGATGACATTGACGTTGTGATCTTCACGGTGAACGCGGAAAACCGAGGCGCCGCCCATGCCGTCGAGCGGCTTCAGGATGATGTCGTTGTGCTCGGCGAGAAATTCATGGATGAGTTTTTCCTGGCGGGTCACCAGGGACGGCGCGGTAAAGCGGGGAAAACGCGCAATCGCCATTTTCTCGTTGTGATCGCGGATCGCGCGCGGCCGGTTGAATACGCGGGCGCCTTGCGCCTCCGCCAGCTCCAGCAGATAAGTGCTGTAGACGTATTCCATGTCGAACGGCGGGTCCTTGCGCATGAGCACGGCGTCAAACTGCTGCAAGGGGCGTCTCTGCGGCATTCCCGGTCCGGTACCACGTTTCCTTATCGCCGGTCAGATGCAGCCGGCATGCGTTGCCGGAGACCACGCCGGCGCGCCACAGCAGGTCCTCCTGCTGCATCACGTAAAGTTCGTGGCCGCGCGCGGCGGCCTCGCGCATGATGGCGAAGGTGGTGTCTTTGTAGATTTTGAAGCTGTCGAGCGGGTCGACGATGAACGCGAGTTTCATGCTGTCAACGGGTTGCGGCCGACGCTGTCGCGGCTTCGATGGCACGCAGCGCCTCGGGGCGTGGTTTCCTCATAAGGCCGATATTGTAGCTGTTTTGAAAGGCCGGCATTCTGGGTGGCGGTTCCGGGGAACGCCGGGCCGGCAGGCCCCGGGACTCATGATGCCCAAGTACAAAAAAGGGCGGGCGCGTTGCCGCGCCCGCCCCTTGCGAGGGAAAGTCCTGATTAGTGGTTGTAGGCCTTTTCGCCGTGATCGGCGAGATCGAGACCGACTTCCTGATCTTCATCGCTGGAGCGGATTCCGATCGTGAACTTCAGGATCAGCAGGATCACGAAGGCCACGGTACCGGACCAGACCAGCGTGGTGCCGATGTCCCACAACTGCGCAATGATCTGCGCACCGGCGTCAAAATCGCCGACCTTGTTGGCGACATAGTCCCATACGCCCGTGCCGCCCAGGGCCGGATTGACGAAGATGCCGGTGCCGATCGAACCGACGATGCCGCCGACGCAGTGCACGCCGAAGGTGTCGAGCGCATCGTCGTAGCCCAGCATCGACTTCACCTTGGTTACGGCGAAGAAGCAGATCACCGCGGCCGCGGCGCAGACGATCAGCGCGCCCATCGGTCCGACGTAGCCGGCTGCCGGTGTAATCGCAACCAGACCCGCAACGATGCCGGAACAGACGCCCAACAGGCTGGGTTTGCCCTTGACCATCCATTCCGTGAGCATCCAGGTGACGCCGGCGACGGCCGTGCCGAACAGCGTGTTGAAGAAGGCCAGGCCCGCGGCACCGCTCGCTTCAAGAGCCGAGCCCGCGTTGAATCCGAACCAGCCCATCCACAGCATGCCGGTGCCGATTGCGGTCATCATCAGGCTGTGCGGGGCCATCGAGACCTTGCCCAGATCCTTCCGCTTGCCCAGCATCAGGGCGCAGACCAGGGCGGCGATACCGGAATTGATGTGGACCACGCTGCCGCCCGCAAAGTCCAGCGCGCCTTTCTGGAACAGGAAGCCGGCGTGGCTGTTCGCGACTTCGGCGGCCTTGGCGGTGGTGTAGGCATCCGGGCCGTCCCAGTACCACACCATGTGCGCGATCGGGCAGGTACGAGAACGTGAACCACAGCACGCTGAATATCAGCATCGAGCTGAACTTGAAGCGCTCCGCAAAGGCGCCGGAGATCAGCGCGACGGTGATCGCGGCAAACGTCAGCTGAAACATCGCGTACACGAAGTCCGGCAGGTACTGGCCCTTGCTGAAGGTCGCCGCGACCGCGGTGGTCGGATCGTCGCCGGCCATGAACAGCTTGTCGAGCGAACCGATAAACGGAGCCGCCGGGCGTGAAGGCCGCGCTGTAGCCGTAGATGACCCACAGCACCGCGATCACGCAGAAGATCGCGAAGCTCTGCATCACCGTCGACAGCGCGTTCTTCTGACGCACCATGCCGGCATAGAACAGCGCCAGGCCCGGAACGGTCATCAGCAGAACGAATGCCGTGGACGTCATCATCCACGCGACGTCGCCCTTGTTGCAGTCGAAGCCCTTGTCGCCGCATTTGGGGGCGGCGGGTGTTGCGCAGCCGCAGCGGCGGAGCAGCTGCCGGTGCGGCAGCCGCAGGCGCGCTGGCTGCTTCAGCCGGTTTTTCAGCGGGCTTGTCCTGCGCGTGCGCCGTAAAGCCCGCGAGGCTGAGCGCGCCGAACAGCGCAATGATGGTAAGTAGTTTCTTCATGCCGTTCTCCCTATAACGCATCCGCGCCGGTTTCACCGGTGCGGATGCGGATGACTTGCTCGAGTTCGAAGACAAAAATCTTGCCGTCGCCGATCTTGCCGGTGTTGGCCGATTTCTCGATCGCCTCGATCGTCTGCTCGAGCATTTCGCTCTTGATCGCGGCTTCGATTTTGACTTTGGGCAGAAAGTCCACCACGTACTCGGCGCCGCGGTAGAGCTCGGTGTGCCCCTTTTGCCGTCCGAATCCCTTGACTTCGGTGACGGTGATGCCGGTCACGCCGATCGCGGACAGCGCCTCACGTACCTCGTCAAGCTTGAACGGCTTGATGATTGCTGTGACTAGTTTCATTCGGTTTCCCCGTGAGAAAGGGGCAGGTGGGCCCGCCCCGTGTGGTCCCTAGAAAGTTTTCGACACGAACACGGTAAATTGGTCCCTGCCGATCATGCGATTGTCGGAGCCGTTGGTGTAGAACGCCTTCTGCGTGCTATCCATGCTGGTGCCGGTGTAATAGGCGCCGACGGTGAAGTCCTTGGGCAGCGCGTAGCTCAGCCCGATCTTGTAGTCCTCGTAGGACGCGATGGAATCGTTGTCGACGCCGGCTACGGCCGAGCCCTCGTATTTCTGCTTGCCGTAATGCAGTATGCCGGTCAGCTTGTCGGTGATGGGATAGTTGGCGCTGAGGTCCAGATACCAGGTGCCTGAACTGTCCTCCAGGCCGAACGTCTTGTTGCCGATGCTGTAGGAATACTTGGCGCTCAGCCACTTCCACGACAACGCGCCGTAGAGTTCCTGCGTGTCGGCCTTGCCGATGCCGGCGGGCTTGGGTGCGGCTGCCGTATCGAAGCTGCCCGGGTAGATGTAGAAGAGCGCGCCCACGTCATAACCGAAATCGGACTTGCCGAACGTGCCCCTGTAGCCGCCATAGACGTCCCATTCCAGGCTGCCACTGGAGTAGCCGGTTGCGGCTGGCGAATCGGTCAGCCACGAGATATTGGAAAGCCAGGTCCCGGCATAAAAACCACTCGAATGGGCGAAGTCAAAGCCGCCCTGGAACGCCGGGTTTTCGTTGGTTTGCGTGAGGCCACGGAAAATATACTGGCTGTAAATGCCGGCATTGCCGGTCAACGTGTACGGCGGTGGCGGCGCATCTGCTGCGGAAGCCAGGCATGGTGCAAGCGCGGCAGCGACAAGTCCTGCGATCATCGTTTTCTTAAGCATGGTTACCCCTTTCCGTGTTAACAAATTTGCAATATTGCGCAATCACCTACAGCACGGACCGTGCCAGGTAAAATAGTGAATAAAAACAACGCGATATAGCTAGTGCGGGTATGCGCGGGCGGACCCGGCGCACTGTTTTGAGGCGCGCCGCAGCACGCCCGCACCATCCACGTGCGCAGCGGCCGGGCGGCAGGAATTTGCTAAACTGGCTGCTCTGCTACGGAGTCCGAATGACCATGGATCAAGAAGCTGCTCGACGAGATCAACGAAAAAATCAGGTCGGTCATGGCGCAAAGCCCGGCCGCAGACCTCGAAAAAAACATGCGCGCGATGCTGGCGGCGATGTTCACCCGCCTCGATCTGGTGACGCGCGAGGAATTCGACGTCCAGCACCAGGTTCTCCTGCGCACCCGTGAAAAGCTGACCCAGCTCGAAGCCCGGCTCGCCGAGCTTGAGAAAAGGATGAGGGATGAGGGATGAAGGATGAAGGTGGAAGGAACTACCGCGGAGCAAGTTTTCTGCATCCTTGATTCTTTGGTTTGACGGTCGTCGGTTTCTGGGATTCGGGCGTTAAGTCCTTATTCCCTGAAGAATCTGCCCACGACCATGTCTCTTGCCGTTCTCCATAGCCGTGCCCTGGCGGGCATGGATGCGCCGCCGGTCACGGTGGAAGTGCACCTTGCCAACGGGCTGCCGAGCTTCACCATCGTCGGCCTGCCGGAAACCGAGGTGAAGGAAGCCAAGGACCGCGTGCGCGCAGCGCTGCAGAATGCGCGTTTCGAATTTCCGGCGCGCCACATCACGGTCAATCTGGCGCCGGCCGACCTGCCCAAAGAATCGGGGCGCTTCGATCTGCCGATTGCGCTCGGCATTCTTGCGGCCTCCGGCCAGATTCCGGCGGACAGACTTGACGAGTATGAATTTGCCGGCGAGCTCGCCCTGACCGGGGAACTGCGGCCGGTGCGCGGCGCGCTGGCGATGACGCTGGGCGCGGCCCGCGAGCGCCGCGGTTTCGTGCTGCCGCAGGACAATGCGCCCGAAGCGGCGCTGGTCGAGGACGCGACCGTCTATCCGGCGCGCTCGCTGTTGCAGGTGTGCGCCCACTTCGCCGGGCGCGACAGCCTGGTGCGGCACACCGACAAGCCAACGGCGGCGGCCGATGGTTATCCCGACATGCTCGACGTCAGGGGGCAACTCCATGCGCGCCGCGCACTCGAGATCGCTGCCGCCGGCGGCCACAGCGTGATCATGGTCGGACCGCCCGGCACCGGCAAGACCATGCTGGCCTCGCGCCTGCCCGGAATCCTGCCGCCGATGACGCAGGACGAGGCGCTCGCTTCCGCCGCCATTCAATCGGTGGGCAGCGCCGGTTTCGATGCCGCCAACTGGAAGAAGCGTCCCTACCGTGCGCCGCATCACACCGCTTCCGCGGTCGCGCTGGTCGGCGGCGGCAGCAATCCGCGGCCCGGGGAAATTTCGATGGCGATGCACGGCGTGCTGTTTCTCGACGAGCTGCCGGAGTTCGACCGCAAGGTGCTCGAAGTGCTGCGCGAGCCGCTCGAGTCCGGGCGCATCAGCGTCTCGCGCGCCGCGCGCCAGGCGGAGTTTCCGGCGCAGTTTCAGCTGGTCGCCGCGATGAATCCCTGCCCCTGCGGCTTTCTCGGCCATTACACCGGGCGCTGCCGCTGCACGCCCGACCAGGTGCTCCGCTACCGCAGAAAAATCTCCGGGCCGCTGCTCGACCGCATCGATCTGCAGATCGAAGTGCCGGCGGTGCCGTCCGAGGATCTGACGCGGACCGGCGGCGGGGAAGGGTCAGGCGTGATTCGCGCGCGGGTGGAGCAAGCGCGCGAGCGGATGCTGGCGCGCCAGGGGAAGGAAAACGCCCGGCTCGCGACCCGTGAGATCGACCGGTATTGCGGGCCCGATGAGAAAGGCGCGACGCTGCTGAAACAGGCGATCGCCAAGCTCGGGCTTTCGGCCCGCGGCTATCATCGCATTCTGAAAGTTGCGCGCACGATCGCCGATCTCGCGGCCGCGGAAACTGTTAACAGCGCGCACGTCGCGGAGGCGATCCAGTATCGCCGCTTTGATCGCGCCAGCGCCTGACGCGGCGCGCGCAGCTTACCCGGACCCGCCCGGGCAATCCACCGGCAGTGATTACTGAAAAGGCTCGGCGCGCTGGATCAGCTCTGCGAGCCCGGGCTCGTTCGGATTGAGCGGTTTGCCCGGATGGATGATCCCGAGCTGGCAGCTCTCGGCGGCTTCCACGAGCTGGGCGTAGGTTCCGGCGCGCGGATCCTTGATGTAGGCCTGCTTGTTCTCGTTGTAGGCGAACATCTTGTCATTGATCATGGTGCACTCGTTGCAGGTCGAGCAGCGCGCGGTCTCGATATAGGGGTCGTCGGACTTCTTTTCCTCGACTTCGACAGGCGCGCCCGCTGCAGCCGGCGCAGCGGCCTCGGCGGGTGCCGCCGCCTTGGCCGCGGGCTGCGCTTCAGGCGCCCGGGCTGCCAGTTCGCTGCGTTCGTGTTCTTCCCAGACCTTTTTCTCGCGCGCGAGCAGTTGCTCCGCGTGCGAATTGTGGATGCCGCCGAGTTCCTGCACGCTGTGCCAGGTTTCGCGGCAGCGCTGCGCGGCGCGGACGAGTTTCTCGTCGACGACGATCTTCTGCAGCACGTTGTCGCGATCGACCATCAATATGCACGGCACTTTGTCGGGTGCGCCCCTGGTTTCCCGGGCCACACACTCGGCGACTGAGGCCAGGCCGCCGTTCCACTTCTCGCGCGGCAGCCGCGCGAAGTGCCGCGAGTAGCGGTGGTCGCAGGCCACGAAGTCGATCAGCGTGAAAGCAACGCTTTCGGAAACACTCTGGTGCGCTTCATTCTCGTAAGTGAAGTCGTGGGCCGGCCAGTCGAGTTCCACCTGGGAATTGGCTTCGAGATAAAAGCGCGACGCCCAGTTGGCGCCCGCCGACGGATCGTAGGTGAAGGCGGGAAAGGCGCGCGACTCCATCGCGGCCGCGGCGACGAGGTAGGGCGGAAGATCGCCGGTTTTCCCGCCACAGCCCGAGAACACGCTGAACACGGCGGGCCCGGAATAGTTCATTCCCTTCAGAATCCGCTCACGGAACTGGAACAGGTTCGAGCTGCTCGATTGCAGCACGTAGATATCGTTGAGCCCGATCGCCATGTTGGCAAGCTGTTTGCTGCGCAGGCCGAAGGCGAGGTGCGTATCACCGAGCGGCGACGCCTCCAGCAGATCGTCGGTCTGCACCAGGATCTTCACCGGCAGGCCCGCGGAAAGAATCTCCGCCAGCTTGTCGTTTTCGGCCCCCTGCAGTTGTTCGGCGCCGATCAGCACCAGATAGTCCGGAAACATGGCGAGGTCCCGCTCGTCCAGTCCCGCTGCGTCAAACTCCTTGAAGAACGGGTCGTGCTTCAGCTCGTTGTACTCGCCTTTGATCTCGAGTTCGGCCATTGCGACGGCCTTGGCAACTCCGATCGCCTTGGGCATCCGCTCGCGGTACGCAGCGAGCGCGGAGGCGCAGCTGTCGAATATGAACGAATGGGGCTTTTCACCGGCGCCCCCTTGCGCGCGGCAGCGAAAAAGCGCTGCGACCTGAGTGTCGACAGCAGAGATTCGATCCGCTGGCGCCGGCTTTCCGGCAGCGAAGCCTTGGGCGATGACTTGGTCAGCAGGCGCGACATGGCCTGGAAATCGAAATCGTCTTCATGAACGCGCCAATGGATGCTTTCAGGCTTGCCGCGCTTTGTCCGGCCTTGGAGCGGACCCGGTCGGCCTGCAGGATGTCCGAAAGCTTTTGCATCAGCCGGACAAGGGTTTCGCGGAATTTGCGCGCTTTCTTGTCCTGAACGGTCGTCCACGCGTGTTTGATCAGTTCGGCGGGCATGGTTTTGCTGCAATCGACGACCTGGCCGTCGATTTTGAGGGCGGCGCGGGCGCGGCTCAGACTGTCCTTGAGCAGATCATCCCCGCGCGCCGCCAGCCGGCTTGCGGCTTTGTCCCAGAGCGCCGACAGCGATCCGCCGCTGCGCCTGTGCGACGAGCACGCGCATTTCCCGCTCCAGCTGCAGCAGATGCTTGGTCACGCGTTCCGCGTCGTCACCCTGCGCCGTTTCATGGACGACGCCATCGACGATCGCGGAGAGGCATTGTACGAAGACCCCGGTCCGTGGCGTTCCCGACCAGCACCAGCGGGAAATCGTAACGCAGACTGGTGAGATCGCGATAATTGGCCAGAAGCGCGGGACGCAGGTCGAGCGCTTCGACCGCATCCAGGCCGGCCCCGGGTCTTTTACCGGTCAGATAAAAAGCAACTTGGGTTTGAAAGTCTGCTTCCATTTAGAGTGCTCTGCTGGTTAAGGCTGCAATATTTGATGTCGGAACGCGTCTGATGGCTGCCGATGGTTCAGGCGGCGGACTGTGTTTCCGGCCAGATCGTGTACTTGTCGAGTTCGGCGTTGAGGCCTTTTTCGATCAGTTCGGTCGACCGCAACTGTCCCGCGTGCCGCACTTCTTCATAACGGGGAACATCCGGATTCCGGTAGAGGATGCCCACGGGAATAGGATCGGTGCTCGATGCGATTTCGCGCGCCCGGTCGAGATTCGACGGGTCGTGCGCTTCCTGGTTCTTGTAGACCTTGGCGAGGCTCGGGCTCACCTGCAGGCCGTTTTCGTGGTTGAGCAGCAGGATCTTGTTCGGATCGTGCAGCCAGGGCTCGAACATTTTCGGCAGCCATTCCGGGCAGCGCTGGACGATGCGCACGAACGAAAAGCCTTTGTGGTGGTAAGCGGCCTTGATCACGTCGTAGAGCACTTCCGGGATCCAGTCGACGACCTGCGCGACGAAGGAGACGTTCTGGACGCCGAGCGTGACGGTCAGGGGGTTGAGCGCCTCGAGATAAGGAACCGTGCGGCGTGGTGTTGCTTTTCGTCCCGATCGGGGACGTCGGCGAGGCCTGCATCTTGGTCAGGCCGTAAATCTGATTGTCGTGCAGCATCAGGGTCAGGTTCATGTTGTAGCGGATCGCGT
This sequence comes from uncultured beta proteobacterium, assembly GCA_963734595.1. Classification (GTDB taxonomy): domain Bacteria; phylum Pseudomonadota; class Gammaproteobacteria; order Burkholderiales; family SG8-41; genus CAKKQX01. The sequence continues at coordinate 110,803 of CAVTHV010000014.1, forward strand.
GGATCCAGTGCGCGGCGCCGATGCTGCAGCAATCCCCGTCGCCGGTGTTGACGAACACGTGCAGGTCCGGCCGCGCCATCTTGACGCCTTCGGCGATCGGCAGCGCGCGTCCGTGGATGCCATGGAAGCCGTAGGTCTTCATGTAATGCGGAAAACGGCTCGAGCAGCCGATTCCCGAGATGAAGGCGGTTTTTTCCGGGCGCAGATCTTCGTCGCGGCACAGGCGCTGCACGGCGGCGAGAATGGCGTTGTCGCCGCAGCCCGTGCACCAGCGCGGCACGCCGCTCTGATAGTCTTCGAGACTATGGTGCTCGTCGTACATCTGGAGCAGGCATTCGGTGGCGGTCATCGTCATGATTTCTTCACCTTTTCTGGCTTTTTCAGCTTCTCGCGGATCACGCGGCAGATCGTGCTGGGCTTGATCGGCTGGCCCTTCACTTCGCTCCAGCAGTCGACATCGATCAGGTAGCGCGCCCGCAGCAACATCGCCAGCGCCGAATAGCGGCGGTTGGTCTCGTCGATGATTTCGTCTTCCGGGCGGTCGCTCCAGTTGCTCTCGATCGTCATCACCTTCTTGAAGCGCTGCATGATTTCCTTGATTCCCGGCGGCAGCGGCTGGAGGAAGCGCAGGTGCATGGAAGACACTTTGGCGCCTTCGGCGCGCGCGGTTGCGACCGCTTCTTCGATGGCGCCCTTGTTGCTGCCCCAGCCGATGATCAGCAAGTCCCCTTTCTCGTCGCCGAACACCGGCGGGGCCTTCAGCGTTTTTTGCAGCGCGGCGAGTTTCAGGCTCCGCGCGCGCAGGGCTTCTTCGTTGATTTCCGGATCGTAGGCGACATGGCTCAGGCGGTCGTGGGCGAGGCCGGTCACGGTATGCATGCCGTTGGGCTGACCGGGAACGAAGCGGCGGGCAAGGCCGGTCGTGGCGTCCCAGTCGTACGGCTTGGCGCCTGCGGGGACGGCGCTCTGGTCCACCGGCGGCGCGACCCAGGTCTCGCTGAAGCTCGGCCGCGGGAAAGGCTGCTGCGACGTGGCGAGATTGGCATCGGTCAGCACCACGACCACCATGTTGAATGTTTCGGCGATCTTGCGCGCGGTGATGATCGAGTAGAAGCAGTCTTCGATGGTGCTTGCCGCCATCACGACTTTCGGCGCATCCCCGTGGCTGCCGAAAATGGCCGTCATGAGGTCACCCTGCTCCGCCTTGGTCGGCTGGCCGGTGCTGGGGCCGCCGCGCTGGACATTGACGACGACCAGCGGAATTTCGGCCATCACCGCAAGGCCGATCGCTTCCTGCTTGAGCGAATAGCCGGGACCCGAGGTGATGGTGACCGTGCATTTGCCGGCGTACGAGGCGCCGATCGCGAAGGCGCACGCCGCGATCTCGTCTTCCGCCTGGTGCACGATGCCGCCGACTTTTTCGAAGACCTCGCTCAGGTAATGCGATGCCGAGGTGGCGGGCGTGATCGGGTACATCGCGCAGATCTCCATGCCCGATGCGAGCACACCGAGCGCCAGCGCGGTATTGCCGTTGACGACGATCTGCGGCTCCTTCGAGCGCACCGCCGGGATCCGGTACTTGAATTCGAGATTGGCTTCCGCCCACGCGAAACCCGCTTCCAGCAATTTGACATTGGGCTCGATGACGCTCTTGCCCTTCTTGCCGAAGGTAAGCGCGATCTGGTCCACGGCCAGCCGCATATCGAGGCTGTAAATGCTGCACAGCATGCCCAGCGCGAACATGTTCTTGCCGCGCCGCGCGTCGGCAACGATGGTCCGGCATTCGCGTTCCATCGGCACCTCGTGCACCTTGTAGCCCGCGGCCACCAGCTGCTTGTGGGTTTCGACGTACGAGGCCGCGATCGCCGGGTCCGGATTTTCGCGCCACATGCTTTCCAGCAGAATGGCGCAGCCCGGCTTGAGTTCGCCGGCGCGCACCCGGCCGAGGAGCACTTGTTCGTTGAACGCGATCACGAGATCGGTTTCGTCGCCGCCGTTGGTGACGCGCTCCGATCCGATGCGGATGCGATTGCCGCTGGCCCCGGCGACGCTGCGCGCCGGCGGCCGGATTTCGGCGGGGATGATTTCGACGGTCCAGATGCCATTGCCCATCCGCGCGGCGATCGAACCGAGGGATTGGCCGCATCGCTGCGCGCCTTCGCCGGAGTCGCTGATGATCTCGACGATGTGTTCCTTCAGCGTGACTGCTTTCTTGCCGGCAGCCGCGCGGACTGACCGGGGTGTGTCCGTGACGGATTTCAGTGTGGATGTATCGTGCATGGTTTTGTCTTGGATGCGGTTGAGCGGTTATGGCGCCGGGCCGGGAAACCTGGCCGGCCTCCTGGTCCCAGTTGCCTAGACGCGAATGCGGGCAAAATTGCGCTCCCTGAGGTCGATGCCGAACAGTTTGCCGGCGCCGGCCCGGCCTTCGGCGTCGTAGGGCAGGTCGGTATCGCGGATACCGAGGTAGGCCTTCATGTTGTGCGCCGCCTTGCGGCCGGCGCCCATCGCTTCGATGACGGTTGCGGCACCGGTGACGATGTCGCCGCCGGCGAACACGCCGGCGATGGAGGTGGCGAGGTTTTCGTCAGCCGCGATGTAACCCCACTTGTTGAGCTTGAGCTTCGAGGTCTGGCCCATGATCGGATTCGCGTTCGTGCCGATCGCGAAGACCACCATGTCGGTCTCGAATTCATGTTCGCTGCCCGCGACGGCGATGGGCCGGCGCCTGCCCGAGTCGTCCGGCTCGCCGAGTTCCATGCGGATGCAGCGCATGCCGCGGACCCCGCCCTTGCCGTCGTCGAGGATCTCGACCGGGTTGGTCAGCCAGTGGAATTCCACGCCTTCCTCCTCGGCATGATGGACTTCTTCCGCGCGCGCCGGGCACTCCGTTTTGCTGCGGCGGTAGATGCAATACACCTTCTCCGCGCCCAGCCTGAGGCAGACCCGCGTGGCATCCATCGCCGTGTTGCCGGCCCCGATGATGGCGACGCGCCGGCCCAGCGGCAGCGGCGTGTCGTAGTTCGGGAATTCCTTGGCGCGCATCAGGTTGCACCGCGTCAGCAGTTCGTTGGCCGAGAGCACCCCGTTCAGGGAGTCGCCGGGGATTCCCATCATCGTCGGATAGCCGGCGCCAGTGCCGATGAAGACGCTGTCAAAACCCATTTCGCCGATCATCTGCTCGATCGTGAACAGGCGCCCGACCAGCGTATTGCACTCGAATCTGACACCCAGCTTGGTGAGGTTGCTGATTTCGGCGTCGATTACCGTGTTCGGCAGGCGGAAATCGGGGATGCCGTATTTCAGAACGCCGCCCGCCTGATGGAAGGCTTCGAATACCGTGACGTCGCACCCCGCCTTGGCCATGTCCGCCGCGCAGGCCATGCCGGCGGGTCCGGAGCCGACGATCCCGATCTTGAAGTCGTTGGGCTCGATATAAGGGATGTTGACCCAGCCCTCTGCGATGGCGGTGTCGCCGACCCAGCGTTCGAGCCGGCCGATGGCGACCGGCTCCAGCGTGTCGCCCACGGTGCAAACGCCCTCGCATTGATTTTCCTGCGGGCAGACGCGGCCGCAGATGGCCGGCAGCAGATTGGTGGCGGTGATGATGTCGTAGGCGCCGCGAAAATCGTTTTCGGTGATTTTCTGGATGAAACCCGGGATATTGATATTGACCGGGCAGCCCCTGATGCAGGGCTGGTCCGGACACATCAGGCATCGCTGCGCTTCATTCAGCGCATCGTCGAGCCGGTAGCCGCAGGCCACCTCCGAAAAGTTCTTCGCCCGCTCTTGCGGAGCCTGCTCGCGCATCGGCGTGCGTTGCTGCGGAATAGTCCGTATCGTCTTCTTTTTGGCCATCTAAAAATCCTCAATCATTTCTTTGCATATCCGCCAGGCGCCGCCCGACATTGAGCTTGGCGCGGCATCAGCCATCGCCGTGATCTACCCGCCCTTTACCTCTTCAAATGGATCGGGCACCAGAAAGGGCTCGCTTTGCGGCGGCGGGGCCGCGGTCAGCGAGTCCAGTGTCCGGGGGACCTGGTTTTTCATGCGGCAGTTTTCCGACCAGCGCTGCATGGCGGTTTTTTCCTCCTTGGCGAAGCGCTGCAGCCGGGACATCAGATCGTCGAAGTCGACCAGGTGGCCATCGAAGTCCGGCCCGTCGACGCACGCAAATTTCACCTCGCCGCCGATCTTTACCCGGCAGCCGCCGCACATTCCCGTGCCGTCGACCATGAGCGGATTGAGGCTGACCACGGTCTTGATTTTGTGGGGCCGCGTCGCTTCGGCGCACCCTTTCATCATGATGGGCGGGCCGATGGCCACGAACTCGTCGATATCGGGGTGCTTCTCGATGGCCAGCTTGACGCCCTCGGTGATCCGCCCCTTGATGCCGGCCGAACCGTCGTCTGTGCAGAGGATGACCTCATCGCAGCAGGCCCTGAACTTGTCTTCCCAGAAGATCAGGTCCTTGGTCCGGAAGCCGAGGATGCCGATCACGTACGCGCCGCTGTTCTTGAATGCGCGCGCCTGGGGGTAAACCGGGGCCACGCCCAGGCCGCCCCCGACGCATGCCACTTTTTTCGCATGGCCGATGGGACTGGGGATGCCCATGGGGCCCACCATGCCGTAGAGCGTCGTCCCCACTTTGCACGTCTGCTGCATTTCCTTGGTCGTTTTCCCGACGGCCTGTATGACCAGGGTAATGGTTCCCTTCTCCGCGTCGAAGTCCGCGATGGTCAGTGGAATGCGCTCGCCGTGTTCGTGCGACATGACGATCACGAACTGGCCCGGTTTCGCAGCCTTGGCCATCAGGGGATGGCGAATCTCGAGCATATACGTGACGTCCGAAAAATCCTGACGCGTGACAATCTCGAACCCGGAACTTTCGTTCGCTTTCATATGGCGCCTGTATTAAGGAGTTTTACAGAACCCGGATTTTTTCGGTGCTTGCCGGGATTCCCAGGAATCGCTCCAATTTCAGTGTCAAATCTATTGGTTTCGCGCGATTATGGTTTTGATCTAGCGCAAAGATTTGTCGGACTCCGTGCCCGCAAAGCATCTCAATCGCTTGTTCTTCAAGGGGTTGGGCACAAAGTAATCAGGGTTTGCGCGTGTTGAACGGCAATTACCTCGAGATCAGAGGGGGCTTGTCAAAACAAACGGCGGCGCCGGCTGACCTGCGCGAAGTTCGGTGGCGTCGGCGTCGATCATCATTTATTGTGTCGGGATGCATTTTTTTAGCCGCCGCACGTGCTGCGCTGCAAGACCGCGAGAACGCAGGGAGATCGCAGCCCGATGAGTGCGCCAGCCCCCGGGCGGGGCGTTGACCGCACGTGGCTGCTGCTTGCAGCAACGCTTGCCGGTCTCGCGATGCTGGGCCCGTTCACGATCGACACCTACCTGCCGTCGTTTCCGGCGATCGGGCAGGACTTTGGCGTCACGACGCTCGAACTGCAGCAGACGCTTTCCGTCTATCTGATTTCATTTGCCGTGATGACGCTGTTTCATGGCACGCTGTCGGATTCATTCGGCAGGCGGCCGGTGATTCTCACCGGGCTGGTGGTTTTTTCACTGGCCTCGATCGGCTGCGCGCTCGCGCAAAATTTCGGCCAGTTGTTGCTGCTCCGCGGCGCGCAGGGATTGTCGGCGGGGGTGGGCATGGTCGTCGGCCGCGCCATCATCCGCGACAGCTTTGACGGGCATGCCGCGCAGCGGCTGATGTCGATGGTGACCATGATCTTCGGCCTGGCGCCGGCGATCGCGCCGGTGATCGGTGGCTGGCTGCAGAGCGCGTTCGGCTGGCGCTCGGTATTTGTGTTTCTGGCACTGTTCGGCGCATTGTTGTTCGCGATTTGCCAGTGGCGCCTGCCGGAAACGCTGCCGCCACCGGCGCGCCAGCCATTTGCGTTGCTGCCGCTTGCCAGAAACTATCTCAGGCTTGCCGGAAGCCTGCGGCTGCTGCTGCTGTCCTTGGCCGTTGCGCTCAATTTCTGCGGGTTTTTTCTCTACATCGTATCGGCCCCGGCAGTCATCTACAGTCTGCTCGGCCTCCGCGCAAACCAGTTTGCATGGCTGTTTGTCCCGGGCATCACGGGTGTGATGACGGGCGCATTTCTGTCGGGCAGGCTGGCAGGCAGGATATCCCCGCAGCGCACCGTGAAAATCGGCTACATCATCATGTTCGGAGCCGCGGTCTTCAACCTTCTCTACAGCGGATTCTTCGAACCGGCGCTGCCATGGACCGTGTTGCCGGTGATGTGCTATACCATTGGCATGGCGTTGGCGATGCCAAGCGTGACCCTGATCGCGCTGGATCTTTTTCCGCGTAATCGCGGGCTCACCTCGTCGCTGCAGGGTTTTGCGCAAAGTTTCCTGACCGCCATCGTCGCGGGCGTCGTGTCGCCGCTTCTGTCGCACGCCGATATCACGCTGGCGCTCGGCATGGCGGGGTTGTTGCTGAGCGGCTGGGCGTCGTGGATGATCTATCTGTATATTGAATTGAAGGCGTCTTCTCATGCATGAGCTTGAAAGCTGGGCCGAAGAAAAGCGCTCCGCCTATCTTTACCGCGTTGTTGCCGAAGCCGAAGCCGGCACGCCGCGCCAGACGCTGTTCAACGAACTCGCGCGTTCGGCCGAAAACCAGGCAGCGATCTGGGAGCGGCACGCGCGGGACGCGGGGCAGGCCGTTCCCGCGCGTTTCGTTCCGGACATGCGCGCACGCGTTGTCGCGTTTCTGGTGCGGCGGGTGGGCCCGCGACCGCTGCGCGGCGTGCTGGCGGCGATCAAAGTGCGCGGCATGTCCCTCTACAGCGGCGCCGCTTCCGGCCATGCGATGCCGAGTCTCGGTCACGGATGTCGGGCTCCGGCATCGCGGTGTCGCCAGCGGCGGCAATTTGCGTGCCGCGGTGTTCGGCGTCAACGACGGGTTGATCTCGAACGCGAGCCTGATCATGGGCATCGCCGGCGCCACCTCCGACAACGCGCTGATCCTGCTTTCCGGCGCGGCCGGGCTGATCGCCGGGGCGTTCTCGATGGCGGCGGGCGAATACGTCTCGGTGCGCTCGCAGCGCGAGATGTACGAGTACCAGATCGGACTCGAGCGTGAAGAACTGGACCAGTACCCCGAGGAGGAGGCCGCGGAACTCGCGCTGATTTACGAGGCGCGCGGGCTGCCGCGCGAAGAGGCGGTGCGGCTGGCCAACAGCCTGACCTCGGATCCGGAAAAGGCGCTGGACACGCTGACGCGCGAGGAGCTTGGCCTCAATATGGAGGACCTGGGGTCGCCGTGGGGCGCAGCGGGGTCTTCGTTTTTTTCATTCACTGCAGGTGCTGCGGTCCCGCTGCTGCCGTTTCTGTTTGCGAGTGGCGCGACCAGCCTGGCTATCGCCATTGCGCTGACCGGAGTCATGCTGTTCGCGGTGGGCGCGGTGCTTTCGCTTTTCACCGGGCGCGGCGCGGCCTTCAGCGGCGCGCGCATGCTGGCCATCGGCGCCGCCGCCGGCGGCGTCACTTACCTGATCGGCAGGCTGCTCGGCGTGACGCTAAGTTAATGTCCGGCGGTTCGAATTGCACGTAGAAAGCACAGTCGCCAGAAGAATTCATGCCGTGGCCATCAGGGGTCTGCAACATGATCAAGGTGTCGCCTGAGGCAGGGTGACAAAACGCAGATTGGCTGCCGCAGCGGAGGCCATAACGGCGGGGAGCACTTCGAGAATGACTAGGGTGCCGTCGGATGCGCGCGCAGCGTTGCCATCGTGCAATACCAAAATAGCGCCCGCTCGCAGGCCGCGTAATAGTTTGTTTTTAACGCGTTCAGCGTCGCCGGTCCGGGTGTCGAAACCGCGCGCCGACCAGCTGGCGAGCTGTAACCCCAATCGGGCGAGCACCGGGTCGAGAAACGGATTGCGCAAGCCGGCAGGGGCGCGAAAGAACAGGGGACGCCGGCCGGTAATTGTAGTGAGCGTGTCCTGGGCGGCCTGCAATTCACGCATGAAGCCGGAAGGCCCCATCAGTGCAAAATAATGGCGGTGATGCTGGCTGTGGTTTTCCACGGCATGGCCGCGGCGCACGATTTCCCGGCATAAGTCCGGATAACGCGCGGCCTTTTCACCGACGCAGAAAAAGGTAGCCCGGGCCGCGTGCCGGTCCAGCATATCCAGTACCTGCGGAGTGACGACGGGATCGGGACCGTCGTCGAAAGTCAGGGCGATTTCATTTCTGGCGGCAGCTGCAGCGGGCAGCCGAGTCCAGTTCGGCCCGAGCCAGTCGCTGCGCGGCCACAGCCCGGCCAGCGTGAGCAGGGCGTGATTGGCAATTACGGCGCCCAGCGCCCAGCGCCATTGCCCAGGTTCTGCGATGACGACAATCAGGACCAGCAGATGCAGTGCGATGGATGCGCGGATCAGCAGCGTGGGTTGCCAGCGTGGATTACGCATCGGATTGCCTGGCGAAAATTGCAGAATAAATCAGCGCAAGGATGACGCCCGGCGCCACGGTTATGCCCATGGCCTGCAATATCGACACGTTGGAAAACAAAAGCAGGCCAAAACCTGCGACGGTAGTGAGGCTGGCAAACAGCATCGAGGCCAGAGTGCGGGGCGATATGATGTGATCGACCGGTTTGGGCTCGGCTGTTGCCCTGTCTCCTGTCGGGAGCGGGTGATCGGCCCGATCAAAAAACAGGGCGTAATTGGAGCCCACCGCGACCACCAACAGCAAGCCCACCAGATGCAGAATAATCAATTGCTGGCCAAACACGGCCAATCCCGCCGTGACCGTAATGACCGCGGCCGCAAGCGGCGCGATAATTCTTGCCACACGCATGGGCGAGCGGAAAACCACTAGCAGCAATCCGATAATGGCAACCAATCCGCCCAGCGACAACAGGATGGCTTCATGCAAATAGCCGGAATACAGGCGATCGGACTCGGCTTTCATATCCACGAACAGAACATCCGGCAAACCCGTGGCGCTCAACGCAGCGCGAATTCGGTTTGCATTGATACCAGCACCCTTAGGGGCGGTCAGCGGCAATAGCGCGCTCCAGTGGCGGTCTTGGTGGATGAGCAGCGCGTCCACCGCCATGGCCATGGAGGTCTGCTCAAGATCGGTAGCTTGCAGCAAAGGCTGGCTGCGCGCGGCCGCGACATCGGCAAGAAACGGCGTAAAACGTTGCGCGCGCACCGGCAATCCCTGAACAGCTTGCGCCAGCCGCGTTTCCATCACGGCGGGGGGCGGCAAGCTGGCCTGGCGGGCGCGCTGCGTCGCAGCGCTGGGAAGATAACGGCTGGGACTTTCAAATCCGGCGAGTTCGCCTTGGTCGACTTGCGCTTGCAGGATCGTGGAGACTTGTTCGGAAGACCGCAATACGGATTCCCGGGTTGCGCCGGATACCACCACCAGATAACGCACATCAGGCGCCCCCATGTCGGCGCGCAGACTGGCATCCAGCTCCACATCGGCCTGCGATACCGGACTCAATGAGGATATCCTGTCATTCCACAAACTGGCGCGGTGCTCGACGAGGATGGCGCAGGCCGCCAGCAGCAGTATCGCGGCTGCCCATCGCAGCGCGGCGGCGCGCCGTACCAGACGGGAGAGGGCAAGGCCGATGGCCGATACATCATGGATGCGAAAGTTCGCCGGCAGCAGATGCGGCAAGACGAAGCGGGTCACCGTTGCGGCGGCTATCAGACCGGCAATCGAATACAGACCGAGTTGCGCCAGACCGGGAAAGCCGGACAGCAGCAGCGAAGCAAAGCCGAATATCGAGGTCAACACACCGAGACGGACGGTGGGCCAGAAGCGCTTGATCCAGTGCTGCTGGTCTGAACCGCCCTGTTCTGACTGCACGAACAGGTAGATTGAATAATCCACCGCCTCGCCGATCAGTGCGGTGCCAAATCCCAGGGTGATGCCATGCACCGCCCCAAAACCCAGGCTGACCGCCGCGACGCCGGTCAGCGCGCCGCTGATGACGGGCAAAAAACCCAATGCCAGTGCGGTGAAGGAACGATAAACCAGTAACAGCAGCGTAGCGATGAGCACGACGCTGATGATGGACAGGCGGCTGACCTGGCTTTTGATCGTGTCGCGTGAGGTCACCGAAAACACACCGGGGCCGGTCATTACCAATCTGGTGGACGGGGTCGCGCCGGCTGCCGTGTCAAACGCCTGGCGGATGGCGGCCATGGCGCGTTGCTGGGCGTCGGTATCGGAGCCCGAAGCGCGCGTTTGCAGCAGCATCAAGGCGCGCGCGCCGTCGCGCGATGCCCATGCGCCATCAATCTTCTGCGGGCGGGTGCCGCTGTTGAGCTGGTCGAGTAATTGCACCATTTCACCGGTCGGGTCGCGTGGCAGCAGCGACTTGACCAGCAGCCCGGCGGGCGAGGCGAGCAGGTCGATGCTGTCGCTCAAGGCGGCATGCAGGCCGTCTACGCTGAAGCGTGCAGGCGTCACCGCGGGGCTTAGCAGGTAGCGATTGTTGAACAGAAAGGCACGATCCCGCTCGGCGCTGACGGGCTCGCCATTGTTGACGGTGACAAAAGCAGGATCGGCGCGCAGGCGCCGGGCGATTTGTTTGGAAAGCATGGCGCGGGTGGACGCATCGGCGCCTTCAATGCCCACCAGGATCAGGCGCGAAGCCAGACCGTTGCGTATCTGCTCCAGGAGCAACTGCTGGGCTGGCGTCGGACTGCGTGGCAAAAAAGCCGATAAATCAGCGGTGAACTGGCTGCGGCTGATGATGATGCCGCAGGCGAGGATAAACGCCAGCCATAAGACGATCGAAGTGCGGGCTATCGCTGTCTGGCCGCGCAGCGCCGAAGCTGGGCTCACGGGGTGGCCAATTTTTCGATGAGCATAAGCGAGCTGTCACCGTCGGCCTGGGTGATTTCGACGCTGCGCACCGCGTAGCGCACCCCGGCAATACGAATGCGCGTCACCACTGCCTGCATTTTTTCATCCACCGGCAGCAGTTGCAGTGTCCAGCGCTCGGCCGTGCCCTCCAGACTCAGCCGGTAATTGCGTTCCAGCGCCTTGCGGTCACCCGCCAGGGTGCCGCGGATGCTGTCGATGAAAGCCGCCAGTTCCGGATAATCCTGCAATTGCAGGGTATGTTTTTGGCGGCCGCGCTCGATTACCAGAGTGCCGGCATCCACTGTCATGGATTCGGGTTTGGGTTTGATGGTGCGCTTTTCCAGATGGTCGGGGGCGGTGTAGAACAACTCCCCGGAGGATTCCACCGGTTTGTCGAGCATGGCGATGGATTTTTTCTCGACAAAGCTGACATGGTCGGAACGGGTTTGCGCCAGGCCACGCATGAGCTGGTCGATATCCCACCCGGCGGCGTGACTGATGACAGGGGCCAGCATCAGCGCCAGCGCAACGGGCAGGTGCCGCATGACGCGCAGCGATAAGACACGGCAGGAGGGTAGTGTCATCATTGTTTGGGAGGCGTTGTCGTGGGTGCGGGCTGCCAGAAATCGAAAAAATTAAACCAGTTGTAAGGCGCCTTGCGGCAGTATTGATCCAGCAGCGCGGCATAACGGGCGATGGCCGATTCCAGGGCGGCATCGCGTTGATCGTGCGCAACGGCAGAAAAATCCGCCAGAGGATCGAAATGGATGGCGTAGCGGTTGCCGCCCAGATACAGCCCGGTCATGAATACCACCGGACGCCGCAGCAATGCGGCCATGCGAAATGGTCCCTGGGCAAGTTCGCGTAGTGCCGAGGATTTGCACAGGGTACAGGGTGTCGTTGCCCGGGGTGCGATCGGCCAACATGCCGACGACACCGCCTTCATCCAGGCGCTCCCTCACTTTGAGCATGGAATCAACGTGCCCCAGGCCGATGATATCCTGCACCGCCCCCGGATTAATGGCGGCCAGCATGGCGTTGATTTTTTGTGCGTTATCCTCGTGCATGACCATGGCGACGCGCAAATCCGTGTCTTTCCGGCCAATCGCGCGGATCACTTCAAAGCTGCCCAGGTGCGCGCCCATCAGGAACAAGCCTTTGCCGCCGGCAAGCAGGCGGCGCAGCGTATCCTCGCCGTGCACTTCAAAATCAAACAGTATCGAAGCGGCGGTTGACCAGATAGACACGGTCATGGATGGTGGCGGCAAAGGTGAAAAAATGCTGGTACAGATCACGCCAGCGGGGAGGACGGCCTAACGCACGCCCGAGATAATCGCTTGAAGCACGACGGCTGGCTGGTGCAAACAGCAGAAAATAACCGGCGATCAGGTGCAGCACGACGCGCCCAGCGCGCCGCCCCAGACGCAGTGAAATCCATGTCATGACGCGCAACATGAGCATGTTGCTGCGCTCCGGCGTATGCGCCCAGGCGGCTTGGCTGGCTGTCGGGCGCGATGTCATGCAGGCGCTCCCGGCACGATACTGCCGCTGGCAATTTTGCGCTTGCCAGTCATGATGTCGAAACGTATCGTGCCGCTGGCCGAGAGGATGTGCTGGATCACCAGTTCGTCGCCCGGACTTGCCGGGCTCAGAAACTTGACCGAGCTGATCTCGCAGATATCCAGCGTGATTCCCGTGGCGGCGGCTATTGCGTGCAGCACGGTGTCCAGCAGCATCACGCCGGGAAGAATGGGGGTGCCGGGAAAATGCCCGGCAAAGGCGGGATGAGCCACCGGAACAGTCCAGTGGATGGCGTTATTCACGCAGATTTCCGTGCGCTGCGTGCCTCGAAGCAGGGCTTGCAGCGCTGCGCGCGGCAGTTTTCCGGTGCGGTTGCGTGGCAGTGCATCGACAAACAGCAGGGGGCGCGGCAGGAAAACCGGGTCAATATGTTCCCGCAGCGCCGCCAGCAGATGTGGTGCATCCATGCCCGGAGCCACCACACACGCGGCAAGCCGCGTAATGTGATCGTGGCCGGTTTCGTCCGGCATGTAAAAGGCGCCGTCCACCACGCCGGGAATGGTATTGAGCAGATGGTCGAGACTCGCCAGCGAATGCCGTTTGCCCGCGATATTGACCAGATCGGCGATGCGGCCGTGCAATAAAAAGTGCTCGTCCGTAACGGGTTCAATCATGTCGCTCATGGCGGTCGGTGTCTCGATGTGACCGCCGCAGGCGCGCACGCAGTCACCCTCCACGACCAATTTTATTCCGGGCAGCAGTTGCCATTCTGCGGTTTGCGTGGAGCGGCGGGTGGCAATCAGGCCGGTTTCGGTGCTGCCATAGATTTCCATCAGCGGGGCATTGCAACGTGCCTCGATGTCCCGCGCGAGTTGGGCAGACAGCGGCGCAGTGGCGGATACCACCCGCGTGATCTCCGGCAGCGCCAGCCCCGAATCCAGCAAGGCGCGCAGATGCACAGGCGAGGACACCAACACTCGTGGCGTGGGCACAGCCGCCAATGCCTGGCAAATGTCGGCCGGGTAAAACGGCTGCGCATGGCTGAGTGCGTTGCCGTTGCGCCATGCCATCAGTACCGTGGATTCAAACCCGTACATGTGTTGCGGCGGCACAGTGCCAATCATGGTGAAGGGCGTGTTGTGCGGCAGCTCCAGGCGCAATGCCTCGGCCTGCACGCTGCTGACCAGCGCACCCCAGGTTTTGGGATGCGGTTGCGGGGTGCCGGTCGAGCCTGAAGTAAATACCACCGCGATGCGCTGCTTGCTGTCAATTTGCGGAATTGCAAATGCGTCCGGTTGGCCGACGCCCATGACCGGGTAGCGCAGTTGGGGCAGATCCACCGTGCACAGGTCGCTGTCAGTCAAACAAAACACATCCGGTGCAAAATCCTTGATCTGGCGCACCACTCCCGGTGTGTGGGTAGACGGCAGCAGGCTGACTTTGCCGGCCACAATGGCGGCCGCCAGACCCACGCTGAAACGGTAACGATCGCTGCACATATTGAGCAGGTGATTCCCTGCGGGAAACAGGGCGCCAAGCTGCCTGACCTCGGCCAGGAACTGGCGCAGCGTGACGGCGCCATCGGCGCGCCAGGCGACGATGCTGTCCGGGGAGACGTGTGATACCAGCGGCAGTGAAGACATGATTAAGGCGGTGACAACTAGCGTGGACGCGCCGGTGTGTTCCTGAACGCCCGCACCGCATCGAGGATGTGCGTATGCCGCATATCAGGCAGTACCCATCTGCGTACCCAATATTCGGCAATGAACATCAACACGACCAAAGGCAGCGTCAGAAAATTGGCAAAAACCGACCATGTGGTCAACGGTGCCAGAAAAAAGAGCAAGGTGGAAGCCAGCGCCATCGCGGCAAAAAACAGGGTCCAGGCGACCGTGACCTGACGCGCGTAAATTTCATGCTGCGGCGTCAATGGCGCATGCACCGCCTCTGCGAAGCGAGTGCAGAGCGGTTGCCGCCCGGCGATCAAAGTGCGACCAAAAGTCATGAACAGTATCAGCTGCATACCCACATTTTGCAGCCAGTAAACCAGCCCAAAATGGCGCTCAAGCGCCGGCCATCCAGCCCACAGCGCAACACACAACAGCGCCAGCACACCCAGCATGATGAAGCGCCGGGGTGAACGCCAGGCCAGTACCAGTGCAATCAATACCACGGGCGCAATGGCCACCAACGCGCCCAAGTTGCCGCTGTGCGCGGATTCATTGGTGTAATGCGCCAGGAGCGCATAGCCGATCACCAGCGCAGCTATGCCCAGCCAGCGCACGATGCGGCGTGCCATCAGCGGGTTCGCTGTGTTGCGATATAGTCGGAGAGGCTGCGCAGCGAGCTGAAAATGTGCTGGTTGTCTGCGCTGTCGGCACGCAGTTGCAGGCCATAACGCTTCGAGACCACCAACGCGACTTCCAGCACATCGATCGAATCCAGGCCCAGGCCATCGCGATACAGCGGGGCGTCGGAGGTGATTTGATCGGCTGTGACCTCAAGGTTCAGGCACTCGATCATTAATTCAGCGACTTCACGCTGCAAATCCGCAGTACTGGAGACGGTGGGTTTCTGGTTATCTTGCATGGTGTTTATAGTCTGAATTATTCACAAATAGAACAAAAGTTTCCGGGATTGCGTGTTTCGACGGTTGCGACCGGCCATTTCTGCCGACCTTGTCCGTTGCGCAGCCTGTTGTGTTGCGCCGTGAAATTGTAATGCAGTCAGTCAAGATGAGTCGATATTCTCCTCTCTTTTGGGTAATTCTCTGGAAATCGCCGAAGCGGGCTGGCCCAAATCCAGTCGCGCTGGCTATGACAAATCACATGATTGCCAGGGCAATGCGATACAATTCGGGAAGACGAGTGACAAGCCAGGTTTAGCCATGAACGCTCCCCCCGAAGCATCCGCCGCCAGTGCTTCGGGCTGTGACGTACTGGTAATCGGCGGCGGGCCCGCAGGCTCGACAGCCGCTGCGTTGCTGGCCGGGCGCGGCTACCGCGTGACCCTGCTGGAAAAGTCGCACCATCCGCGTTTTCACATCGGCGAATCGCTGCTCCCCGCTAATCTGCCGCTTCTGGAAAAGCTTGGCGTGGCTGAAGCCGTCAAGGCCATCGGCATGGAAAAATGGGGCGCAGAATTTGTCTCGCCCTGGCATGATCACAAACAATCGTTCGAATTCGCCGATGCGATGGACAAATCCATGCCCATGGCCTACCAGGTGCGCCGCTCCGAGTTTGACGAAATTCTGATCCGCAACGCCAGCCGTAAGAATGCCCGCGTAGTGGAAGGCTGCCAGGTACAGGACGTCAGTTTTTTACCCGACAATGGCGGTGCGCTGGCGCGGGCCCGCCACGATGACGGCAGTATCGAAACGGTGCATGCGCGGTTTGTGCTGGATGCTTCAGGACGCGATACCTTTCTCGGCAATCGCTTCAAAGCCAAGCAGCGCAACAAGAAACACAACAGTGCCGCCATCTACGCCCACTTTTCGGGGGCCGAGCGCAGCCCGGGCAAGGCCGCGGGCAACATCACCATTTTCTGGTTCGAGCATGGCTGGTTCTGGTTTATCCCGCTGGCCGGCGGCGCGACCAGCGTCGGTGCGGTGACCTGGCCGTATTATCTGAAAACACGCAACAAAAAATCGCTCGAGCAGTTTTTGCAGGAAACCATCGCGCTGTGCGCACCGTTGAGCGAGCGGTTGCAGCACGCGCAGTTGACCACGCCGGTTGAAGCCACCGGCAATTTTTCCTACGTGTGTGACCGTACCCACGGCAGCAATTATCTGCTGCTGGGCGATGCCTACACTTTTATTGACCCGGTGTTTTCTTCGGGCGTGATGCTGGCCATGCACAGCGCCTTTGTCGGGGCCGACACGGTGGATACCTGCCTGCGCCATCCTCAGCAGGCGGCCGCCGCATTGAAAAAATTCGACAACGCGATGCGGATTGGCCCGAAGGAATTTTCATGGTTTATTTATCGGGTTACCAACCCCACCATGCGCAATATGTTCATGGAACCGCGCAACATTTTTCGGGTAAAAGAGGCGCTGCTGTCGGTGCTGGCCGGCGACGTGTTTGGCAAAACCCCGATTCATGGCCCATTGCTGCTGTTCAAGGGGTTGTATTACGCGGCATCCGTGTTCAATCTCAGGCGCACATTGAAGGCATGGCGGATGCGCAAACACAACATCCGGGTTGTGGATGAAACTGGCCCGGCGATGAACTGATGCGCGACATGAGACCCCCGTTGCATAGCGCAAATCTGTCCATTGCAGCGTTTTTGAAACAACCGGCCCAGTGGAAAAACAGTGTGCTGGGCGGCTTCTGTTTTTCCGCGGAAGGGGCCGGGAGCCAGATACAAGCCGATATGGAGGTCCCCTGCATGCGCGTACCCATGCAGAGACTGGATGCCGGCGATTCAGTCTGCGAAGTCTGGCACGGCGGCGGGCAGCTGACGCAGGGTCAATGTGGCGCCATCCATTATCGCCATGACGATGATGTGTTGTTTGGCGCGATCGTGCTGTCTGAAGCAATGTTCGAAGCCGGTGCTGTAAAAACGCCGTTACAACAGGCCACCGAGTCGGCCTACCGCCAGGTATTTGCGCTGCTCGACACGCTGCGCTACCCGTATCTGTTCCGCTTCTGGAATTACATCGCTGACATCAACGCCCACAGCTACGGGCTGGAGCGCTATCGCCAGTTCAACCTGGGACGGCAGGACGCTTTTCTTGCTCACGGACGCGATGTGGCGGGTAATGTCCCTGCCGCGAGTGCGCTGGGTTCGGCTCAGGGGCCGTTGACCATCGCCTTTTTAGCCGGACGCGTGGCCCCGCTGAACATTGAAAATCCGCGCCAGATCAGCGCCTACCAATATCCGCAGCAATATGGCCCGCGCAGCCCGACTTTTTCGCGTGCCAGCCTGGTGCGCCTGGGACAGGATGAGGTGTTGTTTGTATCCGGCACCGCCAGTATTGTCGGCCACGAAACCCTGCACCCTGCCAATGTCGTGGCACAAACCCGCGAAACCATGACCAATATCAAGGCGGTGCTGGCCGAGGCCAATCGTCTGGCGAGCCCGCCCGGGTTCGATCTGGGCAGCCTGTATTACAAGGTATACGTGCGCCACCCCGCCGATCTGGCGCAGATTCGCGCCGAACTGATGCGCTTCGTGGGCGACGCGCTCAAGGCGGTCTATCTGCACGCTGACGTGTGCCGCCAGGATCTGCTGCTGGAAATTGAGGCCACTGCCGCGCATCCGTTCATGTCGGGCCAGCCGGACTGATCATGCGCGCCGCATTGCGTGTGTTGCTGAATGGCTACGATTATCTGGTGCTGTATCTCGGCCTGGCCTGGCTGGGAATACTGTGCCTGGCATGGACGCCGATTGCGCTGATTATGTACCCGCTGCTGTCCGAACGCCGGGGACGGGCGCTGGGGCGTTACGTCATCATGGCGGCATTTCGACTTTATCTGGCCAGTCTCAGCGCGTCGCGCCGGTGCAGTTTTGACCTCGAGGCTCTGGATGCTCTGCGCGATGAACCTTCGCTGATCATTGCGCCCAATCATCCGTGCCTGCTGGATGCGGTGATGGTGATTTCACGCTTGCCGAATGTCGCCTGCGTGCTTAAGGCCGAGCTGATGAACAATATTTTTCTCGGTGCGGGTGCCCGGCTGGCGCGCTACATCCGCAATGAACCGGTGCGGCGCATGGTGCGGCTGGCCATCCGGGATTTTGACTGCGGCAGCCATCTGTTGCTATTTCCGGAAGGTACCCGCACCACCGTGAACCCGGTCAATCCTCTCAAGGGCAGTGTCGGGCTGATCGCGCGTCATGCGCCGGTGCCGGTGCAGACGATACTGATAGAAACCGATTCGATGTATCTGAGCAAAGGCTGGACGCTGTTCCGCAAACCGCCCATGCCGATCCATTATCGGGCGCGCCTGGGACGGCGCTTCGATCCACCGCAGCATACCCAGCGCTTCATGGCCGAACTGGAACACTATTTTGCGCATGAGTTGGTACAAGGCTCGGCATTTTACCCGACCGGTTCCCTGCCCACGCAGGCTGACCGTACGCCCCGGTTTACTTCCCGTTCGCCGTCATGAGCGCTGCCTCGGCCACGCATCTCGTCCTCATCCCCAGCTATAACCCAGGCGCCAAAGTCTATGAAACCGTGCGTGCGGCACGCCAATACTGGACCCCGGTATGGGTGGTGGTAGATGGCAGCACCGACGGCAGCGCCGAGGGCTTGCTGGCAATGGCAGCGCAAGACGCCGGCCTGCGCGTGATCGTCTTGCCGCGCAACCAGGGCAAGGGCGCGGCGGTGCTGCACGGCCTGGAACAGGCGGCAGCGGCGGGATTCAGTCACGTATTAACCATGGATTCGGATGGCCAGCATCCACCCGAACGCATTCCCGCGTTCATGGCGGAATCCGCCAGACAACCGGCTGCAATGATATTGGGCGTGCCGGTATTCGATGCCAGTGCGCCGGGCCTGCGCGTGAAAGGGCGGCGCGTATCCAACTGGTGGGCCAATCTGGAAACGCTGTGGGCGGGCATCGGCGACTCGTTGTTCGGGTTTCGCGTGTATCCGGTTGAACCGTTGCGGCAGGTGATGCGCAGTCAGCCGTGGATGCGCCACTTCGATTTTGACCCGGAGGCCGTGGTGCGCCTGTGCTGGCGCGGGGTCAGACCGGTCAACCTGCCCGCCCCGGTGCGCTACTACCGCGCGGATGAGGGCGGCGTGTCCCATTTCCGCTACGTGCGCGACAACGTGTTATTGACCTGGATGCACACGCGCCTGTTTGTCGGCTTTGTGTTGCGTTTGCCCGTTTTGCTGGCAAGACGCGCGCTGGGACGATTTTAAGTCTGGGATTATGGGCTACTTAGTCTGGCCAGGACCGGCCTTGATCGCCTGATATTCCGAAAACACGCCGAGTTCCAGATGGCGTTTAACCTGCGTCAGCCGCGCAGCGCTTAGTGTGGCCATGACTTGTTCGGGGGGCACACAGGCTTCGATGCTATCCCAGAAATAACGCCAGATCGTCGCGGTTTCTTTTTGCCTGGAAACGAATCGCGTCAGCAACGGTATCACGCCGCGAATATAGCTTTTAAGCAGCCATCGCCCAAAACGGCTTTGCGGTTTGGTAATTTCAAGTATGCATAAACGGCCGCCGGGCTTCAAAACCCGCTCAAACTCTGCAAAGGCGACGACCAGATCGCTGATATGGCGCAGCGCATAGCCCATGCTCAAAAAATCAAAATGATTGTCAGGAAAAGGCAAAGACTCGGCGCGGCCTTCGATCAACACCATCGTGTCGGGTAATTTGCTGGCGGCCATCATGCCGGCACTGGGATCGACCCCGGTGACCAGCGCGGCGTTGCCGGCCAAAATACAGGCTTGAGCTGCGACCAGGCCGGTGCCCACGCCGACGTCCAGTACCTTCATGCCCGTTCGCAAACCGCCGCGAATCAGCGCCTGGCGCCGATAGCGGGAACCGGTACCTAACGCCAGCATCGCCTCGATACGGTCGTAATCCGCTGCGGTGTTGTCAAAAATACTGCGTAGATAGGCTTGGCGGTCCTGCTCTGTCGGGTAGTAATCGGTCAGCGGGGCGTGCGGAGCATGCACCGGCGTTGTTTCAGGGGAGGTCATTGTATTCATCGTTAAATCATGCCGCCGTTGATGGAAATAATCTGCCCGGTGATATAGGCCGCCTGCGTCGAGGCGAGAAACCCGATCAGGTCGGCAACTTCGTCGGGGGTGCCGGCGCGTTTCATCGGCACCAGGCGCGCGATTTCCTGGGCATCGAACGCGGATTCGCTCATCGGGGTGTCGATAATGCCGGGCGCAACCGCGTTGACAGTGATGCCGCGGCTGGCGATTTCCCGTGCGAGTGATTTGGTTGCCGAATTCAGCGCCCCTTTGGCGGCGGAATAATTCACCTGGCCGGCATTGCCGGTCAGCGCGGCGATGGAAGACACATTGATGATGCGCCCCCAGCGGCTGCGGATCATCGGCATCATCAGCGGCTGGGTGACGTTGAAGAAGCCGTTAACGGATACGTCGATCACCCGGTGCCACTGCTCGGCGCGCATGCCGGGGAACACGACATCGTCATGGATGCCGGCATTGTTGACCAATATCTGGATCGGCTGGTGTTCGACGAGAGGGGTCAGCACCTCGGCTGCCGCTGCGCTGTCGGTCACGTCAAATGCCAGCGCCTGCGCGCTGCCACCGGCTGCACAAATGGCTTCGGCCAGCGTCTGTGCGGCCTGCAGTCCGCGATGGGCATGAATGTAGACATGGCAGCCATCGGCGGCAAGACGGCGGCAGATGGCCGCGCCAATGCCGCCGCTGCCGCCGGTGACCAGGGCATTTTTCATGGCGCATCTCCTGGAATGGGTGTGAGTACGTCAGCATCGAGCACGACTGCGGCGCGTCCATCCAGCAGCAGGCGCCCCGCCGCGCTGACACTGAACTGATAAAGAATATTGTTTTCGCTGCGCGTGATACAGGTGGCTTCCACCAGCAGATCGGCGGTGATGTCGTCCAGCCGTGCCACATGCAACTGTGTGCCGCGCGCGCTGACCAGATAACCGACCCGTGCGCCGGTGCTGTCTGGTGGCGCCAGCAAGGCGCCGTGCACGGCCATGGCCTGCGCCGCGTATTCGATACCGCAGGCGGCACCCAGCCGGCCGTAAGCGCGCAACGGGTTGTCAGCGGCGCGGTGGCTGCTCGCACGGCACTGGATGCGCTGCCGATCCCATGCCTCAACACAATCCAGCAGGCACATGCTGCCCTGATGCGGAATGTGGCGGGCAATCCAGGCGTGGTCTAGCTTTTGCATGGCGCGATTTCCACGGCGAGACGCGTGCTGTCGAGGTAATCCAGCACCACGCGTTTGTCTTGCCGCAATGCGATACCTTGCAACAGCGGCAGTCCACGCGCTGCGGGGATGGCGAATCGCAGGCTTTCAAGGGCGGCATCGCCGAGCTGATCCGCGCTGGCGTCTGTCAGGCTGACGGAGATTTTCGCCAATGCCAGTGCGCCGCGTTGCGGCGTCAGCACCAGTGCGATGCCAAACGCATCGGGAATGGGGCGGGCGCTGTACAGCGGCTCCGGGTAAGCGGTGTCGCACGCCATCAAAACGGTGCGTGTGTTATCTACCACGGTCTGGGTTAGCGCTTCCAGCAGACCCGCGCCGAAGCTGGCGTCAAACGCGCTCAACACCGATGATGCGGTCATCGCGCCGGTGGCGA
This sequence comes from uncultured beta proteobacterium, assembly GCA_963734595.1. Classification (GTDB taxonomy): domain Bacteria; phylum Pseudomonadota; class Gammaproteobacteria; order Burkholderiales; family SG8-41; genus CAKKQX01. The sequence goes on from CAVTHV010000014.1 coordinate 132,451, forward strand.
TCCCCCAGTATCCGGCGGCAGCGTTATGCACGGAATTATGAAAGCGGGTCGGGGAGATTTGCCGGTCATCCGAGGCGAGCATTTCACAGATCGCGTGACAGTTCTCCCCATCGCCGCCAGACGAGGAAAACACGCTGGGGAGGCTGGCAGCATCGAGCCCGGCTGCGGCGATGGCTTCCAGCCCGGTCGCCAGCGTGAGTTTGATAATCGCGCCGCTGCGCCGGCGTTCTGCCGATGGCAGCAACGCGGGCGGCGGCAGCACGGTCTTGTGTGGTTGATAGGGCTGCTGCCCGCTGAGGACGGCCTGACTGCCCGGCCAGCCGGTCAAACCCGGGCCGAGCAGGCCGATGCCTTCGATGTATGCGGTGAGCGTGTCCATGGATCTAATCCGCGCGGGCAAAAATCAGGCTGCAATTGGTGCCGCCGAATCCAAATGAGTTGCTGAGCACGTGTGCCGCCGGCTGCTCGCGATTGTCCAGCAGATAATCGAGATCCAGCGCCGGGTCGAGTTGCCGGGTGTTCAGCCCGGCGGGCAGCAAGCCGTGTTGCAGCACCAGCGCGCAAATCACCGCTTCCACGCCACCGGCAGCGCCCAGGGCGTGGCCGGTCGCGCCTTTGGTGGAGCTGCACGGCGTGCCCGAACCGAATACAGATTGAACTGCCTTGCACTCCGCCGCATCGTTGCTTTGGGTGGCGGTGCCGTGCAGGTTGATATAGTCGATTTCAGATGGCTTCAAACCCGCCATTTTCAGCGCATCCTGCATGGCCATGCGTGCACCCAGGCCGTCCGGATGCGGCGATGACATGTGATAGGCATCGCTGGATTCGCCTATCCCGAGCAGCAGCACGGCATCCGCATCCAGGTGTTCCGGCGCGCGTTCCAGCAGCGCAAAGGCAGCCGCTTCGCCAATCGAGATCCCGTTGCGTTGCGCATCGAATGGGCGGCAGGCCTGTTCCGAAATCAGGCCCAGCGAGTTGAAGCCATAAAGCGTCGTCAGACACAGCGAATCCACGCCTCCTACCAAGGCCGCGTCTATGAGTCCCGCCGCCATCATGCGTCGTGCCGATCCAAATACCTTGGCGCTGGACGAACACGCCGATGACACGACGACCGCCGGACCGGTCAGGCCAAAATAATGGCGCGTGAAATCCGCGACGGAAAAAGTATTGTGCGTGGTGCGGTAAATAAAATCGGCGGGGAGTGCGCCGGTCACCGGGTCGCGTCGCCGGTAGGCCAGCTCGGTCTGCAAAATGCCGGCAGTGCTGGTTCCGAGGAACACACCAATGCGCTGCGCGCCGTATTTTGCGATGGCCGCGCGCACCGCCCCGTCAAAGCCATCCTGCATCAGTCCCAGCAACGCGAGCCGGTTGTTGCGGCAATCAAACTCGGCCAGGTGCGCGGGGAGCTGCACCGCATCCACCCCTGCCACCTCGCCAACGAAAGTCGCCAGATCCACCGTATCAAACGCGCACGGCGCCAGCCCGGAGCGGCGCTGGCGCAGCGCCGCCAGAGTCTGGTCGAGGCCGCGACCGATGCTGCTGGTCGCGGTGAAATGGGAGAGCCAGAGTGGTTTCAAAGAACAGTAAGCGAATCGCAAGTAAAGGAAGATATTAGCAAATTCCAGTGGTCAGTCTGGATCAACCAGATCGGTGGCGGACTTTGCCGTTTACGCCCGCGGCGACGCGATGTCGCAATGACAGATAGGCGGCCAGCACCCCCAGCGCGAGACCGGCCAACACATCCACCGCCACATGCTGGCGTGTGGCCAGGGCGGAATATACGATGCCGATACACCACGCCCAATTGAAGGTGAGTATCCACAGCGGCGCGCCAAAGCGGCGCAGCAAGTGATGTAACCAGATGCCCGAAAAAACGGCGGTGGCGACGTGAAGCGAAGGGCAGGCATTGCCCGAGGCATCCATGCTTTTAAGGAAGTTCACATCGGGATACTGAGCCCAGTCGATATTGGCTGCGGGTACCGCCGTGGGCCAGAAGTAAAAGACGATCAAGCCTGCAAGGCACGTCGCGGCCATGGCCATGCCATAGCCATACAGCTCGCGCCGCGTTGCCAGCAATGCCGGGGGCAGGGAAACATAGACCCACAATGAAATATATATGGACAAGGCCAGGGGTTGAAAAGCGATCAGGCGATCCGGCAAGGTGATGGGCATCACCGTGGTTGGGTAGGCCGGGACCTTGAGCAAATAGAAATAAGCACCAAAAAACAGGCCGATGAAAAGCGTCGTTCCGACACTTTTGAGATACACATGCCTGGGTATGACCGCTGCAGCCTGACGGTACCAGGGCGTCTGCTGACCATTTTCGTTCAAGGCCTGTTCTCCCTGGGATGCGGCGATGTCGACACGAGGCATGAAAGGGCTCGCGGGTTCAAATGCAAAATACAGTTCTGTGGCGAATCATTTTTTCAACGGCAGGATTTCAGGCAGCGTCGCAAAGCTCACGCGCTTCACGGTTGCCAGAAAATCCCTGATATACGGAAGCTGCGCGGCGGCCGAAGTGGTCGCCGCGTAGAGCCCGCTCCACAACCCGCTTTTCCCGACGCGTTTGGCGATCACGTAGCCGCGCTCGATATAGCTGTGTACGGCCCAGCCCGGCAGCGCGGCCAGCCCGCGTCGGCTCGCCACCAGCTGCAGGATGGCGACGGTCAGTTCCACAGTGCGCCTCTCCGGATGGATGCCCGCAGGTTCCAGACGCTGGCGGATCACGTCGATCATGTGTTCCGGCACCGGGTAGGTGATCAGGGTGTTCCTGGCGAAATCCTCCGGCTCCAGCCATACCTTGCCGCCGAGCGGGTGGTTCTTTGCGAGCAGCGCAAAAATTTCGAAGCGGAACAGCGGGTGGTAGGCGATGCCCTTGCGCGGCGCCGGTTCCGACACGATCACGAAGTCCGCGCGGTTGTCCTCCAGCAGTCCCGCCGGATCGGGGTGAAAGCCGGAGACCAGGTCCAGTTCGACGTCCGGCCATTTTTCGCGGAAAGCATCCATCGACGGCATCAGCCAGTCGAAGCAGGTATGGCATTCCACGGCAACACGCAGCGCACCCGCTTTGCCGCCGACGATGCGCGCAATGTCGCTGTCGGCGGCGGAAATGGTGCCCGTGATGTCGCGCGCGAGCTGGAGCAGGCGGTGGCCGGCAGGAGAAAAGCGCAGCGGGTTGCTTTTTCTCTCGAACAACGTGGCGTCGTAATGGTCTTCGAGCACTTTGAGCTGATGCGAGAGCGCCGATTGTGTGAGATGCACGCGCCTGGCGGCGACCGAGATATTGCCGGCTTCGGCAAGCGCGATGAGGGTGCGCAGATGCCTCAATTCGAGCAAGTGCAATCCTTTCTGAAATGGTTTTAATTATGAATTGAATTAATGATTACGTCAAAAAATATGAGTTTGATTTGTGACCTGAGGTGCCCCATCATCGACTGATACAAATGCGGAGCATTGCAGCATGGCCTTGATCCACAACCTCGGTTTCCCGCGCATCGGACCGCGGCGCGAAGACGCGCCGCTGGGAGGAGCTCGAAGTAGCGCTCGGGAACATGGTCGCGACGGCGCGTGCCTTGTGCGACCCGGTTCAGGGTTCAGGACGCAGGATTCGGAATTCGGAGAAGGTCGAAAGCCGGGGGTCGTGCTGAATCCCGGATCCGGCCTGTCAGCACTGCTCCCAGGGCAGCCCTTCAAACCGCCAGCCGGTTTTGGAGTTGCGGCGGTGGTTTTCGTCGAGCTCGCCTTCGAAGCCGTGCAGCACGTTGTGGACCTTGGTGAAGCCCGCTTCTTCCAGCGCGTGGCCGGCATCGATCGAGCGATTGCCGCTGCGGCAGATCAGCACGACGGGGCGGTTGACGCTGGTCGCCTTTTTGACGTGCGCGACAAAGTCGGGATTGATGTCCCAGTTCGGGCCGTCGTTCCAGGGCACGAGAATGCTCCCCACCGGGTGGCCGACGAACAGATATTCCATCTCGCTGCGGCAGTCGATGAAAACGGCATCCGGATTCTTCTTGAGAAACTCGTGCGCTTCCTTGGGTTCGAGGTGTTTCATTTCACGGCTCGCTGCGACCGGGGAAGCAAATTATAGGCGGAATCCCGTGCAGACCGCCAGCTTGCGCGGTTCCGGCGTAGACCGCGTGTTAAAATCAGCACCTTTTTGATCACGGTTTTCTTCCGGGCACGCATCCATGAACCAGAAACGCATAGCCCAACTCGAATCGGCTCTCAGGGAGCGCATTCTGGTCCTCGACGGCGCGATGGGCACGATGATCCAGCGCTACAAGCTGGACGAGGCGGCTTATCGGGGCGACCGTTTCCGGGATTTCGCGCACGACGTCAAGGGCAACAACGAGCTGCTGGTTTTGACGCAGCCACAGGTGATCCAGGAGATCCACGAACAGTACCTGGCCGCCGGCTCGGACATCATCGAGACCAATACTTTCGGCGCCACCCGGGTTGCGCAGTCCGACTATCACATGGAGCACCTGGTCCATGAGATGAATGTGGCGGCGGCCCGGATCGCGCAGGCCGCCTGTGCGAAGCATGCGACGCCGGAGCGGCCGCGTTTTGTCGCGGGCGCGCTGGGACCGACACCCAAGACCGCATCCATTTCGCCCGACGTCAACGATCCGGCCGCGCGCAATGTCACCTTCGATGAACTGGTCGCAGCCTATCTGGAGCAGGCGCGCGGACTGGCCGAGGGCGGCGTCGATCTGTTCCTGGTCGAGACGATCTTCGACACGCTGAACGCCAAGGCGGCGCTGTTCGCGATCGACCAGTTCTTCGAGGAAAGCGCGAAGGACGGAAATGAGCGCCTGCCGGTCATGATCTCCGGCACCGTGACCGACGCCTCCGGCCGCATCCTGTCGGGACAGACGGTGGAGGCGTTCTGGAACTCGGTGCGGCATGCCAGGCCGATCACCATCGGCCTCAATTGCGCGCTGGGCGCGGCGCTGATGCGGCCGTATATCGAGGAGCTGTCGCAGGTCTGCGACGCGTACATCTGCGTCTACCCGAACGCCGGCCTGCCGAATCCGATGAGCGACACCGGCTTCGACGAGACGCCGGACATCACCTCGTCTCTGCTCGGGGAATTTGCCAGGGAAGGGTTCGTGAACGTCGCCGGCGGCTGCTGCGGCACGACGCCCGAGCACATCCGCGCGATCGCGCAGGCAGTAAAGCCTTTGCCGCCGCGCAAGGTGCCGCCGGCCGATCACAAGCTGCGGCTCTCCGGGACTGGAGCCGATGAACATCGACGACGCGTCGCTGTTCGTGAACGTCGGCGAGCGCACCAACGTGACCGGCTCCAAAGTCTTCGCGCGGCTGATCCTGAACGAGCAGTACGACGAGGCGCTGGCCGTGGCGCGGCAGCAGGTCGAGAACGGCGCGCAGATGATCGACGTCAACATGGACGAAGCCATGCTCGACTCGAAGGCGGCGATGACACGCTTCCTGAATCTCATCGCCACCGAGCCGGACATCGCGCGCGTGCCGATCATGATCGACTCCTCGAAGTGGGAGGTGATCGAGGCGGGGCTGAAGTGCGTGCAGGGCAAGCCGGTCGTCAACTCGATCAGCATGAAAGAAGGCGAGGCCGAGTTCCTGCGCCAGGCCCGGCTGTGCCGGCGCTACGGCGCGGCGGTGATCGTGATGGCTTTCGACGAGCAGGGCCAGGCCGATACCTACCAGCGCAAGACCGAGATCTGCAAGCGCGCCTACGAGCTGCTGACGCGCGAGGTCGGTTTCCCGCCGGAAGACATCATCTTCGACCCGAACATCTTCGCGATCGCCACCGGCATCGAGGAGCACAACAACTATGCGGTGGACTTCATCGAGGCCACGCGCTGGATCCGCCAGAACCTTCCGTACGCCAAGGTGAGCGGCGGTGTGTCGAACGTGAGCTTCTCGTTCCGCGGCAACGATCCCGCGCGCGAGGCGATCCACACCGTGTTCCTCTACCACGCGATCAAGGCCGGCATGACGATGGGCATCGTCAACGCGGGCATGGTCGGCGTCTACGACGAGCTCGATCCGGAACTGCGCGAACGGGCAGAGGATGTCGTGCTCAACCGCCGGCCGGATGCGACGGAGCGCATGATCGAGTTCGCCGGCACGCTCAAGGCCGGCGGCGCAAAGCAGGAACAGAACCTCGAATGGCGCAACGACCCGGTCGAGAAACGGCTCTCGCACGCACTGGTGCAGGGCATTACGCAGTGGATCGTCGAGGACACCGAAGAAGCGCGCCAGAAAATGGAAAAGCAGGGCGGGCGCCCGATCCACGTGATCGAAGGCCCGCTGATGGACGGCATGAACATCGTCGGCGACCTGTTCGGCGCGGGCAAGATGTTCCTGCCGCAGGTGGTGAAGTCGGCGCGCGTGATGAAACAGGCGGTCGCCCATCTCATCCCGTACATCGAGGCCGAGAAGGCGAGGCTGGGCGATTCCAAACCCAAGGGCAAGATCGTGATCGCCACGGTCAAGGGCGACGTGCACGACATCGGCAAGAACATCGTGTCGGTCGTGCTCCAGTGCAACAACTACGCGGTCGTCAACATGGGCGTGATGGTGCCGTGCCAGAAGATTCTCGACACCGCGCGCGAGGAGAAATGCGACATCATCGGCCTGTCGGGGCTGATCACGCCCTCGCTCGAGGAAATGGCGCATGTCGCGCGCGAAATGCAGCGCCAGGGGTTCACGCTGCCCCTGCTGATCGGCGGCGCCACGACTTCGCGCACGCACACCGCGGTGAAGGTCGCACCGGGATACACCAACGGCCCGACCGTGTGGGTGCCGGACGCTTCGCGCAGCGTGACGGTGTGCAGCAACCTGCTCGCCGACGACGAAACGGCGCGGCGCAAGTATCTCGACGAGGTCGGCGCGGATTACGGCAAGATCCGCGCGCAGCACGCGGGCAAGAAGGGCCCCGAACTGATTGCGCTCGAACAGGCGCGCGCGAATCACTTCAAGACCGACTGGACAGCCTACGCGCCGCCGCAGCCTGCATTCCTGGGCCTGCGACAACTGAAGAACTACGATCTCGCCGAGATTGCGGAGTGCATCGACTGGGGCCCGTTCTTCCAGACCTGGGATCTCGCGGGTTCGTATCCGAAGATTCTCGACGACGCGGTCGTAGGCGTCGAAGCGCGCAAGGTGCTGGCCGATGCCAAGGCCATGCTGAAGAAAATCGTCGAGGGCAGGTGGCTTACCGCCAACGCGGTATTCGGACTGTTTCCCGCCAACAGCGTCAGCGGCGGCGACGACATCGAGATCTACGCCGACGAGAAGCGCGACCGCGTGCTGATGACGTGGCATAACCTGCGCCAGCAGAACGTCAAGCCGGCCGGCAATCCCAACCTGTGCCTTGGCGATTTTGTCGCCCCGAAGGACACCGGCATCAGGGACTACATCGGCGCGTTCGCCGTCACCGCGGGCGTCGGCATCGAGAAGCGCGTCAAGGAATTCGAGGCGAAGCACGACGACTACAACGCGATCATGCTGAAAGCGCTGGCCGACCGGCTGGCCGAGGCGTTCACCGAACTGCTGCACAAGCGCGTGCGCAAGGAGTTCTGGGGCTATGCCAGGGACGAGGCGCTCGACAACGACGCGCTGATCGCCGAGAAGTACCGCGGCATCCGGCCGGCGCCCGGTTACCCGGCATGCCCGGAACATACCGAGAAAGGCCCGCTCTTCAGGATGCTCAATGCCGAAGCGGTCGGCATCACGCTCACCGAGTCCTACGCGATGTATCCGGCGGCTTCGGTGAGCGGCTTTTATCTCGCGCATCCCGAGTCGCGTTACTTCGCGGTCGGCAAGCTCGGCAGGGATCAGGTCGAGGATTACGCGCGCCGCAAGGGCATGACGCTCGCCGAGGCGGAGCGCTGGCTCGCCCCGTATCTTGCCTATGACCGCTGACCGCGCTGGCCCGCAGTAGCATTTCCGGCACAGGCCAGTAGCATCGTCGCATGATCCGTTCATGACCCTTTCCGCGTCCCGCTTTCCGCCGGAGGACATCCGGCAGTTCGAAGAGCGCGGCTATCTCGTCGCGCGCCGGCTCGCCGACCCGGCGCTGTGCGGGCGGATGAAGGCGCTTGCCGCGGATCACCTCGCGCGCGCCGTGCCGCCGGTGGAATACGAGGCCGACGTCGGCTACCCGGGCGCGCCCGCCTCGCGTGCGGCGCCGGGCGGTCAGACGGTGCGACGGTTGCTGCAGGCTTATGCGCGCGACGAGCTGTTCAGGGATTGGGCGCGTTCGCCTGTGCTCGGCGAGCGCCTGAAGCAACTGCTCGGGCCGCAGGTCGTGTTGTCGCAGGCGCATCACAATTGCGTGATGACCAAGAATCCGGGTTTCTCCAGCGAGACCCGTTGGCACCAGGACGTGCGTTACTGGTCGTTCGCCAGAGCCGAGCTGGTTTCCGTGTGGCTCGCGCTCGGGCGCGAACATGCCGGTAACGGCTGTTTGCTGGTGCTGCCGGGCACGCACACCATGACGTTCCGGCGCGAGCTGCTCGACGAAAAACTCTTTTTGCGCGCCGATCTCGACGAGAATCGCGAGCTGTTGCGTAACAGGCAAGCCGTCGAGCTCGATCAGGGCGACGTGTTGTTTTTCCACTGCCGCCTGTTCCACGCCGCCGGCGACAACCAGACTGGGGAAACCAAGTTCTCGCCGGTCTTCACTTATCACGCCGCCGACAATCCGCCATCACCCGGCACGCGCTCGGCGTCGTTGCCGGAGGTGATGATATAGTGCAGATTCGTTTTTTCGGACTGGCAGAACATGATGCGGATGGCGACTTTCCGCGCGGTTCGACCAGCGTTTTCACGCCGCGGACAAGGACGGCAATATCAGCCAGGGCGAGCTCGACGGTTTCATCCAGCGCCGCTACTACCAGGATCTCGACCGCAGGATCGCGCCCAACGTGATCATACGGGGGCGGTTTTGACGGGCGTGGCAGCCACCGAGCATTGTTAAATAATGTATATAAAACAACGGACTACGCATCATTCTCGGCGGTGCTTTTAGACTGGTTTTCTCTGTGATCTTCGCGGTCAGGTTGCTTTAATGCATATCCACATTCTCGGCATCTGCGGCACGTTCATGGGCGGCATCGCGGCGATCGCGCGCCAGGCCGGCCACAAGGTGACCGGTTGCGACGCCAGCGTCTATCCGCCGATGAGCACCCAGCTCGCGGCGCAAGGCATCGAGTTGATCGAAGGCTATGCACCGGAACAGGTGAAGCTCGGGCCCGATCTGTTCGTGATCGGCAACGTGGTGACGCGCGGCAACCCGCTGATGGAAGAAATCCTGAGCCGCGGGCTGCCGTACGTTTCGGGGCCGCAGTGGCTGGCCGAGAACGTGCTGCGGGGAAAATGGGTGCTGGCGGTCGCGGGCACCCACGGCAAAACCACCACCACGTCGATGCTGGCGTGGATCCTCGAGTACGGCGGGCTCAGGCCCGGTTTCCTGGTCGGCGGCGTGCCGGAGAATTTCGGCGTCTCGGCCCGCTTGTCCGATACGCCGTTCTTCGCCATCGAGGCCGACGAGTACGACACCGCATTCTTCGACAAGCGCTCCAAGTTCGTGCACTACCGGCCGCGCACCGCGGTGCTCAACAATCTCGAATTCGATCACGCCGATATTTTTCCCGACCTCGCCGCGATCGAAACCCAGTTCCATCATCTGGTGCGCACCATCCCGGCCAATGGCTTGATCGTCACCAACGGCGCCGACCGGAACCTCGAGCGCGTGCTCGCACGCGGTTGCTGGACGCCGCTCGAGCGTTTTGCGCTGGCCTCCGGCTGGCAGGCCGGAGCGCAGGATGCATCCGGCGCTTTCGATGTGTTGTGGCAAGGTAATAAACAGGGGCGCCTCAAGTGGGATCTGCTCGGCGTGCATAACCAGCTCAACGCGCTGGCCGCAATCGCCGCCGCGCGTCACGGCGGCGTGCCGCCGGCGGTGGCGATCGAGGCGCTGGCGCAGTTCAAAAACGTCAGGCGCCGCATGGAAGTGAAGGGCGTGGTCAACGGCGTCACGGTCTACGACGATTTCGCGCATCACCCGACTGCGATCGAGACCACGCTCGCGGGACTGCGCGCCAGGGTCAACGGCGCGCGGATTATTGCAGTGCTCGAGCCGCGCTCCAACACCATGAAGCAGGGCGTGATGAACGAGCGGCTCGCAGCGAGCCTCGCCGCCGCGGACCGGGTGTTCTGCTACAGCGCGGGCCTCGCCTGGGATGCGAAAGCGGTGCTTGCCCCGCTCGGCGCCAAGGCCGCGGTGTGCGACGACTTCGACCGGCTGCTGCAGCAGATCGTTGCCGCCACGCGCGCCGGCGACCACGTGCTGATCATGAGCAATGGCGGCTTCGGCGGCATTCACGACAAATTGCTGAAAGCGCTCGCTCAAAAGTGATTCACAATTTTCCCAACGATCCGCTCGGCGCTTTTTGCGCGCACACCCACGCCGCACTGAAGGGCTCCGGCCGCGGTCCGCTCGCCGGACTTACTTTCGGCGTCAAGGATCTTTACGACATCGCCGGCCACAAGACCGGCTTCGGCAGCCCCGCGTGGCTGGCGACGCACGAGGCCGCGCGCAGCACGGCAGCGGTGGTGCAACAACTGCTCGACGCCGGCGCCGACGTGATCGGCAAGACCCACACCGACGAACTGGCGTTCAGCCTCAACGGCGAGAACGCGCATTACGGCACGCCGGTCAACGTCAATGCGCCCGGCCGCATCCCGGGCGGCTCGTCCAGCGGTTCGGCCGCGGCGGTCGCCGGCGGGTTGTGCGATTTCGCGATCGGCACCGACACCGGCGGCTCGGTGCGCGCGCCGGCGAGCTTTTGCGGCATTTACGGCATACGGCCGACGCACGGGCGCATATCGCTGGATGGCGCGTGCCCGCTCGCGGCGAGCTTCGACACCTGCGGCTGGTTCGCGCGCGATCCGGCGTTGCTCGCGCGTGTCGGGCAAGTGCTGCTCGGCGCCGCTCCGCCTCCCCAACCCGGCCGGTTGTTGCTGGCGCGCGATGCCTTCGCGCTCGCGGGCGATGCCATCACCCACGCGCTGCAGCCGGCCATGGACCGCATCAGTGCGTTGCTCGGCCGGGCCGAACCGGTCACGGTCAGCGCGGACGGTCTGCCGCAGTGGTTCCAGGTGTTCCGCCTGCTGCAGGGCGCGGAAATCTGGGCGCAGCACGGCGAATGGGTGACACGCGCGAAGCCCGATTTCGGGCCCGGCGTCAAAGAACGCATGCAGTGGACATCGACCATCGATGCGAAGGACGTCGTATCGGCTAGGGAAAAGCGGGAAGACATCGCGCGCCGCATGGATGCGCTGCTCGCCGGCGACGCCGTGCTGATGCTGCCGACCGTACCCGGTATTGCGCCGCTCAGGAATACGCCGCCCGCCGAGCTCGACGACTTCCGTGGCCGCGCGATGGGCCTGCTGTGCATCGCCGGGCTGGCGCGGCTGCCCCAGGTTAATCTTCCTTTGGGCAAGCTCGACGGCTGTCCGCTCGGGCTGTCGCTGATCGCGCGCCGCGGCGCGGACGAGATGCTGCTCAGGCTGGCGGCGACGATCGGCTAGCGGTCGTTCACGCTCGCGCCGCATGCTGATTTACATTCACGGCTTCAACAGTTCGGCGCGCTCGTTCAAGGCCGGACTGCTGCATGAGCGCATGGTGCGGCTGGGGCTGGGTGCCGATTACGCCTGTCCCGATCTGGCGCACCGTCCGCGACAGGCCATGGCCCAGCTCGAAGCGCTGATCGCAGGATCGCCGCGTGCGGCCGCGCTGGTCGGCAGCTCGCTCGGCGGTTTCTACGCAACCTGGCTTGCCGAGAAATACCGGCTGAAGGCCGTGCTGGTCAATCCCGCGGTGCGCCCATATGAATTGCTGCACGATTACCTCGGCCCGCAGAAAAACCTCTACACCGGTGAGCAATACGAGTTAACCGACCGGCATCTCGCCGAATTGCGCGAACTCGAAGTGCCCTCGATCACACCGGAACGCTACCTGCTCATGGTGCAGACGGGGGACGAGGTGCTCGATTACCGGCAGGCGGTCGAAAAATACCGGGGTGCGCAGCAAATCGTGATCGAGGGCGGCGATCACGGTTTCAGCAGCTTCGCCGCTTACCTGGACACGGTATTGCGGTTCTGCGGCATCGTTGCCTGACTCCGGTCATGCCGATCCGTGGTTTCTGGAATACCGGGACGGCATCGCTTTGCAGTCCGCCGGGGAAAGCGTAGGATGAGCAGCGTTCCGGCCAGCCTTACCAGAACAGGGATGCCGGAAAAGCGATCCGAGTACGACAAACCGGTCAAAAAGGGGGAGTGCCATGTCATTGCTGCTGAGTAAATTCCTGCGTGCCGCTGCCGCGGCGCTGTTTGTCACCATAATGCTGGCCCCAGGCGCTTACGCCCAGAAATGGGGAAAACTCGCGCCGTTTCCCGAGCCCTCCGAGGAGCTCTACGGTATCGGCTCGGGCGACAAGCTTTACGTATTCGGCGGGCTCGCGCCGGGCTGGAAGCCCAAGGGCCTTGTCTATGAATACGATACGGCCAGCGACAAATGGACGAAGAAAAAGAACATGCCGCTTGCATCGCACCATCTTGCGCTGGCGGCATTGAACGGCAAGATCTACGTTTTCGGCGGCTTCAAGTATCCCGATGCCGGACCGTCCGCCTGGCAGCCGATGGACAACGCATGGGAATACGATCCGGCCAATGACAGCTGGAAGGCGCTGGCGCCGGTGCCGACCAAGCGCGGCTCTGCGAACGCCGCGGTGGTCAACGGCAAGATCTACGTGATCGGCGGCGCAGGCCTCCATCCGGGTTCGAAGGAAACCGTGGTCCATCCCGCGAAACCTCACCGCTCGCTGAGCGCGAATGAGGTCTACGATCCGGCAACCAACACCTGGGAAACCCGCAGTTCCTTGCCCACCCCGCGCAATCACGCGGCGGTCGGCGTGGTGAACAACAAGGTTTATATCATCGCCGGACGCCTCGGCGCTGCCTTCATCACCCGCGCGAGCAACACCGACATCGTCGAGGTCTACGACCCGGCGACCGACCAGTGGGGCGACCTCAAGGCGCCGATGCCCACCGCGCGCAGCGCCAGCGCATGGGGCACCTACAACGGGAAAATCTACGTCGCGGGCGGCGAGCAACGCACCGACAAGTGGCAAAGAACGTTCCGCGCGGTCGAGGCTTATGATCCGGCCACCAACCACTGGACGTCCCTGCCCTCGATGACATTCCCGCGCCACGGGCTCGCTGGCGATATCATTGGCGGCAAGTTTCATCTGGTGAGCGGCGACGCCGCGTCCGGGGGCGCGCCTGGCACGCATATCGACTCCGACGTGCACGAAGTGTTCGATATCGCCAGCGTGAAATAATCCCACACATAATCCGGCAGCGCTTACTGTCGCAGGACGGGCAGGCGCTGCCGTTTTTTTGCGGGCGGCGATATGCGTCAGCAATTCCGGCAGCATATCAAGGCGTAATAATTTCGCCGGAACTGCCCGCTGCGGCGTTCCATCGGGGCGTTACAATGCCGGGCATGACGCCCGAACAATCGCATCGTTCCCCGTCCGCCGATGAATCGGCGGTCCGCCTGCTCGACCTGATCGGGCAGTTTCTCAACGAGGCCCGCCCGGGCCGGCGGATTACGGTGACGCTCGACAGTTCGCTCGAACGCGATCTCGGCATCGACAGTCTGGGGCGCGTTGAGTTGCTGCTGCGCGCCGAGCGTGCGTTCGGCGTCAGCATGCCGGAGCGTGCGCTCACCAGCGTCGAGACGCCGCGCGATCTGTTGCGCATCCTGCTCCTGGCGCACGCGCCGGCCGCGGTGGTGGAAAAAGCCGTGCGCACGATAGCGCTCGCCACGGATTCGGCCCTGCCGGAGGACGCCGCGACGCTGCGCGAAGTGCTCGATTGGCACGTCGCGCGACATCCCGATCAAGTGCAGATTCACCTCTACGACGAGGATGAACGCGAACACGAGCTGAGCTATGCCGAGCTCAGGGCCGGCGCGGAAGCGGTGGCTGCCGCGCTGGTCGAAGGCGGGCTCGAGCCCGCCCAAGGCGTGGCGATCATGCTGCCGACCGGCCGCGATTATTTCTTCAGCTTCTACGGCATCCTGATCGCCGGCGGAATCCCGGTGCCGATCTATCCGCCGTTGCGGCTCGCGCAGCTCGAAGACCACATGCGCCGCCATGCCGGGATTCTCGCCAACGCGCGGTGACGATGATGATCACCGTGCCGGAAGCGAAGCCGGTGGCGCATGCTGCTGCGCTCGCAGGTTCCGTCGCTGCGCAGCGTGATGACGCCGGCCGAATTCGCGCCGGGCCGCGAAACTGGAATTGCACCCGCGCATCAGCGCGCACGATATCGCGTTCCTGCAATACACCTCCGGCAGCACCGGCAACCCCAAGGGCGTGGTGCTCACCCACGCCAACCTGCTCGCCAACATACGCGCAATGGGCCAGGTGGTGCGGTGCCGACGCAACAGCGACGTGTTCGTGAGCTGGCTGCCGCTTTACCACGACATGGGATTGATCGGCGCCTGGCTGGGCAGCCTCTACATCGGCTTTCCGCTGGTGATCATGTCGCCGCTGGCATTCCTGTCGCGCCCGCAGCGCTGGCTGTGGGCCATTCACCGCCATCGCGGCACGCTTTCCGCGGCGCCGAATTTTGCCTACGAGCTGTGCCTGCGCAAGATCGAGGACGGCGACATCGAGGGGCTCGATCTGAGTTCGTGGCGCTACGCGTTCAACGGCGCCGAGCCGGTGAGCCCCGACACGATTACCGCGTTTCGCGACCGCTTCGCAAAATACGGCCTGCGCGCGGAAGCGATCGCGCCGGTCTATGGGCTTGGCCGAATGCTCGGTCGGGCTCGCCTTCCGCCGCCGGGACGCGGGCCGCTGATCGACCGCATCAAGCGCGATCCGTTCATGGCTTCGCGGCAGGCGCATGCCGGCGCGCGACGACGAGCGCGACGCGTTGCGCATGGTGGCGTGCGGCGTGCCGTTGCCCGGGCACCAGGTGCGGGTGGTCGATGCGACCGGCTTCGAGGTCGGCGAGCGTCAGGAGGGGCGGCTGCGAGTTCAAGGGGCCGTCCGCGACGAGCGGGTATTACCGCAATCCCGAGGAGACGCGCAAGCTTGTTTCGACGGCGACTGGCTCGACAGCGGCGATTACGCCTATCTCGTCGACGGCGAGATCTACCTCAGCGGGCGCGTCAAGGACATGATCATCCGCGGCGGCCGCAATATTTATCCGTACGATCTCGAGCAGGCGGTTGGCGACATTCCCGGCGTTCGCAAGGGTTGCGTCGCGGTGTTCGGCAGCGCCGATCCCGGCTTCCGGCACCGAACGCCTGGTGGTGCTGGCGGAGACGCGCGAAACCGGAGAGGACGTGCGCGAGAAGTTGCGGCACAGGATCAACGAAATGCGCGGTGGATGTCATCGGCATGCCGGTGGACGATGTGGTGCTGGCGCCGCCGCACACGGTGCTCAAGACTTCGAGCGGCAAGATCCGGCGCGCGGCCAGCCGCGAGTTCTACGAGCGCGGCGGCCGCGCGGCGCGGCCCATGCCGGTATGGTGGCAGGTGACGCGCCTGCTGTGGGCGGCGACGTCGCCGCAGGCGAAGCGCATTGCGCGGGCTGTGACGGAGGTGCTGTACGGCTGCTATGCGCTCGGCGTGGTTTTCGCTGCTCGCGCCGCTCGACCTGGCTCGCGGTGGCGCTCGTCGCCAGACCGGAGTGGTGCCGGCCGCTCATCCACTACGCGGCGCGTCTTTTTCTTTGGCTGGTGCGCGTACCCGTGGCGTGCCACGGCATCGAAAACCTGCCGGCGGCGCCGTGCGTGCTGGCGGCAAATCACACGAGCTATCTCGACGGCATCGTGCTCGCGGCGGTGCTGCCGCCGCGGTTCCGGTATGCCTTTGTCGCCAAGCGCGAGTTTGCGGGCCAGTTGATTCCGCGGCGGTTCCTGCGCGGCATCGGCGCCGTGCTGGTGGAGCGCTATGACGCGCGCCAGGGCGCCGAGGACGTGGAGCAGTTCGCTGCAGTATTGCGGGCAGGGACTTTTCCCGTCTTTTTTCCGGAAGGCACGTTTGACCGCCGTGCCGGACTGCAGGCCGTTCCGCAGCGGCGCGTTTGCGGTGGCGGCGCGTGCCGGCGTGCCGGTGATCGCCGGTGGCCATCCGCGGCGCGCGCTCGATGCTGCGCGACGACAACTGGCTGGCGCGACGGGGCGCGATCACCGTAATTTTCGGTTTTCCGCTCGAATCGCTTGGCGCCGACTGGGAAGCGACAGTAAAATTGCGGGACGCGGTGCGGGGCGAGATTCTGCGCGCGGGCGGCGAGCCCGATCTCGCGCAATAAACCGGCAGGCTGCCGGGCAATACCGCAGTTCGACTAATCCGGCGCCGGTTCGTTGCATTACCCTCCGGCCGGCGCTGTCACCAAAATCTATACATGAACGTATTCTACGAAGAGGAAGGCCAATTCAAGATTGGCGCCGTCCTCGCTGACAACGATGCCTCGCTGCAGGTCGAGGCGCCGCACGGCCGGCGCTCCAAAGTGAAGGCGGGCACCGTGCTGTTGCGCTTCGAGCAGCCGCCGCTCGCGAATTTCATGGCGGACGCGCAGAAGCTTGCCGATGAAATCGATGTCGATTTCCTGTGGCAGTGCTGCGGGCAGGAAGAATTTTCCCATGAGGGCCTGGCGCGCGAATATTTTGGACACCCGCCCGGGCCGGTGGAGTCCGCCGGCGTGCTGTTACGGCTTCACGGCGCGCCGATGTATTTCTACAAGAAAGGCCGCGGGCGCTACAAGGCGGCGCCGGAGGATGCGCTCAAGGCCGCGCTGGCGAGCGTCGAGAAGAAGCGCCAGCAGGCGCTGAAGAAAGACGAGTATGTCGCGAAGCTCGCCGCCGGGCAATTGCCCGACGAGTTTCGCGACCGGCTCGCGCAGTTGCTGTACCGGCCGGACAAAAATTCGCTCGAATGGAAAGCGCTCGATGCGGCCTGCGAAGCCACGAAGCGTTCGCCGGCTCACCTGCTCGCCAAATGCGGTGCGCTGCCGTCGTCGCACGACTATCATCTCAACCGCTTTCTGTTCGAATATTTCCCGCAAGGCACCGGTTTTGGCGCCATCGAGCCGGCCGGGGTGCCTGCCGATCTGCCGCTGGCGCCGGTGCGCGCCTTCAGCATCGACGACGCCACGACCACCGAGATCGATGACGCGCTGTCGGTCACGCCGTTGCCGGGCGGCAACTGGCAGGTCGGCATTCACATTGCGGCGCCTGCGCTTGGCGTGACACCGGGCTCGGCCGGCCGACCAGGCGGCGCGCGCGCGTCTCTCCACGGTGTACTTTCCGGGGGCCAAGATCACCATGCTGCCCGATGCGGTGATCGGCCCCTATTCGCTTGACGCAGGCGCGTCGCGCGCCGCGCTGTCGTGCTACGTCGAACTCACGCCGGCACTCGAAGTGGTCGCGGTGCGCAGCGCGGTGGAAAGCGTGCCGATCGCGGCCAATCTCCGCCATGACGAGCTCGATGCGGTGTTCAATGCCGACACCGTGGCGCGCGGCACGGTGCAACACCAGTTCGGCCCGGAGTTGATGCTGCTGTGGCGCTTCGTCACGCTGCTCGAGGCCGGACGCGGCAAGGCGGATTCCGGCCAGGGCGAGCGCCTCGATTACAGTTTTTACGTCGACAACGACCGGGTGCGCATCGTGCCGCGCCGGCGCGGCACGCCGCTCGACAAGGTGGTCTCGGAGCTGATGATATTCGTCAACCGCCACTGGGGCGAAGCGCTGGATACGGCCGGGATCGCGGCCATCTATCGCAACCAGGGCGGCGGCCTGGTGCGGATGAGCACCGTGCCGTCGGGGCATGTCGGACTCGGCGTCGAGCATTACATCTGGGCGAGTTCGCCGCTGCGGCGTTATATCGATCTTCTCAACCAGCGGCAGATCGTCGCTTTTGTGCGTGGCGAGCCGCCCGCCTATCAGGCCAGCAGTGAAGCGCTGCTCGCGGCGCTGCGCGATTTCGAGATCACCTACGATGCCTACGCCGAATTCCAGCGCCAGATGGAGCGCTACTGGTGCCTGCGCTGGCTGCTCCAGGAAAATGCCGGGGTGGTGACGGCGAGTGTGCTGCGGGAAAACCTGGTGCGGCTGGAAACGCTGCCGCTCGTCGTCCGGGTGCCCTCGTTGCCGGTGCTCGAGAGCGGGGCGCGGGTCGAACTCGCCATTACGGATATCGATTTGCTTGAACTCACGTTTCATTGCGAATTCCGCGAACGGCTGAACGCTGCCGGCTGATGTCCCGGCAAGATTACAGTTTCACTTTAAAATATCACCGCAACCCCACGTTATAAAAAGAGTTTCTATACAGAATGCCTGCTGTTGGGTAGAATAGGCCGCATATGGGGGTGTTACCGGCCACGAAAGTTGTGCCGCTCAAGCGGCGTGGACGCCACGCGCAGCATGTGCCGTGGCGGGGGGCGGTTGCCGAACTCGATGCGCGCGTGGCAGAGATCGAGCGGCGCTTTGCCGCGCTCGACCGGCGCTATGCGGCGCTGGATACGTCATCGCGCATGCAGGTGGCGGTGCTGGTTTCCCTCCTCGTTCATGCGATCCTCATGTTCGGCCTGACGTTCAAGATGCCGGATCCTTCAAAGTTGAGCAATCTCGCCCAGCCGCTGGAAGTCGTGCTGGTCAACACCAAGACCAAAGCCGCCCCCTCAAGGCCGATGCGCTCGCCCAGCACAACCTCGACGGCGGCGGCAATACCGACGCCGATCGCCGCGCCAAAAGCCCGCTGCCGGTGGTGCGCCACGAACCGCGGGCAGCCGAGCTTGCGATGGCGGCAAAGCGCGTCGAGCAGCTGGAACGCGAGTCGCGGAAACTGATGACGCAGGCCAAGTCGCAGGCCAAAGTGGAATCCGCGCCATCCCAGCCGCAGCCTCAACCCGAGACGCCCGCTTTGCCGAATACCGCGGACCTGATGCAGCGCAGCCTCGAAGTTGCGCGTCTCGAAGCGCAGATCAGCAAGGACTGGGATGAATACCAGAAACGGCCGCGGCGCCGTTTTGTCGGCGCGCGCACCCAGGAATTCCGCTTCGCACGCTATATCGAGGACTGGCGCCTGAAAATCGAACGCGTCGGCGAACTCAATTATCCGCAGGCCGCGCGCGACCAGAAAATCTATGGCAACCTGGTGCTCACGGTGTCGATCAAGGCCGACGGCACGCTCGACAAGATCGAGATCAACCGCTCCTCGGGCCAGAAGGTTCTCGACGAGGCTGCGATCCATATCGTCAGGCTGGCGGCGCCGTTCTCGGCGTTTCCAGCCGATATTGCCAAGGACACGGACATCCTCAGCATCACGCGGACGTGGACTTTTACCCGCGCCGATCAACTCATTACCAAGTAGCGCAACGGCAACGCCCGCCATGACCGATAAATATGCGGTGATCGGCAACCCGGTCGCGCACAGCAAGTCGCCGCTGATTCACGCCGAATTCGCGCGCCAGACCGGGCAGGACATTTCCTATACGACGATTCTTGCGCCGCTCGACGGTTTCAGGAAAGCCGTCTTCGGATTTCCGCGACGAAGGCGGCCGCGGCGCAAACGTGACGCTGCCGTTCAAGCGCGAAGCGTGGCAACTCGTCGATAGTCATGCAGGTCATGCGCTGGATGCCAATGCGGTGAATATCATCGAGTTCATCGACGGACGGATGGTGGGCCACAATACCGATGGCATGGGATTGGTGCGCGACATCAGGGACAATCTCCATTGCCCGATTCAAGGCAAACGGGTATTGCTGATGGGCGCCGGCGGGGCCACGTACGGGGTCATGCAACCGCTGCTCGGCGAGCATCCGGACAGGCTGGTTGTGGCCAACCGGACTCTCGATAAAGCCGTCGGCCTGGTCGCACACTTCCGGAAGTTCTGGAACTTTGCGCCCGGGGGAGTTTCGGCGCAGTCTTACCCGCAACTGTCCGGTGCGCAGTTCGACCTGGTCATCAATGCCACATCGGCGGGACTCAGCGACGACGATGCCGCACCTGCCGGATTCGGTTTTTGCGCCGGGCGCGCTGGCCTACGACATGATGTACGGCAGAGTGACGCCGTTCATGCAGTTTGCCGGCGGCAAGGCCGCTGTCGTTTCCGACGGACTCGGCATGCTGGTCGAACAGGCGGCCGAATCGTTCTTCATCTGGCGCGGTGCGCGGCCCCGGACCGCGCCGGTAATCGAGCTGCTCAGGACGAGCGTGAATAGTGAAGCGTAAATGGTAAATCGCAAAGGCCGGCATACTTCGACCAATCACGATTCACGGTTCACGATTTCCGTCATGCTGAAATCCATCTGGCGCTGGACCTGGCGTTCGCTGCTGCTGGCGCTCATCGCGCTGCTGCTGGTCCAGTTCTGGTTCGTGGTCCATATCTGGTACTGGGTCGACCACAATCCCGGCGTGACCGCCTTCATGCAGCATCGGCTGGAGACGCTGCGCGGGAAAGATCCGAAAGCGACGCTCAGGCACCAGTGGGTGCCGTATCGCCGCATCTCGGTCCAGCTCAAGCGCGCCATCGTTGCCGCCGAAGACGCGAAATTTCTCGATCACGAGGGTTTCGACTGGGAGGCGATTCAGAAGGCCTACGAAAAGAACCTGAAGAAAGGCAAGGTCGTTGCCGGCGGCTCCACCATCAGCCAGCAGCTGGCCAAGAACCTGTTCCTGTCGGGCGAGCGCACATGGTGGCGCAAAGCGCAGGAGGCGGCGATCACGGTCATGATCGAAACCATCATGAGCAAGCGCCGCATCCTGGAGATCTATCTCAACGTCATCGAATGGGGCAACGGCGTGTTCGGCGCCGAGGCCGCGGCACGCTATCATTTTGGCGTCACGGCGGCGACGCTCGGACCGGAGCAGGCCGCGCGCCTGGCGGCGATGGTGCCGAGCCCTCGCCGTTATGCGCCCGGACACGAGACCGTCTATTTGCAGAGGCGCGCTGAAATCATTCTGGCGCGCATGAACGCGGCGCAGGTGCCGTGATCGGCGCAGAACAGGCCAGCCCGTTCGATCGCTGACGGAGCGCCGCATTGAGGCCTTCTCTCCACATTCCGCGCGGCATCTGGATACTCGGGTTCGTCAGCCTGCTGATGGACGTTTCATCCGAGCTCATCCACAGCCTGCTGCCGGTTTTCATGGTCACGAGTCTCGGCGCCAGCGCGTTCCTGATCGGGATGGTCGAAGGCATCGCCGAAGCCACCGCCCTGATCGTCAAGGTGTTCTCCGGCGCTGTCAGCGACTACTTTGGCCGGCGCAAGGCGCTCGCCGTGATGGGTTACGGCCTGGGCGCGCTTTCGAAGCCGCTGTTTGCGCTTGCGTTTTCCATTCATTGGGTTCTGCTCGCGCGCTTTCTCGACAGGATCGGCAAGGGAATCCGCGGCGCGCCCCGCGATGCGCTCGTCGCGGAGCTCGCCGCGCCCGAGATCAGGGGCGCGGCCTATGGGCTGCGCCAGTCGCTCGACACGGTCGGTGCTTTCCTGGGGCCGCTCCTCGGCATCGGCCTGATGCTGCTTTTTGCCGGAAATTTCAGGGCCGTGTTCTGGGTTGCGGTCATTCCCGCGATGCTGGCGGTGGCGCTGCTGGTGTTCGGCGTGCGGGAACCTGAAGGCGGCGCCGAACGCGCCAGTCGCACCCCGCGGCTGCGTTGGCAGATGCTGCGCGGCTTCGGCGGATATTACTGGTGGGTGGTGATGGTCGGGGGCGTCTTCACGCTCGCCCGGTTCAGCGAGGCCTTCCTGCTGCTGCGCGCCCAGCACAACGGCCTGGCGGATGCTTTCGTGCCGCTGATGTTGATGCTGATGAATGCGGTTTATGCGTTCTCGGCGTACCCCGCGGGCAGGCTGGCGGACCGCGTGAGCCATCACACCCTGCTGGCTGCAGGTCTGGGCGTGCTGGTGGTCGCCGATTTGCTCCTGGCGCGCGCGCAAGGGTTGACTCTCGTTGCTGCCGGCGTTGCGCTCTGGGGGCTGCATATGGGCATGACCCAGGGCGTCCTCGCGACCATGGTGGCAGGTGCCGCTCCGGCCGATTTGCGCGGTACCGCATTCGGTTTTTTCAACCTCGTGAGCGGCGTCGCGATGCTGATCGCCAGCGTATTGGCAGGTCTGCTGTGGGACCGGCTCGGGGCAGCCGCGACGTTTTACGCCGGGGCCGGTTTTGCCGGACTGGCGTTGCTGCTGCTCGCGCCGCGCATTTTGCGCCCGGCGTGAGGCTTAAGCCGGGCTAGCGCAGGCCGGCGTTGATGCGCTCGAGCGCGACCGAGCCCGGACACAGTTCGCGCACGCCGAGCTGGTTGAGCGGCGTCTCGACGGTGTTGAGGTGCTCGTGCAGGTCGATGGACTCGGGATCGACGTAGAGCAGGCCGGTCACGACCTCGCCTTTCGCCGCATGCTGCTGCAGGAAATTCATCGCCTTGACGCGGTCGGTCGGGTCGTAGTCGGCCGCGAGCTTGCGCAGCTGCAGCACCGAGCCGTCGTGCTGCGCGACGTTGACGATTTCACCCGGCGCATACTCGGCGGTGATCTCTTCGCGGCCTTCGATGAAGTCGAGCCGGTTGACCGCTTCATTGTGCTCGCGCACGTAGTCGTAGCTCTTGGTCGAGCCCGCGTGGTTGTTGAATGCGATGCAGGGGCTGATCACGTCGATGAACGCCGCACCCTTGTGCTCGATCGCAGCCTTGATCAGCGGCACCAGTTGCTGCTTGTCGCCGGAGAAACTGCGCGCGACGAAGGTCGCGCCCAGCAGCAGCGCCATGCCGATCATGTCGAGCGGCTCATCGGAATTGACGATGCCGCGCTTGGACTTCGAGCCCTTGTCGGCGGTGGCCGAGAACTGGCCCTTGGTCAGGCCATACACGCCGTTGTTTTCGACGATGTAGACCATGTTCACGCCGCGGCGCATGCAGTGCGCAAACTGGCCGAGCCCGATCGAGGCCGAGTCGCCGTCGCCGGAGACGCCCAGGTAGAGCAGTTCGCGGTTGGCGAGATTGGCGCCGGTCAGCACCGAGGGCATGCGGCCGTGCACGCTGTTGAAGCCGTGCGAGTTGCCGAGGAAATAATCGGGCGTCTTCGACCAGCAGCCGATGCCGGAGAGCTTGGCGACGCGGTGCGGCTGGATGTCGAGTTCCCAGCAGGCCTGGATGATCGACGCCGAGATCGAGTCGTGGCCGCAGCCGGCGCACAGCGTCGAGATCTTGCCTTCGTAGTCGCGGCGCGTGTAGCCGACCTTGTTCTTGGCGAGCGTCGGATGATGAAGTTTGGGTTTGGCGAGATAAGTCATGACACCCTCTTGAGCGGCACCACGGTGCGCGCCGCGGCATGCTGCGATATCTGGTCGACAATGAAGCGCGCGGTGATCGGCGTGCCGTCGTAGTGCAGCACCGACAGCAGCCGCGTCGGGTTGACCTTGGCTTCGTTCACCAGCATCGTCTTCAGCTGGGCGTCGCGGTTCTGCTCGATCACGAACACCCACGGATGCGAGGCGACGAAGTCGTTGATCTCGTCCTGGAACGGGAAACCGCGCACGCGCAGCGCATTGACGTGGATGCCGCGCTGCGCGAGCACGTCGAGCGCTTCCTGCATCGCGGGGCTGGTCGAGCCGTAGAAAATCGCGCCGAAGCGCGCCGGCTTCTCGGCCGGGTAGAGCAGCGGCTTGGGCACCAGCGTCTTGGCGGTCTCGAACTTCCTCAGCAGCCGCTGCATGTTGTCGACGTAATCGGGGCCGGCCTCGGAGTAGCGCGCATAGCGGTCCTTGGTCGTGCCGCGGGTGAAGTAACCGCCGCTGCGTCGGGTGCGTGCCGGGATAGGTGCGGTAGGGGATGCCGTCGCCGTCGACGTCGAGGTAGCGGCCGAACTCCTTGCCCGCTTCCAGGTCCTCGCCGGTCATCACCTTGCCGCGGTCGTAGCCGCGGGTGTCGTCCCATTGAAACGGCTCGCACAGCCGCGTGTTCATGCCGATGTCGAGATCGGTCATCACGAATACCGGCGTCTGCAGCCGCTCGGCGAGGTCGAAGGCCTGCGCCGTGAACTCGAAGCACTCGGTCGGGTCTTCGGGGAACAGCAGCACATGCTTGGTGTCGCCGTGCGAAGCATAGGCGCACGAGATCAGGTCGGCCTGCTGGGTGCGCGTCGGCATGCCGGTCGACGGGCCGCCGCGCTGCACGTTGATCAGCACCACCGGGATCTCGGCAAAATAGGCGAGGCCGATGAATTCCGTCATCAGCGAGATGCCGGGGCCGGAAGTCGCGGTGAAGGAGCGCGCGCCGTTCCAGCCGGCGCCGATGGCAATGCCGATCGACGCGAGCTCGTCCTCGCCCTGGATGATCGCACAGCGCTGTTTGCCGGTGGCGGGTTCGACCCGCAGCTTCTGGGTGTACTTGATGAACGTTTCGGCGAGCGAAGAGGAGGGCGTGATCGGGTACCACGCGCATACCGTGGCGCCGCCGTAGACCGCGCCCAGCGCAGCCGCACTGTTGCCGTCGACGAAGATGCGGTTGCCGACGTTGTTGGCGCGCTGCACGCGGATGCCAAGCGGGCAGCTCGAGGTACTGGAGCGCGTAGTCACGTCCGAGCTGCAGCGCCTTGACGTTCGACTGCAGCAGCGCCTCCTTGCCCTTGTATTGTTCCGAGAACAGCTTCTCGATTTCGGCGGGGTCGATGTCGAGCAGCGCCGAGAGGGCGCCGACATAGATGATGTTCTTGAACAGCTGGCGCTGCCGCGGGTCGCTGTAGGTCGCATTGCAGATCTCGGTGAGCGGCATGCCGATGAGGTTGATGTCCTCGCGGAACTTCGATTTCGGCAGCGACTTGGAGTTGTCGTAGAACAGATAGCCGCCGGCTTCGATTTCCTTCAGATCCGCGTCCCAGGTCTGCGGGTTCATCGCCACCATCAGGTCGACGCCGCCGCGCCGGGCCTGATAGCCGGCCTCGTTGACGCGCACCTCGTACCAGGTCGGCAGGCCCTGGATGTTGGACGGGAAGATGTTGCGCGGGGAGACCGGCACGCCCATCCGCAGGATGGAGCGCGCGAACAGCTCGTTGGCCGAAGCCGATCCCGAGCCGTTGATGTTGGCGAACTTGACGACGAAATCGTTTATGGACTCGATGCGTTTCATTCCTGGCTATCCCCTCATGCGGCTTTTCGTTGCGGCTTGTTGCGGCAGCCCGGGCCGGCATGCGTCATGTCGAGCAGGAACTTCTGCATGTCCCAGGCGCCGGTCGGGCAGCGCTCGGCGCACAGCCCGCAGTGCAGGCACACGTCCTCGTCCTTCGCCATCACGCGCCCGGTCATCTTCAGCACGTCCGAGACATAGAGGTCCTGCTCGAGGTGGGGCGACGGCGCGTTCAGCCGCGCGCGCAGGTCCTGCTCTTCGCCGTTCGGCGTGAAGGTGATGCAGTCCATCGGGCAGATGTCGACGCACGCGTCGCACTCGATGCAGAGCCTGGGCGTAAACACCGTCTGCACGTCGCAGTTAAGGCAGCGTTGCGCTTCGGCGAAACCGGTCTTGGGATCGAAGCCCAGTTCGACCTCGGCCTTGATGTTCCGCAGCGTGATTTTCTTGTCCTGCCACGGCACCTGGTAGCGGGTGTCGGCGGAAATCTGGTTGTCATAGCTCCATTCGTGGATGCCCATTTTCTGCGAGATCAGGTTGGTCATCGGATCCGGGCGTTTCCTGATGTCCTCGCCGTGACACAGCTTGTCGATCGACACCGCCGCCTCGTGACCGTGCGCGACCGCCCAGATGATGTTCTTGGGGCCGAACGCCGCGTCGCCGCCGAAAAACACGTTGGGCAGCGACGACTGCAGCGTGACCTTGTCCACCACCGGCATGCCCCACTTGTCGAATTCGATGCCGGCGTCGCGTTCGATCCAGGGGAAGGCATTCTCCTGGCCGATGGCCACCAGCACGTCGTCGCATTCGACATGCTGGTCGGGCTCGCCGGTCGGCACCAGCCGGCGGCGGCCTTTGTCGTCGTACTCGGCTTTGACTTTCTCGAAAGCCATGCCGGTGAGCTTGCCGTTATCGTGGAGGAACGCCTTGGGCACCATGAAATTGAGGATCGGGATGTCTTCGTGCGTCGCGTCTTCTTTTTCCCACGGGACTTGCTTTCATTTCCTCGAAGCCCGAGCGCACGATCACTTTCACGTCCTCGCCGCCGAGGCGCCTGGAGGATCTGCAGCAGTCCATCGCGGTGTTGCCGCCGCCCAGTACGATTACGCGCCTGCCGATCTTTTCGATGTGGCCGAATGAAACACTGGAGAGCCAGTCGATGCCGATATGGATATGGGCCGCGGCCTCCTTGCGTCCCGGGATGTCGAGATCGCGCCCGCGGGGCGCGCCGCTGCCGACGAATACCGCATCGTAGTTTTCGGCGAGCAGCTTGCGCATGCTGTCGATACGCGTGCCGGAGCGGAAGTCGACGCCCAGGTCGAGGATGTAGCCCGTTTCCTCGTCGATCACCGATGCGGGCAGCCGGAAGCGGGGAATCTGGGTGCGGATCATGCCGCCCGCGCGCTGGTCGCCGTCGAACAGCGTGATCTGGTAGCCGAGCGGCGCCAGATCGCGCGCCACGGTGAGCGAAGCGGGGCCGGCGCCGATCAGCGCGATACGTTTGCCGTTCTTCTGTTTCGGGGCCTTGGGAAGCCGGTCGCGGATGTCTTCCTTGTTGTCCGCTGCCACGCGCTTCAAGCGGCAGATCGCCACCGGTTCCGGTTTTTCGCCGTTGTTTTCTTCAACGCGCCCGCGCCGGCAGGCCGGCTCGCAGGGACGGTCGCAGGTGCGGCCGAGAATGCCGGGAAACACGTTCGACTGCCAGTTGACCATGTAGGCATCGCCGTAGCGGCCTGCAGCGATCAACCGGATGTATTCGGGGACGGGAGTGTGGGCGGGGCACGCCCATTGGCAATCGACGACTTTATGGAAATAGTCGGGGTTCTGGATGTCGGTGGGTTTCAAAGTGTCTCTCTGTCTCTCCGTTACGCCTTCTTTCGTTCTCTGCTACACGGCGGTAATGGGTGAGACATCCAACGCCTGAGCTCTTAAACGGTTTAATGGCGCCATTAAGTGCGCATATACTACGCTTTTGTTTCGGAGGTGAAAAGCACAGCGATTTCAAGCACTAGAGCTTGGATTCTGGTGGGCTCTTTTCAGGACTTTTGTGCGGTGGGCAGCGCACGATTCGCAGCAAAGTTGCATGCATGATCGTCTTTCAGACACGCGCAAATCCGTAATTGTTCCCCCGCAACCTCCTTCGGGGAAGAACATGGCTTCCGACAGCATCGCGCACGCGCCCGTTCCACGTCCATCCTGTCCGTTCCAGACCACCTCTATAATCCACCGCTGAGGTGCGGGAGGGGCTAAAATGGTTTTTTGACTGAAGGACGCAGCATGAAACCAAAAATCACCGAAGCGTGGGAACACTTGGGCGCCGTCGCCGGCACACGCTATGACGCATCGAGGTGGAGCGAAGACCACTCGACCCTGTGGGTCACGCTATGGTCCGACCGGCTGAAGCGCGTGGATAGCGGCGTCTACCGCTACACCCTGTGCGAAGACAAAGACCTTGAGCGCAGCACGGGTGAGCGCCATCACGCCAATGTCCGCGAGGCGATCAAACGCGGCGCACCGATGCGCGGCTTCCTGGTGTGGCCCAAGAAAGCGCCGACGACCCAGGGGCACCGCGGAATCGAAGACGTGGATGCAACGCGGCAGTACGAGGTCAAGGTGGAAAGCCACGACGGCAACCTGGTCGTGGCGTTGGCGAAGGGCTTGTAGCAGGCGCTGCGCCGGCGGGCGACAGTTGTTCGCCGAAAACCCGCCGGTTACGAAGCGGGAGTGTCGCCTTGCGGGGTCTCTGCAGCAGGCGGGGCCTGATCCGCATTCTCCTGGGGCTGCTCGGTGCCCTGCTCGAGCTTGCGCAGCCGTTTTTCTTCCTGCTTTCTTTTCTTCGCTAATTCCTTCTGGCGCTTTTCATACTGGTAATTTGGCTTTGCCAATTTGTCGTCCCTTTGTAAAGTGTTCCCGATTGTAACCCGCCGTGCTCAACGTCCTGCATCAGACTCCGTGCGGCAGTAGCGCGTCAAGATGCGATCCAGTTGATTGGCAAAGGCCTGACGGTCGCTCTGGCTGAACGGCGGCGGGCCCCCGGTTTCAACGCCGCTGCTCCGCAGTTCGTCCATGAATTTGCGCATGGCCAGGTATCCCTCGATATTGTCCTTGGTATAAAGCCCGCCTCTGGGGTCGAGCGCGTGACCGCCTCTTTCAATCACGTCGGCGGCCAGCGGGATGTCGGCGGTGACCACCAGATCGCCGGATTGCATCTCGGCGGCTATTCTGTTGTCAGCCACGTCGAAACCGGCGGGGACCTGGACGGTCCTGATATGGGGCGAGGGCGGAATCCGGAGCGCCTTGTTGGCGACGAGCGTCAGCGGGACACCCCGCCTGTCCGCCGCGCGGAACAGGATCTCCTTGATGACGTTGGGACACGCATCGGCATCCACCCAGATCTGCATTGATTTCCTTTGTATGTCGCCGTGACGGTCGCGGGCCCGCACGAGCAGCTTATGCCACCTGCCCTGCGGCATGCCCGCTCGCCCATGCCCACTGAAAATTGAAGCCGCCGAGATGGCCTGTCACATCCACCACCTCGCCGACGAAGAACAGGCCGGGCACGCCCCTGGCTTCCATTGACCTCGACGACAGGCCGTCGGTATCGACGCCGCCAAGGGTCACTTCGGCCTTATTGTAACCGAGTGTGCCCGAAGGCTGAACCCGCCAGTGATGCAGGCCGCGCGCCAGAGCCTTCAGCTCGCCCTCGGAAAACCGGTTGAGCGGCCGCAGGCTGTCGTGCGCCGCGCACCATTGCTGCGCGAAACGCCGGGGCAGCGCCTGCGCGAGCAGGTTGTCGAGTTGCAGGCGGCCGGATCGCTCCGAGAGCAGCCAGGTTTCGGCATCGCGGCCGGGCAGCAGATCGATTTCGATCAGATCGCCGCTGCGCCAGTACGGACGACACCTGCAGGATTGCGGGGCCGGAAAGCCCGCGATGGGTGAGCAGCAGGCTTCTCGCGGAAGCGTCCGCCGTTGCATGAGACCTCCGCATCGATCGAGATTCCCGACAGGTCGCCGAAACGGGCAAGCGTCGCGGCATCGAAACTGAGCGGCACCAGCGCCGGACGCGGCGCAACGACCTTCAGGCCGAATTGCTCGGCGAGGCGGTAGCCTAACGGACTCGCGCCGATTTTCGGCACCGCCAACCCGCCGGTGGCCACGACCAGGGATTGCGCGCGATACGCGCCCCGATCCGTCGTCACGGTGAAGCCGCCGCCGTCGCCGCTGACCGCATGCACCCCGCACGGCATGCACCACTGCACGCCGCCGCGATCGCACTCGCTTTTCAGCAAGTCGATGATTTGTTGCGCGCTGTCGTCGCAGAACAACTGGCCGAGGGTTTTTTCGTGGTAGCGGATGCCATAGTGCTCGACCAGCGCGATGAAATGCCCGGGTGTGTAGCGCGCGAGCGCCGAGCGGCAGAAGTGCGGATTTCGCGACAGAAAATTCTCCGGCGCGCAATGAAGGTTGGTGAAGTTGCAGCGCCCGCCGCCGGAGATCCGGATTTTCTCGCCCAGCTTGTGATAATGCTCGATCAGCAGCACCCGGCGGCCGCGCTGCCCGGCCTGCGCGGCGCACATCATGCCGGCCGCGCCGGCGCCGATGACGATGACGTCCAGAGAGGTTTGCCCCCGGTCCATGGCCGTCGGTTCGGCGGTTTCCGCCGGTAACGTCGCCGGGGGCGACGCCATGGGCAAGGGTGTCCGCAACGTCAGGGCCTGTTACCCATTGCCACAACGCATCTCACGCGGTACGGCCGGCAGGCGCTAACGCTGGAGCCAGGAGACCCGCACGCGGTCGTAATCCGCGCCACGCTCGAGCAGCTCTTCGAGCCGCACCTGCGGCAGATGTTCGCCCATCATGACTTCGTAGACGATGCCGGGCATGAATGCATCGCGGGGGAGGAGCATTTCCCGGCGCGCCCCGGAGTTTGCGCTCTCGCCGAGTATCAGCGCATTCACGTAGGTGAATTCGAACGAGCCGGAGGAGGTCGCCCAGTTGTCGGCGCGCTGCGCGCCTTCGCCGACGCCGCGCAGCCATACCGACAGCGGCTTCTTGGCGAGGATCTCGATGCCGCCGTGCTCGTGGTCCTGCTGGTCGCGGTACAGCCGCCGGACTATGCCGAGCCACCACGCGTGCAGGCCGGCAGGCTGGAACGCGAACAACTCGCCGATTTTGACCCAGGATTCGTCCCGGCGCGGAATATCGACGCCGATTCCCCAGGTGCTGGCGTCGCGTTCGATCCATTCCTCGATCTCCACGGCGGCTTGCTGCGCCTCGAGCGCGATGCCGGTCAGCTGATTCATCCTGACGCGCATGTCCTCGGTCATTTCCACCATGGCGCTGAACTCGACGCGGGTCACCAGCTCGGAGGCCGCGATGAACCCATGCGCGATTTTCATCCTGGCGTCGAGTTTCACGCGCTTGCCCTGGCGCCGCGGCGGATTGTCGCCCCAATAGCGCAGCAGATGCCTGAGGACGATCAATTTCTCCTCGACGGAGAAATCGTTTCCGAAACGTCTTTCCGGTTCTTCCGGCTTCGCGGCAAGCCGGTCGACGATTTCCTGGAGCGCGGGGTTGACGACGCCCGCGCCGAAGTAACGCATGGTGTCGCTTGGCGGCGTCTCCGGCGAATAGTGGACCGGACGCGCCGGATGCGCCAGATCGAAACAGAAATTGCATCCCGGCTCGGGCCTGGCGCGCAAAATGAAGCCCGCGGCGAGACGGGCGATGACGCGCGCCGCAAGCTCCACTTCCGAGGGCTGTTCGGATTCGGGAATCGAGGCGTCCAGCATCAGCGCGCGCAGGAATTCCTGGCGCGCGCTGGTAGGCAGGGCATCGGTCGGGTAGGCCTTCAGCGACCGGGAAAAGATGCCCTCCTGTTCGCACAGGCTGTACAGGTCGCTCAGCGCCTGCCACAGCTGCGGCCGTACCGGCAGATAGCGCAGCTGCAGGACTTTCGCCTCGCTCGCCAGCGCGCGCAGCGCGCGTGCCGCGAGCAGCGCACGCTGCGCGTGCGCGGCATCGGCCGATTTGGCCGCATCGGCGGTTTCTCTCAGGCAAAGCCGGTATGCGGCAGCGAGATATTCCCAGAACTCGCCCAATACCTGCCACAGGTGGAGCCGCTCGTAGTCTTTCAGGTCGGGGCTGCGCAGGAAGTGAGTCAGCACCAGCGGTTCCCTGGTCTGCGCGGTTTCATCGAGCAGCATGATGACGCCGATCCGGTCGGCCGCGGCAAATCCCTCGGTTGCGGTGACCGTGTTCAGCCAGGAGGCGATTTCTTCGAGCGCTTTGGCGTTGTCCTTGGGCAGGTCGGCCAGCAGCTTTTGCGCCTGCGCGACGTTGTACATCGGGTGGTCGGGTCTCTTGCCGAGATTGCTTAACCACTCGAACATGGCGGACTGCTCCTTCCTGTTAGCGGCGGTGCGGCGTCGCGCCGGGCAAACGCCGGTTACTTTTTCGGCAGGTAGAGATCGGTGATGCTGCCCTCGGCGATCTCCGCGGCGAAAAACACCGTTTCGGACAGCGTCGGATGGGGGTGCACCGTGAGGCCGATGTCGGTCGCGTCCGCGCCCATTTCCAGCGCCAGCACGGTTTCGGCGATGAGCTCGCCGGCGTTGACGCCGACCATCGCGGCACCCAGCAGGCGGCGGCTGGTCTTGTCGAACAGCAGCTTGGTCATGCCGTCGTCGCGGCCGGTGGCCAGCGCGCGTCCGCTCGCCGCCCACGGGAACACCGCTTTTTCGTATTCGATGCCCTCGGCTGCCGCCCGGGTTTCGGTAAGGCCCATCCACGCGATCTCGGGATCGGTGTAGGCGACCGACGGAATGGTGCGCGCGTCAAAGAAAACCTTGTGGCCGGCGATGACTTCCGCGGCGGTCTTGCCTTCGTGCGTTGCCTTGTGCGCGAGCATGGGCTCGCCGCAGATGTCGCCGATGGCGTGGATGTGCGGGACGTTGGTGCGCAACTGCTTGTCGACCGGGATGTAGCCGCGCTCGTCGACGTTGACGCCCGCGGCCCCGGCGTTGATTTCCTTGCCGTTGGGGCGGCGGCCGACCGCCATCAGGATGGCGTCGAAGGTGTCCGATGAAACGCCGTCCGCACCTTCGAAGCCGACCTTGAGCCCCGCCTTCTGGGGTTCGATTTTCGTGACCTTGGTCTTGAGCAGAATTTTTTCGTAGCGCTTTTCGATGCGCTTGTGCAGCACTTTGACGATGTCTTTGTCCGCGCCCGGGATCAGCGAGTCCATCAGCTCGACGACGGTGATCTTCGCGCCCAGCGCGTCGTAGACCGTCGCCATTTCCAGGCCGATGATGCCGCCGCCGATCACCAGCAGGCGCTTGGGTATTGCGGGCAGTTCCAGCGCGCCGGTCGAATCGATGATGCGCGGATCATCGTACGGGAAACCCGGAATGCGCGCGACCGACGAGCCGGCCGCGATGATGCAGTGGTCGAAGGCGACGATCTTGACGCCCTCGGCGGTCTCGACCTTGAGGGTGCGGGGCGACGCGAATTCGCCGCGGCCCGTGACCACCTGCACCTTGCGCTGTTTGGCGAGCCCGGAAAGCCCCTTGGTGAGTTTGCCGACCACGCCTGTTTTCCAGGCGCGCAGCTTGTCGATCTCGATGCTGGCTTTGCCGAAGGTGACGCCGGCGTGCGCCATCTCGTCGGCTTCGGTGATGACTTTCGCGACATGCAGCAGCGCCTTCGACGGAATGCAGCCGACGTTGAGGCATACGCCGCCCAGCGACGGATAACGCTCGATCAATACCACCTTTTTGCCGAGATCGGCAGCGCGGAATGCCGCGGTGTAGCCGCCGGGGCCGGCGCCCAGCACCACGACTTCGGCATGGATGTCGGCCTTGATGCTGGCAGCAGAGGCCGACGGTGTCGCGGCAGGCGCCGCGCCGATCGGTGCGGTGCCGGAGCCGCGGGTTGCGATGCGGGTGCGGCAGGCGCCGGGGTTTTGGCCGCCGGCGCGGACACTTTTTCTTCAGCGACCTCGCTCGTTTCGAGCATCAGGATCAGCGAGCCTGCCGAGACCTTGTCGCCGACTTTGACTTTCAGCGCCTTCACTGTGCCGGCGGCGGGCGAAGGCACTTCCATCGTCGCCTTGTCGGTTTCCAGCGTGATCAGCGAGGCTTCCTTGTCGATGGCATCGCCGGGGCTGACCAGCACCTCGATGACCGGGATGTCCTTGAAATCGCCGAGGTCGGGGACTTTGACTTCGATCTGGTTTGCCATCGAAAACCTTTTTAAGCCACAGCGGACGCGGAGAGTTCAGGGCAAAAACCAGTTGCTGCTGTTACTCTGCACGGCTGTGTTGTTCGTATATAATCCGTTGTTTTTATTGCCTAATTTGTCCATCGCCGAGGACCACCCACTTGAGCGAGGTGAGTCCTTCGAGCCCCACCGGCCCGCGCGCGTGCAGCTTGTCGGTGGAAATGCCGATCTCGGCGCCGAGGCCGTATTCGTAGCCGTCGGCAAAGCGCGTCGAGGCGTTGACCATCACCGAGCTCGAATCGACTTCGCCCAGGAAGCGCCGCGCCCGCGTGATGTCCTCGGTGACGATGGCGTCGGTGTGCTGGGAGCCGTAAGTCGCGATGTGTTCGATCGCGGCATCGAGTCCGTCCACCACGCGCACCGACAGGATCGCGGCGAGGTATTCGGTGTACCAGTCTTCCTCGGTCGCGGGTTTCATTTTCGGCACGATCCGGCGCGCGGCCGCGTCGCCGCGCAGTTCGATGCCTTTGGCGAGGTAAATTTTGGCGAGCGGCGGCAGCACCTTCGGCGCGATGTCCCTGGCGACCAGCAGCGTCTCCATGGTGTTGCAGGTGCCCAGCCGCTGCGTCTTGGCGTTGTCGGCGATGCGGATCGCCTTTTCGAGATCGGCTTTGTCGTCGATGTAGACATGGCACACGCCGTGCAGGTGCTTGATCATCGGAATGCGCGATTCGCGCATCAGGCGCTCGATCAGCTCTTTGCCGCCGCGCGGCACGATGACGTCGACGTAGTCCTGCAGGGTGACGAGTTCGCCGACTGCGGCGCGGTCGGTGGTCTCGATCACCTGCACCGCGGTTTCGGGCAGGCCCGCCGCCTTGAGCCCTTCGTGGATGCAGGCGGCGATCGCCTGGTTGGAATGAATCGCTTCCGAGCCGCCGCGCAGGATCGCGGCGTTGCCGGATTTCAGGCACAGTCCGGCGGCGTCCGCCGTGACGTTGGGGCGCGACTCGTAAATGATGCCGATGACGCCGAGCGGCACGCGCATCTGGCCGACCTGGATGCCGGACGGGCGGTACTTGAGGCCGATGATTTCGCCGACAGGATCTGGCAAGCCTCGCGATCTGTAGCAGGCCGTCGGCCATGGCCGCGATGGTGCGGGCGGTGAGCGTCAGCCGGTCAATCGCAGCGGCATCGAGTTTTTTCCGGAGCGCGGCATCGAGATCGCGCGCATTGGCCGCGAGCAGGCGCTTCGCCCTCTTCTCGATCGCCTGCGCCATCACCGTGAGCGCCTGGTTCTTGGCGCGGGTGTCGGCTTTCGCGATCAGGCGCGAGGCCGCGCGGGCTTCCCGGCCTACGCCGTGCATGTAGGTTTGTACGTCCATCGGCGGATTTTAGCATTTGCCCCGCGGGAAGGGCGGGGACTTCCGCGGTTCGCCGGCCGGCAGGCTCAGGGCCGCGGACAGCGTCAGAACAGCGCTGGCTGGCCCGCGGCGGCTCGGTCGGACTTGCGCGAGGGGCGCGACGGCGCGGCGCCGGTGTTGCTGCGGGCAAAGCGCAGCCCGAGCTGCAGCAGTTCGTCCCACACGTCGCCGCGGATCAGGCCCTTGATCATGCGATCGATGGTGGCGGCATGGCGCAGCGCTTCGGTGACCTGCGCGAGCGAGAAGCGCGGCAGGCGCTGCTGCATGAGGTTCTGGTGAGACGGACCCCAGATGCGCGCTTCGCGCAGCAGCATCGAAACCGGTTTGCCGGAATCCGCGCCGGTAACGATCTTGCCGATCGCGCGGATTTCTTCGGCCATCGCCCACAGCACCAGCGGCGGCGCGGTGCCCTCGCCCTGCAGGCCGTCGAGCATGCGCGACAACTGCAGCGGGTTGCCCTGGAGCATGACTTCGCCCAGGTTGAAGACGTCGTAGCGCGCGACGTCGAGCACGGCGTCCCGGACCTGCTCGAACGCAATCCGCCCGGCCGGAAACAGCAGCGCGAGCTTCTGCACTTCCTGATA
Organism: uncultured beta proteobacterium; assembly: GCA_963734595.1. GTDB lineage: Bacteria > Pseudomonadota > Gammaproteobacteria > Burkholderiales > SG8-41 > CAKKQX01. The sequence goes on from CAVTHV010000014.1 coordinate 167,870, forward strand.
GGCGGCCATCAGGTTGCCTTCCACGCGGCTGGCGATGAAATCGAGCGTTTCCTCGTCCGCCTCCTGACCCTGGGCCTTGAGCCGGCCGCTCAGCCACTGCGGCAGTTGTTTGCGCGGCACGATCTTCGCTTCGACCATGATGCCGGCCTGGTCGAGGGCGGCAAACCAGCCGGACTTCTGCGCGCGCCAGTCGACGTTGGGCAGATAGATGAGCGTGACGACGTCCTGCGGCAAGGCGTCGCAATAGGCCTGCAGCGCTTCGCTGCCCTCGGTGCCGGGCTTGCCGGTGGGGATGCGCAATTCCAGCAGCTTTCTCGCGGCGAACAGCGACTGGGTGTTGCCGGCGAACGCCAGTTCTTTCCATTTGAAGCCGGAATCGACGCTGAGAATTTCGCGCTCGCCATAGCCTTCGGCGCGGGCCTTGGCGCGGATGCGGTCGGTGGCCTCGAGCGCGAGCAGCGGCTCGTCACCGTACACCGTATAAAGCGGCCTGAGTTCCCGGGAAAGATATTGCGCCAGTTGTTCGGTGCCTATGCGCATGTTGCGGCGATCAGGATTTGATTTGGATTCTGGCGGCCTGCAGCCGGCGCAGGAGCTGCTGCGCGGCGTCGTTTTCCATGTCGCGGTAGAGCAGCGCTTCTTCCGATTCCTTCGACAGCACTTCCGTGTCGTTGAATGCAAAATCGCGCTGCAACAGGATTTCGGTTGCCGGTATGTATTCGATGCCCTTGCTGTCGGTCAGGCGGTAGGACACCCGGTAGATCAGGCGGAATTCGCTGACACGGCCCGCGGTGGAAAACGAAAGAATCTGCTTTTGAGGCAACTCGCTGAGAATCTGCAACGTGACCTCTGCGGCTTTGGGATCATCGGTGACCTTGGTCTGACTGCCGGCGCTGACCGCGCGTCTTAACTTGGTCGCGAACAGCGAGGTCGGGGCCGCCTGCACGTACATGGTATCGAAAGGCAGCTTTGCTTCGCCGCGCAGGTGAAAGCCGCAGCCGACAGCAGCAGCGCTGCTGCTGTCAGAAGGATGAGGGATGAGGGATTGAGGGATGAGGGCAAACCCGCTCACCCTGAATGATGGTAATTCCGAAATTGAGCTTTCATCCCTGCCCTCATTCCTGAAGTTTACACTACCACGTTCACCAGCCGGCCGGGCACGACGATCACTTTTTTTACCGGCTGGCCGCCGATGTGCTTTTGCACGCCGGCGTCGGCCAGCACGATTTTCTCGATCGCGGCGCGGTCGGCGCCGTGCGGCACCCGCACGTCGCCGCGCTTCTTGCCGTTGATCTGCACCACCAGCTCGATCTCGTCCTGCCGGAGCGCGTCGGCGCCGGGCTCGGGCCACGGTGCGGCAAGAATATCGGCGCCGAATCCGAGTTCCTGCCACAGGTGGTGCGACACATGCGGGGTGACCGGCGACAGCAGCCGCAGCAGGATGGAGAGTCCTTCGTGCAGCACCGCGCAGCGAAGCGCGGCATCAGCATCGCTTTTGTGCGCGGTCTCTAGCGCATTCAGTATTTTCATTCCTGCCGACGCCACGGTGTTGAACTGGTGGCGCGCGATATCGTAGTTGGCCTGTTTCAGTACCGCGTGGACTTCGCGCCGTACGGAGGCAAGTTCGGCGGGGAGTGCGGCGCCTTGCAAAGCGGCGGCCGAACTCGTCTGCGATTTCGAAAATTCGTAAGCGAACGTCCACAGGCGCTTGAGAAAACGCGATGAACCCTCGACGCCGCTGTCCGACCACTCGAGCGTTTGTTCGGGAGGGGCGGCAAACATCATGAAAAAGCGCGCGGTGTCGGCGCCGTATTCATCGATCAGCGCCTGCGGGTCGACGCCGTTGTTTTTCGATTTCGACATGGTGCCGATGCCGCCGGACTCCACGGGCAGGCCGTCGGCTTTCAGCTTCGCGCCGGTGCGGCCGCCCTTGTCGTCGAGCGTGATCTCGACATCGGCGGGATTGAAATAGGCGATGCGGCCGCTGTCGGGCTTGCGGAAGAAGATTTCGTTCAGCACCATGCCCTGGGTGAGCAGGTTGGCGAACGGCTCGCCGTATGTCACGAGGCCGACGTCGCGCATGACCTTGGTCCAGAAGCGCGAGTAGAGCAGGTGCAGGATCGCGTGCTCGATGCCGCCGATGTACTGGTCCGCCGGCATCCAGTAGCCGGTGCGCCCGTCGACCATGGCTTTGCCGTTGTCGGTGCAGGCGTAGCGCGCGTAGTACCACGACGAATCGACGAAGGTGTCCATGGTGTCGGTTTCGCGCCGCGCCGGCTTGCCGCATTTCGGGCAGGCGCAGTTCACGAAATCCGGGCGCTTGTTGAGCGGATTGCCGGCGCCATCGGGCACGCAGTCCTCGGGCAGCACCACCGGCAGGTCCTGGTCGGGCACCGGCACGTCGCCGCAGGCCGCGCAATGAATGATCGGGATCGGGCAGCCCCAATAGCGCTGGCGCGAAATGCCCCAGTCGCGCAGGCGGTAGAGCACCTGTTTCTCGCCCAGGCCCTTGGCCTGGAGATCGGCGGCGATGGCGTCGACGGCCTGCGTGTAGTCCAGGCCATTGTATTTGCCGGAGTTTACGCAGCGGCCCTGTTCCTTGTCGGCATACCATTCCTGCCACGCGTCGGTGCTGAACACCTTGCCCGCAACCTCGATGACCTGCTGGATCGGCAACTGGTACTGTTTCGCGAAATGGAAATCGCGCTCGTCGTGCGCCGGCACCGCCATCACCGCGCCTTCGCCGTAGCCCATCAGCACGTAGTTGCCGACCCAGACCTCGACTTTGTCGCCGGTCAGCGGGTGGGTCACGAAAATGCCGGTCGGCATGCCTTTCTTTTCCATCGTCGCGACATCGGCTTCCATCACGCTGCCGCGCCTGCATTCGTCGATAAAGGCGGCGAGCCCGGGATTGTCGCGCGCCGCGCGCGCCGCGAGCGGATGCTCGGCGGCGACCGCGACGAAGGTCACGCCCATGATGGTGTCGGCACGGGTGGTGAAGACCCGCAGCTTTTCTTCCTTGCCGTCGAGCGTATAGGGAAAAGCAAAACGCACGCCGTAACTCTTGCCGATCCAGTTCGCCTGCATGGTCTTCACGCGCTCGGGCCAGCCGGGCAGCGTATCGAGCGCGGCCAGCAGCTCCTCGGCGTACTGCGTGATCGCCATGTAGTACATCGGGATCTCGCGCTTCTCGACCAGCGCGCCGGTGCGCCAGCCGCGGCCGTCGATCACCTGTTCGTTGGCGAGCACGGTCTGATCGACCGGGTCCCAGTTCACGCTGCCGGTTTTCTTGTAGACCAGGCCTTTTTCCAGCATGCGCAGGAACAGCCACTGGTTCCAGCGGTAGTAATCGGGCCGGCAGGTGGCGAGTTCGCGGCTCCAGTCGATGGCAAGGCCCAGCGACTTGAGCTGCTTTTTCATGTAGGCGATGTTGTCGTAGGTCCACTTCGCCGGCGGCACGCCGTTGGCCATCGCCGCGTTCTCCGCCGGCAGCCCGAACGCGTCCCAGCCCATGGGCTGCAGCACGTTATAACCCTTCATGCGGTGGTAACGCGTGAGGACGTCGCCGATCGTGTAGTTCCTGACGTGGCCCATGTGCAGCTTGCCTGACGGGTACGGAAACATCGACAGGCAGTAGTACTTGGGCTTGTCGCCGGTCTCGGCGGCACGGAACGCGTCCGCCCCGTCCCAGTACTTCTGGGCCTCGCGCTCGATCACCTGCGGGTTGTATTTCTGCTGCATAAGGGGTGGGCTTGAAAAAGGCCACAATTATAACCGCATCCGTCGACCTGCATCAGTCATACGGGCCGTGTCGGGACCGCGCAGGATGCCCGGAAAATTCGCGGTTCCGGCATCGCCGGCGCGCTGTCACTGTTCGCTGCCGGGCGGACGCATCGCGTATAATTTCGACGGAATTTCTCCCCCGTATCCGATGACACACGCCTTTCTCGCCGGCCTCAACGAGCAGCAACTCGAAGCAGTTACTCTCCCCTACCAATCCGCGCTGATTCTTGCCGGGGCCGGCAGCGGCAAGACGCGCGTGCTGACCACGCGCATCGCGTGGCTGATCCAGACCGGCCAGGCGAGCCCGCAGGGGCTGCTCGCGGTGACGTTCACCAACAAGGCGGCGAAGGAAATGCTGACGCGCATCTCGGCCATGCTGCCGATCAATACCCGCGGCATGTGGGTGGGCACTTTCCACGGCCTGTGCAACCGGCTGCTGCGCGCGCACCATCGCGAGGCCGGGCTGCCGCAGCTGTTCCAGATTCTCGACACGCAGGACCAGCTCTCGCTCATCAAGCGGCTGATGAAGAGTCTCAATATCGACGAAGAACGCTATCCGCCGCGCCAGGCGCAGTGGTTCATCGCCGCCAGCAAGGAGGAAGGGCGGCGCGCGCAGCAGGTCGAGCCCTACGACGATTTTTCGCGCCGCATGCGGGACTTCTACGCCGCCTACGACGAGCAGTGCCAGCGCGAGGGCGTGGTCGATTTCTCCGAACTGCTGCTGCGGTCCTACGAACTGCTGTCGCGCAACGAGGCGCTGCGCGAACATTACCGCAGCCGCTTCCGCCATATCCTGGTCGACGAATTCCAGGACACCAACCGCCTGCAATACCGCTGGCTGCAGCTTGCTCGCAGGTCCGGACAACGCGATTTTCGCAGTCGGCGACGACGATCAGTGCGTCTCGGAGGCACGCAGATGACGATGGCCGACGGCTCGAACAAGGCCCATCGAGAAGATGCGCAAAGGCGATAAGGTCCTGTCATGTTTCGGGAAGCGGCGATTTTCGACCGGCTGAAGTGTGGCGCTGTGTTCAAAAAGCGGCGTAATCAGGCGCTGGTGACGATCATCACGCCGGGATGGACGGAAAGATCACGAGCACGCCAGAGCACACTCATTTTGCCGGCTATCTGCTCGGGGAGACGCCGCAGATCTACTTCACGTATCTGATGCATCAAGCAGGGTGTGGGTTTCCGGCTCGGCACCTCGCAGGTCTACACGCGCGGTCAGCGTAAGCCGATGGTCGGCTTCAGGCAGCGCGCACTGCAGGAGCACGCGGACTCACTGTGGATCGTAGGCGCTCATGCGTCCGAAAACGAATCCCGGATGCGACGAGATCATCGCTATCTTTGCGATACGGCCTGCCGACACTGCCGTTCGTGCCGCGTAAAGGCAAGGCGGTCAACGGACTGGTGCACGACGCCGAATGACAGATCGCGCCTCTACGGCGAGGTCGATACGCATGGCGCCGCCTCGCGGCTGATGGCGGATCTCGACTATCGATCCTGAATATCCGCATCATGCTCCGCGCTCGCGCAACTCGAATCGACAGAAACGTCGCGCGTCACGCTTTGCGGAGACAATCGGCGGGCGCAGGGTTCGCGCACCGCATTGCGGTTATCGGGAACGACGCCGGATGGCCGGCAGGAGCTGCAGGATTCGGGGTTAAGCGTCAGAGCGGCGAAGCAACGGCTCACAAGAGCTGGCGTTTCGAGACCGTCGAGCAAGGATTATCGGCAAAGCTGTAATTGCTGGCGCAGTAGCATACGGGACGCGACTTGGAGGGCACGTATCTTGTAAGAGCTGGCTTCCACTCGACAGCCTTTGCCGTTCGTGCATGGCGCGCGGCGTGCGGCCCGGGATGGTCATGGTCGGGAAAGATGGCAAGCTCGATGTCGTCGAAACAGGTCAACCGCGGCAACGGACGCCGGGAAACGACGGTGTTTGATCTGAACGTGCTGCCAGCCCACAACTTCGTCGCGAACGGATTGGTTACGCACAACTCGATCTACGCTTTCCGCGGCGCCAACAGCGCCAACATGCAGGATCTGCAGCGCGACTTCCGCATCGAGAAGGTGATCAAGCTCGAGCAGAATTACCGCTCCCACGGCCACATCCTCGATGCCGCCAATGCGCTGATCCGCCATAACCGCAGGCGGCTCGGCAAGAATCTGTGGACTGTCCGAGGGCAAGGGCGAGCCGCTGCGCGTCTACGAGGCGCTGACCGACCTCGAGGAGGCGGGGTTCATCGTCGACGAAGTGAAGGATGCTGCACGCCGAGGGCGTGGCGCTTGCCAATATGGCGGTGCTGTATCGCTCCAACGCGCAGTCGCGGGTGCTCGAGCACGCGCTGTTCAGGGCGTCGCTGTCGTACCGCGTCTACGGCGGGCTGCGCTTTTTCGAGCGCCAGGAAATCAAGCACGCGCTCGCCTACCTGCGGCTCACCGCCAACCAGGAAGACGACGGCGCGCTGCTGCGCATCATCAATTTTCCGGCGCGCGGCATCGGCAGCCGCAGCCTCGAGCAGTTGCAGCAGCTCGCGCGTGAGCGCGGCATCAGCCTGTGGGCGGCGGCAAAAGCGAGGGCGGAGGGCGGAGGGCGGAGGGATGAGGGAAAGACCGCCACGGCCGGCGACGCTTCATCCCTCATCCCTCATCCCTCATCCCTGAAGGGGATCCCGGCGTTCGTCGCGCTGATCGAGGCAATGCGGGAGGCGACGCGGGGATTACCGTTGCCGGAGATCATCGGGCATGTGATCGAGCACAGCGGCCTGAAGGCGCATTATCAGGCCGAGAAGGAAGGCGCCGACCGGCTGGAAAACCTGGAGGAATTGGTCAATGCCGCGGCGACCTTCGTCGCCGAGCGCGATGTGCAGCCGGCGGGCGAAGGCGTGCAGATCGACGAGCCGGATGAACTCACCGCTTTTTTGGCGCATGCGGCGCTGGAAGCCGGCGAGCATCAGGCGCAGGCCGGCGCCGACGCGTTGCAACTGATGACGGTGCACGCGGCAAAAGGCCTCGAATTTCACAGCGTCTTCCTCAGCGGGCTGGAAGAGGGGCTGTTTCCGCACGAGAACAGCCTGACCGAAGCCGACGGCATCGAAGAAGAGCGGCGGCTGATGTACGTGGCGCTCACGCGCGCGCGGCGCCGGCTCTATCTCTCGCTGGCGCAAAGCCGCATGCTGCACGGCCAGACGCGCTACAACGTCGCTTCGCGCTTTTTCCGGGAGATACCCGAGAACCTGATGCAACGCGTGAATCCCGGTTCGGGGTTCAGGATTCGGGTTCGATCGCGTTCAGGGTTCAGAGCACAGACTGCGGGCCATGCCGCGCGAAACACTAAACCCTCGACACTGAGCTCTGTCCCCGGCAACCCCTGGCGCATCGGGCAGAACGTCGTGCACGAGAAATTCGGCGCCGGCGTGATCGTCAGCGCCGAGGGGGCGGGAGCGGAAGCCCGCGTGCAGGTGAATTTCCGCAGCACCGGGCTGAAATGGCTGATGCTCGAGTATGCGAAGCTCACGCCCGCATAATGGCTTACGTCGGAAGCGGATTTTCTCCGGCGGCCGGCGCGTCACCGGCGCTGAAAAGATCCTTGTAGCTGGTGTAAATGGTCGGGATCAGTACCGGCGCCAGCAGCCACAGCCCGAGATCGATCTGCCGCGTCGCCAAGCCGACGGGCATCACGATGATCAGGGCGACCAGAACAATCAGTCCGTAGACCAGGAACGGCAGGACGTTCTTCCAGCAGGCCCAGAAGCTGTACACGATCGCTCTCAGCGGTTTCATGCCGTGGAAGTAAACGAGCAGCGGAGCAAACCACAATGCCATCATCAGCGGCAGCGACAGCGCGACGCCGACGGTCGCCGCCAGGGTTGCCTTGCGACATCGCCTGCTGGACGGCTGGACGGCCTCCGGCGCGATCGTGGTCTGGCCGGCAAATTTCATGATCGTCATCATCGCATCGCCGCCGATGGCCGCGATAATCATGGCGATCAGCAGGTTTCCCACCAGCGAGATGCCGCCGAGCGTGATCAGGGGGCCGACGTTGGTCCTGAAGCCGCTCAGCAGATGGCCGACCTGAAGTGCTTCGCCGCGCTCGAGCGCCTTGCAGCCCTCCATCAGGCCGACCAGAAAAATCGGGAGCAGCAGAATCGCGATCAGGCCGAGCAGCGATATGCGCATCAGCACCTTCAGCGCGACATAAAGAATGAGGACGAGCATCGGCCCACATCAGCGGGCTTTTCCGGAACAGCGCGACGCCCCCGACGATCCACTGCCAGCCTCTGCCGGCTTCGACAATGCGTACTTCCACTTCCATAGGGGCCGTTCTCTCAGTTGGTGCGCGGACGGCAGCATTCGCCATTTGCCAATTATGTCACGAGTTGCGGCAGATCGTGCTCGCGGGCGATATGCTGCTCGCAGGATCAGCGCGGAAAGGGCGCGGATCCTTGGCATGGGTCAGCGCGCCCGGCCGCGGCAGGTGAAGATCGTAGAGGCGGGACACCCAGAAGCGCAGGGCCGCCGCCCGCAGCATCACCGGCCAGGCGCCGCGTTCCATTGCGGTGAAGGGGCGCGCCCGGCGGTAGGCGTCGAGCAGCGCGGCGCAGCGCTCCGCGTCGAGCACGCTGCCGGCATCCATGCACCAGTCGTTGACCGTAATGGCGACATCGTAGAGCAGCGCGTCGGTGCAGGCGAAATAAAAATCGATCACCCCGCGACACGATGCGCGTTCTCGAACAGCACGTTGTCGCGAAACAGATCGGCGTGGATCACGCCGCGCGGCAGATCGGAGAAGCGGTAGAGCGACTGAAAGCGCACTTCCTCGCGCAGCAGCGCCACGTCCTCCGCCGGCATGAAGGGGATGATTTCGGGCATCACCGCCTTCCACCATTTCGGTCCGCGCGGATTGTCCATCGTGAGCGCGATAGGATCTGCCCGGCGAGATGCAGGTTGGCGAGCAGGGCGCCGACCTGTCGCGCAATGGGCGGGCGTCGGCGTCTGTGATGTCCTTGCCCGACAGGAAACTGACGAGGCTGGCCGGTTTGCCGTTCAGTTCGCCGAGAAATTCGTTATCGAGATTGGCGACCGGCTGCGGACACGGAATGGCATGAGCCGAAAGATGCGCCATCAGGCGCAGATAGAACGGCAGCTCGTGGGCCTGAAGTTTCTCGAACAGCGTCAGGACGAAGCGGCCCTGCGTGGTGGTGACGAAGTAGTTGGTGTTTTCGATGCCGGCCGGGATGCCCTGAAGGCCGGTCAGCGTGCCGACCGGGTAGTTTCTGAGCCAGGCGCCGAGCTGTTCGGGAGTAACGACGGTGAAAACGGACATGTTTACGGTCGAGTGAATAGTGAACAGTAAATGGTAAATGGCTGCGAACCCCGAGCTACGGGTAAACGCACCATTTGCCGACATTCTTATCGCTACCGCCTTGAGCGGTATCATTCACGATTCACTGTTCACCATTTACGGCCGTCAAAACTGGTGAATCACCCACATCGGCGGACGGATGCCGCTGTCCATGGGTTCCTGCCGGACGAACTTGCCGTCGCCTTTCTCGTCGATCAGATAGTACGGCACCCCGGTCGGCGGCGTGACCTTGAACATATAGAGCTTGCCGGAGACGCGGTATTCCTCGACGGTGTCGGCGCCGCGCTTGATGATCGTCACCTGCGGCTCGAGCGCCGGATCGAGTTCCATCCCCGCCGGCGGCGGCGGCGGCTCAGGCACCGGCTGCAGATTCGGATTCTGCTCGGTCTGGGCAGCGACCGGCAACGCGATGCACAGCAGGAGGGCGGCAATCAATAGGCGCATGAACGGATCCTTGGTTACAGCCGATATTATGGGCTTTCGCCGGCTTTTTTTAAAGCTACAGATTGAGCAGTATTTCGCGCTCGGCCGCCGACGGCTCGAAGCCGCGTTTCTCGTAATAGGCGAAGATCGCGTCGACCACCGCCTGGGGCTCGTCGATGACCGAGATCAGGTTCATGTCGTCCGCGCCTATCATGCCCTCGGCAACCAGCGTGCTGCGGAACCAGTCGAGCAGGCCGCGCCAGTACGGCTCGTGCACCAGGATGATCGGCATCTTGCGCGTTTTGCCGGTCTGCACCAGGGTCAGCGCTTCCGATACCTCGTCCAGCGTGCCGAATCCGCCCGGCATCACGACGTAGGCGGTGGCGAACTTGAGGAACATCACCTTGCGCGCAAAAAAATGGCGGAAGGTCTGGCTGATGTCCTGGTAGGGATTGGCCTGCTGCTCGTGCGGCAGCTGGATGTTGAGGCCGACGCTCGGGCTGCGTGCCGAAGTAGGCGCCCTTGTTGGCCGCCTCCATCACGCCCGGGCCGCCGCCGGAGATCACGCTGAAGCCGGCATCGGACAAACACCGCGCGATTTTCTCGGCGAGCAGGTAGTAGGGGTGGTCGGCGGGAATCGCGCGAGCTGCCGAAAATGCTCACCGCGGGACGGATCGTGCTCAGCCGTTCCGTCGCCTCGACAAATTCTGACATAATGCCGAACACCCGCCACGACTCGCGCGCCGACCACGTTTTATCGGCGAATTCGGACGACAGCGGAGGCGGGAGCTTGTCTTTGAGACTCATGGCGGACCTCGTTCAATGTCAGGGCGTGAAGCAAAAACCATTGCTTGCGGATGCCGTGGCGACTCGATGCTCATAAATGAAAACTTTGCTGCTGGTTGACGGTTCGTCCTATCTTTACCGCGCGTTCCACGCGATGCCCGACCTGCGCAACCAGCAGGGCGAGGCGACCGGCGCGATCTATGGCGTGCTCAACATGCTGCGCCGGCTGCACAAGGACGTGCCCGCCGATTATAGCGCCTGCGTTTTCGACGCAAAAGGCAAGACGTTCCGCGACGAGCTTTATCCCGAGTACAAGGCGCACCGGCCGCCGATGCCCGACGACCTCGTCGCGCAGATCGCGCCCCTGCACGAAACCATCAGCGGCGATGGGCTGGCCGCTGCTGATCGTGGAGGGCGTCGAAGCCGACGATGTGATCGGCACGCTCGCGAGGCAGGCCGAGCGCGAAGGCATGCGGGTGGTGATCTCGACCGGCGACAAGGACATCACCCAGCTCGTCAGCCCCGGCATCACGCTGGTCAACACCATGTCGAACGAAACGCTGGATGAAGCCGGCGTCGAGAAAAAGTTCGGCGTCAGGGCCGAGCGCATGATCGACTACCTGACGCTGATCGGCGACAGCGTCGACAACGTGCCGGGCGTGGCCAAGGTCGGACCCAAGACCGCGGTGAAGTGGCTGACCCAGTACGGCACGCTCGACAACGTGGTGCAGCATGCCGGCGAAATCGGCGGCGTGGTCGGTGAGAACCTGCGCCAGGCGCTCGACTGGCTGCCGCAGGCGCGCGAACTCCTTACCATCAAATGCGACGTCGAATTGCCGGTGAAGGTCGAGGACCTCGGGCCCAAGCCCCAGGACAAGGCGCGGCTTGCCGAACTGTTCGACCGCTTCGAATTCAAATCCTGGCGGCGCGAACTGCAGGATTCGGGAACCGGGAGGATTCGAGGCGGATTCAGGCAGGTCGGAAACCACGCAATCCGCTGGAGCCGCCGCGTTGCACGCCACCTCTCTCCTCTCTCCTCTCCGCCTCACGCAATTACGAAACCATCCTCACCGATCAGCAGCTCGACGTCGTGGCTGGAAAAAATCAGCGCCGCGCCGCTCACGGCAGTCGATACCGAAACCACCAGCCTCGATCCGCTGCGCGCGCGGCTGGTCGGCATCTCGCTTTCCGTCGAGCCCGGGACGCGCCGCCTATATCCCGGTCGGGCACCGCTACGCCGGCGCGCCGCAACAGCTGGAACTCGCGCACGTGCTGGCCCGCCTCAAGCCATGGCTCGAAGACGCGCAACATGCCAAGCTCGGCCAGCATCTCAAGTACGACATGCATGTGTTTGCCAATCACGGCGTGCGCCTGGGCGGCATCCGGCACGACACGCTGCTGCAGTCGTACGTGCTCGAAAGCCATAAGCCGCACGACATGGACAATATGGCGGAGAGACATTTATCAATAAAAACAATCAGCTACGATGATGTAACGGGCAAGGGCGCGAGCCGCATCGGTTTCGAGCAGGTCGCGGTCGAGCGCGCGACCGAGTACGCGGCAGAGGACGCCGACATCACGCTGCAGCTGCACCAGGCGCTGTATCCGCAGATCGAAGCCGATGCCAGGCTCGCGTATGTTTACGGCGACCTCGAATTGCCGGTGCTGCCGGTGTTGCAGACCATGGAGCGGAACGGCGTGCTGCTCGACACGGCACTGCTCGCGCAACTGTCGCGCGAGTTCGGCGCGAAAATGATGGTGCTCGAGGCGAAGGCGCACGAGCAGGCGGGACAGCCCTTCAACCTCAACTCGCCGAAACAGATCCAGGAAATCCTGTTCGACAAACACGGCCTCAAGCCGGTCAAGAAAACCCCGTCCGGCGCGCCGTCCACGGATGAAGATTCGCTCGAGCAGCTCGCGCTCGACCATCCGCTGCCGCGGCTGATCCTCGACTATCGCAGTCTGGCGAAGCTCAAGTCGACCTACAGCGACAAGCTGCCGGAGATGATCAATCCCGATACCGGCCGCGTGCACACCAACTACGCGCAGGCGGTGGCGGTGACCGGACGGCTGGCGAGCAACGATCCCAACCTGCAGAACATCCCGATCCGCACGGCGGAAGGCCGCCGCATCCGCGAGGCGTTCATCGCGGACAAGGGCTGCCACCTGGTGTCCGCCGACTACTCGCAGATCGAATTGCGGATCATGGCGCACGTTTCACAGGATGCGGGCCTGCTGCAGGCGTTCGCCGCCGGCGAGGACATCCACCGCGCGACGGCTGCGGAGATTTTTGGCGTGAGCCTGGAAGCCGTGGATGCCGAGCAGCGGCGCTATGCCAAGGTGATCAACTTCGGCCTGATCTACGGCATGTCGGCGTTCGGTCTGGCGCGCCAGCTCGGGCTCGAGCGCGCCGCCGCGCAGCAATACATGGACCGCTATTTCGCGCGCTATCCGGGCGTCGCGGAGTACATGCGGACCACGCGCGAAAAGGCGCGCGAACAGGGTTTTGTCGAAACCGTGTTCGGCCGCCGGCTGTGGCTCGCCGAGATCAGGGGCGGCAACGGCATGCGGCGCCAGGCGGCGGAGCGCGCGGCGATCAACGCGCCGATGCAGGGCACGGCCGCCGATCTCATCAAGCTGGCGATGATCGCGGTGCAGGGCTGGCTGGAGCGCGACCGGCTCGCAGACGCGGCTCATCATGCAGGTGCACGACGAGCTGGTGCTGGAAGTGCCTGACGGCGAACTCGAACCGTCAGGCAGACACTTGCCCAGGCTGATGACCGAAGTGGCGAAGCTCTCGGTGCCGCTGGTGGTGGATGTCGGTGTCGGGCCAAACTGGGACAAGCGCATTAAGCGCGAAGGGGAGGAAGCGCTGCAGGCTTGTCGGCCGCAGGGTTTACCGCAGCGCGCCGAACACTTTCTGGACGATGCCGCTCGCCGCACCCATGGGATTCTGGCGGAACTGCTTTTCCTGCTCGGCGATCATCAGGTAGAGGCCGTCGAGCGCTTTTTTGGTCACATAGCTTTCGACCGTGGATTCATCCTTGCCGACCAGGCCGAACGAGGCGCCCTGTCCGGCGAGGGAATTGTATTGTTGCGCGAGGCCGACGCGGTCGGTGGCCTTCTTCACGATCGGCAGGAAACGCTGCGTGAGCTGGCCCTGCGTCGTGCGCCGGAAATAATCCGTGGCCGCGGTGTCGCCGCCGGTGAGGATGCCCTTTGCATCCTGCACCGACATTTTTTTCACGGCGTCGACCAGCAGCGCCTTGGCCTCGGGCACGGCCGCTTCGGCGGCGCGGTTCATGGCGAGCACGAGATCATCGGCCTGCTGCTTTTTGCCCATCATGCGCAGGGCGCCCTCGACCTTTTCCAGGGCGGGCGGCAGCGGGATCTTGACCTTGGGGTTGCCAAAAAAACCGTTCTCTTTGCCCAGCAGGCCGACAGCCGCCGCGGAACCATCCGTCAGCGCCTGCTTCAAACCGCTGACGGCATCCTTGTTGCTGATCGCGTCCAGGCCGTCGGCAAACACGGGGAAACTGATGAGAACGATGGCAAAAAAACCGAGAATGCGGCGCATAATCAACCTCCTCAGGTTTTCCGATGAAATAGCACATGAAGAAGTTTGCAATTGTAACTCTGATTGTGGCTGCGGCCGGCATTGGCCTGTACGCGGCCGTGCTCGACAAGCTCACCGCGCCCCAGGTGACGTTTGTCTCGCTCAAGGGCGAGCGGCTCACGACCGACAGTCTGCGCGGCAAAGTGGTGCTGGTCAATTTCTGGGCGACCGACTGTCCGATCTGCGCCAGGGAAATGCCGGACATGGTGAAGACCTACAACCAATACCATGCCCGGGGCTTCGAGTACGTCGCGGTGGCGATGCAATACGATCCGCCGAATTACGTGCTGAGCTACGTTGAGAAGAACGCGCTGCCGTTCACGGTGGCGCTGGACCCGCAGGGCGAACTGGCGAAGGCATTCGGCGACGTCAGGCTCACGCCGACGACGTTCATCATCGACAAGCGCGGGAAGATCGTGAAACGGATCGTCGGGGAGCCGGATTTTCCGAAGCTGCACCAGCTGCTGGAGGAAAAGCTCGCCGGAGGCTGCCTGAAGGTGTTTACGCGGAAGGTGCAAAACCCTAAAGCACAGACACGAAGGACACAGAAGGACACGCAGAGGAAAACACAAGGAAAGGCAATTACAGTCGTAATCGATACCGGCGATGATCGTATTCTGCGACTGGGTTTTTGTGTTTTACTTCGTGTCCTTCGCTTTTCCTTTGTGTCCTTCGTGTTCCTGCTTTTGACTTTTGTCTCAGACGACGCCGGCGTCGTGCGCCTGCTGGTCGGCGTGATAGGAGGAGCGCACCAGCGGCCCGCACGCGGCGTGGCTGAAGCCCATCTGCTCCCGCTTCGCGCGCGAACATGTCGAACACCGCCGGCTCGACGTAGCGCAGCACCGGCAGGTGGTGGGCCGAAGGCTGCAGGTACTGCCCGATGGTCAGCATGTCGACGCCGTGCGCGCGCAGGTCGCGCATCACGGCCACGATTTCCTCGTCGGTCTCACCCAGGCCCACCATCAGCCCCGATTTGGCCGGAATGTGCGGGAAGCGCGCCTTGAATTCCGCGAGCAGCTTCAGCGAATGGCCGTAGTCCGAACCGGGCCGCGCCTGCTTGTAGAGCCGCGGCACGGTTTCGAGGTTGTGGTTCATCACGTCGGGCGGGCATTGCGACGAGGATGTCGAGCGCGATCTCGAGCCGGCCGCGGAAGTCCGGCACCAGCACCTCGATGCGGGTCGCGGGCGAGGCTTCACGCACCGCGCGGATGCAGTCCTTGAAGTGCTGAGCGCCGCCGTCACGCAGGTCATCGCGGTCGACGCTGGTGATGACCACGTATTTGAGCTTCAAAGCAGCGATCGTTTTCGCGAGATTGGCCGGCTCGCCGGCATCGGGCGGCAGCGGCTTGCCGTGTGCGACATCGCAAAACGGACAGCGGCGCGTGCACAGGTCGCCCAGGATCATGAAGGTTGCGGTGCCCTTGCCGAAGCACTCGCCGATGTTGGGGCAGGTGGCTTCCTCGCACACGGTATGGAGCTGCTGCTCGCGCAGGATCTCCTTGATTTCGTGGAAGCGCTTGCTGTCGCCGAGCCTGACGCGGATCCAGTCCGGCTTTTTCAGGCGCTCCGCCGGCACGATCTTGATCGGGATGCGCGCCGTTTTGGCCGCGCCCTTTTGTTTTTCGCCCACTTCACTCATTGCAGTACCCGTAACAGGTGTCGAATCAGTTTCGCGCCGGCAAGCGCCGGCGTATCGCCGATGCCGAGATCGCGCATCTGCGTGACCTCGAGCCCGGCATAGCCGCAGGGATTGATGGCGTGAAACGGGGAGAGATCCATGTCGACGTTGAGGGCGAGCCCGTGATAGCAGCAGCCGTTTCTGATGCGCAGTCCCAGCGCGGCGATCTTGGCCTCGCCGACATAGACGCCCGGCGCGGCGACCCGCCCCTGCGCGGCTATTCCGTATTCGTCGAGCAAGTTTATCACGGCGCGTTCCATGAGCCTAACCAGCGGCCGCACGGTGAGTCCGCGGCGGCGCATGTCGAGCAGCAGATAAATCACGACCTGCCCCGGACCGTGGTAAGTGATTTGTCCGCCGCGGTCGATTTTGACCACCGGAATGCCGTTGTCGGCGCGCGGCAGGTGTTCCGCTTTGCCGGCGATGCCCAGCGTGTAGACCGGCGGATGCTGCAGCACCCAGATTTCATCGGGCGTGTCTGCGCCGCGCTGCGCGGTGAATTCCTGCATCGCGCGCCATGTCGGTTCGTAGGCAACCAGGCCGAGCTCGCGGACCGCGGCCGCGGGGCGGGAAAGGACGGGTGACAGTTCTGAATTCATTGGAGAGTGTAGTTTAGCCGCAAACAACGCGTGATGTTGCGGGGTAAAATATCCGGATGATAGGAACGGCGACACAATGCCGCAACCCGGCGGCGGGTTGACCGGTTTCAGACGATCTTCTTCACACGGAAAGAGAGCAATGCCGAAACGGTGGCTGGTTTATGTGTCAGGGACTTTAAGTTGTCTCGCGCTGCTTGGCGGCAGCCGCGCAGTCCATGGCGCAGGCGACCGGCGATTATGCGACCGACCTCGGCACGCTTTATGGCGAGCGCTATGCGCTCCAGGCGCAGAAGGACGTCTGTATCTCGGTGCAGCCCAAAACGCGCGCGGCGTTGCAGAAAGCATACGACGACTGGCGGGACCGGCACGAGGACTTGCTCGAAGACCTCGATGACCGGTTTGCGGCGATGATCAAGAAGGCTTCGGTCGACCAGAAGGACTACTCGCGCAATTTCGGCAAATATCAGGGGGCGGTGATGCGCCAGCGCCAGGAGCAGAAGGACGCCTTGCTCGCGCTGCCCAGGGACGAACTGCTCAGGCAATGCAAGGAATTGCCGGGTTACCTCCGCAGCCCGAAATCGAATATCCCCGCCAGGTATCCCGACGAGTTCAAAACGGTTTACGGGAAAAAGTAAGCCGGGGAATCACGAATTCCGGTCGGACGAAAATCAAAATGAAGCCCGTGCGAAACATCGAAGCGATGTCCAATCGTTGGTGTTCCGGCCACAAGGTGCGGGCGTGAAGGACACTCTCTCGATGCCCGCCCCGGGCCTGCTGTGGACGGTAACCGTCATCTGGCTGCTCGCGCTGCTGGCCTCCGGCATTGCGCCCCATGACCGCCTGACATGGTTCATGGAGGTGCTGCCGGTGCTGATCGCGGCGCCGCTCCTGATCGCCACGCGCGCCGCGTTTCCGCTGACGCGCCTGGCCTATGTGCTGATCTGCATCCACGGCCTCATCCTGATCCTGGGCGGTGCCTATACCTATGCCCGGGTTCCGCCGGGCTTGTGGGTGCAGGATTGGCTCGGGCTCGCCCGCAATCCTTACGACCGGCTCGGGCATCTGGCGCAGGGCTTCGTTCCCGCGATCGTCGCCCGCGAACTGCTGCTGCGCGTGTTTCAGATCGGGCGCGGCAAGTTCCTGTTCTTCATCGTGGTCTGCATTTGCCTCGCGATCAGCGCCTTCTACGAGTTGATCGAATGGTGGTCGGCGCTGTTGCTGGGCCAGGGCGCGCAGGACTTTCTGGGCACGCAGGGGGACGTGTGGGACACCCAGTGGGACATGTTTCTCGCGCTCGTCGGCGCGGTCCTGGCGCTGCTCATGCTGAGCCGGCTGCACGACCGCCAGCTCCAGCGTGTATGATGTAATCCGTTGTTTTTAAATATATTTTTTGCAGGCCTGCGACCCGCCGCGCTACAGCACCATGATCACCAGCGGGTGATCGCATAACTCGCGGTAAAGACCGTCGAGCTGTTCGCGCGAGGTGGCGCGGATCGTGCAGGTGACGCTCAGGTATTTGCCGTGCTTGCTGGATTTCATTTCCATGGTCGCGCCGTCGAAATCGGGCGCGTGACGCCGCACCACTTCAAGTATCGCCTGTGCGAATCCCGCGCGCGTGTGGCCGAGGATCTTGATCGGGAAGTCGCACGGATATTCGATCAGCGAAGCTTCAGCCATGGTTTGGCCAGAATTCATCTCGAAAACCGGAAAAGTTTTTTGGTGCAGCGTCTACGCGGCCTGCCGCATCACCGTCTGTTTGAATTCCTGGTAGAGCCGGTGCATCTTGCGGAACACCGCGCCGGGCTTGCCGCTGCCGACCGGCCTGCCGTCGAGGCTGGTGACGGCCAGCACTTCCTTGGTCGACGATGTCACCCAGAGCTCGTCCGCGCTCCTGACCTCCTGCTCGGAGATCTCGCGCACCTCGTGCGGAATGCTGTTTGCCTGCGCGAGCTCGAGCACCACGTCGTAGGTGATGCCGGGCAGCACCAGGTGGTTTTTCGGCGGCGCGAGCAGCGTGCCGTCTTTCACGACGAACACGTTGCTCGCCGAAGCTTCGGTCAGATAGCCGTCGCGGAACAGCACGGTTTCGGCCGCGCCGGCGTCGACCGCCGCCTGGCGCAGCAGGCAGTTGCCGAGCAGCGATACCGATTTCACGTCGCACTTCAGCCAGCGGTAGTCGGTCGCGGTGATGGCCGGCACGCCGCTTTCCACCAGCTCTGCCGCCGGCGTGACCAGCGGGTTGCTCATCATGAACACCGTCGGCCTGGTGTTTTTCGGGAACGCGTGGTCGCGCCTGGCGACGCCGCGCGTCACCTGCAGGTATACCGACTGGTCGTCGCCGGCATTGCGCGCGACGATGTCGCGGATCAGCCCGGTCCACTCGGCGTCGCTCATCGGGTTGGCGAGCCGGATGCCGTCGAGGCTGTGCTGCAGGCGCCGCAGATGCTCGGGCAGGCGGAACGGGTGGCGCGAATAGACGGGAATGACTTCATAGACGCCGTCGCCGAAAATGAAACCGCGGTCGAGCACCGGGACCGCGCCTTTTCCAGCGGCATGAATTCGCCGTTGAGATAGACGGTTTCGCTCATGATGTCAGAGGCCTTTCAGCAGCAGTCGCAGACTGTCCCACCCGCGTCCGAACAGGCCGGCGAGCGGCACGCTCTCCAGGGCCACCACCGGCAGCTCCCTGAAAGGTTTGCCGTCCAGAGTCAGTTTCATGACGCCCACTTTCTGGCCGGCGCCGATCGGCGCCAGCAGCGGCTGCAGGCTTTCCACGGTCGCCTTGAGTTTGTCGGCCTGGCCCTTGGGCAGGCTCAGATACAGGGCGTGCGCGAATCCGGCCTTGACGCTGTTGCCGCTGCCTTTCCACACCTGCAGTGTAGCGACCGACTGGTCTTTTTGATAGAGCTTCACGTGTCGTAGAACTGGAAGCCGTAGTTGAGCAGCTTCTGGCTCTCGGTGGCGCGCGCCGTTTCCGAGGCGGTGCCGAGCACCACCGAGATCAGGCGCCGTTCGCCGCGCTTGGCCGAGGTGATCAGGCAATAACCGGCGTTATCCGTATAGCCGGTTTTCATGCCGTCCACCGTGGGATCGAGCCACAGCAGCCGGTTGCGGTTGGCCTGCGTGATGTTGTTGTAGCGGAATTCCTTGAGCGAATAGAGCGGATAGTACTCGGGAAAGTCGCGGATGATCGCCGTCGCCAGCAGCGAGAGATCGTAGGCCGACGAGTAGTGCTGCGCATGCGGCAGCCCGGTCGCGTTCTCGAAGTGGGTGTCGTTCATGCCGAGACGCTGCGCCTCGCGGTTCATCATCTGCACGAACACTTCCTCGCTGCCGGCGATCGCCTCCGCCAGCGCGACGCAGGCGTCGTTGCCCGACTGCACGATCATGCCGCGGATCAGCTCGTCGACCGTGACCGGCTTCCTCGGCTCGATGAACATGCGCGAGCCGCCGCTGTGCCATGCGCGCTCGGAAACCGGCACCGTCTGGTCGGGCCGGATGGTCTTCTGCTTGAGCGCGGCAAAAGTCAGGTAGGCGGTCATCAGCTTGGTGAGCGATGCCGGTTCGACGTGTTCCCGCGGATTCTGGCTCGCCAGAAGCTGCCCGCTGTTGAAATCGAGCAGCAGATAGGCCTTGGCGGCGAGCGGCGGCGGCGGGGGGATCGGGATTGCGGCGGGTTGCGCAAACAGGAGCTGGGGAAACAGCAGAACGACAAAGGCAATAAGCAGTCGCATGACCATCGCAAAAAGCGCCATTATAAGGGTTTTCCGGTTGCGCGCATCGCACGGGACTGGAACAATGCGCGCTTTGATATTGGTCATAATGACAGGAGCCAGTCGATGAAGTTCATTCGCAAATCGTGCGGTGCCGTTTTATTCGGCGCGCTGATCATGATGCCCGCCGTGTCCGGCACCGCACTCTCCGCAGAGACGGTGCGCGCTGCGAATGCGTGGGTGCGGACGCCCGCGCCGGGGCAAAAAACCGCGGCGGCTTACCTCGATCTCACCAGCGATACCGATGCGGCCCTGATTGCCGCGGAAAGCCCGGCAGCGGGCAAGGTCGAGCTGCACACCATGAATATGGACGGCGGCGTGATGCGGATGCGGCCGGTTCCGAAAGTCGATCTGCCGGCGAAGAAAACGGTGAAACTGGCGCCCGGCGGGCTGCACATCATGCTGTTCGACATCAAGCAGCCGCTCAAGGAAGGCGACAAGGTGCCGCTGGTGCTCAAATTCCAGGGGGCAGGCACAGCGCCGTCAACGGTGAAAGTCGAGGCGGAAGTCAGGGCGATGGGCGCCGGTTCCATGCACAACCACTGATCGCGCAACTGCAGCAGCGCATAGCGCATCAGATAGCTGCGGAACTGTTCGAGATCGGTGTCGCAGCGTTGGCGGCGTCGCCATTATTGGCTGCCGGGGGCAGCCATCGGGGACCGGGTTTAGAAATTCAAACAAATCATCAATTTAGAGATTTCCGGCAAGCGGCGCAACAGGCCGTCCGGGGCGCGCTGCAATGCGTTTCTCTTGAAAAGCCGGGATCGGGTCCCATATTCAGTGTGTCGGCGTTCAACGCCAGCCCTATTTGAAGGAGATGAGAGAATGGCAAACATCACCCGTTTCAATCCGTTCGATGACTCGTTAGACGAGTTGTTCCGTGGTTTTTTCGTGCGTCCGGTCAGCTTCGAAGGCCCCGCGGCGCCGGCCCAGTTCCGGGTCGACGTGACCGAAAGTGAAGGCGCCTACGTCCTGCGCGCGGAAATCCCGGGCGTGAAAAAGGATGACATCGCCATCAGCGTCGACGGCGACCAGGTTGCGATCAGCGCCGAGGTGAAAAGCGAGAAGGACGTGAAAGACGGCGAACGCGTGCTGCGTTCCGAGCGCTATTTCGGCAAGGTCTGCCCGCGCTTTCACGCTCGGTCAGCCGGTCGACGAGTCGGGCGCCAGCGCCAAGTATGCGGACGGCGTGCTGGAACTCACGTTGCCCAAGAAAGCCGCGGTGACCGCGAAGCGCATCACCATCCAGTAAGCAGCCGGTCAAAGCTGGCAAGGCGGACGGTCGCAGGACCGTCCGCCTTTTTTGTTTCCGGCGCTCATGTAAAATAGGCGGGCCTCAAACAACCACGCCCGCCGATGCCGCTTACCGCCTCCACCGCTGCTGCCAAGGCCCAGATCCTCGCCGAAGCGTTGCCCTATATCCAGCGCTTTCATGGCAAGACCATTGTCGTCAAGTACGGCGGCAATGCGATGACGGACGAAAAGCTCAAAGAGGGGTTCGCGCGCGACGTGGTGCTGCTCAAGGTCGTCGGCATGAACCCGGTGATCGTGCACGGCGGCGGGCCGCAGATCGACGAGCTCGCTCAGGCGCGTCGGCAAGAAAGGCGAATTCATCCAGGGCATGCGCGTCACCGATGCCGAAACCATGGACGTGGTGGAGATGGTGCTGGGCGGCCAGGTCAACAAGGACATCGTCAATCTCATCAACCGGCACGGCGGCCGCGCCGTCGGCCTCACCGGCAAGGACGGCGGCCTGATCCGCGCCCGCAAGCTCAAGGTGCGCGGCGAGGGCGGCGGCGAGGATCTGATCGACATCGGCCAGGTCGGCGAGGTCGAAAGCATCGATCCGGAAATCGTCAACCTGCTGCACACCCGCAATTTCATCCCGGTGATCGCTCCGGTGGGCGTCGGCGCGAACGGCGAGTCGTACAACATCAACGCCGACCTGGTGGCGGGCAAGGTTGCGGAAATCCTCAAGGCCGAGAAGCTGATCGTGCTCACCAACACGCCCGGCGTGCTCGACAAGAACGGCAATCTGCTGACCGGGCTCACCGCACGCAGGGTCGACGAGCTGTTCGCCGACGGCACGATCTCGGGCGGCATGCTGCCGAAAATCAGTTCCGCGCTCGAGGCGGTGAAGAACGGCGTCAATACCTGCCACATCATCGACGGCCGCGTCGAGCACGCGCTGCTGCTCGAAATTCTCACCGACGAAGGCGTCGGTACCCTGATACGCCGGCACTAAGCATGCGGCCCGTGCTGCGGGCGGCACGATCGGGGCGGGATATTCTGACGCAGGTTAGGCAACGCGACGATGTCGTGGACGAAGTGCTGGATCTTCGATCTGGACAATACGCTGCACAACGCGACGCCCGCATATCTTTCCGCACATCAACCGCGCGATGACCGCCTATCTGCAGACGCACCTCGGGCTGGACGAGGCCGCCGCCGGCGAATTGCGCCGCCACTACTGGCAGCGCTACGGCGCGACCCTGCTCGGCCTGATGCGCCATCACGATACCGATCCGCGGCATTTCCTGTGGAACACGCATCAGTTTCCGGACCTCGAGACGCATGCTGGTGCGCGAACCGCAGCTGCGCGCGACGCTGAGGCGGCTGCCCGGCCGGAAATTCGTGTTTTCCAATGCGCCGGTGCATTATTCGCGCGCGGTGCTGAGGGCGCTTGCGATTGCCGACCTGTTCGACGACGTGTTTTCGATCGAGCACACGCGTTACCGGCCCAAGCCGGACAGCCACGGTTTCCTGAGGCTGTGCCGGGCTAACCACTTGCGGCCGCAGCGCTGTATCATGGTCGAAGACTCGGCTCGACAACCTGAAGACCGCCAAGCGGCTGGGCATGAAGACGGTGTGGGTGACGGAGGCCGCGAGGGCGCCGGCCTATGTCGATGTGAACATCACCAGTCTCGCACAGTTGCCGCGCGCGCTGGCTTGTTTAGAGGTGAGGACAAGAAATGGCTGCGAAAACAGGGCAGAGAACAAGCAGCAGATCCTGCAGACGCTGGCGCAGATGCTGGAAGTCCCCGCGGCGGAGAAGATCACCACCGCGGCGCTCGCCGCCAGGCTCGACGTGTCGGAGGCCGCGCTCTACCGCCATTTCAGCGGCAAGGCGCAGATGTTCGAAGGATTGATCGAGTTCATCGAGCAGACGCTGTTCGCGCTGATCAACAAGATCAGCAGCGAAGAAAAAAGCGGCGTGCGGCAGACTCGAGGCGATGATCGCGATGCTGCTCGGCTTTGCGCAGAAAAACCGCGGCATGACGCGCGTGCTGATCGGCGATGCGCTGGTCAACGAGGATGCGCGGTTGCAGGCGCGCATCAATCAGCTGCACGACCGGGTGGAGGCGACGTTAAAGCAGGCATTGCGCTTCGGCGCGACGCAGCAGGAAATTGCCGCCGATGTCGACGTCGCGGCGCAGGCCAACCTGCTGATGAGCTTCGTGACCGGCCGCTGGCATCAGTTCGCCAAGAGCGGTTTCAGGCGCGACCCGCTGGAGTTGTGGGCGAAGCAGTGGCGTCAGTTGATGGAGGGCGTGATCGCCTGATCACGCGGGTTTTCGCAACATTTGAGGGGATCATCAATGGTAAATCTCACGACACAACAGATCGCCGAGCTCCTGGTCGGCATCGCCCGCGCGCAGCAGGCGATCGTCGACGCCGTGGAAAGCGCCAAACCGGGCTTCAAGATGGCGCACCTGTTGCCGGTGCTGCAAACCGCGGCGAAGCTGCGCAATACCAGTCACGTGGCGACGCTGACGGATCTGCCGGCCCGTGTGCTGCTGCAATGTCAGGGGCGCGTCGGCCCCGACATCGCGCTGGTGATGCGCGACCTTGAGGAGATGTTCTCGCCGCCGCCGCCGGTGGCGCCGGACAACGCAGCCGCTGCCGACTCGCTGGATATGACCAAATCGTAGCGGCGCGGTCAGCGCCCGCCTGCGCCGCACACTGCGCAGGCAGGGTCCTTCTGCAGCCTGACGGAGCGGATCTGCATGGTCAGCGCGTCGATCAGCAGCAACCGCCCCGCCAGCGATTCGCCGGCGCCGGCGAGTAATTTCAGCGCTTCGGCCGCCTGGATGGAGCCGACGATGCCCACCAGCGGGGCGAACACCCCCATCACCGCGCAACGCACGTCCTCGGCTTCACCGGCTTCCGGAAACAGGCAGTGATAACACGGCGACTGGCGGCTGCGCAGGTCGAACACCGCAACCTGGCCGTCGAAACGCACGCCGGCGCCCGACACCAGCGGCTTGCGCAGCGCGACGCAGGCGCGGTTGATCGCATGACGAGTGGCGAAGTTGTCGCTGCCGTCGAGCACCACGTCGGCCTCGGCCACCAGTGCCTCCAGCCGTTTGCCCGCGACCCGCTCGGCAAGCGCGACAACGGTGATTTCCGGATTGATCGCCGCGAGCGTTGCCCGGGCGGATTCGACTTTCTTTTTGCCGATGGATTCGGTGCGATGCACGATCTGGCGCTGCAGATTGGTGAGATCGACCTCGTCGCCGTCGCAGATCGTGATGCGTCCGACGCCTGCCGACGCAAGATAGAGCGCGATCGGCGACCCCAGGCCCCCGGCGCCGACGATGAGGGCATGCGAGCCCAGGAATTTTTCCTGGCCCTCGATGCCGATTTGCGGCAGCAGGATATGGCGGCTGTAGCGCAGCAGCTGGTCGTCATTCATTGCGGGGTAAACTAAACCGATTCACTGCGGTTGTAAAACAAACGCCCAGCCAAGGCCGGGCGTAGTGATGAAACGGGAAGCTCTGGTGCGTCAGTTGGTCTTGACGCTGCTGCGGCTTTTCAGGAATGCCACGGCCTGGTTGAGCTCGTAATCGTTCGGAGAAACAATCTCGCCGGGCTCGGGCCGGAGCAGTTTCTCGTCCACATTCTTCGGCCGCGGCGCCGGCGTAAAGTCATATTCCGCCGTGGCCGCAGGAGCCGGTTTTTCTACCGGCGGGGTGCTGTTGTCAGTCTGATCGGTGAGGTGCTTGGTGAGATCGGCCTCTTTCAGCGAGAACCCCGCCGTTTTGTCCGAAGAACCATCATCGAGCGGGATGTCGGGGGTGATGCCCTTGGCCTGGATCGAGCGGCCGTTCGGCGTGTAGTAGCGTGCCGTCGTGAGCTTGATGGCGGTGTTGTTGCCGAGCGGCAGTATGGTCTGCACCGAACCCTTGCCGAAACTCTGCTGGCCCATTATCACCGCGCGTTTGTGATCCTGCAGCGCGCCGGCGACAATCTCGGATGCGGACGCCGACCCGCCGTTGACCAGCACGACCATCGGCACGGTCTTGATTTCAGGCGGAAGACTGCGAATGTAATCGTCTTTCGCGCGGCCGCGCAGGTAGTCGTCGGGCGTCGCGGTGAGGCGCATTTTCGAGTCCTCGGTGCGGCCGTCGGTATAGACCACCAGCGCTTTCGGTTTCAGGAACGCCGCCGATACCGCGACCGCGCCATTGAGCAGTCCGCCCGGATCGTTGCGCAGATCGAGCACGATGCCTTTCATCTGCCCGTGGTTCTGCTTGAACAGGGTGTTGATCGCCTTGGCCAGGGTCTCGCCGGTATGCTCCTGGAACTGGGTGACGCGGAAATAGGCATAACCCGGCTCGAGCAGCTTGGATTTGACGCTTTGAATCTTGATGACGGCGCGCGTCAGCGTGACCACGATCGGCTTCTGCTCGCCCTTGCGCACGATCGTGAGGGTGATCTGGGTGTTGGGTTTGCCGCGCATGCGCTTCACGGCATCGTTCAACGTCATGCCCTTGACCGAGGTCTCGTCGAGCTTGACGATGAGGTCCCCCGGTTTGAGCCCGGCGCGGGACGCCGGCGAGTCGTCGATCGGCGACACGACCTTGACGAAACCGTCTTCCATGCCGACTTCGATACCGAGCCCGCCGAACTCGCCCTGGGTGCCGACCTGCAGTTCCTTGAACGCTTCCTGGTCGAGATAGGCGGAGTGCGGATCGAGGCCGGTCAGCATGCCGTTGATGGCCTCGGTGATGAGTTTCTTGTCTTCCACCGGCTCGACGTAATCGCTCTTGACGCGGCCGAATACCTCGGTGAACGCGCGCAGTTCCTCGATCGGCAGCGGCGGCGGTGGCGCATCCTTTTGCGCGACCGCGGAAAAATTGAGGCTGATCAGCACGCCCAAGCAGGACGCCGATGGCGATCAGACCGGATTGCTGCAATTTGTTACGCATTACCAACTCCTAAAGAACTCGCGAGCCTCACCTTGCGTTTACCCATGTCAGGGGGTCGAACGGCTTACCCTGGTACCGAATCTCAAAGTATAAACCCGAATCGGTATTGCCGCCGCTATTCCCGACCGCCGCTATGGTTTCGCCACCGCGGATGGTTTCCCCCACCTGCTTGTAAAGCGTCTCGTTATTGCCGTAGAGGCTCATGTAACTGTCCCCGTGATCGATGATCAGGAGGTTCCCGAAACCCCTGAGCCAGTCGGCAAATACCACCCGCCCGGCGGCGATGGCATGAACCTCCTCGCCAGGCCTGGCGGCGATAAACAGGCCTTTCCAGTTGAGACCGCTGTCAGAACGTGGACTGCCGAAACGGTTGCCGAGTTCCCCGCGCACCGGCAGATGCAGCTTTCCCTTCAGCTGCTGAAATGGCGTGCCGTCGCCGGTACTGTCGGGCAGGCGCTCGTTTTTGAGGCGCGGGACCGGGGACGGGCGGGACGGCGTGCGCGCGATGATCCGGCCCAGTTGCTCGACCAGCTTCGTCAGCCGGTTTTCGTCGCGCTTCAAGGTGCCGATTTTGCGCTTTTGCTGCTGGATGTCGCGCGCGATCCGGGCCAGCACCTTGCCGCGGGCGCGTTTTTCCTGCTCCAGCCGCCGCTTCTCGACGGCTTGCCGGGCGGTGATCGCGGTGAGTTCCGCAAGCTGCTGCTCGACCTCCTGCGCCAGTTCCCTGAGCCGGGCGAGATGGCTGCGCAGACTCGCGATCAGCGCGGCGTGGGCGCGCGAGATATAGCTGAAATAATGCATCTGGCGCGCGATCTCGTTGGGATTTTCACGATTGAGCAGCAGTTTCAGCGGTTCCGACCGGCCGCCAAGATATTGCTGGTAGAGCAGCTTGGCCAGCTGCGCCTGCCGCGTCTTGAGCGTCGATTCGTTGTCGCGCGAGGCGGCGCGCAGCCCGGCGAGCCGCTGTTTCACGTCCCGCGATTGCTGCGCCAGGTCGCGCAGGCTGCGGTTGGCGTCCGAAATCGCGCGCTCCGACTCCTGCAGGGCATCGGCGGCTTCAGTTTTCGATTCCTCGGCATCGGCCAGCCGTTTCTGCATCGCCTCGATTTTGCCGCGCAGCTCGCGTAAATCATCCCTGGCGCGCGTGGCAGTTGGGGCGGCCGCCGCCGTGGTGCCGGCGCCCAGGAGAAGAATGAGCAGCGCAACGAGTCGCAGCGGCCGGCGGGGGATCACGCGAAACTGATCAGGGACTTGCCGGTCATCTCCGGCGGCTGCGGCAGCCCCATCATGGCGAGCAGCGTCGGCGCGACGTCCTGCAGCGCGCCGCGTTCGGCGGCGCGCGCTTTGCGGCCGACGTATAGCAGCGGCACCAGGTTCAGCGTGTGCGCGGTATGGGCCTGCCCGGTTTGCCGGTCGAGCATCGTCTCCGCATTGCCGTGATCGGCGGTGATCAGCACTTCGCCGCCGGTTTCCTGCATCGCGGCGACGGCCCTGCCTATGCATTCGTCGAGCACCTCGATGGCGCGGGTCGCGGCCTGGAGATTGCCGGTATGGCCAACCATGTCGCCGTTGGCGTAATTGCAGATGATCGCGTCGTATTTCCTGTCCCGGATGGCGGCCACCAGCTTGTCCGTGACCTCGTAAGCGCTCATTTCCGGCTTGAGATCGTACGTCGCGACCTTCGGCGAAGGCACAAGTACGCGGTCTTCGCCGGGATAGGGCGTTTCCACGCCGCCGTTGAAAAAGTAGGTGACATGCGCGTATTTCTCGGTCTCGGCGATGCGCAGCTGGTTCAGGCCCCGCTTCGAAAGGGTCTCGCCAAAGCCGTTGGCTATGCTTTGCGGCGGGAAGGCGGCGGGCAGTTCGAAATCCTTGCCATAGCGGGTGAGCGTGCAGAAATAGCCGAGCTTCGGGCGGTACGCCCGATCGAAGCCTCGAAGCCGGGATCGGTCAGCGCCAGCGTCATCTGGCGCGCGCGGTCGGCGCGAAAGTTCATGAATACCACGGCATCGCCATCGTTCATGCGCACCGGCGCGCCACCCGCCGGCACGATCGCGGTCGCCTGCACGAACTCATCCGATTCGCCGCGCGCATAAGCGGCGCGCAGGCCGTCGACTGCGGTGGCTGCCTGGAACCCGGCGCGGCCTTGCGTGATCAGATCGTAGGCCGGCTGCACGCGCTCCCAGCGCTTGTCGCGGTCCATCGCGTAATAACGTCCGCAGATGGAAGCAATGCGTCCGATCTTGAGCGCATCGCATTTCGCCTGCAGCGCGGCGAGCGAGGCTTCCGCGCTCCTGGGCGGCGTATCGCGCCCGTCAAGGAACGCGTGCAGAAATATATTTCTGGCGCCGCCCCGGACTGCCATGTCGAGCATGGCGTGGATCTGCGATTCGTGGCTGTGGACGCCCCCCGGCGACAGCAATCCCAGAATATGCAGCGCACCGCCGCGCGCGGTAGCCACGGCTTCGCCCAGCACGGGGTTATCGAAGAACTCGCCGGTTTCAATCGCATGCTCGATTTTGGTGTAATCCTGGTAGATGACGCGGCCGGCGCCGATGTTCATGTGGCCGACTTCGGAGTTGCCCATCTGGGCGGCGGGCAGTCCCACCCATTTTTCGGAGGCGTCGATGGTGGTGTGCGGGCAGGTCTTCCACAGCGCATCCCAGTGCGGCTTGCGCGCCTGGCAAATCGCATTGTCGGCGCATTCCTCACGGTATCCGAAACCGTCGAGGATGATCAGCAGAACAGGTGTTAATCCCATGTTTTTTATGTATTTTTTTTCAAAATCGTTGTAAGGTATAATTCAGTATATTGTGAAATTCATAACTGGTTGCACGAGGACATATTATGACTGCACTGGTACCCAACGTGAATGACGCCACCGCATTGCGCGCTGCATTGATCGAAAAAGAAGAACATATCGAGCAAGCCTCGCGCGCGCTCAAGGCGATGTCCCACCCGTTGCGGCTGAAAATTCTGTGCATGCTTGGCGATCAGGAAGTAAGTGTACAAGACATCGTCGAATGTGTCGGCACCTCCCAGAGCAATATTTCCCAGCACCTCGCGATCCTGCGCGAAAAAGGCGTGTTGCGCACCCGCAAAGATGCGAACCGCGTCTATTATCGCGTCGGCGACGGGCGCACGCTCACCTTGATCGGCATGATGCGCGAAGTGTTTTGCGGCATTCCCACGTAGCTTTCTTTGCCGGTGCGCCATCCGCGGCGGGTGCCCGCGGGCGGCGCCGGCCTTCCCGCGCACAGCGTGATCTGCGCTGATGCGTAGTCTCCCCGTTGCCAGGCTCGAGCACTTCAGCCTCGCGTTTGTAGGGCTGCTATGGACGCTGCCGTTTTTGCAGCCACGGCATTATTTTCCGCTGCCGATGCTCGAAAGCGAATGGCTGGCCTTCGCGTTCGGGCTCGTTGCGTTGATGCTGCTTGTCACAAGGCGGGCATGGCTGGACGGGTTGCCGGCGCTTGCATTGGCCCCGCTTGGACTTGCAGGGCTTGTTCTGTTGCAGGATGCGTTGGGGCGAGTGCCTTACGCGGCGCAGGCGTTTACCGCGGCGCTGTACCTGGTGTGGGCCGCACTGCTGATTGCGCTGGGCGCCGCGCTCAGGCGCGAGCTTGGCATGGCGAGGGTCGTGTCGACGCTTGCGTGGTGCGTGGTCATCGGCGGCGAAATGAGCGCGGTGGCCGGCTTGCTGCAGGTACTACGACATTTCCACCGTTCTCGACCCGCTGATCATGCCCAGGGTGACCGGGCAGATTTATGGCAATCTCGCGCAACCCAATCACTTTGCGAACTATACGGCGCTTGCGCTGTTCTCGCTCATCTACCTGTTTGCAGTGGGACGCCTGCGCGAAACAGCAACAATACTTCTTGCCGCGCCGCTGCTGTTCGTTCTGGGACTGTCCGGGTCCCGCAGTGCCTGGCTTTACCTCGTCGCCGCTTTTGTGCTTGCGGCGCTGATGCGGGCAGGGCGCAGTGATGCGCAGGGCCGCCGGTTGTTCGTTTCCGCCGGCTTGCTGCTGGTGGGCTTTTATCTCGCGCAGTGGATGTCTGCGCTGGCGTGGCTCGCGCCGGATACGGGAAGCGCGGTCACGGCAACAGACAGGTTATTTTCCACGGTGGGTATCGGCGAGCGTCTCCAGATGTGGCGCCATGCGTGGCAGATGTTTCTGCAGGCGCCGGTTTTTGGCCTGGGCTGGGGGCAGTTCGCCTGGCATGATTTCCTGCTCAAGGCGCATGGCGGGACGGAAATCCCGCTCGGCGTCGCGACCAACGCCCATAATCTGCTGCTGCAGCTTCTCGCAGAAACCGGACTGGCCGGCGCATTGCTGATAGCGGGCGGCTTGCTGCTGTGGCTGTACGATTTGCGCCACGGCGGCCTTGATGCGGAGCGCTGGTGGGTGCTTGCCCTGCTCGCGACGATCGGCATCCACAGCCTGCTCGAATATCCGCTGTGGCATGCCTATTTTCTGGGCGTGGCGGCAATCGCGCTGGGACTGGGCGCTGCCCGCTTTTACGCCCCCGGACTGCGGCGCACGGGGCCCGTTGTCGCTGCGCTGCTGCTCGTGGCCGGGGTTTTCAATGCGGGTACGCTGCGGTACGGCTATCGCGATTTCGCGCGCATGTTCGTGCAGGGCGCCCCGCCTCTGCCCGGCGCGGAGATCGCCGCGATCGTTGCGCGCGGCCAGCGTGACCCCGTGCTCCAGCCCTACGTCGAGCTCGCCGCCTCGGCCTATGCCCGCGTGGACCGCGATCAGCTGCGCGACAAGCTCGAGTTGAACGGCCGGGTCATGCACTTCATGCCGGCCGCAATCGTGGTTTACCGGCAGGCATTGCTGCTCGCGCTCGACGGACAGGTGCAGGCAGCGCAGGAGCTGTTCACGCGCGCGATGCGGGTCTACCCCGATACGCTGCCACGGATCACCAACATGTTGCGTGAAC
Source organism: uncultured beta proteobacterium (assembly GCA_963734595.1). Classification (GTDB taxonomy): domain Bacteria; phylum Pseudomonadota; class Gammaproteobacteria; order Burkholderiales; family SG8-41; genus CAKKQX01. The sequence continues at coordinate 199,058 of CAVTHV010000014.1, forward strand.
TCATGCGCCGCAATCCCCTTGAGTTCGCACCTCTGTTAGAATTGGCCACCGCGAAATCCGCACGATAGCACACCTTGAAAGCGATCAAACAAGGGGCATAGCCCGGGAGTTCAAGTTGGAACAATATCTGGTTTTTTTGCAGAAGAATCCTCTGCATATGCTGCTTTTTGGCGCCGCAGTCGCCAGCGGCGGCATGCTGATCTGGCCACTGCTCGGCCGCCTGGTCCGCCCGGGCAACGAGATTGGCCCGCTGGAAGCGGTGCAATTGATCAACCGTCGCGATGCGGTGGTGATCGACGTGCGCGAGGATGCCGAATATGCCGCCGGCCATATCACCAACGCCCGCCATATCCCGCTGGCGCAGCTCGCGGGAGAACTCAAGGCGCTGGAAAAATTCAAGTCGCGGCCGATCATCATCAACTGCCGCAGCGGCCCCCGCGCGGCGAGCGCGGCCGGCGTTTTGCAGAAAGGCGGATTCAACGAAGTGTTTACGCTGCGCGGCGGAATCTCGGCCTGGCAACAGGCGGGCATGCCGTTGGAAAAATGATGGCCAGAGTGAGCATGTACTGCACGGCAGGTCTGCCCGTATTGCCAGATGGCGGAGCAGCTGCTGCGATCCAAAGGCGTGACCGAGATCGACAAAGTTCGCGTCGATCTCGAGCCCGAAACACGCGTCGAGATGATGAAAAAAACCGGCCGCCGCACCGTGCCGCAGATCTACATCGGAGAGACCCATGTCGGCGGCTACGACGATCTTGCCGCGCTGGACCGGCTCGGCCGCCTCGACGATCTGCTGGGCGCTGCGCAATAGGCGCGCCCCAACCCATACAAAGGACCCGCCATGAGCGAACCGCAGCAACCGACTTTTGTGATCGAGAAGATTTATCTCAAGGACGCCTCGCTCGAAATCCCCCACGCGCCGCAGATTTATCTCGAGTCCGACACCCCGCAGGTCGACGTCAATGTTCACAACCAGGCGGCGATGCTCGGTGAGACCGAAGGGTTGTTTGAAGTGGTGCTCACCGTCACGGTCACCGCCAAGACCGGGGACAAGACGGTGTTTCTGGTCGAGGTCGCGCAGGCGGGAATTTTCCAGATACGCAATGTGCCGCCGCAGGATCTCGATGCGATACTCGGGATCGCCTGCCCGGGCGTCCTGTTGCCCTATGCGCGGGAAGCGGTGTCGAGCATGGTGCTGCGCGCCGGGTTCCCGCCGGTGGTCCTGCAGCATATGAATTTCGAAGCGGTTTACCAGCAGCAGCGCATGCAACAAGAGCAGCAGGGCAGCGCCGCGCCCGCGGCAACGCACTAGCACCAGAGCCATGATCCGCGCCCTCGTTTTGATCCTGTTGGCAGCGGGCGGGATTGCGCCGGCTGCGGCGCTCGAGTTCAGGTCGGTGTCGGAAAATGCCGCCGTGCTCTACGATGCGCCGTCGGCCAAAGCCAACAAGCTTTATATCGTCAATAACGGCTATCCGGTCGAAGTCGTGGTGGCCGTCGAGGGCTGGGTCAAGGTGCGCGATATCAACGGCGACCTGACCTGGATCGAGAGCAAAAACCTGACCGACAGGCGCACGGTGATGGTCAAGGTGCCGCTGGCGCAGGTGCGGCAAAGCGCGGATGACAACGCGCCGGTCGTGTTTCAGGCACAGCAAAACGTGATCCTGGATCTGGTCGAGGCCACGGGCGGCGGATGGTTGCGCGTAAAGCATCGCGACGGCCAGACCGGTTTCGTCAAAGCCAGCCAGGTCTGGGGCGCATAACGCGCCGCTAGCCAGCTTGCCCATGAAAATCGCGGTCTTGGGAGCAGGCGCCTGGGGTACCGCGATCGGCATCAATCTCGCCGCGCGCCATGAGGTGACGCTGTGGGTGCGCGACGCCGCACAGTCTTCCGCAATCCGCGCCGCGCGCTGCAACCAGCGCTATCTTCCGGACTTTGCCCTGCCGGATGAGCTCGACATCACCGAGGATTTCTCTGCCGCGATCGACGGCTGTGCGCTGGTGCTGCTGGCGGTGCCCACGGGCGGGCTGCGGGAGACGCTGCGACGCCTGAAAGCGGCCCGCAGCGCGGTGCCGGTGATCTGGCTGTGTAAAGGATTTGAGAGGGAGCATGCGAGGCTGCCGCATCAGGTATGCGCCGAAGAACTGGCAGCGGACGTGCGCCGCGGCGTGCTCTCCGGCCCGAGCTTTGCGGAGGAGGTCGCACGCGGCCTGCCCACCGCCGTCACGCTGGCGTCGACCGATGGCGCATTTGCGCGCGATACCGCCCAGCAGCTGCACAGCACGACGCTGCGCATTTATTCCAGCGACGACGTGGTCGGCGTCGAAGTCGGGGGCGCGGTCAAAAACGTGATGGCGATCGCGACCGGCATTTGCGACGGGCTGCAACTCGGCCTGAACGCGCGCGCCGCGCTGATTACCCGGGGCCTCGCCGAGGTTGCGCGGCTGGGCGTGCGACTGGGCGGCCGCGCCGAAACATTCATGGGACTAGCCGGCGTGGGCGACTTGATCCTCACCTGCACCGGCGATCTGTCGCGCAATCGCCGTGTCGGGCTCAAGCTCGCGCAGGGCGTGCCGCTGGCGAAGATTCTTGCCGATCTGGGACACACCGCGGAGGGCGTGTATTCGGCACGCGAGGTCGCGCGGCTCGCCGCGCAACTCAAGATCGAGATGCCGATCACGCGCGCTGTCTGCCGCGTGCTCGACGATCACACTGCGGCCGGCGCCGCCGTCAAGGAGTTACTGCAGCGCGAGCCGAAGCCTGAGTATTGAAGGATGCAAATGCACGGGATTAAACGAGAAGCAAAAAATCCTGTAAATCCCGTGCATCAGACCCCGCCCGGAAAACCGAGTTGCCGCCACGCTTCGAAAACAACGATGGCGACCGCGTTTGAGAGATTGAGGCTGCGGTTTTGCGCGATCATCGGCAGGCGGATGCGTTGTTCGGGCGGGAGCGTATCCAGCACTGCGGACGGCAGGCCGCGGGTTTCGGGACCGAAGACGAACACATCATCTTTGCGGTAGCATGGCCTGTCATGGCGCTGCGAGCCGCGGGTGGTCACCGCGAACATTCGGCGCCCGCTGAGGAAATCGCAACACGCCGCCCAGTCGGCATGCACCCTGACGTCGGCATAGTCGTGATAATCGAGCCCGGCGCGCTGCAACTGCTTATCGCGCAGGGAAAAGCCGAGCGGCCTGACGAGGTGCAGCCGGGTGCCGGTGTTGGCGCACAGCCGGATCGCATTGCCGGTATTGGGAGGGATCTCGGGTTCGTAAAGCACAACGTCGAACATGGTTTAACTTGTGTTTTAGTTTTAAAAAAGTTATCGTTACGGATCAATGGCATGCGGAATACTAATAATATGCAGCCTGAATTGATGCGGGGGTAAGGCATGGCGCGTCCCGAAAAAATCCGCCTGGGTGAACTGCTGCTGCAGCAACATCTGGTGACCGCGGACCAGCTGAAGGCCGCGCTCGATGAACAAAAGAAAAGCGGCCGGCGGCTGGGTCACGTGCTCATCGAAAAGGGCGTTGTCAGCGAGGAGCAGATTTCGGAGGCGCTGGCGGCCCAGCTCGGCATCCCTTTCATCAACCTCAAATATTACAACATCAAGCGCGAAACCACGCTCAAACTTTCCGAGACCCAGGCGCGGCGCTTCCGCGCGCTGGTACTGAAGGATGGCGGTGCGAGTTACACGGTCGGCATGGCCGACCCCACCGACCTGATGGCGTACGATGAAATTGCCCGCATCCTGAAGCGCGACATCGATCTCGCGGTCGTCACGCCGGGCGAGCTGCTGAGCACCATCGATCGCATCTATCGCCGCACCGAGCAGATTACCGGACTCGCCCAGGAACTCGAAGCCGAGGTCGGCGACACGGTAATCGATTTCGGCGCGATGGCAACGACCCCGGGAATGGAAGAGGCCCCGGTCGTCAGGCTGCTGCAGACCGTGTTCGAGGACGCAGTGCAGGCGCGGGCTTCCGACATCCATATCGAACCGCAGGAAAAACTGCTGCAGATTCGTTTTCGCATCGACGGCGTGCTGCACCTGCAGACCGAATCCGATCCCAAGATCGCCTCCGCGGTGGTGCAGCGCCTGAAGCTGATGTCGGGGCTCGATATTTCGGAGAAACGTCTGCCGCAGGACGGGCGTTTCAACGTCAAGGTGCGCAACGCCCAGATCGACGTGCGGTTCTCGACCATGCCAACGCAATACGGCGAATCGGTGGTGATGCGCCTGCTCAACCAGAGCGGCACCATCCTGGGCCTTGACCACATCGGCATGCCGCCGGCCATGCTGAAGAGGATGCGCGAGATCATCCACCGTCCGAGCGGCATGGTCCTGGTCACGGGGCCGACCGGGAGCGGCAAAACCACCACGCTCTATGCGGCGCTTTCCGAGCTCAATACGCTTCAAAGCAAGATCATCACCGTCGAGGACCCGGTCGAATACCGGTTGCCGGGCATCAACCAGGTGCAGGTCAACGACAAGATCGACCTCACCTTCGATCGCGTGCTGCGTTCGGCATTGCGCCAGGACCCGGACATCATCCTGGTCGGCGAGATGCGCGACAAGGCGACGGTCGAAACCGGGCTGCGCGCGGCGATGACCGGCCACATGGTGTTTTCCACGCTGCACACCAACGATGCGGTTTCCACCCCGATCCGTCTGATCGACATGGACGCCCCGCGCTACATGGTGGCGCTGTCGCTGCAACTGGTGCTGGCGCAGCGCCTGTTGCGCCTGATCTGCGAAAGCTGCTCGCAGGATTACACGCTGCTGCCGAATGAACACGCCTGGCTCAAGCATGAGCTGGGCGCCCAGGTCGATGCGCACCAGTATCGGCGCGGCAAGGGGTGCTCGCATTGCAACGGCACCGGCTACGTGGGCCGCACCGGCATCTACGAGATGCTGGAGATGACCAAGTCGGTGGTGGAAGCCGCCAACCAGGACGACCCGAACCAGTTCATCCGCGCGGCGCGCGAGCAGATGGCCGGCAACACGCTGCGCCGCCAGGCCGCAAACCTGGCGGCCGAAGGCAAGACGACGGCCGAAGAAGCGATGCGGATCAGCAGCCAGGTCGAGGACTGAGAGAATCGTGCCGTATTTCGCTTACAGCGGGCGAGATGGCAACGGCCAACCTGTAAAGGGCGTGCTCGAAGGCGCCGACAGCGGTGCGGTGGCCGGACTCTTATTCAATTCCGGCGTCACGCCGATCGAGATCACCCCTGCCGCTGCGCCGCGCGAGGCCGGCGTGGGGCTGCTAGACAGTTTCAAGGAGCCCAAGGTCGGCCATGTCGACGTGCTGTTGTTCACCCGCCAGCTGTATTCGCTGCTCAAGGCCGGGGTGCCGATCATGGGCGCGCTCAAGGGGCTGAAGGACACGATCACCAACAAGACGTTCAGCGGGGTGGTCCAGAATCTGCGCGAGAGCCTCGATGCCGGCCGCGAATTTTCGGTGTCGCTTGCAAAGCATCCCACCGTGTTTGCGCCATTTTACGTGAGCATGGTGCGCGTGGGCGAATACACCGGCATGCTGGATGAGATCCTGCTGCGGCTGTGCAGCCACATGGAATTCGAGAAGTTCATGCGCGAGCAGGTGAAAGCGGCGGTCCGCTATCCGACGTTCGTGATCATCGCGATGGGCGTTGCGATCGTGATCATCAATGTCTTCGTGATCCCCGCATTCGCCAAGATCTTTGCCGGGTTCAAGACCGAGCTGCCGCTGATGACCCGGATACTGATCGGTTTTTCCAACTTCATGATCACGTACTGGCCGCTGCTGCTGGTGGCGATTGTTGCCGCGTTTTTCGGCTTTCGCGCTTACGTCGCCTCGGACGTCGGCAAAGTGCGCTGGGGTGAATGGAAGCTCAAGATCCCGATCGCCGGCGCGATTATGCTGAAAGCGACGCTGGCACGTTTCGCGCGCAGTTTCTCGCTGGCGTTGCGCAGCGGCGTGCCGGCAGTGCAGGCGCTCGCCACGGTGGAGCAGACGGTGGACAACGAATATATCGCCAGGGCCGTCGAGCGGATGCGTGAGGGCGTGGAGCGCGGCGAAAGCGTGCTGCGCACCGCCGCCGCCACCGGGGTATTCACGCCGGTGGTGTTGCAGATGATCGCGGTGGGCGAGGAATCCGGCGCGCTCGACGACCTGCTGAGCGAGGTCGCGGACATGTATCAGCGCGAGGTCGAGTACGAGCTGAAGACGCTCTCCGCCCAGATCGAGCCGATTTTGATCGTGGGTCTGGGGGTGCTGGTGCTGATTCTCGCGCTCGGGGTATTCCTGCCGTTGTGGGATCTGGGCAGCGTTGCGCTCCACAAGAAGTGATGTTCCCGGCGCCGGCACGACACCGCGCCTTCACGCTCATCGAGCTGATTGTCGTGATCGTCATCATCAGCGTGCTGGCGACGGTGGCACTGCACCGGCTCACGGTTTATCAGGAGTTGGCGGAGAAGACGGCGATGGAGTCGACGTTGAGCATAATCAAGACCGGTCTGCAGATCAGGCTGGCCGAACTCATCATTGCCAACCGCCAGCGCGAGGCGAAGCGGCTTGAGACCGGCAATCCGATGCAATGGCTTGTCGAAAAACCGGCGAACTACGGCGGCGCCTACCATCAGCCGGCGGAAGGCGGCAACTGGTATTACGACGAAGGCCAGCGCGAACTCGTGTACGTGGTGCATACCGGCGAGTTTCTGACAACCGAAGCCACCGATGGCGAGAAGCAACTGCGTTTCAGAGTAGAATTACTAAAGGGGTACGTCGAAACCGCGCGGACAAAGGTCGAAACCGTGACCGGCGTCACGCTGGTGCCGGTGCGCCCTTACAGCTGGCCGTGACGTATCTCTCAAATGGAGTATTGGCATGAAAGTTGCTCACATGTTTGATCAAGATAAGAAAGGATATGGGATGTCATCGAAAAAAATGCAGGGTTTCACGCTGATCGAACTGATCGTGGTCATCATCATCCTCGGCATTCTGGCGGCTACCGCGCTGCCGCGTTACGCCGCGCTGCAAACCAATGCGCGGGTTGCGAAACTGAATGGCGCGTTGGGCGCTGCAAAAGGCGCGGCTGCACTGGCCCATGCGGCCTGCCTGACGACTTCGCCGGAGTGCAGCGCAACGGTAACCATGGAAGGCGTCAACGTCACCATGATCAATAAATATCCGACAGCGGATGCAGCGGGCATTGTCGTTGCGGCGGGCATCTCGGTCCCCGATGACTACACCACCACGGGCGGCGGGGCGCTGGCTACAAGTGTATTGACCATCGAGGTGCCAGGGAATGTCGCGGCTAATTGCAGCTTTACGTATACCGCAGCGGGTGCGGGCGGGTCGCCAACATTTTCGGCGGTAACGACGACGGGATGTTAATGGGGTGCAGGCAGGGTAAACCCCTCTCGAATACCCGCATTTTTGTTTTTACTTCAATGTGTTAGAGTTTGTCATTGATAGGTATCGAACTTTTGGGTTTGGCTTTCAACGTTAAGCGCTGAAAAACCATTTTGCTATTTTTTTGTCAGGGAGTGCATACATGAGCAAGCGAGTTCAAAGTGGTTTCACCTTGGTCGAACTGATCGTGGTCATCGTCATTCTCGGCATTCTTGCCGCGACGGCGTTGCCGCGATTCATCAATGTGACGAAAGACGCGCGGATCGCGTCGGTGAAGGGCTTTGCCGGCGGCACCACCTCGGCGGCCCTGCTGCCGCAGTCGCAATGGATCGCTAAGGGCAGCACCGGCACGTCAGTGACCATGGCCGACGGCGTAGCTGTGGCGGTGAGCTCTGGCAACGGGCTTCCCACGGGTGCAGCAGCAGGCATCGGGAGCGCCCTGCGTTGTAATGGCACGAATTGCAATGGTTTCACTGCAAGCTATGGCTCTCCAACCACCACTTTTACTCTGGATAACACCACGTCCGGCTGCAAGGTGACTTACGATGACACGACAGGCGCGGTGACGACAGACTTGACCGGCGATTGTTCGTAAGCCGTCGCTGAATCCGGGACTGGGCGGGGGTGGAGCGGGGGTCCCGCGTCCACCCCCGTTTTTTTGTGCAGGGTTCGTTCCGTTACACATAAACGACGATGGCCGCGGAAAGATTTGCACATCACCGGAGCGGCATGATGCGGGGCTTCACCCTGGCCGAACTGATCTCGGTGATCGTGATCATCGGCATACTCGCGGCGGTTGCCGTGCCGCGCTTCGCGCGCACCGACAGCTTTGCCTCGCGCGGTTTTTACGACAGCGCGCAGTCGGTGGTGCGGTTCGCGCAAAAAGACGCGATCGCCTGGCGCAGGTCGGTTTTCGTGTGCGTGACCTCGACCAGCATCAAGGCGAGCGCCGCTGCCGGGTGCGCCGTGTCGATCGCGAATCCGGCGACCAATGCCCCACTGACGGCGGATGCGCCGAACGGGGTCACTTTATCGCCGGTCAGTTTCAGTTTCGACAGCGGCGGCCGTCCCAACCCTAACAGTCAGATCACCATCACGCTGACCAGCACCATCCCCGACGATCCGGCGCGTCAGATCGTGGTGGAGGCGGAAACCGGTTATGTGCATCCCTAAGTCACAGCGCGGCCTGACGCTGGTCGAACTGATCGTATCCATCGTCGTTATCAGCGCGGCGGTGGCGGGAGTGCTGACCGTGCTTAATCTGTCGAACCGGGCCAGCGCCACGCCGCTGGCCCAGAAACAGGCGCTCTCCATTGCCGAAGCGCTGCTGGAGGAAGTGCAGCTGATGCCGTTCACCTACTGCGATCCGGACGACCCGCAGGCGGAGACGGCGACTTCCGCGACGATCGGCGCGTCGGGCTGCCTGGTGCGGGTGGAAGCAATCGGCCCCGATACCTTGTTCGCACCCTACCAGACTGCCAACGAAACCCGCTTATCGACGGTGGCGCCGTTCGACAACGTCAACGATTATCACAACTTTTCGATGAGCGGCATCGTCGACCTCGACGGCAGCGCGATCGCGGGCCTCGGCGCATATACCGCGAGCGTGACGGTGGCACAGCAGGCGCTCAACGGGCCGCCCAGCATTCCCGGCGCCGAATCGCTGTTGGTGACGGTCACCGTGACCGGTCCCGGCAACGTCAACGTGCGGCTCGACGGTTATCGCGTGCGCTATGCGCCCAACCTGCTGCCGTGACGGAGAGCCGGCGATGACGATGAACTCCAGGCGGGGCTTTACCATGGTCGAGGCGATCGTGGTGATCGCCATTACCGGCATCGTCGCTGTCGCGACCGCATCCTTTATCCGCGCGCCGATCCAGGGCTATGTGGATGCCGCGCGGCGTGCCGAACTCACCGACCTGGCTGATACTGCGTTGCGCCGGATGACGCGCGATGTGCGCAGCGCGCTGCCCAACAGCATCCGCATTACCACCGCGGGCGGGGTGACTTATCTCGAGTACCTGCAGACCAGCGGCGGCGGACGTTATCGGGCGGATGTGGACAGCAGCGGCGCCGGAGACATGCTCGACTTCACCGCCGCCGATTCGTCGTTCGACGTCATCGGCCCGGTGCCGGCACTCGCCGCCGGCGATTCGATCGTCGTCTACAACCTGAATTCCGCACCGCTGATTACCACCTCGAACGCTTACTTCGGCGACAATCGCGCAGCCTATGCCAGCGCTACGGCATCGGCCGTCACGCTGGCTGCCGCCAAGCTGTTTCCTTTTTCCTCGCCGGGCAAACGCTTCCAGGTCGTGCAGTATGCCGTGACCTACGCCTGCAATCCGGGCGCCGGCGAGTTGCGGCGCTACTGGAACTACGGCATCACCACCGCCCAGCCGACGCCGCCGGTCACGGCCAACAACGCGCTGCTTGCGCAGAACGTGACCTCGTGCAGTTTTGCCTACAATGAAGTGAATCAGCGCACCGCTGTGCTGGCATTAAACTTGCAGCTTACCAAAAGCGGTGAATCGGTCAGGCTTTTCCAGCAGGTTCACGTTAACAATGTGCCGTAATTCACACAACGCGATGGCGCTGCTGCTTCGATTGCAACGTCAATGTGGCTTCAGTCTGCCGGCGGCAATCTTTTTGCTGGTGGTGCTGGCGTTGATGGGCGCGGTCATCGTGTCGGTGACGGGATTGCAGCAATCGAGTCAGCAGCTCGACGTGCTCGGCGTGCGCGCCTACCAGGCGGCGCGTGCCGGCATCGAGTGGGGCGCGTATCAGGTACTGATCCCAACAGTACGCTGCCCGCGAACACGCTGCCGACCTGTCCCGCCGCATCGACCAATCTGACGGGGCTGGCCGGCACGTTGTCGGTATTCACGGTAACGGTGGATTGCAGTAACACCATCAATGCGCCGACCACGGAAGGCAACCGCAACATCGGCGCGTATCAGCTGATTTCGACGGCCTGCAATCAGCCGGACAGCGGAACCGGGAAGTGCCCGAATTCGGCGCCCGGGACCGGTTATGTCGAGCGGCGGGTTACCGCGACGCTGAGCAAGTGCAAAGACCCGACGGCTGCGGCACCGAAATTCTTGTGCGGCTGACGGGCGCTTTAAAAACAATAATGTTGAAACAACAGGGCAGGTTTTTTAAAGATTTCTTAGCGCGGGGCGTGCATGGCAGATGCACGCTATTAGCGATGCGGACATTATCGATCCTGATCGATTGCGCTGATGAGCTTATTGGTTGCAGACAAAAACGCACTGGCTGCGACTTGTACTTCCGTTGCCAGCGGCAACTGGAATGCCAAGACGACCTGGGGCAGTGCCGCGACGGGTTGCGCCGGCGCGCCGGGGGCATTCCCGGCGCGGGCGACACTGTCACCATCGCCAATTTCAATCACACCGTCACGGTGAGCGATAACCGCAGCGCGAACTCGATTACGTTCACCCCCGGCGGCAGTTATCCCAATCTGACGATTGCAAGCGGAATGACGTTGGCCGTGACCAACAACGTGACGGTTAACGGAGCCAGCGGCGGGTCCGGGACACGGCGGCTGACGGTGGGCGTCAATGCCGTGCTCAATGTGGGCGGGGACCTCATCATGAACGGCGGCTCCAACAACAGCCGGGATACTGAATTGCTGCTCAACGACGGACCCAACACGGCGGTCAATGTCACGGGCGATTTTGGAGCAACGGCGACCGGCGGAAATTTCAATGGCACCGCGCGGATGCACATTACCTTCAACGGCAACGGCACGATTTCCATCGGCCGCAATTTCGGTGGCAACGCCGCGCTGACGAGTGGCACCGGCACCATCGTCGCGAACGGCTCCTTCAACCAGAGTCTCGGCGCTTACGCTACCGCCGCGAGCAACTATTACAATCTCGTGATCAACAAGAGCGGCGGCACCGCGACCCTTGCAGGCAATGTGCTGATCCGGGGCGATGTCACCGACAACGGCAACTTCAACCCCGCGGCAGGCAACCGCACGGTGACATTCCAGGGAACGGCGATGCAGAACCTGCTCGGCAGCGCTGCGAATACGACGTTCTACCGGGTTACGCTCAATAACAGCAACGGGCTCAATCTCGGCCACGATCTCAATATTACCAACCTGCTCACGCTGACGACCGGCGACGTTGTCACAGGAGCAAACCGCGTCTACATCCAGAACGGGTCGGCTATCTCGAGCGCGGGCGGCGCCGATTTCGTGGTGGGCAACCTGGCCAAGCACTACATCACCGGCAGCAATCTCGCGCGAGTGTTCGAAGTGGGTTCGCTCGCGGGCGGCGCGAGATACGCGCCGCTCAATATCCGGTTCGGACAGGTAACGGGCGCCGGCGACTTTACCGTGTCCACGACTACGACCGATCATCCGCAGATCGGCACGTCGGCCATCGATCCGGCGAAAAGCGTCAACCGCTACTGGACGCTCACGAACAATTCGGTCAACTTCGCCGCCAACGCCAATAACCGCGTCATATTCACTTTCGTCAATCCCGCCGATTTCGATGCAGGAGTGAACACCGCCAACTTTTTCGTCGCCCGTTACACCGGGCGGAAGCTGGACGGAAATAACGCCGAGCGGCCGCACCACGACTTCCACCACGATCTCGGGAGCCGGCATTACGACGGCCAATATCCCGGGCGATTATCAGATCGGCGAGAATAAACCCGCAATTCCGACCCCGGGCGGCTTCAATGCATTTGAAACCGCAACGCCGGCCGGCGCGGTCACGGGTGCGATCAAGACGAAGGTGGCGGGAAGCGCATTCAGCCTCGACGTGGCGGCGATCTCGGGCGGCGCGCAGCTTGCCGGCTTTACCGACCAGGTGATCGTTGACTTGCTGGGCAACAATACGCTGGGTGTAGCGCTGGATGCGGACAATTGCCCGACAACCTTTACCGTGGTTCAGACGGTGGGCGTGAACCCCACGATTACTGCCGGACGATCGACGGTCAATTTTGCGGCAGTGGCAGACGCCTGGCGCGATGTGCGGGTGCGGGTGCGGTGGTCCACGGCCACGCCTACGGTAACCGGTTGCTCGACCGACAACTTTGCGATCCGGCCGAGTGCGTTCACCGGGCTGAGCGCGAGCGACGCCGATTGGCAGACGGCGGGCATCGGCCGCGCACTGAACGATGTGGCGTTCGGCACGATCACGCACAAGGCGGGGCGGCCGTTCAGCGTGCGCGCCAGCGCCGTGAATGCGGCCGGTTCACCGGCGATCACTGCCAACTACGCCGGCACGCCGACGGCCACGCTCAGCGCCTGCGCGGGCGCGGCGTGCACGGCAACCTTCGGTGCGCTCTCGCTCAACACCGCGTTCACCGCCGGCCAACTCGTGTCCGACGTTGCCACCTACGACAATGTGGGCTCGGTCGGCCTGCAGCTCGTGGATTCCAGTTTCGCGAGCGTCGACAGCGGGGATTCGACCGCGTTGGAGCGCGAGATCAAATCGGCGGTGATCAACGTCGGGCGTTTTGTGCCCGACCACTTTGCGGTGTCGCTCAACACGCCGGCATGGGGCACCGCTTGCGGAGCGGGAGCGTTTACTTACGTGGGCCAGGTGTTCAACTATAGCGTGCAGCCGGTGATCACGGTGCAGGCGCAGAACGTCGCCAATGCGACGACGACGCTGTACGCGGGAAGCTGGTGGCGCCTGACCAACGCGAGCCTGACGGGCAAGAGCTACACCGCGGCGACCGGCACGCTGGACACGCAGCGGCATCACCGGCACCGATCCGGTGATCGCCAGCGCGGGCGCGGGCAGCGGCACGCTGACCTTCGGATCGGGCAGCGGGCTGTTGTTTACGCGCGCCACGCCGGTGGCGCCGTTCAATGCCGAGATCGCGCTGGCGATCAATGTGATCGATGCCGACGGCGTGGCTTATGCCAGCAATCCGGCGAGCTTCGGCACGGCGAGCGCGGGCAACGGCATCGGGTTCGACAATGGCAAGGAGATGCGCTTCGGCCGGCTGCGCACCGTCAACGTCAGCGGCTCGCAACTGCGGCCGCTTTCGATGCGGATGCAGGTGCAGTACTGGAATGGATTATCGTTCGTTGTCAATACGGCCGACAGTTGTACTGCCATCGCGGCGAACAACATCGAGATGAAAAATTTCACGGAAAATCTGAATCCCTGTGAAACCAGCCTCACGGTTGGCGCATTTAGCCAGGGGCTCGCCACTGCGCAACTGTCCGCGCCCGGCGGCACCAACAGCGGTAACGTCGTTCTGATCCCGCACCTTGAACAGACGGTAAGCGGTTCGCCGCAAACCTGCATTGCGGGCGCGCTGCAGCCGGTCGCTGGCGCCGATCGCCTCTACCTGGAAGGCAAGTGGGACTTGGTAGACCAGGGATCGGATGGCCTGTTATATGACGACAACCCGGCCGCGATTAGTGCATTTGGCGTTTATCCCGGGACCGACGAGATGATCTACATGCGGGAGATCTATTGAGCCCCGGGGCCGCGAGCACTTCAGGGACACCCGCTTCGCTCACCGTGAATGACGGGATACAGGCAGTTTCCGGAGAATTAAGTTATGCGTAAAAAGTCGGGTCTGGGCCTGCTTTCCCTTCTGGGCCCGGTTTTCCGTGCCATTCTTTTTGTAACAGCCGCTTTTTTGATTTCTCAAAATACGGCAAACGCGGCAATAACCTATGTTGCCTCGGCGTCGAATCCCGCCGACAACGCCAATTTGGATCTGACCACGGTGCCCATTACCCCTCCGGGGTCGATGCAAACGGGCGATCTAGTAATCCTCATTGCTAACGCACGGGAACCCGGACAAACGCTGGCAATTTCGGCCACCGGGGGACAAGCATGGACCACGGAAGCCGCCAACATGACAACTGTGACCCAGCGGATTTTCTGGGCGCGCTATAACGGCACCTGGTCGACCAATCCCAGCGTCTCCTTCCCCGCAGGGGCCAACGGTACAACCTTGGTCATGCGTGTTTTCAGGCCGACTTCAAGCTCGAATACCTGGGCTCTGGATGTCGCGCTAACCAATAGCAGTTTTAGCGCGCCTGGGGGGGCGCGAGACGTGACGATCGCAGGGATCACCACCGTAACCAACGGCGCTTTGGTTCTTGCGACCTGGGTGAGCCAGGACAACAACACATGGGGATTGCAAACGGCCGGCTGGGCAAACGCGGGCGGCGCGCAGTACCGTAACGGCGATGGAAACGACGTATCGCAATCTGCCGCCTACAAGGTCATGCCAGCGGCGGGAGGGTCCGGCAACGTGGTCAACCGGCAACTAACCCTCGGCGGCGACGCCGGCAACGGTTCCATTCTCGCCTTCAAGGAAGTGCCCCCTGTTGTTTCAGTCGTCTCGATCAATTGTTCGGTCTCCTGTGCGGCGACCAGTGCTGCGACGGTGTCGTGGACCGTGACATTCAATTCGAGCGTAACCGGGGTGGATGCAACGGCTTTTTCTCTCGCGGCAAGCGGCTTGACCGGCGCATATATTACGTCGGTGACGGGCAGCGGCACGACATGGACCGTTACCGCCAACACGGGCATCGGTTCCGGCACGCTCGGCTTGAATCAGACCGGTACCGGTTCGGTGAGCCCGACATTGAGCGGCACGTTCACCGGGCAGGTTTACACCATCAGCGCCACGCCCGCGCTGGCCGAATACCGGATGGACGAAGCCGGCTGGAGCGGGACCGCTGGCGAAGTCGTGGATACTTCAGGCAGCTACCCGGGCACCGCCGTGAACAGCGCCAACACGACGGACGTTTCACCCGCGATACCCGGCAGCCCCGGGACCTGTCGCTATGGCGTATTCGACAACGGGGGCATCATCACCCAAGGCTACGTGGCACTGCCGGGTTTTCCCAACCTGAGCACCGATTTCACCATCACTGCCTGGATCAGGACGACCAACAATACCGTGGGCGCGCAGCGGATCCTGATCGACGATGAATCCAATACCGGCGGCTACGGCTTGAGCCTGGGCGAAGGCGGCACCGGCGCGTTGCGTTTCTATGCGCGGGGTTCCTCCGCAATCATTCTCGATACGCCGCTGAACACCATTGCCAACAACACCTGGTATTTTGTTGCAGGTGTGGCGGACATCAGCAATGACCGGCGCTGGATCTATGTGTTTGACGCGGCGGGCAATCTGTTGCCGGGTCTGCCGGTCAGTGTAGCCTCGACCGGCTGGGGTATCGATACCGGCACGGCCTCGATCGGCGGCGAAACCAATGCATCGGGCGAACCGGCGGCGACAAACCACTTCAAAGGCAACCTCGACGAAGTGCGCGTCTATCCCAAGGTCTTGAGCCAGTCCGCGCTGTCGGCGCTGGCGACGCAAACCCATGTCTGCTCCGCCATCGTCACGGCCCCCGGCGGTTTCAACGCCTATGAGACCAGCACGGCTGCCGGGTCGATCAC
Source organism: uncultured beta proteobacterium (assembly GCA_963734595.1). Lineage (GTDB taxonomy): Bacteria > Pseudomonadota > Gammaproteobacteria > Burkholderiales > SG8-41 > CAKKQX01. The sequence continues at coordinate 214,879 of CAVTHV010000014.1, forward strand.
GGGTGCGATCAAGACCAAGGTCGCCGGCAGCCCTGTCAGTCTCGACATTGTTGCGTTGAATCCGGCAAAGACCGGAATCCTGACGACCTTCGCCGACACGGTGCGCGTAGAGGTGCTCGACAGCAGCAACAATGCCGGCGCACTCGACGCCAACAGCTGCCGCCCCACCTGGACAACGATACAGACGCTGTCGCCGGATACGACGTTCGTTGCCGGCGACAATGGCCGCAAGACCATCACGTTCACAGTGCCTGATGCCTATCGCGACGCGCGGTTGCGCATCACTTACCCGGCGGGCGCACCGACAACGACCGGTTGCTCGACCGACAACTTTCGCGATCCGGCCGAGTGCGTTCACCGGGCTGCAGCGTGAGCGACGCCGATTGGCAGACGGCAGGCATCGACGCGGGCACTGAACGATGTGGCGTTCGGCACGATCACGCACAAGGCGGGGCGGCCGTTCAGCGTGCGCGCCAGCGCCGTGAATGCGGCCGGTTCGCCGGCGATCACTGCCAACTACGCCGGCACGCCGACGGCCACGCTCAGCGCGTGCGCGGGGGCGGCGTGCACGGCAACCTTCGGTGCGCTCTCGCTCAACACCGCGTTCACCGCCGGCCAACTCGTGTCCGACGTTGCCACCTACGACAATGTGGGCTCGGTCAGCCTGCAGCTCGTGGATTCCAGTTTCGCGAGCGTCGACAGCGGGGATTCGACCGCGTTGGAGCGCGAGATCAAATCGGCGGTGATCAACGTCGGGCGTTTTGTGCCCGACCACTTTGCGGTGTCGCTCAACACGCCGGCATGGGGCACCGCTTGCGGAGCGGGAGCGTTTACTTACGTGGGCCAGGTGTTCAACTATAGCGTGCAGCCGGTGATCACGGTGCAGGCGCAGAACGTCGCCAATGCGACGACGACGCTGTACGCGGGAAGCTGGTGGCGCCTGACCAACGCGAGCCTGACGGGCAAGAGCTACACCGCGGCGACCGGCACGCTGGACACGAGCGGCATCACCGGCACCGATCCGGTGATCGCCAGCGCGGGCGCGGGCAGCGGCACGCTGACCTTCGGATCGGGCAGCGGGCTGTTGTTTACGCGCGCCACGCCGGTGGCGCCGTTCAATGCCGAGATCGCGCTGGCGATCAATGTGATCGATGCCGACGGCGTGGCTTATGCCAGCAATCCGGCGAGCTTCGGCACGGCGAGCGCGGGCAACGGCATCGGCGTTCGACAATGGCAAGGAGATGCGCTTCGGCCGGCTGCGCACCGTCAACGTCAGCGGCTCGCAACTGTTGCCATTGAGTGTGCAGCTGCAGACCCAGTATTGGGGCAGCACGGGTACCGGTAATTCATTTATCGCCAATACTGCCGACAGCTGCACTGCGCTTGCCGCCGCCAACATCGCGCTGGGCAACTACCAGAAAAATCTCAATGCTTGTGAAACCAGTATCACAGTCGGCGGCTTCGTCGGCGGGCGCAGCACCGTGCAGTTGAGCGCGCCGGGAGCTGGCAACAACGGCAGCGTCGATCTCACGACCAATCTCGGCGCCGGGGGCAGCGGCACGACCTGTGTTGCCGGTGCCGCAACGCCGGTAACCGGCGCGAACCGCGCTTTTCTGCAGGGAAATTGGAGCGGCGGCGCTTATAACCAGAACCCGACTGCGCGCGCTGCGTTTGGGGTGTCTCGGGGCGGCGAAGAAATGATCTACAACAGGGAAAATTTTTAATAAAAACAATCATCTATAATGCACTCTCTTAGGTCAGCTCAAAAAATCGCGTCTAACTCATTGACACTACTGTGTTTTATGTTAGCATTCAACAACATAGCGACAATGGGTTTTGATGAATGAGATTTTTTGGCGCCAAACGCAGACCGGGCTGGCTGTGCATCAATCTGATGCCGGACCGGGTGGACATTTCCCACGTGGTAGTGCGCGGCAATGCGCGGCCCGAAGTGCAGTTGTGCGATTCCTATCGCAAGGAGGGCGACGAGGTCGCGACGCTCAAGCGCCTGCGGCGGGAACTCGATCTCGACAGCTACCGCTGCACGACGCTGCTCAAGGCCGGCGATTATCAGGTATTGCAGGTCGAGGCGCCCAGCGTCCCCGCGGCGGAAATGAAAATCGCGATGCGCTGGCGCGTCAAGGACCTGATCGATTACCCGGTCGAAGCAGCGACGGTGGATGCGATCGTCATCCCGCAGGGCGACAATGCCGCGGCGCGCGGTTCGCAGGCGCTGGCCGTCGCCGCGCGCAACGAGGTGATCGCAGCGACGGTGAAAATCTTCACTGACGCCGGCATTGCGCTCGAGGTCATCGACATTCCGGAGCTGGCGCAGCGCAATGTCGCGCACTATTTCGAGGAAACGGGCCGTGGTCTGGCGCTGCTTGCATTCGACACCGAGGGCGGTTTGCTGACATTTACCTGCAACGGCGAGCTTTATCAGTACCGGCGCATCGACCATTCGCTCTCCGGTTTTGCCGACATCAGCGATGAGCAGCGCCAGATGATTTATGAGCGTATCGTGCTTGAATTGCAGCGCTCGCTCGACAACTTCGACCGGCAGTTTCGTCAGGTGGCGATATCCAAGGTGGTCGTCGCGCCAGTGCCCGGCGCAGCGGGCCTGCAGGAATATCTCGCCTCCAATCTTGGCGTGCCGGTAACCACGCTCGACCTGTCGCAGGTCATGGATTTTCCGCGGACCCCGGAGTTGCGCGAGCCCGTTCATCAGAGCCAGTGCCTGCAGGTGATCGGCGGGTCGATGCGCGAGGAGGGGACCGTATGAGCCGTGGAGCAGAGGCCCCGCTTGTGGGGATGCGAATGGAGAATGCGGCCAGCCGCCGACACAATTACGCTTGCTCGACCGCAACACATTCGGAGGCGGCGGCATGAGCCAGCAGATCAACCTGCTCGGTGCCGCTTTTCGCAAGCAGCGGCAGACGCTGTCCGCAGTAAATGCGGCACAGGCTCTGGCGGTCGTCATGCTGGCGTTGTTTGCATTCCAGGTACTACGCCCATCAGCAAATCAAAGGACTTGACGCGGACCTGCAGACAGCGCTGAAGGAGCAGCAGTCACGAGCCGAAAAATTCAAGGCGGATACTGCTGCGCGCAGCAAAATGGGGACAACGCTTGACGCCGACATTGCGCGACTCGAGACCGAGGTCAAGCTCGGGCGGGCGAGCATGGATGCATTGAAGGCGGGGGCCATTGGCAACCGGCAGGGCTTTGCCGAGTATCTGCAGGCATTTTCGCGGCAGGCGATCGATGGCCTGTGGCTCACCGGCTTTACCATCGTCGGCGGCGGCGATATTACGATCGAGGGCCGGGTCATCCAGCCCGAGCTGGTGCCGCACTACATTCAGCGCCTGAACCGGGAACAAACCCTGCAGGGGCGCACTTTTGCCACGCTGGAAATGCACGTGCCCAAGCCCACGCCCGCGCCTGTGGGCGCAGCCGACGCCAAGGTAACGAAGAAAACGCCGCGCTACCTTGAATTCAGCCTGACCACGGCAGAGCCGGGCACGGTTGTGGCCAGCGGGAGGCCGAAGTGAACGAGCGCTGGCAACAACTCTCCGGGAAATTCAATGCCATGACGTTGCGCGAGCGTGTCATGGTGCTCGCCAGCCTGATCGTCGCCACGGTCGCGATATTCAATTTTCTGGTGCTCGACCCCCTGTCTGCGCGCAAAAGCCAGCTGACGCGGGAGCTCGCAACGGCGCGCGCGGGCATCGCGACCACGGAGAATTTGCAGAAACTGCAGGCGGCCGATCCCGATGCCGCCAAACGCGCCTACCGCGACGCCTTGCGCAAACAGGTTGCGGAAATCGACGAAAACATGAAGGCGCTGCAGAAAACGCTGGTGCCGCCCGACCAGATGGCGAAGCTGCTGGAAGGCATGCTGTCGCGCGACCGCGGCCTGCAACTCGTCAGCTTGCGCAAACTCCCGGCGCGGCGCTTCGAGGCGCCGGGCGCGCCGAAAGCCGATGCCGCCGGCACGGCCAAGGCGGCAGCCCAGCCGGAACGCGGCATTTATCAACATAGCTTCGAGCTGACGGTTCAAGGCTCTTATGCCGATTTATCCAATTATCTGGCGCGTCTGGAAAAGCTGCCATGGCAGATGTTCTGGGGCAAGGTCAGCGTGGATGCTGAACACTATCCCGTGATCGTGCTGACGCTGACCGTTCACACGCTGAGCCTCGACAAGGCCTGGTTGATCGTATGAAACAGCTTGCGTCGATCATCGCGTTTTTTCTGGCCGCAGCGGTTTCCGGTGCAGTATGGGCGCAGGCTTTGAACGACCCGATGCGCCCGCCGGCGGGCTATGCCGAGGCGGAGAGCGGCGGCAGCGAGGCCGGCGGACCGGTGCTGCAATCAGTGATGATCTCGCCGACGCTCAAAGCCGCGATCATCAACGGCGAAATGGTGAAACTCGGCGGCAAATTCGGCAATGCGAAGCTGGTGAAAGTTTCGGAAAGCGAAGTCGTGCTGAAAAGCGGCGAAGAAACGCAGGTGTTGAAAATGTATCCCGGTGTGGAAAAGCGCGCGATCGTGAAAACGGCGCCGAAGCCGGCATCCTCGCGCACACGGGCGGCGCGGCAAAAACCCGCCGCAACAGGGATTGAGGGCAAGCGATGAAAATACACTCACTGAACAACGTATGTCTGGTGTTGCTGGTGATCGGTGGTGGCAGCAGGCGGCTGGCTGCTCCAGCATGGGACCGCAGCGCGATACGACGCACGACGCCATCAACCAGGAACTCGACAACGCGGTGAACAATCGCGTCAAGCCGGCGACGCCCGAAGCGGTGAGCCAGGCGCTGCTGCCGCCGCTGGTGGTGGAAATGCCCAAGGCCGAGGGCCGGCCGGTCGAGACGCGCTTCGATCTCAACGTCAACAACGCGCCGGCGATCCAGGTGTTCATGGCGATCGTCTCGGGCACGCGCTACAGCATGATCGTCCACCCCGACGTGAAGGACCCGATCTCGGTGAATCTCAAGGACGTGACCGTGTTCGAGGCGCTCGACACCATACGCGATCTCTACGGCTATGAGTACCGGATACAGGGCACGCGCATCACGGTGCTGCCGGTGACAATGCAGACGCGCGTGTTCCAGGTGAATTATCTGCAGGCCATCCGTCGCGGCAGGACGGACGTGCGCGTGAGCTCGGGCTCGATCACCGACTCGCAGAGCGGGCAGCGCGGGCGGCGTCATGCCGGCGCCGGTCGGCGGACAAATAGCGACGGGGGCGGCCGCTATCACGGCCCAGCGAGAGCGCGCGCGTGACCACCACCTTCGACAGCGATTTCTGGGGCGATATCACCAAGTCGCTCGACGCCATCGTCGGCAAAGCCGACGGCCGCAACGTGATCGTCAACCCGCAATCCGGCGTGATCGTGGTGCGGGCGATGCCGGCGGAGCTGCGCAACGTCGCAGTCTTTCCTGAAGGCGATGCGGCTCGTGGTCGAGCGCCAGGTGATGCTGGAGGCGAAGCTCATCGAGGTCACGCTGAGCGACAGTTTCCAGGCGGGGATCAACTGGGCGGCGTTCCCGCGGCGCGACAACCAGGCCGCGATCGGGGTCATTACCCCCGGCTCGACGGTGGGCAACACCGGCACGCTCACCGCCCCGCCCATGAGCGCAACGCTGAACAGCGCGGGGGCAACGCTGACTAGCGCAGGGGCCTCGCTGGTGGCCGGCGCCGTAACGGGCGGGGTCTTCGGGCTGGCGCTGCAGACCAGCAGTTTCGCCGCGCTGCTGTCGTTCCTCGAAACCCAGGGCACCATCAACGTGCTGTCGAGCCCGCGCGTGGCGACCATCAACAACCAGAAAGCGGTGCTCAAGGTCGGCACCGACGAATTCTTCGTGACCAATGTCAGCACCACGACGGTCACCAGCGGCAGCGGAGTCACCACGACGCCGACCATCAACACGCAGCCGTTTTTCTCGGGCATCGCGCTCGATGTGACGCCGCAGATCGACGAGAACGACAGCATCATCCTGCACATCCATCCCGCGGTGAGCAGCGTCACCGAGAAGCGCAAGGTCGTCGATCTCGGCTCGGCCGGCGTTTACGTCCTGCCGCTGGCTTCGAGCGACGTCAACGAAACCGATACCATCGTGCGGGCGCAGGACGGCAACATCGTCGCCATCGGCGGGCTCATGAAACAGCAGACCAGTATCGACCGCAGCCAGGCGCCGGGAATCGGCGATGCGCCGGGCATCGGCGACCTGTTCCGCCAGCGTTCCGACATCGTCCAGCAAAAGCGAACTCGTGATCCTGCTCAAGGCCACCATCATTCACGATGACAGCAACTGGGAACAGGAGACTCAACGAAACGCGCGAGCGCATCCGCACGATGCAGCGCTAGCGCGCCAGGCAGAGGCAATGACGATCGCGCGTACCCCCACCTGATCATGTACAAGGCCCATTTCGGATTGCGCGAGCTGCCGTTCGGCATCACGCCGGACACGAGCTTTGTCTACGGCTGCAATTCACACCAGGAAGCGCTCAATACCCTGCTCGTCGCGATCAAGAACGGCGAGGGCTTCATCAAGATCACGGGGGAGGTCGGCACCGGCAAGACGCTGTTGTGCCGCCGCTTCCTCGCGACGCTCGACCAGAACTACCACGTCTCGGCCTACATTCCCAATCCCAACCTCGAGCCGCGCACGCTGTTGTTCGCGCTCGCCGAAGAACTCAAGGTGGCCTTGCCCAAGGACGCCGATCAGCATCAATGGCTCAAGGGGTTGACGCTGGCGCTGCTCGATTTTGCGCGCCAGCGCAAAGCGGTCGTGTTGTGCCTCGACGAGGCGCAGGCGATGCCGATCGAGACCCTGGAGGCGCTGCGGCTGCTGACCAACCTGGAAACGGAAAAGCGCAAACTGCTGCAGGTCGTGCTGTTCGGCCAGCCGGAGCTCGACCAGAGGCTTGCCCAGGAATCGGTGCGTCAACTGCGCCAGCGCATCACCTTCCAGTACCGGCTGACGGCGCTCAGCCGCGACGAAGTCGATCAATATCTCGCGCACCGGCTGCGCGTCGCCGGCTATCGCGGCAACCGGCTCTTCACGAAAGCGGCGGTGCGTCTGGTGCATCGCAGGAGCCGCGGCATGCCGCGGCTCATCAACATCGTCGCGCACAAGGCGATGCTGCTCGCCTACGGCGAAGGACTGCAGCAGGTGATGCCGTACCACGTGCGCGCTGCGGCCGCGGATACGCCCGCCGTGGCGCGGAGCCGGCCGTGGTGGTGGCTGGGCGTCGCCATGCTCTTTGTCTCCATCGGCAGCGTTGGATGGGTGTTCTTCACATGAGCGTCATCAACCAGGTGCTGATCGATCTCGAAAAACGCCGCGCGTCCGACGCGGACCGCAGTGTGCTGCCCGATCATGTGCGCGCGCTGCCGGAAATGCGCCAGGGCCCGCGTACCGGGCTGATCGCCGTGCTCGTCGGGCTTGCCGCCGTGACAGGGGTTGCGGCGTGGCTGGTGCTGCCGGGATTCAGGCTGCCGGATAAAGCGCTGTCGCTGCCTGCCGCCGTTTCCCGGGCCGCAGCGACGCCACAGAACAGGGTCGCCGGGTCTGTTGCCTCGCCAGGTTTGGCGGCTGATGTGTCATTGCGAGCGAGCGCCGCGTCTTCCGCAGTGACGGCTTCCGGATCGCAGCCCGATGTCCTGAATTTGGAACTGTCGCGCGCGCTCACCCTGGCAAGCGACCAGACCCCGCGCGCTGGCGCATTGCCCGAATCCGGCGCACCGATTGCCACTGCCGAGGTGATCCCTGCCCAGCCCGAGTCGGCGCCAAGAGCGCGGGCCGCCACCTTGCTCCCAAAGGTGGAGAAGCTCGCGCCGAAAAGTACGGCGTTGGCGGCCGTCAAACCCGCCGCGGGTTCAACGAAAGCGGCGCTTCCTGAAATCGACAAGCGGATGCGTCAACCGACCGCGCAGCAGCAGGCCGAAAGCGAGTACCGACAAGGCGACGGTCCTGCTGCATCAGGGCAAGCTTCAGGAAGCGCGCGAGACTTTCGAAGCCGCGCTGCGCCACTATCCGGCACACCTCGGCGCGCGCCAGGCCTTGTTCGGCCTGCTGCTTCGAAGCCGGGGACCACGTCGCCGCGGAGCGCGTGCTGCGGGAAGCGCTGCAGCTGAGTCCCGGTCAATCCGGTTTCACGATGGCGCTGGCACGCTTGCAGGTCGATCGCGGCAACAATCAGGCGGCAATCGACACGCTGCAGAAAGGGATTGCCTATGCCCAGGGCAACGCGGATTATCATGCGTTTCTCGCAGCGTTGCTGCAGCGCGAGCAACGGCACGACGAGGCGATCGCGCAGTTCCGGGCGGCGCTGGGCCTGAAGCCGCAATCGGGTGTATGGCTGATGGGGATGGGGATGTCGCTGCAGGCTTTGAATCGCAATACCGAGGCGGGGGACGCGTACCGTCGCGCCAAATCCAGCGGCACGCTCAAACCCGAATTACAGGCGTTTGTCGATCAGCGTCTGCAGCAATTGCAATAAAGACAGGATTCGGGATTCAGGATTCGGGATTCAGCACAAAGCGCTTGAAGGCAGTTCGCTGAATCCCGAATCCTGAATCCTGCTTTAACGTCCGCGCGACCACCCAGCCGCTGATATGCACTGCTCCGGCCCGGCGCAGGTTCTTCGCCAGTTCGTTCAGCGTCGCGCCGGAGGTCATCACGTCATCGATCACGGCAATCTTTTTGCCACTGAGATCGGCATCGCAGACGAAAGCGCCGCGCATGTTTTTGGCGCGCTCCTTCCACGGCAGCGTGGCCTGCGGCGGGGTTTCGATCACCTTGCGGCAGGCGTCGCGCATCACCGGAATGCCGGTGATGCGGCTGACCACGCGGGCGATTTCGAGCGCCTGGTTGAAGCCGCGCTGCCGCAGGCGTTGCGGGGAGAGCGGCATCGGAATGATCGCATCGGCATGCGTTGCCACGGCGTTCCCGAGCGCGTGCCCCGAGCACGGTGGCCACCGCGAGATTGCCGCCGTATTTGAAGGCCTGAATCAGGGCGTCGACCGGGAAACCATAGGCGAATACCGCGGTCACGTCATCGAAACGCGGCGGACGGTCGAGACAGGCGCCGCAGATATCGCCGTCGGGTATCGGCAGCGCACAGCTTGCGCAACGTCCGGCCGGCAGCCGCGGCAACTCGCTGTCGCAATTCGCACACAACAGCGCGGCGCCGCTTGCGCCGCCACACAGCAGGCACGCTTGCGGCAGCAGATGCTGCGCAAATTGTATGCAGCTGTTCAAAATTACTGGATGTCAAATTTGACAAAAGACGACCTGTTCCGTGAATGATACAACCCATTAAAAATTCAGAGTTTTTCGCTCCCCAGTCCAAAGGCAACCATGGATACTCCTGTCACCGTTAACGAACGGCGCCATCATCCCGCCGACAACCCGCGCGCAGACGAGCGCTGGACAGTCGAGCAGATCGAGGCACTGTTCGCTCTGCCGTTCAGCGATCTGATTCACCGCGCGCAGTCGGTGCATCGCCAGCATTTCGATCCCAACGCGGTGCAGCTCTCGACGCTGCTTTCCGTCAAGACCGGCGGATGCCCGGAAGACTGCGGCTATTGCCCGCAGGCCGCGCGCTACCACACCAGCGTCGAGAACGAGGACATGCTTGCGGTGGATGACGTGGTCGCCGCGGCGCGCGCGGCCAAGACAAAGCGGCGCAACGCGTTTTTGCATGGGCGCGGCGTGGCGCGGGCCGAAGCAGCGCGATCTGGACAAGGTGATCGAGATGGTCAAGGCCGTGCGCGGGCTCGGGATGGAAACCTGTGCCACGCTGGGCATGCTGAAGGAAGGGCAGGCCGAGCAGCTGAAAACCGCGGGCCTCGATTACTACAACCACAACATCGATACCGCGCCGGAGTTCTACGGCGAGATCGTCACCACCCGCACCCAGGACGATCGTCTCGACACGCTGGAGCGCGTGCGCGAAGCCGGTCTTCACGTCTGTTGCGGCGGCATCGTCGGCATGGGCGAATCGCGCCGCAGCCGCGCGGCACTGATCGCGCAACTCGCGAACATGGATCCCTATCCGGAATCGGTGCCGATCAACAATCTGGTGCAGGTCGAAGGCACGCCGCTGCATGGCGCAGCGCCGCTCGATCTGCTGGAGTTCGTGCGCACCATCGCCTGCGCGCGCATCACCATGCCCAAAGCGATGGTGCGGCTGTCGGCGGGGCGCCAGGAAATGCCGGAAGGCATACAGGCGCTGTGTTTCCTCGCCGGCGCCAACTCGATTTTCTACGGCGACAAGTTGCTGACCACCGGCAACCCCGATGTCGAAAAGGATCAAGTGCTGTTCGGGAAGCTCGGCATCCATCCGATGGAAGTAAGGGGAGAGGAGTGAGGAGTAAGGCGGAATCCCCGTCTGCATTGCGCTCGCAGCGCTGTTCTCCGCCTCACGCCTGACGCCGCACGGATGTCCTTTTCCGCTCTCGCGACCGAACTCGCTGAACTGGAAACACGCGGGCTCAGACGCACGCGCCGCTTGCTGGAAACGCCGCAGGCCGCGCATGTCACGGTAGACGGCCGCGCGTTCACCGCGTTCTGCAGCAACGATTATCTGGGCCTCGCGGCCCATCCCGATCTGGTGCGGGCGTTGCAGGAAGGCGCCGGGCGTTACGGCGTCGGCGCCGGCGCCTCGCACCTGATCCTCGGCCACAGCGCTGCGCATCACGCGCTCGAGACGGCGCTTGCCGAATTCGTGGACATGCCGCGCGCGCTGCTGTTCTCCACCGGCTACATGGCCAACATCGGCATCGTCACCGCGCTGCTCGGGCGCGGCGATGCCGTGTTCGCCGACAAACTCAATCATGCTTCGCTCAACGATGCGGCGCTGCTGTCGCGCGCGGGGTTCAGGCGTTATCCGCATCTCGATTTGAATGCATTGGAAAAAATGCTCGCCGCCTCGAGCGCGCGCCGCAAGCTGGTGGTGACCGACGCGGTGTTCAGCATGGATGGCGATATCGCGCCGGTGCCCGAACTGCTTGCGCTGTGCGAGCGCTACGACGCATGGCTGATGCTCGACGACGCGCACGGTTTCGGCGTGCTGGGCCGCGAAGGGCGCGGCGTGCTGTCGCATTTCGGCGTGCGGTCGCCGCGCGTGATTTACATGGCGACGCTCGGCAAGGCGGCGGGCGTGTTCGGCGCGTTTGTCGCCGGCGACGGCCGAAGTGATCGAAACGCTGGTGCAGCGCGCGCGCAGCTATATCTACACCACGGCCACGCCGCCGCTGCTCGCGCATGCACTGCTGACAAGCCTGGAACTGATCGCGCGCGAACAGTGGCGGCGCGACCACCTTGCGGAAATTATTTGTCAATTAAAACAGGGCGTTGCAGAAAACCGCTGGAAATTGATGGCGTCGGATACCGCGATCCAGCCGCTGGTGATCGGGGCCAATGCCGATGCGGTAGCGTTATCGGAACAGCTTGCGCAACGCGGCCTGCTGGTGCCGGCGATCCGCCCGCCGACGGTGCCAGAGGGAACGGCGCGGTTGCGCATTTCGCTGTCGGCGGCGCACAGCACAGACGACGTGGGCCGGCTGGTGGCTGCGCTCAACGCATTGCAATGACGCTGCACAGTGAAGTATCGGGCAGCGGCCCGGATCTGGTGCTGCTGCACGGCTGGGGCATGCCTGCCGGCGTCTGGGGCGATCTCGCGCGCGAATTGTCGCCGCAGTTCCGGGTGCACGCGGTGGACCTGCCGGGATACGGCGGGAGCGCGATGTGCGATCCCTATACGCTCGATCAGGTGGCGGCGCTGCTGGCGCGGGACATGCCGCAGCGCTGCTTCGTTTGCGGCTGGTCGCTGGGCGGCCAGGTCGCGCTGGCCTGGGCGGCGCGGGCGCCGCAGCAGGTTGCGCGGCTCGCCCTGATCGCGACCACGCCATGCTTTACGCAACGCAGCGGCTGGCCCCATGCGGTGGAGGCGGACGTTCTGCGCGCATTTGCGGAAGGCCTGCGGACGGATTACGCCGCTACGCTCAAACGCTTTTTATCGTTGCAGGCGCTGGGCGACGCGCAGGCCAGGCAGGTTGCGTTGCGATTGAAGGAAAGTCTGTCTGCGTGCGGGAAGCCCGATCCCGGCGCGCTCAGCCGGGGCCTCGAGATATTGCTCAATGCCGATTTGCGCGACCGGCTTTCCGCCATCGACCAGCCCGCCCTGGTCATGCATGGCGACCGCGATACGCTGACGCCGCTTGCCGCGGGCGAGTACCTGAGCCGGCACCTGCCCAACGCGCGACTGGTCAGGGTGCGCGGCGCAGCGCATGCGCCGTTCGTGTCCGATGCGCAGGGCACGGGCGCGCTTTTGAAAAGGTTTTTCGATGAGTGATGAACTGCTGGTCGACAAGCGCCTGGTGCGGCGCTCGTTCGAGCGCGCGGCGGTGACGTATGACAGCGCCGCGGTGCTGCAGAACGAAGTGTGCCAACGGATGCTCGGCCGGCTCGATTACATCAAGTGCCGGCCTGCGACCATACTCGACGCCGGCAGCGGCACGGGCAACGCCCACGCCGGGCTCGCGCGGCGCTATCCGCAGGCACGGCTCATCGCGCTCGATATCGCGCCGGCCATGCTGTTGCGCGCGCGCAGTCGCGTGCCGTGGTGGAAGAAATTGCTGGCGCGGCGTCCGCATCCTGCCGCGGTATGCGCCGACATCGAGCGCCTGCCCGTAGCCGACGCCTCGGTCGGCATGGTGTGGTCGAATCTGGCGCTGCAGTGGGTGAACGATCCGCAACAGGCTTTTGCGGAAATGTACCGCGTGCTGGCCCCAGGCGGGCTGCTGATGTTCAGCACATTCGGCCCCGACACGCTCAAGGAATTGCGCGCCGCGTACCAGGGCACCGACCGTCACACCCACGTCAATCGCTTTATCGACATGCACGATATCGGCGATGTGCTGGTTCATTCCGGTTTTGCCGACCCGGTCATGGACATGGAGGTGTTGACGCTGACTTATGCCGACGTGCGCGAGCTGATGCGCGATCTGAAAGCGATTGGCGCGCACAACGTGACGCAGGGCCGGCCCGCCGCGCTCTCCGGCAGGTCGCGGCTCGAGGCCATGGCCCGCAACTACGAAACATTCCGGCGCGCGGGCAGGCTGCCCGCCACGTTCGAGGTCGTTTACGGCCACGCCTGGAAGCCGCAGCCTCGCATCAGTCCGACGGGCCGGCGCGTAATCGAGATCAAGGGGGGCTCAGGTTTGACCAGTCACCAGTCACCGGTCGCCACGTCACGGTTTTTTCGTCACCGGCACCGACACCGGAGTGGGCAAAACGCTGGTCACCTGCGCGCTGCTCCATGCGTTCGCGGCGCGCGGCGCGCGCGTCGTCGGCATGAAGCCCGTTGCCGCCGGCGCGCGGCAGAGCGCGGACGGTCTGCATAACGACGACGTAGAGCAGATCCTCGCGGCGGGCAATGTCGCGGCGCCGCGCCAGCTCGTCAATCCCTATTGCTTCGAGCCGCCGATTGCGCCGCATATCGCAGCGCGCGAGGCCGGGGTCGAAATCGAGCTGCAGCGTATCGAACTTGCCTATCGCGGGCTCGCGCAGCTCGCCGACGTGGTGATCGTCGAGGGGGCAGGAGGGTTCTACGTGCCGCTCAACGCGCGTGAAAATACCGCGGATCTCGCGCAGCGGCTCGGTTTGCCGGTGCTGCTGGTGGTCGGCATGCGGCTCGGCTGCCTCAATCATGCGCTGCTCACCGCGCACGCGGTCCGCGCCTGCGGTCTGGCGCTTTCCGGCTGGGTCGCAAACCACGTCGATCCGCAAATGGCGCATGCAGACTCCAATGTTGCGGCCCTGACCGAGCGCTTCGCCATGCCGCCGGTTGCGCGCATCGGTTTTTCTTCCCCCCCCGATCCACGTCGCATCGCAGCCAACCTAGACCTTGATCGCCTTGGCTTTTTTCGTTGAAACCCGGTGCGGCGGAATTTGCCCGACATCCGGATAGTCCGAGGTTTTTACTTGGTTTTTGCGTGGTTTTCCGGTTGCCACACGGTGCTGAGCATGATAGATTCCGCTTCTTTTGACGTAGGTCAACAAAACCGGATATAGGGGTTGACGGGCGATTTTGTTCGTATCGGTCGAGGGTCGGCGCTTGCAACCCGGTGGTGCTCGGGATGGAATGCATCGAAAACGGGGGGGCGGCCCAGCTTGTTTTTACCGAGCGCTGCAATAAACCCGCGACTACTCCCGGCCGTTTGCCGGCCTCGAGATGTTGGCGTTCCACCATCAGCGTGTTGCGATCCAGGGCGGCAGGCTGCCCGTTGAAGAGCAGGATGGCGGACGCATCAGCTGCATCAAACCGAACCGTCACTGGTGGGCAGGAGGATGCGCAGCTGGCGGCTTGCGCCCGGTGGCTTCCGATGACGCAGGACCCGCAGGAATCGCGCGGCATCAGGCGGCCGCAGCAACAGGTCGAATCGCCTGTTGCCATTAACGAATTTACACATAGGTGAGGGAAGCATGACCAGCAAGTTGGTTAGATCATTCGCGGCCGCGACGGCACTCATGGCAACAGGGATTGCCGGCGCCGATGAGTACAACCTGCAGCCGCCGCAAACCATCATCGCGCGCGAGATCTACGATCTGCATACGTTGATCATGTGGATCATTCTGGTGATCTTCGTCGTCGTCTTCGGCGCGATGTCCTACTCGATCATCAAGCACCGCAAGTCGGTCGGCCACAAGGCCGAGCAGTTCCACGAAAACACCACGGTCGAAATCGATCTGGACCATCATCCCGTTCGTGATCCTGATCGGCATGGCCTATCCCGCGACCAAGACCGTGATCGCCATGAAAGACACTTCCAGCCCCGGACCTGACGATCAAGGCCACCGGCTACCAGTGGAAATGGGGCTACGACTATCTGAAGGAGGGCATCAGTTTCTACAGGAGCCTCGCCACGCCGCGTGACCAGATCGAGGGCAAGGCACCGAAGGGCGCGAACTATCTGCTCGAGGTCGACAATCCGGTGGTGGTGCCGGTCGGCAAGAAAGTGCGGATCATCACCACGGCCAACGACGTGATTCACTCCTGGTGGGTGCCGGCGTTCGGCGTCAAGCAGGACGCGATCCCCGGCTTCGTGCGCGACACCTGGTTCAAGGTCGACAAGCCCGGCACCTACCGCGGCCAGTGCGCCGAGCTGTGCGGCAAGGACCACGGTTTCATGCCGATCGTGGTCGAGGCGGTCGAGCCCGAGAAATATGCGCATGGGTCACGGACCAGCAGGCAGAAAATGGCCAAGGTCGCCGCCGCCGACGACGCCCAGCAAGACCTGGACGCTCGACGAGCTGAAGGCGCGCGGCGAGAAAGTCTACGCCGCCAACTGCGTGGCCTGCCACCAGGCGACCGGCATGGGCGCTGCCGGGCGCATTCCCCGCGCTGACCGGCTCGAAGATCGCGACCGGTCCCAAGGAAGGCCACATCAAAACCGTGCTGAACGGCAGGCCCGGCACCGCCATGGCGTCATTGAAGCACCTGAGCGATATCGGAAATCGCGGCGGTGATCACTTACGAACGCAACTCCTGGGACAACAAGACCGGCGATACGGTCATGCCGGCCGACGTCAAGACGCTACGGCAATAACACAGGCATTCAGGAGAGCATTCATGGAAGCAGTACACGCACACGGCCACGGCCACGGCGATCACGCGCATCATCCGTCCGGGCATCATGCGCTGGGTCACGACCACCAACCACAAGGACATCGGCACGCTTTACCTGTGGTTCAGCTTCACCATGTTCTTCGTCGGCGGCGTGCTGGCGATGAGGCATCCGCGCCGAACTGTTCCAGCCGGGCCTGCAGTTCTGGCGGCCGGAGTTCTTCAACCAGCTCACCACCATGCACGGGCTGATCATGGTGTTCGGCGCGATCATGCCGGCTTTCGTCGGCTTCGCGAACTGGCAGATCCCGATGATGATCGGCGCGCCCGACATGGCGTTCGCGCGCATGAACAACTGGAGCTTCTGGCTGCTGCCGCCGGCGGCGATCCTGCTGGTGACCTCGTTTTTCGTGCCGGGCGGCGCGCACCGCCGCGGGCTGGACGCTTTACGCGCCGCTCTCCGTGCAGATGGGCCCGGGCATGGATCTGGCGATTTTCGCGATGCACATCATGGGCGCCTCGTCGATCATGGGCTCGATCAACATCATCACCACCATCCTCAACATGCGCGCGCCCGGCATGACGCTGATGAAAATGCCGCTGTTCGTGTGGACCTGGCTGATCACCGCCTACCTGCTGATCGCGGTGATGCCGGTGCTGGCGGGCGCGGTCACGATGGTGCTGACCGACCGCCATTTCGGCACCCACTTCTTCAACGCGGCGGGCGGCGGCGACCCGGTGATGTTCCAGCACATTTTCTGGTTCTTCGGCCATCCCGAGGTCTACATCATGATTCTGCCGGCGTTCGGCATCGTGTCGCAGATCATCCCGACTTTCGCGCGCAAGCCGCTGTTCGGCTATTCCTCGATGGTCTATGCGACGTCGTCGATCGCGATCCTGTCGTTCATCGTGTGGGCGCACCACATGTTCACCACCGGCATGCCGGCGACGGCCCAGCTGTTCTTCATGTATGCGACGATGCTGATCGCGGTGCCCACCGGCGTGAAGGTGTTCAACTGGGTCGCCACCATGTGGAAGGGCTCGATGACCTTCGAGACGCCGATGCTGTTCGCCTGCGGCTTCATTTTCGTGTTCTCGATGGGCGGCTTCACCGGGCTGGTGCTGGCGATCACGCCGGTCGACATCCAGTTGCAGGACACCTATTACGTGGTCGCGCATTTTCATTACGTGCTGGTTGCGGGATCGCTGTTTGCGATATTTGGCGGCATCTACTACTGGATCCCGAAATGGACCGGCCACATGTACGACGAGACGCTCGGCAAATGGCACTTCTGGCTGTCGATGATCTTCTTCAATGTCACGTTCTTCCCGATGCACTTTCGCGGGACTCGCCGGCATGCCGCGCCGCATTCCCGACTATGCGCTGCAGTTCGCTGATTTCAACATGATTTCGTCGATCGGCGCGTTCGGCTTCGGCTTGTCGCAGCTGCTCTTCCTGGCGGCGGTGATCAAGTGCATACGCGGCGGCGAGAAGGCGCCGCTCAAACCTGGGAAGGCGCGGAAGGCCTGGAGTGGACGCTGCCGTCGCCGGCGCCGTACCACAGTTTCGAGACGCCGCCGGTCGTCAAGTGAGGCGGCAGGCGGGATGGAGCCGGCTTTGGACCCCAAGGTCAGAACAGCGCTGATGCTGGCCGCGCTCGCGCTCGCTTTTTTCATCGGCGGCTATCGTCCAGCATTGTATGGTAGCGAATCAGCAATCCGGCAATAACCTCGCTTTGATGCGCAAGCTGCTGGTCGTCGCCTGCGTGATGTTCGGTTTCGGTTTCGCGCTGGTGCCGTTCTACAAGAAGATCTGCGAGGTCACCGGCGTCAACAATGTGCTGAAGGCCGACGAGGTCGCCAACACCCAGGTCGACGCCGCGCGCTGGCTGACGGTGGAGTTCGACACCAATGTGCGCGACAACCTGCCGTGGACGTTCAGGCCGCTGCGAGAAAAGCGTGCGCTTCCATCCCGGCGAGCTGATGCAGGTGGATGTTCGAAATACGCAACAACTCGGACCGCGCGATAACGGGCCAGGCGATTCCGAGCTACGGCCCGCAGGTTGCGGCGGGTTACTTCAAGAAGCTCGAGTGCTTCTGCTTCAGCGCAGCAGACGCTGCAGCCCGGCGAGGTGCGGCGCATGCCGGTGGTGTTCGTGATCGAAGACGGCCTGCCGAAGGACGTGAATACCGTGACGCTGTCGTATTCGTTCTTCGAAGTCGAAGGCACGTCGAAGAAAGGCTAGTTGATGCTGATGACTGAACCCGGCCACAGTCCGCGCAAGGCGACGCCGCTCCAGGTGGTGAAGGCGGTGTTCAGCTCATTCGTCGGCATCCGCAAGCGCGCCGGGCACGAGAACGATGCCGTGACGCTGTCGCCGGTGCACGTGATTATCGCCGGCATCATCGCCGCCGCTGATTTTCGTGCTGAGTCTGGTGTTGCTGGTGCGCTTCGTTACCAGCTAGCCTCGTTATTATGGAATATTTGTCAGAAATTCAGGGAGAAACGCAACATGTTGAGTCAATCGGCTCGTTACTACATTCCGGAACCTTCACGCTGGCCGATCTTCGGCTCGGTCGCGCTGCTCTGCATGGCATTCGGCGCCGCGTCCTGGTTCAACGGCGCGGCGTGGGGCAAGTTCCTGGTCATCGCCGGCCTGCTGATCCTGGTTTACATGCTGTTCGGCTGGTTCAGCACCGTGGCGCACGAATCCGAGGCCGGCAAATACAACAAGCAGGTCGACACCTCGTTCCGCTGGAGCATGAGCTGGTTCATTTTCTCCGAGGTCATGTTCTTCGCCGCGTTCTTCGGCGCGCTGTTCTACATGCGCGTGATTTCGGTGCCCGATCTCGGCGGGCTCGAGACCCAGCAGCTGATCTGGCCCGGCTTCAAGGCGGGTCTGGCCGGCTTCCGGTCCCGGCATCAAGGAGCAGTTCACGCCGATGGACGCCTGGGGCATTCCGGCGCTCAACACGCTGCTGCTGCTGTCGTCCGGCGTTACGGTGACCTGGGCGCACTGGGGCCTGCTCAAGAACAACCGCCTGCAGCTGATCTGGGGCCTGGTCATGACCATCGCGCTCGGCATCTCCTTCCTCTGCTTCCAGATCTATGAATACTCCCACGCCATGTCGGAGCTCAACCTGAAGCTTTCAATGGGGGCCTACGGCGCGACGTTCTTCATGCTCACCGGTTTCCACGGCTTTCACGTCACGGTCGGCACGATCATGCTGATCGTGATCCTGTTCCGCTCTGTCGCCGGCCATTTCAAGCCCGAGCACCACTTCGGTTTCGAAGGCGTGGCCTGGTATTGGCACTTCGTCGACGTGGTGTGGCTGCTGCTGTTCGTGCTCGTCTACTGGTTGTAATTGTTTCGCAGGAACAAGAAATACAATAAAAACAAGGCACTACGAACAACAAGGAGGGGGCCCTGTCAGTGGAGGGCACGCCGCACTCACGGGTGCGGCGTTTTTTTTAGCAGCGGTGTAACCTGCAGTGCGATGGCGTCACGACTGCCGCATGCGGTTGCGTGCGGGGAACCACGGGTCAGAGCCGGTTGTGAATGAAGCCGAAATGGAAGCCCAGCATGAGCAGCACGAACAGCGTGATTGAAAGCGCGACGCGTATGGTCAGGGCTTTTGCAGTGCGTTCGGACTGTCCTTTGTCCTTGATCAGGAAATAAAGAGCCGAGAACAGGCTCGCCAGGATGAAGGCGAGGAAGAGCAGGACGATGATTTTCATGGATGGGAAATGCCTGTGAAAGCAGTGTATAGGAAGCCGCGGGTACCCGCCAGTCATGCGGGCTGATCTCGAGTTCAGGTTCAGCCTGTGGCCGACGCTGGCGGCGGCGGCGGGCATTGCGCTGACGATTGCGCTCGGCAACTGGCAGCTGAATCGCGCGCACGAAAAAAACGAACTCAAGGCGCGGATCGGCGAGCTTGCCAAAGGTCCGCCGATCAGCGTGTCCGCGGCGGCGCTCGACGCCCGGGACGTGCAGTTGCGGCGGGTCGAGGCGCGCGGCACGTTCGAGCCGAAATACGCGGTGTTCATCGACAACCGCGTGTGGCACGGCACAGTTGGTTATCAGGTGGTGATGCCGCTCAGGCTCGGCGACGGCGGCCGCTACGTGCTGGTCAATCGCGGCTGGGTGGCGGGAACCCCGGACCGCAATCGACTGCCTGAGGTGAAGACGCCGGCCGGACCGGTGGTGATCAGCGGCATGGCGGTGGTGCCGAGCAAGCGCTTTCTCGAACTTTCCGGCAACACCGTGGTGGGCAAGGTCTGGGAAAACCTGACGATCGAGCGCTACCGTCAGGCCATGCCGATTGCGATTCAGCCCTTCGTCATTCAGCAGGAGAGCGCAGGCGCGCCCGACGACGGGCTGGTGCGCGAGTGGGATCCGCCCGATCTCGGCATCGAGCGGCACTATGGTTATGCCTTCCAGTGGTTCGCGCTGGCGGTGACGATACTGGTTTTTTACCTGGTTACACATGTCAAACGGAAAACCGAAAAAAAAGAGCCTGCTTAGCCTGTGGCTGCTGGTGGCTTTGTGCGTGGCGCCGGTGGTGGCGTCGTATGTCGCCTATTACCTGTGGCCGCCGTCGGGAAAGGTCAATTACGGCGAACTGATCGAGCCGCGGCCACTGCCCGATGCGCAGCTCGCGCTTGCCGACGGCACGCCGTTCCCTTGGCACCGGCTGAAAGGCAAGTGGGTGCTGGCGATGGCGGATTCCGGCAACTGCGACGCCTATTGTCAGCGCAAGCTGCTGTACCTGCGGCAGGTGCGGCTGGCGCAGGGCAAGGAGATGGACCGGGTCGAGCGCGCATGGCTGATCACGGATGACGCGAACCCCCCGGCCCCGGTGGCTGCCGAGTTCCAGGGAACATGGCTGGTCCGGGCCGGGGGCAGCGAGCTTCTGAAGCGCTTCCCGGTGCAGGGCGCGCTTGCCGACCACATTTACGTGATCGATCCGCACGGCAATCTGATGATGCGCTACCCGCGGGACGCCGATCCGCGCAAGATCGTCAAGGATATCGCGCGGCTGCTCCGGATTTCGAGTATCGGTTGATGTCCGGCACCGCACTTTTGCCGATCGCGCCGCTGGTGATAAAATCCCCCCTTTTCCTGAGGCCCCGCATCTGATGTCCTCCAGCTTAGCCCGGCACGCCGAATCGCGCTGGTACCAGTTCTACCAGCTCACCAAGCCGCGCGTGGTGTCGCTGATCGTGTTCACCGCGGTGATCGGCATGTTTCTCGCCGTCCCCGGCATGGTGCCGCTGCAGCCCTTTCTTGCGGGCACGATCGGCATCGCGCTGGTCGCGGGTGCGGCGGCGGCGTTCAATTGCCTGGTCGAGCAGAAAATCGACGCGCTGATGGCGCGCACCCGGGCCCGGCCGCTGCCGCGCGGACAGCTCACTTCGCTGCAGACGCTGGTTTTTGCGGGAGTGGTCGGCGGCGCCGGCCTGGCCGTGCTCTATCACTGGGTCAATGCGCTGACGATGTGGCTCACGCTGGCCACTTTCGTCGGCTATGCGATCGTCTATACCGTGATCCTGAAACCGATGACGCCGCAGAACATCGTGATCGGCGGTGCTTCCGGCGCGATGCCGCCGGTGCTGGGCTGGGCCGCGATGACCGGCGAGATCACGGCCGACGCCCTGGTGCTGTTCCTGATCATTTTTGCGTGGACGCCGCCGCACTTCTGGGCGCTCGCGCTCTACCGCAAAAACGAATATGCGACGCGCCGGCGTGCCGATGCTGCCGGTGACGCATGGCGACAAGTTCACGCGACTGCACGTGTTGTTCTATACCGTGATCCTGGTGGCGTGCACGATACTGCCCTTCGTGACCCGCATGAGCGGCTCGATCTACCTGGTGTCGGCGGTGGCGCTGGGCGCGCTGTTCCTCTACTACGCGGTGAAAATTTATACCGACTACAGCGATGCGCTGGCGCGCCGCACGTTCCGCTATTCCATTTTCTATCTGACTGCGCTGTTTGCGGCGCTGCTGGTCGATCACTACTTCCGTATCCCGTTGTAATCTCCTGGCCCACGGCCGCTACGCTGCGATATGAGACGGCTCATTGCTTCCGGCATGTTACTGCTCGCCGCCCTGTTGTCCGCGGGCTGCGACAAGCCGGCGCCCGCGCCGAAGTTCGAGCTGACCGATGTGACGGGCGCCAATTTCGGCAGGGAACTCGCACTGACCGACCATAACGGAAAACCGCGCACGCTGGCCGATTTCCGCGGCAAGGTGGTGGTGCTCTTTTTCGGCTTTACCCATTGCCCCGACGTGTGCCCGACCACGCTCGCCGAACTGGCGATGGTGGCCAAGGAGCTCGGCAAGGACGCGGACCGGCTGCAGGTGCTGTTCGTGACGGTGGATCCCGAGCGCGACACGCCGGAAGTGCTGCGGCAATACGTGCCGTCGTTCAATCCGTCTTTTCTCGGGCTTTACGGCGACGCTGAAGCGACTGCGCGCGCGGCCAAGGAATTCAAGATCTATTACAGGAAGCAGCCGCTGCCGGGGGGCGATTACAGCATCGACCATTCCGCCGGCACCTATGTGCTCGACCAGCAGGGCAGGCTGCGCCTGTTCGCGCAATACGGCCGGGGCGCGCCCGGTGCTGCTGCACGACATCCGCATCCTGCTCGGCCAGCCCTGAAAAAACGCTCAACCGCAGGCGATTCTGCCTGCCGTATCTGCACGGCGGTGGCAGAAATGAAAAGGCCCCGGACTGGCCGGGGCCTGGATCGATCGAATACCGCGGCGGTTCTTACGCGGAGGCCGCGATGGCGCCCTTCATCTTGGCAAGCGCCTTGTGCTCGATCTGCCGGATGCGCTCGGCCGAAACGCCGAATTCGCCCGCGAGATCATGCAGCGTCGCCGGGTTTTTTTCATCGAGCCAGCGCGCCTCGATGATACGGCGGCTGCGCGCGTCCAGGCGAGCCCATCGCCTTTTTCAGTCCCGTGCTGCGCAGGCGCGCGGTTTCCTCCTGCTCGAGCAGCCGTCCGGGTTCGGCGTCTTCCGCGGTCAGGTAGCTGATCGGCGAGAACGCGTTGTCCTCATCTTCGGCGAGCGGCTCGAGTGCGACGTCATGCCCGCCAAGGCGCGTTTCCATTTCAACCACTTCTTCCACCTTGACGCCGAGCTGCCGGGCCATGGTTTTGACGTCCTCGGCGCCCATGGTGCCCAGGCCCTGCTTGAGGCTGCGCAGGTTGAAAAAGAGCTTGCGTTGCGCCTTGGTGGTCGCAATCTTGACGATGCGCCAGTTGCGCAGCACGAATTCGTGGATCTCGGCGCGGATCCAGTGCACCGCGAACGAGACCAGCCGCACGCCCCGTTCGGGATCGAAGCGTTTGACCGCCTTCATGAGCCCGATATTGCCTTCCTGGATCAGATCGGCCTGCGGCAGCCCGTAGCCCATATAGCCGCGCGCGATCGACACCACGACACGCAGGTGCGACAGCACCAGTTCGCGGGCGGCGTCGAGATCGTCGTCCTGGCGCAGGCGCCGTGCATATTCCAGTTCCTGCTCCTGCGTCAGGAGCGGGAAACGGTTAACCATCTGGATATAGCTGTCCAGACTGCCGGTCACAGACGGCATCGGCAACGTGTAAGCGGTCATTCCGATCCTCCTTTCAGAACCACAAGTTTAGCACTCGAAATATGAGAGTGCCAGCGGGCCTGAAAGTTCCATGCCTTCAACGGGTTAAGGCCGATTGGCCAGGGAAAAACCGGTGGAAAATCAACCGGTTGAATCAGGACAAGCGGCGGTCGTTGTCTCAGCGGGGATCGATCCCGGACAGGTGCCTGCTGACCGACATCCAGGCGCCGAACCAGCCCAGCCAGGCCGAGAACAGGAGCAAACCCAGGCTGTCCTGCGGCGACAGGTGGTGCAGCTGGAAATGGGTCCCGTAAAGCTGCGACAGGTCGGCCAGGCCATTGTTCAGCAGGTAGAGGCTCACCCCGATAATGGCCCATGCCGCCAACCCGCCTGCCAATCCCTGCAGGGCGCCGAAGTACAGGAAAGGCCTGCGGATGAAGGGATCGGTGGCGCCGATCAGCTTGGCCACTTCGATCTCTTCGCGCTGGGTCAGGATCTGCAGGCGGATGGTATTGAACGTGATCGCAACGAGCGCGAAAGCAAGCAGCGCCGTCAGGAGGATCACCGCCTGCCGGCCGAGCCGGAGCACCGCTTCCAGGCGCTGCGCCCATGCGGCGTCGAGCTGCGCATGCGCAACCTTGGGCCAGTGCGCGAATTCGTCGCGCAGTTTCCCGAGATTCTGAGAAGCATCGTCCCGGGCGTCGATCACGAATGCATCGGGCAGCGGATTCTGCTCCAGGCTGGCGACGACGTCGGCGAGCCCGGTGCTGTTCTTGAGGTCCTGCAACGCCTGATCGCGCGAGATGAACCTGAACTTGCGCACTCCCGGATGCTGCTGGAGGCGGCTCTCGATCTGCGCGATGTCGGCGCGGTTCGCATCGAGCGCGAGGAACAGGCTGATCTGGGGGGCGGCGGAGACCTCGCGCGCGAAACCCTGCAGATTGGCCAGTCCGACGTAGAACCCCACCGGCAGCGCGAGCGCGATGCCGATGACGCCGATGTTGAACAGGCTGGCGAGCGGCGCACGCACCATTCTGCCGAGAGCGGCGATCAGGGTGCGGGCATGCTGCGAGAGCCAGATTTTCATGTCGCCACCGGTGCGGTTTCCGCTGCCAGCGTGCCCTGCGTGAGCGTGATGGTGCGCGGCTTCAGGCGCGCCGCGAGGTTTTCATCGTGGGTGGCGATGACCACGGTGACGCCGACCTGGTTGAATGATTTGAACAATTCGCCGAGTTCGCTGGCATAGGCCGCATCGAGGTTGCCGGTCGGTTCGTCGGCGAGCAGGATCGCCGGCCGGTGCACGATGGCGCGCGCGATGCACAGGCGCTGCTGCTCGCCGCCGGAGAGCGTGATGGGGCGGGCTTTCTCCTTTGGCAGCAGACCGACCTTGTCGAGCGCCGCGCGCACCCGCCGCGCCGCTTCGCGGCGGTCGAAGCCGCGGATGTTGAGCGGCAGCATCACATTGTCGAAAACGTTGCGGTCGAACAGCAGCTTGTGGTCCTGGAAAATGAGGCCGAAGTTACGGCGCAGAAACGGAATTGCGCGCGGGCGCAGCGCGCCCACGTTCTGGCCGTTGATGATGACGCTGCCGCTGGTCGGCCGCTCGATGGCCGTCATCAGCTTCAGCAAGGTGCTCTTGCCGGCACCGGAATGGCCGGTGATGAACACCATCTCCCCGGTTTCGATCGAGAACGAAATGTTTTTCAGCGCCTCGAAACCGCCGGGATAGCGCTTGCAGACTTGGCTGAAGTTGATCACGGGTTCGAGGATGCTGGGCAGGATTCGAGGATTCGGGATGCGGGATTCGATGAGACTCGGGGTCGCAGGGAGTTTGATGTTGTAATCTCCGAATCCTGAATCCCGAATCCTGCTTCAATCAAGCAGCGCCGTGACGAAGGCTTCGGCGTCGAACGGCTGCAGATCGTCGATCGTTTCGCCGACGCCGATGAATCGGACCGGAATCGGCTGGCGTTGCGTGCTGCCGGCGCGCATATGGGCGATCGCGGCGATGACGCCGCCCTTGGCGGTGCCGTCGAGCTTGGTCAGCACCAGGCCGGTGACGCCGAGCGCGTCGTCGAACGCGCTGACCTGGGCCACCGCGTTCTGGCCGGTGTTGGCGTCGAGCACCAGCAGCACTTCGTGCGGCGCGCCGGGCAGCGCCTTGTCGATCACGCGCTTGACCTTCCTGATTTCCTCCATCAGGTGCAGCTGGGTCGGCAGCCGGCCCGCGGTGTCGGCGAGCACGACATCGATGCCGCGCGCCACGGCGGCGTTGATCGCATCGAAAATCACCGCGGCGGCGTCGCCCGACTGCTGTGCGATCACGGTCACGTTGTTGCGCTCGCCCCACACCATCAGTTGCTCGCGCGCCGCGGCGCGGAAGGTGTCGCCGGCGGCGAGCAGCACCTTCTTGCCCTGCCGCTGGTAATAATGGGCAAGCTTGCCGATGGACGTGGTCTTGCCCGCTCCGTTGACGCCGGCCAGCATGATCACGAACGGTTTGTGCGTGCTGATGTCGAGCGGGACCGCTACCGGCTTCAGCAGCTCCAGCAGCGCGGCACCGCAGCGCCTGCCGGAGCTCGGCCGCCTCGGTGTAGCGCTCGCGCCGGGCGCGGGCGCGCAACTTCTCGATGAGAAAACCGGTTGCGGCGACGCCGACGTCGGCGCTCAGCAGCACGGTTTCGAGTTCCTCGTAGAACGCTTCGTCGAGCTTGCGGCCCGCGCCGAACAGGCCCGAGAGCCCCTGCCCGAGCTGCTGGCGCGTCTTGGCGAGACCCTGTTTGAGGCGCGTGAACCAGCCCGCCGGATTCGCCGCTGCCGTCGCGGGGCTTAAGGAAACTTATCATGAGATGCTCAGTCAGAGGCTGTGATTCAAAAGAAAGGCCGTCATCGCAAGTCAAGAATATTTTTGCGTGATCGGCCTGCCGAATTGGTTACAATTCTAGCCCGAACCTACTCCAACCGGAAATCGAATGTCAGTTGTTGAACGTATTTTGCGTAACGCCGCGTTTCTGCGCGCTGTGGGCGAGCATTGCGGCAATTGCCGCGCCGTCGACTACCGAGGAGCACACCCTGGCCAACGGCATGCGCGTGATCGTCAAGCCGGATCATCGCGCGCCGGTGGTGGTGTCGATGGTGTGGTACAAGGTCGGCAGCGTCGATGAATTCAACGGCACCACCGGCGTCGCGCACGCGCTCGAGCACATGATGTTCAAGGGCACCCGCAAGGTGCCGGCCGGGGAGTTCTCGAAACTCATTGCCGCTGCCGGCGGCCGCGAGAACGCGTTCACCACCAGGGATTACACCAGCTACTTCGAGACAGCTGCAAAAAAAGCAGCTTGCCGCTCGCGTTCCGGCTCGAGGCCGACCGCATGACGAACCTTGTGCTGTCACCGGATGAATTTGCGAAAGAGATCAGGGTGGTGATGGAAGAACGGCGCTGGCGCACCGACGACCGCCCGCGCGCCCTGGTCTACGAGCAGCTGATGGCCACCGCACTCGACGCCTACCCGTACCGCCGCCCGATCATCGGCTGGATGAACGACCTCGAAAACATGCACGTGGACGACGTACGCGAGTTCTATCAGCGCTGGTATGCGCCCAACAATGCGATACTGGTGGTGGTGGGCGACGTCACCCCGCAGGAGGTCTTCGATCTGGCGGAACAGCAGTTTGGCGGCATCACGCGCGCGGGCGCTGCCGCGGCGCAAGCCGCAGCTGGAACCGCCGCAGGTGGGAATCAAGCGCCTGACGGTGAAAGCGCCGGCCGAGCAGCCGTACGTGATGATGGCTTATCACGTGCCGGCCCTGCGCGATCCGCATAACGACTGGGAGTCGTATGCGCTCGACATGCTGGCGAGCGTGCTCGACGGCGACGAATCTTCGCGGCTCAACCGCAACCTGGTGCGCGAACAACAGCTGGCCAGTTCGGCCAGCGCCAGTTATGACGGCGTGGCGCGCGGCCCCGGCATGTTCTATCTGAGCGCCGTGCCGACAGCCGGCAAGACGTCGCAGGAGGCGGAGCAGGGCTTGCGCCGGGAACTGCAAAAAATTGCGGACGAGGGCGTGACCGGCGAAGAGCTGAAACGCATCAAGGCCCAGGTCATCGCCGGCCAGGTCTACGAGCGCGACTCGATGTTTTCCCAGGCGCGCGAAATCGGCGAGCTGGAATCCGTCGGTTTGTCTTACAAGGATATCGATCTGATGCTCGACAAGCTGAAAGAGGTCACGCCCGAGCAGGTGCAGGCGGTGGCGAAAAAATATTTCAGCGACGATACGCTGACCGTCGCCTATCTCGATCCGCAACCGGTCACCGGCAAACGGCCGGCCGCGCCGCCGCCGGGGCTGCATGATGCGCAATAACCGCTTGTCGTCATGGATCGGGACAGCGGTATTCCTGCTGGCAGCCGCGCAGGCGCATGCGACCCTGCCCATCCAGCACTGGCAGACCACGAGCGGTGCGCGCGTTTATTTCGTCGAGAACCGTGATTTGCCGATGTTCGACCTTTCCGTCGAGTTTCCGGCCGGCGCGGGTTACGACACGCAGCGACAAGTCGGGCGCTGCGAGCATGACCAGCCAGCTGCTGCGGCTGGGCGCCGGCGGCATGAACGAGAACGAGATCGCGCGCAAGCTCGCCGATGTCGGCGCGCAATTGGCGCCGCGGTTCGATACCGACCGCGCCGGACTGGCGCTGCGCACGCTGTCCAGCGCGCCCGAGCGCCGGCAGGCGCTCGATATTTTCGACCGCATCCTGCAACGCCCGGAATTTCCGGAAACGGTTCTGGAAAGGGAAAAGGTCAGGCTGATCGGCGCGCTCAAGGAGGCCGATACCAAGCCCGAAACCATCGCGGCGCTGACTTTCAACCGGCTGGTTTACGGCCAGCATCCTTACGGGCTGCGCTCCTCCGGGGATGTCGAAACGGTGAGCGGGCTGACGCGCCAGGATCTGGTGGATTTTTACCGCGCGCATTATGTTGCGCGACGGGCGGTGGTGGCCATCATCGGCGATCTGTCCCGCGACGAGGCGGCGGCGATCGCAGAGGAGGCCACGGCCGGGCTGCCTCAACCCGATGCCGCCGCCGAGCCATCCGTGCCGCCGGTTGCCGATCTCGACCGCCGGGAGCACGCGCTACATCGAGAATCCGGCATCGCAGAGCCATATCCTGATCGGCGCGCCGGGGATACGCCGCGGGGATCCCGATTATTTTCCGCTGTTCGTCGGCAACTATGTGCTGGGCGGCGGCGGCTTCGTATCGCGCCTCGTCGAGGAGGTGCGGCAAAAGCGCGGCCTCGCCTATTCCGTCTACAGTTATTTTTCGCCGCTGCAGCAGCGGGGGCCGTTTGTGATCGGCATGCAGACCAAGCGCGAGCAGGCGCCGGAGGCGCTGGCGGTGGTGCAAAAGACGCTGCGCGATTTTCTCGCCAACGGTCCGACCGCGCAGGAGCTCGAAGCGGCGAAGCAGAACATCGCCGGCGGCTTCCCGCTCAGGATCGACAGCAACCGCAAGATCCACGAGTATCTCGCGGTGATCGGCTTCTATCACCTGCCGCTCAGCTATCTCGACGACTTCGCCGGCAACGTCGAGCGCGTCACCGTGGCCGACGTCAAGAGCGCGTTTGCGCGGCACGTCGATCCGGACAAGCTGGTGACCGTCGTGGTCGCCGCCGACCCGCCAAAAAAATAGAAATCCCCGGCCGCAAGGCTTTTGTGGCCCGACTCAAGATGAAAAAAAACCGCGTGCGGATCATCGGCGGTGAGTGGCGCAGCAGGCTGCTGTCGTTCCCGCCGCGGGAAGATCTTCGCCCCACTCCCGACCGGGTGCGCGAGACGCTGTTCAACTGGCTGGGGCAGGATCTCACCGGCAAGAGCTGCCTCGATCTGTTCGCGGGAAGCGGCGCATTGGGCTTCGAGGCGGCGTCGCGCGGTGCCCGGCGCGTCGTGATGGTCGAGCACGATGCGGCAACGTTCAAGGCGCTGCAGGCGAGCCGCGCGCAGCTTAACGCCGCCGCAGTGGAACTCGCAAGAGCGGATGCGCTAGAATTCCTTCGCGGCGACCGTGAGCGCTACGATGTCGTCTTTCTCGATCCGCCGTTCAGGACCGACTACTGGCTGCGGTTGCTGCCGCTGCTGCCGCCGCGCCTGGCGCCGGGCGCCGTGGTGTATTGTGAGAGCGCGGCGCGGCCGGAGTTGCCGGCCGGCTGGGAGGCCTGGAAGCAAAGCCGGGCGGGGCAGGTGACATTTCAACTTCTGAGGCGGACCGAAAATGAACAATAAAGCGGTGTACCCGGGAACATTCGATCCGATGACGCTCGGCCACGCGGACCTGGCGCGGCGCGCGGCCAGCATATTCGACACGGTGATACTCGGGATCGCAGACAGCCGCGCCAAGAGCCCGTTCTTCACGCTCGAGGAACGGGTCGAGATGGCAAGACACGTGCTCAAAGACGTGCCCAACATCCACGTCACCGGCTTCTCCGGGCTGCTCATGAAATTCGTGCAGCAGCACAACGCGAAAGTGGTGATCCGCGGACTGCGCGCGGTGTCCGATTTCGAATATGAGTTCCAGCTGGCCGGCATGAACCGCGATCTCTATCCCGATGTCGAAACCATGTTCCTGACGCCGGGCGAGCAGTTCATGTTCGTGTCCGCGACCATCGTGCGCGAGATCTCGATCCTCGGCGGCGACGTCAGCAAGTTCGTGCACCCGTACGTCGCGGAGCGGCTTGCGACCAAGATCAAACAGCTGGGAGGCACGCTGAGCGTTTCGTCATGGCCTTGATCATCACCGACGAATGCATCAACTGCGACGTGTGCGAACCGGAGTGTCCGAACGGCGCGATCTCGCAGGGCGAGGAGATCTACGTCATCGATCCCGGCAAGTGCACGGAATGCGTCGGCCATTTCGACGAGCCGCAGTGCCAGACAGTGTGTCCGGTCGACTGCATTCCGCACGATCCCGACGTCGTCGAGACCAAAGAGCAGCTCTATGCGAAGTATCTCGCGCTGACGGCGGAGAAAGCGTGAGGGATGAAGAATGAGGGATGAGGGATGAGGGATGAGGGATGAAGCATTGACCAGAGGGCGGTTTAATATAATCCGTTGTTTTTAAACGATATTATTGCTTTATCGGCGGCATTTCCATGCCGCCGTTTTTACGGGCTAAAAGCGGAACGCGAAGGGCGCTAAGGTTCGCCAAGGCCGCAATGGAAGATCGATGAGTACACGTAGTCTGCGGTTTCCCCTCATCCCTTCATCCCTCCGCCCTCATCCCTGCTTTTTCACCTCTGGCAGCGTGGACAGTAAAACGTCGCCCGTTGTCCCTGCCGGATTTCCTTGATCGCAGTGCCGCAGCGCTGACAAGGCTGGCCGGCCCGGCCATAGACCATAAACTGGCTCTGGAAATTGCCGGCAAGGCCGTCGCTGCCGACGTAATCGCGCAGGCTCGAGCCGCCGGCGCCGATCGCGTCCTGCAGCGTTTCGCGCACTCTTTTCGCCAGCACGTCGCAGCGTGCGCGTGAAAGGCGCTGCGCCGGCGTCGACGGGCGGATGCCGGCGCGAAACAGCGCCTCGTTGGCGTAGATGTTGCCGACGCCCGCGACCACATGGCTGTCCATCAGCACCAGCTTGATCGCAGCGCTGCGGTTGCGCGTCGCGCGGTAAAGCCGACGCGCCGTCGAACTCCGACGGAGAAGGGTTCGGGCCCGATGTCGGCGAGCAGCGGATGGCCGAGCGGGTCGCCTTTGTGCCACAGCACCAGGCCGAAGCGGCGCGGATCGCGCAGCCGTACCACCGTTCCGTTTTCCAGCACCAGATCGAAATGATCGTGCTTTTCGGCGGGGGTGCCGGTGTCGACCACCCACAGCCGTCCCGACATGCCGAGATGCAGGATCAGCGTGCCCGTGCCGCAGTCGAACAGCAGGTATTTGCCGCGGCGGGTCAGATGATGAATCGTCGTGCCCGCCAGCAATTTCGGCAGATTGCGCGGCACCGGCTGCCGCAAGCCATGGTGGCGCACGACGGCGGTTTTGATGCGTTTGCCGACGAGCAGCGGCGCCAGTCCGCGGCGCGTGGTTTCAACTTCGGGCAGTTCGGGCATGAGTAATGTAGAACAACAATTCGGCCACAGAGAACACAGAGATCACAGAGGATTCAAGGGTGCACTGAGAATTACTCTTCGACTGACGGGTATACAGAAGTTGGGGAGCAGAGCTCAAAAAATGACCGAATGGTTTTTCTCTCTGTGTTCGATCTGTGGCAAGGATTCTTGGGTTTTGGGGTTTTCATTATTGCCGTTGTCCGGGCGGCGAGAGCAGGTGCTTGGCGGTTTCCGGGAAAAATGCGTACTGCAGGTTCTGGTCGGGACGCAGCAGCACCAGCTCGGGCTCGCGCTGCAGGATGTCGAGCGTGATTTTCCGGCCATCCTTGAATTCAACCTTGATCGCGCCGAGCGGCTTGCCCCCGGCGTAGGGTTCTGCGTGCAGCGCGGAAGCCAGGCGCCAGTCGTCGACCCAGCGGTTCACGTCGTCCTGGCTCAGATCGGCGGCGCCGGGAGCACGTTCCATTTGCCGTCCGCGCTGGCGACCGTGAAGTCGCTGAACTCGAAACGCGCCGGCGCTTCGCTGCCGGCAAAGAGCTGCCGCCGGATGAGTTGCGCGGCATCGGCCGGCAGCGCTGCGCCGTAGCGCAGTGCGACCGGATAGACCGTGTTCCCGGTCAGCACGTACTGCTCGCGGGATACCGTGTTGATGCTGCCGAAGCTGAAGGTCTGCGAATCGATCGTAAGCCGTGCCACGGGCCGGTCGAGATCGAAACGCGCCAGATCGCCTGCGGCAAGACGGCTGGCGGCCCGGGCGTCGAGGATCGAGAGCAGACGCTGGATCTGGAACGGTTCAGCCGGCGCAGCGAAAGGGGCGGTGATGAACCACCGGCCGTCCTTTTTTTCGAGCGTGACCGGCGCCTGGCCGGTGCGCTCGAGACGGATTTTCCCCGCCCCGCCGGCCTGCAGCGCCGACAGCGGATAGCTGACCGGTTCGTCGCTGCGCGGCCTGAGATAGAAAAACCAGCCCAGCGCCACGACCAGGATCAGCAGCGCGGCGTTGAGCAGCCATGATCGCGTCATAAGGCGCGGCGGCGGCGCCACCAGATCACGCCGCCCGCCACGATGAACACCAGCGGCAGCACCAGCAGGAAGGTGAACGCGATCAGGTACAGCATGGTCTGGCCGATGTCGAGAGCGCTGTCGGCGGCAGGCCGCGGCTGCACGGTGATCAGGCTGTCGTCGCCTGCCAGCCAGTTGACGATGTTGACGCCGAGATCGAGGTTGCCGCCGTTGCCGAGAAACGTGTTCGACAGGAAGTGCCCGCTGCCGACCACCACCACGCGCTGCCGGCGGTCGCCGACGGTGCGCTCGAAGGCGGTGGCGATATTGATCGGGCCGGGAATGTCGCGCGCCTTGTCGAATACGATTTTGTCATCGAGCTTGCCGACTTCGACCCAGCCGCGCGGCGCGACGTCGACCAGCGGCGTGACGCGCCACTCGTCGCTGTCGGCGACGCCGATCTGGCGCGCGTACGGGAACAGGGTGTTGAGCCGGAACGCGCTGGTGATCGGATGGCGCGCATAACCGCTTGACACCGCGAAGGCCGGCGGGCCGCTGCGGGGCTTCAGCGCCGGATCGACCACCACCCCGGGAGACAGCACCAGCCCCAGGAACTCGGCAATGGGCTGCAGTCCGTGCAGCGGCTCGGCATCGATCAGCCACAGCAGATTGCCGCCGGCTTCGAGATAGCGCCTGATCTTCTGCACCTCTTCCGGCAGCAGGTCGACCTGGGGGCTGGCGATGATGAGCAACGCGGCATTGGCCGGGACCTCCTGCGCCACCGCCAGATTCACGCTGTTGAGCCGCAGGCCTTTCAGCTGCAGCTGGCGGCCGAAATCGCCCAGATCGTGGTTGGCGCGGCCATCCAGCTTTCTTTCGCCGTGACCGTCGAGCCACAGCACCATGCGCTCGCCGCCGCGCGCCAGCCGCATCAGCAGATTGGTGAACGCCTGCTCGTTGAACTGGGTGAGATGTTCGCTGCGATGCCGGTATTCGACCACCATCTCGACCGGCGCCCGCACCCCGGCGGCCTCGGCGAGTTTGGGCTGATCGCGCGGATCGACGAAAGAGAGCTTGATGTCAGGCTTGGCGCGCAGGTACGGCCGCATGAATTCCTGCAGCGACTGGTGCGCGTTGCCGCCGCGCCCGTCCTGGGCGACGGCGTAGGCGGTGACGGTGACCGGCCCATCGAGCTGCCTCAGCACCTCGAGCGAAGCCTGCGACAGCGTCTGGCGCGCGCCCCGCGTGACATCCCATTCCTTGCGGTATTCGTGGGCGAGGTGGGCGAGCAGCGCGGCGAGCACGATCAACAGCACCAAGAACAGGCCGTTCTGCACCAGCAGCTGGAGTCGTATTTTGCGGTTCAGTTCCATTCAGCCCCGCAGGCGCCGGGCATCGAGCTGGCGCACGGTGAGCACCAGAAAAACGAGGGTCAGCAGCAGCGAGCAGGCGATGGCGTAGCTGTCGATGATGCCCTTGCCGAGCGGCTCGAAATTCTTGACCGGGGACAGCACCTGGGCGAGTGCCGCGGGCACCGTCCAGCCGCGCGCGCGCAGGCTTTCGCCCGCGGTTTCGCCCATCAGCAGCATCGCCGAGCAGCACGCCGAAGCCGCCGAGCGCGGCCACCATCGGATGCGCGGTCAGGCACGATACGTAAAGGCTGACCGCGGCGAAGCCGGCGGCGAGCAGCACGAGCGCCGCACACCTGGCTCAGCAGCATGCCGTAATCGAGATGCGTGCTGCCGGCGAGCGAGAGCGGCATCAGCGCGGTGAGCCCGATGATCAGCAGCAGGAAGATGATGAGGCCGAGGAATTTCCCGAGCACGATTTCGGTGATCGACAGCGGCGCCGACATCAGCAGCACCATGGTCTGGTTGCGGCGCTCCTCGGCGATCAGCCGCATCGCGAACAGCGGCACGGCGAACAGCAGGATCGCCGCCAGCGTGGCGAAAGTCGGCGCCGCGACCAGCTCGGTGACGCCCGGCGGGCTCGGCATCTGCGACAGCTGCGGCTGAATCTGCAGGAAATCGTCGAGACGCTTCAAAAAGCCGTAGCCGACGATGATCTGCATGCCGGTCAGCACCACCCACGCGAGCGGCGATGCGAACAGCGATTTGAGTTCCTTGCCTGCGATGGTGAAGATCATTTAAAAACCTCTCTAGCCGCCAAGACCGCCAAGAACGCCAAGAAAAACAGACCCAAGCGTAAACGAAAAGCAGCGTGCGACAACAAGGTACAAAATTATCATTCATCGGCGAACTGAATCATGGAGTGGTGCTCCGGGTATTTCGGTCGCATGGGTTTTGTTGTTTTGAAGACTTTGCATTTCTTGGCGCCTTGGCGTCTTGGCGGTTCAATGATTGTCCTCGCGCCGCGTCAGATCGACGAACACTTCTTCGAGTGTGGTTTCCCCCGGGCTGAGGCGATACAGGCCCCAGTCCTGCTCCACCGAGCGCTTGACGAGCGCATCAGTGGGGTCGCTGTCGGCCGCCAGGTGCAGCAGGAACTGCGTTTCGGATACGTCTTCCACCGCGGCGACACCGGGCACCGCCGCCAGTGCGGCGATGGCCGGCGGCCGGAGCAGACCGAGAAGAACGGTGCGGCCGCTCTGAAAATTCCTGAGGGCGGCGATGGTGTCACTGTAGACGAGGCTGCCGTGGTGCATGATCTGCACGCGGTCGCACACCGCCTCGACTTCCGGCAGGATGTGCGTGGACAGGATCACGCTGTGCCTGCCGCCGAGTTCCCGGATGAGACTGCGGATCTCGCGGATCTGGTTGGGATCGAGGCCGACCGTCGGTTCGTCCAGAATGACGACATCGGGATCATGCACGATCGCCTGCGCGATGCCGACGCGCTGCTGAAACCCCTTCGACAGGGCGCCGATCAGCTTGCCGCCGACGGCGGTGAGTCCGCAACGCTGTTTGACCTCGTCGATGGCGCCGCGGCGGCGGAGCTTGGATAGCCGGTGCAGCTTGGCGGCGAGCATCGAGGTACTCGTCGACATTGAGTTCGCGGTAAATGGGGGGCGTTTCCGGCAGATAGCCGATTTTGGCTTTGGCCGCGGCGGGACGCTCGAGCATGTCGATGCCGCAAATGCTGATGGTGCCGGCCGACGGCGCAAGATTGCCGGTCAGCATCTGCATCGTCGTGGTTTTCCCGGCGCCGTTGGGCCCCAGAAATCCCAGCACTTCGCCCCGCCGCAGTTCGAGGCTGATGTTGTTGACTGCGGCATGGGCGCCGAAGTTCCGGCTTAACCCATGCGCCGAAATCGTGATAACGGTTTCCTGGTCGGCCATCGCGCTTTGTCTTGTGGTAAGCACGAAATATACCTAATATGTAGCAGATTATGAAGCGGCAAATCCGGATCTTTTCAGAAAATCATTTGGTTATTCCATAACGGCCGTGACCGGCCAACCCACATCATGATGAATATCAGAACGGCGGCGCTGTTTGTCTGCGCGCTGCTCGCCGCCTGCGCGCAGCAGCCGCAGCGGCCGCAGCAGCCGCAACCGCAACCGCAGCAGCCGCCGGCCGAGGCGACCGGGATCAAGGCCGGGACCGGGACCAGTCCTGCGCCCAATATCGAAGCGGCCAAGCCCGTTCCGCACCACCCGCAGCTGCCCCCGCAGGAGCTCACCGAACAGATCATGTTCAAGCTCATGCTGGCGGAAGTTGCGGCGCAGCGCGGGCAGCCGCAGATTGCCGTACCGGCTTACCTCGAACTCGCCCGCGAAACCAGGGATCCGCGCATCGCACAGCGCGCTACCGAGCTCGCCTGGAATGCGCGTTACATGTCGGCCGCGCTGGAAGCCGCAGGCATCTGGCTGGAGATCGATCCTGAATCGACGCAGGCGCGCCAGATCATCGCGGCGTTGCTCGTCAACCAGGCGCAGCTTGCCGAGGCCAAGCCGCATCTCGAGAAATGGCTCGCCGTCCGACCGGGCCAATGTCGGCCAGAATTTTTTGCAGTTATCCGCGCTGCTCGGCCGCCATCAAGGACAAAGCGGCGGTATCGAAACTGATGCAGGCGCTGGCGCAACCTTATCCCGAAGTCCCCGAAGCCCGTCTCGCGGTGGCGCAGGCGGCATGGAATGCGGACGAGCAGCAGCTTGCGCTCGATGAAGCGCGCGCAGCGCTCAAGCTGCGGCCCGACTGGGAACTGGCGGCACTGTTCCAGGCGCAGGTGCTGCAGAAGCGCTCCAACGCCGAAGCGCTGCAGTATCTCGCCGGCTACCTGAAAGACCATCCCCAGGCGAGGGATGTGCGCCTCAACTACGCGCGGCTGCTGGTCAACGACAGAAATTTCCAGGAAGCGCGCAAGCAGTTCGAAGTGCTGCTGCGCGAGTTTCCGCAGAATCCCGACGTGACGCATGGCGGTGGCGTTGCTGGCACTGCAGAGCAAGGACTACGACGCGGCCGAAAGCGCAGCTGCAAGCACGCGCTCGAGACCGATTACAAGGATCCGGACACGGTGCGCCTCTACCTCGGCCAGGTCAATGAAGAGCGGAAGCGGTTCGACGAGGCGCTCAAGTGGTATGGCGCGGTCGCGCCGGGAGAACAATACATCAACGCCCAGGTGCGTTATGCCGGCGTGCTGGCGAAAGAGGGCCGGCTCGCCGATGCGCGCAAGCACCTGCAGGAGGTGAGCCCGCAGAACAACCAGCAGCGCGTGCAGCTGACGCAGGCCGAGGCGCAACTGCTGCGCGACGCGAACGAGTATCAGGAGGCGTTCGATCTGCTCGGCGACGCGCTCCAGAAAACTGCCCGACACGCCCGACCTGCTCTACGACCAGGCGATGGCGGCGGAGAAGATCAA
The DNA here is from genome assembly GCA_963734595.1 of uncultured beta proteobacterium. Classification (GTDB taxonomy): domain Bacteria; phylum Pseudomonadota; class Gammaproteobacteria; order Burkholderiales; family SG8-41; genus CAKKQX01. Next base: position 252,039 of record CAVTHV010000014.1, read on the forward strand.
CCGCATGGACGTGCTCGAGTCGAACCTGAGGCAGCTGATCAAAATCCGGCCGGATTACGCGCATGCCTACAATGCGCTCGGCTATACGTTTGCCGACCGCAACGAGCGGCTGCCGGAAGCGCGCAGCCTGATCGAAACCGCGCTCAAGCTCGCGCCCGATGATCCATTCATCATGGACAGCATGGGCTGGGTGCTCTACCGCCTGGGCCAGAACAAGGAAGGACTCGACTTTCTGCAACGCGCGTTCGCGCTGCGTCCCGACCCTGAAATTGCCGCCCATCTCGGCGAGGTGCTGTGGCGCGACGGCCAGCGCGAGCAGGCGCAGAAAATCTGGGCTGAGATGACCAAAGACCACCCCGCGAACGAGCTGCTGCAGAACACCGTCAAGCGGTTCGTCCCGTAACGCGGGTCGGCGGTTCCGTATCATGTTGCGGGCCCTGAGAACGTCGTGTGCACTGGCGATCGCGGTTATCGTTGCCGCCTGCGCCACGCTGCCGGAATCGCCCGGCATACCGGCATCGCCGTCCCCGTTCGATCTGAGCGGCCGCGTGCTGGTGAGTTACGACGGACATGCATTCTCGTCCGGTGTGCGCTGGTTGCACGCGGCAGAGCGCGATGAAATCTCGTTGTTGTCTCCGCCGGGCAGACGCTCGCCTATATCGCCGGCGAGGCCGGCGGCGCGACGCTGACCGCCGCCGACCAGAGGCAATATCGCGCCGCGAGCGTCGAGAGCCTGACGCGCGAGGCGCTGGGATGGGAACTGCCGCTGGCGAGCCTGCAGTATTGGGTGCAGGGCCAGCCCGCCCCCGTCGGCGTGCCGGACGCGGTCGAGCGCGATGCCGGCGGGCGGCTTGCCGCGCTGACCCAGAATGGCTGGCGTATCGTGTTCGTCAACTATCCACCCGCCGAGCACGGCGGATTGCCGCGGCGCCTGGAGATGTCCAGCGGCGCCCAGGAAATCCGGCTGGTGATCGACGGCTGGCGGCAAGTCCCGGTCGCGCCATGAATGCGCCGCAACACAGTTTCCCGGCGCCGGCCAAGCTCAACCTGATGCTGCGCGTGATCGGCCGCCGCGCCGACGGCTACCATCTGCTGCAAACGGTGTTCCGCTTCATCGACTACGGCGACACGCTGAGCTTTCGGTGTGCGCGGCGACGGCGTGATCACGCGCGTCAACGCGGTCCCGGGGATCGCCGCCGACGACGACTTGAGCGTGCGCGCGGCGAGGCTGCTGCAGCGGGCCTCGGGAACGGCGCTTGGCGCCGATATCACGCTGGAAAAGCGCCTGCCGCCGGGCGGCGGGCTGGGGGGCGGCAGCTCGGATGCCGCCACCACGCTGCTTGCCCTGAACCGGCTGTGGCGGCTCGATTTGCCGCGGACGCCGGCTGCTCGAACTGGCGCTCCAGCTGGGGGCGGACGTGCCGGTATTCGTGTTTGGCGACAATGCCTTCGCCGAGGGTATCGGCGAGCGGCTGACCCCCATCGCGCTGCCGCCGGCCTGGTACGTGGTGCTGATGCCGCCGGTGGCCGTCGCCACGGCCCGCGTTTTTTCCCGATCCGGAATTGAAACGGGACTCAAAAATGATTACAATACAAAGCTTTTCGGTCGAGTCGGCAGGCAACGATCTCGAGCCGGTGGTGTGCCGGCGAGTATCCGGAAGTGGCGCGGCATCTCGGGTGGCTCAGGCAGTTTGGCGCCGGCGATGATGACCGGTTCCGGCGCGTGCGTTTTTGCCGACTTTGCCACCGAAGGCGCGGCGCGCGAAGTGCTGGCCAGGCTGCCCGCCACCATGCAAGGGATTTGTTGCGCAGGGGCTGGATGCGGCATCCGCTGCGCGATCTGGCGCGCTGAAGCGCCGGTCGGGTTTACCAGATGGCCGATGCAACAGGGTCGGCCATCAGCGTTACGTGTTGGGGAGTCGCCAAGTGGTAAGGCACCGGATTTTGATTCCGGCATTCGTAGGTTCGATCCCTACCTCCCCAGCCATCATATTTTGCGTGGGATGAAGTTGGCGACAGGCCGGGGCGGCCACTGAGCAGCCCCGAACAGCGGCAAACTGGCAGACGAGGTGCAAGGGTGGCTTACGACAGGCTGATGGTGTTTACCGGCAACGCGATACCCAAGCTTGCCGAGGATGTGGTCAGCCATCTGAAGATCCATCTCGGGCGCGCCAAGGTCGGGCGCTTCAGCGACGGCGAGGTGATGGTCGAGATCCTCGAAAACGTGCGCGGCAAGGACGTGTTCGTGCTGCAGTCGATCTGCCGCCCACCAACGACAATCTGATGGAAGTGCTGGTGATGGTCGATGCGCTGAAGCGCGCTTCGGCCGCCCGGGTGACCGCGGCGATCCCGTACATGGGTTACGCGCGGCAGGACCGCCGGCCGAGTTCGGCGCGGGTGCCGATCACGGCCAAGGTGGTCGCCAACATGCTGACCAGCGTCGGCGTCAACCGCGTGCTGACCATGGATCTGCACTCGGAGCAGATCCAGGGATTTTTCGACATTCCGGTGGACAATATCTACTCGGCGCCGATCATGCTGGGCGACGTGTGGAAGCGCGATCACAAGCATCTGGTCGTGGTGTCGCCCGACGTCGGCGGCGTGGTGCGGGCCCGCGCGCTGGCGAAGCGGCTGGAAGCCGATCTCGCCATCATCGACAAGCGCCGGCCGCGGCCGAACGTGGCCACGGTGATGAACATCATCGGCGAGGTCGCGGGCCGCACCTGCGTCATCGTCGACGACATGGTGGATACGGCGAACACGCTGTGCGAGGCGGCGGGCGCGCTCAAGAAGCAGGGCGCGGAAAAGGTGATTGCCTACTGCACGCACGCGGTGCTGTCGGGCACGGCGATGGAGCGCATTTCCGCATCCGCGCTCGACGAACTGGTGGTGACGGACACCATACCGCTGCGCGAGGAGGCGAAGAGCTGCAAGCGCATTCGCGTGCTGACCGTGGCGAGCCTGCTGGCGGAAACCATGCGCCGCATCAGCAACGAGGATTCGGTCAGCTCGTTGTTCGTGGAATAAATTTGTGCGGGGCCGGAATGGGTCCGGCCCCGCTTTAGCCGGGACAGCCTGGTCGCGGGCGTCCCGTTTTTCAGGAGAGTGAAATGAAGATTGAAGTCACTGCATTTCCGCGTACAAAACAGGGCACGGGTGCGAGCCGCCGCCTGCGTACGAGCGGACGCGTCCCGGGCGTGATATACGGCGCGAACAAACCGGCGCAGGCGATCGAGCTCGATCAGAACGCGCTGTTGCGTCATCTGAAGATGGAGGCGTTTCACGCCTCGATCCTCGACATGACGGTCGAGGGCGAACAAGGAGGCGGTGCTGCTGCGCGATTTCCAGATGCATCCGTGGAAACCGATCGCGCTGCATGTCGATTTCCAGCGCATCGACAAGAGCAAGAAGATCCACATGAAAATGCCGTTGCACTTCACCAATGCCGACATCTGCCAGGCGTGTCAAGCTGGAAGGCGGGGTGGTGCAGCACGTGATGAACGAGATCGACATCCAGTGTCTGCCCGACGATCTGCCGGAATACATCGAGGTCGACCTCAAGGACATGAAGCTCGGCGACTCGATTCATATCAGCGATCTGGTCGCTGCCCAAGGGCGTGGAGCCGCTGTCCAAGCTGAAGCACGACAATCCGACGCTGGTGACGGTGCAGCTGCCGAAGGTGGTGGCGGTCGAGGAAGAGGTCGCGGCGCCGGTTACCGAGATCACCGGCCAGGCTCCGGCCGAAGCGGCTGCGGCGGCGGAGGGCGCGGAGAAGGAGAAGAAAGAGGCGGGCAAGAAGGAACCCGAGAAGAAAGAGGCGGGCAAGAAGGAATAGGCCATACGTTCCGCACACAACGGGCCCGCCATGTTACGCACGATATGGCGGGCTTTTTGTTGGCAAATGGTAAATAGTAAATGGTGAACGGTTAAAAGCGCAGAGACTCCAATGGGCTATCGACCATTCACCATTCACCGATTCACGATTCACCGGTTTTCAATGAAACTCATCGTCGGGCTCGGTAACCCGGGAAAGAAATACGAGGCGACGCGCCATAACGCCGGTTTCTGGTGGGTCGAACGGCTCGCGCGCGCAGCCGGGATCGACCTGCGCCCGGCGGTGCGTTACCACGGCCGCGCCGGGAAGCTCGCGAGCCCGCACGAAATCTGGCTGCTGCTGCCCGACACCTTATATGAACGAGAGCGGTCGCGCGGTCGCGGCGCTGGCCGGCTTCTACAAAATCGAGCCGCGGCGAGATCCTGGTCGTGCACGACGAACTCGATCTGCCGCCGGGCAGCGCCAGGCTCAAGCGGGGCGGCGGCACCGGCGGGCATAACGGCCTGAACGACATTGCCGCGCATCTCGGCACCAAGGATTTCTGGCGCCTGCGGCTCGGCATCGGCCATCCGCGCGACAACGCCGCGACGGAACGGGAGGTGGCCGATTACGTGCTGCACAAGCCGGATGCGGCAGACCATGCCGCAATCGAAGACGCCATTGCCGGCAGCCTCGAAGTCTGGCCCCTGCTCGCCGAGAGCAAGTGCGAGGCGGCGATGCTGCGGCTTCATACGAAACCGGCGAGGGATGAGGGATGAAGCGAGAGTCGAGAGACGAGAGGCGTTAGGCGTGAGGCGAAAAGCATTTGTTTGCTTTAGCGCTTCACGCCTCACCCCTTACTTCTCACAGGAATTTATGAGTCTCAAATGCGGTATCGTCGGCCTGCCCAACGTCGGCAAGTCCACGCTGTTCAATGCGCTCACCAAGTCCGGCATCGCGGCCGAGAATTATCCGTTCTGCACGATCGAGCCCAACGTCGGCATCGTCGAAGTGCCGGACCCGCGCCTGCCGAGGCTGACGGAGCTGGCGAAGCCGGAAAGGGTGCTGCCGGCGGTCGTCGAATTCGTCGACATCGCCGGCCTGGTCGCCGGCGCGTCCAAGGGCGAGGGACTCGGCAACCAGTTCCTGGCCAACATCCGCGAGACCGACGGCATCATCAACATGGTGCGCTGCTTCGAAAACGACAACGTGGTGCACGTCGCGGGCAAGGTCGATCCGGTCTCCGACATCGAGACCATCCAGACCGAGCTCGCGCTCGCCGATCTGGCGACGGTGGAAAAGGCGATGCAACGCGCCGCCAAGACCGCCAAGGCCGGCGACAAGGAAGCGATCAAGCTCGGCGCGTTGCTGGAAAAAGTGCGCGCGCAGCTCGATCAGGGCAAGCCGGTGCGCGCGCTGAAGCTCGAAAAAGAGGAGCTGCCGCTGCTGAAACCGCTGTGCCTGATGACGGCGAAGCCGGCGATCTACGTCGCCAACGTCGACGAAAAAGGATTTACAAACAACGCGTTGCTTGATCGCGTCCGCGAATACGCAGCCACGGAGGGCGCGCCGGTCGTCGCCATTTGCGCCGCGCTCGAGGCCGAGATCGCCGATTTGTCCGATGAGGACAAAAAAGTTTTTCTGGCCGATGTCGGTCTCGAGGAACCGGGCCTGAACCGCCTGATCCGCGCGGTCTACGAACTGCTCGGCCTGCAGACTTATTTCACCGTCGGCCCGAAAGAAGTGCGGGCGTGGACCATCCACAAGGGCGATACCGCGCCGCAGGCGGCGGGCGCGATCCACACCGATTTCGAAAAGGGCTTCATCCGCGCCGAAGTGATCGCCTACGACGATTACATTGCCTGCAAGGGCGAGCAGGGCGCGAAAGAGGCCGGCAAGATGCGGCTCGAAGGCAAGGATTACGTCGTCAAGGACGGCGACGTGATGCATTTCCGGTTCAACGTCTGACGGCGTGCGCGTCGGGTGCGCGGACCGTCTGTCGCCGTCATCCCGGCATCGGCCGCGTCCGGGGATTTTTGAGCAAACACTGCGATCTTAAATTAGTGCTATGGATATTTGCGGCGTCATGCTCCGGCCGCGGGACGTATGCGTGATCGAACACCGCCAGGAAAAAGGCTGGTGGATGCGGTTGGAGCGAAAAGAAAAGGGCGGGAGTACAGCGGTACTCCTCCAATGCCCCGTTACGTATTCCGCGTGGAAGGAGCTGGAAGCCTATATGGTTCCCAATCCCGACCTCGTGATGGAAAAAGTCTTCGTCGCGCCGGGGCGTTTCATTTTTATGGCGGCCAAGAAATCCTGAGCGTCCTTCAGCCCGGGACTCTTATTGTGTTTCGGACGATTCTCTGCGCGTAACGCCTTCGACAACAGGCCGCTACGGCTCAGCCCCGCACGCGGCTGGCGATCACCGCAGGAGCGGTCGTTCTTCTTCCCAGATCAGGTCGCACTCCTCTTTCGCCGCGCGGGTCAACAGCTCGATCAGCGGAAACGCGCGCTGGCGCGTCGAGACGCTGGGCGCGCCGCCATTTTTTTCATCCCCCTCCTTCTCCGGAGGCGGCGCGTCGTGCTGCGTTGCCGCCGCGCGCTTGAGGCGATCCAGCGCTGCCGGAATATCCTTGGCCAGCAGCGCTCCGGGCATGACCCCGGTCTGCCCCATCATTTTGAGCAGCATCACCGCGGCGTCTCTGAACATCGTGATGCTGCCCTCGTCGCACTCGAATCTCACCAGCATGGCATGGCCGCCTTCAAAAGTCGCGTGTGGAGGATTGTTGCATAATGTCCGCCGGATCGGCGTTTTTTCAAACCTGTCGAGGATGTTCGATGACTTCCGGTTATCTTAAGTTCCCCGCGCTCGACCCGGATGCAGTGAGCGCAGTGGAGGGCTCCACCTATCCCGAGGCGTTCAAGGCGCGTGTTGCCGGCCGGGCCAGGCGCAGGCTGGGGGATGCGCTCGGACTCACGAATTTCGGTGTCAATCTGACGACGCTGAAGCCTGGTGCACTGTCGGCACTCAGGCACTGGCATACGAAGCAGGACGAGTTCATATATATCGTGAGCGGCGAACTGGTCCTGGTCACCAATGCCGGCGAACAGATTCTGAAGCCCGGCTTGGTGGCGGGATTTCCCGCCGGCAAGGCGGACGGCCACCATCTGGTCAATCGCGGCAGCGTTGACGCGGTGTATCTCGAAGTCGGCGACCGCACCCCCGATGACAATGTCGAATATCCCGATGACGATCTCGCGGCGCGTGCGGCACCGACGGGCCGCCGGTTCGAACACAAGAACGGAACGCCTTACTGAACCGGCGCACACGGCAGCCGTTGGTGCGGGTTAGTTCTTGTCGTAGAAGGTGACCTTGCCGGTCTTGACGTCGAGCATCGCGCCGACGATCGCGATTTCGCCTTTGTCGGCCATCTCGCGCAGCACCGGGCTCCTGTCGCGGATCTCCTGCACGGCAAGCCTGACGTTCATGTCGGCGACCTTTTGCACGAACGCGTAGTTCTTGCTGTCGCGCGGCGAGCCGTCGTCGGGCACGGCGTCGAGCGCCGGTTTGATTTTGGCGAGCGCGCCGGTGAGATGACCGAGCTGCACGCCATCGCACGTTCCCTTGATCGCGCCGCAGTCCGAGTGGCCGAGCACGACGATCAGCCTGGCGCCCGCCACGCGCGCGCCGTACTCGATGCTGCCGATGATGTCGTCGTTCACGAAATTGCCGGCGATGCGCGCCGAGAAGATGTCGCCTATGCCCTGGTCGAACACGAGTTCCGGCGCGGCGCGCGAATCGATGCAACTGACGACAAAGGCAAACGGGTATTGCCCCGACCCGGTCGCCTTCACCTGTTTCATGAGGTCGCGCTTCATCATCCTGCCGCCCGTGAAGCGCGCGTTGCCGTCTTTCAGCATCTTCAGCGCGATCGCCGGCGTAATCGCGGCCTGGGTGTTTTTGTTTTGCGCGATCGCCGTGACGACCGCGGCCCCGGGCGCGGCGGGGACTGGTTGTTTTGCCCAGGCAATATTGAATGAAACCAGCAACGCGCACAGCAGGGCAGGGGCGTGTCGGAAGTTGCTCATCAGGTTCCTCCCAGGTAGGCCGCGCCAGGCGGCGTAGCGGGCTAATCTATAGCGAAAACCCGTTGCGACGCAAAGCGCGGTTTTTCAGACGTTCCTGGGCCTGAGGCTGACCGCGATGACGCCGAACAGCACGAATCCCGCGCCGACGATCTGCAGCGGCGTCATGATCTCGTCGAGACCCAGATAGCCGAGGACGATCGCGGTGACCGGGCCGAGCGCGCCGATGATCGCGACCCGGTTGGCGCCGATGCGGCGCAGCGCTTCGGAGATCAGGAATCCCGGAATCACCGTGCTGCCGATGGCCATCGCCACCGACAGCCCGTAGACCGGCAGCGGCAGGTCGAGCGCGGACAGCGGCCGCAGCAGGAAAAATTGCCCGATGCACGCCGCGCTCGCGACGATCATCGCATACGCGGTGAAGCGCACCGAGCCGACGCGGGCGATCACCTCGCTGCCGGCGACGAGATACGTGGCATAACAGGTCGCGCTGGTGAGCACGAGCACGGCGCCGAGCCACAGATTGGGCTGCTCGCCGCCCAGCGCATGCCAGAACACCAGCGTCAATCCGAAGTAAGTCAGGAACAGCGCGGCAATGTCGCGTCTTGTCGGGCGCTTGCCGAGAAACAGTGCCGAGAGCAGCACGACCAGCGTCGGGTAGACGAATTGCAGCAGCCGCCCCATCCCGGCGGAAATATGCTGCAGCCCGAGGAAATCGAGAAAACTCGCCACGTAGTAACTGAGAAGCCCGAGCGTGGAGATGGCTGCGATGTCGCGGCGGGTGAGGCGGCGGCGTTGCTTGTCGCGCTGCGTCCACAGCGCGACCACGATGAAGAACGGCACCGAGAAGATCATGCGCAACGCGAGCAGCGTCACGGGATCGACGACATAGGCGTAGGCCAGCTTGATCAGGACCGGCCTGACCGAAAAGCAGATGACGCCGACGACCGCGAACAGCAGCCCGACGGCGAGGTAGGCGGCGGCGGATTTTTGCCGGCCTGCGTGTTCCGCGGCGGCGGTCACCGCCGCCGCCCGCCGCCGAGTATGGAGCCGAGCACCCCGCGGATGATTTCCCGTCCGACCTGCGAGCCGATCGCGCGCGCCGCGCTCTTGGCTGCGGTCTCGATCGCACCCTCGCGCCGGCCGCCGCGCGGACCGGTCGATCCGCCGAGAAAGTCGCCGAGCGCGCCGAGCAGCCCGCCGCCCGCCGGGGCGGCTGCCGCTTCGCCCATGCCGGCCGGCTTGGCGGCCGCGGTATCGCCTACGCGCTGCGTCAGTTTTTCATACGCCGATTCGCGGTCTTCCACCTTGTCGTAGGCGCCGGCGAGCAGCGAACTGCTCATGATCGCCGCGCGCTCCTGCGGCGTGATTGCGCCGATGCGGGTGCCGGGCGGCACCACGAACGCGCGTTCGACCATGGCCGGCCGTCCCTTTTCGTCGAGCAGCGAAACCAGCGCCTCGCCGACGCCGAGCTCGGTGATCGCCTTTTCCACATCGAGCCCGGGATTGGCGCGCATCGTGGTCGGCCGCGGCTTTGACCGCCTTCTGGTCGCGCGGGGTGAAGGCGCGCAGCGCGTGCTGCACGCGGTTGCCGAGCTGCCCCAGCACGGTGTCGGGAATGTCGAGCGGGTTCTGGGTGACGAAATAGACGCCCACGCCCTTGGAGCGGATCAGGCGCACCACCTGCTCGATTTTTTCGAGCAGCGCCTGCGGCGCGTCGTTGAACAGCAGGTGCGCTTCGTCGAAGAAGAACACCAGCTTCGGTTTCTCCGGGTCGCCCACTTCCGGCAGCTGCTCGAACAGCTCCGACAGCAGCCACAGCAGGAACGTGGCGTAGAGCTTGGGCGCATTCATCAGCTTGTCGGCGGCGAGAATGTTGACGACGCCGCGGCCCTTGGCGTCGGTCTGCATCAGGTCCTGCGATGTTGAGCGCCGGCTCGCCGAAGAATTTGTCGCCGCCCTGCTGTTCGAGCTCGAGCAGCCCGCGCTGGATGGCGCCGATCGAGGCGGCGGAAATGTTGCCGTACTCGGTGGTGAAATTTTTGGCGTTGTCGCCGACGAACTGCAGCATCGCGCGCAGGTCCTTCAGGTCGAGCAGCAGCAGGCCTGTTGTCGTCGGCGATCTTGAACACCAGGGTCAGCACGCCCTGCTGCGTGTCGTTGAGATTCAGCATGCGCGCCAGCAGCAGCGGCCCCATCTCGGAAATCGTGGCGCGCACCGGATGGCCCTGCGTCGCCGAAAACGTCCCAGAACACCACCGGGCAAGCTTCGAAAGCGAAGTCGTTCAGCCCGAGTTGTGCGATGCGCTCCTTGACCTTGCGCGTTGGCTGCGCCCGGCTGGCGACAGCCCCGACGAGGTCGCCCTTGACGTCGGCCATGAACACCGGCACGCCGATGCGGCTGAACGCCTCGGCCAGCCGCTGCAGCGTCACGGTCTTGCCGGTGCCGGTGGCGCCGGCGATCAGGCCGTGGCGGTTCGCGAGTCGCGGCAGCAGATAAATTTCGTCCTCGGCTTTGGCAACGAGCAGGGGTTCCGGCATGGGGGCTCCGACGGGTCGGTGTGGTAAAATTTTAATTATATCAGCGACCTTCCGGCACTCTCCGCGAGCGTCGGCAGGCGCGAAAAAACTCAGGGTCGGGAAACAGGGGAAGCGATGGCAGGTCACACCAAGTGGGCCAATATCCAGCACCGCAAAGGCCGTCAGGACGCGAAGCGCGGCAAGATTTTCACGCGCCTGATCAAGGAAATCACGGTGGCGGCGCGGCTGGGCGGCGGCGATCCCGCCGCCAATCCGCGGCTGCGGCTGGCGGTCGACAAGGCCTACGACAACAACATGCCGAAGGACAACGTCGAGCGCGCGATCAAGCGCGGCAGCGGCGATCTCGACGGCGTGAATTACGAAGAAATCCGCTACGAAGGGCTATGGCATCGGCGGCGCCGCGGTGATGGTCGATTGCATGACCGACAACAAGACGCGCACCGTGGCCGACGTGCGCCACGCGTTTGCCAAGCACGGCGGCAATCTCGGCACCGACGGCTCGGTCGCGTTCCTGTTCAAGCACTGCGGCCAGATGGTGTTCGCGCCCGGCACCGAGCGAGGAAAAGCTGATGGAAGCGGCGATCGAGGCCGGCGCCGAAGATGTGCGTGACCAACGACGACGGCAGCATCGAGGTGATCACCGCGCCCTACGATTTCTCCGCGGTGAAGAGCGCGCTCGAGAAAGCCGGCTTCAAGCCCGAGCTCGCGGAAGTCACCATGAAGCCGACCACCGAGAATGACGCTGACCGGCGACGACGCTGCGCGCATGCAGCGGCTGCTCGACGCGCTGGAGGCGATCGACGACGTGCAGGAAGTCTATACCACGGCCGATTTGGAGGAATGAGCGAGATGAGGATGAAGGATGAGGGATGAGGGATGAGGATGAGTGAAGGGTAAACCCCGCCGGCCACGCCTCACCGCTTTGCCTAAAGTGGGCGGGGACGAGCCGTTTCACGCCTCCCGCCTCACGCCTCTCGCCTCACCGGATTCGTGCACGCGCATCCTCGGCATCGATCCGGGTCTGCGCATCACCGGCTTCGGCGTATTGGACAAGACCGGCCAGAAGTTGAGTTATGTCACCAGCGGCTGCATCAAATCGGGTGACGGCGAACTGGCTGACCGCCTCAAGACCATACTCGACGGACTGGCCGAGGTGATCGCCGCCTGCAAGCCCGGGCAGGTGGCGATCGAAAAAGTGTTCGTCAACGTCAACCCGCAATCGACGCTGCTGCTCGGGCAGGCGCGCGGCGCCGCGATCTGCGCCGCGGTGCTGCATAATCTGCCGGTGGCGGAATACACCGCGCTGCAGGTCAAGCAGGCGGTGGTCGGCAACGGCCACGCCGAAAAAGGAACAGGTACAGGAAATGGTCAGGCGGCTGCTCAGGCTCGACGGCGATCCCAGCGCCGACGCGGCAGACGCGCTGGCGTGCGCCATCTGCCATGCGCACGGCGGGCAGGGCCTGGGTAAACTGGCGACCGCGGGCTACCGCGTGCGCGGAGGGAGGCTGGTTTGATCGGAAGAATCAGCGGCAAACTTGCCGCCAAGCACCCGCCGCAGATCCTGGTGGATGTGAGCGGCGTCGGTTACGAAATCAACGTGCCGATGAGCACCCTTTATCAGCTGCCCGCGACCGGCAGCGAGGTCGTGCTGCTCACCCATCTGATCGTGCGCGAAGATGCGCACCTGCTCTACGGTTTCGCCACCGAACAGGAGCGGCACCTGTTCCGGCAGCTGCTGAAGATCACCGGCGTCGGCGCGCGCACCGCGCTGGCGGTGCTCTCGGGCATGAGCGTCGCCGATCTGCACCACGCCGTCGGCAGCCAGGACAGCGGCCGCCTGACCAAGATCCCCGGCATCGGCAAGAAAACGGCGGAACGCCTGCTGCTCGAATTGCGCGACAAGCTCGACATCAGCGTCATCATGAGTTCGACAACGCCCGGCGCGCGCGACGCCAGCGACATCGCGAATGCCCTGGTTGCGCTCGGCTACAATGACAAAGAGATCGCCTGGGCGGTCAAGCAACTGCCGTCCGAAGGCAGCGTGACCGAAGGCATACGCCAGGCGCTGAAACTGCTTTCGAAATCCGGGTGATGCCGGTCACGGGGAAGCAGGCCGAAGCATGGCGTTCCAGCGCCCGAAAGTGGATTATAATGCTTTGTTTTTAATGATTATTTCTTATATGCCCGCGACCGCTCCCGATGGCCGTTGAAACCGACCGCCTGATTTCCGCCGCGCCGGCCTCGCCGCAGGAAGAGGCGTTCGAGCGCGCGCTGCGTCCCAAGGCGCTCGACGAATACGTCGGCCAGGAAAAAATCCGCGGCCAGCTCTCGATTTTCATCGAGGCCGCGAGAAAGCGCCGCGAAGCGCTCGATCACGTGCTGCTGTTCGGGCCGCCGGGGCTGGGCAAGACGACGCTCGCCCACATCATCGCCCGCGAGATGGGCGTGAACCTGCGCCATACCTCCGGCCCGGTGCTCGAGCGCGCCGGCGACCTCGCCGCGCTCCTCACCAATCTCGAGCCCAACGACGTGCTGTTCATCGACGAGATCCACCGCCTGTCGCCGGTGGTCGAGGAGATCCTCTATCCGGCGCTCGAGGATTTCCAGATCGACATCATGATCGGCGAAGGTCCCGCCGCGCGCTCGGTCAAGCTCGATCTGCCGCCGTTCACGCTGGTCGGCGCCACCACGCGCGCCGGCATGCTCACCAATCCGCTGCGCGACCGCTTCGGCATCGTCGCGCGGCTCGAGTTCTATTCGCCGGATGAGCTGGCGCGCATCGTGCAGCGCTCGGCGCGGCTGCTCGAGGTCGAGGTGAGCGCGGAGGGCGCGCGCGAGATCGCCAGCCGCTCGCGCGGCACGCCGCGCATCGCGAACCGGCTGCTGCGGCGCGTGCGCGACTACGCCGAGGTCAAGGCCGACGGCAAGGTCACGATCGAGGTCGCGGATGCCGCGCTCAAGATGCTCGACGTCGATGCGCTCGGCCTCGACGTGATGGACCGCAAGCTGCTGCGGGCGGTGATCGACAAATTCGGCGGCGGGCCGGTCGGCATCGACAACCTGGCGGCGGCGATCGGCGAGGAGCGCGACACCATCGAGGACGTGCTCGAGCCGTACCTGATCCAGCAGGGCTATCTGCAGCGCACCTCGCGCGGGCGCATGGCCACGGTTTCCGCCTACCGTCATTTCGGGCTGGTCGCGCCGCAATGCCGCCGGCACGCCCGGTCTGTGGGAGGAGGGCAAGGAACAATGATGAGTGTTCAATTTTGAGTGTTGAGTTGAAGCGCATGAACGCGAAGAGCCGGCCGGACACTCAACCCTCTACTCACAACCCTCGACTATTCAGCTGGCCGGTGCGCGTTTATTACGAAGACACCGACAGCGCCGGCGTCGTCTATTACGCGAATTACCTGAGGTTTCTCGAGCGCGCGCGCACCGAATGGCTGCGGGCGCTCGGCTTCGAGCAGAACGAACTCGCCGCAACGCACCGGGTCGTGTTCGTGGTGCGCTCGGTGGCGATCGAGTATCTGCAAACCGTCGCTGTTTAACGACAGCTTGCAGGTCACCGTGGAACTCGCTAAGGTGGGCGCCAGTCAGATTCTGGTGGCGCAGCGCGTGCTGCGCGGCGGCGAGGAGCTGGCCACCGCCCAGGTCAGGCTGGTGTGCGTGGATGCGGCGGCGTTCCGGCCGGTTAAAATACCGAAAGCGATCATGACAAAAATAGGAACCGCATCGTGAATCCGAACCTCACCCAGGACATGTCCGTTCTCAGTCTCGTCACCGGCGCGAGCGTGCTGGTGCAGATCGTGCTGCTGTTGCTGCTGCTGGCGTCGTTCTTTTCGTGGTATTACATTTTCCTCAAGGTGTTCGCGCTCAAGCGCGCGGCCCGGCTTGCCGATGCTTTCGAACGGGAATTCTGGGGCGGGGCCGACCTCAACGAACTCTTTCAGCGCGCGGTCAACTCGCGCGATTCGGCGGGCAGCCTCGAGCGCATTTTCGAGGCCGGCTTCCGCGAGTTCACCAAGCTGCACCGGCAGCCCGGCATGGACATCAGCGCGGTGATGGACGGCACCCGGCGCGCGATGCGCGCGACCTATCAGCGCGAGCTGGACCAGCTCGAATCGCACCTGTCGTTCCTGGCCTCGGTCGGTTCGGTGAGCCCCTACGTCGGGCTGTTCGGCACGGTGTGGGGCATCATGAATGCGTTCCGCGGGCTCGCCAACGTCGCGCAGGCGACGCTCGGCCCACGTCGCGCCGGGCATCGCCGAAGCGCTGATCGCGACGGCGATGGGCCTGTTCGCGGCGATTCCGGCCGTGGTCGCCTACAACCGCTTCGCCGAGGACGTCAACCGGCTGGCCACCCGTTTCGACTCGTTCATGGAAGAATTTTCCAATATCCTGCAGCGCCAGGCGCACTGAGGGGCCGGCACTCATGCCGATCGAAAAACGCGGCGGCCGGCAGCTCATGAACCAGATCAACGTCGTGCCCTATATCGACGTGATGCTGGTGCTGCTGGTGATTTTCATGGTGACCGCGCCGCTGATCAACCCCGGACAGATCGAGCTGCCGCAGATCGGCAAGGCCTCCAGTCCGCCGGTGGCGCCGCTCGAAGTCTCGATCCACACCGACAGGACGCTGTGGCTGCACGACCGCAGCCAGCACGGCGCGGAGCGCAAGGTGACGCGCGACGAGCTGATCCAGGCGATCCGCCAGAAGCAGGCAGCGCAATCCCGAGCAGGCGGTGGTGATCGCCGCCGACAAGGACGTGCGCTACGAGGCGGTGCTGGAGGTGATGGACATGCTGCAGCAGAACCAGGTGAAGAAGGTCGGGTTGCTTGCCAAACCCCGGGGCCAGTGACGTACAACGACATCACGCAAAACGAGAGGACCCTTTCCGGCACGCTGGCGCTGGTGATGCACCTGTTGTTCTTTGCGTTGCTGGTGTTCGGCGTCAGCTGGCAGAAGAAGCAGAGCCGATTCCGCGGTCATGGTCGACCTGTGGAACAACCTGCCGCCGCAGCCGAAAATCGAGACGCCACCGCCGCCGGCGGAGGTCAAGCCGCCACCCGAGCCGCCGAAGCCGGTGCCCAAGGTGGAAACGAAACCGGTGCCCAAGCCCGAAACCAAGCCGGTGGTGAAGCCCGATATCGCGTTGAAGGAAAAGCTGGAGAAGGAGCGCAAGCAGAAGGAACAGGAAAAGCTCGAAGAGAAGAAGCGCGAGCAGGAAAAGGCGCGGCTCGCCGCGCTCAAGGAAAAGCAGGCGAAGGCGGCCGAAGCGAAGCGTCTTGCCCGCGAGCAGGACGAGGCGCTCAAGAAAATCGCGCAGCAGCAGGCGGCGCAGGCCGCGCAGGCCGCGGCACAGGCCAGGCTGATCGACGAATACACGGCGCCGCATCAGCGACAAGATCAGGCGCTTCGTCGTGCTGCCGCCGAATCTTCAGGGCAACCCCGGAGGTCGCAGTTCGACGTGGTGCTGTTGCCGGGCGGCGAGGTGCTCAGCGTCAAGCTGAAGAAGAGCAGCGGGGTCGCGGCCTACGACAGCGCGGTGGAGCGCGCGATTCTCAAGGCGCAGCCGCTGCCGCTGCCGCCCGACCCGTCGATGTTCAGGGATTTCAGGGAACTGAATCTCAAATTCCGACCTCAAAAGAATGAAATAAATGACATTTATAATTCCAAAACCTATGAAACTCAGCCAATTGCGCAACACGCTGGTTCTGCTCGCGCTGCTTATGGCGCCGGGCATGCTGCACGCGGCGCTCACCATCGAAATCGTCGGCGCCGGCGCCAACCAGATCCCGATCGCCATCGCGCCGTTTCGCGCCGAGGACGGCCTGGCCCAGAAGCTCACGCCGGTGATCGCCGCCGATCTGGCGCGCAGCGGCCTGTTCAAAACGGTCGACGCCGGCGGCATGGTGCCGGTGCCGTCCGAGCCGGAACGAGGTCAGCTATCCGCAATGGAGCGCGCGCGGCGCCGAAGCACTGGTGATCGGCAGCGTCACGCTGCTGCCCGACGGCCGTTATGACATGCGCTTCCGCCTGATGGACGTGGTCAAGCAGACCCAGCTCGCCGGATTCGTCTATTTCGCCTCCGCGGCGCAGCTGCGGCTGACCGCGCACAAGATCGCCGACGTGATCTACGAGAAGCTGACCGGCGACGCCGGCGTGTTCGCCACGCGCATCACCTACGTGGTGAAGAAGGGCAAGCGCTACGAGCTGCAGGTGGCGGACGCCGACGGCTTCGGCGCGCAGACCGTGCTCGCCTCGAACGAGCCGATCATCTCGCCGGCGTGGTCGCCGGACGGCACGCGGCTCGCCTACGTGTCGTTCGAGCGCAAGAAGCCGATCGTGTACGTGCAGTCGCTGACCACCGGCAACCGCCAGACGGTGGCGAACTTACTGGGGCAGCAACAGCGCGCCGGCGTGGTCGCCCGACGGCAAGCGCCTCGCGGTGACGCTCACCAAGGACGGCGGCTCGCAGATCTACCTGATCAACGCCGACGGCAGCGGCGCGCCGACGCGGCTCACCCACAGCACGGCGATCGACACCGAGCCGAACTTCTCGCCCGACGGGCAATCGATCATTTTCACCTCCGACCGCGGCGGCAGCCCGCAGATCTACCGCGTTTCCGCCGCGGGCGGCCAGCCGCAGCGGCTGACTTTCGAGGGCAGCTACAACGTCTCGCCGCGCTACAGCCCCGACGGCAAGAGCTTCACGTTCATCCAGCGGCACGGCGGCCGCTTCAGCGTCGCGGTGCAGGATTTCGCATTGGGCCAGGTGCAGGTGCTGACCGATGGCGGCACCGACGAGTCGCCGAGTTTCGCGCCCAACGGCAAGATGATCCTCTATGCGAACGTGGTGAGGGAGCGTGGTATATTAGCCGCCGTATCGAGCGACGGCCGGGTCAAGCAGCGCTTTACCGAAGACGCGGGCGATGTGCGTGAACCATCGTGGGGTCCGCTGGTCAATAAATGAGGAATATGCGCGGGTTTTGTGTGGGCTATTTTTTACGAGGAGCAAATACGATGAACAAGATTTTTG
The DNA here is from genome assembly GCA_963734595.1 of uncultured beta proteobacterium. Lineage (GTDB taxonomy): Bacteria > Pseudomonadota > Gammaproteobacteria > Burkholderiales > SG8-41 > CAKKQX01. The sequence goes on from CAVTHV010000014.1 coordinate 269,521, forward strand.
CGGGTCTGTTGATAGCGGGCGTGCTGGCCGGATGCAGCAGCACCCCGACCAAGGAACAGGAAGGCGCTGCGGTCGAGGACCGCGCCCCCGGGGCAACCGCACCGGCCGCCAAGCCCGGCTGACACCGGGGCGACTGCGACACCCCTGACTACGCCGACGGTTGCCGCCGATCCGCTCAAGGATCCCGCCAACATCCTGTCCAAGCGCAGCGTGTATTTCGACTTCGACAGCAACCTGGTCAAGGCCGAGTTCAAACCGCTGGTGACGGCGCACGCCAGGTATCTGACCCAGCACCAGTCCGCGCAAATGCGCATCGAGGGCAACGCCGACGAGCGCGGCAGCCGCGAGTACAACCTGGCGCTCGGCCAGCGCCGCGCCGACGCGGTGAAGCAGATGATGGAGCTGCTGGGCGCGAAGGCGGCCCAGATCGAAAGCATCAGCTTCGGCGAGGAGAAACCCAAAGCCGCCGGACATGACGAAGCCGCCTGGGCGGAGAACCGGCGCGCGGACATCAAGTACAAAGACAAAGGCGAATAAAACGCCGGGGATGCGCCGGTCGAGTCATGGCTTTGTCATCCTCGCGAAGGCGGGGATGACCTGATAGAGCTTTCCCCTACCCGAAAGAATGAATGTGAGCAGGATTTTTTCCATCCGCGTTGCGTGCGTTGCCGTGCTGCTGGCCGCGGCCGTTCCCGCGCAGGCCGGACTGTTCGATGACGATGTCGCGCGCCAACAGCTCACCGAGCAACAGAAGCGCATCGACGAGCTCAGGAAGCAGAACGATGCGCTGACCGCGCGCCTGGCGAAAATCGAGGACGGGCTCAAGAACTCGGCGGTGCTCGATCTTGCCAACCAGATCGAGCTGCTGCGGCAGGATATGAACAAACTGCGCGGCCAGATCGAGGTGCTCGGCAACAACATCGACGGCACGGCCAAGCGCCAGCGCGACATGTATGTCGATCTCGACACGCGACTGCGGCGCCTGGAGCAGCCCGGCGCGCCTGGCGCAACGCCGCCGGCCGCGCCTGCGCCTGCCGGCGCGGCATCGCCCGCGTCTGCGGCGCCGGCTCCCGCCGCCGCTCCCGGCAAACCTGCCGCGCCCGCCACCGCTGCCGCGGCACCGGCCGACGCAGCGGAGACGCGCGTTTACGAAGCGGCACAGAGCCAGCGGCGCATCGGCAACTACCAGGGCGCCATCGCCGCTTTCCAGAATTTCGTCGTGCAGTATCCGAAGAGTTCCCTCGCGCCGCGCGCGCAGTACTGGATCGGCGACTCTTATTTCAATCTGCGCGATTTCAAAAACGCGATCGCGAGCCAGCAGAAGCTGATCAAAACTTACCCCGACAGCGCGTCGGTGCCCGATGCGCTGCTCAACATCGCGAGTTCGCAGTTGGAGCTGGGCGACACAGCGACGGCCAGAAAAACCATGGACGGGCTGGTTGCGCGCTACCCGCTGAGCGAGGCCGCCGAGAAAGCCAAGCGCCGGCTCGCCACATTGAAGTGAATCGCAAATAGCGAACGCTGAATCGTGGCGGCGCAGCTGCCGCGCCACGCGCCGTTTACCATCCGCCGTTTTCTGTTTACCATTTCCCCGAATATGGGCGCCATTTCCGATCACGCGGTTTCCGATGCAGCGGTTTCGGTGCTCGCGCAAACGCTGCGCGTCACCGAAATATTCTTTTCGCTGCAGGGCGAGACCAGCCGCGTGGGGCTGCCCACGGTGTTCGTGCGCCTGACCGGCTGTCCGCTGCGCTGCGGTTACTGCGATACCGCCTATGCGTTTCACGGCGGCGCCTCGCTGACGCTCAAGCAGATTCTCTCCGAGGTTTCCCGTTACCGGACGCGCTATGTGACGGTCACCGGCGGCGAGCCGCTCGCGCAGAAGAACTGCCCGGCGCTGCTCACGGAACTCGCCGACCGCGGCTATTCGGTGTCGCTCGAGACCGGCGGCGCGCTCGATGTCTCGCAGGTCGACGCGCGCGTCTCCCGGATCCTCGATATCAAGACGCCGGGTTCGGGCGAAGCGGAAAAAAACCTGTGGTCGAATCTCGGGCACCTGACGGCGCGCGACGAGATCAAGTTCGTGCTGTGCAGCGAAGCCGATTACGAATGGGCGAAACAGGTGCTCGCCGAGCGCGGGCTCGACAGGATCTGCCCGGTGCTGTTTTCGCCGTCTCACCATGACCTGCCGGCGCAGACGCTCGCCGGATGGATACTGCGCGACGCGCTGCCGGTGCGCATGCAGGTGCAGTTGCACAAGCAGCTGTGGGGCGAAGCGCCGGGACGTTAAGATTGGTCTCGAAGGTCAAATCATTTGTTGCCGATTAAAAACTAAAACCGATAGCCACAGAGAACACTGAGAACTACAGAGAATAAAACTACATGAACCCGATCGTTTGTTGCATTTTTCATTTCTCTGTGTCCTCCTGTGGCAAAAGTTTTGTTTTCCTGATCTGATCCCATGAAGAAAGCCGTGGTGCTGCTCTCCGGCGGGCTCGATTCCGCCACTACGCTCGCGATCGCGCGCGAGCGAGCGCTTCGAGTGCTACTGCCTCTCCGTCGATTACGGCCAGCGTCACCGCGCCGAACTCGCCGCCGCCGCCCGCGTGGCCCAGGCGCAGGGTGCGGCCGGACACCGCGTGATCAAGCTCGATCTCGCGGCTTTCGGCGGCTCGGCCCTGACGGACAAAAACATCGCGGTCCCGGTCGACGGCGTGCAGGAGGGCATCCCGGTCACCTACGTGCCGGCGCGCAACACCATCCTGCTGTCGCTGGCGCTGGCGTGGGCCGAAGTGCTCGGCGCGCACGATATTTTTTTCGGCGCCAACGCGGTCGATTATTCCGGTTATCCCGATTGCCGTCCCGAGTACATGCGCGCGTTCGAAGCGATGGCCAATCTCGCGACCAAGGCCGCCGTCGAAGGCAACCGGCTCACGCTGCACACGCCGATCATCGCGCTCACCAAGGCCGCGATCATCACGCGCGGCGCTGGCGCTCGGCGTCGATTACGCGCTCACCGTCTCCTGCTACCAGGCGGACGACGACGGCCGCGCCTGCGGCAGCTGCGATTCCTGCCGGCTGCGCCGCGCCGGTTTCGAAGCGGCGGGCCTCGCCGATCCCACGCGCTATGCGGCGCGCCGATAAAAACATAATAAAAACAACGGATTACATGCATAAAATTAGAACCCGCTAATATCGCAAGCCGGTATAATTTCGGCTGGGATCAATCAGGAGCCGGCGCGATCACAGAGCGAGCCGGGGAGGAAGCAACATGGCATTCACCATCCACAATCAGGTCTTGCTCGCGGTGTTCGTGATCGCGGCCGTCATGGGCGCGGTCGCCAACAAAACCAATTTCTGCACGATGGGCGCGGTCTCCGACTGGATCAACATCGGCGACACCGGACGCATGCGCGCGTGGGTGTTCGCGATGGCGGTGGCGCTGATCGGCGTGATCGCGCTCGAAGCCGGCGGCGTGATCAGCCTGTCGGGCGAAACTTTCCCGCCGTACCGCACCGCCAGTTTTGCCGCGCTGCGCTATCTGGCCGGCGGCCTGATGTTCGGCATCGGCATGACGCTCGGCAGCGGCTGCGGCAACAAGACGCTGGTGCGCGTGGGCAGCGGCAATCTCAAGTCGCTCACCGTGCTCGCGATCGCGATGATCTTCTCCTATCTGATGCTGTGGACGCCGTTCTACGAGAAGCTGTTCTATCCGTGGGTTGCGGCGACCACCGTCAACCTCGCGCAGTACGGCGTGCCGAGCCAGGAGCTGGGCGCCATCGTGGCCGGGATGTTCGGCATGGAGCCTTCCAAGGGACTCAACTTCACCGTTGCCGCGCTCGTTGCGGCCGGCATGCTGGCGTTCGTGTTCAAGTCGAGCGACTTTCGCGGCAGCTTCGACAACATGCTCGGCGGCGCGGTGATCGGGCTGGCGGTCGTCGCCGGCTGGTATCTGACCGGCGGCGCCATGGGCCAGGCCTGGAAGGACTACGCCGACATGGCGACCGACATCCCGAGCCGCGTGCAGGTGCAGTCGTTTACCTTCATCAGCCCGATGGGCGACTCGGTGCGCTACCTGATGCAACCGGACAAGCTGGCGCTGGTCAATTTCGGGATCATGGCGCTGGCGGGCGTCATCGCCGGCTCGTTCATGTACGCGCTGCTGACCCGCAGCTTCCGCATCGAGTGGTTCGCCTCGTTCCGGGACTTCGTCAACCACGCGGCGGGCGGCGTGCTGATGGGCGTCGGCGGCGTGCTGTCCATGGGCTGCACCGTGGGCCAGGGGATTACGGGGATTTCCACCATGGCCGTCGGCTCGTTCCTGACGTTCCTGGCGATCGTGATCGGCGCGGCCGGGACCATGAAGTACCAATACTGGAAAATGATGCAGGAAGCCTGATCCGGGGCCCCGAACCGCCTCCGGAAGCCCCCTTTCGGTTGACCCGTCCCTGCGTACAAAGGTAAAATCTCGGGCTTTTCCGGGAGGTTAGCTCAGTCGGTAGAGCAGCGGACTTTTAATCCGTTGGTCGCGAGTTCGAATCTCGCGGTACTCGCGCAAACGCTGCGCGTCACCGAAATATTCTTTTCGCTGCAGGGCGAGACCAGCCGCGTGGGCCTGCCCACGGTGTTCGTGCGCCTGACCGGCTGTCCGCTGCGCTGCGGCTACTGCGATACCGCCTACGCGTTTCACGGCGGCGCCACGCTGACGCTCAAGCAGATTCTCTCCGAGGTTTCCCGTCACCGGACGCGCTATGTGACGGTCACCGGCGGCGAGCCGCTCGCGCAGAAGAACTGCCCGGCGCTGCTCACGGAACTCGCCGACCGCGGCTATTCGGTGTCGCTCGAGACCGGCGGCGCGCTCGATGTCTCGCAGGTCGACGCGCGCGTCTCCCGGATCCTCGATATCAAGACGCCGGGCTCGGGCGAAGCGGATAAAAACCTGTGGTCGAATCTCGGGCACCTGACGGCGCGCGACGAGATCAAGTTCGTGCTGTGCAGCGAAGCCGATTACGAATGGGCGAAACAGGTGCTCGCCGAGCGCGGGCTCGACAGGATCTGCCCGGTGCTGTTTTCGCCGTCTCACCATGACATGCCGGCGCAGACGCTCGCCGGATGGATTCTGCGCGACGCGCTGCCGGTGCGCATGCAGGTGCAGCTGCACAAGCAGCTGTGGGGCGAAGCGCCGGGACGTTAAGATTGGTCTCGAAGATCAAATCGTTTGTTGCCGATAAAAACTAAAACCAATAGCCACAGAGAACACTGAGAACTACAGAGAATAAAATTACATGAACCCGATCGGTTTTTGCATCTTGTGATTTCTCTGTGTTCTCCGTGGCAAATGTTTTGTTTTCCTGATCTGATCCTATGAAAAAAGCCGTGGTGCTGCTCTCCGGCGGACTCGATTCCGCCACTACGCTCGCGATCGCGCGCGAGCGAGCGCTTCGAGTGCTACTGCCTCTCCGTCGATTACGGCCAGCGTCACCGCGCCGAACTCGCCGCCGCCGCCCGCGTGGCCCAGGCGCAGGGTGCGGCCGGACACCGTGTGATCAAGCTCGATCTCGCGGCTTTCGGCGGCTCGGCACTGACGGACAAAAACATCGCGGTCCCGGTCGACGGCGTGCAGGAGGGCATCCCGGTCACCTACGTGCCGGCGCGCAACACCATCCTGCTGTCGCTGGCGCTGGCGTGGGCCGAAGTGCTCGGCGCGCACGATATTTTTTTCGGCGCCAACGCGGTCGATTATTCCGGTTATCCCGATTGCCGCCCCGAGTACATGCGCGCGTTCGAAGCGATGGCCAATCTCGCGACCAAGGCCGCCGTCGAAGGCAACCGGCTCACGCTGCACACGCCGATCATCGCGCTCACCAAGGCCGCGATCATCACGCGCGGCCTGGCGCTCGGCGTCGATTACGCGCTCACCGTCTCCTGCTACCAGGCGGACGACGACGGCCGCGCCTGCGGCAGCTGCGATTCCTGCCGGCTGCGCCGCGCCGGTTTCGAAGCGGCTGGCCTCGCCGATCCCACGCGCTATGCGGCGCGCCGATAAAAACATAATAAAAACAACGGATTACATGCATAAAATTAGAACCCGCTAATATCGCAAGCCGGTATAATTTCGGCTGGGATCAATCAGGAGCCGGCGCGATCACAGAGCGGTCCGGGGAGGAGGCAACATGGCATTCACCATCCACAATCAGGTCTTGCTCGCGGTGTTCGTGATCGCGGCCGTCATGGGCGCGGTTGCCAACAAAACCAATTTCTGCACGATGGGCGCGGTCTCCGACTGGATCAACATCGGCGACACCGGACGCATGCGCGCGTGGGTGTTCGCGATGGCGGTGGCGCTGATCGGCGTGATCGCGCTCGAAGCCGGCGGCGTGATCAGCCTGTCGGGCGAAACTTTCCCGCCGTACCGCACCGCCAGTTTTGCCGCGCTGCGCTATCTGGCCGGCGGCCTGATGTTCGGCATCGGCATGACGCTCGGCAGCGGCTGCGGCAACAAGACGCTGGTGCGCGTGGGCAGCGGCAATCTCAAGTCGCTCACCGTGCTCGCGATCGCGATGATCTTCTCCTATCTGATGCTGTGGACGCCGTTCTACGAGAAGCTGTTCTATCCGTGGGTTGCGGCGACCACCGTCAACCTCGCGCAGTACGGCGTGCCGAGCCAGGAGCTGGGCGCCATCGTGGCCGGCATGTTCGGCATGGAGCCTTCCAAGGGACTCAACTTCACCGTTGCCGCGCTCGTTGCGGCCGGCATGCTGGCGTTCGTGTTCAAGTCGAGCGACTTTCGCGGCAGCTTCGACAACATGCTCGGCGGCGCGGTGATCGGGCTGGCGGTTGTCGCCGGCTGGTATCTGACCGGCGGCGCCATGGGCCAGGCCTGGAAGGACTACGCCGACATGGCGACCGACATCCCGAGCCGCGTGCAGGTGCAGTCGTTTACCTTCATCAGCCCGATGGGCGACTCGGTGCGCTACCTGATGCAACCGGACAAGCTGGCGCTGGTCAATTTCGGGATCATGGCGCTGGCGGGCGTCATCGCCGGCTCGTTCATCTACGCGCTGCTGACCCGAAGCTTCCGCATCGAGTGGTTCGCCTCGTTCCGGGACTTCGTCAACCACGCGGCGGGCGGCGTGCTGATGGGCGTCGGCGGCGTGCTGTCCATGGGCTGCACCGTGGGCCAGGGGATTACGGGGATTTCCACCATGGCCGTCGGCTCGTTCCTGACGTTCCTGGCGATCGTGATCGGCGCGGCCGGAACCATGAAGTACCAATACTGGAAAATGATGCAGGAAGCCTGATCCGGGGCCCCGAACCGCCTCCGGAAGCCCCCTTTCGGTTGACCCGTCCCTGCGTACAAAGGTAAAATCTCGGGCTTTTCCGGGAGGTTAGCTCAGTCGGTAGAGCAGCGGACTTTTAATCCGTTGGTCGCGAGTTCGAATCTCGCACCTCCTACCAGGAAATCGAAGGCCAGCTGGCGACAGCTGGCCTTTTTCTTTTGGGGCCGCGTTCGCTGCGTGGTGCCCGTGTGAAATTTCGCTTCCAAACCTGGATATAAACTGGCCGAAAGCAAAATCACGGAACTGCCGGACGGCGCTATCGTAGATGTTGGAAATGATTCCATCTGCTCATTTGCAAACGAGGCCGCTGACCATGCGCCGCATCAGGCACTGGGTTCGATAATCGATAGGCTTGCCGAACTCGTGACCTTCACCGTGCTAAACGGCAAAGAGGACGAAATCATCGAGCGATGCTGTCCTGTCGCAGCGGATGGAAACGAACCATTTGGCTCATCCAGTAGCGTGAGAGTTGTAGACATCGTTGCCGACCTAAACCTAAGCAACGAGTGCGAACAATTCGACAACGGTCTTGTGAGCGAACTCATTGAGCACGTCAAGATCGGCGAGGAATGTTTGGCGCGGGAGGATAGAATGGCAGACATTCTAAATATCACTTAATCCAGTATGCAGTTATGGAGCCGAGAAGCACCTGGAATCCGTTAAGTACAAAACTAAGGGAGAGAACCTACGTATATCTACGTAACCGGACTGGTTCCGGCAAAAGACCATGCGGCGATAATCGTCATCAACTTGTTTTCTTTTCATCTGCGGAACTCCTGCATCGTTAATGCGTCACCGACAAAGCATCTTTTCCGAGCGAGCGTAAGCCTGCAGTAAGGAAGTTACACCACAATGATCACGTAACGTCCTTCCCTGAATACGGATCGCAGCTAAGGTTTTTCCGTTGGGATCGCGTCCGGCATCAGTCGATGCCGGGGTAACTAACGAGGAGCCTTGCCATGATCAGATTTCTTTCCGCAATCCCGCTTTTTTTGGTGTCGTTCCTGGCCTATGCAATAGAAGACGAAGGCGCGGCGCCGGCTGTCCCGTCCACTGCGGCGAGTTCAACGCCCGCCATCGTCTTTGCCGTGCTCTTTTTCGGCATGATCATCGGCTTTTTCTGGTTCATGTGGAAAAAAGAGAAGGAACGCAAAGAGCGGGAAAGCGCAAAAAAATAGTAAGCGGTCCCCGAATCGAAAGGCCGGCTGGGAACAGCCGGCCTTTTTTATTTTCCGCTCGCGGCGGCGCGCCGCGGCCGCGGATCGTCTAGGAGAGAATGTCCTCGACCTGCTGCTGGCGCAGCAACTCGTATACGAAGTCTTCCAGTTCCGGGCCGAGCGCGTCGCGGGCGGAGATCATGCCGACGGGCCGGCCGTCCTCGACCACCGGCACGTGCCGGTAACTGCCTTCATACATCATATGCAGCGCGTGCACGAACGGCTTGTCCGGATCGATGGTCTGCGGGTTGCGGGTCATGACTTCGGCGAGCAGGGTGGTCTGCGCATCGAGGCCCTGCGCGATGACGCGGAACAGCGCGTCGCGCTCGGTGAACACGCCGACGAGCCGGCCGTCTTCCACCACCATCGCGGCCCCGATCCTGTTCTCTTTCATCAGGCGCGCGGCCTCTCTGACGGTCGTGTTCGCCGGGCAGGTGAAGACTTCCTGGTCCTCGATAATCTTTCTGATGGTGCGCGCCATTTCAGGCCTCCGGTAGCAAGGTAGTGCAATCGGGTCGGGTCTTGTGATTAGGACCCCCAGCCATCCGTTCCGGTTCAAATCATGGTAGCCGCGCGGCGCGGCATGGTCAAACGCGTCGGCACGGAATGCACGGATTTTTCCCGCCGGCTCTGCCGGAAACCGGCGGCGCGCATTTGCGCTGACCGTTGTTTTTATTACGTTCGCGCCGTCAGCCGGCCTGTTTCATCCGGGCGAAGGCCTGCTCGAGATCGGCGATGAGATCGTCGGGATCCTCGAGTCCGATATGCAGCCGTATGGTGGGGCCGCCGGGATTCCAGCGGGTCGCGGTGCGGCACTTCTCGGCGTGCGCGACGGTAATCAGGCTTTCATAGCCGCCCCAGCTCGAGCCGATGCCGAACAGCGCGAGTGCATTGACGAAGGCGGCGACGGCGTTGTCCGCGACCGGCGCGAGCACCAGCGAGAACAGCGACGCCGCGCCGTCGAAATCGCGCTTCCAGATCGCGTGGCCGGGATCGCTTTCCAGCGCGGGGTAGAGCACGCGTTTTACTTCCGGCCGCGATTGCAGCCATTGCGCGATCCTGACGGCGCTCGCCATCTGCTGTCTCATGCGCACGCCGATGGTGCGGAAGCCGCGCAGTGCAAGGTAGCAGTCGTCGGGGCTGACGCTGAAGCCGAAGTCGGCAGCGGCCCTGCGCACCGGCAGCCAGTATTTCTCGTTGGCGACGATGATGCCCATCATCACGTCGGAATGGCCGACGATGTACTTGGTCGCGGCGTGGATCGACACGTCGACGCCGTGCTCGAATGAGCGGAAGAAATACGGCGTGCCCCAGGTGTTGTCGGCGAGCACCGGCAGCCCGCGCGCGTGCGCGGCCGCGGCGATCGCCGGGATGTCCTGCATCTCGAACGTGAGCGAGCCCGGCGTTTCGCAAAACACGGCGCGGGTGTCGGGCCGGATCAGGTCCTTGATGGCGGCGCCGATCAGCGGATCGTAATACTGGACGTCGACGCCGCCGGGCTTGAGCCGCGCGTCGCAGAAATGGCGCGTCGGCCAGTACACCGAATCGGCCACGAGCAGGTGATCGCCGCTTTTCACGAACGCGCTGAGCGCCGCGGTGATCGCGGCAAGTCCGGACGGCACCGCGACGGCCTGGTGGCCGCCCTCCATGTGCGCGACCGCTTCTTCGAGCGCGAACGTGGTCGGCGTGCCGTAGCGTCCGTAGCGCACCGACTTGTAGTCGTCGGGCCTTCGGGTTTCGTAGGATTCGAGGTCGGGGAAAATCACGGTCGAGGTACGGAATACCGGCGTGTTGACCATGCCTTGGTACTTTTCCGGAGCGCGGCCGGCGCGGGCGAGCAGGGTGTCTTTTTTCACTGGATAGAAGCTCGTGTTTGACGGGGTGCGGGGTATTGTGCGCGCCGCCAAGTGCCGGTGCAACATATGGACTTTGCTCGTTGCCGATCCGCACCACTTGCCCGATAATCGACGGAAAGGGGGCGGCCGTCGGGATGCATCCCATCGCCGGCGGCTTGCGGATAACGTTCAGAGTTGTACATCACACCGACACCACCATGGAACACCACCTGTTAGAAGTCGGCGGCGCGCATGTGTCGCGGCTGGAAGACCTGCGGCTCATCACCGGCAGCGGCAAGTATGCCGCCGACTGGAACCTGCCCGGCCAGTTGCACGCGTACTTTCTGCGCTGCGATCTCGCCCACGCGAAAATCGTTTCCATCGACACCGCGAACGCGCGCGCGCATCCCGGCGTGGTGCGCGTGTTCACGGGCGCCGACGCGGTGGCGGCCGGCTATACCAAGCCGCTTTCCATCGTCGCGTTCAAGGGCAAGGACGGCATGCCGATGCGGGTGCCGGAGCGGCCGGTGCTCGCGCACGGGCACGTGCGCTGCGTCGGCGAGCCGGTGGCGATGGTGGTCGCCGAGTCGGCGCTGGCTGCGCAGGACGCCGCCGAGCTGATCGAAGTCGAATACGAGGAGCTGCCGGTCGTCATCGATCCCGAGGACGCGCTGGCCGCGGGCGCGCCGCAACTGCACGACACCGTGCCGGGCAATCTTTCGTTCGTGTACGAGGCGGGCGATGCCAAGGCGACCGACGCGGCGTTCGCAGCGGCCGCGCACGTCACGCGGCTCAAGCTCGAAGTCACGCGCGTCTCGCCCAGCCCGATGGAGCCGCGCGCCTGCCTGGTCGCGTACGATCCGCAGACAGACATGTACATCGTGCACGTCCACGTGCAGGGCGTGAACATGATGCGCAAGCAGCTCGCCGCGTGGAGCGGCGTGCCGGAAGAAAAATTCCGCATCATGGCGCGCGACGTCGGCGGCGCGTTCGGCCAGCGCAGCCTCGGTTATCCCGAATACTGCGTGCAGATGCTGGCGGCGAAGGAACTCGGACGCCCGGTGAAATGGGTGAGCACGCGTTCGGAGGGTTTCGCGACCGATTCGCACGGCCGCGCGAATTTCATTTCCGGCGAACTCGCCTCGACCGCGACGGCAAATTCACCGGCATGCGGCTCGACTGGATCGCCGACATGGGCGCGTATCACACGCCGACCGGGCCGATGAGCCACATCCGCAATCCCAGCACCTGCATGACCGGCGTTTACCGCATCCCGGCGCTGTACGGGCTGTGGCGCACGGCGCTCACCAATACCAATCCGATCGCGGCCTATCGCGGCGCGGGGCGCCCGGACATCGCCTACGTGGTCGAGCGCCTGGTGAGCCAGGCGGCGGCCGAACTCAACATCGATCCGACGGAGCTGCGGCGGCGCAATTTCATTCCGCCCGAGGCGTTTCCGTACAAGACGCCGACCGGCTCGACTTACGAGATCGCCGACCTGCCGGGAATGCTCGACCAGGCGCTGGCGCTCGCCGACTGGAAAGGATTCGCCAAGCGGCGCGCAGCGACGGAGAAAAAAGGCCTGCTGCGCGGCATCGGCATCTCGACCGTGATCGAAAACACCGGCGCCGGCCTGTTTCCCAAGGACGAGATCGAGATGGACGTCGCCGCCGACGGCGCGGTGACCGTGTACACGGTATCCCACTCGCAGGGGCAGGGACACGAGACCACCTTCGCGATGATCGTGGCGGAGGCGCTGGAAATTCCGACCGAACGCGTGCGCATCAGGCAGGGCGACGAGAGCCGGCCGATGATCGGCAACCACGCGGGCGGCTCGCGCTCGACGGTGGGCGCCGGCAGCGCCTGCCATGTCACGGCGAAAAAACTGATCGAGCAGGGCAAGGCGCTCGCCGCGCTCGACTTGGGGGTCGAGCCGTCCCAGGTCGAGTACGCGCGCGGCGAATTCCGCACCCGCGACTCGCAGCGCACGGTCACGCTCGCCGATCTCGCCAAGACCAATAAATTTTCGGTCAAGGCCGAGGGCAGCTTCAGCTCGACGTTTCCCAACGGCTGCCACATCGCCGAGGTCGAGGTCGATCCGGACACGGGCGTGACCGAGATCGTTTCCTATTGCACCGTCGACGATTGCGGCAGGGTGATCAACCATGTCGTCGTCGAGGGGCAGATGCACGGCGGCGTGGTGCAGGGCGCGGGCCAGGTGTTCGGCGAACACATCGTCTACGACCGCGACACCGGCCAGCTCGTCACCGGCAGCTTTTCCGATTACTACATGCCGCGCGCGGGGCTGGTGCGCGAGATCCGGATGGAAGAGCATCCGACGCCTTCCAAGGTGAGCCCGCTCGGCGTCAAGGGCATGGGCGAGTCGGGGTGCACCGCGTCGCTGGCCGCGCTCACCAACGCCGTGCTCGATGCGCTGCGGCCGCTGGGCATTGCGCACCTGGACATGCCGCTGACCCCGGCCAAGGTGTGGGGCGCCATCCAGGCGGCGAAGGCCGGCAAGTGACGGCCGCGAACAACGAAGAGCGCATGCGATGATCACGTGCACGCCGATCGGCGTCGTCAAATGTCCGGTGACCGCAATGTCGCAGGGCAACTGGGCCAAGGTCGAGTCCGAGATCCACCTCGATCCGCAATACGCGCCGGGACTGCAGGGGCTCGCGGGGTTTTCGCACCTGATCGTCGTGTTCTACCTGCACCAGGCGACGGGCTTCGATCCGGCGAAGCAGTTGCTGCGGCGTCCGCGCGGCATGGAGGACATGCACGAAGTCGGGGTGTTCGCGCAACGCACCAAGTACCGCCCCAACCCGATCGGCGTGTCGTCGGTCGAGCTGCGGGCGGTGCGGGACAACGTCGTCGTCGTGCGCGGGCTCGATGCGCTCGACGGCACGCCGGTGCTCGACATCAAGCCCTACATGCCGGTGTTCGACCGCATCGACGAGGCGCGCACGCCGGACTGGGTCGCGCATGTGATGGAAGGTTATTTCTAATGCCGCGGCTGCTACTGCGCCGCTGAGCAGGAGGGAGTGTTCGCGTGTATTCGTTCAACTATGTCAAGGCGAAGTCGCTCAAGCAGGCGGGCGAACTGCTCGCCGCCAATCCCGACGCCAAGCTGCTTGCCGGCGGCATGACGCTGATCCCGACGATGAAGGCGCGCCTGGCGCAGCCTGCGCAACTCATCGATATCGCGGGCCTGGCCGAGCTTGCCGGCATCGAGGTGAAGGACGGCAAGCTCACGATCGGAGCGGCCACGAAGCACCGGGAAGTCGCCACCTCCGCCGTGGTGAAAAAAGCGATCCCGGCGCTCGCTCATCTCGCCGGGCTGATCGGCGACCCGCAGGTGCGCAATCTCGGCACCATGGGCGGTTCGGTCGCCAACAACGATCCCGTCGCCGACTGTCCGGCCGCCGTGCTGGCACTCGGCGCGACGGTGATCACCAGCCGGCGCGAGATTGCCGCCGACGATTTTTTCCAGGGCATGTTCACGACCGCGCTGGAGCCGGACGAGATCCTGGTGCGGATCGCGTATCCCGTTCCCAGGCGCGCGGCCTACGCGAAGTTTCCGCATCCCGCATCCGGTTACGCGATGGCCGGCGTGTTCGTCGCCGAAACCGCGGGCGGCGTGCGCGTGGCGGTGACCGGCGCGGGCCCCGGCGTGTTCCGCTGGCGGGAAGCTGAAGCGGCGCTGGCGAAAAACCTGAAACCGCAAGCGCTCGACGCGCTGACTGTTGCTGCCGACGATCTCAACGAAGACCTGCATGCGACGCGCGAGTATCGCGCCAACCTCGTCAAGGTGATGGCGAAGCGCGCGGTGGCTGCGCTCTGAGACTGTAATAATATGCAATTAAAACAACGGATTACGATATGACTACCATCTCAATGACGGTGAACGGGACCAAGCGTTCGGGCGAAGTCGAAGACCGCGTGTTGCTCGTCAACTTCCTGCGCGACGAACTGGGACTCACCGGCACGCACGTCGGCTGCGACACCAGCCAGTGCGGCTGCTGCACCGTGCACGTCGACGGCCGCGCGGTCAAATCCTGCACCATGCTGGCGGTGCAGGCGAACGGCGCCGAGGTCGTCACCATCGAGGGCATGGCGCAGAAGGACAAGCTGCATCCGATCCAGCAGGCGTTCACCGAATGCCACGGCCTGCAATGCGGCTTCTGCACGCCGGGGATGATCATGGCGGTGGCGGGACTGCTCAAGGAAAATCCCGATCCGACCGACGCAGAGATCGAGCACGGGTTGGAAGGCAATCTCTGCCGCTGCACCGGCTACATCAATATCGTCAAAGCGGTAAAGCGCAGCGCCGAGCTGCTGCGCGGCGCCTAAGCAGAAAGCGTCAACGCTGCGCCGCGAGCGCGAGGCGCGCTGTGCGCCGCGCGACGAAGCGCTCGTGCAGCGCTTCGAGGTAGAGGTAGATCACCGGCGTGATGTAGAGCGTGAGCAGCTGCGACAGGATGAGCCCGCCGACCACCGCCAGCCCAAGCGGCCGGCGCCCTTCGGAGCCGGCACCCAGGCCGAGCGCAATCGGCAGCGTGCCCATCAGCGCCGCCATCGTGGTCATCATGATCGGCCGGAAACGGATGATGCACGCGCTGTAGATCGCATCGAACGGCGTCACGCCGTCGCGGCGCCGCGCCTCGATCGCGAAGTCGATCATCATGATCGCGTTTTTCTTGACGATCCCCACCAGCATGATGATGCCGACGAACGCATACATGTCGAGCGCGTAGCCGAACAGCAGCAGCGTCACCAGCGCGCCGAGCCCCGCGGTCGGCAGCCCGGAGAGGATGGTCAGCGGGTGGATGTAGCTCTCGTAGAGTATGCCGAGCACGAGATAGATCACGAACACCGCCATCGCCAGCAGCAGGCCCATGCCGGCGATCGAAGACTGGAATGCCTGGGCCGATCCCTGGAAGCTGGTGGTGAGCGTGGCCGGCGCGCGCATTTCCAGCATCGCCGCGTTGATCCGGCTGATCGCGTCCCCCAGCGCCACGCCCGGGCCCAGATTGAACGAGAGGGTCACTGCGGGCAGCTGCCCCTGGTGGTTGATGCTGAGCGGCCCGACGCCGCGGCTCAGGCGGGCCACGGTATCGAGCGGAACGAGCGCGCCGCTGCTGGAGCGCACGTAGAGCAGCGACAGCGCCGAAGGGTCGGTCTGGTACTTGGGCTCGAGCTCCATGATCACCCAGTACTCGTTGCTCGGCGTGTAGATGGTCGATACCTGGCGCGCGCCGTAGGCGTTGTAGAGCGTGTCTTCGATCTGCTGCGCCGTGACGCCCAGCGCCGACGCCTTGTTGCGGTCGATCTCGACGTTCACCTGCGGATTGGTGATCTGCAGGTCGCTGGTGACGTCGAGGAAGCCCGGCAGGCTGCGCAGCTTGTCCTCGATGAGCGGCGCCCAGTGGAACAGCTCCTGGGTGTCCGAGTCCTGCAGCGTGAACTGGTACTGCGCTCTTGGTCAGCCGGCCGCCGATGCGGATCGTCGGCAGGTTCTGCAGGTACACCTTCATGCCCGGGATCGCCGCCAGCTTGGGGCGCAGTTCGCTGGATGATTTCATCGGCGCTGACGCGCTCGTCGCGCGGCTTGAGGCGGATGAAAATGCGCCCGAGGTTGAGCGACTGGCTCGCGCCGGTGGCGCCGATGAAGGCCATGACCGAATCGACATTGGGGTCCGCGCGGACGATGGCGGCCGCCTGCTGCTGCAGCTTGGACATGGCATCGAACGAAATGTCCTGCGCCGCCTCGGTGAACGCGAACAACTGGCCGGTGTCCTCGCTCGGCAGGAACCCCTTGGGCATATGGTAGAAGAGAAAGCCGGTCGCAACCACGATGGCCAGGAACAGCGCCATCACCAGGCGCCGGTGGCGCAGCGCCGCCTTGAGGCTGACGTCGTAGACATCCCGCATGCCGTCGAAAATGCGCTCGCTCAGCATGTAGAGCCGGCCATGCCGCTCGCCGTGATGCGACCGGAGGACCGCGGCTGCACAGCATCGGCGTCAGCGTCAGCGACACGAACCCGGACACCAGCACCGCCGCCATGATGGTCACCGCGAACTCGTGCAGCAGCCTGCCGAGCACGCCGCCCATGAACAGCACCGGGATGAACACCGCCGCGAGCGACAGCGTCATCGACAGGATGGTGAAGGACGATTTCCTTCGAGCCGTCGAGCGTCGCCTGCATCGCGCTCTTGCCCATCTCCAGGTGGCGCGAGATGTTTTCCAGCATCACGATCGCGTCGTCGACGACGAAGCCGACGCACAGCGTCAGCGCCATCAGCGACAGGTTGTCCAGGCTGTAGCCGAGCAGGTACATGATCGAGAACGTGCCGATGATCGACATCGGCAGCGCCAGGCTCGGGATGACGGTTGCCGAGAGGTTGCGCAGGAACAGGAAGATCACCATCACCACCAGCGCCAGCGCCAGCACCAGCGTGAACTGCACGTCGTGGACCGACTCGCGGATCGACTCCGAGCGGTCGTAGAGGATGTCGATGTTGACGCCGGCGGGGATCTGCGCGCGGAACACCGGCAGCAGCTTCCTGATGGCGTCGACGACTTCGATGGTGTTGGTGCCGGGCTGGCGCTGGATCGCGAGCACGATGCCGCGCTCGCCGTTGTACCAGGCCGCCACCTTGTCGGTCTGCACGCTGTCGATCACGCTGGCCGAGGTCGCCGAGCCGCACCGGCGAGCCGTTGCGGTAGGCCACGATCAGCTGCCGGTAGGCGGCGGCGTCGTTGAGCTGTCCGGTCGCCTGCAGCGTAAAGGCGCGGTGCTCGCCGTACAGCGTGCCGGTCGGCAGGTTGACGTTGTGCTGGCCGATCGCCTGGCGCACCTCGTCGAGCCCGATGCCGCGCGAGGCGAGCGCCTTGGGATCGAGCTGCACGCGCACCGCGTATTTCTGGCTGCCGAAGACCTGGACCTGCGCGACCCCGCTGATGGTCGAGATGCGCTGCGCGAGCAGGGTTTCGGCATATTCGTCGACCTCCGACAGCGGCAGGGTGTCGCGAGGTGAGCGCGAGATAGAAGATTGCCGCATCCGCCGGGTTCACCTTGCGGTACGACGGCGGGATGGTCATGGTCGGCGGCAGCTGCTTTTGCGCGAGCGAAATCGCCGACTGCACGTCCTGGGCGGCGGCGTCGATGTTGCGGTCGAGCGAGAACTGCAGCGTGATCTGCGTGGTGCCCGAGCGTGCTCGACGAGGTCATCGAATCGACGCCCGGCGATGGTCGAGAACTGCTTCTCGAGCGGCGTGGCCACGGCCGAGGCCATGGTCTCGGGGCTGGCGCCGGGCAGGGTCGCCGATACCTGGATGGTCGGGAAATCGACGTTGGGCAGCGCGGCCACCGGCAGCAGGCGGTAGCTCATGATGCCGAACATCAGGATGCCGATCATGACCAGGCCGGTCATGACCGGCCGCCGGATGAACAGCTCCGAGATATTCATGAAGCGTCTGGCCCGGCCTGGGGCTTGACCTTGATTCCCGGAACGAGCCGCAGCTGCCCGACGGTGACCACCCGCTCTCCGGCCGCAAGCCCTTTGGCGATCACGCTTTCCGCGCCTTCGGCGCGGTCGACCACGACATCGCGCATCTCGGCGGAAAGGTCGGGCTTGACCACATACGACATACTGTCCTTTGGGGCCGGTCTGCACCGCCTGCGACGGCACCACGATGGCGCCCGGCTGCTCATGCAGGGTGACGATCGTGGTCACGAACTGGCCCGGCCACAAGGCCCGGTCCTTGTTCTGGAAAATCGCCCGCAGCTTCACCGTGCCGGTGGTCATGTCCACGGCGTTGTCGATGAAGGCGAGTTCGCCCTCGGCGCGCGGCGCTGGAATCCGCCAGCCGCGCCTGCACCGGCAGCTTGCCCGCCGCCATGTATCTGCGTATTTCCGTAAGGTCCTGTTCGGGCACCGCGAAGCTCACGTAGACCGGAGAAACCTGGTTGATCACCACCAGCGGGTTGGTGTCGTTGGCCTTAACCAGATTGCCGAGCTGGATCATGATCTTGCCGGTGCGCCCGGCGATCGGCGAACGGATCGTGGCGTATTCGAGCTGCAGCCGGGCGTTTTCCACTGCCGCCGCATCGCCGCGGACCGTGGCTTCCGCGGTATCGACATTGGTGCGGAACTGGGCGTAGGCGTCTTTCGAAATGAAATTCTTCTGCAGCAGGTCCTGGTAGCGCTGCTCCTGCGCGCGCGCATGCGCGAGTTGCGCCTTGTCGCGCGCGAGCGCGGCCTCGCTTTGCTGGAGCGAGGCCTCGAACGATCGCGGATCGAGCTGGAACAGCGGCTGCCCCTTGGCCACCTCCTGCCCGTCGGTGAAGAAGACCTTGACGATCTGGCCGTCGATGCGCGCCTTGATGGCAACCGTCGCGTACGGCTCGACGTTGCCGATCGCCTGGATGCGCAGCGGCATGGTTTTGGTGACGACCGGCGCGATCACCACCGGCACCGCGGGGCCGCCGCCGGCTTTCTTTTCGGCGGCGCCGGAGCTTTTCCCGGAGCATCCTGCGAGCGCCAACGCCAGCGCAACGACGACGGCGCCGGCCAGCGCGGTCGCGCGCAGGCGTGCATCGGCGCATCGCGCCGCGAGAATTCGAACCTGCAGCTTCATCCTGTCTCCAAAGCGGATTGGTCATACGGCGA
Organism: uncultured beta proteobacterium; assembly: GCA_963734595.1. Lineage (GTDB taxonomy): Bacteria > Pseudomonadota > Gammaproteobacteria > Burkholderiales > SG8-41 > CAKKQX01. The sequence continues at coordinate 288,589 of CAVTHV010000014.1, forward strand.
CGCCGGCCTTGCCCCGGATTCTGAACGGGTGCGCGGGAAACGATGAGTTCGCTTGCCGGATTGGGAGCCTGAACCGCCTTCCGGGTCCCGGCGCCGGCCGGGACCCGAATGGGAAATATACAACTTTGTCCCGATGGCGGTGGCCTGTTACATTTCTTTACATTTTATTGCTGGCGAGAAGTTTGGCGGTCTTGACCCCGACAAACTCCTGATCAACGGCGATCCGTCAACTCATCCAAAATCTTCCCGCTGTAAAAAACCCGTCCGTCAGGCACGGACGAGTTTGTCCTCGAACCAGTTCCACATGTCGGCGACCACCAGCGTCAGGTAATCGCGCTGGCAGTGCTGCGAGCCGCCTTCCTCCGCGGTGTAGACGCGGAACGTCTTGTCCTTCGAGCCGCAGGCGTCGAACTGCTTCTGCGCGTCGGCGAGCGGGATCTGCTCGTCCTCGGCGCCGTGGACCAGCAGGAACGGGCAGCGCATTTTCTGCATCACGCCGTCGAGCTTGAACGGCTCCAGCGTCTTCAGCGCCGCGTCGAGCGAGTCGACACCCAGTATCCACATGATATGGTGGCCCGGCACCGACAGCGACGTCTTGAACTGCGCGTCGATGCGCTTTTTCCACGTCGCGTGGTAGTCCCATTGCGCGCCCCACGCGATGCATGCCGCGTAGCGGGGATCCATCGCCGCGCAGCGCGGCGCGTAATAGCCGCCGAGGCTGATGGCGACGATGCCGATTTTCTTCGGGTCGACGTCGTTGCGCTTTTCCAGATAGTCGATGCACGCCGATCCCGCGACCTCGTAATCGTAGCGCAGATACTGTTCCCGGAAACGGATGGCCTCGCCGGTGCCGGGGCCGTCCATCACCAGCACTGAAATGCCGCGCTTGATGAGGTCGGGCACGCCCCGCATGTACTGGATTTCCTTGGTGACGTCGAGCCCGTCGAAAAACACGACGCACGGCGCGCGTTTCGCCTTCGTATTCTGCGCGTGCACGAAATAGCCGGGCAGGCTGCCGCCTTCGAACGGCACTTCGACGATTTCGATCTTGACGTCGGTGAGCGCCGCATGGCGATGGAAGCACTCGACGCCGGCACGGAAGGCATCGAGCGCCTTCTTGTCCTTCGGCGTGCGGAAGCGCTCGCCCATCTGGTAGTAGTTGCACGCGCGCAGATAGGCGTGGGCCGCGGAGTGGCGGTGGCCGCCCTTCTCGAACCGGTCGGCATGGGCGCGCACGCCGTCGGCGACTTTCACGCAGGCATCGAACCAGGCGTCGTCGTCCTCCGGCGCCTTGTCTTTGAGCAGGGTGCCGATCTTGTGCAGCTCGCCGATTTCCGCGCCGCCGTAGGGCGCCGAACTCAGCATGTTGATGAACCCCGCCGACCACCGGTAGTTGCCGGGAAAATACATGAAATACACGGGATCTTTGGCCATTTTTTCCTCGAGGATGCGATTGATTAAAAAAATGATTCCGTCATGCCCGCGAACACGGGCATTCGGGATATCCAAACTGTGAACGGGTCCCCGCTTGCGCGGGGCCGACCTGATCGGGGCTGCTCTAGATCTTGGGGATGCCCGCTTTCTTGGCGGTGTTTGCCCAGGTTGTCGTTTCCGCCTTCATGAAAGGCCGCGTATTCCGCCGGCCCGTCGCCGGACACTTCGTAGCCGAGGGCTTCGAGCTGCTTGCGCGTGGCCGGATCGTGAAGCGGTTTGCTCAGCACGGCATAAATCCTGTCGATGATCGGCTGCGGCGTGCCGGCGGGCGCGAGGATGCCGTTCCAGTTATAGCTGGTCCAGCCTTTCATTCCCTGCTCCTCCGCGGTCGGCACGTTGGGCAGGTGGGGCGAACGCTTGGAGCCGGTGACGCCGAGCGCGCGCAGCCTGCCGCTGGCCACGTATGGCGCGGCCTGCGCGACCTGGACCTGGGCGTAATCGATGTAGCCGGCCATGAGATCGGTGAGGTAGAGCGCAGCACCCTTGTACGGCACCATGTTCATCTTGATGCCGGCCAGGGTGGCGAAACTCTCGATGGCGAAATGCCCTACGGTTCCAACGCCCGGCGTCGCGTAATTGATCCTGCCCGGGCTCTTCTTGGCAAGGGCGATGAACTCCTTGAGATTTCGCGCCGGCACGTTCGGATGCACGCACATGCAGCTCGCGCTTTTCGCGATGAGGATGATGGGCGCGAAGTCCTTGAGCGGGTCATAGGCCAGATGCTTGCGCGCGCTCGGCGCGATGGTGAGCGGGCCGGGGTTGCCGCCGAGCAGGGTGTAGCCGTCGGGGGCGGCCTTGGCCACCGCCTCGGTGCCGATGATGCCGCCCGCGCCGCCGCGATTCTCGACGATCACCGGCTGCCCGAACGCGGCGTTCAGGTACTGCGCCGCCCAGCGCGAATGGGTGTCGGTCGGTCCGCCCGCCGCAAACGGCACGATGATGCGGATCGGCTTGGTGGGATAGGCCTGGGCCAGCGCATCGCAGGTTGGCGCCAGGACAAGAACAAGAAGCAAACCGAGAACACTGCCGATTCTGTGCATTGTCTGTCTCCTTCGAAGTGTACGTTGTGGCCGCAGGCGGGGACTGTGCCGCAGCATTTTTCTTGCACGATAGTCGGCGCGCCGGAGGTTGTCAATTGCGCATGCGCCTGGTGGTAAAATTCGAGGCTGTCTCTATGCGTCCAACCAATCATCCGGGGAACGACATGCCTGCTGCGCGAAAAAAGTCCACAAAGCGGAAATACAACGACATCCTCTTCGAGGTGAAAAACCAGGTCGCGTGGGTGACGATCAACCGCCCGCGCGTGCTGAATGCGTTCCGCGAGCAGACGCTCGACGAAATGATCGACGCGCTCAAGTCGACGCGCGAAGACCCGTCGATCGTGTGCGCGGTGGTGACCGGCGCCGGCGACAAGGCGTTTTCGGCGGGCGGCGACTTCTATGCCATGAAGCGCCTCAACTTCACCAATGCCTACATGTGGAACGACCGCATGCTCGGTGTGGCGATGACGATCCGCGGCCTGCCGATCCCGGTGATCGCGATGGTCAACGGCTGGTGCATGGGCGGCGGGCATGAGCTTGCGCTGTGGTGCGACCTGGTGATTGCCTCGGAAAACGCGGTGCTGGGCCAGACCGGCGCCAAGGTCGGCGCCTGTCCGACGGTGGGCGCGACCCAATACCTGCCGCGCATCATCGGCGAGCGGCTCGCGCGCGAAATGATTTTCTGCGCGCGCCGCTTCGGCGCGAAGGAGGCGGTCGAAGTCGGCCTCATCAACAAATGCGTGCCGCAGAAGGACTTGCTCAAGGAAACGCTCAAGTGGTGCGAGACCATGAAGGGCCACAGCGCGCTCACGCTGCGCATGACCAAGAAGATCGCTCAATTTCGAGTCCGACAACCTGTACGCGTCGTGGCAGCACGGCATGGAACTGCTCGCGCATGTGTGGGGCTCGGAGGAAGCGAAGGAGGGCATGGAGGCGTTCCTGGCCGGGCGCAAGCCCGATTTCCAGAAATTCCGCATGCGCGACAAGCGGGAGCTGGAAAAATACGTCGACGGCTGCGAGCGGGACCTGAACGCGCCGCCGTCGATGCGGCGAAAGAAAGAAATAAAACTGAACCGCCAAGACGCCAAGACGCCAAGAAGAACAGACAATCCACCAATGGCGGCCAAATAGAGCAGATCGAAATCCAATCCTGTTCGAGATGCGACGCTATTGATGCGGCGCAGTATGCCTCGAGAGCACGGTTAAGTCATTAGTTATTTTTTGAATTTCTTGGCGCCTTGGCGGCCTTGGCGGTTCAATCTTTTTGGGTTTTTGCGGTAAGGGCTTGTGATGGGTTCTGAAAAATCCGGCAGGCGCGCTCGACGGCATACGCGTTCTCGATCTCACGCGCATCCTCGCCGGGCCGCTGTGCACCATGATGCTCGGCGACATGGGCGCCGACGTGATCAAGGTCGAACCGCCGGGCACGGGCGACGACACGCGCAGCTGGGGGCCGCCGTTCGTCGAGGGCGAGGCGGCTTATTTCCTCGGGCTCAACCGCAACAAGCGCTCGGTCACGCTCAACATGGCGGTGCCGGCGGGGCAGGAGATCCTTGCCGCGCTGATCAGGAAGAGCGACGTGCTGGTCGAGAATTTCAAGGTCGGCACGCTCGAGAAGTGGGGCTTCACCGATGCCTGGCTCGAAGCGAACGCGCCGCAGGTCATCCGCTGCTCGATCACCGGCTACGGCGCGAACGGGCCGAAAGGCGGGTTGCCGGGCTACGACTTCATCCTGCAGGCCGAGTCGGGGCTGATGAGCATCACCGGTCCGCAGGACGGCCCGCCGACCAAGCACGGCGTCGCGCTCGTCGACGTGTGCACCGGCATGCTCGCTTCGAATGCGATCCTCGGCGCGCTGCATGCGCGCCAGCGCACCGGCCGCGGCCAGCATCTCGAACTCTCGCTCTACGAAACGAGCCTGTTCATGCTGGCCAACGTCGCGGCCAATTATCTCGGCGCCGGGCGCGACGGCGGGCGCTACGGCAACGGCCATCCGAGCATCGTGCCCTACACGACGTATCCGACCAGCGACGGCATGATGGCGGTGGCGGTCGGCAACGACGCGCAGTTCGCCAAGTTCGCCGCGGCCATCGGCCATCCGGAATGGGCGCAGGATGCGCGTTTCATCAAGAACCGCGACCGCGTCGCCCATCGCGAACTGCTCGACGGCATGATTGCCGGCGACGCTCAAGACGGGCGCCGCGCAGAGCTGGGTCGACATGCTGAAGGCGGCCGGCGTGCCGTGCGGGCGCATCAACAGCGTGAAACAGGCGTTCGATGATCCGCATACCGCGGCGCGCGCCATGATCGAGACGGTGGAGCACCCGACCGCCGGCGCGCTCAGGCTCATCGGCACGCCGTTCAAGTTCGGCGGCACGCCGACGTCGGTGCGGCGCGCGCCGCCGCTGCTGGGCCAGCATACCGAGGAAGTGTTGCGGGACGAACTGGGGCTTGCCGGCGCGCGCATCGCCGAGTTGCGCGGCGCCGGCGTGATCTGACCAGGCAGCGAAAGGACGGATCTGATGATCACCGGACTGAGCCATGTTTCGATCGTCGTGCCCAGCCTCGATGCCGCGGGCAGGCGGCTCCGGGAGGTCTACGGGCTCACGCTGGGCGAGGTGAAAGTCAACGAGCAGCAGGGCGTGCGGCTCGCTTACGTCGAACTCGGCAACGCGAAAATCGAACTGATGGAGCCGTCGCGCCCCGATTCGCCGGTGTCGAAGTTTCTCGAGCGCAATCCCGCCGGCGGCATCCACCATTTCTGCCTCGGCGTCGACAGCGTGGAAGACGCGGCCCGCGCGCTCGGCGAACAGGGCGTGCGCGTGCTGGGCGACGGCAGGCCGCAGAAAAACGTGCACGGCGAGCCCATCGCTTTTGTGCATCCCGCGGGATTTCCTGGGCGCGCTGGTCGAACTCGAAGAGCATCGTGATTGAACGTGCCCGCCGCGCGGCCTGAACAGGAATACGGTGTGTTCTTCTGGACTAATGGCGGAGGGCGCGTCTAAACTTGCAGCCTGCAGCCCTGATTCCGGTTTCACTTGTGCCGGACCGCCGGTCCGGCGCCGATTCACCACGTGGAGGAGGATGACCATGTTTCGCTTGTTCAGTCTGCTGGGGTTGCGTTATTCGCGGCGGGCGCGCCGCCAATGCTGCGCAGAGCCCGGCGCAGAATTATCCGGAACGGCCGATACGGCTCGTGATCCCGTTCGCGCCGGGCGGCGCGACCGACATCATCGCGCGCATACTCGAGCCCAAGCTGACCAAACGCCTCGGACAGCAGGTCGTCGTGGACAACCGCGCGGGCGCGGCCGGAAACATCGCGGTGGAACTCGTGGCGCAGGCGCAGCCCGACGGCTACACGCTGCTGGTCGGCAACATTTCCACCAATTCGATCAATCCGATCCTGTTCGCCAAGCGGACCAAGGTCAATGCGATCAAGGACCTTACCGGCGTGACGAAGCTGGTGGCGATCCCGAATTTCATCCTCGGCAGCCCGAAAATGCCGGCCAATACGCTGAAAGAGGCGCTTGCGTACGCCAAGAGCCGGCCCGGCCAGCTCAATTATCAGGCGCCGCTCGGTTCGTACTCCCACCTCGACATGCTGGCGCTGACCGCGGCCGCGGGAGTGAAAATGGTGCACCTGCCGTCGAAAGGCGCGGGCGAGACGCTGCCCGCGCTGCTGCGCGGCGACATCAGCATCACCGAGTCCAACGTCGCCTCCAATCATCGGCGCGGTGCGCGCGGGACAGGTCAAGGCCTATGCGGTCACGTCCGAAAAGCGCATATCCGAGCTGCCCAGCGTGCCCACCATGGCCGAGGCCGGATTTCCCGGTATCGGCAGCCTGAACTGGAACGGCATTTTCGCGCCCGCCCACACGCCGCCGGCGGTCATCGCCAAGATCTATGCCGCCATCATCGCATCGATGAAGGAACTGGATGCGGAGGGCATGCTGTCAAAACGGCTCATCCCGGTCAGCCTCAGCGAATCGCCGGCCGAGTTCAACTCCTATGTGCTGTCCGAGATGCACCGCTGGCAAAAAATCATCAAGGACGGCAACGTCAAGTCTCGACTGAACCCGCCGTACGCACAGATCCCGACAACCAGCCGGAGCATTCATGTTTGCGAGCACGAAGACCGAAGTAACCCTCGAGTCCGGCCAGGCGATGGTCATCGAGAAGGACGTTGCGATCCCGATGCGGGACGGCGCGATCCTCTATGCGGACATCTATCCGCCCGAAAGGGGGAGGCAAGGTTCCGGCGATTCTCAACATCAGCTCCTATCAGAAGGACAAGGTGTGGGTGCCGCCCGCCGACCTCGAGGAAAAAGCCAATCCGTACATGAGCTGGGAGACCGTGAATCCGCTGTGGTGGGTGCCGCGCGGTTACGCGTGCGTGCGGGTGGATACGCGGGGCTCCGGCAAGTCGCCCGGCCAGTCCGACCCGGGCGGCTGGCAGGAGACGCTCGATTTCTATGACGCGATCGAATGGTCGGCGAAACAGAAATGGTGCACCGGCAAGATCGGCACGTCGGGAATTTCCTATCACGCGACGACGCAGTGGCGGGTGGCGGGATTGCAGCCGCCCTCGCTCAAGGCGATCATCCCGTGGGAGGGCTACGGCGATGCGTACCGCGACGCGGTCTACCACGGCGGCATTTTCCAGCTCTACTATCTCGCGACGTGGTACGCGACGCAGATGGCGCACCACCTGCTCGGCGATCCGCAGGAGTACAACCCCGACGCCTTCCACAACGAGCGGCTGTGGAACTACATGCGGCACAGTCTCGACTCTCGGTTACTGGGACAACCGCAGCGCGCAGTGGGACAAGATCAAGGTGCCGGTGTTCAGCGCCGGCAACTGGAGCGGGCACAATCTGCACCTGCGCGGCAACGTCGAAGGCTTCATGCGTGCCGCATCGAAGCACAAGAAACTGCGCATCCACACCGGCACGCATTACCACGCGTTCTACACCGAGGAAGGGCGCAGGGACCAGTTGCGGTGGTTCGATTACTGGCTGAAAGGCATCGACACCGGGATCATGGACGAGCCGCCGGTGAAGCTCATGATCCGCACCGGCGGCGGCACCATGAACGACTACAAGTTCCGCTTCGAAAACGAGTGGCCGCTCAAGCGCACGCAATGGACGAAATTCTATCTGCGCGCCGAGCGCAAGGCGCCGTCGGCCGACCCGATGGGCGTCGAGGGCGGGCTGCTGAACGCGGCGCCGAAGAAAGAGGAGAAGATTTCCTACTCGGCCACCGGCACCTCGCATGCCGGCGTGGCCTCGGCCTCTTCGACGATGCTGCAGGCGGGCAGCATGCACCGCACCGGCATCGCGTTCGAAACCGAACCGATGAAACAGGACACCGAAGTGACCGGCCCGATCAAGCTCGTGCTGTGGGTCTCGAGCACGCAGAAGGACATGGACATCTTCGCCACCATCCGCAACATCGGACGCGACGGCAAGGACGTCTGGGAAGTCGGGCAGCAGGGACAGCCGATCCCGGTGGCGAAAGGGTGGCTGCGCGCATCGCACCGCAAGCTCGATCCGAAACGCTCGCTGCCGTACCGGCCGTATCACGCGCACGACGAGCGGTGGTGGCTGAAGCCCGGCGAGCCGGTCGAATGCGAGATCGAGATCTGGCCCGCCTGCATGGTGTTCAGGAAAGGCCACCGCATCCGGCTCGACATCCAGCCGCGCGACGGCATCGGTTCGGCGCCGTACCTGCACTATCCGGCCGCCTACAATACCGGCGGCGTGAATACCGTGCATACGGGCGGGAAGATGGCGTCGTACCTGATGTTGCCGATTATTCCGCCGAAAAGCCGTAAATCGTAAATCGTAAATCGTGAATCGTGAAATCGTAGAAAGAAGCATGGCTGATACCTCATCTCCCGCCCGCCGGCTCTCGGCGAAACAACTGGAAGCGTTCATTGCCCGCGCCATGGAAGCGGTCGATGTGCCGGCCGCCGACGCGAAAATCATCGGCGAAATGATGACGCGCGCCGACGTGCAGGGCTCCGAAGGCCACGGCATTTTCCGGCTGCCGCAGTACATCCGCCGCATCAAGGGCGGGGCCGTCAACGTCAAGCCGAAGATCAAGGTAGCGCGCGAAGCCGCGGGCATGGCGCTCGTCGACGGCGACAACGGCATGGGGCATCTGGTGATGCGTTTTGCCACCGAGAAGGCGATCGAGAAGGCGAAGACCGCCGGCGTGGCGTGGGTCGGCGTCAAGTGGAGCAATCACGCGGGGCCGGCGTCGCTTTACGCCGAGCATGCCGCTGGCGCACGGCATGGTCGGGCTGTATCTCGCGGTGGGCAATGCCAACCACCTGCCGCCGTGGGGCGGCATCGACATGCTGCTGTCGACCAATCCGATCGCGGTGGCGATCCCGGCCGGCGAAGAGCAGTCCCTCGTGCTCGACATGGCGACCACGGTCGCCGCGTACGGCAAGGTCAAGACCAAGGCGCAGCGCGGCGAGATGATGCCCGAAGGCTGGATGATGGATCGCGAGGGCAGGCCGCTCACCGATCCCAAGCGTTCGAACGAAGGCTTCCTGCTGCCGATCGGCGGTTACAAGGGCTACGGTCTCGCGCTGATCTTCGGCCTGCTGGCCGGCACATTGAACGGCGCGGCGATGGGCAAGGACGTCGTGGATTTCAACGCCGACGACACGACGCCGACCAATACCGGCCACGCGATCGTCGCGATCAACGTCGAAGCGTTCCAGCCGCTCGCGGAATTCAGGACGGCGGTCGATGTGCTGGTCCGCGACATCCGCAATTCGAGGAAGCTGCCGGGCGTGGACCGCATCCACATTCCCGGCGAGGGCTCGCATGCCGCGCGCGCGGACCGGCTGAAGAACGGCGTGCCGATGCCGGCGGCGCTGCTCGCGGCGCTTAATCAACTCGCAGGTGAACTCAAGCATCGCAAAAACTATGAGCCGCCAAGGCCGCCAAGCACGCCAAGAAAATCAAATGAAACGGCCGATGGATTCTTTCTAATACCCGCTTGACGGCACGCAGATGAGCAGCGACAGGAATCAACGAGAAAATATTAATAAAAACAACGGCGATGGCCATCTTCCGGCCGCGAGCCCGGATAGGCCTAAGTGTTCTTAGGGACATCTGATCTAATTTTCTGTTCTCGCTTTTCTTGGCGTGCTTGGCGGCCTTGGCGGCAAATTGTTTTTGAAGTTCTAGGCCGCAGGCTCATCGATCACCGCGTTCTTGAGCACGCCGATCCCCTCGATCTCCGCCTCGATCACGTCTCCCGCTTTCAGCAGCCAATCCGGATTGGAGAGTCCGCCGCCGCCGGGCGAACCGGTGGAAATGATGTCGCCCGGATTCAGCGTGATCTGCGACATGTAGGCGATCAGCTTGGGGATCGACCAGATCATGTCTTTGGTGTTGCCATCCTGGCGCAATTCGCCGTTGACGCGCGTGGTGATGCGCAGGTGCATGGGATCGGGGATCGAGTCGCGCGTCGCCACCCACGGCCCCATCGGGGCGAAGGTGTCGTAGGTCTTGCCGAGAAACAGGTGTCCGCCTTCGCGCTCGAGCTTGCCGACGTCGCGCGCGGTGATGTCGTTGACGATGGTGTAGCCGGCGACCACGTCGTAGGCGTCTTCCTCGCGCACGTGCTTGCATTTCTTGCCGATCACCACCGCGAGCTCGGTTTCGTGGTCGAGCTCCTTGCAGACGGGCGGTTTGAGGATGTCGCGGCCCGGACCAACGACGGACGAGGTGGTCTTGATGAATCCGGCCGGCACCGACCCGCCCTGCTTGCCGGGGTTCTTGGTGTAGCCGGGATAGTTGCGGCCGATCGCGATCAGCTTGGACGGCCGCAGCGGCGCATAGAGCCGGCATTCGTCGAGCGGAATGAACATTTCCTCGCCCGCGAGTCCCGCGGCGTCGGGCGTGGTCTCCACGAGGCGGTCGAGGTAGGGATAGGCATCGCCCAGCGCGAGCCACGCCGGTTCGCCCACGTACAGAAACTGCGCGAGATAGCCCGGCATGTAAATCGCCGCCAGCTCCCGCCCCTTGTGATTCAGCGTTTCCTCGACCAGATACATGGCATAACCCGCGCGCAGATCGGCGACGAGATCCTTCCCGACCAGCACGCCGAGGCGCGCGAGCGCAGTCGGCTCGTGTTTGCGGCTGTAGCGCATTAATTTCATGCTGTCCCCTTTTGTGCAGCTGGCGAATCGACGGCACTTACGTTTAAAGAACAGATTATGCCGCGGTTGTCGGGAAGCTGTGACAGCCGAAGCATTTGAAACGCAAACAAATCGACCATCGACGCACCGCGAGTGTCGTGATCGGGCGACAGTTTCCGCTGTGGAAAAGATTCGCATCCGCATCCCAACCCGCTGATTTTTCTCCATAAGTTTCGGCTGGCACAATGATTGCACCCCTATGGCCGGATAATGGATGAACCGGAAGCGGAACGATGCTCATGAAAACGATTACTAAAGCCTCAGCAGTTGTTACTATCATGGTAACGACGGCCGATTGTAAAAAGCGGGCGGGAAGCGCGGCAGCCAGGTCGGCTGTAATTGATAATATTGTCAGCACAAGGGGTCAGTTCATGAAGATGTTTGCGCGCACTTTGGGTTTTCTTGCGTTGTTCGTGGCGTTCGCCGTTCAGGCGGCGGAGACATTGCCCGACGCGCTGGTGAAATCGACGGTCGACGAAGTGCTGTCGGTGATCAAGCAGAACAAGGACAAGAACACTTTGCACGATCTGGCGGAAAAGAAGGTATTGCCGAATTTCGATTTTCAGAGGATGACGCAGCTCGCAGTGGGCCGCGCGTGGCGCGAGGCCAATCCGGCGCAGAAGAAAGCCCTCGAGAACGCATTCCGCTCGCTGCTGGTGAGCACCTATACCACTGCATTGAGCCAGGCTTCCAACGCCAATCAGACCGTGGAAGTGAAACCGGCGCCGGTCAAGCCGGGGGATGACGACGTCACCGTGAAGACGCTGGTCAAGGAACCGGGGCGGCAGCCGATTCCCATCGATTACCGCATGGAGAAGACGCCGTCCGGCTGGAAAGTCTATGACGTGGTGGTGGAGAACCTGAGCCTGGTGACCAATTACCGCGGTTCGTTCAACACCGAAATCAGCCGCTCGGGCATCGATGGGCTGATCAAGACGCTCGAAGCCAAGAACAAGAAGCTGGCCGAGGGTTGATCTGAAGCAGCGACATTTCTCTTTCCCGGAAACGGCGGCGGCCCCGGTCTGCCGCGCTGTCCCGGATTCTTAGCCGGCCCGGCGGTGCGGGCATCGAAGGCGCCGCTTGCTGGCGGCGCGCCGTCCGGAGTGTGACTTTTGTCACGGCCGGCTGGCGGCACGGTTGCCGCCGCCATCTCACCAACGTTACTCTTTCCACATGATGCGGTTCTATTATCCCCGATCGTTTCTCAAACTGCTGCTGGTCGGGTTCGCGCTGGTGGCGCTGCCGCTGATTTTTGCGCTGATCAATAACGCCATTTCGATCGACCGCCTGGTCAACCGCAGCCAGCGGGCCGTCTACCAGGCGGCGCAGGCGACGCAAAGCAGCCGCCAGCTTGCCGAGCTGCTCACGGCGATGGAACGCAGCGCGCGTCAGATGGTGATCCTGGGCGACCGTTCGCTGCTCGAGACCTACGCAATCATTCGCAAGCAGTTTCTCGACACGGCGGCGCAGTTTTCGTCGCTGCCGTTCGACCAGGAACAGACGAGTGCGCTCGCGGAAATCGTGCGCGGCGAGGAGGCTATCTTTGCCGTGCTTTCGGATGCCGCGGCCAAGGCGCCGCAACTGAAAAAAGCCGTCACCGGCTTCATCGGGCTTTCGGACCGCGCGCAGGTCATCACGGCGCGCAGCAACGAACTGATCGACCGTGAAGCCGAGTCCATGCGCGCAACCGCCGCGCGGGCACAGCGCATCACTCTCTGGCAGCTGCTCGCGTTGATCCCGGCGGTGATCTTTCTGGTGGCCGGGTTTACCATCCTGATCGCGCGGCCGATCCGGCAGATCGACTCGGCAATCCGGCGCCTGGGCGGCGGCGAATTCAACACCGCGGTGGAGGTGAGCGGACCGGAGGATCTGCAGTACCTGGGCGAACGCCTGGAGTGGATGCGCCGCAGGCTGCTCGATCTCGAGCAGCAGAAGAACCGCTTTCTGCGGCAGGTTTCCCACGAACTGAAGACGCCGCTCACCGCATTGCGCGAGGGCGCGGAGCTGTTGTCTGACGAAGTGGTCGGCAAGCTCGGTCCCGAACAGCGCGAAATAGCGGAAATCCTGCGCCATAACAGTATAGAATTGCAGAGGCAGATAGAGGACCTGCTCAGTTATGGCGCGATCCAGTTCCACAAGGTTGCGCTGGAGCTGAATCCGCTGAACATCAGGCACGTGATCGACCGCGTCGCCGACGATCAGAAACTCGCAATCAGAGCCAGGAACCTCAAGCTCGAAGTCGAGGCGGACGATGTGACGCTCGCCGCGGATTTCGAGAAGCTGAGGGCCATTCTCGATAATCTCATGTCCAACGCGATCAAATTCTCACCCGCGAACGGGGCCATTGCAGTCGCGGCGCGCAGCGAAGGGGCGCAACTCGTGCTCGACGTGAGCGACGAAGGTCCGGGTATTGCGCCCGCGGACCGCGTTCGCGTTTTCGACCCGTTTTACCAGGGACGGGCCAATGCCGCGGGGCTGGTCAAGGGCACCGGCATCGGCTTGTCGGTAGTCAAAGAGTATGTCGCCGCGCACGGTGGCAGCGTGGAGGTTGTCGATGAAACGCCGGGTGCGCGCTTCCGGGTCAGGCTGCCGCTCGCCCAGGCGGAGGCGGCGGCATGAGCCGCGCGGCGCTGCTCGCGCTGACCATGCTTGCGCTTGCCGGCTGCGGGGTGCTGCGCGACATCGAGACTGCCGGCACCGAGCCCTGGGTCAAACCCGCCGCGCCGCGGCCGGCCTCCGATGTCGAGAGCCTGTTGCTGTATTTCCAGTACATCAAGGGACTGCCGGTCGCCGAGCTCGGCAAAGAGCATGACAATGTGCGCCAGGCGTACGCCAGGGCGCGTTCGGAATTCAACCGCGTGCGTCTGGCAATGGTGCTGTCCCAGCCCAATACGCCATTCAACGACGGGCCCCGCGCGCTGGAACTGCTCGAGCCGGTCGCGAAGAACCAGCGGGCGCCGCTGCATGGACTGGCGTTTTTGCTTTCGGCGCACATCCAGGAACAGAAAAGGCTCGACGGCAACGTGCAGGACCTGCAGCACAAGCTGGATGCGCTCAAGTCGCTGGAGCGCAGCCTGAGCGAGCGCGATCAGAGCAATGTGAGGAAACGATGACGGAACCCATGACCACTACCCGCAAGAATATTCTCGTCGTCGATGACGACCCCGATTTGCTGCGCCTGATGGAGATCCGGCTCACCGCCGCCGGCTACGCCGTCACCGTTGCGGCGAGCGCCGAACAGGCGCTGGCAAGCCTGAGCGTCGTGCGCCCCGGGCTCGTCGTCACCGATCTCAGGATGAGCGGGATGGACGGCATGGCGCTGTTCGAATCGATCTGCTCGGCCAACCCGGCGTTGCCGGTGATCATTCTCACCGCGCACGGGACGATTCCCGATGCCGTCTCGGCCGTGAAGCGCGGCGTGTTCGGCTATCTCACCAAGCCGTTCGATGCCAAAGTCCTGCTCGCCGAGATCGAGCGGGCGCTTGCCTTGACCGGCGGTTCGGCGCCGGCCGCTGACGGCGCCGGCGACCAGGACTGGCGCAGGCAGATCATCACCCGCAATCCGGTGATGGACAACATGCTGGCCAAGGCGCGCCTCGTCGCCGACAGCGACGCGAGCGTGTTCATTTACGGCGAATCGGGCACCGGCAAAGAGCTGCTGGCACGGGCCATACACGACGCCAGCCCGCGGCGGGGCCATCCGTTCGTTGCGATCAATTGCGGGGCGATTCCGGAGCCGTTGCTGGAGTCCGAGTTGTTCGGCCACGTCAAAGGCGCGTTCACCGGCGCGACCCGCGATCACAAGGGCCTGTTTCAGGCGGCAGACAAGGGCACGCTTTTCCTCGATGAAATCGGCGATATGCCGGTCGCGCTGCAGGTCAAGCTGCTGCGCGTGCTGCAGGAACGGCAGGTCCGGCCGGTCGGATCGACGCAAAGTTTCGATATCGATGTGCGCGTGATTTCCGCGACCCATCGCAACATCGAGGCCGGGATGGCGGCGGGCAGTTTCCGCGAGGATCTGTTCTACCGGCTGAACGTGGTGGCCCTCACGCTGCCGCCGCTCGGCCGAGCGGCGCGAGGACATTCCGCTGCTCGCCAACCATTTTCTTTCCGTGCTTGCCGGAAAATACAAGAAAGCCATCAACGGTTTCGCGCCCGAGGCGCTGGAACTGCTGGTCGGCGCCGCCTGGCCGGGCAACGTGCGCCAGCTCTACAACGTCGTCGAGCAATCGGTCGCGCTGTGCACGACGCACCTGATCCCGTCCTCGCTGGTGCAGCAGGCGATCCAGCACCAGCAAAGCGAATTCGCCTCGTTCGAGGAGGCGCGCAGAAATTTCGAGCGCGACTACCTGGCGCAACTGCTCAAGATCGCCGAGGGCAACGTGACGCGGGCGGCGCGGCTCGCCAAGCGCAACCGCACCGAATTCTACAAATTGCTTGCCCGCCATCAACTCGATCCCAGGCTGTTCAAAGCGCAGCGCCTCTGAACGCCCGACCTGTCGCCATCCCGCGACAGCAAAATCCTCTCCGAATCAGTCCCCTGGTGTAACTGCCGGCCGCGTTGTTGCCGGCTGGCGACACGGCGCTGTCCGCTGGGTTTCGCACCCCGTTGTTTTTAATGAATAAATAATCCTGGTACGGTCGTTGCTCTTCACTGTAAGGGCGTTCACGGATTGCCGTGAACAGCATTGCGAATGAAAGAAGCAAAGTCATGAAAACCACCGACACCATGCAAACGTTCAGTGCCGCGGACAGGAAAGGCGGCCTCCTTTATCCGACGCTGCTGATCGCCGCGATCGCGGTGATCATCTTCAGCGTGTTGGGCATCGCCGCCATGACAGGGTACTTGCCGAGCGCGCTGTCAAAAAACGGCCCGGACGCCGGAGGCCTGGCGGCGACTGAAATCGCACCGGCGAAAAATCCGGGCAAGCCGCGCCTGGCCGCAGACGGCGGCGCAGCGTGTGCCGATTGCGGCGTGGTGGAATCGATACGCGCGGTCGAGAGCAAGGGCCAGGGCAGCGGGCTCGGCGCTGTAGCTGGCGGCGTGGTTGGCGGCATCCTCGGCAACCAGATCGGCGGCGGAGGCGGACGTGCGGCGATGACTGTGGTAGGGGTCGGCGCGGGCGCTTATGCCGGCCACGAAATCGAGAAAAACGCAAACAAGTCCGTCAGCTACCAGGTGCGGGTGCGCATGAACGACGGGACCCGCCGCACATTCTATGAGCGCGCGCAGCCCGCGCTTGCGGTCGGACAGAAAGTGCGCGTGACGAACAGCGGCGTGGTTGCCACAGGGTAGCCAGGCGAAAACAGGGGAGAGGGAATATGAACAGATTCGGACATGGGCGCCTGCGGCGGGTTGCCGCCGAGTTACGCGGTGACGAGGCGGTGGCGATCGATATTCTGGAGGTGTCCCTGCGCATGGGCGAAGTGGCGCGCACGCGCATTGAGACGGACACCATGTTGTTGCGGCTTGCGCTGAAGGCGCTGGATAGTGTCATAGTGCAATGCTGTCGCGAGACCGGCTCGCGATATCCGAGCTACAAAGCGCTGCTGCGGTATCTCGACGGGCAACCGGACGACGCTGCGGCCGATGATGCCAAAGTCGTCAATCTGCCAACGTGAGCTTGCCTGTGAACGCGTCGCACCGCGTCGCCCGGTTGGTTGCGGCGCTGGTTTGTGTCGCGCTGCTGACCTTCATGCGGAGTCCGATGCGGCGCTGAACAACCTCGCGCAGGTGCTTGCAGACGAGGGCCGGTTTGCCGAGGCGCAATCGGCTGTGCGGCGCGCGCTTGCGCTGGACGGCCCCAACAAGACGGTGGCCGAAAGGACGCTGCACGAAATCAGGCAAAAAATCGGGGCACATTCAAAATGATGATAATTCCGGACCAGCATCGCCGCGATAACCGCTGGGGAAAGAGCCTGCGCGCGGTGTTTCTGCACGTTTTGATCACGCTGCTTGCCGTAGGCATAGCCTTCGCGTTGCCCGCAGGTGCGCAGTACATTCTCTATCAGTGGTGGCCGAAGGTCGCGGAAGATGCCAATCTGCTGCTGGCGACCGAAATCGGGCTGGCTGCGGCGCTGGCGCTGCTGTTCAACGTATCGCGTATCGCGTGGGAAAACCGCCACAAGGTGCAGATCGCCGACATGGCGGCGCTGGTGTATGCGCGCGATACGCACAACTGGTTCACGCGCTGGCGCGAGCGCAGGCTCGTGAAACGCCTGCCGGCGGCACGCGATGCCTTTATCCTTACGCTTACCGGTTACAACACTTTTGCCAACGCGGACAGTTCCTTGCACGAACCGCTGAAGACAGCCTATGAGATCCGTGTCATGCTGCTCAATCCGGCGGCCGGAAGCGCGCAGCGGCGCGTCAATTCGCTGCCGAGCGAGGTGACCCTGCAATCATTCATGCATGAGATCGAAACCAGTATCGATTATCTCGCCGGGCTGCGCATGCAGGGCAAAAAGATAACGCTCAAGTTCTACGAGCACGAACCGTTCTGGAAGGTGGCGGTGCTCGGGGAACTCGTCTGGGTTCAGGTCCTGCCACAGCGGTTTCGAGGTCAAGCACGAGCCGGAATACGTGTTTGCCTCGAATCCGGAAAATCCGCGCCGGGGCCTGTTTGTGCCGTTTTACATGTATTTTCTGGAACGATGGGGCGACTCGCGACATCCGGAATTCGATTTCGACAAGCGCGAGCTGGTCTACCGGGATGAGGAGGGGCGGGAAGTCAGGCGCGCAAAATTGGGGGAGGTCCGCCCTCCGGAGGGCCCGGTGTTGCTGGCCTCATGGAATGCATGTTTCAGGGCGGGCGAGGAGGCACCGGGTGCGCTGCAGACAAGCAATTAGAAGCGCGCTGACCGTGGCGATATTCAGCGCCGCAGCAATGCTGGCGGGATGCGCCGGCCAGCAGCCGCCGGCGCGGCATATCAATCTGTCCGGGTATTCGGCCGCATTCAAACAGGGTTACGCCGATGGCTGCGACAGCACGCGGTCCGCGCGCCACCGCGACGAGCAGCGCTACGTGAAGGACGCGGACTACATGATGGGCTGGAACGACGGCAGCAGCGCGTGCTCAAAGCGCAAATGAGCTGAATGCTTCAAATGAGTTGGCTCTTCGCTCCGACCCAGCCCCCAGCCCCTAGTCCCAAGCCCCTAGTCCCCAGCCCCTTGAACCAGATCAGCCCTTGGCGCGGGTGATACGGATGACTTCGGGAACGTGGCGCAGGCCGCGCATGATCTGCGCGAGATGCAGGCGGTTCGACACCTGCAGCGTGAAGTGCATATCGGTATAGTCGCCCCCGTCCTCGGGGTTGACGACGACGTTCTGGATGTTCGACCCGCCCTCGGCGATTGCCGCCGCGATTTTGGCCAGCACGCCGCGCTGGTTCGCCGTCACCAGCTTGACCCTCACCTCGAACAGTTTTTTCGTCTCCGGATCCCACTCGACGTCGAGCAGCCGCTCGGGATCGGTGCGGGTCTTGCCGATCAACGGGCAGTCGTGGGTATGGATCACCATGCCCTGCCCTTTGCTGATGATGCCGATGATCGGGTCGCCCGGAATCGGGTTGCAGCATTTCGCAAACTGGATCGCCATCCCTTCGGAACCGCGGATGACGACGGATCCCGGCAGACGGGTTTCGCCCGACTGCGGCTCGCCGAGCGACAGCAACCGGCGCGCCACCACCACGGCGAGACGCTTGCCAAGCCCGATGTCGGCGAGGATTTCCTGGCGTGACTTGGCGCTGGAATCGAACACCAGCTTGTCCCACTGAATCGTCGTGACGTCGGCGAGGTTCACCTTGAACAGTCCGAGCGCCTGGTTGAGCAGCCGCTCGCCGAGCAGCACCGACTCCTGGAAGTGCGTGGTTTTCAGGAAGTGCCGGATGTGCGAGCGCGCCTTGGCGGTGACGACGAAATTGAGCCACAGCGGGTTGGGTTTGGCGTGCGCGGCGGTGATGATCTCGACGCGGTCGCCGTTTTTCAGCTCGCTGCGCAGCGGCATCAGTTCCTGGTTGATCTTGACCGCCACGCAGCGGTTGCCGATGTCGGTGTGCACCGTGTAGGCGAAGTCGACCGCGGTGGCGCCGCGCGGCAGCGCCATGATCTGCCCTTTCGGCGTGAAGACGTAGACCTCGTCGGGGAAGAGATCGACTTTGAGATGTTCGAGAAACTCGACCGAGTCGCCCGACTCGGACTGCATCTCGATCAGGCTCTGCAGCCACTGGTGGGTTTTTTTCTGCAGATCGGAGAGGCTGCTGTCGGAGCTCTTGTAGAGCCAGTGCGACGCGACGCCGGCCTCCGCGATCTTGTGCATTTCGGTGGTGCGGATCTGCACTTCGATCGGGGTGCCGAACGGCCCGAACAGCATGGTGTGCAGCGACTGGTAGCCGTTGGCCTTGGGGATCGCGATATAGTCCTTGAACTTGCCCGGGATCGGCTTGTAGAGGCCGTGCAGCGCTCCCAGCGCGATGTAGCACGCATGCACGTCCTTGACGACGATGCGGAAGCCGAACACGTCGAGCACCTGCGCGAAAGGCAGCGACTTCTCGCGCATCTTGCGGTAGATCGAATAAAGATGCTTTTCGCGGCCGTGAACCTGCGCCTCGATGTTGTTGTCCTTGAGCCGCCGTTTGACCGACTCCATCACCTTGCTGAGCGCCTCGCGGCGGTTGCCGCGCGCCGCCTTGACCGCCTTGCTGAGCACCCGGTAGCGGTCCGGGTAGAGGTGCTTGAAGGAAAGGTCCTCGAGTTCCTGGTAGATGCTGTTGAGCCCGAGCCGGTTGGCGATCGGCGCGTAGATATCCAGCGTTTCGCGCGCGATGCGCTGGCGCCTGCGGTCGTCGACCGCATCCAGCGTGCGCATGTTGTGAAGCCGGTCGGCGAGCTTGATCAGGATCACGCGCACGTCGCGCGCCATCGCCAGCAGCATTTTGCGGAAATTCTCCGCCTGCGCCTTTTCCTGGGTTTCGAATTCGATCTTGTCGAGCTTGGAAACGCCGTCGACCAGCTCGGCGACCAGCTTGCCGAAATTGCGGGTGATCTCGGCCTTGGTGACCGAGGTGTCCTCCATCACGTCATGCAACAGCGCTGCGGTCAGTGCCTGCGGATCGAGGTGCCATTGCGCAAGAATGTTGGCAACGGCGAGCGGATGCGAGATGTAGGGATGACCGGACTTGCGGAACTGCCCTTCGTGTGCCGCTTCGCTGAAGTGGTATGCCGACTCTATCTGCGACAAATCCTCCGGCTTCAGGTAGCCCGACCATTCCTTGAACAGTGTGGCGGCTTCGGGCATCGGCAGTTCAAGGATGGAGAATGAGGGCTAAGGGATGATCCGGGTGTCGCGTTGCATTCTCTTCGGCCTTCATCCCTCATCCCTCATCCCTCGATTCAGGTCTGTCCCTTGTTCAGGATTTCAGCGCCGTACTTGCCCGCGGCAAGCTCGCGCAGGGCGATAACCGTCGGCTTGTCGCGGTTGGGTTCGAGCATCGGCTGGGCGCCGTTGGCCAGTTGCCGCGCACGATGAGTCGCCGCGAGCGACATCTCGAAACGGTTGGGCATGGATTTCAAACAGTCGTCAACAGTAATGCGTGCCATGTGGGGTACCTTGCTTATTTCATGCGGTTGATCAAATCGCTGTGGCGGGCGAGCTGGCGGGCGCGCTTCAGCCGTTCGGCCCGAACGATGCTGATCAGGTCCTGCGCCGCCCGGTTAAAGTCTTGGTTAATAATAACATAATCGAACTCGCCGACATGGGCAATTTCCTCCCGCGCGTTGCCCAGGCGGCGTGCTATGGCCTCGGGGGAGTCCTGGCCGCGCTTGTTGAGCCGCGCCAGCAGCGCATCGAACGAGGGCGGCAGGATAAAAATGCTGACCCCGCCCGGGATCAGCCTGCGCACCTGGTCCGCGCCCTGCCAGTCGATTTCGAGCAGGATATCCTGGCCCTTCGCGATCTGGTCCGTTACCCACTGCTGCGAGGTGCCGTAGCTGTTGCCATGAACCTCTGCGCTTTCCAGGAATTCGCCGCGTTCCAGCATGCGTTCGAATTCCGCGGTGCCCACGAAATGATAATCGTGGCCGTCGGCCTCGCCGGGGCGCGGCCCGCGCGTGGTGTACAAACCGATTTGCGCACTGCGGGTCGGCTTCGAGCAATGCGCCGGTCAGGCTGGTCTTGCCCGCGCCCGAGGGGGCGCTCACGATGAATGAGACAGACATCGGATCGGATTCGGGTTCGGCTCAACTACGTAAGAGTTTGCAATCCATGACATCCTGCCAGTCCTGGTCAAATCGAACGGTGGGTTTCAAGAAGCCAGTTTGGCGATCTGAACTGAGTTTCAAGCTCTCAGGGAACCTTTGCTATGGACAGGTGGTTAATGAACACTTTCGGCTGTCCTCGGCGATGTTCGAGGGAATTGATACCGCGGCGTTGCAGTTGGGTGCGAGGCCAAATCTCTCCTCGGCAGAGGGGTGACTGTAGACTTCGGTCCAGTCATCGCTTCTGCCATTGCAATCTGAATACTTCATGGCTGTTCGATCATCGGCCCTGTTGACGAATCTTCCGAATCCGTTCTCACTCTATATTCTGGATCTGCTCGCGCATCTGCTCGATCAGCAGCTTGAGGTCCATCGCCACCTGGGTTACGGCGATATCGACCGATTTCGAGCCCAGCGTGTTGGCTTCGCGGTTCAGTTCCTGCATCAGGAAGTCGAGACGCTTGCCGACGGCGCCGCCCTTGTCGAGGATGCGCCTGAGTTCACCGATGTGCGTCGTAAGCCGCGTCAGTTCCTCGTCGACGTCGATCTTGTTGGCGAACAGCGCGATCTCCTGGCGGATGCGCTCGTCGTCGCCGCTGACCGTCGCTTCCCTGAGCCGGGTGGAGAGTTTTTCCTGAAATGCGGCGATGATTCCGGGCATGCGCGGCGCGACGCCGGCAACATGCGTTTCCATTGCAGTTGCCCGGTCGAGCAGCATTTCCCGGAGCTTGCCGCCCTCTCGCGCGCGCGCCGCCGTAAACTCGTCGAGCGCGGTATGCAGCAGGTCACGGCATGCCGTTTTCAGCTCTTCGACCGGCAGCGTGTCGGCGCCCAGCATGCCCGGCCAGTGCAGGATATCGGAGGCGCTCATGCCGGCGGCGTCCGGCAGAGCGGTCTTTACCTGGGCGTTGAGTGCGATCACCTGCCGCAGCAAGGCTTCATTGAGCTCGGGGACCCGGGTGGTGTCGGCGGTTGCGCTGAACGACACCCGGCATTCGACCTTGCCCCGGCTGAGCTTCGCAGCCACCAGTTCGCGCAATGCCGGCTCGATGCTGCGCAGGTCTTCGGGCAGCCGGAACTGGAGGTCGAGATAACGATGGTTGACCGAGCGCAATTCGACGTTGAGGGCGCCATAAGCGAACTCTTTCGCCGCCATGGCGTAGCCGGTCATGCTGTATATCATGCTCATGCTCGCTATATAATCCGGGTGGTTCACCAGAACTCCAGAAGATAACATACCTCGGGAAAATCATGCGACCCAGCGGCAGAAAACCGGACCAATTACGCGCGATGCGCATCACTCGCCATTACACCCGCCATGCCGAAGGTTCGGTGCTGATCGAAAGCGGCGACACCAGGGTGATTTGCACTGCGAGCGTGCTGGAGCGCGTGCCGCCGCATCTCAAGGGCCGGCAGCAGGGCTGGGTGACGGCGGAATACGGCATGCTGCCGCGCGCCACGAACACGCGCACCGACCGCGAGGCCGCGCGCGGCAAGCAAACCGGGCGCACCCAGGAAATCCAGCGCCTGATCGGGCGCGCGCTGCGCTCGGTGATGGATTTGAAGGGGCTGGGCGAGCGCACCATCCATCTTGACTGCGACGTGATCCAGGCCGACGGCGGCACGCGCACCGCGAGCATCACCGGCGCGTTCGTCGCGCTGCACGATGCGGTGGGGATGCTGCTCAGGAAGCAGGCGATCACGCAGTCGCCGATCCGCGATTTCGTCGCGGCGGTATCGGTCGGCGTCTACCAGGGTACGCCGCTGCTCGATCTCGACTATATCGAGGATTCGCAGTGCGATACCGACATGAACGTGGTGATGACCGGCAGCGAAGGCCTGGTCGAAGTGCAGGGCACGGCCGAAGGCGCGCCGTTTTCGCGCGCCGAGATGGACGCGATGCTCATGCTTGCCGAAAAAGGCATCCGCGAGCTCGTCGCCGCCCAGAAGGCGGCGTTGAACGGCTAAAAAATTATTTACCGCCAAGGCCGCCAAGCACGCCAAGGAAAAACACAAAATTGAAATAACCTGAACAAATGACGCGGATTGCCTACCAGCTTTGACCATGGTGGGAAGTTCCGCAGTCTTTGTTCAGTTAAATTCTGATTTTGTGATTTTCTTGGCGTGCTTGGCGGTCTTGGCGGTTCAATTGTTTTGCTTAGACATGAAAAAACTCGTCATCGCATCCAACAACCCCGGCAAGCTGCGCGAGATCGGGCAGATGCTCGCGCCGCTGGCGATCGAGGTCGTGCCGCAAGCCGATCTCGGCGTGCCGGAAGCCGCCGAGCCGCATTGCACGTTCATCGAAAATGCGCTGGCCAAGGCGCGCCATGCCAGCCGCTGCACCGGCCTGCCGGCGCTGGCTGACGATTCCGGGATTTGCGCGGCGGCGCTTGGCGGCGAACCCGGTGTGCATTCGGCGCGCTACGCTGCCAGCGCCGGTGGCGGCCGCGAAGATGCAGGACCGGCGCAACAACGAAAAGCTGGTGGCGCTGCTCAGGCATGAAACGGACCGCCGCGCGCATTACTACTGCGTGATCGTGCTCGTGCATCACGCCGAGGACCCGGAGCCGCTGATCGCCGAAGGCCGCTGGCACGGCGAGGTGACCGACACCCCGCGCGGGTCCAACGGCTTCGGCTACGACCCCTATTTTTATCTGCCCGCGTTCGGCCGCACCGCCGCCGAGCTGACGGCCGAGGAAAAGAACGCCGTCAGCCACCGCGGGAACGCGCTCGCGCAGCTGGTGGCCAAGCTGCGCGTCGAGTCCGGGCCACGGGCCAGCGCTGACTTTGATCTGCGTCAAGGGGTCGAGGCCAAGCCCGGGGTAGCGTGAGTCTGCGGGGCAAACAACCGCGGGTGCGATGGCTTGGATTGACATCAAGGTCATGCGGTGATTCCCATTCATGAACTGCTTGCGCGCATTCGCTGGGATCCCGAATTCGGGGCCGCGAAGTTCGTGATCGGTTACTACGATCGCGTCGTCGGGGCGGAGGTCACGGTGCCGTTCGAGCGCGTCTGGTTCGAGACGGGTGAAGCCTCGCTATTCGAGGTGGCGGGAGAGGACGGCGCAGTGCACAGCGTTCCCTGTCACCGTGTGCGAAGCGTATGGCGCAACGGCGAACTCATCTGGCACCGCCACGCGCCGCCCGCATGACCGGCGTCCTATTCCACGCCCTTGCGGAACGCGCCGAGCGTCCACTCGCCGGAGGCTTCGTCGTGGCGCAGAATAGAGCTGCCGCCGTCGCTCGACGCGACCTTGAAATAGCGATGCGCGGATGCAGCCAGCGGTCCGAGCTCGCGTCACCTCGAGGCGCCGCTCGCCGAGCGCAAAGGCGCGCGGCTCCTGTTCGCCACGGTAGCCGGCGTAACATTCAACCTGGATTCTCATCGTCACCCCGTCAAGCCGGGATGATACCGCACGGCCGATCTCAGCTCGCCGCCATGCGCGCGATATTCGCCCACGCACTCGTCAACGACCCCTTCGGCGATCCGGGTTTGTACGTCGATTTCAAATTCGAGAAACGGGCGCTGCTGTTCGATCTCGGCGATCTCACGGCGCTGCCGCCAAAAAAGATACTGCGGATTTCGGACGTGTTTGTGTCGCACACGCACATGGACCATTTCATCGGGTTCGACCGGCTGCTGCGCATCTGCCTCGGCCGCGACACCGGCATGCGCTTGTACGGCCCGCCCGGATTTTCGGCCCAGGTCGAGCACAAGCTCGCCGCGTACACCTGGAACCTGGTCGAGAACTATGCCGGCGACTTCGTTGTCGATGTCTGGGAGGTCGATTCGGAACGGCGTGCGCGCGGCACGCGCCTGCGCTGCCACAAGCGCTTTCGGTGCGAGCCGCTCGAGGCGCGGCGTGTGGACGACGGCATCCTTGTCGACGAGCCGGCGTTTCGGGTTCGCGCTGCGTTTCTCGACCACGGCACGGCCTGCCTCGGTTTCGCGATCGAGGAGAAGACGCATGTCAACGTGTGGAAGAACCGGCTCGTCGGGCTCGGGCTCCCGGTCGGGCCATGGCTGAAGGAGCTCAAGGACGCGGTGGCGCGGGACGCGCCCGACGCCACACCGGTGCGCGCGTGGTGGCGCGACCGCGAGGGCATGCACGAGCGGATGCTCGCGCTGGGAGCGCTCAAAGCGGAGGTGCTGCGGCTGGTGCCGGGCGAGAAGATCTGCTACGTGACCGACGTCGCGTATCATCAGGAGAACGATGCAGCGCATCACGGCGCTGGCGGCGGACGCGGCGCAGCTTTTCATCGAATGCGTATTTCTCGACGAGGATGCCGATCATGCCGCCCGCAAGTATCATCTCACCGCGCGGCAGGCGGGCAGCATCGCGCGGAAGGCGGGCGCAAAGCTGGTGATTCCGTTCCACTTTTCGCCGCGCTACGCAGACCGCGAGGCGGAATTGCGCGCGGAGATCGAGGCGGCGGCGGCCGGTCCTCGATTAGAATTGCGCGCGGGGCAACAGGGCAATGAGGAAAGAAGGCGTGCATCGAACCAATCAAGCGGGTGGAGAGTCAGCAGGCGCGGAAAACAGCCGCGCGGTGCGGCCGGTGATGGAGGCGTCGCGTTTCGCGCGTTGCCGCCGCTCGCGCTCTACGTCCATATCCCGTGGTGCGTGCGCAAGTGTCCGTATTGCGATTTCAATTCGCACGAGGCGCGGGGGACGCTTCCCGAGCAGGAGTATGTTGCGGCGCTGATTGCCGACCTCGAGCAGGCGCTGCCGCTGGTGTGGGGACGCAAAATCTATAGCGTGTTTTTCGGCGGCGGCACGCCGAGCCTGTTTTCGGCACAGAGCATCGACACCATTCTGTCGGCGGTGCGCGCGCGGCTGCCGCTCGACACCGGGGCCGAGATCACGCTCGAAGCCAATCCCGGCACTTTCGAGGCGGAGAAATTCCGGCAGTTCCGGGCGGCCGGAGTCAACCGCCTCTCGATCGGCATCCAGAGTTTCAATCCCGCGCATCTCAAAGCGCTCGGCCGCATTCACGATGATGCAGAGGCTCGGCGCGCGATCGAAATCGCGCACGCGAATTTCGATAATTTCAACCTCGATCTGATGTACGGCCTGCCGCAGCAGACATTGGCGGAGGCGTGCGCAGATATCGAAGCGGCCATCGGCTTCGCGCCGCCGCATCTCTCGGCTTACCACCTGACGCTGGAACCCAACACGTATTTCCACCGCTTCCCGCCGCAGTTGCCGGACGATGACGCGGCTGCGGCGATGCAGGCGGCGATCGAAGCGCTGCTGGCCGGGCACGGCTACGAGCATTACGAGACTTCCGCCTTCGCCAGACCCGGCATGCGCAGCCGCCACAATCTCAATTACTGGACTTTCGGCGATTACCTCGGCATCGGCGCCGGCGCCCACAGCAAGCTCTCGTTTCCGGACCGGATCGTGCGCCAGATGCGCTACAAACAGCCGCAGCAATACATGACTTCCGTGGCGCAGGGCGGCGCCATCCAGCAGCAGCAGGACGTGAGCGCGCGCGAAGTCGGTTTCGAGTTCATGATGAACGCGCTGCGCCTGACCGAGGGCTTCGAGACCGCGTTGTTTGCGGAGCGTGCCGGTATCCCGCTCAACGCGGTATTGAGAGAACTCGGGGAGGCCGAGCAGCGCGGCCTGATTACGCGCGATTCCCTGCGTATCGCTCCTACGCCGCTCGGACAGCGCTTCCTCAACGATCTGCTGCAGGTCTTCCTCGCGGAACCCGCGGCCTAGCATTCACCGGCTACGGGGGCGGGGCGTGCGGGGAATCCGGGCCGATTGCTTTTCCCATGGACATCTTTAGAATGCAGCCGAGTGCCGGGCACGTGGCACTCGCAAGGTTTTGCTGGAGAGATCGGACTTCGGCGGACACAAAAATAATAAAGACGGACGAGGTGGTTTGAGGCTCAGCGGTGCTTTAACTCGTTGTCAACATCAGTCGAAGGAGATCGCATGAGGAACGTCAAGAAAGGCTTGGCCTGTGCAGTTGCCATCGCTGCGGCGATGGTTTGCGGCGCCGCGCAGGCGCAGAGTTATCCCAGCAAACCCGTCAGGTTCGTCGTCACCTATCCCGCCGGGGGCAGTTCCGATGCCATGGCGCGCGTGATCGGCCTCAAGCTCACCGAGTATTGGGGCCAGCAGGTGCTGGTGGATTCGCGGCCCGGTGCGGCGGGTGCCGTCGGCATGGAATATGCCGCCAAGCAGCCTGCCGATGGTCACACCTTCCTGCTCGGCAATTTCGGACCGGTGACGGCCAACCCGTTGCTGAACAAGGTGAGATACAACGTGGCCAAGGACTTTGTGCCCGTTGGCCAGATCACTCGCGCGGCCAATATTCTGGTGGTGCCGGTGACGCTGCCGGTGAAGAATGTGAAAGGCCTGGTGGCGCTGGCCAAGGCCCGCCCCGGCGAGCTGACTTACGGCACCAGCGGCGCCGGCAGCATGTCGCACCTGGCGGGCGAGATGTTCAAGCGGCTCGCCAAGGTGGACATCACCACCGTGCCCTATCAGGGAGGGGTATTTTCCATCGCTGCGGTGCAGGGCGGCCACATCATGATGATGTTCTCCGACGCCCAGCCGGTGATGGCCAACATCAAGGTCGGAAAGCTGCGCGCGCTCGCCGTCACCAGCGAGCAGCGCACGCCGTTCACGCCGGATTTGCCGACGCTGGCCGAGGAGGGCATCAAGGGTTTCTCCGCCGCCAACTGGTGGGGCATCCTGTTTCCAGCCGGCGTGCCCAAACACATCATCGACAAGGTGTCGGCGGATCTGGGCAGGGCGCTGGAAACGTCGTTGGTCAAGGAAAAGCTCGGATTCTACGGCGTGGAGACCGCATACAGCACGCCGCAGCAATTTGCCGCGTTCCTGGTTTCGGAAAACGAACGCTGGGGCAAGCTGATCAGGGAAACCGGTATCGGCGGCTTCCAATAAGCGAAGTTATATGGCGCTGAAACGGCGGCCGCGGGCCGCCGTTTTTTTCGACCTGTTTTTTGCAGCCGTCCGCTTCAGCGCTTGCGGAAAACGAGGTCCCACACGCCGTGGCCGAGTTTCAGGCCGCGGCTTTCGAACTTGGTTTGCGGACGGTAGTCCGGGCGCGGCGCGTAGTCATCCGCAGTATTGCGTAGCTGCGGCTCGGCGGCCAGCACGCTGAGCACCTGCTCGGCATACTCCCGCCAGTCGGTGGCGACGTGCAGGTAAGCGCCGGGTTTCATGCGCCCGAGGAGCAGGGCGAGGAACGGCGGCTGGATCAGGCGCCGCTTGTGGTGGCGCTTTTTGGGCCAGGGATCCGGGAAAAAGATGTGTACGCCGTCGAACGTCGAGGGCGCGATCATCTGGGTGAGCACTTCGACCGCGTCATGCTGAATCACGCGCAGATTGGCCAGTTCCAGCGCCGCAATCTGTTTGAGCAGGCTGCCTACCCCGGGCGTGTGCACTTCGATGCCGAGATAGTCGTTCTCCGGATGTGCCGCCGCGATTGCGGCGGTGGTTTCGCCCATGCCGAAACCGATTTCCAGGATTTTCGGCGCGCTGCGGCCGAATGCCTGGTCGAGATCGACGATATGCGGCGCGAACGGGATACCGTAGCGCGGCAGCAGCGTGTCGTGGGCGCGTTGTTGCGCGTTCGACACGCGCCCCTGGCGCAAAACGAAACTGCGGATCGGGCGGTGGATGGCGGTCATGGCCGATGAAGTGTAGCCCGCCCCGATGTCGGCGCGCTACCAGGCCTTGGCCCGGGCCGGCGGATCAGACCGGCTGCGAAGCGAATCCCGCCTGGGTCGGCAGGCCGGCGGCTTTCCATGCGGCAAGCCCGCCGTGCAGGTGGGCGACAACGGTGAATCCCGCCTGCAGCAACCTGCGCGCGGCGGTCTGCGAGCGCATGCCCGATGCGCAGCACAGGACGAGCGGCTGCTCGCGCGGCAGGCTCGCCGCATCCAGTCGTGACAAGGGCATCAGTTGCGCGCCCGCGATGTGCTCGCGGGCATATTCGCCGGCTTCGCGCACGTCGACCAGCACGGCGCTGTTTTGCGCGAGCAGCTGTTTCACGGTCGCCGCGTCCAGGTTTTGAATCGGTTGCATTGGGGGTCCTTAGTCGTATCGAAAGTGGTTGGGAAGCCTGCCGTTAGGCAGGGACTAACATAATACGTTGTTTTTAAACGATAATATTGTTACGCCCCATGTGTCAGTGCTCACTGACATTGGGCCGCGACTCAAGACATCAGTATATTAACGTTTCGTGATATTTCAAGCCGGGATGGCGGTCCGGCCTGAAAAAAGCCCTATGAGGATGTTTTGGCGGAGGGATCGATCAGGCCGGTCGCGGGCGAACTCGGCGCGGCCGAATAGAGCTTTTTGGGCATGCGGCCGGCAAGAAACGCTTCGCGGCCGGCGGCGACCGCCTTGTTCATCGCCGACGCCATGAGCACCGGATTTTTCGCCGCGGCAATCGCGGTGTTCATCAGCACGCCGTCGCAGCCCAGTTCCATCGCGATCGCGGCATCGGAGGCGGTGCCCACGCCGGCGTCGACCAGCACCGGCACCTTGGCGTTGCCGATGATGATCTGCAGGTTCCACGGATTGAGGATGCCCATGCCGGAGCCGATCAGGGAGGCGAGCGGCATGACCGCAACGCAGCCGATTTCTTCGAGCTGTTTGGCGATGATCGGGTCGTCCGACGTATAGACCATCACCTTGAAGCCGTCCTTGACCAGGGTCGTGGCCGCGCTGATCGTCTCCACCATGTTCGGAAACAGCGTCTTAGGATCGCCCAGCACTTCGAGCTTGACCAGGTCGTGGCCGTCGAGCAGCTCGCGCGCCAGCCGCAGCGTGCGCACCGCGTCGTCCGCGGTGTAGCAGCCGGCGGTATTGGGCAGCAGCGTGTATTTCGACGGCGGGATGGCCTCGAGCAGGCTGGGCTCGTTGGGATTCTGGCCGATGTTGGTGCGGCGGATGGCGACGGTGACGATCTGCGCGCCGCTCGCTTCCACGGCGGCCCGGGTTTCGGCGAAATCCTTGTACTTGCCGGTGCCGACCAGCAGGCGCGAGCTGTAGGACTTGCCGGCGATGACCAGCGGATCGAGGTTTTCGTGAGGTTTCATTAGTTTGCTCTTTCTGTAATGCAATCAATCAGCCGCCGCCGACCGCAACGACGATTTCGAGCCGGTCGCCGTCGGCCAGCAGCTGCTCGGGGAAACGGCTGCGCGGCACGATCTCGCCATTTCTTTCGAGGGCGACGCGCTTGCCGCCGAGTTCGAGGCGGCTCAGCAATTCGGCACAGTTGAGCGCCTGCTCGAACTGGCGCGGTTCGCCGTTGACGGTAATGGAGATCATGGGACTGCTAGGGATGGGAAAGTCACTATTGGACCACGGAACGCTGCCACAATTCTTGCAGCTTGGCCGCACTTTGGCAACCGCCGGGCGCAGTGCTGGTCAGAGCGTGCTGCCGTTGGCGAGATCGGCGAAAGTACGCGCCAGAGCAGCGGTCACGTCGGAGAGCCGCGCATAATCGAGCCGGTCCGGCGTGTCGAGCGCGGTGTGGTAGTACGGATAGCGGAAGAACGCGGTGTCGGTGACCATCACGCCGCGATATCCCTGGCGCCAGAACGAGAGCTGGTCGCTCCAGGCGACGCCGGGGACCCATGCCGGCAGCGCGGCGGACTCGGCGGGGAAATCCGACTGTCTGCGGAAGGCTGCCACCGTCTGTTTGAGCAGGGTGCGTGAACGCAGATTCGACACCAGGCCGATGAAATTGCCGCGGTCGGGATAGAAGTGCCGCAGCAGCGGCGGGTAGCGTTGGCTGTTGCGCTCGTCGCTGTAGCAGCCGAGCATTTCCAGCGAGAACATCGCGCGAATGTCGTCACCGCGCTGGCGCGCTGCTTTCGCATAAACGGCGCTGCCCATGTTGCCCCAGAAGAAAAACGGCGGCTCCTCGTTGACGAATGCGACCAGCCGCAGCGTGCGCGCGGAGCGGATGCCGGAGAGCAAGCGCGAAATCTCGAGCAATGCCGCCACCGCGCTCGCGTTGTCGTCGGCGCCCGGGCTGCCCTGCACGCTGTCGTAGTGCGCGCCGACGACGATGATCTCGCCCAGGTCTGGTCGTGCCCGGGATCGAGATTTCGAGATTTGCCGAGTCCACGCCCTCGACGGTGTAGCGCTGGGCGGCGACGGCATAGCCCTGCGCCCGCCACTGCTCTTCGATGTAAGCCTCCGCCGCCGCGAGCGCTGCCGGCACGCCACACGTTGCGCTCGCCGATCTCTGCGGCGAGCACGTGGACGTGCTTTTTCAACGTTTTGGCATCAGCGGTGAACGTGTAACTCGACATGAATCGCTCCCTGGGCCATCGGCCCGATTGCGGTTACAGGTATTGTCCCTGTAAAATTAGCCCCTTAGGCAGACAGGCCGCGCTTTTTTAGCCAGGCGCTGCAGACCTTTCAAATCGCGGGTGTAGTTCAATGGTAGAACGAAAGCTTCCCAAGCTTTAGACGTGGGTTCGATTCCCATCACCCGCTCCACCGCATGCAAACGTGCCCCGCCGGTGACGGATGCGCGCGGGCTTTCGCTTCCTTGATCTCTTTGGCCACGTGAAGTCTGCTATAAGGAATGTCTCATCATGAAATATCTTCGCTACGTTCTGATGGGGATTGCGGCTCTCGTGCTGGTGGTGGCCGGCGTCGCCGGCTACATTGCCGCAACTTTTGATCCCAACGCCTACAAGCCGCAGATCATCCAGCTGGTGAAGGAAAAGAAACAGCGCACGCTCAAGCTCGACGGCGACATCAAGCTCGCGTTCTGGCCGAGCCTCGGCGCCGATCTGGGCAGGCTGTCGCTGTCGGAATTCAAGAGCGACAAGGAATTCGCCGCGGTCGAAAGCGCGCGCGTGTCGCTGGCGCTGATGCCGCTTCTCTCCAAACAGCTGGTGGTGAACGAAGTGACGATCAAGGGCGTGCGCGCCAACATCGTGCGCTTCAAGGACGGCCGCATGAATATCGACGACCTGCTGGCCAAGGACGAGCAGAAACAGGAGCAGTTCAAGTTCGACATCGATCACGTGGCGATCGAGAACGCGGCGCTCAATTTCCGCGATGAAGCCAAAGGCGCGGAATATGCGTTGTCCGGTTTCAACCTGAAGACCGGGCGCATCGCCAACGGCGTGCCGACCAAGGTCGAGTTTGTCTCTGAACATAAAGGGCAATCAACCGAAGCTCAACCTCGATGCAGACCTGAAGACGCAGCTCACATTCGACCTGGACAAGCAGCAGTATGCGCTGGAAGACCTTGTGCTGCAGGCCAAAGGCCAGGTCGCGGACATCGGCAACCTGGCGGCAAAAGTCGCGGGGAATGCCACCGCCAGGCTGAAGACCGGCGAGTTCAGCGCCAGCAAGGTGTCTGTCGCACTGACCGGCGCCAGCGGCAAGGACAATTTCGACGTCAAGCTCGATGCGCCCAATCTCAATTTCACGGCCGACAAGGCGAGCGGCGACAAGGTGACGATGATCGCCAAAATCACCAGCCCGCAGGGCACGACCGGCGTCAACCTGACGCTGCCGGGCATCGAGGGCACGGCCCAGGCTTTCAAGTCGGGCGCGATGACGCTCGATCTCGACATGAAGCAGGGCGACCTGACGGTGAAGAGCAAACTGTCATCGCCGGTTTCCGGCAACCTGTCGGCGCAGCAGGTGAGTCTGCCCAAGCTCGTTGCCCACATCAGCGCAAGCGGTCCCAATCTGCCGGGCAAGAGCCTGAGCGGCGAGCTTGCCGGCAGCGCGAGCGTCGATGCGGTCAAGCAGAGCGTTCAGGCCAATCTTGCGGGCAAGATTGCCGACAGCAATATCAAAGCGAAACTCGGCGTCGCCGGATTCTCCCCGCCCGGAATCCATTTCGATATCGACATCGACCAGCTCGACATCGACCGCTATATGCCGCAACAAACCGCGGGCGCACAGAAAAAGCCGGAACAGCCGTTCGACCTGTCGGGACTGAAGAGCCTGCACGCCAACGGCACGCTGCGCATCGGCTCGCTCAAGGCATCCGGCGTCAAGGCCACCAACGTGCGGCTCGATATCAAGGCGAACGGCGGCCGGGTGGACGTGAGTCCGCTGGCGGCGAATCTCTATCAGGGCACGCTCAATGGCGCGCTCGCCATCAATGCCGCGCCGGCGACGCCTGCGTTCGCGGCAAAGCAGAACCTGAACGGCATCAGCATCGGCCCTCTGCTCAGAGACCTCGCCGACAAGGACCTGCTTGGAAGGCCGCGGCAACGTCGCGCTGAATGTGACGACCCAGGGCAACACGGTGACGGCGCTGAAGAAGGCGCTCAACGGCAGCGCCGCGGTCAAGCTCACCGACGGCGCGGTGAAAGGCATCGACATCGCGGGCTCGATCCGCAATGCCAAGGCGAAACTCGGCACGCTCAAGGGCGAGCAGACGCAGCAGTCGAACAAGACCGAAAAAACCGATTTTTCAGAGCTTGCGGCGAGCTTCAACATCCAGAACGGCGTCGCGCACAACACCGACTTGTCGATGAAATCGCCGCTGTTGCGGGTGGGCGGCGAGGGCGACATCAATATCGGCGAGGACAGCCTGAATTACCTGGTCAAGGCCTCCGTCGTGGGCACGATCAAGGGCCAGGGCGGTCAGGACATTGGCGATCTCAGGGGCGTGACGGTGCCCGTGCGCGTGAGCGGACCGCTGACCGCCCCATCCTACAAGCTCGATTTCACCGCGATGGCGACCGAGGCGGTCAAGCAGAAGGCCGAAGAGGCGGTGCGGGGCCAGCTCGAGAAGCAGCTGGGCGGCGGTGCCGCGAAGGAAGGCACCAAGGAGGCGCCGAAGAGCAATCCCCTGGAGGGGCTCAAGGGATTGTTCGGGCGGTGAGTCAAGAGCGAATTAGCCGCCAAGGCCGCCAAGAACGCTCAAGTGCCAAATAAAAATCGATAATGCTGATCCGATTGATTTCGAGCTTAGCGACGCGATTCCCAGCAACGAGCTTATCTGAGGCCGAATACAATTAATTGGCAATTTTCTTGGCGATTTTTCTTGGCGTTCTTGGCGGTCTTGGCGGTTAATCAGGGTTTTAGATGACCGCGAGCTTTGCGAGGAAGCTCATCGCCTGGCAGAAGCGCCACGGCCGCCACGACCTGCCGTGGCAGAACACGCGCGATCCTTACGCGATCTGGGTTTCGGAAATCATGTTGCAGCAGACCCAGGTTGCCGCCGTCGTTCCCTATTACCGGCGTTTCCTCCAGAGTTTCCCCGATATCGGCGCCCTTGCCGCCGCACAGCAGGATGAGGTGCTGGCGCACTGGAGCGGGCTTGGCTATTACTCGCGGGGCCGCAACCTGCACGAGGCCGCCCGTATCGTCGCGCGCGAGCATGCCGGCAGGTTTCCTGACGATTTCGAACGGATCCTGCAGTTGCCCGGCATCGGCCGCTCGACTGCCGCCGCAATCTGCGTATTTGCA
The DNA here is from genome assembly GCA_963734595.1 of uncultured beta proteobacterium. Lineage (GTDB taxonomy): Bacteria > Pseudomonadota > Gammaproteobacteria > Burkholderiales > SG8-41 > CAKKQX01. Next base: position 323,056 of record CAVTHV010000014.1, read on the forward strand.
TTCGGCGCGCGCCGCGCCATCCTCGACGGCAACGTCAAGCGCGTGCTGGCGCGCTATTTCGGCATCGAGGGTTATCCCGGGGAGAAGCGTGTCGAGAACGATCTGTGGCGCAGGGCGGACGCTCTGCTGCCCAGGCGCGATATCGAAGCCTATACCCAGGGGATCATGGATCTCGGCGCCGGCGTGTGCGCGCGGCGCAAACCGCGTTGCGAGACTTGCCCGTTGGGCGAGGATTGCGTCGCGCGCCGGCACGGATTGACCGGACGCCTGCCGGCGCCGAAACCGAAAAAAACGCTGCCAAGACGAAAGACCGTGATGCTGGTGCTGCAGCATGCGGGCGAGGTGCTGCTTGAAAAGCGTCCCGCGACGGGGATCTGGGGCGGATTATGGTGCTTCCCGGAGGTTGGCGAAGACGATGACATCGGGAAAGTCTGCGCGCGGCGTTTTGGCGCGCGCGTGACGAAACTGAAACCGCTGCCGGTGCTCGAGCACGGCTTCACCCATTTCCACCTCAGCATCGCGCCGCAGCGGCTGCGCGTCACGGCGCTGACGCCGCATGCCGCCGAGCCCGGCCATATCTGGTTGCCGCTCGAGGAAGCGAGGGCGGCGGCGATTCCCACGCCGGTCAGACGCATACTTGCTGAGTTGTGAACCCCAAGGTCAAGGGCTATTAGCCGCCAAGGCCGCCAAGCACGCCAAGGAAATCAAGAACAGATAGAACGGGCAATAAGAGAACTTTGCTGTGGCAAGGCCTCGCGGAACGGCTCAGTCGGTTCGAAGTAGCGTAAATGCAATCCAATGCGGATTATTTAAATTTTATTTTGTATTGATTCGGTCTTCTTGGCGTCTTGGCGGCCTTGGCGGCTAAATGGGTTTACCACAAATTAACCTTGCCGCCGCGCTCGCGGATCTTCTCCGCGCGCTCCCGGATGAAGCGCTGGAAACTGGGCTGGGTGCGGTAGGCGCCGCTCGCCACGTAGTCGAAACCCGAGGCGAAGTGAAACGGCTTCAGGTAAGCCTCGATGCGAAAGACTTCTTTTCCCCGCGTGTCGAAAAAAACCAGGCTCGGCGTATAGGCAACCTTGAGCTGCCGCGCCCATTGTTCCTCGCTCAGGGATTTTCCGTCCGGCGTCACCACCGGCTTCTTGCCGAACAGTTCCAGCCGCACGACGTCGAACTTGCCGGCCAGCGCCAGTGTCGCCCGGTCTTTGAAGCTCTTGGCGTGCATTTCGTCGCAGGCCGCGCAGTGCTGCTGCTCGAACAGCACGACGAGCGGTTTGGCCGCGGGTTTTTGCGTGCGGTCCAGGTTGAACGGCGGTTTCAGGAAAAACGGCTGCTCATGCAGTACACCGCTGTCGGCTTCCCCCGCGTTGCGCTGCAGGTAATCGGCAAAGCTGGTCTTGTCTTCATGTTTACCCGAAACGTAATCGAGCGCGGCGCGGAATTTGTGCGGCGGGTAATAGCCGTTCAGGCGCAGCACCACTTTGCCCTTTTCGTCGAGAAACAGCAGCGTCGGCGTAAACTGCACCTTGAGGAAAGCGGCGAATTCCTTCTCGCTGCGCACCCTGCCGTCGGTCCAGGTCACTTCGCGGTCGCCCCAGATATTGAGCGCGATCGCGTCGAAGTGCCGGCGCGTTTTGTCGGCGATGTCTTTCTGGCTGAAATTCACCCGCATCAGTTCGCGGCAATAGGGACAGCCATCCTGCCCGAAGTAGACCATGAGGCGCTTTTTCGCCCCGGCTGCGTCGCGGAGGTCTTCGCGGAAATCGAGAAAGGTCTCCTTGAACCAGGGCGGAATATCGATGGCGCTCTGGCTGGGGTCGGAGGTTGCGGGTGAGGGCTGCGCGGCGGATGCCGGGTTCGCACAATTCAAAATGACGGCGATCGCGAGCAGAGTCAGACGCAGCATCGGCACCTCCTGGTGTCGGCCGGCGGCTTTTGCGCGGCGGCCAATCGTAGTATAAAGACTAAGAGTCCCTAACAAAATAAATTAGCCACAGAGATCACAGAGAACACAGAAGAAAAACAGATCACGAGACATGTTTCGCATCAGGTTGTTTTAAAAAGTTTTTTATCCTCTCTGTGCTCTCTGTGGCTTGATCTGTACGGTCTTTTTGAAATGCGCTCAAGGACAACGCACAACAAGGCATGAAGATGCAGGAATGGAACGACATCAGGGCATGGCGCAAAACGCAGCGCGAGGCGCTCGTCGCACGCCGCGCGGCGCTGGAGCGCGAGCAGCGGCACCAATGGAACGAGCAGATCACCGAACTGCTGTGGCACGGATTCCCGGTCACGGCCGGCATGGTGGTCGGTTTTTGCTGGCCGTTCAAAGGCGAGTTCGATCCGCGTTTCGTGATCCGTCGCTGGCGCGAGCGGGGCGTTACGGCGGCATTGCCCGAAGTGGTGGCGAAGGGCCAGCCGCTGCAGTTCCGCAAATGGTGGCCGGGCGCGCCGATGACGCCGGGTGTCTACGACATTCCGGTGCCCGCCGGCACGGACATTCTGCTTCCTGATGTCGCGATCGTGCCGATGAATGGCTTCGACGAGAGCGGGTATCGCCTCGGTTATGGCGGCGGCTATTTCGACCGCACGCTGGCCGCTTTCGAGCGGCGCATGCTGGCGATCGGCGTCAGCTTCGAGATGCTGCGGCTGCCGACGATCTTTCCGCAGGCGCACGATGTGCCGATGGATTTTGTGGTGACCGAGGCGGCGGTCTACGCCGGCGAGGGCGGCAGGCTCGCGGCGCTCGATGCGGAACACTCGCGCCGCCGCGCCGCGGGCATACTGCAGGCGCGGCGCCTGCCGCGGTGCTGCTGCAGTGGATACGCCAGGGGACGGGTTCAGCTCGCCGCCCTGCTATGCCGGGGAGTTCCCGGGTTATTGGGGGGAAGACCGGAAACCGGAAAGTTGATTGCCGCTAATTGATCAGGCCCTGCTCGATCATGATCCGGCGCAGCAGGGAAAAGCGCGCGGCCGAGTCCTGCAACTCAAGCAGCCGCTGTTTGACGGCGGCATCGACGGGAAGGATCTCCGCCAGCCGGTAGGCGACCCAGGCGGGGTCGTCGAGCCTGATCGGCTCGGGAAAGTTTGCGGCGCCGACCTTGTCGATGACCACCTTGAGCACTTCGCAGCAGGTGATATCCATCTGCGCGGCGGCGCTTTCCGGCGGCAGCAGCTCGACTTGCGCCGAGATCAGGCCGTTGGCGGCCACGCGGGTTTCCCCGATGATGCGAAAACGTTCGCCGCCGCGCACGATCAGCTGGAACAGGCCCTGCGGCATATCCCATTGCGTGATCGTGGCGAAGCAGCCGATCGGCTCGGGCAGCGCCGGCGCGCCGGTCTCGCGCCCCTCCCGGATCTGGCAAACGCCGAAGGGCCGGTTGTCGCGCAGGCAGATCTTGGTCATTTCGATGTAGCGCTGCTCGAAGATTTTGAGCGGCAGGATGCCGCCCGGGAACAGCACCGTGTGCAGCGGAAAGATGAAAGTTTCTTGCAAGTGCCTGATCTCGGTGAATGGTGCCTTGCCGTCAACGATTCACGATTCGCGATTTACCATTTACGGCCTCAGGCAAGTTCGCGATGCCGGATCAGCACCGGAGTCCGGGGTCGGAAATGGGCGGCGAGCGCCTCGACAAAGTAGACCGAGCGGTGCCTGCCGCCGGTGCAGCCGATGGCGATAGTCAGATAACTGCGGTTGTCGCGGGCGAAGCAGGGCAGCCAGTTCTCTACAAACTGCCGGATGTCGCCGAGCATTTTTGTCGTATCGGCATCCGCGCGCAGGAAATCGATGACCGGCTGGTCCCTGCCGGTCATCGGCCGCAGCGTGGGTTCGTAGTGCGGGTTGGGCAGGCAGCGCACGTCGAATACGAGGTCGGCATCGAGCGGAATGCCATGCTTGTAGCCGAACGACTGGAACAGCACGGAGAGCCCGGACTGGTCGAGTCCCGCGAAATCCCTCACCCAGCTGCGCAATGCGTTGGGGCTCAGGTCGCTGGTGTCGATGTGGTGCGCAAGGTCGGCGATGTCGCCGAGCAAACTTTGCTCGCGCGCTATGCATTCGGGCAGGGTGAGATCACCCTCGCTCAGGGGATGGCGCCGCCGCGTTTCGGAGAAGCGCTTGATCAGCGTCTCGCTCTTTGCTTCCAGAAACACGATCCTGATGTCGATGTTGGCGCGCTTGAGATCGGCGATATGCAGCGGCAGTTCGCCCAGCGTATTGCCGCTGCGCACGTCGATGCTGAGCGCGGTCCGGGTGTAGCCGGCGGCATCGAGAAAAGACACCAGGTCGGGCAGCAGCTTCGCCGGCAGGTTGTCGACGCAGTAATAGCCGCTGTCCTCCAGCGCGTTGAGCGCCACGCTTTTGCCTGAACCCGACAGGCCGGTGATGAGGATGAGCTGCATGCGTGGTGGACAGTGAATGGCGACTGGCGGACGGGTAATCGTTGGTCTTGCTAAGCGGTTGTTTTTATTAACTATTCACGATCCGCCGCCATTGAGCTTCTGCGCCTGGCGCGCGATGAATTCCTGGGTGCTGTCGATGCCGCGCAGCTGCAGCACGTAATTGCGTACCGCGGCTTCGGTCAGCACGGCAAGGTTGCGGCCGGCGGCGACCGGGATGATCACCTTGCGGATGTCCACGCCCATCACTTCCTGGCTGCCGGCGTTGAGCGGCAGGCGCTCCATCGCCGTGAAATCGGTGCCGCGCTGCAGATGCACGATGAGCTTCAGGTTTTTGCGCGGGCGCAGCGCCGCTTCGCCGAAAATGGTGCGGATGTTGAGCACGCCCAGCCCCCTGACTTCGAGAAAGTCCTTGAGCAGCGGCGGGCAGCGGCCTTCGATGGTTTCCGGCCCGACCCGGTAGAATTCGATCACATCGTCGGCGATGAGCCCGCTGCCGCGGCTGACGAGTTCCAGCGCAAGCTCGCTTTTGCCGACGCCGGAATCGCCGGTGATCAGCACGCCCATGCCGAGCACGTCGAGAAAGACGCCATGAACGCTGGTCGAATCGGCAAGCAGGCGCGCGAGATAGGGGCGCAGCATCCACATCAGCTCGACGCTCGGCAGCGGCGTCAGGAACAGCGGGGTTTGGGTCGTCTCCGCGACCGACACCAGCGGTCCGGGTGCGTCGTCGACGCCGGCGACGATGAAACAGGCGAGTTCCCGGGTGGCCGTCTGGCCCAGTATCCGCGCGCAGGCAGCCGGGTCGAGGCCGTTCAGATAGTTCACCTCGGAGACGCCCAGCACCTGGATCAGGTTGGGGTGGATGAAATTGAGGTGGCCGATCAGGCCCTTCGAGGAGTCCTTGGTGAGTTCGCTGTTGAGATCTTTCGTGCCGCCATTGCGCCCGGCGAGCCAGGCGAGCTTCAGCTTGTCGCGGTTGTCCTCAAACAACCGGGCTATGCTGACTTGAGGCATGGGGTAGCCAATCGGTGATCAGTTGATGAAGTTCGGCGGCGCTCTGGGCGCTGAGCAGACGCTCGCGGAACGGCTTGTCGCTGAACATCTGCGCGAGTTCGGACAGTATCTGCAGATGCAGGTCGGTGGCGCGGTCCGGAACCAGCAGCACGAAAATCAGGCCGACGTTCTGGCCGTCCGGCGCGTCGAACGGGATCGGCTGTTTCATTCTGACGATGGCGCCGACCGCTTCCTTGAGGCCCTTGATGCGCCCGTGGGGGATGGCGACGCTCTGGCCGAGGCCGGTCGAGCCCAGTTTCTCGCGCGCGAACAGGCTGTCGAAAACCTGGCTGCGCCCGATGCTGTGGTTGTTTTCGAACAGCAGGCCGACCTGCTCGAACACCCGTTTCTTGCTGGATACGTCGAGGTCGAGCACGACGTTCGACGCCGGCAGAAGTTTGGCGATCAGGTTCATGGCATGAATTTATCTGATATGGGGCGGGGTGTCGCGGCTACATTTTAAACCAGGCTGCTGCGCCGCGGTGGCCATCATTCCCCGTCCTGGGGCTTGAGCAGCGCGGCATCATGGCGCTGGTCAAGATGCTTTTCCTTGTGCTTGATGATGGTGCGGTCGAGCTTGTCGACCAGGCTGTCGATCGCGGCGTACATGTCGGCATCGGTGCTTTCGCAGAAAATGTCCTTGCCGCGCACATGCACGCTGGCTTCGACCTTCTGCAGCAGCTTTTCGACCGACATTATAACGTTGACGTCGATGACGGAATCGAAGTGGTGCTTGACACGCTGCAGCTTGGACGCCACGTATTCGCGGATTGCGGGGGTGATCTGGAGTTGATGGCCGGTTAAGTGCAGGTTCATGTCCGCTCCTTGATTAAAGGGTCTTCCTCAGATTGACAGGCAGGATCTGTATAGATTCACGGTATTTGGCCACCGTGCGGCGGGCGACGACGATACCCTGCTGGCCGAGAATTTCGGATATCTGGCTGTCGGTCAGGGGCTTGTGGGAATTTTCGGCGCTCACCAGCTGCTTGATCAGCGCGCGGATGGCGGTGCTGGAGGCCGAACCTCCGGCCTCGGTTGCGACGTGGCTGCCGAAGAAATATTTGAGTTCGAAAATGCCGCGCGGCGTGTGCATGAACTTCTGGGTGGTGACGCGCGACACGGTCGATTCATGCAGTTCGAGCGCTTCGGCGATTTCGCGCAGCACCAGCGGCCGCATGGCGACCTCGCCATGCTCGAAGAAATGGCGCTGGCGGTCGACGATCGCCTGCGACACGCGCAGAATCGTTTCAAACCGCTGCTGGACGTTCTTGATGAGCCAGCGGGCCTCCTGCAGCTGGCTGGCGAGCTGCGGCGAGCCGGCGCTGCGGTTGCGCTGCAGGATATCGGCATACAGGCGGTTGATGCGCAGGCGCGGCATCGCGTCGGGGTTGAGCGCAGCGACCCACACGCCCTTCACCTTGCTCACGATGACATCGGGCACGATATAGCGCGTGTCTTCAGTCGAGAAATCGCGGCCCGGCCGGGGATTGAGGCCGGTGATCAGTTTCTGCGCCGCGCGCAGGGTGCCGTCGTCGCAGTGCAGCACTTTCTTGAGCTTGGTGAAATCCCGCGCCGCCAGCAGATCGAGGTGATGTTTGGCGATTTCCAGCGCAGCGGCACGACAGGGCGTGCAATCGGGAAGCGCGGCGAGCTGCAGCGCGAGACATTCGCCCAGGTTGCGCGCGCCCACGCCGGTCGGCTCGCAGTTCTGCAGGTGCTTGAGCGCGATCTGCAGATCATCGAGTTCGACGGCAAGCTCCGGCGGCAGCATCGCAAGCAGTTCGGGCAGGTCCTGCGTGAGGTAACCGTCGTCACTGAGCGAATCGACCAGCAATGTTACCAGGTGCAGATCGCGTTCCGAGAGTATCGTTTCCGACAGCTGCGAGAGCAGGTGCGTGCGCAGCGTCGGGGCCTCTGCCGCCACCCGGGGGAATTCGTTGTCGTCGGCATCTTCGCGCGTCCCGGAAAATTGCGCGCCGTCGTCGGTGTCGAACTCCTGATTTTCACGCTCGCCGGCAGCATCGCTGGCGGAGGCGTCCTCTGCCGGGGTTTCCGCATCCGCGGTGCCGGGGGGCTGCGTCTCGGCCGGCGCGGTTCCCTGCTCGCGGGGGCCGTCATCGCGTTCGAGCAGCGGGTTCTCCTCCAGGAGCCGTTCGAGTTCCTGGTTGAGTTCGAGCGTCGACAGCTGCAGCAGCCGGATCGACTGCTGCAGTTGCGGGGTGAGGGTTAAATGCTGGGATAGCCGAAGTTGTAGAGAATGCTTCATGCGGATCTGATATGCGCTATGCGCTGGCTATCGCTGAGGTCCCGCTTATGTTATCAGCTCTGGACTCGTGCGCGGGCAGATGGTCTAGAGGCGGAAATGCTCTCCCAGGTAGACTTTCCTGACGCTTTCATTATAAACGATTTCCTCGGGTTTGCCGTAGGCGAGGACCGTGCCTTCGTTGATGATATAGGCGCGATCGCAGATGCCGAGGGTTTCTCTGACATTATGATCGGTGATCACCACGCCGATACCGCGTTCCCTGAGAAACCCGATGATTTTCTGGATATCCAGGACCGCGATCGGGTCGACGCCGGCAAACGGCTCATCGAGCAGGATGAAGCGGGGCTCGGTGGCGAGGGCGCGCGCGATTTCGACGCGCCGCCGCTCCCCGCCGGAGAGGCTGATCGCCGGGTTGTCGCGCAAATGGCTGATATGCAGGTCGTGCAGCAGGTCGTCGAGCTTGTTGTTGATCTGATCGGGATCGCTGTTGTGCAGTTCGAGAACGGCGCGCACGTTGTCGGCAACCGACAGCCGGCGGAAAATCGAGGCTTCCTGCGGCAGATAACCCAGACCCAGTTCGGCGCGACGGTGTATCGGCATATGCGTGAGCTTCCTGCCGTCGAGGTAGAGGTCGCCGCCGTCCGCCGGTATCAGTCCCACCATCATGTAAAAGCAGGTGGTCTTGCCCGCGCCATTCGGCCCGAGCAGGCCGATCACCTCGCCGCTGCGCACTTCGAGCGAAACGTCCTTGACGACGACGCGCGAGCGATAGCGCTTTTTCAGGCGTTCCGCCTTGAGTTCGCTCATCCTGTCGGTCTGTGCCGCGACGGATGACGGGGCGGAAAGCGGCGGCACCGCCTGCTCCGGCGCCGGCATCCCGCGGCAGGCTTACTTTTTGTCAGCGCCAAGTTCTTCACGCGGTGCGGTGATGGTCGCGGCGGGCTTGAGAGGAACGGGCGGCGCGGCGGCGGGCTTGTCTTTGGGCTTGGGCTGCATCACCGCGCGCACGCGGCGGTCGCCGGGCGCCGCGGCCTGTGCCGGCGCTTTTGACCTGGAAGAACTCGGTATTGCCGTCGTAGGAGATGTAGTTGCCGTGCACTTCGTCCTGCCCGCGCTTCAACGAGGCGCGGTTGAACATCTGCAGCTTGTCGGCGCGGCCGTCGTATTCGATGCGTTCGGCCCAGCCTTCGATGTATTCGTCGACGCCATCGCGCTTTTGGCGGAAGTAGGCGAGGTTGCCCCACGTCGTGCCGTATTTGAAACCCTCCTTGTCCTCGCGCACCTCCATGCGATCGCCGCGAATCACCATCGTGCCCTGCGTGAGCACCACGTTGCCCTCGAAGGTCGAGATCTGCTTGATGTCGTCGACGGTGACGCGGTCGGCTTCGAGGTGGACGGGCTTTTCGCGGTCGGCTTTTTCCGCGCGGCCGGTGACCGCGGTGAGGGCGAGCGCGCAACATGCGACAAAAAATATGAACCGCCCCGCAGGGCTTTTCCCGGGACTGGAACAGGCCGCAGCCGTCAGGCTACTTCTTGTGCTGGTCATAAACGCCTTTGACTCTGGATTTCAGTTTCAGGATATGGGTCTTGCCATCCAGCTCCAGCCCGACCGCATTGACGATGGTATTGGCATCCGTGATCGTGACCGGCCGGTCGGTCTCGGCAATTTTGTCATCGGGAATGACATGGAGAAAGCTGGTCTGCATCACAAGTTCGCTTTTGTCGTCGTAGGCGGCGCGCGAGACGCGCACGTCGTCCTGGAAATCGACGGTATTGCCGTCCTTTGACATCAGCGCTTCCCGGGAAGTGATGGTGATCGGCGCCTTGCCCGAGCTGTAACTCACCAGTTTTGGCGCCTGCAGATAGGTGCTGTCGTCATCGGGGTAATGGATCATTTTTGTGGCAAACAACGTGTTCTTGATCCCGCCGTCGGCAGCCATGCTTCTCGCCGACAGATTGACGGCGGTGTAATCGGGATCATGACGGGCCAACTCGTTGCGGTTGCCGGCGGGCAGTTGCACCGCGCGATCGAGCCAGTACGTGAGCGCCGCCAGGATCGCCAGCAGCAGCAGTGGAAACCAGGCGGTAAGCTTGTCGTTCATTTTATCAGCAGGCCGGGCGTCGCGTCATTTCAAATAGGATGCGAGCCGGGATTCCAGCGTGCCCTGCGCCTGCAGGATGAGTTCGCAGACTTCCCGCACCGCGCCGCGGCCGCCGGGGGCCTGGCTGATGTAATGGGCCTGGCTTTTTACCGCGGCCGGCGCTTCCGCCACCGTCAGGGCCAGTCCGCAGTGCCGCATGACCGGCAAATCGATGAGGTCGTCGCCCATGTAAGCCGCTGCGGCGGCGTCGAGCCCGAGCTGCGCCAGCAATTCCCGGAACACCTTGAGTTTGTCGGGCACGCCCTGATACAGCAGGTCGATTCCGAGGTTTTTTGCGCGCAGTTCGACGCAGCGCGAGGTTCTGCTGGTGATGATGGCAAGCCTGACGCCGCCTTCCTGCAGCATCTTCATGCCGTGCCCGTCGCGCACGTTGAACGCCTTGAGCTCTTCACCGGAGCCGGTGTAATACAGGCTGCCGTCGGTCAGCACGCCATCGACGTCGAAAATGGCGAGGCGGATACCCCGGGCTTTTTGGTAAACGTCCTGCATGGTTAGCGTTGTCCCGGGAAGAAGGCCGCTTTGCGCGTCGAGCCTGCCGCGCAGCGCATTAAGTGCCGGGCCCCGGGTTCCGAATCCCGAATCCCGAATCCCGGTTCCTGAACTCTGGACACTCAAATCACCTTTGCCTGGAACAAATCGTGGGTGTTGAGCGCGCCGAGCAGCCGGCGCTGCCCGTCGACGACCAGCAGCTGGCTGATCTTGTGGCGGTCCATGATTTCGACCGCTTCGGCCGCAAGCTTGTCGGGGCCAATGGAGTGCGGCTCGCGTTTCATCACGTCGGCGATTCTGGCGCTGCGCAGGTCGGTGCTTTTTTCGAGCACGCGCCGCAAATCGCCATCGGTGAATATCCCGGCCACGCATCCGTCATCGTCGAGGATGGCGGTCATGCCCATGCGCCCGCGCGACATTTCGAGCACCGCCTCCATCAGGGTCGCGGTGTGGGAGACGCGCGGCGCGTTTTCGCCGGTGCGCATCACGTCGCGCACGTGGGTCAGCAATTTTCTGCCCAGCGTGCCGCCGGGGTGGGAGCGCGCGAACTCGTCGCGCGTAAACCCCTTGGTCTGCATCAATGCGACGGCGAGCGCATCGCCGAGCGCAAGTGCCGCGGTGGTGCTGGCGGTAGGCGCGAGATTGAGCGGGCACGCCTCTTTCGCCGCGCCCGCGTACAAGTGCACGTCGGCTTCGCGGGCAAGGGAAGACTGGGCATTGCCGGTCATGGCGATCAGCTTGGCGCCCCAGCGCTTGAGCAGCGGCACGATGGCGAGCAGCTCCGAGCTCTCTCCCGAATTGGAAAGTGCGATGAACACGTCGTCACGCGTGATCATGCCGAGATCGCCGTGGCTGGCATCCGCGGCATGCACGAAATACGCGGGAGTGCCGGTGCTCGCCATGGTGGAGGCGATCTTGCGCGCCACATGGCCCGATTTGCCGATGCCGCAGACGACCACGCGTCCGCGGGAATTGAGGATCAGTTCCACCGCCTGCACGAAAGGTTGCCCGAGACTGGCGATGAGGCCGGAAATCGCCTCGGCCTCGATCTCGAGCACGTTGCGGGCTATCGCAATCGCATCGTGAGCGGATGCGCCCAGTTTGGGATTGTTCATCGCGTTGAAGTATAGCAGAAGTGGTGCTGTTCCAAGCGTGGGCGCGCGCCGGTAATTCGTTGTAATTGAAACAGGTTTTGAGGCATTATCCGAGAGTAGCCCGAACCCAGGACGATATGCAAACCTCGCTGCAACCGGTGCTGATTCTGCTCGCTGCCGCGGTGCTGGTGGTGGTCGTGTTCCGCTCGCTCAGGCTGCCGCCGCTGCTCGGCTACCTGATCGTGGGCGCGGCGATCGGACCGCACGCCCTGGACTGGATTCACGATACCTCAGAGGTGCGCCGTCTCGCCGAATTCGGCATCGTATTCCTGATGTTCAGCATCGGGCTCGAATTCAGCCTGCCGAAACTGCTCACCATGCGCCGCATCGTATTCGGCCTTGGCGCCGCGCAGGTGACGCTGACGCTGGCCATCGTGCTCGTGGTCGCGATGGCGCTGGGCATTGCCTGGCAGGCAGGGGTCGTGCTCGGCGGCGCGCTCGCGATGTCTTCGACCGCGATTCTGGCCAAGCTGCTGGCCGAACGGCTCGAACTCAATTCACCGCATGGGCGGCAGATCATCGGCATCCTGCTGTTCCAGGACCTGGCGGTGGTGCCGCTGCTGATCCTGATCCCGGCGCTGGTGGCGCGTCCGGAGGACCTGCCGATGAATATCGGCTTTGCGCTGCTCAAGGCGGTGGTGGTGCTGACCGTGCTGCTGGTTTTCGGCCAGCGGGTGATGCGCGGCTGGTTCCATGTGGTGGCGCGGCAGAAGTCCTCTGAGCTGTTCGTGCTCAACGTGCTGCTGATCACGCTGGGGGCGGCTTTCATCACCGAGACTGGCCGGGCTGTCGCTGGCATTGGGCGCGTTCGTCGCCGGCGTGCTGATCTCGGAGACCGAATACCGCTACCAGGTCGAGGTGGACATCAAGCCGTTCCGCGATGTCCTGGTGGGGCTTTTTTTCGTCACCATCGGCATGCTGCTCGACATGCGCGTGGTGGTCGAGAACGGCTGGCCCAGCGTGCTGCTGATTACGCTGGTCGTGCTGAAGACCCTGCTGATTTTCGGCCTGAGCTGGTTGTTCGGCAGCCATTCGGGCGTGGCGCTGCGCACCGGGCTGGCGCTTGGGCGCCTGCGGCGAATTCGGTTTCGTGCTGCTGAGCCATGCCCACAATCTCGGCCTGATCGAACCCCAGATCCTGCAGCCGGTGCTGGCGGCGATGGTGCTGTCGATGCTGATCACGCCGTTCATCATCGAGAAAAGCGAGCACATCGTGCGGCGCTGGAGCGCGGCGGAATGGGAGAACCGCGCCATGCAATTGCACAGCATCGCGGTGCAGTCGATGGCGGCCGACCAGCACGTCGTGATTTGCGGGTATGGCCGCAGCGGCCAGAACCTCGCGCGCCTGCTGGAGCAGGAACACGTCCCGTTCATCGCGCTCGACCTCGACCCGCAGCGCATCAAGGAAGCGGTCGCGGCGGGCGAGAGCGTGGTGTTCGGCGACGCGGCGCGGCGCGAGGTGCTGGTGGCGGCGGGGCTGTTGCGCGCCAAGGCGGTGGCGATCACTTATTCCGACACCGCATCGGCGTTGAAGATCCTCGCCCACGCGCAGGAACTGCGTCCCGGACTGCCGGTTATCGTGCGCACGCTCGACGATACCGATATCGACCGCCTCAAGACCGCCGGCGCCGCGGAAGTGGTGGCCGAGATCATGGAAGGCAGCCTGATGCTCGCTTCGAGCACGCTCATGCTCCTCGGCACGCCGCTCAATCGCGTGCTGCGCCGCATCCGCGAAACCCGCGAGCGGCGCTACGGCCTGTTTCGCGGCTTTTATCGCGGCATGACCGACGAGACCGAAGACACCGACCAGGCGGCGCAGCCGCGCCTGCACTCGGTAATGATCGCGCCGGGCGCGGCGGCGATCGGGAAATCGCTGGGTGAACTCGCCCTGGCCGAACTCAATGTCGAGGTTACGGCGGTGCGCCGGCGCAATGTGCGCACCGTGACGCCCGCTCCCGACGCCCGCATCGAGGAAGGCGATGTCGTCGTGCTGCTCGGCGTGGAGGCAGACGTTGCCGCTGCGGAGATGAAGCTGCTGCAGGGCTGAAGCCGGACGCAGCTGGAGGGCAGGCTGGACTGATGGGCGTTACCGGACAAGAAAAAGCCCGCGCGGAGCGGGCTTTTTTCTTGCAACTAAAATCGGCTTAGAACAGACTCGCGGCACCGCAGTTGTTGACCGGAGTCGCGGCATTCCACGGGCCGGCGGCGGCGACATAGCACGTAGCGGCTGCAGCTCCAGTTGGCGCTGTCCCGCCTCCTGACGTCTGACCCGCATATACCGAGAAGCGGAATGTGCCGCCGTCTGCCACGCCGTCGTCGATCTTACGATCCACTTCGGCGAGTATGTCCGACGGAATCTGATTTCCGGTTTTCAGGTTATGGCGTGCTGTTGCGGTGCCGGCATACACGTTGTCGTAAATCAACTGCAGATACCGGGCATACGGATTTGTGGGTGCCGATGCCGATGTTTCCGGTGCTGCGGCAGAGGTATAGCTGCCATTGATGAAGCCCGAGCGGGACAGATGTTCCCAGACGGTGATTTGCTCGTACGCCTGACAAGCCGTAATCGATCCGCAGTTGCAGCCGATTCAATTTGCCCGTTGTTGTTGCCGTTTGCGGTCGCGCCGGCAATATTGGTCGTGGCCAGGCTGTAGTCGCCGGGCAGCGCGCGGAAACGGTCGAGGAAGCCGAAGTAGGCTGCCTTGATGCCGTCCTGCTGCGAAATCAGGTTACGCACGCGGGCGCTGGTGATCAGTTCCTGGCCCTTCAGCACGCCACCCAGCAGCAGGCCGATAATGACCAGCACGATCGCAATTTCTATCAGGGTAAAACCGCTTTGCTTGCGCATCTTTCTAGCCTCCGGGTGCTGCAAATGTTGTAGACGGGCACAATATTCTGCAAGAAATATGCCATTAGCCAGCGTATAACGGAATTTCTCTAGGCGAGGCAGGGATTCATGGACGTGACAAACCTCACGTTTCTGCCAGACGCATACATAACACATTGATTTATAATAACTATCACAATGTATGCACCTCGGCCCTATCCTCAGTTACAACTTGTACTTTATCCGATTAGTGCTTGATAAATAAAGAAACTGTCTGGATGGTGGGAATCCATTATCGTCGATTTTTCGACGATGTCGACGATTTTTCGGCGTTTTTCATCTGTTCCAGGCGCTGAGTCAGGAAATGGATTTCGCGGGAGTCGGTCACCTCGCCGCTGGCCAGCAACCCGCCCAGCAGGATCTTCGCGCTTTCCACTTCCCCCATGTCCTCGAGGATGAAAATCCGCATTTGCCGCGCCCAGTCCGATGCGCCGCGTGCGTACTGCGTGATGTCCTGCGCGTATTGCAGCGCGAGCGGCATGTCGTGAAGCCGGTGTTTGGCCAGGATCGCGCAGTGGGCCAGCCAGCGCCAGCGGCGGTCGGGGTCTTCCAGGAATTTGCGATGCACGAAATCGAACATCAGGCGCTGTTTGGCCTCGACCGGCACCTCGCCGTAGAGCTCGGAGGCCATCATCAGCGGGTACTCGGCGACCGGGTCGAGCCCGAGCATGGCGTCGAGCCAGCGGATCACCCGCGGATAGTCGAGATCCTTGAACGGGATACTGATTCCCGGCTGGTTGTCGAACGCCTGCAGGTAGAGGGTGAGCCATTGTGCCAGCGCGATGGGCTCACCCAGGCTCACCGCCTTCAACACGGGTTGCGGCGCCGGCATGCCCAGTGCCTCGGCACGCGCCACCGGCTTCGGTTGCAGCGCATGCCATCCGATCTGCAGTGCCAGCGCGACCGCAAGCAGAACCAGCGCCGGCCGCGGCACCTGGTTGATCGCGCGCTCCTCGCTGCGCTTCATTTCATCCCTTCTTTAAGAGTTCATAGACAGGATTAACAGGATTTACATGATTCGTGCGATGTTTCTTGTTCAATTCTGATAGTCCTGTAAATCCTGTCCATGGCCTGCTTTTGGGGCAATTTCTAAAAATTTTTCCGGTAGAAGTCGAACATGGTCGCGCCGGCGAGCAGCGCGACGTAAAGCGCGCTTTGCGCTGCCAGCGCCCCGATTTCCGTCCATGCAGCCGGCTGATTGACGAGCCACGCAGTCTGGGTCCAGCCATCGAGAGCGGGCGTGACCAGCGCCAGGGCTTCCAGCATCATGGCGATGAACCGGTGCGAAAGGGTATTGGCGTCTACCAGCGGATGCGCGCCGATCAGGCGGATCGCCGTCAGCGCCCGCGCCAGCAGGTAGAACGCCAGCACGAAACTGGCCGCCGGCATCAGCTGGCTGAAAGTGATGACGCAAAACAGGCTCAGGGCGACGACGATGGCGAGTTCCAATGCGAGCGATGCGCCCCACTGCAAGGCGGCGGCGGGCGTTGCAAGAAAGGCGAGCGGCATGCTGACCGCGATTGCGACCAGGACGCCGATCAGAAGAAAGCCCGCGAGCTTGCCGAGGATATAATGCGAGCGCGGCAGATCGAGCGCGAGCACAACATCGAGTACTTTGTCGTTGAATTCGCGGGTCACGCTGGAAAGCACGTAGAGTCCGATGATGAATACGCTGGTCAGGCGCATCGTGGCCGCGTAAAAGCCGGTCTGCAGGCGCGCGCTTTCGGTGATGGCGATCTCCTGCACGAAAAAGCTGGCGGCGCCCAGCAGCACGACCGCTGACAGCACCAGTCCCGGCAACCGCGTGCGACGGGCTTCGAGCAGCGTGTTGCGGGCGATGGTCGTAATCTGGCGGTTCATGGAATACTATTTGCTCGTGAAAACGCAAGTATAACGAAAACCTGTTTGGCCCCGGCAGGAGTTGGCCGGGGCAGGGAGAAGCGATGAATACTACGACAACCGGAACCGGGCAGCGTTTCATCGCCGCCCATCCCCAATTGGGGACTGGGATTGATGCTGCTTGCGCTGCATGCGGCGCTGGCCTGGGGCATCGAGGACTGGCCGGCGCGCGCGTTCCTGCTGGCACATTTCGGGTTGTTCCTGATGTGGCAGCCGGTGTGGCGCGGGGAGCGCGACATCGAGCCGCGCTATGCGATTCTGGTGATCGTCATCGGCATTCTGCTCGCCACGCTGAACAACTGGTGGCTGATGGCGGTGTGGCTCGCGGTGCTGTTCGGCCTGATCGGCGGCAGCGTGCCGGGTATCGACAATCGCCGCCAGCGCCTGGTCTCGACGCTGGCGGCGCTGTATCTGTTGTCGATGCTGCTGATGTGGGTGGTGCCGCAGCTTTTCGTCGACCGGAGCGTGGAGGCTGCGCTGGTCATGCTGGTGCGCTACGGCCTGCCTCTCGTTCCTCTGGCCATTCTTGCGATGCCTGTCTCGGTGGGCCGCACCGGGGCGCCGGTCGTGGTCGACCTGATCTACAGCGTGCTGCTGTTCCTGCTGGTGGTCGCGCTGGTGCTCGGCAGCTTCGTCATCAAGGAGGTGAGCCACGGCAATTATGTGGTGTCGCTGGCGCAGATGCTGATGGTGATCGCGCTGCTGCTGATGGTGATTTCCTGGTTGTGGAACCCCCACAGCGGGTTCAGCGGCATCGGCCACATGCTGTCGCGTTACCTGATGAGCCTCGGCCTGCCGTTCGAGCGCTGGGTGCAGCGGCTCGCCGAGCTTGCGGAACAGGAGTCGCAGCCGCAGCGCTTTCTCGCCCTGGTCATGGAACATATGCTCGATCTGCCGTGGGTCACGGGCGTCGCCTGGGAGGCGCGAATCGGGGCGGGGGAACGGGGCGCGCGCACTGAACACTTCTCGGAGTTCTCGTTCCATGATCTGACGCTCAAAATCTACACGCGCTGGACACTCTCGCCGGCGGTGCTGCTGCACCTCAAGCTGCTGACGCAGATGGCGGGGCATTTCTACGAAGCCAAGCGGCGCGAGCAGATGCAGCGCCAGAACGCCTACACGCAGGCGATTTACGAAACCGGCGCGCGCCTCACGCACGACGTGAAGAACCTCCTGCAGTCGTTGCGCTCGCTGTGCTCGGCGGTCGAAACCAGCAGCGCCGACCAGGCTGCCGCCCTGCAGGCGCTGATGCAGCGCCAGTTGCCGCAGATCACCCAGCGCCTGAGCGACACGCTCGACAAGCTGCGGGCTCCGCAGGAGGCCGACCTGAAACGGGTCGATGCCGGAACGTGGTGGGAAGCGTTGACGCGCCGCCATAGCGGCCGCAACCTCCAGTTCATTATCGACGGTGCGGCGAAAGACCTCACGCTGCCGGCCGAACTGTTCGACAGCGTCGCCGACAACCTGATCCAGAACGCGCTCGGCAAACCGGCCGGCGACAAGGCGCTGGAAGTCCGCGTGACGTTTTCGCCGGCGCACGGCGGCACGTTGAGCGTGTGCGACAGCGGCGCGGCGATGAGCGGCAATGTCGCCGCCCAGTTGTTCGAGGCGCCGGTCCCTTCCCATACCGGGCTCGGCGTCGGGCTCTACCATGCGGCGAAACAGGCCGCCCGGTTCGGTTACCGCCTGACGCTTGCGGCCAACGAGCCCGGCAGGGTGTGTTTCGTGCTGGCGCGCGGCACAGCGGGCTGATGGAGGACCGGTCAGGGCAGCTTGCCGGCTGACACCATGCGGTTGAACAGCAGGTATGACGGCAGCCAGGTCACGATATCGTCGATATTCCCCGGCGATGCTCCCGACTCGGTCATGACCTGACTCACGAAAGTGCGGTCGTTGTTGGTGTCTTCCAGTTCGTCGCTGCTGGTCGGTGCCGGGTTGGTCGTGCCGCTGAGACTGTTGGTCGCGCCGTAGCCGTTTTTGCCGTGCGACAGCACGACCGCCACCGCCGACGAGGTCAGCATGGAGCCGCAGGTCGAGGTCGTCGCACACCCGCAGGTTCGGCGCGGTAGTGGTGAGGGAAAATGGGACTGGCGTAGGGCGAGCGCCGCGCATACTCGTCCCTGACCGAGTAGCGGAAGCGGTTGCCCCACACGTCGGCATTGACGGTGACCCCCAGCGTTTGCCACGGCAGATTACCATGCGGCGATGTCGCTCGAGATCGATGCTGCACAGCCCGGTGCCGGCGACGTTTTCAAGGCCGTCGTTGTCGGTGTCGGGACAGGGCAGATAGCCGTTGGCGACCGCGAAACCCAGCAGCGCTTCCTTGATAGTCATCGAGCGCTTTTTGCGTATCGCTGATCTGGCGCTGCGCGACCTGTGTTTGCAGCGGCACCAGCAGGCTGCCCAATAACAGCGTGATGATCGCGATCGCCACCGCGAGCTCGATCAGCGTGAAGCCTTTGCCTCTTGGCTGCCGGCGGCAATTACGGGAACGTGTATAAGCGGTCGCGTGCATAAGCGGTCGAAGTGGGTGTGATAAACCAGGTTCCCAGGTCGCAGTTGTTGGAGTCTTCAATGTAGTAGGGGGAGCACCACCACGAATCGTTCCAGCTGCCTACCGATCCTTTCGGCCGGCTGGCACCCGCCGGTCCGGTGGTGATCAGGATGGCCCGTGCGTACGAGGCGCCGTTATTGATGTTCAGACAGGACGTCCCCGTAGCGAGGTTGCAACCGGTTGGGTTGGTTCGTGTCGCGCCCGATGCGACCGTGTAGAAGAAAACCCACCACCAATTATTATTATTAAGCCACGGAGCAACAGCCACACTCCAGTCCGGAGTACGTATTCCCGCTCCAGGGGTCCGTGCTCGCTGCGCTTTCCAGCGGGACGCGGCCGTAAGTATATCCCCAGTTACTGGAGCCGTCAGATATGTCAGCCCAAGGATAGTATCCGTTGGTAGTGTAATAGGTCTGCAGCAGCGAGATAATTTCTTTGGCTGCTCGACGTTCAACCGGCGTCATCAGGTCGTCCGTGGTGATGACCAGCAGCCGGTCATTGAACGTGTTTGTAGTGGGTGCCTGGATGTATGGTCCGGCAGCGACCGCATTGTTCGTGCTGCTTGCCGTTTCCAGATAGTTCGCCGCGCACAGATTACTCTGCGATCGTTCCTGAAGGTGCGGTACAGGACATGGTGGTCGACGATGACCGGTCTTGCGTGCCAAGCACCGCACCAGGCGCGAAGATTACGGCTGCCGCCTGGCTGGCGATGGTCGTCCCTGTCGTGTTCGAGTAGACCGTGAGACTGCCCTTGGTGTCGGTGTTGATCGGCTGAGCCGAGGAGTCGTTGCGAAAGTTGCGCGAAAACGCGTACCACAACAGTTCTCCGCTGCCGTCGCGCAATTGAGGCAATCCCAGTGTTTTCCAGGGCAGCCGGCCGATATAACTCGGACATTCGTTCCCCGAGAGACCCTCGCTGGTCCCATTGTTGTTCGTGTCCGGGCAGGGCAGGACGCCGGGGCGGTTGCTGTTACTCACGGCATAACCGATCAATCCTTCCTTGGCCTGGGCCAGCGCGGCAGCGGTGATCTTGTCTCTTTCGACAGTGGAACCTTTTGGGCCGACAAACGTGTAGAAGGCCATGGCAAAAGCGAGGCCGAGAATGACCAGCAGCCCCAGGACTAGCTGTCCGCGCTGGCGCTGTGGCAGGGACCTAGCGGCGATCCGGCGCATTATTGCCGGTTCCCTCCGGGCGCGTGCGTCGCAGGCGTTCAAGAGCGCTTTCTGGCGGCGTTTCCAGCACCTTTTGTTCCGGCGTGCCGGCCGCAGCAGGCTTTCTCGCCCGGCGCCAGGGGTTTGGCGGGCACCGGCTTGCCTGCAGCGCTCTCGGCGGCCGGCGGTTTAGTTTCAGGCTTCGGCGCGGTGACCTGCGGGCGAAAGGTTCTTCGACGATGCCGGAACCGAGATCCACGCTTTGCCCGGGTTTGAGTTCGATTTTGCGGTTGGTTTGCGGCACCTGCAGCGTGACGTCGCCGTTCGAGTTCACGCGGCCGACCACCGCGAGGCCCTCGACCGGTTGCTGGTCTTGCACGGCCGGTTGTTGAGCCACACCGTGGATTTGCCGTCGCTGCGGCGGACGGAGCCCCTGTAAGTCAGTATCTCGGGCAAAGGTTGGGCGGCCGTTTCATCGGTTGGCTCGCTGGCCAGCGTGGCGCGGCTTTTTTGGCTGCGCGCGATGTCGAGCTGGGCGCGCTGCGCCGGCGTGAAAAAGAAACGGCCGAGCGGCTCCGCGGCCGGCGCGAGGTTGGCGATGAGCGACAGCCCCGTCAGCGTGATCAGCGCGATGGCCCGTTTCACGGTTTCTTCTCCGTTGCCGCGCCGGCTTTGACCGTGATCCAGGACAGGTCGCACTCGACCTGCAGGTTGGGCTGGATAGCGGATCACGCCGCCGGTATCGATGCGGGACACTTTGCACTCGTCGATGCGGAAAACCCCGACGTTCTGCCGCGCGAGGGCGTCAAAAAAACGCATTAAATCAAGCTCGTGCAGCAGACGGAAACGCAGTGTCATCACGGATTCCATCAGCATCAGCGGTCCCGGATTGAGGTTGGCGGCATAGGCGTAAGGCCGCTGGATGCTGATCTGGTAATCGACGCCGAACAAATCGGCCTGTTGATTGGCGATCCGCAGCCCGTCGAGCCAGTTGATGCGCTGTTCTTCGCCGACGAAGCCGGTGCGCTGCAGCTGCTGGTAGGCGGGGAGGTAGCGCACGATGACCTCTTTCTCGTCGCCTGAGCGCTGCAGCCGGGTGCGGGCTTCCTTGAGCTGCTGCTGCTGCTGGACCAGCTTCTGCTCCGCTTGTACACGCAGGAAATGCGTGTAATAAACTGTGCCCGCTGCAATAGCAGCAATGCAAATCAACACGAGCAGCGGAATCCGCAGCGCTTTGAGGTCTTCGGTGTTCATGATTTTCGCTTCATCAGGATCAGCAGCCTGAACTCGGCAATCGCGCCCGTCTGCTCCCGGGTATCGAGCGTGTTGCCCGAAAGCGCCAGCGTCGGGTTGACGTTGAGCGGCAGTTTGACGATGCGTACTTCCGCGACAGCCGGATCGCGGGCGAGGCGGTCGGCGAATTGATTGATGGTCTGAATCGCGGCGCGATAGTCGCCGCGGAAGGGGCGGATTTCGCCTTCGAGCATGCCGCTTTGCTTGCGCTGCAGCGCCCCGGCGGGCGCGGGGGCGGAACTTTCGGCGGAGCTAAGGGTGGCGGTGCCGCCGGACTCGATCTCGCGTTCGCCGTATTTCCAGCCGAATTGCTTGAGCGTGATGGTGGGGCTGTCTTCGAGCGCCTTGCTGATGACGTCCATCATCGCTTCCGGCGTCAGCACCGTTTCTTTGAGTTTCTGCGCGACTTCCACGGTTTGTTTCAGGATTTCGGCCGAAGCCGGCGCCGCCGGGAATTGGCGGGTGGCTTCCTGATACTGGGCCTGCTGCTGCGCGGTTTGCTGGGCGGCTTCGGCCGTTTGCCCGGCGGCATCCGCCATCAGATAGGTGTTGACGCCGGCCCACGCCAGCGCGGTCACGGCGACTGCGCCTGCCGCAGCAAACAAGGAGCGCCGCATCTGGTAGCGCCGGAAGCCGACGGTGACGGAAGCCGAAGCGAGGTTGCTTTGCGGCGCCTTGAGCCCGAGCAGGTGAAGATAGATCACGTCGGGCGTGATGTCCAACAGCTGTTCGGAGATGCCGATCTGGGAAATGAGCGCTTCACGGCCGAGTCGCACGCAGCTGAGGCTCGGGTTGTCGCGGGCGACGATTTGCTCGACTTCTTCGAGTTTGTCGTAGTGGTCGAGCAGCAGCACCGTCAGAGGTTCGTCGAGCGTGGCGCTGCGCACCGCGTGCAGATAAAGCCGGGTGTTCGAAATCTCGTCGGCGATAAAGCGCGCGCGGCTGTCGGCGCGGGCGCCATCGCTGCGCGTGAGCCGGCTCAGGCGGAACTGGCGGTTGCTGAAAAACGTGAGCCGCAGGCCGGCGCTGTGTTCGGCGACAACCAGCAGATTGGCGCCCTTGAACTGTACTTTGTCGAGCAGCCCGGCGCTGACGATCGGCAGCAGGTAGACGCCTGCCACGGGCAGGCCGCTGTTGGATCACCGCCAGAAGCCAGCCGGCGACAAGATCGGGATTGGTCAGCGCCGAAAACAGGTAGCGGTCGTCACGCCGCTTGCCGCTGTCGCGGCCCTGCGGCCAGGCGTTGACGAAAGGCGCATTGCGATAATGCTGTTTGAGCTTGCGGCTGACCATGGCGGCGCGGTCCGGGCCGAAGGCATGCGGCAGCGTCTCGAAGCGGTAATCTTCCTCTACCGCATCGACCATGATATAGGCCGGCACGCCCGCGTACGGAGCGAGAAAGTCGCCGAACCCGGCGAGCCCGGCTTCGTCGTTGCTGAAAATCCGGCAATCGGCAATCCGGCTGCCGCGCCAGTGGGCAGCGGAAACCTGCTCGGCGGAAACACAGATCAGGATTTTGTCAGCCATGAGCTGGTGAATGGTAAATGGGAAATAGTGAATAGGAAACGGCAGCTATCCGCGGCAAAAATGCTTTGACCATTTACTATTCCCTTTTTCCCATTTCCGCTTCTAGAACTTCATCTTGCCCAAAATATCATACACCGGCGACAACGTTGACCACATGATCAGCGCCAGTATGATGCCCAGTCCCAGCGTCATGGTCGGCTCCAGCAGCGCCAGCGCCTTGTCCACCGATTCCTTCACGTCGCGCGTGTAGAAGTAGTTGACGTTGCGCAGGGAGACGTCGAGCGCGCCGGTGTTGCTCGCCGACCCGCAGCATGCGGATTACGAGCGGCGGGAACATGCCCAGGTTGCGGAACGTTTCGGTCAGGCTCTCGCCGGCGGCGATCTGCTGGCCGGCGCGCATCAGGCCGTCGGCGATGACGCGGTTGTCGACGATGTCCTCGCTGGTCTTGAGCGCGTCCAGCATGGTGATGCCCGACTGGTACATGAGGGCGAAGAAATTGGCGAAGCGCGCCAGGATGATTTTCTGCAGGATCGGCCCGGTCATCGGTATGCGCAGCTTGGCGTAATCCCACAGGTATGCGATCCGGGGGTTGCGCCGGACGGCGAGAAGGAGCAACACGATGGCAATGACCGGCAGGCCGAACACCAGCGGCCAGTAGTCGACCACGATGTTGGAGAGAAAGATCAGCACTTTGGTCTGGATCGGCAGCGCCACGCCCATGGTCTTGAGCAGGCTCACCACCTGCGGCACCAGATACATGAGCAGGAACATGATCACGCCCATCACCACCACCAGCACCATCGTGGGATAGATCAGCAGGCGCTTGGTCTGGGACGCGAGTTCGTCCTGCCACTTGAGCGAACTGGCCAGGCTCTGGAACACTTCGGAGATCTGGCCGGTTTGCTCGCCGGCTCTGATCAGGCTCACGAACACGTTGTTGAACACTTCGGGATGCCCGGCCATGCACTGCGACAGGATCTTGCCGCCCTCCATGTCCTCGGCCATGACCGTCAGCACTTCGCGAAAACGCGGGTTTTCGAGGGAATCGCGCAGGTCGCGCAGCCCGTCGATCAGCGGGATGCCGGAGCGGTTCATCTGCTCCATGTCGAAACAGAAGTTGATGAGGTCCTGGCGCTTGATTTTTCCGCCGGCGAGTGCCGACGCCTGGCGGTCGACCTGTTTGAACGTGATGAGGTCGAGCCCCATTCGCCGCAGGCGCAGTTCGAGATCGACCTCGTTGACCGCGTCGAGTCTGCCCCGCGCTGTCTGGCCGGACTTGTCTACGGCTTTGTATTGATATGACAGCATGCGCTGGCGCGGCTCAGGGTTCGGGGTTCAGGGGTCAGGGTTGAATGTTCCGGGTTCCGTGTTCAATGTGGTCAGCGCTGAACTTTGAACATTGAACCGGAAACCGCGACCACGAAATCAACCGTACCGTCCCGTGAGGTCGACCGAGCGCGCGACTTCGGTAAGGCTGGTGATGCCCTCGATCACGCGCAGCAGGCCTTCATGGGCGAGCGACTTGATAGCCTTTGGCGATTGCCGCATTGCGCAGTTCCATCGCGGTGGCGCGCCGCGCCACCAGCTCGTCGAGGTCGCCGTCCATGAGCAGCAGCTCCATGATCGCGGTGCGCCCTTTATAGCCTTTGCTGTCACATTGCTTGCAGCCGACCGGGCCGGTAAAGATAGGACACCGATTGCGTCGAGGTTGCCAAGCAGCTGCGCGCTCCTCCGGGCTCGGCGCGTAGGCTTCCTTGCAGTGCGTGCAGAGCATGCGCACCAGGCGCTGGGCGACGATGCCGATGATGTTGCCCGCCATGATGTCGGGCTGGATGCCGATGTCGAGCAGCCGCGGAAATGCGCCCAGCGCGGAGTTGGTGTGCAGGGTCGTGAACACCTGGTGGCCGGTCATCGCCGCCCGGAACGCCATTTCCGCGGTTTCCTTGTCGCGCACCTCGCCGACCAGGATGATGTCCGGATCCTGGCGCATGATCGAGCGGATGCCGTTGGCGAAGTCCATGCGCGCCACTTCGTTCACCGAGGTCTGGCGCATCAGCGTGACCGGATATTCGACCGGGTCTTCCAGCGTCATGATGTTGACGGTCTCGTCGTTCACCTGCGCCAGCAGCGAATAGAGCGTGGTCGTCTTGCCGCTGCCGGTGGGCCCGGTCACGATCAGGATGCCCTCGGGCCGCGCCAGCATGAGATTCAGCTTGTCCAGCACCGGCTTGGCCAGGTTCATGCGGTCGAGGCTGATGATCGATTTCTCCCGGTCGAGCACGCGCAGCACGATGTTCTCGCCGTGGATCGTGGGCTGGGTCGAAACGCGGAAGTCGACCGGCCGGCCGTTGAGCGTCAGCGACAGCCGGCCGTCCTGCGGCGCGCGCGTTTCGGCGATGTTCATGTCGCTGATCACCTTGACCCGCACCGTGATGCCGGCCATGTAGGTCTTGTGCAGGCTCCGCACCTGTCTCGAGCACGCCGTCGATGCGGTAGCGGATGCGCAGAAACGCGTACTCCGGCTCGAAGTGGATGTCGGAGGCGCCGCGCTTCACCGCGTCGACCAGCAGCGCGTTGACGAGCCGCACCATCGGCTGCGTGTACTCGTCGCCGCCCGCCGGCAGGCTCTCGTAGTCGATCTCGCCGGTTTCGATTTCCTTGCAGGATGCCGTCGACCGACAGCTCGTAGCCGTAGAACTGGTCGATGTAGTCCTCGAGCTGCGCCTCGGCCGCGAGCGCGGTCTTGATCTCGATCTGCGAGCCGAGCGCGGCGCGCAACTGGTCCAGCGCCACGACGTTGAACATCTCGGTGGTCGCGACGGTCAGCGAGCTGCTCTTCGAGGTCGTAGGCGATCGGCAGCACGCGATGGCGGCGCGCAAAGTCCTGCGGCACCAGCTTCAGCGCTTCGGGATCGGCCACCACCTGGGACAGATCGATCGACTCCTGGCCGATGGTGCGCGCCATGATGTCGCGGATCTGGTTCTCGGTGACGAAGCCGAGCCGCACCAGCAGCCGCCCGATCGGAACGTGGTTGTGGCGTTGTTCGGCAAGCGCGATGGCGAGCTGATCGGTGGTGATCAGCCCCTGCTGGATCAGCAGCTCGCCGAGCCGCAGTTTTTTTCGCAATTCGGCCATGCTGGATTTCCGCCGCCGGCTATTCGAGCCGCGACGCGAGCTGGGTTATCCGCTCCTGGGCCTGGGGCAGGCTGAAATTGACGCGGCCTTTGGCCGCGGCGAGCCGCACCGCGGTGCGGTAGAAGCCGAGCGCGAGCCCCGGGCTGGCTCAGATGCTCGAGTCCGACGGCAAGGTTGTAGGCGTAATCCGGATTGCCGGGTTCGAGGTGATAAGCCTGGAAGTACGCCTGTTGCGCCTGCGCCCATTGCGACTGGTCGGCGTACAGATTGCCGAGCGTGAAGTACAGGAACGGCGCAGGATCACGCGCGATCAACTGCTTCAGTCGCGCTTCCGCTGCCAGCGGATCGGCGCGGCCGAGAATTGCGATCAGTCCCGACTGTGCCAGCGCGTGGCGCGGGTCGAGCCGGAGGATCTGCAGGTAATGCTTGGTGGCCTCGTCGATCTTGCCCTGCTGCATGGCGATGGCGGCGAGTCCCAGCAGCGCATCGATGTTCATCGGTTCTGTGCGCAGCAGCTGGTTGTACAGGTTCCCGGCTTCATCGAGGCGGTTGGCTTCGAACGCGGCGTAGGCTTGGGCAAGCAGAGGCGGCACGCGCTCAGCCGAACTGCCGCGGCTCACGACGACGCCGGTTCTCGGTGCTTCCGGCGGTGCGCTCTGAACGGCCGCAGCGACGGCTGGCGCAGGCGGTTTGACCGGCGGCGCGGGCGTGGCGGCGCGGCTGGGTGCCGCCGGCTTCGGCGCCCGACTGGATCAGCGGCGCAGTGGGCAGCGGGCGGCACGGCTGCCGGCTGAGCGGGCGCCTGGGCCAATGGCGCCGGCGGCCGGGGTGCAGGCGGTGCCTGGCGGATGAAAAGACCGGGATTCGCGATCTGCAGATAGACGTAAGCGCCGAAGCCCGCCAGGAATATTCCGGCAAGCCCGCCCAGCACGACGACGGGATGTCCGCGCACGTAGGCGACAACGCCGCTTGATTTGCGTGCGCCGGCCTGCACGATCGAGGCGGCTTTGGCTTGCTCGCTTGCCCGGGGTGCCGCAGGCTCTGGCGCGGGCGCAGGTGCGGCAGCCCGTGGCGAGGGAGCGGTGGACGCCGCGCGTGGGGCAGGCGCGGCACGCGGCGCAGGCGCAGCACGTGGCGCGGGCGCAGGCCCCGGCGCAGCAGCACGCGGCGCCTCGCCAGGTTTCAGTTGCGGTTCGGCACGGAACTCCAGCGGCGGCGTTTCCGCGGCAAGCGGCTCGAGCGAAAGTTCCGCTTTGGCCGCGCCGGGAGCGGGCGCGACGGAGCCAGCCTCGGCCGCCGTTGCCGCAGGCTCCGGCGCAGGCGGTGTGGTAACCCGGTCTTTGGCGGCCTTTTCCAAGGCCTTCATCAAGAGGCTCATTGGGCGGCGCTGCTCTTCGTGGACGGCGGAGTTTCAGCTTGGGGCAGGAAGCGCTGGAAGAACCTCAGTTCATCGCTGTCCAGCGACGGATTCTTGACCACGGTCGGGCGCAGGAAGATCACGAGCTCGGATTTGCTGACGCGCTCGTCGCGGAAACGCAACGCCTCGCCGGCGGCGTCCAGCTTGTCGGCGCCGGGCAGTTGCTGGCGGTTGCGCTGGACGCTGTCCTGCATCAGGCCGCCCAGGATGACGGTCTGGCCGTTGCCGACCTCCAGCACCGACTCCATTTCCCGCACCTGTATTTGCGGAACCAGGTTCGCGATGCAATTTTGCCGATTGGCGTCGCAGAGACTGGGATTGGGATCCTGCACCGGCGCGAGCTGACGCGATACCGTTGGCCGCACCGTGAGCAGCACGCGGCCGTCTGCATTGATCTGCGGCGTCACGCCCATCACGAGACCGACGGCAACGCTCTTGGCCGTGGTGGTGAACGTGGTGAGAGAAGGGCCGGTCGCGGAAGTCGAGGTCTGCGCCTGGATGTCGAAATAGACGAGGTTGTCCACCGCTTTCAGCAGCGCGGTCTGGTTGTTGAGCACCATCAGTTTCGGACTGGACAGCACGCGTGTATTGCCGAACTCCTGCAGCAGCTTGACCGTGCCGCTGATGTTGCCGACCGCGCGAATTCGGGTTCTGGTAACCGACGGTGATGGCGTTGCCGGCGGCTGCGCCTGCAAGCGCCGCCGCTCCGCGAAACCGCCGAGCAGCGTCTGCGTGATGTTGAGGCCGCCGGATATCGCGAGCCGGCTCCAGTCTATGCCGCCCTGATATGCGTCCGACAATTGCACTTCGACGATGGTCGCCTCGATCAGCACCTGCCGCTGGGCGCCGGTTTCCACTTTGGTCAGGTAGTCCTGGACCAGGTGCTGCTGCTTTTCGGTGCCGTTGACGGTGATGGTGCCGGCAACCGGATTGACGATCACGTCGTCGGGCAGGAGTGTCGAATTTTGCTGTTGTGCGCCGCTCACGCCACTCAGTGACGTTGCCAGGGTCGAGGCGCCTGCGCCGGCTTTGCTTGCCGCCTCCATCTGCTTGGCCCGGAGATCCTGCTCCTGCTTGATCAATTCCAGCCGGCTCTGTTTCGCGTCCGCCGACAGGCTCTGCTGCAGGGATGAATTCAGAATGGAACGCACCGACTGCTCGAGCACTTTCCAGAAGTCCGAGTTCGAGGTCGTGGTGACCATTGTTGACGAGTTATTGCTGGCCGCGCTCGCAGCCCCGCCCGCCGCGCCGCCGGGTCCGGAGATTTGTCCCGAGGCCCCGGTGGTCGATGTGGTCTTCCGTTCTATGTTGACGTAGTTCACCACATAGGTCTTCATGTACGGCGTATCGGGCGAAACCAGAATGGTGTTGCCCTCGGTCCGGTAGCGCATGTTGACCTGCTTCGAGATGCGGTCGAGGATCGCCGGCAGCGTTTCGTTGACGGCATTGAGGCTCACCAGTCCGGACAGGCCGGGATGAATATCGATGTTCTGCTTGGTGTCGCGCGCGAGCGCCAGCAGCAGTTCCTTGACCGGCACCTCGTTGACCACCACGCTGTAAGTCTGGGGCTTGACCTCGGGTTTGGGCGGCGGCACGAAGTCGCTGGTGCGGGCGGGGGGCGGTATCGCCGCTTCCGGTTCGGGTTTGACCGCCGGCGCGGTGATGTGGCCTTCGGACGGCGGAACGTACGGGCGGATATTCGGCGCAGCCCGCGATAAACATGAACAGGATGGCGGCGGCCGTCCAGATCCTGCCGGGTCCGAACCCACGCTGCATGGCGCCGTCGATGGCCACGCTTGCGGATGCTGGAATTACTGACATGTGACCAATAATCGCCGACCGTGACTGCATTAAGTTGCTTCTCCTCCGGCTCAACCCGCGACTTACGCGGTCAAGCAATTCTTATCGAGCCATCCGTGACGTACGCGAGCAATATGCATGCCAATAATCCCCCTCAAGGGCTCTGGTGCTGCCGTATTTCCGTGCGCACCCCCTGCACCGTGCGCAAAATCGGCCGATTTGCCTTCAGGAACGCTGGCAGCGTTGCGAGCGCTTCTTTTGCCTCGCGCGGACTGCCAAAGCTGCCGTACAGAACCGTGATCGACGGTTTTTGTTTAGCTAGCGTACGATACACAAAAACCTTATTTATATCAATGTAGTTAGATATTACATTAAGATGGTGCTTTAGCTGTTCCTCGTCGTTGGTTCCAAGGAGCTGGATACATATCGCCCCTTGAGGTTCCTTCGCCAACCAATCCAGTGTCGCGGCAAGGCGCGATTGGACCATGTCCGCGGTCGCGCGCGACGCAGTTGCCGCCGCTGGTGCTGGCTGCGTACTGGCTGGAGCAGTTGCTACTTTCAAATCGGCGCGCTTTACCGCTGTTTTTGGAGGTGGTGCAGGAGAGTCTGTATAACCGGCTGTTTTTAAAGGAGTTTTATTTGATCCCGTCAGAGGCGGGCGGGTGCCGGTTACAGGACTTGCTGGCGGGGCCGGGGCAACCGCGGCGCTCGTGGACACCGTGCTCGGCTTGTCCGGAGCAGACGGCGCCTGTTGGGCTGGGGCTGCCGTGGATACAGGGGCGGCGCTTGCCGGCGTTTCACTCGCGTGCTGGATCAATGAATAAATCGCCACGCCGATGACGGCCCCGGCCAGCACCAGCGCCGCGCTCCACGCATAGCGCGGTTTGAGGCGCGGTTTTTCGTGCTGGCTGAATTCGCTGTCGCGCACCGCGGCTTCGACATGCTTGAGTTTGACGGTGTGCGTGTTCTCGGAAAATGCGGCGAGCAGCGCTTTGTCGGCAATGAGATTGACGCGGCGCGTCAGCCCGCCCGAGGCCTGGGCCATGCGCTTCACCACCGCCGGCGAGAACAGATCCGGTCCGCGGTAGCCGGCGGCGCGCATGCGGAACATCAGGTACTCGCGGATCTGATCGGCGTCGAGCGGCTCCAGACGGAAGCTGTGGGTAATGCGCTCGCGCAGCTGGCGGATATTCGGCAGGCGCAGATTGGTGTCGAGCTCGGGCTGGCCGAACAGCACGATCTGCAGCAGCTTGTCGTTGCGGGTTTCGAGATTCGACAGCAGCCGGATCTCCTCGAGCGTGGCGAGCGGCATGCTCTGCGATTCCTCGACGAACACCACGACGCGCTTGCCGTCGGCGTGGCGCTGGAGCAGGTGATTGTGCAGCGCCTGCATGACTTCGAGGCGGCTCGCGTTGCGGTCGATGTCGAGCTGCAGCTCGAACGCGATGGCATGCAGAATCTCGTCGGGCGATACGCTGGGATTGGCGAGATAGACGGTCTCGATGTGCGCCGGCAGGCGCGACTGCAGCATGTTGCACAGCATGGTCTTGCCGCTGCCCACTTCGCCGGTCACCTTGACGATGCCTTCGCCGTGGCTGATGGCGTAAATCAGCGCTTCCAGGATCGGGCCGCGATTGCCGCCGCCGAAAAAAAACTCGGTGTTGGGCGTGATCTTGAACGGCGCCTGGGTCAGTCCAAAGTGGCTGTAATACATAGCGCGTCAGGGTCCGGTCATTTGGCGAGCGGGCGCGCCGGTTTGCCGGTCTCGGGCGCACCCTCGCCCGCACCGGTGTCCGCGTAGGCCTGCATCCTGCTGTACAGCGTGGTGCGATGGATCCCCAGCAGCTTGGCGGCCTGCGTCAGATTGCCCTGGGTGATGAACAGCGCTGCTTCGACATAGCCGCGTTCCCACTGCTGCAGCGTGGCGTCGAGGCTGAAGTTTTTCTGCACTTGCAGCTGGCGCTTGGCGGCCTCGAGCAGCGACTTGAAATCCTGCGCGGAGGCCAGTCCCGGCAGCTCGATGTCCATGCTCTCCATGTCGAGCTCGGCCTGCAGCTGTTCGGCGTTCACCTCCTGCCCGGCGTGCTTGGTGGTGAGGCGGATGACGATGTTGCGCAGCTCGCGCACATTGCCCGGAAAGCTGTAGTCGAGCCACAGCGCCATCGCCTTCTTGTCGAGAGCGAACGGCTTTCACCCCCGCCTGGCGTGCATAGAAATCGCGGAAATGGTCGAGCAGCGTTATCTTGTCGTCGCCCAGGTCGCGCAACGGCGGGACGCTGATCGTGAACACCGACAGCCGATGGTAGAGATCGGCGCGGAAATGTCCGTTGCGGATTTCCTGGCGCATGTCGCGATTGGTGGCGGCGATGACGCGCGCGTTGCTGACACCCGGCTCTGGGTTTCGCCGACGCGCTGGAATTCGCCGTTCTCGAGCACGCGCAGCAGTTTCGCCTGAAGCTCGAGCGGCAGTTCGCCGATCTCGTCGAGAAACAGCGTGCAATCCTTGGCGTCCTCGAAGTAGCCGGCGCGCGAAGTGGTGGCGCCGGTGAACGAACCCTTGCTGTAACCGAACAGCGTCGGCTCGACCAGGTTGGGCGAAATCGCGGCGCAATTGAGCGCAAGGAACGGGCGTGCGGCGCGGCTGCTCATGCAGGTGCAGCGATTCGGCGACCATTTCCTTGCCGCTGCCCGATTCGCCCTCGATCAGCACCGGGAACGGCGCGTTGGCGAATTGCGATGATCTGCTGGCGCAGCTTTTCCATGAGCAGGCTCTTGCCGAGCAGCCCGCCGCTCGGCGGCGGCACCCAGTTCGGCGTCGCGGACGTGCAGCGCGCTCAGCAGCAGGTTCTTGAGCGTCTCCGGCTCGCAGGGCTTGGCGACGAAGTCGATCGCGCCCAGGGTGCGCGCGTGGCGCGCGTTGGTCTCGTCGCTCTGCCCGGACAGCACGACGATCTTGATGCCGGGAGAATAGGCGATCAAATCGCTGATCAGCCGGAAACCCTCGTCCGGACGGTGCGGCGTCGGCGGCAGGCCGAGGTCGATCAGCGCGAGCTGGGGCGGGTTGTCGAGCTGGCGCAGCAGGCTCTTCACCTGCGTGCGCGATTCCGCCACGTAGACCGAGAAATCCCTGCTCAACACGAAGTTGAGCGTGTCGGTGATCAGCGGATCGTCGTCGACGATCAGCAGATCCGGTTTTGTATTCTCAGCCACTTGATACCGCTCCTCGACACGATTGCTCTAATGGAGAGATATTGTGCCAGATTGCACCGGCGGCGGGCAGTGCGTTATGCCGCAGCCGCGCCCGCAATACACGCAAGAAAGGCCTGTTCGAGGTCGCTCGCGCCGAATTTGCGGGTGAGTTCGTCGGGCGTGCCGGCAAACTGCAGCCGTCCGGCATGCACGATCGCCATGCGGTCGCACATCTCGGCCACGTCGGCAAGAGCGTGGGAAGTGAAAAACAGCGTGCGCCGGGTGTGGCGCAGTTCACGCAGTTCGCGTTTCAGGAGCGCGCGCGCCTTGGGATCGAGGCCGCTGGTCGGTTCGTCGAAAATGTAGAGGTCCTTGCCGGAGAGCAGGCAGGCGGCAAGCCCGAGCTTCTGCGTCATCCCCTTGGAGTAGGTGCGCGCCGGCCTCGTCAATGCCGACAGGTCGAGATCGAGCGCGCCGAACGTGCGCGCGACCTGCGTTTCATCGTATGGCGTGCGGTGCAGCTTCAGCATGTATTGCAGGAAATCGCGGCCGGTCAGGTAAAACGGCGGATTGAAGCGCTCGGGCAGGAACGCGAGCCGGGCACGCGCCGCGGTGGCGGTATGCGGGACGCCGAAGATCTCGATGCCGCCGGAATCGGCATCGCAGAAATCGAGCATGCACTTGATCAGCGTGGTCTTGCCGGCGCCGTTTTCGCCGACCAGGCCGAAGAATTCGCCGCGCCGCACTTCGAGCGAAAAACCGGAGAGCGCCGCGGCACCGGCGAAGGATTTGCCAACCTGGTCAAAGCGCAGCGCGATGTCGTTCATGCGCTTAACTTATCCTAAATCAAAACCAAAATGCCAATGGACAGGATTAACAGGATTCCGACAGGATTATCAGGAGGCTTGTATGGCGGCTGCCTTTCGGGAACACGGGATGTCGGCGAAACCGGGGTAACTCGAATCGTTGGTGGAGCGGGTTGTGGCTTATCGCTTTAATCCTGAAAAATCCCGTGAATCCTGTCTGATTGTTTGGGCTTTATAATTCGATTATGCAGAACACCGATCTGTCGCTGCTCAGGCAGCTTTCGAGCAACAGCAGCCGTTATCGCGACCCGCTCGCCGCGATCGACTGGGCCGGGCTCGACTGCGACCGCTTCTGGCTGCCCGAGCCGGCATTGTCGCTCTACGGGTTGCCGGAATACGCGACGCTCGCGGTCGAAGTCAGGCGGCGCCTGTCGCAATACGAGTTCGTCAACGTCATGTGCTGCGGCCTGTGGCTGGAGAGCGTGTTCCTGCACCGTCTCTCGGGCAGGCTCGATCTTCGGCTTGCCACGCGCCGACTACGAGTATTTCCTGCACGAGATGCGCGAGGAAGCGGGCCACAGCCTGATGTTCCTCAAGGCCATCGAAGCGAGCGGGCTCGCGTTGCCGCCGGACGCATGGCGCGCGCCGCGCTTCGCGGATGTGATGGTGCACCGGATGCCGGCAAGCGGCGCGCTGTTCTGGCTCGCCACCGTGATTGCCGAGGACGTGCCCGACAAATTCAACCGCTACGTGCGCCAGAACGCCGATGCGATCAATCCGGTGGTAAAGCAGATCTGCAGCCTGCACATCGTCGACGAGGCGCGTCATATCGCGCTGGCGCGCAGCCGGCTCGAGCAGGCGCTGCGGGATGCCCCGGCATGGCGCAAGGCGCTGCTCACGCCGGTCATGAACCTGCTGCTGAGGCAGCTCGTCGACACGTTCTATGTGCCGCCGGCGTCGTTCTATGAACTGGCGGGACTGACGCACGGCGCATGGTGGCGGCGCATGGCGCGCGGCAACGCCGTGCACCGGGAATTTATCGCGCAATGCCTCGCGCCGACGCTGCGCATGCTCGAAGGTTACGGCTTAAAACCGAGAATTTAGCCGCCAAGGCCGCCAAGAACGCCAAGATAAAACAAATTCAATAATCGAATAACAATCAAACGACATGGAAGTCAATCCGGCTGACTCGTCCATTTGTTGTTTGATTAATTGTTACGGTTTTCTTGGCGTTCTTGGCGGCCTTGGCGGTGAAAGGGGTTGCCGGGTTTAGGTCAGCGCCAGCGCTTCCGCAGCGCTGTATTGACTGCGCCAGCCGAGTTCGTCCCGGGCGCGGCGGCAGTCGATCAGCAGCGTTTTGGTGAGCCCGTCGATCCACGCCGGCTCGCCGCCCCAGCCGGATAATTTCCACGCCAGGTTGAGCGCGCCGCGCGCCGCGAACAGCGGCAATGGCATGCTCACGCGGTGCCGGTTTCGGATCGCGTCGCGGAAGCTGAAGGCGTCCTCGGCCGCCAGATTGAACGCGCCGCGCACGTCGCGCTCAAGACACAGCAAAATGGCGCGTGCCACGTCGTCCTCGTGCACGCATTGCAGCAGCGGCTGGGGATCGGGCAGACGTACATAACAGGGCTGATTGAGGAGTTGCCTGAGCACCGGCTGGGCGTGAGGACCGAGGATCACATGCGGCCGCAGCCGCACGCATTCCGGAAATTCGGCAGCGAGCAACTGTTCGAGCCGCGCCTTGTGCTGCGCGTAAAGAAACCGCGGCAACGGCGCGCAGCGCTGCGTCCTCGGCGAGCTGCGCGCCGCTGCCGTAGACCGAAGCGCTCGACAGATGGATCAGGCGCTGCACGCCGGCGCGGCGCGCGGCATGAAACACCCGCTGGCTGCCCTCGACGTTGATGTCGAACATTTCGGTTTCGCCCATCCTGCCGCGCAACACAACAAAAGCCATATGAATCAACGCATTATGGTTGTGCATCGCCTGCTCGAGCCGGGGGTCGCGGATGTCGAGCTGCAGCGCGTTGAACTTGGGATGCTGGAACTGCGGCGGCTTGAGGTCGATGCCGGTCACCTGCGCGACGTCGGGGCGTGCGCACAGCGCGGGCAGCAGCGCCTGGGCCAGCTGCGAGCTTGAGCCGGTGACGAAGACGCGCATCGCGCTTCAGGGATGAGGGATGAGGGATGAGGGATGATGCAACCGTGCAATCATGCCTGGTCCTCGGATAACAGACGCGTTGCTGTTGGCAAACGCCGGCATCACTTCGCGGGCGAACAGCTCCAGCGATTCGCGCACGACGCTGCTTTCGACCGCGCCGGCGCCGAATGCGCAGAGCAGGTTGGTGACGCCGGCGTCCGCGTATTTGCGCAGCTTGGCGATACATTCCCGGGGATCGCCGACCACGGTCAGGCCGGCGGCATCCGCCAGTCCGAAATCGATGCCGAGCTTCATCAGTTGCCGGAAACGCCCGAGCTCGTGGAGCTGCTCGTAGCCCGGATAGAGTTTCTCCAGCACCGGCAGCGTCGTCTTGTACAGCTCGCGGTAAAACCAGGTGAACGCCGGCTGCGCCAGTTGATGCGCGCGCTTGCCGTCCTCGAGGCACAGCACGCCTACCGTCATGCCGATGCGTGGCGCGGCGGCGCCGCGCCACGCCGCGCGGTACTGGCCGATGTCGTGTTTGACCATGAACCACGGCTTGAACGGCCCGGCCAGCACGCCAAGATCGCGCTCCGCTGCCCAGGGAAAGGTTTCGGGGCTCACTGCCGCGCTCCACAGCGGCGGATGCGGTTGCTGCACGACGTGCGGCACGATGTCGAGCGCCTCCAGTTGGTAATGCTTGCCGCGATGCGTGACGGGCTGCCGGCGAAAACTCGCGCGCAAAATGGCGAGGCTCTCGTCGACGAGCTCGCGGCTTTGGTCCATCGCGGCGCCGAATACCGCATATTCCTGCGGCGAGAAGCCGCGGCCGATGCCGATTTCGATGCCGGCCCCCGGTGAGGATGTCGAGCGTCGCGATGCGCTCGGCGATATGCACCGGGTGGTGCAGCGGCAGCGGGATCACGGCATGTCCCAGGCGGATCCGGCGCGTGCGTTGCGACAGCGCGGCGAGCAGGAGCTCGGGCTTGGAGGCATGCGAATAGCCGCGCATGAAGTGATGCTCGACCAGCCACGCGCAGCGATAACCGAGGCGGTCGGCCAGCTCGATTTCGGCAAGCGTGTCGGAGTAGGCCTGCGCTTCGCTGCGGACAGGCTGCGGCGGCAGGGAGATTTCGTGGAACAGATCGAATTGCATAGAAGAGCGCTCCGACATCATGCCAGCGCGGGCAGGAAACGCCAATCGCGCAGCTGCCGATTTTGATAACCGTGGCAACTAGTTTAAAATCCTCCCTTTTTGCAGGCCCCTATCCGATCGTGGCAGCCGATAACCTCATAGAAATCAACGACGTCGAGCTACTGCGTACGACAAGCGGCGCGCCATCCTGATCGGGATCGACATGGTCATTCCGCGCGGCAAGGTGGTGGCGATCATGGGTATCAGCGGTTCGGGCAAGACCACGCTGTTGCGCCTGATCGGCGGCGTGATGAAAGCCACGCAAGGGCGAGGTCAGGGTCGACGGCCAGCTGGTGAACGAGCTCGATACCGCGAGGCACTCTACAAGCTGCGCCGCCGCATGGGCATGCTGTTTCAGTTCGGCGCGCTGTTCACCGATCTGTCGGTGTTCGACAACGTGGCGTTCCAGATGCGCGAGCACACCGATCTGCCGGAGCGCATGATCCGCGATCTCGTGTACTGATGAAGCTGCATGCGGTGGGCCTGCGCGGCGCGCACCGGCTGATGCCTTCCGAACTGTCCGGCGGCATGGCGCGGCGCGTGGCGCTGGCGCGCGCGATCGCGCTCGACCCGATGCTGATCATGTACGACGAACCGTTTACCGGCCTCGACCCGATTTCGCTCGGCGTGATCCGGAATCTGATCCGGCGCCTGAACGATGCGCTGGGCGCGACGTCCATCGTGGTGACGCACGACGTGCAGGAAGCGCTCGAAATCGTCGATTACGTGTATTACCTGTCCGACGGCGAGGTCGTTGCCCATGGCACGCCGCGAGGAGATGCTCGCCAACGACGAGCCCCTGGTGCATCAGTTCGTGTATGGCGAGGCCGACGGCCCGGTGCCGTTTCAGTATCCGAGCAAAAATTACAGCGAGGATCTGAGGCTGGGAGCGCACCATGTCTGAACGTGCAGCCCTTATCGGTGCGCAGCATCGGCCACTTCACCATCGACAGCGTCCTGCGCCTGGGTTACGCGGCGCGCTTTATCGCGCTGACGCTGCTGCATTCCGGAACCAGTTTCCGGCGGTTCGGCCTGATCATCCGCGAACTTTATTTCACCGGCGTGCTGTCGCTGATCATCATCCTGGTGTCGGGACTGTTCGTCGGCATGGTGCTCGGGTTGCAGGGATACGAGACGCTGCAAGACCTATGGTTCGGAATCCGCGCTCGGCGTGCTGGTGGCGCTGTCGCTGGTGCGCGAGCTGGGCCCGGTGGTCGTCGGCGCTGCTGTTCGCCAGCCGCGCCGGTTCGGCCATGACCGCGGAGATCGGCCTGATGAAGGCCACCGAGCAGCTGTCGGCGATGGAAATGATGGCGGTCGACCCGATCGCCCGCGTGGTGGCGCCGCGCTTCTGGGCCGGCGTGATCTCGATGCCGCTGCTGGCGGCCATGTTCAGCGCCATGGGCATATTCGGCGGCTATCTGATCGGCGTGGTGCTGATCGGCGTCGACGAGGGCTCGTTCTGGTCGCAGATGCAGAGCGCGGTCGATTTCCGCGAGGATATCGTGAACGGCGTGATCAAGAGCTTCGTGTTCGGCGTCGCCGTGACCTGGATCGCGCTGTTCGAAGGTTACGATGCGCCGCCGACGGCGGAAGGCGTGTCCGGCGCGACCACGCGCACCGTGGTCACGTCGTCGCTGGCGATTCTGGGTCTGGATTTCATATTGACCGCATTTATGTTTCGGGGGGTTTGATGGAACGCTCGACACTCGATCTTGTGGGTAGGATTGTTCGTCGTGCGCCGGCATCGGCGCGCTGACTGATCCTGGCGCTCAAGGTTGGCAACATGAGCGGATTCAACACGGCCGACACTTATCAGATCTATGCCCGGTTCGACAACATCGGCGGGCTCAAGCCGCGCGCGCCGGTGAAAAGCGCGGGGGTCGTGGTCGGGCGCGTCGGCGACATCACGTTCGATAACGGAAAATTCATGGCGAAAGTGGTCCTGACGATCGACAAGCAATACCAGTTTCCCAAGGACACCACGGCTTCGGTGCTGACTTCCGGGCTGCTCGGCGAGCAATACATCGGACTGGTGGCCGGCGGCGACAGCGCCAACCTGGCGCAGGGCGACACCCTCAAACTCACGCAATCGGCGGTGGTGCTGGAGAATCTGATCAGCCAGTTCCTGTACAGCAAGGCGGCCGAAGGCGACACCAAGAAATAACCCGGCATCAACATCTTTTTCGAATACGGTGAAGATCATGAGCAAATACCTGTTTTCGTTCGTGCTGGCGGCATGTTTTGCCGCCGTTCCTGTGCGCGCCGCCGAGATGCTGGCGCCGGACGTGCTTGCCAAGAAGGTGACCGACGAAGTGCTGGCGGTCGTTCGTGCCGACAAGGACATCCAGTCCGGCAACCAGAAAAAGGTGCTGGATCTGGTCGAGGCCAAAGTGCTGCCGCATTTCAATTTCGAGCATATGACCCGGCTCGCGATGGGCAAGAACTGGCGCCAGGCAAGCGCCGCGCAGCAAAAGGAGCTGACCAACGAATTCCGCACGCTGCTGGTCCGCACCTATACCACCGCATTCACGCAGTATAAGAACCAGACCGTCGAATACCGTCCGCTGCGGATGGCGCCGGACGAAACCGACGTGATCGTCAAATCGCTGATCAAGCAGCCGAGCGGCCAGCCGATCGCGGTCGATTACGGCATGGAAAAGACCGACAAGGGCTGGAAGGTCTATAACGTCAAGATCGAAGGCGTCAGCCTGGTCGAAAACTATCGCAACACTTTCAACACCGAGATGCAGCGCAGCGGCATCGACGGACTGATCAAGTCGCTGTCCGAAAAGAACAAGATGCTCGCGCAGGCCCAGGTGAACCACAAATGATTTCCTGCGAGGGCGACCGCTGCACGCTGCAGGGGGCGGTCCACAGCGGCAACGTCCTCACCGTGCTCGACGAGGGCAAGCTGAAGTTCGTCGCGCCGCACGTGACCGTCGACCTCGGCGGGCTGACCGAAGTCGACTCGACCGCGATCAGCCTGCTGCTCGAGTGGCGGCGCGCGGCGCAGCGCGAAAACCGCGAAATCACCTTCGTCAATCTTTCCAAAAACCTCAAAAGCCTCGCCGAACTCTACGGCGTTTCCGATCTTCTTGGCGAGGCGTAAGGCGTGAGGGGTGAGGACGTAGAATCCCTCTGGGTTGCCGTTTCGCCTTACGCCTCAACGCCTCACGTATCACGCACTACATGATTCCGGCCATCCAGGTCGAGCAGGTTTTCAAAAGCTACGGCGGGCTGCAGGCACTTGGCCGGGGTCAGCCTCGAGGTGCCGCAGGGCGAGTTCTTCGGCCTGCTCGGTCCCAACGGCGCGGGCAAGACCACGCTGATCAACATTCTGGCCGGCCTGGTCATTGCTTCGGGGGGCAGTGCGCGCGTCATGGGATTCGACGTGCGCGGGCGATACCGCGAAGCGCGGCGCGTGCTGGGCGTGGTGCCGCAGGAACTCGTGTTCGATCCGTTCTTCACGGTGCGCGAGACGCTCACCATCCAGTCCGGGTATTTCGGGCTCAGGAACAACCGGGACTGGATCGACGAAGTCATGCACCACCTCGATTTGACCGAGAAGGCCGATACCAACATGCGCGCGTTGTCGGGCGGCATGAAGCGCCGCGTGCTGGTGGCACAGGCGCTGGTGCACAAGCCGCCGGTGATCGTGCTCGACGAACCGACCGCCGGCGTCGATGTCGAGCTGCGGCAGGCATTGTGGAAATTCGTGCGCCAGCTCAATCGTGACGGCCATACCATCGTGTTGACGACGCATTACCTGGAGGAGGCGGAAGCGCTGTGCAGCCGCATCGCGATGCTGAAGCAGGGCCGGATTGTCGCGCTCGACACGACGCAAAATTTACTCGGGATGCATCCGGGCTGCTATGTCGAGTTGAAGTTGGCGCCCGGCGCTCTGCCGGCCGCGCTGGCGCCACTGGTCGTGGAGCGCGGCGAAGGCGGCGCTTACCGCCTTGCGCTGCGGGACTATGCCGAGGTCGAGGGCGTGATGGCCGAGCTGCGCACGGCGCAGGCGCGGGTGCATGAAATGGAAGTGGCGCGGCCCGACCTCGAGGAGATTTTCGTGCAGATCATGCAGAAATCGTGATGAGTATTGAGCGATGAGAGAAGAGCGAGGTCCATCAATGAGTAACGCGCCCATTACCCACCACCCATCATCCATTACCGGGTTCTACACGCTGTTTTACAAGGAGTGGCTCCGCTTCTGGAAGGTGAGCGTGCAGACCGTGCTGGCGCCGGTGTTGACCGCGCTGCTGTTCCTGCTGGTGTTTGCGCATTCGTTGCGGGGCCATGTCGAGGTCTTTCCGGGCGTCGACTACGCCGCATTCCTGATTCCCGGGCTGGCGATGATGTCGGTGCTGCAAAATGCCTTTGCCAACAGTTCCTCGAGCCTGATGCAGTCGAAGATGACCGGCAATATCGTTTTCGTGCTGCTGCCGCCGCTGTCGCACGGCGAGTTTTTCTCGGCCTATCTGCTGGCCGCGGTGGCGCGCGGACTGGTCGTGGGCTGCGGCGTGTTCGCCGCGGCGGTATGGTTTGTCGATCTGCCGCTTGCGCACCCGCTGTATGTAATCCTGTTCGCGCTGTTCGGCAGCGGCGTCATGGGCGCGCTCGGCATCATCGCCGGCATTTACTCCGACAAGGTCGAGCAGCTTGCGATGTTCCAGAACTTCATCATCCTGCCGCTTACGTTCCTGTCCGGCGTGTTCTATTCGATCCAGTCGCTGCCGCCGCTCTGGCAGTGGCTGTCGCACCTCAACCCCATTTTTTACATGATCGACGGTTTTCGCTACGGCTTCTTCGGGCACGCCGACGTGCGGCCGCAGTTGAGTCTTGCGATTGTGGCGGCGTGTTTTTTCGTCTTATCATTACTGACCTACTGGCTGATCAAGGCCGGCTATAAATTGAGGCATTGACCATGGTGCGACCCGAGCAGATCAAGACCTATATCGAGAACGGCCTCGAATGCGATTTCGTGGAGGTGAGCGGCGACGGCCATCACTTCGAGGCCGTTGTCGTCAGCGCCGCATTCCGCGGCAAGCCCAAGGTGCAGCAGCATCAGCTGGTCTACCGCGCCCTCGGCGACCGCATGCGCGAGGAGGTCCACGCGCTGTCGATGCGGACGCTGACACCCGAGGAGTGGGCGAAGTAGTCCTGCCAGCCACATCATGGATAAATTGGTTATCGAGGGCGGCTTGCCGCTTTCCGGAGAGATCGACATCTCCGGCGCAAAGAATGCAGCATTGCCGATCCTGTGCGCCGCGCTGTTGACCCGCGAGCCGCTGCTGGTGCAGAACGTGCCGCATCTGCGCGACGTGACGACCATGCTCAACCTGCTGATGCAGATGGGGGTATCAATTTCCCTCGACGAAAAGCTGGGGGTCGAGCTGCGGGCGGCGGAGCTGGATAACCCGGTCGCGCCTTATGAGATGGTGAAAACCATGCGCGCGTCGGTGCTCACGCTGGGACCGCTGGTGGCGCGCCTCGGCGAAGCGCGCGTGTCGTTGCCGGGTGGTTGCGCGATCGGCATGCGCCCCGTCGATCAGCATCTCAAAGGCCTGCAGGCGATGGGCGCGACCATCAGCATCGAGCATGGCTATATGCTGGCGCGCGCGCCCCGGCTCCGGGGCGCGCGGATCTGCATGGATATCGTGACCGTCACCGGCACCGAGAACCTGATGATGGCGGCCACCCTGGCCGAGGGCACGACCGTGATCGAGAACGCGGCGCGCGAGCCGGAGGTGACCGATCTCGCCGCCTGTCTCATTGCGATGGGCGCGAAAATCCGCGGCGCGGGCAGTGACGTGATCACCATAGAGGGCGTGGAGACGCTGCACGGCGCGCAGTACCGGGTGATGCCCGACCGGATCGAGACCGGCACCTTCCTGGCGGCGGCGGCGGCGACCGGCGGCGAGATCATGCTGCGCGGCGCGCGCCCCGGCATACTTGACGCGGTGCTCGACAAGCTGCGCGAGGCGGGCGCGCATATCGAGACCGGGGATGACTGGATCAGGCTCAAGACCAATGGCGCGCTGCGTTCGGTGAACGTGCGTACCGCACCGTATCCGGGGTTTCCCACCGACATGCAGGCGCAGTTCATGGCATTGAACGCCGTGGCCAGCGGCACGGCGCGGGTGACCGAAACGATTTTCGAGAACCGCTTCATGCACGTGCAGGAACTGCGCCGTCTCGGCGCCGACGTCGAGGTCGAAGGCAATACCGCGGTGATCAAAGGGGTGCCGCATCTCGACGGCGCCACCGTCATGGCGACCGATTTGCGGGCCTCCGCGAGCCTGGTGCTGGCGGGGCTGGTGGCGCGCGGCTCGACCACGATCGAGCGCGTCTACCATCTCGACCGCGGCTACGAGCGGATCGAGGAGAAACTCTCCCGTCTGGGCGCGCGCATACGCCGCATGCGCTGAAAAGCGGATTAACCGCCAGGACGCCAAGCTCGCCAAGAAAATCGAGAATCATTTTGTTATAAATCGTTCCTGGTTTTTCTTCGGCGGCCTTGGCATCTTGGCGGTTCAATCTGTTTTTGTTCTTCCTTCGCGTTCTTGGCATCCTTTGCGGTAAAATGCTGTTTTTATTGATTCATTCAGGCTGCGACCGTGATTACCATAGCCCTGTCCAAGGGCCGGATTTTTGACGAGACCCTGCCGCTGTTGAAGGCGGCGGGCATACGTACGACCGAAGATCCCGAGGTTTCGCGCAAACTGATCCTGAAGACCAACCGCCGCGATGTCCGGCTCATCATCGTGCGCGCATCCGACGTGCCGACCTACGTGCAGTACGGCGCGGCCGACCTCGGTGTCGCCGGCAAGGACGTGCTCGACGAGCAGGGCGGGCAAGGTCTCTACCAGCCGCTCGATCTCAAGATTGCGCGCTGCCGCATGATGGTGGCGGTGCCGGAAGGCTTCGATTACCGGCGCGCGGTGCGCCAGGGCGCCCGGCTCCGGGTCGCGACCAAATACATGCAGACGGCGCGCGAGCACTTCGCCGCCAAGGGCGTGCATGTCGACCTGATCAAGCTCTACGGCTCGATGGAACTGGCGCCGCTGGTAGGGCTGGCCGACGCCATTGTCGACCTGGTGAGCAGCGGCGGTACGCTCAAGGCCAATAACCTGAAAGCGGTCGAAGAAATCGTGCCGGTCAGCGCGCGGCTGATCGTCAACCAGGCGGCGCTGAAACTGAAAGGCGCCGC
Organism: uncultured beta proteobacterium; assembly: GCA_963734595.1. GTDB lineage: Bacteria > Pseudomonadota > Gammaproteobacteria > Burkholderiales > SG8-41 > CAKKQX01. Next base: position 366,790 of record CAVTHV010000014.1, read on the forward strand.
AATCCAACCCCTGCTCGACGCCTTCGCGCGCGCCGTCGCATGACTGCCATGCGCCGGCTCGACAGTGCGCAGCCCGATTTCGACGCGCGGCTCAGGGAGCTGGTGGCGTTCGAAGCTGCCCAGGATCCGCAGATCGATGCCGCCGTCGCCGCCATTCTTGCCGACGTCAAATCGCGCGGCGATGGCGCCGTGCTCGAATACACCCAGCGCTTCGACCGCGTCGCAGCGAAATCCCTGCAAGAGCTGGAAGTGCCGCGCGCGGAGCAGCAACGCGCGCTCGAGCAGTTGCCGGCGGCGCAGCGCGAGGCGCTGACCGCCGCGGCGGAGCGCGTGCGTGCTTACCACGAAAAGCAGCGCGCGCAGTCCTGGAGCTATGCCGATGCCGACGGCAACGAGCTTGGCCAGCAGGTCACCGCGCTCGACCGCGTCGGCATTTACGTGCCGGGCGGCAAGGCGGCCTACCCGTCGTCGGTGCTGATGAACGCGCTGCCGGCGAAAGTCGCCGGCGTGGGTGAAATCATCATGGTGGTCCCGACTCCCGGCGGCGCGCGCAACGAACTGGTGCTGGCAGCCGCGGCGATCTGCGGCGTGGATCGCGTGTTTACCATCGGCGGCGCGCAGGCGGTCGCGGCGCTGGCGTATGGCACGGCGACCATCCCGCAGGTCGACAAGATCGTCGGGCCCGGCAACGCCTATGTCGCTGCCGCCAAGCGCCGCGTGTTCGGCGTGGTCGGCATCGACATGGTCGCAGGACCCTCGGAAATCCTGGTGGTGTGCGACGGCAGGTACCGACCCGGACTGGATCGCGATGGATCTTTTTTCGCAGGCCGAACATGACGAGCTGGCGCAGGCGATCCTGTTGTCGCCGGACGCCGGGTTTATCGATGCGGTGGAGAAAAGCATGGCCCGCCTGCTGACGGGCATGCCGCGGCGCGCGGTGATCGAAGCGTCACTTGGCGCGCGCGGCGCGCTGATCCGGGTGCGCGATCTCGAGGAGGCGTGCGCGATCGTCAACCAGATCGCGCCCGAACACCTGGAACTGTCGGTCGAAGACCCGCAGGCCCTGCTGCCGAAGATCCGGCACGCCGGCGCGATCTTCATGGGGCGCTACACCTCGGAAGCGATTGGCGACTACTGTGCCGGACCCAATCACGTGCTGCCGACTTCGCGCACCGCGCGCTTTTCCTCGCCGCTCGGCGTCTACGATTTCCAGAAGCGCTCGAGCGTGATCCGCGCATCGCGCGAGGGCGCGGCCAAGCTCGGGAAAATCGCGGCGGAACTTGCCAACGGCGAAGGGCTGCAGGCGCATGCCAAATCGGCTGAATACAGAACGAAATAGCCGCCAAGGCCGCCAAGCACGCCAAGGAAATGCGACAATAGACAAAAACGAGCTGCTGCGCGATAGCATCAGAGTCCAAGAAATATTGTCATCAATTCGAAATCTGGATTTCCTTGGCGTTCTTGGCGGCCTTGGCGGCTAATTAATCTATGCCAAAGACACCTGAAGAAATCATTCGCAGCGAGATTCTCGCGCTGAAGGCTTACCACGTGCCCGAAGCGGCGGGGATGGTGAAGCTCGACGCGATGGAGAATCCGTACCGCCTGCCTGCTGACGCACAGGCAGAAATTGCCGCGCTCGCGGCCGGCGCGGCGCTCAACCGCTATCCGGACCCGGACGCGGCGCGGCTCAAGGCGCGTCTGCGGGAAGCGCTGGCGATTCCGCCGGGCATGGACCTGCTGCTCGGCAACGGCTCGGACGAGATCATCCAGATGCTTACGCTGGCGGCCGCCCGGCCGGGCGCGGTCGTGCTGGGACTGGAGCCCTCGTTCGTGATGTTCCGGATGATCGCAACGTTCTGCGGCGTGCGTTTTGTCGGCGTACCGCTCGAATCCGAGTTCAGGCTGGATGCGGACAGGATGCTGGCGGCGATTGCCGAGCACCGGCCGGCGCTCGTGTTCATCGCTTATCCCAACAATCCGACCGGCAACCTGTTCGATGAGGCGGCCATCATCCGCATTATCGAAGCGGCGCCGGGCATGGTCGTGGTGGACGAGGCTTATCATGCTTTCGCCGGCAAGAGCTTCATGCCGCGCCTGGCTGATCATCCCAACCTGCTGGTCATGCGCACGCTGTCGAAATCGGGCCTGGCCGGATTGCGCCTGGGGCTGATTGCCGGAGCCGGGGCATGGCTTGGGCATGTGGACAAGGTGCGCTTACCGTATAATGTCAATGTGCTGACCCAACTGGTTGCGGAAAAAGTGCTGCAGCATCAGGATCTTCTTGCGCAGCAGGCCGCTGCGATCAAAGCGGAGCGCACGCGCCTTTTCGAAGGGCTGAAACGCATTCCCGGGGTGCAACCTTTCCCGAGCGATGCCAATTTCATCCTGTTCAAAACCGGCAAAGCGGAGCAGGTTTTCAACGGCCTCAGACAACGCGGTGTCCTGATCAAGAACCTTCACGGCTCTCACCCGTCATTGGCGGATTGCCTGCGGGTTACCGTCGGCACGCCGGAAGAGGACGCCCGGTTCCTTGATGTATTGAAAGAAACAGTCAACGCTTAACCGACTCCAACCGTTTCAATAGAACAGACAACCTGGGCGCAGCCATGCGTGAAGCACACGTCACCCGCAATACGCTGGAAACAAAGATCAGCGTGAAGCTCAATCTCGACGGCAGCGGCAAGTCCAAACTTGCCACCGGCGTGGCGTTTCTCGACCACATGCTGGATCAGGTTGCGCGCCACGGCGTGTTCGACCTCGAGATTTCCGCCAACGGCGATCTGCACATCGATGCGCACCACACGGTCGAGGATATCGGCATCACGCTGGGCCAGGCCTTTGCCAAGGCGGTTGGCGACAAGAAAGGCGTGCGCCGTTACGGCCATGCCTACGTGCCGCTGGACGAGGCGTTGTCGCGCGTGGTGGTCGATCTGTCGGGACGCCCCGGTCTCGACATGCAGGTCGAGTTCGTGCGCGCCCGCATCGGCGAATTCGATGTCGACCTGGTGCGCGAATTTTTGCAGGGCTTCGTCAATCACGCCCTGGTGACGCTGCACGTCGACAATCTGAAAGGCGAAAACGCGCACCATCAGGCGGAAACCGCGTTCAAGGCGTTCGGTCGTGCGCTGCGCATGGCGGTCGAGTTCGACCCGCGCGTCGAGGGCGTGCCCTCCACCAAAGGGAAGCTGTGAGGCAGACCGCAATCTTTTCGTGCGCCCAAGTTTTCCAAACACCTGATCTTCGATAATGACCGATATTGCCGTCATCGACTACGGGATGGGCAATCTGCGCTCGGTATCGAAAGCCATCGAGCATGTCGCGCCGCAGCTTACGGTGACCGTGACCAGCGATCCCGAAGTCGTCAGCGAGCGCCGGCCGCGTGGTGTTTCCGGGGCAGGGCGCGATGCCCGACTGCATGCGCGAGATGGATGCGCGCGGCCTGCGGGACGCGGTCGTCGCTGCCGCCCGCAGCAAGCCTTTTCTCGGCATTTGCATCGGCCTGCAGATGTTGTTCGACAAAAGCGAGGAGGGCGAGGTGGCGGGGCTCGGCCTGTTGCCCGGCCAGGTGCGGCGTTTCCCGCATGAGGCGATGGTCGATGCCCGCGGCGAAAAGCTCAAGGTGCCGCACATGGGCTGGAACGAGGTGCATCAGACGATGCGCGCACCCGTTGTGGGAGGGCATCGCTTCCGGCAGCCGATTTTATTTCGTGCACAGCTATTACGCAGAGCCGGCGGACCCGCAGCTGATCGCAGGTTACAGCCTGTACCCGTTTTCATTTACCTGCGCCGCTGCGCGCGGCAATCTGTTCGCGGTCCAGTTCCATCCGGAAAAAAGCCAGGCCGCGGGCCTGCGCCTGCTCGCCAATTTCGTGGCATGGCAGCCGGCGGTCGCGGAGAATGCACGGCCGTACGCGGGTGCTATGAGATAAGCCGCGTCTTGTGTATGATTAGATTGTCTAAACTTACCGCGTCGACCGAACCCGCATTCCCCGCCCGCCATTCCGATTCGAGCGCTGCCCGCCCCATCAAGATCCATTTTCGTTGTAACCATTCGTAACGCCCATGTTGATTATTCCAGCGATTGACCTGAAAGATGGCAAGTGCGTGCGCCTCAAGCAAGGGGTGATGGATGACGCAACCATATTTTCCGAAGACCCCGGCGCGATGGCCGCGCACTGGCTCAAGCTCGGGGCGAAGCGTCTGCACGTGGTCGATCTCAACGGCGCTGCGGCGGGGCGGCCCAAGAACGAGCGCGCGATCAAGGCCATCGTGGAGGCGGCCGCCGGCAAGATGCCGATCCAGCTCGGCGGCGGCATCCGCGACCTCGATACCATCGAGAAATATCTCGATTCGGGCATTACCTACATCATTATCGGCACCGCGGCGGTCAAGACCCCGGGTTTCCTGCATGACGCCTGCGGCGCGTTTCCGGGGCAGATCATGGTGGCGCTCGACGCCAGGGACGGCAAGGTTGCGGTCGACGGCTGGTCGAAGATGACCGGTCACGACGTCGTCGATCTCGCCAGGAAATTCCAGGACTATGGCGTCGAGGCCGTCATCTATACCGACATCGGGCGCGACGGCATGCTGAGCGGCGTCAACATCGATGCGACAGTGGCGCTCGCACGCGAGCTCACGGTGCCGGTGATCGCGAGCGGCGGCATCACCGATCTCGAGGACGTCAAAGCGCTGTGCAACGTCGAGTCGGAAGGGATCATCGGCGCCATCACCGGCCGCGCGGTGTATCAGGGCACGCTCGATTTCGCCGCGGCGCAGAAACTTGCCGACAAGTTGTCGAAGCCGGCGACCTAGCGCGCCCAGTAATGGATGAAGGTGGAAGGATGAGGGCGGAATTTTTTCAAGGGGTTTTTTTCATCCCTCATCCTTCATCCCTCATCCCTCAGGGTTGACATGGGTCTCGCCAAGCGCATCATTCCCTGTCTCGACGTCACCGCCGGGCGCGTCGTCAAGGGGGTCAACTTCGTCGGCCTGCGCGACGCCGGCGACCCGGTGGAAATCGCGCGCCGCTACGACGAGCAGGGTGCCGACGAGCTCACCTTTCTCGACATCACGGCGAGCAGCGACGATCGCGACCTGATTCTGCATATCGTCGAGGCGGTCGCGGCACAGGTGTTCATCCCGCTCACCGTCGGCGGCGGCGTGCGCACGGTGCAGGACGTGCGGCGCCTGCTGAATGCCGGGGCCGACAAGGTGAGCATCAACACCGCGGCGGTGCAGAATCCGCAGCTCGTCGCCGATGCCGCTGCCCGCTACGGCTCGCAGTGTATCGTGGTGGCCGTCGACGCCAAGCGCCTGGCCAACGGCGCTGCGCCGCGCTGGGAGGTATTCACCCATGGCGGACGCAAAGCCACCGGGATCGATGCGCTGGAATGGGGGCGCAAGATGGAAGCGCTGGGCGCCGGGGAGATCCTGCTCACCAGCATGGATCGCGACGGCACCCGCAGCGGCTTCGATCTGGAGTCTGACGCGGGCATTTTCCGAGACGCTGGACATCCCGGTGATCGCGAGCGGCGGGGTCGGCAATCTCGACCACCTGGTCGACGGGATTCTCAAGGGCCACGCCGATGCGGTGCTCGCGGCCAGCATTTTTCACTACGGCGAATACACGGTGCGTCAGGCCAAGGAGTACATGGCGCAGCATGGTATCGAGGTCAGACTTTAGGTAACTGAATCAATGACTGGGTTACCGGAGGTGGCGCCGGGAGGGGCTGAATCCCGGCGCCGGAATCCTGTATCCTGTTGCTATGAACGACAGCTGGCTCAATAAAGTAAACTGGACTCAGGACGGTTTGGTGCCCGCCGTGGCGCAGGAGGCGGGTTCAGGCCGGGTGCTGACCCTGGCGTGGATGAACCGCGAAGCGCTCATGAAAACGGCGCAGACCGGGGAGGCGCATTACTGGTCGCGCTCGCGCAAGAAGCTGTGGCACAAAGGCGAGGAATCGGGGCATGTGCAGAAAGTGAGCGCGATCCGCCTCGATTGCGACGAGGACGTGATTCTGATCGAAGTGGAACAGATAGGCGGGATCGCCTGTCATACCGGGCGTCACAGCTGCTTTTTCCAGAAACTGGAGGACGGCAAGTGGGTCGCGACCGATCCCGTAATCAAGGACCCCACGGAAATCTACAGAAAATGATCGACGCGGAGATACTGCGGCGGCTTGGGCGAAACCATCGCCGCCCGCAAACAGGCGGATCCCTCCAGTTCCTATGTTGCGAGCCTGCTCGCGCAGGGGCAGGATGCGGTGCTCAGGAAAGTGGCGGAGGAGGCGACCGAAACGCTGCTTGCGTCCAAGGACGGTGATAAACTGCAAATTGTCCGCGAAACCGCCGATTTGTGGTTTCACTGTCTGGTGTTGCTGGCATGGCACGGACTCGGCCCGGACGACGTGCTGGCCGAGCTGCGGCGCCGCGAGGGCATTTCCGGTATCGATGAAAAGGCGTCCCGCTAATAATTTAATTGCGAGAAGCATTTTGGTAATGTCTAACCTTCGGGTTATGGCGGAACCCAAAGAAGTTCCGCAACAGGATCAGTGAAACTTTCCGGCATCGAGATGAAGAGGTAAAAGTATGGGCTCATTAAGCATCTGGCACTGGTTGATCGTTCTGGCGGTCGTGGTCCTGGTGTTCGGCACCAAGAAGCTGCGCAATCTGGGCGCCGATCTGGGCAGCGCCGTCAGGGGCTTCAAGGAGGGCATGAAATCCGAAGACGAAAAGTCTGTTGCGGCGAAAGCGGAAATTCCGCCTTCCACCGGCCAGACCATAGAAGGCGAAGCGAAAAAAGAAACGCCAAAAGCGTGAGGCGTAAGACTCAGGGCGTGAAGCGCAGGAACTAAATACGCCTCACTCCTTCCCCCTCTCGTTTCACAGATTCCCATGTTCGACGTCGGATTTTCCGAGATCATTGTCATCGCGGTCGTGGCGCTGGTCGTGATCGGTCCCGAGCGCCTGCCCAAGGTGGCGCGCACGCTCGGGCACCTGTTCGGGCGCATGCAGCGCTACGTCAACGACGTCAAGGCTGACATCAGCCGCGAAATGCAGCTCGATGAGCTGCGTAAACTTCAAAGCAGCATGCAGGACGCGGCGCGCTCGATCGAGCAATCGGTTACCCGGGAAATCAGCGCGGCCGAATCCGAAATGAAAAAAATCGCGGAAACACCGGCGCCGGAAACAGCGCATACGGCTGACGGGCCATCGCCGGATACTTCACCAGCTGCCGCCCGAGGTTGTGCAATCGTCAACGGCCGCGCCGGCTTCGCCGCAGCTGGAACTGGGACTTGATCCCAAGTCGCCGAAGCAGGGCTGACCCGTCTCCCGCGCATTCCGGATCCCATGATCGAGGATACTTTCATTTCGCATCTGGTGGAGTTGCGCGACCGGCTGATGCGCTCGCTGCTGGCGTTTGCGGTCGTCTTTCTGTGCCTGTTCCCCTGGGCCTCCGACCTTTACGACCTGCTGGCGACCCCCATGATGCACGCGCTGCCCCAAGGCACCAAGATGATTGCCACCGGGGTGGTCACGCCGTTCCTGGTTCCGGTCAAGGTGGCGATGATGGTGGCGTTTATCATCGCGTTGCCGTACCTGCTGTATCAGGTGTGGGCATTCGTCGCTCCCGGCCTCTATGCGCATGAAAAGCGCCTGACGATACCGCTGGTGATCGCCAGCACGATCCTGTTTCTGCTGGGGATCGCATTCTGTTACTTCTTCGTGTTCGGCGTGGTGTTCAATTTCGTCAACAGGATTGCGCCAAAAAGCATTACGGTTGCGCCGGACATCGAGAACTATCTGAGTTTCGTGCTGACCATGTTTCTCGCCTTCGGAGTGACCTTCGAGGTGCCGATCGCGGTCATCCTGCTGGTGAGGATGGGGGTGGTAACGATCCAGCAGCTGAAGGACGTGCGTCCCTATTTCATCGTCGGCGCCTTCATCGTCGCCGCAGTCGTCACGCCGCCGGACATGATGTCGCAAATATTGCTTGCGACACCTTTGTGTTTGCTTTACGAGGCCGGCATTATCGCCGCGCGTTTTGTGGGCGCGCGCAAGAAGGATGTCGACGAAGACCAGCCGCTTTCCGAGGCCGAAATGGAAAACGAACTGGATAAAATAGAAGCCGACGAGAAAAGCCGCGGCACCTAGCCTGCGCGCCGAAACCTGCTGCGCGCTCCGGCGCGCGGCCTCCGGACGGCCATCACAAGTATTGAAGTTATCGCGTCGGCCGCCAGCACGCCTTCACGGTCGCATCCCCGCAACGGGCGGTGCCCCTGCTCAACGTTCCGGCGCGCTACTCCTCGCGCCGTGCCTGCCTGGGTCGTTTGCCTACGGTAACCTTGACTACGTTTTCGGTCTGGCTGCGTATCACTTTTAACTCCGCCTGCTGTCCGGGCTGCAGCATGGCGATGAGTGCGAGCATGCTCGCCGAGTCGGTGACCGGCTTGTCGTTCACCGCAATCAGGATGTCGCCGGGCTTGATGCCTGCCTTGTCGGCCGGACTGCCGCTCAACACTTCCGAGATCAATGCGCCGCGGGCCTGCGGCAGCTTGAACGATTCCGCGAGTTCCTGGGTCATGTCCTGGACGCCGACGCCGATCCAGCCGCGCGTGACCGAGCCGGTCCTGACGATCTGCTCCATCACCTGTCGCGCCGCGCTCACCGGGATGGCAAAACCGATGCCGAGCGATGCTCCGCCGGGCGTGCGCGAGTAGATCGCGGTGTTGATGCCAATCAGATTGCCGTCGGCGTCGACCAGCGCGCCGCCCGAGTTGCCGGGGTTGATCGCAGCGTCGGTCTGGATGAAATTTTCGAAAGTGTTGATGCCGAGGTGGCTGCGCCCGACCGCGCTGATGATGCCCATGGTGACGGTCTGGCCGACGCCGAAGGGGTTGCCGATCGCCAGTACCACGTCACCGACGCTCGCCTGGTCGGATTGTCCGAAGGCGATCGACGGCAGCTTGGGCAGCTTGATTTTCAGCACTGCGATATCGGTGTCGGGATCGGCGCCGACCACGCGGGCCTGCGTGCGCCGGCCATCGGCAAGCGCGACTTCGATATCGTCGGCGGCTTCGACCACGTGACTGTTGGTCAGGATATAGCCTTCGCCGCTGACGATCACGCCCGAGCCGAGGTTGGTGCTCTTCTGCGTCTGGGCATCGAACTGATCGCCGAAAAAATAGCGGAATACCGGGTCGTCCATGAACGGATGACGCGGTACTTTGACCTCCTTGGTGGTAAAGACATTGACCACCGTCGGCATTGCTTTCCTGGCGGCGACGCTGAACGAATTGATTTTTCCCGCCGCTGGCTGGGGCGAGGATTCCTTGATCGTTACGACATTGCGGCGCAGGTTCCACGACAGCAGATCGGGCCGCAGCGTTGAGACGACGAACAGCACCGCCAGGCACACGGTCGCCGTTTGAGTGAAAACGAGCCAGAGTTTGCGCATGTGAAAATGCTTTCGTGTCCGGTTCAAGTTGGAACGCTTTTATGCTGCAGGGCCAGCCTCAAAGAAACGCGACGAACTGGACGCCTGGCTGAACCAGTAACGGGAAGTCCCTAATTTCCAAGATTATTGCCCAAACGGCCTGCAGGTGGAAGGGCGGGCCGAAGCGCGCAGGATCGGGAGCGGCGTCACCCCGTCGCGCGAATTGCCGGACGCTGCGCTCGCGGCGGGTGCGGATGTCGTGCTGGTGCGTCACAGTTGCTGCTGGATATCCGGGGACGCGCGCCTTGCTGGCCCCCAAACTTTGCGGCCTTGCGATGTTGATGATGCAGCACTGCGGCCGATGCGCATTTCACCTGCGGCTCGAACGGGCATCCAGAGTCCCGGTCACCGTCGCCGGTTATCACGACACCAAGCAGCGGGCAGACCCCGCCGCTTGCACAGTGCGTCCACCGCAGGCTCCGCGCGGAAATCCATTGCAATTTGATGATAATTAAGTCTTTTTTTAAATTTTACTTAAATTTGCCAGGCGCTTTGTGTAAAATAGCGGTTTTTTCGCATTTTTCAGAGAACATTTCATGTCTGACAAAGAGATGGATCAGCGCAAGCGGCGTTTTCTCGTCGCCGCAACCAGCGTCGCAGGCGGGGTCGCGGCCGGCGCCGTTGCCGTGCCGTTTGTCGCGAGCATGTTGCCGTCCGAGCGGGCCAAAGCCGCCGGCGCTCCGGTGGAAGTGGATATCAGCAAGATCGCCCCCGGCGAGCAGATGACCGTCGAGTGGCGCGGCAAGCCGGTATGGATCGTCCGCCGCACCCCGGCGATGCTCGAAGCCATCAAGAAAGACGACGACAAAGTCGCGGATCCGACCTCGAAAAAACTGCAGCAGCCGCCATATGCCAAGAACGAGTTCCGCTCGATCAAGCCGGATTACCTGGTGGTCGTCGGCATTTGCACGCATCTCGGCTGCTCGCCGGCCGCCAGATTCAAGGCGGAACCCGAGCCCTTCGATTCCACCTGGCAGGGCGGTTTTTATTGTCCGTGCCACGGTTCACTGTTCGATCTCGCGGGGCGGGTTTTCAAGAACAAGCCCGCTCCGGATAACCTGGTGGTTCCGCCTTATAAATACCTGTCCGATACGCGCATCCTGATCGGCGACGACAGCAAGGGAGCGTAACGATGGCCGCTACTGAAAAACAGCCGGTCACCGGCGCCGGCCCGTTCAACGGCCTTTTGACCTGGGTCGATCAGCGTTTCCCGCTGATGCAGTTGTGGAAAGAGCACCTGTCCGAGTATTACGCGCCGAAGAACTTCAACTTCTGGTACTACTTCGGTTCGCTCGCCATAGTGGTGCTGGCGCTGCAGATCGTCACCGGCATTTTCCTGGTGATGCATTACAAGCCCGACGCGACACAGGCTTTCGCCTCGGTCGAGTACATCATGCGCGACGTGCCCATGGGCTGGCTGATCCGTTACATGCATTCGACCGGCGCTTCCGCGTTTTTCATCGTCGTGTATCTGCACATGTTCCGCGGGCTGATGTACGGCTCCTATCGCCAGCCGCGCGAGCTGCTCTGGATCTTCGGCATGGTGATTTTCCTGTGCCTGATGGCGGAAGCTTTTTTCGGCTACCTGCTGCCGTGGGGGCAGATGTCGTTCTGGGGCGCGCAGGTGATCATCAACCTGTTCGATGCGCTGCCGCTGATCGGACCGGATCTCTCGCTGTGGATCCGCGGCGACTACGTGGTGTCGGACGCGACGCTTAACCGCTTCTTCTCGTTCCACGTCATCGCCATACCGCTGGTGCTGGTGGGGCTGGTTGTCGCGCACATCATGGCGCTGCACGAGGTGGGGTCCAACAATCCCGACGGTATCGAGATCAAGAAGAACAAGGACCCGCAGACGGGCCGTCCGCTCGACGGCATCCCGTTCCACCCGTATTACACGGTGAAGGATACGCTCGGCGTGGTGGGCTTCGCCGCGGTGTTCTGCACCATCCTGTTCTTCCTGCCGGAATTCGGCGGCTATTTCCTCGAGTACAACAATTTCATCCCGGCCGACCCGCTGAAGACGCCTCCGCACATCGCGCCGGTGTGGTATTTCACGCCGTATTATTCGATTCTGCGCGCCACCACCGAAGACTTCATATGGGTGCTTGCCGCCGGCGTGATCGCGCTTGCCATACTCATCATCGTGACTGCGAAAAAACGGAACGTGAAACTCGCCACGGGGATAATCGGCGTTGTGCTGCTTGTCGGGCTGTTTACCATCGAAGCCAAGGTGTGGGGCGTCGCGCTGATGGGGGGCGCGGTAATGTTCCTTCTTCCTGCTGCCCTGGCTTGACCAAAGTCCGGTGAAGTCGATCCGCTACAAGGGGCCGCTGTTCAAAATCGCGCTTGCGATTTTTGTGATCAACTTCTTTGTGCTCGGCTATTTACGGCACCCAGCCGGTGACCACCGGCGGCACGATCACATCCCAGTTCTGCACGATGGTCTATTTCGCATTTTTTGCGCTGATGCCGTGGTACTCGCGAATGGACAAGACCCGGCCGGAACCGCAACGGGTCACGGGGTGAGGAGCAAGCCGATGAAATTCCTGAAAATACTGCTGGTCCCCGCTGATGCTTGCTTCGGTGGGCGCTTTTGCCGAAGGCGATGAGGTCAAACTCGACCGCGCGCCTATCGACGAGCACAACATCGTCTCGCTGCAGCGCGGCGCCCAGGTATTCGTCAACTACTGTCTCAACTGCCACAGCGCGAATTACATGCGCTACAACCGGTTGAAGGACCTCGGGCTCAACGACCAGCAGATCCGCGACAACCTGATTTTCACCGGCGCCAAAATCGGCGACCTGATGAAGATTGCGATGGATCCGAAGGACTCCAAGACATGGTTCGGCACGTCGCCGCCCGACCTCACCGTGGAGGCGCGCGCGCGCGCGTCAGGCGCCGGGTCGGGCGCCGACTGGCTGTATACCTATCTGCGCAGCTTCTACCGCGATCCGAGCCGGCCCACCGGCTGGAACAACGTCGTCTATCCCAACGTGGCCATGCCGCACGTGCTGTGGCAGCTGCAGGGCCAGCAGGTGCTGAAGGACGAGCAGGTTCCGGGCCCGGGTTACATGAAAACCGAGCAAAAACTCGTTCTGGACAAGCCGGGCACGATGACGCCGATCGAGTACGACGAGATGGTCGCCGACCTTGTGAACTACATGACGTACATGGCCGAGCCGGCGCGCCAGGAACGCAAGACCATCGGCATTTATGTGCTGTTGTTCCTCGGTTTGATGTTCATCTTTGCCTATCTGCTGAAGAAAGAATACTGGAAGGATGTCCACTGAGCGTTGAGAGAGAACCAGTCGTTTTAGCCACCACCCCGTAAAGCACACCCGAGGCCCAATTATCATGATGACTCTTTATTCAGGCACCAGCTGCCCGTTCAGCCAGCGCTGCCGGATTGTGCTGTACGAAAAGGGCATGGATTTCCAGATCGTCGACGTCGATCTCTTCAACAAGCCCGAAGATCTGGCGGTAATGAACCCGTACAACCAGGTGCCGGTGCTGGTCGAGCGCGATCTGATTCTCTACGAGTCGAACATCATCAACGAGTACATCGACGATCGCTTCCCGCATCCGCAACTGATGCCGGCCGATCCGGTGATGCGCGCCAGGGCGCGGCTGTTCCTGCTACCGCTTCGAGCAGGAGATGTTCAGCCACATCGAGCCGATCGAAAAAGGCACGCAAAAGCAGGCGGAGAAGGGCCGCGCCACCATTCGCGACAGCCTGACGCAGATCGCCCCGGTGTTCGCCAAGCAGAAATTCATGCTGGGCGACGAGTTCTCGATGCTGGACGTGGCGATCGCGCCGCTGCTGTGGCGGCTCGATTACTACAATATCCAGCTGCCGAAGCAATGCGCGCCGCTGATGAAGTATGCCGAGCGGCTGTTCAGCCGCCCGGCTTTCATCGATGCCATGACCGCTTCCGAAAAGGTCATGCGAAAATAATCGCAACGATGGCCGAGCGCTCGACAAAGCCCTATCTCATCCGCGCCATTCATGAGTGGTGCTCGGACAATAATTTCACGCCGTATCTGTCGGTCAGGGTCGACGCAGAAACGCGCGTGCCGATGGAGTATGTGAAAGACGGCGAGATCGTGCTCAACCTGAGCCATGACGCGGCCCACCGGCTTACCATCAGCAATGACTCCGTGCGGTTTGCGGCGCGGTTCAAGGGCGTGTCGCGCGAATGCTCGATTCCCATGGAGGCCGTGATCGGCGTGTTCGCGCGTGAAAACGGCCAGGGGGTGTTTTTCCCGCCTGAAACCGCCGCGGTTGCCGCCGCCGGCACGGCTGATGAAGACGCCCCCCCGCCTCCTGCTCCGACCAACGGCGGCAAACCCAAACTGCAGGTCGTCAAGTAATCCTTGTGGACGGGCGGTGCCCGCGAGTGCAACGGAGGCACAAGACGTTGTTTTTATTGCGACGGCGGTTGGCGGCCGGCTGGCGGCGGCAGGTATAATCACCAGTTAAGCCGGCATAGCTCAGGGGTAGAGCAACCGCCTTGTAAGCGGTAGGTCGTCTGTTCAAATCAGACTGTCGGCACCAGGTGCCGCGGGCCTGCGACCGGCAGGCCCTTTTTATTGGGCGCAGCATGCGGCATGCGGTAAAAAAGTAATTAAAATACATGAAGTTAACAGGTCTGGCGCGAAGTCTTAAGAAACCTTTAAGAATTGCAAGGTCAAATTGGGCGGCGTTCCGCTCAGCGCGGCGCACGGTTGAAAAATCCGGTTCATGACGTATCCATGCGCCAGAAAGATGCCGTGGCATCAGGTCCGCGGCCATAAAAAATGGAGGACAGTAAGTGATCAAGGTTGAAAACCTGAGCAAGGCCTTTGGCCAGAAGCTCGCGGTGAACGATGTGTCGTTTACCCTCGAGCGCGGCGAAGTGCTCGGCTTTCTCGGGCCCAACGGCGCCGGCAAGTCGACCACGATGCGCATGGTGACCGGCTTCATTCCGCCGACGGCGGGAAGAATCACGGTCGGCGGTTTCGACGTGCTCGAGAACCCGATCCCGGCCAAGCGCCTGATCGGCTACCTGCCGGAGAACGCGCCCGGCTACGCCGACATGACGGTGCACGGGTTCCTGAACTTCAGCGCGGAGTTGCGCGGTATTCACGGCGAAGCCCGCAAGAAAGCGGTGAAGCGGGCGGTGGAACTGTGCTTCCTCGAAAACGTGCTGTATCAGACCATCGATACGCTGTCGAAAGGCTACAAGCACCGCACCTGCCTCGCGCAGTCGCTGGTCCACGATCCCGATATCCTGATCCTCGACGAGCCGACCGACGGGCTCGATCCCAACCAGAAACACGAGGTGCGCAACCTCATCAAGCGCATGGGCGAGAACAAGGCGATCATATTTTCGACCCATATCCTGGAAGAAGTCGAAGCGGCGTGCACGCGCGTGATCATCATCGACCGCGGCCGGATCGTCGCCAACGGCACGCCGCAGGAACTCAAGGCGCGTTCCGATTTATGCGGGCGCGGTGCATTTGTGCGCCAAAGGCGTGCCGGCGGCAACGCTGACGGAACAACTGGCGCGGGTGCGTGGCGCGGCCAAGTCGGAGGTCATTCGGGAATACGACGAGCATCGTCGAGATGCGCGTCTATGCCGACAAGGCCGCGGGAACGGCGGCAATCTGACCCGCGAGGTCGCCGAATTCGCAGCGCAGCAGAAGTGGCAGCTCGACGAGCTCCATACCGAGGAAGGCCATCTCGATGAAGTGTTCCGCAGCATCACGCTGCCTGACACGTGGCGGTGAAAGGCAACGACGGAGCGGCACGATGAATGCATGGAGCAATATCAACGCACGATCATGAAACGCGAACTCGGCGGCTATTTCACGTCGCCCATCGCTTACGTCTTCCTCGTCATTTTCCTGCTGCTGACGGGTTTTTTCACGTTTACCGTGGGCAACTTCTTCGAGCGCGGCGAAGCCTCGCTGGTGTCCTTCTTCACCTGGCACCCGTGGCTCTACCTGTTCCTGGTGCCGGCGGTCGGCATGCGGCTGTGGTCGGAGGAGCGGCGGCTCGGCACGATGGAATTGCTGCTCACCATGCCGATCACGACCTGGCAGGCGATCGTCGGCAAGTTTCTCGCCTCGTGGCTGTTCCTCGCGCTCGCCCTGCTGCTCACCTTCCCGGTGGTGATCACGGTCAACTATCTGGGACACCCTGACAACGGCGTGATCGTCGCCGGTTATGTCGGCAGCCTGCTGCTCGCGGGCTCCTATCTCGCGATCAGCTGCATGACGTCGGCGCTGACGCGCAACCAGGTGATCAGCTTCATCCTGTCGGTGATGATCTGCCTGTTCCTGATCCTCGCCGGCTATACCCCGGTGACCGATCTTCTGGTGCGCTGGGCGAACCCGGTGGCGGTCGAAATCATCGCGGCATTCTCGGTGATGACGCATTTCGAAGGCTTCCAGCGCGGCGTGATCGATGCCCGCGATACGGTGTTCTTCGCTTCGGTGATCGGCTTCGCGCTGTTTACCACGGGCGTCATCATCCGCAATCAACGGGCGGGATAAGGTCATGGCAAGAAAACAATTCGAAATATTGCTTTATTCGGCCGGCGGCGTGATTGCGCTGGCGGCGATTCTGATCGCAGTGAACTTTCTGACAAGTGCGTTCAACACCCGCGTCGATCTCACCGAGGGCAAGGTCTATACGCTGTCGGCCGGCAGCAAGGCCATCCTCTCCAAGCTCGAGGCGCCGGTCACGATCCGCTTCTACTACAGCCAGGGCAGCGCGATGCCGGTGGGACTGAAGACTTTCGCGCGAGCGCGTGGAAGACCTGCTCAACGAGTACAAGGCGGCCTCCAACGGCAAGGTCGTGATCGAGAAATACAATCCCGAGCCCGATTCGGACGCCGAGGACTCGGCGGCGCTCGATGGCGTGGACGGGCAGATGACCGACAGCGGCGAGAAATTCTACCTCGGGCTGGCGGTGTCTTTCCTCGACCAGAAGGCCGCGCTTCCGGTGCTGGCGCCGGACCGCGAGCGCCTGCTCGAATACGACATCACACGCGCGATTTCGCAGGTGTCGGCGGCCAAAAAACCGGTGATCGGCGTGATGAGCGCGTTGCCGGTATTGGGCCAGCCGCTCAACCCGATGCTGAAAAAGCAGCCGACCGAGCCGTGGGTGCTGGCCAAGGAACTGAAGCGCCTGTTCGACGTAAGGAAAGTCGAGCTCGACGCCAAGAAGATAGACGACGACATCAAGGTGCTGCTCGTCATCCACCCGCGCGATATTTCGGAGGCCACCGAATATGCGCTCGACCAGTTCGTGCTGCGCGGCGGGAAGCTGATCGCGTTTGTCGATCCCTACGCCTACTTCGACCAGCAGCCCGACATGCAGAATCCGTTCGGCGGCATCGCAGGCGGGCCAGTCGACGCTCTACAACCTGTTCAGGGCATGGGGCATCGATGTGCCGCTGAACAAGGTGGTCGCCGATCTGACGTTTGCCAGCGGGGCCGGGCCGAATCTCTTGCCGACGCTGCTGTCGCTCAATAACGAGGCGCTCAACCAGGAGGACGTCGTGGCGAGCCAGACCGGCACCATGCTGATCCCGTTCGGCGGCGTATTCACCGGCAAACCCGCCGCGGGGCTGACCGAAACGGTGCTCGCGCATACGTCCAAAAACTCGATGCTGGTCGATCTCATCATCGCCACGCTCTCCGGCGAGCCTTCGACCCGCGGCTTCGAGCCCTCCGGCAAGGAGATGCCGCTGGCAATCCGGCTCACCGGCAAATTCAAGACCGCGTTCCCGAAAGGCCAGCCCCAGCCGTACGTGCCGCCCGGCGAACAGAAGAAGGGCGAGGCGGAGAAGAAACCGGCAGTCACGCCGGAACCGCAGCTCAAGGAATCCGCGGCCGAAAACTCGGTGGTGCTGGTTTCCGACGTCGACATGCTGACCGACAACGCCGCGGTCGACGTGCAGGACGTCTTCGGCCAGCGGCTGGTCGTCCCGCGCAACGGCAACCTCGCTTTCGCGCAGGGCCTGGTCGAGCAGTTATCGGGTGACAATGCGCTAATGACCTTGAGAAGCCGCGCCGGATTCAGCCGGCCGCTGACGGTGATCCAGAACATGGAGGCGGAGGCCCAGCAAAGCTATCTCGGCAAGATCAAGGCGCTCGAGGACAACCTGAATCAGACGCAGGAGAAGCTGCAGGCGCTGCAGAAAGGACGCGCCGGCGCGAGCAGCGCCATCCTCACTCCAGCGCAGCAGGCGGAAATCGAAAATTTCCGCAAGAAAGCGGTGGAGACCAGGAAAGATCTCAAGGATCTCAGGAAAAACCTGCGCGTGAAAACCGATACGCTCGAATTCTGGACCAAGGTCGTCAATATCGCGCTGGTGCCGCTGCTGGTTGCGCTGTTGGGCATGGTGCTGGCGCTCGTCAGGCGGCGCAAAAGGAGAGCGGTATGAGCGGCCGGCGCGATTCAGCTTTCTCGAAAGTTGCAGTGACGGAGGCGATAGCACGATGAACCGCAAACAGTTTCTGATCCTGGTCATTGCGCTGCTGGTGCTGGGCGGAGCGGGGCTGGCGCTGTTCTGGCAGGACATCGCCGCCTACCGCGCCAGCGGCGCGAAAATTGGCGCGAAGCTCCTGCCCGGTCTCAAGCTGAACGAAGTGGCGCAGGTTCACCTCCAGGATGCCAAATCACAGGTGACGCTGGTCAAAAAGGACAACGCCTGGCTGGTGCGGGAGCGCGGCGATTATCCCGCGAACGTCCAGGATATCGGCGACCTGCTGATCAAACTGGCCGAACTCAAGGTGGTGCAGTCCGAAACCGTGGGCGAGAGCCTGCTGCCGCGGCTCGATCTCGCCGCCCCGGGGCAGCGCGAAGGCAGCGGCACCCTCATCGAGTTCAAGGATGCGGCAGGCAAGCCGCTCGCCAGCCTGATTCTCGGGAAAATAATCCTCAAGAAAGATCCGGTTAATCCGCTGCCCAGCGCGCAAAACGGGGTGCCGGCGGGGCGTTATGTGCTGGTCGGCAAGGCGAATGACACCGTGATCGGGGTGTCGGACCCGCTCGAAGGCGCGCAGGCCGCTCCCGGCAAGTGGCTCGCCAGGAATTTCTTCAAGGCTGACCGCATCAAAACCCTGGCTCTTGCCGGCGAGGGCGCCGCGTCGTGGAAAATCACCCGCGATACCGAGTACGGCCAGTGGAAATTTGCTTCGGGCGGCGGCGAACTCGATGCCAGCGCCGCGGTTGGTGCAACCAATGCGCTCGGCGGACTGAGCTTCACCGACGTGGTCGTCGATCCCAAACCGGAAGACACCGAAAAGCCGGTTACGGTGAACGCCGAGACTTTCGACAATCTGACTTACACCGTGAAAATCGCCAGGAAAAAGACCGGCGATGAAGATTACGTGAGTTTCACGGTGAGCGGTGAGCCGCCCAAGCAGCGTGTGCCGGAGAAGGGCGAGAAACCGGACGAGAAGGCGCGCCTCGACAAGGAATTCGCGGCCACGCTCAAGAAGCTCGAAACGCGGGTCGCAAGCGAACAGGCACTCGCCAAATGGACCTACGTGGTTCCGGCCAAGTCCCTGTCGCCGCTGTTGAAGGAACGCGCACAACTCGTCGCGGCGAAGAAGAAATAGCCGGCGCACGGCAGGCGCGCCGGGAGGGGCGGCAGCGGGCTGACGCGCGGCGCGCTATACTTATGGCACCCGGCTTTCGAGAGAGCCATGAGCATGCGCCCGCTGGTTCTGCTGCCGTTCTGTCTGATGTTGTCCGGATGCTATGTCGTGTTAAGCGGAAATCAGAGCACGAGCGGCGGGGTGACGACAACGACTACTTCCGTGGCCACGGCCGCCAGCGCCAGCGCGGGGCCGGCGCGGGTCGGGGCGTCGTTTGGCACGCCGCCGGCGCCTAATGCGCCGGGCAGTTTCGTTGCGCTTTCCCGCGACACCTCGGCCGTATTGTTCCTGGGTATGGTGATCGTCGACACCATCAGTAACCTTGGCAGCTGGCTTCGCGGCGCGCCCCCGCCCGCTGCGCAGCGCGCGTCGATTGCCGAGACCTGTTCCTGTTATGGCTGGAAGCCGGATTTGACTTCGGCGCCGGCACCGGAATAATGTAGCGCACTGCCCGTTCTTCAACCGACGATCAAATTGAAACCATGAAATTCGACAAAGTTACGAAATCACCGGTCTTCCCGCAGGGCCACAAATGGCCGTTCAAGAAGCGCAAGGGCGTCTATGAATCCGACGTGACTGCAATGGTGCGCGGCATGCGCGAAGACGAAGCGATTCTCGAAGACCAGCGCGTTGCCTGGGAACGCTGGCGCAACGACAACAGCAATCTCAAAAACCCATAACCGGCGCGCGGCGCTTCCCGTCCGGGGAGCGTCCTCGTCCGCCAGGAGGAGAATCGAAATGAAAAGCCGTTTCACGGGCTTTGCCGCGCGCGTCGCGGCCGCCGCGCTTGCGTTTACCGCCGCCTGTGCCGCGGCACAGGGGTATCCCGCCAAACCCGTCCGCTTCGTCGTGCCTTACGCGCCGGGCGGCAGCACCGACACGCTCGCGCGCACCATCGGGGTGAAGCTCACCGATCTGCTGGGGCAGCAGGTGGTGGTCGACAACCGGCCGGGGGCCAGCGGCAATATCGGCATGGACATCGTCGCGCATGCGCTGCCCGACGGCTACACCATCGTGCTCGGCTACATCGCCAACCTCGCGATCGACCCCAGCCTGTATGCGAAGATGCCGTACGATCCGGTCCGGGATTTCGCGCCGATCACCGAGCTTGCGTCCTCGCCCAATGTCCTCGTTGCGCATCCTTCGGTGCCGGTGACGAGTTTCAAGGATCTGCTGGTGAAGGCGAAGCAGGGGCAGTTCAATTTCGCTTCCGCGGGCGTGGGCAGCGTGGGGCATCTTACCGGGGAACTGCTGAACCAGATGGCCGGCATCAGGATGGTGCACGTGCCGTACAAGGGCAGCGGCCAGGCGGTCACCGACCTCCTGGGCGGGCACGTGCAGCTGATGTTCAGCGGTTTTTCTTCGACGCTGCCGCATATCAAGGCGGGGAGGCTGCGCGCGCTGGCGGTGACTGGCGCCCAGCGTTCGCCGGCCGCGCCGGATGTGCCGACTATCGCGGAATCGGGGTTCCCCGGCTTTGAAGCGACCGCATGGTACGGCGTGCTCGCGCCGGCGAAGACGCCGAAGCCGGTCGTGTCGCGACTGCACAATGAGATCGTCAAGGTGTTGCAGGAACCCGATGTCAAAAACCGCCTCACCGGTCTCGGTTTCGAAATCGTCGGCAGCACGCCGGAACAGTTTTCCGCCTATATCAAGTCCGAAATCAAGAAGTGGGCAAAGGCGGTCAAGGCTTCGGGGGCCAAGCCGGATTGATTCAGTAATTGAGTGATTAGGTGATCAAGTGACAGGTGATGCGTGAGGGGGGGCGCATCACTGAATTACTCAATCGCCGCTCTGTTGCGCCGCGTGATTGCTGACCGTCTCCAGCACGCGTGAACCGTCCGTAGTCCTGATTTCGGTCCCCACCACCGCAAAGCTGCGCCCGGCGTGCAATACCTTCGAACGTATGCGCAGCGACTTGCCCTTGCCGGGGCTGATGAACCACGCAGAAATGCTGGATAGCATCGGATGTCGAGGCACCGCGGCTTTCGCCGTCGCTGCCGCGAGTCCCAGCAGGATGCCGCCCTGCACGTGGCCGACGCGGTTGCCGAGATGCGGCCCGTTTCTCACGCTGCAGCGAGCGCCGTAATCGGTGGCCTCGGGCAACACGCTCCAGAAATGCTCGATGAACGAATGCCTGCCATCTGCTTTGGCGAGCGCCGCGTCGCATGCCCGCATTACCGCGCGCTCGCCCGCATCGAGCTGGGAATCCGTCAGCGGTTCCGTTTTCGATCTTTCCTGACTTTGCCAGGGCAGCGGTGCCAGCGTGATGCCGGCGGGCGCCGGCAGCATCACGAACGTGGCGTGGGCATGGCACACCGGCTTGCCCGCCGAGAACAGCGTGCCGCTGGCGAGCGACTGGCGTATCGCCGTCCCCGCGGTAAAGCCGATCAGTTTCGATGTCATCGTCAGGTCGCCGCGCGCCGGATGTCCCGTGAACTGCGCGTTGAGCTGCACCGTGGCCTGCCGCGCGCCGGGCGTAATTTTCAATCGCGGGGCGGTGGCCAGCGCGGTGTCGAGCACCATGCCGAGGACGGCGATATTGATATTCCCATCCGCATCCCGGCAATGCGGTCCGGCCGGCATCGCCTCGTCTATGGAGTCCTCGCCGATGCGGGGCCAGTCGAGCTGCAGAAAGTATCCGGGAAAATGAAAGCCGGGACTGCGGTTTCCCGCCAGGCCGCCCAGAACGCGCGCGCGGATTTCGCCGGCGTCGGATTGGTTGCGTACTTTTGAATTCATGTCATAAGCCGGAATTATCTAAATACCTCAATACATTCTGTGCCGGAACAGCCACGCCGCGATCGCCAGCGCAACCACGCCGATCGACGCCATTGCAATAAACGGGTGGATCAGGAGATCGAAGGGCGTGCCCTCCAGAAAGACGCCTCGCAAAACCACCAGAAAATAGCGCATGGGGTTGATCAGGGTAAGGTCCTGCACCAGACGCGGCATGTTTGCGATCGGGGTCGCAAATCCGGACAGGATGATGCCGGGCACCAGGAAAAAAAACGCGCCCAGCAATCCCTGTTGCTGGGTGACGGCGAGCGATGAAATCATCAGGCCCAGGCCGATTGCCGACAGCAGAAACAGCACGACGCCTGTATACAGGGTGAACAGGCTGCCCAGCAACGGAACATTGAACCAGAATACCGCGACCAGGATGATCAGCGTGGCTTCGGCAATGCCAATCACCAAACTTGGCAGGGCTTTGCCCAGCAGGATTTCTCCAGGGCGCAATGGCGTGACCAGCAATTGGTCGAACGTGCCCTGTTCGCGCTCCCGTGCAACCGACAGTGCCGTCACCAGCATGGTGACGAGCAGGGTGAGCAGGCCGACGATGCCGGGCACGAAAAACCAGCGGCTTTCGAGATTCGGATTAAACCAGGCCCGCATTTCAATATGCGCCGGGGGCGGGATGCCGCCGTGGCGGGCAATCCAATCGGTGTTGAAACGCTTGACGATCGATTGCGCATAATTGACGACCAGTTGCGCGGTGTTCGAATTGCGGCCGTCGACGATGATCTGTATCGCAGGCCGGTCTGTCCGCTCAGCAAATCGGCGCTGAAGCGCGGCCCGATGCGGATGACCATGAGCACCTGCCTGCTGTCGATCATGGGCGCAATTTCCTTGTCCTGGGCCAGCCGCGCCACTTCCGCGAAAGTGGGAGAGCCGCGAAATGCTGCGATCATATCCTGCGAGACCATGCCGCGATCTTCGTTGAAGACCGCGAATGGAACGTGTTTCAGATCAAAGGTTGCCGCGTACCCGAACACCATCAACTGGATCAGCGGCGGCACGATGATGACCACGCGGCTGCGCTTGTCCTTGAACAGGGTCAGGAACTCTTTGATCGTCAGGGCGAGAATGCGTCTCCACATGAGGTATTATTCCAGGCGCTTTCGGGATTTCAGGTGCGTCAGGCCGAGGAAAATCACGGCCAGCACGGCCAGGGCGAACATGTTCGGCAGAACCACGCTCCACGTATTCCCGGCAAGAAACACCGTCTGCAGAATCGCCACGTAATAGCGGGCAGCAATGACATGCGTGATGGTTTGCACGATGTCAGGCATGCTGCCGATGTCGAAAATGAATCCGGACAGCAGGAACGCGGGCAGGAAGGTCGTGATGATCGCGATCTGCCCGGCGACGAACTGGCTCCTGGCGATGGTGGAAATGAACAGCCCCATGCCCAGGGCGGTGAGCAGAAACAGCGCCGATGCATCCGAACAGCACCCCGGGCGAGCCGCGCAGCGGAACCTCGAACAGCCAGAGCGCCATGGCCACCGAAAGCGCCAGCCCGCCCATGCCCAGGATGAAGTAGGGAATCAGCTTGCCCAGGATGACTTCGCGCATGGTCACCGGCGTCACCATGAGCGCTTCCATGGTGCCCCGTTCCCATTCGCGCGCCATCACCATTGCCGTGAGCAGGGCGCCGATCAGCGTCATGATGATCGCCACCAGGCCGGGCACCAGGAAATTGCGGCTGCGCAACTCGCTGTTGAACCAGACGCGCTGCTCGATCTGCACCGGCATCGCCAGCGATTCGCCGCGTGCCAGGGCGATATGCTCCAGCCACTTGCCCCATACGCCCTCGACGTAGCCCGAGATGATCCTGGCGGTGTTGGCATCGACGCCGTTCACGATCAACTGAATCGGGGCGCCATCTGGGCCACGCAGACGCTGCGCGAAGTCCTGGCGCAGGACGACGATCGCGTTCACGCGGCCGGCCATCATTGCCGCTTCGGCGTCTCGCGTGGTAGAGAACGGGGCAGGCACGAAATAGCGGGATTTGTGGAAGGCGGCGGTGAAGCTCGCGGTATCCGCGCCCGGTTTCTCCACTACCAGCGCAACCGGTATCGATTCCGAGTCGAGGGACACGCCATAGCCGAACAGGAGCAGCAGCACCAGGGGCATCAAAAAGGCGATGGCGATGCTGCTGGGGTCGCGGAAAATCTGCAGGAACTCCTTGCGGATCAGGCCGCGCAAGCGCATGCCGGATTTTCCCGGCGCGCCGGCCCTGTCCTGACGTGCGCCCGTCATTCATGAGCCGGTCTCCGCCTGCGGGCCGGGCTTCGATCAATCCGATGAACGCATCTTCCATGGTCGGATCGGGCAGCGTTGCCGTGCGCGCATGCTGCTTGATGGCGGTTGGCGTGCCGATCGTCAGGATTTCACCTGCCGCCATGATGGCGAGGCGGTCGCAATATTCGGCCTCTTCCATGAAATGGGTGGTGACCATGACGGTGACGCCTTGTTCGGCAAGCGTATTGATGCGCTGCCAGAACTCGCGGCGCGCGAGCGGATCCACTCCGGATGTCGGTTCATCCAGAAACAAAATATCCGGTTCATGCATCAGCGCGCAAGCCAATGCCAGGCGCTGCTTGTAGCCGAGGGACAGATCGCCGCTGGCGGCATCCGCCAGCGGCGTCAGGGCAAATTCGGTCAGTGCCCAGTCCATGCGCTGCTCAGCCCGCGTGCGCGACAGGCCATAGGCGCTGCTGAAGAAGCGCAGGTTCTCCATGACGCTGAGGTGGCCATAGAGAGAGAATTTCTGCGACATGTAGCCGATGCGCGCGCGTGCGGCAGCAGGCGCATGCCGGAGATCGACGCCGGCAACCCGCAGGCTGCCGCCGCTCGGCGGCAGCAGGCCGCACAACATGCGAAAAGTGGTGGTCTTGCCGGCGCCATTGGCGCCCAGCAAGCCGAAGACCTCGCCGCGCGACACTGCAAAGCTGACGTCTTTGACGGCGCGGAAATTGCCGAAACGCCGCTCCAGTTGCACCGCTTCGATGATGGCGTTGCCGTTTTCCGTCTTTGCGGAAGACAGCGCTTTGGGCGGAGCCGTTGGAGAGACCGCGACGCGGTCCGGATGCGCCTGCGCCCTTAAGTTGCGCGATGAAGCTGTCCTCGTAGCGCGGGGGCACTTCGGTCACGGCGGCGTCAGGAAGGTCCGGAAGCATCGTCTCAATGTCGGGGCGCGTCGCTTCTTCCATCACCAGGCGAACGTGCTCGCCCTGGATCAATGCGTCCAGCACTCCGGGGACTTGCGATAAACGGGCCTGGAGCGATCGCTTCGATATGTTGGCTGCAGTCACGGAATAGGTTCTGCCCTGCATGCGATCCCGCAGGATTTTCGGATCGCCCTGATCCAGGCGCTGCCCGTCATGTAGCAGGATGACCTCGTCGCAACGTTCCGCCTCATCCAGGTAAGCGGTGCTCAGCAGCACGGTGGTTTTTTCATTCCGCACCAGCCGGTTGACGATGGCCCATAGCTCACTTCGCGACAGCGGGTCCACGCCGACGGTCGGTTCGTCCAGCAACAGCAGGGCGGGTTGCCGCACCAGGGTGCAGGCCAGCCCCAGTTTTTGCTTCATGCCGCCGGAGAGTTGCCCGGCCAGACGCCGGGTAAACGGCGCAAGTCCCGCCATCTGCAGCAGTTCCCGGTAGCGATCGCGCACGGGTCGATTTCGGAACGCCCTGCAGGTCGGCGTACAAGTCAAGATTCTCCTGCACCGTCAGGTCTTCATACAGGCCAAAGCGTTGCGGCATATAACCGATGCTGGCCTGAACCTCCAGTGACTGCGTGGTGGCATTCTTGCCGAGCACGGTGATGCTGCCGGTATCGGGCGCCAGCAATCCGGCGGCAAGGCGCATGAGCGTAGTCTTGCCGGCGCTGTCCGGGCCGATGAGGCCGGTCACCGTGCCGTGCCGGACGCGAAAGCTCACGCTGTTCAGCGCCTGGACCAGACGCCCGCCCGAGCGGAATGTCTTGGAGAGGTTTTCGACTTGCAGTGCGGTATCGTTCCCCGGCTGCTCCGGGGTTTGCAGGCTCGTCTGAGACACAGCGGCCGCCGGCGGCATCAGCGCGTCTGGCAGGGAGACGTCGCTGCGTCGCTTGATGGCGGCTGATCCAGCGCGATGGTCACCGTCGCCGGCATGCCGAGGCGCAGCTCATTCTGCGGGTTGCAGACGAAAATCCGCACCTGATAAACCAGGTTGGATCTGACCTCCGTCGTTTCCACCGATTTCGGCGTGAATTCGGCGGTGGGGGAAATGTAGCCAAGCCAGCCGCGATAGCGCTTGCCGGGATAACTGTCTGTGGTCACCACGGCGCTCATGCCGTGATGAATCTTGCCCATGTCCGGCCCCTGCACGTAAGCGCGCACCCAGATCGGATCGGTCAGGGCCAGGGTATACACCGCGAGCTGGGGCGAAGCCATGTCGCCTGGCTCGAGAATCCGGTCTTGAATGATGCCATCGGCCGGCGCATAAAGAGAGGCATCGGCCAGCTGCTTGCGGGCAAGCGCGAGCGCCGCCTCGTTTGCTTTGAGCGAGGCGACTGCGGCGGCGACATCTTCCACGCGCGGGCCCAGCTCGACAAGCCGGCGCGTTGCCTGCAGTGATTCGTACTTCGCCTGCGCCGCATCCACCGCGGCCTTGGCATCGTCCGCCTGCTGTCTGGAGACGAACTTCTGGGCGACAAGCTCGTTGATCCGGCGATATGTCCGTTCCGCGTTAACCGCGTCTATCCTGGCGGCTTCGGCATCCGCGCGCGCCTTGCGTATTTCCTCCGGCCGGCTGCCCGCCTTGAGGCGGGCAACGACCTGCTGTTGCGCGGCCAGTTGCGCTTCCAGCAGATCGGCATTGTGCTGGAGCCGGGCGGCATCGAGCGTGGCAAGGAGCTGGCCCTGGCGCACGATCTCTCCCTCCCTGACCAGCATGCGATCGATCCGATCCGATCCGTTGAATGCCAGTTGCACCTGCCGGATGTCTACGTTGCCATAAAGCGTGAGGGTCGTGGCAGGTGGTTCATTATTATGGGTGCGTTGCCAGAAAAACACGCCGGCGGCGCCGAGCACGACGATCACGACGAGCGAAACGATTATTTTGCGCTGCATCTGGCCTCGTTCATGTCGAACCATCTGATTTCAATACCCTGGCAGCCAAAATCCCGGCTTATGCCTAATTTAGCACATGTCCTATTCAGGAGGCTTCGCGAATGATGCCGAGCCGCGTGTAAATCGGGCGGATATGCGCGCGGATCTGCGGCCGCTTCCAGGCAAGATACAGCGCGCCGGCGGCACAGGCCGCGCCGCCGATGAAAAGCGTGTGGGCGACGCCGATCACGCCGGCAAGCGCGCCGGCGGCAAGGCTGCCGAGCGGCGCCATGCCGAGGAACGCCGCGGTATAAAAACTCATCACGCGGCCGCGCTTGTCATCGTCGACGATGGTCTGCAGGATCATGTTGACCGACACCGAGGTGACGAGGATGCCGAAGCCGATCACGGCAAGCAGCGGCAGCGCGATTCCGATGACGGTCGACCGCCCGAGCAACATCAGCGCGACGCCGGCGGCGAGGCTGGCGTAAGTCAACAGCCGGATCAAGCCGAGCACGCTGGCCCGCGACGCGAGATAAAGCGTGCCGCTCACGGCGCCCAGGCCGGCGGCGCCGACCAGGAAGCCCATCTGATCGGCGCCGCCGTGGAACACGTCGCGCACCAGCGCCGGCATCAGCGTGAGGTAAGGCGTGGCAAGGAGCCCGGTCAGCATGAGCAGTCCCAGCAGCAGCCGGATCGGGACGGAGTGCCAGATGTAGGCGATGCCGTCGCGCAGGTCGTGCCACATCGGCGGGTGGGACGCGGGGCGCCGGCTGGGGACGACGCGGATCATCAGGAACGTGATGATCACCACGACGAAAGTCAGCGCATTGATGAGGAAGCACACGGCTTCGCCGAACCAGCCGATCATGACGCCCGCAAGCGCGGGGCCCACCAGCCGCCCGCAATTGGCGACCAGCGAAGTCATGGCGACGGCGTTGGGCAGGTCTTCCTTGGTGCCGACCAGCTCGAGCAGATAGGCGTGGCGCACCGGCAGCTCGATCGCCACCAGCACGCCGAGCAGCATGGACAGCGTGACGATGTGCCACGGCGCGATGACGCCGGCCAGCGCCAGCGCCGCCAGCACCGCCGCCTGCAGCATTTCCAGAACCTGGGTCGCGAACATCATGCGGTGCAGATTGAAGCGGTCCGACCACAGGCCCGCGAACGGCGCCAGCAACAGGATCGGTACGCTGCCGGCGAAACCCAGCACGCCGAGCAGGGTCACCGACCCGCTCAGGCGGTAGAGCAGCCAGCCTTGCGCGATGTTCTGCATCCAATATCCGATCAGCGCGCAGATCTGCCCGCTCATGAACAGCCTGAAATTGCGGTGTCTGAACGCGCGCAGCGTGATTTTCAAGACGGGGATCCGGCGAGGGTCGGGAAGAAACGCGATTGTATGTGAAGGCTGCGCCTGCTGTCATTGCGAAACGCGTGCGGCCGCGTTGCCGGGCGCCTCCGGTAGAATGCGGGCTGCATGAACATTTACCATATCATCGCGCTCGCCCTGCCGAACTCCAGC
Organism: uncultured beta proteobacterium; assembly: GCA_963734595.1. GTDB lineage: Bacteria > Pseudomonadota > Gammaproteobacteria > Burkholderiales > SG8-41 > CAKKQX01. The sequence goes on from CAVTHV010000014.1 coordinate 395,347, forward strand.
GGCTTCAAGGGCGCCAGGGTGCTCAATACGCTTTACGCGCTGGAACTCGGCGCCGGCCCCTTCGATGTCGGTTTGTTGCTCGCGACCTATGCGCTGTTCCCGCTGCTGCTCGCGGTCTACGCCGGGAAAGTGTCGGACCGTTATGGCGTGCGCATTCCCATGGCGGCCGGCATGGCGGGCATGACGCTCGGCGTTTTTTTGCCGTTCGCCTGGCCGACGCTGCCGGCCCTTTACGTCGCCGCGGCGGTGACCGGCGCGGGTTTCATTTTCGTGCAGGTGTCGATGCAGGCGCTGACCGGCGCGCTGGGCACCGGGGAAGCGCGCACGCACAATTTCAACCTCTATTCGCTGGCGATCGCCACGGCCGATTTCGTCGGCCCGGTGCTGGCCGGTTTCCTGATCGATCACCGGGGGCACGTCGCGACCTATCTCTATCTTTCGCTGCTCAACCTGCTGGCCCTGGTTGGCCTGCTCGTCCTGTTGCGCCGCGTTCCCGCCGCATCGAAGCCCGCCGACCGCCGGCAGCAACGCATGAAGGACTTGCTGCAAAGTGCCGAACTGCGCCGGATTTTCGTCACCGGCGCGGTGGTGATCGGCGGTCTCGATTTGTTTCAGCTTTATTTTCCGCTTTACGGCCATTCCGTCGGGCTGTCGGCTTCGGCCATCGGCATGGTGCTGGGCGCTTTCGCCGCGGCGGCCTTCGTGGTGCGCGCGATGATTCCGCGGCTGGTGCGGCAATTTGGCGAGGAAGTGACGCTGACTTATTCGCTGTTTCTGGCGGCCGCGACCTGCGTGTTGATCCCGTTTTTTTCCAGCGCGGTGCTGCTGGGCGCGATAGCCTTTGTGCTGGGTCTCGGCCTCGGACTGGGGCAGCCGCTGTCGGTGATGTTGACCTACAACCATTCGCCCGCCGGACGCGCCGGCGAAGCGCTGGGCCTCCGGATCGCGATCAACAATTCGATTCACGTCGTGGTGCCGCCGGTGTTCGGCGCCATCGGCACCGTGCTCGGATTGGCATCGGTGTTCTGGGGCAATTCGGCGCTTCTCGCGCTGGGCGGCTACGCCAGCCGCAGAAGCAAAACCGCCTGACGCGCTCAATATGACCATCCGCACCGCCTTTCTCATCGCCCTGTGCAACATGGCCAGTTCACGGGCGAGCAAAGTGCTCGTGACGCTCTTTGCCATCAAGCTCGGCGGCAACCCGTTGACGATCGGCGTGCTGGTCGCGCTTTACTCCGTGTTTCCGATGCTGCTCGCGCTCTACGCCGGCAGGCTGTCGGACCGCATGGGCGCGCGACCGCCGACGATTTTCGGTTCGGCCGGGGTGGCGGCGGGTCTCGTCGTGCCATTTATCATGCCGTCGCTGGCGGGGCTGTACATCTCGGCCATGCTGATCGGGACGGGCTATGTTTTCCTGAATGTCTCCATCCAGAACCTGATCGGGGTCGTGAGCGAATCCGGGGAGCGCACGAAAAATTTCAGCAATTACAGCCTGGTGCTCGCGACCGGCGGCTTCCTGGGCCCGCTTGCGGCAGGATTCGGCATCGACGCGCTGGGTTATACCCGGGCGTATCTGTGCCTCGCAGCGGCGCCGCTGCTCGCGCTGGCGCTGGCGTTGGCGTCGGGGCGGCAGACGGCCGTTGCCGCTGGCGCGGCACACGAGGCACAGGAGGCACAGGCGAAAAAAGCGGCGGATCTGTGGCGCATGCCAGGACTCAAGCGGGTGTTCGTGACCAGCGCGATGGTGCTCACCGGCATCGATCTTTACCAGTTCTACCTGCCGATATATGGCCACTCGATCGGATTGTCGGCTTCGCTGATCGGTGTCGTGCTCAGCACGTTTGCCGCGGCGGCATTCGTCGTGCGCTCGGCAGTCCCGCTGCTGACGCGATTGGCGGGCGAAGATGCCCTGCTGCGTTATGCGCTGTATGTCGGCGCGCTGGCCTATCTGTTTATGCCGTTCCTGGCAAACCCCTGGCTGCTCGCGCTGATGTCGTTCGTTCTCGGTCTGGGGCTCGGCGCGGGACAGCCGCTGTCGATGATGCTCACTTACGCCCGCTCCCCCGCAGGCCGCTCGGGCGAGGCGCTGGGCCTGCGCATGAGCGTCAACAATTTCACCCATGTCGCCGTGCCGCTCGCATTCGGCACCCTTGGCGCCGCGTTCGGCGTCGCGCCGGTGTTTTTCGCCAATGCGGCGCTGCTCGCGGGCGGCGCGATCTTCGACCAGACGCGAAACCAGGTGATGAATCTCCATCAGATCATCGCGATCACGATGTTCGCCGTGATCGGGTTCAAGGGTGTGCGGGTCCTGAGCACGCTCTATGCCGTCGAACTCGGCGCGAGCCCGTTCGGGATCGGCGTGCTGATTGCGGCGTTTGCGTTGTTTCCGCTGGTGCTGGCGGTCCACGCCGGCAGAGTGGCCGACCGCTATGGCGTGCGCATGCCTTTGCTGCTGGGAACGCTGGGCATGGGGATGGGCGTGCTGCTGCCGTTTTTTCTGCCGCGGCTCGCCGCGGTGTACGCCGGTGCGGCGTTGACCGGCGCCGCGTTCATTTTCGTGCAGGTGTCGACCCATTCGCTGACGGCTGCACTGGGCGAGGGCGTCGAGCGCACCCGCAATTTCAGCATATTTGCGCTCGCCATGTCGGTTACCGATTTCATCGGCCCGGTGCTGGCGGGGTCGGCGATCGACAGGCTGGGATATGTGAGGGCCTACCTCTGCCTGGGTGCATCGAGTGTCGCCGCCGTGTTCGCGGTGCTTTATTTTTTCCCGCGCATGCGGCACACGAGACGCGCCGCGGGCAGCGGCCTGCCCCGGCGCGCCATGGATCTTCTCGGCAATCCGGACCTGCGCCGGATTTTTCTGGCGAGCGGCATCGTGATGACGGCCATCGATCTGTTCCAGATCTACCTGCCGCTCTACGGGCATTCGCTGGGTTTGTCCGCCACGGTGATCGGGCTCATCATGGGTGCATGCGCCGTGGCCAGTTTTGCGGTGCGGGTGACGCTGCCGATGCTCGTCCTGCGCTATTCCGAAGAAAGCGTGATGCTGTTTTCGCTGGTTCTCGCCGCGGGCGCGTTTTCGCTGATCCCGCTGTTTTCGCACGCTTTGCTCCTGGGCGCGGTGTCGTTCGGCCTTGGCCTGGGGCTCGGGCTGGGCCAGCCGCTGACGCTCGTCATCACTTCGAATCTTTCCCCGCCCGGGCGGTTCGGCGAGGCGCTCGGCATGCGGCTGACCGTAAACAACCTCACCCATGTCGTCATGCCCATGGTGTTCGGCATGCTGGGCAGCGCGCTGGGGCTGGCCTGGGTTTTCTGGATCAGCGCCGCGTTCGTGGCGCTGGGCGGGTATTTCAGCCGAAAGAAAATCTGAATGTGGAATGCCGGGCGCGCAATGTTCATAATGACGGTTTTTCACGAGGGTTTCCGATGAAAGTTGCGGTGATAGACGATTACCAGGACGCGTTTCGCAAACTCGATTGCTACGCGAAGCTCAAAGGCCACGAGGTCGCCGTTTACCATGACACCGAGAAGGATCCGGTGCGGCTGGCGCAACTGCTCAAGGACGCCGAAGCGGTGATCCTGACCCAGCAGCGCTCGCCGTTCCCGCGCGCGGTGATCGAGCGGCTGCCGAAGCTGAAACTCATCAGCCAGACCGGCAGGAACGCGAACCACATCGATGTTGCGGCGTGCACGGAGAAAGGCGTCGTCGTCTCCGCCGGCGGCGCGGGCAATCCCAATCCCGCCGCCGAGCTGACCTGGGCGCTGATCCTCGCGGCGCTGCGCCGCATCCCGCAGGAAGTGCAGCGCATGAAGGAAGGCCAGTGGCAGGGCTCGGTCGGCGTCGGCGTCGCCGGCAAGACGCTGGGCGTCTACGCCTACGGCCGCATCGGCAGCATCGTCGCCGGGGTCGGCAAGGCCTTCGGCATGAAGGTCGTGTGCTGGGGCCGCGAGGGCTCGACGGCGAAGGCGCGCGAGGCGGGCTACGAGATCGCGGCGAGCCGCGAGGCGTTTTTCGAAAACGCCGACGTCGTCAGCCTGCATCTGCCGCTCAACAAGGAGACGCGCGGCATCGTCACCGCGCAGGACCTGGCGCGCATGAAGCCCACCGCGCTGATCGTCAACACCAGCCGCGCGCCGATCATCGCCGACGGCGCGCTGGTCGCGGCGCTGAAGCAGGGCCGGCCCGGACTCGCCGCGGTCGATGTCTACGAGGACGAACCGGTGCTGGGCGGCAACCATCCGCTGCTCAAGCTGGACAACGCGACCTGCACGCCGCACCTGGGCTACGTCGAGCAGGGCACCTACGAATCGTATTTCGGCACCGCGATCGACCAGGTGCTGGCGTTCGCGGCGGGCAAGCCGGTCAATGTGCTGAATCCGGAAGTGCTGGAACGAAGTAATGATCGAACCGCCAAGAACGCCAAGAAGACAAAAGAAAATTGAACCGCCAAGGCCGCCAAGAACGCCAAGGAAGAACTTTGATTCGGGAAGAACCGGGACCAATCTGACTGAGAGCTACGTGCCGATACCCGGTCGTAGATAAATTGTAATCCCTTGTTTTAATTATATTTATTTCTTGATTTTCTTGGCGTCTTGGCGCTCTTGGCGGCCTTGGCGGTTCAATGTTTTTTTGAAGTTATGTTGTAATTAGGGGAGAAGTAATGGCAAAAATGCGTTGCGGCGTCGCCGCCGTCGAAGCGTTACGCGCCGCGGGCGTGACCAAGGTATTCGGGCTCATGGGCTCGAGCACGCTCGAGATCTACGACGCGCTCTACGACGCGAAGGACATGGAATACATCGGCGTGCGCCACGAGAACTGCGGCATGCACATGGCCGATGCGTATGGGCGCATCACGCAGACACCCGGCCTGTTCCTGTGCGGCCAGGCCGGACCCGGCTCCGCCAACATGGTGCTGGGGCTCGCGCAGGCGAAGCTCGCGTACTCGCCGGTGGTGGCGATCACCGGGCTGCCGTCCACCGAGCACATGGGACGCGATGCGTTCCAGGAGATCGACCAGAACACGCTGTTCCTGCCGGTGACCAAGCGCGTGATGACGGTGCCGCGCCCCGAGCGCATTCCCGAATTCATACTCGAAGCCTTTCGCATCGCCGATTCCGGGCGGCGCGGGCCGGTGGTGGTGAACATTCCGCGCGACCTGTTCAATCACGACATCGACGTCGAGGTTCCGGCGCGGGGCAGTGAGCCAATGGCGGTGCCGACCGCCGATCGCGCGACGCTGGAAAAAATAAAGCAGCTGATCCTCGCCGCGAAAGCGCCGGTGATCCATGCCGGCGCCGGCATCAAGTGGGGGCGCGCCAGCGAGAAACTCGTCAGGCTCGCCGAGAAGCTGCACATCCCGATCACCAATTCCGCGGGCCACGCCGATATCGTGCCCGTCGATCATCCGCTTTATGCCGGCGGCGTCGGGCCGCGCGGCAATCCGGTGGCGAGCGCGCTCATGCGCGAGGCCGATCTCGTGCTCGCGCTGGGCACGCGGCTCGGGTTCAACACCACGTTCTACAAGTACAACGATATTTCAAAAACGGCGAAGATCGTGCAGGTCGACATCGACCCCGTCGCGCTCGGGCGCTATTTCCCGGTCACGCTGGGCGTCGCCGCCGACGCCGGGGCGGTGGCGGAAGCGCTGGCCGCGATCATGGAGCCGGTCACGACTGCGCCGTGGCAGGCGCGCAACGAAAGATTCCGCAGGGATTATCAGGAGTTGTTGCGGCAGCGCGAAGCGTCGGGCAGCCGCAACGCCAAACCGCTGCATCCCGATGTGATTTACGCCGAACTGCGCAAAGTCGCGCCGCGCGACGCGATCTTCACGCTCGATGCCGGCACCACCGGCTTCCAGGCCACCGACCAGTTGCCGTGCCACACCGTGCCGTCGCTGATCACGCCGCTCGACTGCGGCATGGTCGGCTTTTCCTACGCCGCGGGGCTGGGCGCGAAGGTGGCGGCGCCCAAACGCACCGTGATTTCGCTGATGGGCGACGGCGGGTTCGGCATGACCATGGGCGAAATGGCGACCGCGGTGATGCACAACATCAACGCCATCGCAGTCGTGATGGACAACGGCACCTGGGGTTCGGAGATCGCCTATCAGCGCGATTTCTACAACAACCGCTACATCGGCGCCCACGTGCACAGCCCGCGCTTCGACGAAGTGATGAAACTGTGCGGCGGCAACGGCTATTTCGTGACCGACGCCGGCGGCACCGCCGATGCGGTGAAGCAGGCGATGGCCGCGGGCAAGCCGGCGGTGATCCACGTCAAGGTCGATCCGGAGGCGGTGGTGAGTTTCCGCAAGGATGCGCTGAAAAAGGGGATGCGCAGACGCAAGAAGATACTAATGAACCGCCAAGGCCGCCAAGCACGCCAAGAAGATCATTGAATACAGAGCGAAGAACACGCGGTTAGAACCGTCTCTGACCGGCAGACAACGGTTGTGTCCGTCAGTTGGATTGCTTATCCCAGTTTATTTGATCATTGTTTTTTCTTGGCGTGCTTGGCGGCCTTGGCGGCAAATAGGACTTAGTGCAAGGTGTTTATTGCGCGGGTGCAGCGGGATGACCGTCGATGAGGTGGTGTTCTGTTCGCCGGCGGCGCGCTTGGCGGCAAGGTCCTCATCGAACAACTGATTGACGAGCGCATTCACCCGCTCGATCGCCGGCGTGCCGAGATGGTGTGCCAGGATGCCGGAGATGTCTTCGAGCACGCACTGGCGGCAGAATTCATGGATCGCTTCCGCGCTCGGGCCCACGAACATCTGGTAGAACTCGTCCTCGCCGTGCTCGGGATAGTAGGTGACCTCGATTTCCGAAGCGTATTCGGTGAGCGGCCCCAGGTTGTGGAACGCCTCGGTCAGGCGGCTGTGAAAACTGCGGCCGACCTCGCCGGTCCAGCAGATGTTGATCGTGCGCTCTTTCGGGTCGAACGCGAGCCCGGTCTCCTCGCGCTCGATGCTGTGCATTTCGGCCAGCGTGTCGACGTCGAGGTAGCTGAGCCAGGGCCGCAGCGCCTGCTCGATCTGGGACAGCCGGACGCCCTTGCACATAAACGCCGAACCGTGGACATGGACTTCCGTGTGCATCTGAAACTCCGTTCTGACTGCTCGCGTGCGGCGGGCCGCAACGCGTGGGGGCAACAAGCATAGCACAGCGCGGGCGGTCCTGAAAAACCTTTATACAATAACGGGTTATGGACTGGGTGCGGGGCCGGCGCAGGTGCGTGAAGAGCGGGAGATCGCGCTCATGCTTTCAGTTTGGGCAGCAGCCCGAGCGCTCCGAGCAGGCCGCCCATCACGCCGCGCTCGCGGTCGAGGAAGTCGCGTAACCCGGCACCGCCCAGCCAGGTATTGGCCCAGTATTTTTCCACGAGTTCGGCGTTCCATTCGGCGCTTGCGGTTGCCGCCTGCAATGCGCCTTCCCAGAACGCGATCTGTTCCGCGGTAATTCCAGCCGCGCCGATGACGCCGCGCCAGGTGCCGATCACGCAGTCGACGCCCTGCTCGGTCCACGTCGGCACTTCGGCGTAGAGCCGCGGCAGGCGCTGCGGCGCCGACACAGCCAGCGCGCGGAGGCGCCCCGCGGCAAGCTCCTTCGCCGCGCTGACCGCAGTGATCGCGCCGACGTCGGCGCGGCCCTCGATCACAGCGGCGACCGCGTAAAGCGCCGAATCGAACGCGTTGATCCGCAGCGCCGTGACGTCGCCGCCCGCGTGGCGGGTGACCTGCGCCAGCGCCATGTGGTTGGTGTTGCCGATGGCGGTGGCGAGCGCGATGGTGAGCGCGCCGGCATCGCCGCCCAGCCGCTCGAGCAAGGCGGCGCCGCTGGTGATCGGCGAGTCGGCGCGCACGACGAACGCGATGTACTCGGTGTAGAGGTTGGCGAGCGGCGTCAGCGCCGCATGATCGAACGCGCTCACGCCGAGCAGCTTGTTGGTGATGATCGTGGGCGAGTTGATCGCGAGCACGTGCGCGTCGCCCGGGTGCTGCATCAGGTAATCCCAGGCATTGCCGCCGCCGCGGCCCGGGATATTGGTGAGCCTGACGGGAACGCCGATCAGCTGTTTCGACTCGAGGATCCTGATCAGCGCGCGCGCGGGGCGGTCCTGGCCGCCGCCTGCGGGCGTGCCGGCAACCAGCTCGACTTCACGCCGGGGTTGCCAGACGGGATCGCTCACGCGCGTCGATCAGCGCGCGGCGGCTGCCGCCACGTTCTGTTCGGCGGCGGTGTCCGGCATGAAGAACACGAGCAGATTGGCAAAGACGATCGTGGCGGCGAGGAAAAAGAAGCCCGTATAGATATCGTAGGCATCCGCGATCATGCCGAAGATGGCAGGCGCGATGCTGGCGCCCAGACCCTGGATGCCGAACTGCAGCCCCACGCCGGTGCCGGCCAGGTGTTTCGGCGTGCTCTCGACCGCCCATGCCTGCAGCACCGGGCGCATGGCATAGAGGAAAAAGCCGATCAGCGCGATGAACAGCACGAATACCGGGCTCTTGCCGGCGAGCGCCATGCCCACGATCATCACCCCGGTGAGGAGCATGCTCGAAATCACGACGCGCTTGCGGCCCATTTTGTCCGAGAGGTGTCCGGCGATCGGGGCGGCGATGAAACCGGCGACCTGGATCACGGTCAGGCAGATGCCGACGACGAACGGCGAGTAGTTGAGTTCGTAGGCGAGATAGACCGGCAGGAAAGTCAGCAGTCCGACCTGCGTCATGGTGCGGCACGCGGAGCCGAACGATACCAGCATCAATCCCCGGTTTCCAAGCAGGCTCACGAAATCACGCACGTATTTTCCGGCGTTCCATGACTCGGCGGCGACGTTGATGGCGCCGTCCTCCCTCGTGCGGACCATGGTCAGCGCGCCCAGCATGAGCAGGATCATGGTCGCCATGACGAACCCGGGCACGACGTTGATCACCACCACCGTGCGCCAGCTGAACCAGGCGAGCAGCGCGCCGACCACCAGCGGCGCCAGCGCTTCGCCGAGGTTGCCGCCCATGCCGTGAAACGACAGCACCAGCCCTTTGCGTTTGGGATAGCGGTGGGCGAGCGTCGGAATCGCCGCGGGGTGCCACAGGTTGTTGCCGATGCCGACCAGCGTCACGCACACCAGCAGCATCCAGAAGTTGTGCGTGAGGCTCATCAGCGCGTAGGGAAATCCGACCCAGAACAGCGAGGTCGCCATCAGATAGCCTTTTCTGCCGACGGCATCCACGAGCATGCCGCCCGGAAGGTTGGATATCGCACCGGCCAGATGCTGGACAGTCATGATGAGGCCGATCTCGGTATAGGAGAGGCCGAGTTCCCTGCCGATCAGCGGCAGCAGCAGGTAGAAGGTCGCGGTATACCAGTGCGTGAGGCCGTGTCCGGCTGAAATCAACCAGACTTCCCTGAGGGACTGCGGGGGTGGGCTGTCGACTGTGGCGGTGGTCATCGGCACGCGCGGATCGTGGTAAACGGCTGCATATTATAATATCGGGAAGAAAAGAACAGGCCCGCAGTCCGCATGGTGGTGCGGGCGGGCGGCCCGGCAGCTCCGGCGGCAGGCTTCGGTTGAGCCGGAATGCCGGAAGCGAATATGATGACAGTCTTTGCGCGGTTTTTTCGCCGGGAACCGCGTTTCACCTGGACCCACGGAACAGCATGCGCACCGACCTCGAGAGATTTTTCAATCCGCGCGCGATCGCGATCGTCGGCGCTTCGCAGGAACTCACCACCATCAGCGGCCAGCCGCTCAAGCATCTGACCTCCCACGGTTACAAGGGCAAGCTCTACCCGGTCAATCCGCGCTATCCGGAAGTGGCGGGTTTCAAGTGCTACGCCGCGCTCGCGGATCTGCCGGAGACGCCGGATCTCGTGCTGGTGCTGGTCAACGCTTCGCGCGTGGCCGACGTGCTGCGCCAGTGCGGCGCCAAAGGCGTGCCGTACGTGATCATTTTCAGCTCGGGGTTTTCGGAGGTGGGCGGCGGCGGCGTCGATCTCCAGCGGCAGCTCGCCGCTATCGCGCGCGAATTCGACATCGGCGTGATCGGGCCCAACTGCCAGGGCATGATCAACGTCGCCGACAGCGTGTTCGCCGGCTTCGGCTCCGTGTTCCACACCGATTACGAGCCGGGCGTGGTGAGCATGGTTTCGCAGTCGGGGGGCTTCGGCTTCTCGGTGATGAACCTGTCGTCGAAGGACGGCGGCCTGAAGTTCCGCCAGATGGTGACGACCGGCAACGAGATCGGCGTCTCGCACGCTCGACTTCATCGACTATTTCATCCGCGATCCGCAGACCGAGATCATCGCCGCCTATCTCGAGGGCGCGAAGGATGCGCGCCGCCTGCCGGAGATCGGCGACCGCGCGCTCGCCGCCGGCAAGCCGATCATGATCTGGAAAGTCGGCAACACCGAGCAGGGGCAGAAGGCCGCGGCCTCGCACACCGCCAACCTCGGCGGCGCGATGGCGCTCTACCAGGCGGCGTTCCGCCAGAAGGGCATCCTCCAGGTCGAGGACATCCAGGACCTGGTCGATTACGGCCGCGCGTTCCGCTGCGGCAAGTTGCCGCGCGGGCAACCGCGTCGCGATCATGACGATTTCCGGCGGCGCGGGCATTCTGATGACCGACGAGTGCATCGCCCGCGGCATGCAGTTGTCGCAACTCGCGCCGGAGACGCTGGCCAAGTTGCGCGAGATCGTGCCTTCGTTCGGCTCGCTCAACAATCCGGTGGACGTGACCGCGGCTATTTTCAACGACCTGAGCCTGATCAACCGCACGATGCAGACGATCATCGACGATCCCAACGTCGATTGCCTGGCGATGATCAACGCGTCGCTGCAGGGCGAGTTGGCGCAGACGATCGCGACCGAGATCGTCGCCGTGGCCGCGAAGACCGACAAGCCGGTGCTGATCGCGTGGAGCGCGCGCGATGCCGTCGCCCCCGAGGCCTACGCGCTGCTCGACGCCGCGCGCATTCCGCATTACAAGTCGCCGGTGCGCTGCGGGCGCGCGCTTTGCGCGCTGTCGTGGTACGCGGAAGCGCGCCGCCGCAACGAGGCGCAGCGCGGAGAGCAGCCGCTGCGCATAGAGAAAAATGATGTAAAACAACGGCTTGCAGGACAGACTGCCGACGTGTCGGAACACGCGGCGAAGCGCATCCTCGCCGACTACGGCATCGGCGTGACGCAGGAAGAACTGGCGACCAGCCAGGCGCAGGCGCTCGCGATCGCGAAGCGCATCGGCTATCCGGTGGCGCTCAAGGTGCAGTCGCCCGACATCTCGCACAAGACCGAGGCGAAAGCGGTGCGGCTGGGCATCGCCTCCGATCAGGAACTCGCGTCCGCGTATGATGAAGTGCTCGCGCAACGCGCGCGCGTACCGCAAGGACGCGCGGATCGAAGGCGTGCTGGTGCAGGAAATGGTCGCGGGCGGCGTCGAGGCGATCCTCGGCGTCACCAACGATCCGCTGTTCGGCCCGGCGGTGATGTTCGGGCTGGGCGGGATTTTCGCCGAGGTGCTGAAGGACGTCGCGTTCCGCCTCGCGCCGGTGACGCCGTCGATGGCGCGCGAGATGATCGCGGAAATCAAGGGCTATCCGCTGCTCGCGGGCGCGCGCGGACGCGCGCCCGCCGACGTCGACGCGCTGGCCGATGCGATCGTCAGGCTGTCGGCGCTCGCGCGTCGATCTCAAGGACCACGTCGCCGAACTCGATATCAATCCGCTGTTCGTGTTCGAGCGGGGCAAGGGCGTGAAAGCGGCGGACGCGCTGATCAAGCCGCGAAATGCGTGAACAGCATTGAGCCACAGAGATACACAGAGAACACAGAGTGAAGCGAAAATCGCACGTGCGACGCGTTGAATCGTACGGATCTCTAAGACACTATTCGGACAGTCGCCTTTGGAATTTTCCCGTTTCTTGCTTTTATCTGCGTTCATCCGTGGCAAGCGTCATTGTGTTTTTGCGATTTATAGGTACCGTCCATGCCACTCTCCGCTGAAGTGCAGACTGCTGTGCGACGAAGTGCGCCGCTTCATCCGCGACGAGGTCGAGCCGCGCTCGCGCTGGATCGAGGAGAACGACGCGATGCCGCCGGAGCTCGTGCAGATGGCGCGCGAGCATGGGCCTGTTCGGCCTCACCATTCCCGAGGAGTACGGCGGCAGCGGCCTCGATCTCGCCGGCAAGTGCGCGGTCGAGGAGGAGATGGGCAAGACCAATTACGGGTTCGCCACGCTGATCGGCAACCACACCGGCATCAGCACCGCCGGCATCGTCGCGCTCGGCAACGCGCAGCAGAAGAAGAAATACCTGCCGCGCATGGCGAGCGGCGAATGGATCGGCAGTTTCGCGCTGACCGAGCCGCAGGCGGGCTCCGATCCGGCGGCGCTGCGCATGACGGCGGTGAAGAAGGGCGACCGCTACGTGCTGAACGGCGAGAAAATCTACATCACCAATGCCGGGCCGGCCGCAGGTGTTCACCGTGATGGCGGTCACCGACAAGAACGAAAGGCATCAAGGGCATTTCGGCGTTCATCGTCGAGCGCGGCTTTCCCGGGCTTCAGCGTCGGCAAGAACGAGCTCAAGATGGGCATGCACGGCTGCACCACCGCGCCGCTCGCGTTCAGCGACTGCGAAGTGCCGGCGGAGAACCTGCTCGGCGCCGAAGGCATGGGCTACGTGCAGGCGATGAAGACGCTGACCGCGGGCCGCGTCACGATCGCGGCGCGCTGCGTGGGCATGATGGACAAGCTGATCGGCCAGTGCGCCGACTACATGAAAGTGCGCACCCAGGGCGGGAAAAAGCTCGCCGAGTACCAGGGCCTGCAGTGGATGCTCGCCGACATGGCGGTCGCGCGCGACGCGGCGCGGCTCTTGACCCAGCGCGCGATCGACACGCTGATGCGCGGCGAGCGCGGCACGCACGGAGGCGTCGATGGCGAAGCTCTTCACCACCGAGGCGCTCGGGACGCGTGGTGGATGCCGCGGTGCAGATCCACGGCGGCATGGGCTACATGCGCGAAGCGGGGATCGAGACCACCTACCGCGACGCGCGCATCACGCGCATCTACGAAGGCACGTCGGAAATCCAGCGCAACATCATCGCGGCGCAGTTGCTGAAAGACGGTTAGTTAAAGGTCAAAAGCTGGAACGCAAAGGACGCGAAGGATCGCGAAGTTACGCAAGGAATGCAAGATATACAAAGGACAAAGGATCTAATCATCGGGAGCCGCGCGTTACGCTGCATGCCATCCATTGATGATTGTTTTAATATCTTGGTTTTGGTTTCCTTCGTGCGATCCTTTGCGTCCTTTGCGTTAATGCTTTTTGCTGGGGGGTTAAGTGGCAACGATAAAAGAATTGATGAGCCTCGAAGGCCGCGTCAGCGTCGTCACCGGCGGTGCGACCGGCATCGGCTTCCAGATGGCGATGGGGCTCGCCGAGGCCGGCTCCAACATCGTGATCTGCTCGCGCAAGCTCGAGAACTGCGAGCAGGCGGCGCGCGAGATCGCGAAAACCGGCGTCAAGGCGCTCGCCGTCGCCTGCGACGTGACGCAAGCCCGATCAGGTGGAAACGATGAAGGACGCGACGCTGGAGAAATTCGGGCGCGTCGACGTGCTCGTCAACAACGCCGGCCGCGCCTGGGCCGCGCCGCCCGAGGACATGCCGCTCGAGCGCTGGCAGCAGGTGTTCGATCTCAACATCACCGCGCCGTTCCTGTGCGCGCAGGCGCTCGGGCGCGAAATGATCAAGGCGAAAAGCGGCAGGATCATCAACATCGCGTCGATCGCCGGCCTGGTCGGGCGCAATCCGAAGGCCTACAACTCCGTCGCCTACGGCGCGAGCAAGGGCGCGCTGGTCAACTTCACGCGCGACCTCGCGGTGAAGTGGGCGCAGCACAACATCCGGGTGAATTGCATCTGCCCGGGTTTTTTCGTGACGCCGCTCAACGAGAAGCTCTACGAGAAAAACAAGGAGAACATCGACCGCGAGATCCCGCTCGGGCGCACCGGCGGCCCCGACGATCTCAAGGGTCTCGCGGTGCTGCTCGCGTCCGACGCGTCGAACTTCATCACCGGCGCGATCATCCCGGTCGACGGCGGCGCGGTGGCGTGGTGAGGGGCTGCCCCCAAAAAAGGCTTGAACGCGAAGGATAAAGTCAAAAGCATTAACGCGAAGGACGCAAAGGCTCGCGAAGTATCGCAAAGGAAAAACGAAGGATTCTTTTCAATACCCGCTTGACGGGTGCACAGAGGACACGAAGGAAAAATATAATAAAAACAACGGAGTATGATGATGTTCGGGGGGCAAGTTGCTGGGCACATGAACAGTTCTGAGTGAAAACCGTTTCGCACTGAGCACACGGAGGACACTGAGAAAAACAGAGATTGATGAATGATCTCTGTGCATTCCGTGCGAACCCTCATTTATGCGTATTTCGTAGAGCTAATCAACGGATCGAACCGTATAGTATTTAAGTTGTTTTTCCTTCGCGTTCCTTTGCGTTACTTCGCGCCCATTGCGTTCATGCTTTTGACCTTCTACGAAAAAGCCCGCCGAATCAGGTTCAACCCGATCAGCAAGCGTAGCCCGGATTTCGCTACGCTCCATCCGGGTTACATTGACTGAATCTTTCCGCGATTGTATCAGCTCGGCTTGATGCCGGCGGCTTTGATCACCTTGCCCCACTTCGCGATTTCGGAGCGGATGAACTTCCCGAACTCGGCCGGGGTGTTGCCCACCGGATCCGCGCCTTCTTTCGACAGCCGCTCGTGCGTCTCCGGCTGTTTCAGGATCGAGACGACTTCGGCGTTGAGCTTCGCCACGATGTCCGGCGGCGTGCCGGCCGGGGCGAGCAGGCCGTACCAGGTCGCCGATTCGTAGCCCTTCACGCCGGCCTCGATCATCGTCGGCAGTTCGGGCACGGCGGGCGAGCGCTTGGCGCCGGTCACGGCCAGCGCGCGCAGTTTGCCCGACCGGGCGTGCGGATGTCCCGAGAGAATGCTGGCGAAGGTCATCGACACCTGGCCGCTGATCACATCGATCAGCGCCGGCGCCACCCCTTTGTACGGCACGTGCAGCATGTCGATGCCGGCAAGCAGCTTGAACAATTCGCCGGAGAGGTGGCCGCCGGTGCCGTTGCCCGCTGAAGCGAAGGACAGCTGCCCCGGCTGCCGTTTGGCAAGCGCCACCAGTTCCTTCACCGATTTCGCCGGAATCGACGGATGGATGAGCAGCATCAGATTCTGGGTCGCGACCAGCGTGATCGGCGCGAAATCCCTGACCGGGTCGTAGGGCAGCGATTTGCGCAGGCTGACATTGGTCGCTAACGATGCCACGGTGCCCATGATCAGCGTGTAGCCGTCGGCCGGCGACCTGGCGACGAGTTCCGCGGCGATGGCGCCGCCCGCGCCGGGGCGGTTGTCGACGATCACCTGCTGCCCCCATCTCTCGGCGAGTTTGGGGCCGACGACGCGCGCCATGGTGTCCACGCTGCCGCCGGGCGTGCTGACAACAACTATGCGTATGGGCCTGTTCGGGTAGTTCTGGGCGAGTGCATTGCCGGCGATTCCGAACATGACGACCATCAACGCTGCTTGAGCTACACGCATGTCATTTTCCTCCTCTCGTTTTTTTACCATTCACCATTCACCGCTTTACGGCTGGAAACCGACCGAGCCCTCGTACTTGGCAAGCACCTCGGCAGCCGGCAGAAATTCCTCCTCGAGCTTCCTGATCTCGTTAAACCCGATGAAGGCGTGCATGTTGCCTGCGGGATGTTCTTTGGTGCGCGCTTCGAAGCGCTTGACGGCTTCGATGTCGTCCTTTGCGAATTCCTGGAAATAATCCCACATCGCGACAGTGGACGTGCGCAGCGAACCGGTGGCGTTCGATACGATGGCGATGCCGAGCTCGTCGAGCCGCGCAAGCGGCAGCCGGGGCGAGACGCCGGTGCGGTTGAAGTGCAGCGGTCCCCTGATTTCCTGCGCGCAGCGTTCGAGCTCGGCCTCCGACGTGAGCGCCTCGGGAAAAATCATGTCGGCCCCCGCGTCGAGATAGGCGTTGGCGCGCCGGATCAGCTCGTCGACGCTGCCGCCCGTCACGCCGCGCGCATCGCAGCGCGCGATCAGCATGAAGTCCGGATCGAGCTCGCGCCGCACCCTGTCGGCCGCGCGCAGCTTGCCGGCCATTTCTTCCATCGGGATGATCTGCTTGCCGGCGACATGGCCGCAGCGCTTGGGCGCAACCTGGTCCTCGATGTGGATGGCGGCAACGCCCGGCGCCGATGAAGTCCTCGACGGTGCGCATGACGTTGATGGCGTTGCCGAAGCCGGTATCGGCGTCGGCAATCACCGGAATGCCGACCGCGCGGGCGATATAGCGCGCGATCATCACGATTTCGTTCAGCGTGACGAGCCCGACGTCGGGCTTGCCGAGCAGCGACGCGCTTACGCCATAGCCGGACACGCCGCAGCAAGGGAAGCCGGCCTTCTCGATGATCATTGCCGACAATGCGTTGTAAGCGCCCGGTTTGACCAGGGTTTTGCCTTGTGTCAGCAGCCTGCGCAGCGCCGTGCTCTGTTTTTCGCGCATGGAATGTCCTCCTTTGCCGCAATGGCATTGTAGTCGACGCGCCGTTCGGTTAGTAGTGCCATGAAGTCCACCATGCGAAAGCGCGAACGATGGCGTTTGCGCTGATATAGAATGTGTCGACGCCAATCTGGAGGAACGCAGAAATGGTCAGCAAAGGCCGGCAGTTCAAAGATCTGATCACCGCGCCGGAAATCCTGATCCAGCCCGGGGTTTACGACGGCTACAGCGTGCGGCTCATCGAGCGCGCGGGCTTCAAGACTGCTTCGATCTCGGGTGCGGGCGTGTCGGAAAGCCGCATGGGCTGGGCCGACCGCGGCGTGATGACTTTCGAGGAAAACCTCAACAACGCGCGGCGGCTCGCCGACTGCTCGGACCTGCTGCTGCGCGCCGATGCCGACACCGGCTACGGCAACGCGATGACCGTGCACTTTGTCGTGCGCGCCTTCGAGAAGGCCGGCATGGCGGCGCTGATGATCGAGGACCAGGTGTGGCCCAAACGCTGCGGCCACATGGCCGGCAAGTCGTGCATTCCCGCCGAAGAAATGGTGCAGAAGGTCAAGGCCGCGGTCGATGCGCGACGCGATCCTGATTTCGTGATTGTTTCGCGCACCGATGCGGCCGGGCCGCACGGCGTCGACGAGGCGATCCGCCGCCTGAATATGTATGCCGAGGCCGGTGCCGACGTCATGTACGCCGACGCGCTGCTATCGAAGGAGGATATCGCCAAGGTCGCGAAAAACGTGCCCAAGCCGCTGATCGTCAACATGGGCCTGGGCATGCGCCCGCGCAAGACCACGCCGCTGATGAGCCCGAAACAGCTGCAGGACATCGGCGTCGCCGGAGTCAGCTACCCGCGCCTGCTGACCACTGCCGCGCTGCGCGGCATGATGAATGCGCTGGAGGTGTTTCAGGAGGAGGTGGTCGGCAAAAACATGGTCGTCGATCGCACCGACCTGCAGGTGGGCTTCGAGGAGCTCAACGACCTGATGGGCATGAAAATCCTCGACGACATGGAACGCCGTTACACCGGCGGCTAGGGGCGGCACATGGGCATGACCATCGCCGAGAAAATCCTCGCCGCGAAAAGCGGCCGCGGTCGAGTGGGTCCGGGGGACGTGGTGACGGTGGACGTCGATACCGTGATCCTGTTCGACAACAACTTCATGCCTAACAGCTGGCGCGAAATACTCAGGGTGGCCGACCCCGCGAAGCTCGTCGTGACCTTCGACCATCGCGTGCCGGCGCCCACGCAGCAGGCCGCCGCGGCGCAGGTGACGGGGCGCGCTTTCGTCAAGCGGTTCGGCGTCAAACGATTTCATGACGTCGGTTATAACCAGGGCATCAGCCATCAGCTCGTCGCCGATTACGGCTACGCGCTGCCGGGCTCGGTGCTCTTGTGCAGCGATTCGCATACCTGCAGCGCGGGGGTGTTCAACTGCCTCGCGCGCGGCGTCGGCGGTCCGGACATCATCTACGCGGCGATCAAGGGCCAGACCTGGTTCCGCTGCGGCGAAACCGTGCGCTACGAGCTGCGCGGCAAGCTGCCGCCGGCGGTCACGGCCAAGGACGCCTTCCTGCAGATCGCCGGCGCGCATGGCGACCACGCGACGATGAACGTCGAGTACGGCGGCCCGGGCGTCGCGGGACTGTCGATCAACGCGCGCAAGACGCTGACGGCGATGTCGGCCGAGTTGTCGGCGGAGTTCGCGACGTTCGAAGCCGACGAGGCTCTGATGGCATGGATCAGGGCGCGCAACCCCGCGCCGTTCGAGCCGGTGCGGCCGGATGCCGACGCGAAATACCGCGCCGTGCGCGAAGTCGACCTGTCGGCACTGGAGCCGCTGGTGGCGCTGCCCGACAGCGTGGTCAACAACTCGCACCCGGTCGGCAAGGCCGCGGGCACGCGCATCGATCAGGCCTACATCGGTTCCTGCGCCAACGGCACGCAGGACGACATCGAGCTTGCCGCGCGCGTGGTCAAGGGCCGTCGCGTCGCGCCCGGCGTGCGCTTTATCGTCACGCCGGCTTCGCAGACCGTCTATCGCGACATGGTCGCGAGCGGCGCGGTACAGACGCTGCTCGAAGCCGGCGCGATGATCGCGCCGCCGACCTGCGGCGCCTGCGGCGGCGGCCACATGGGGGTGCTGGGACCGGACGAAGTCTGCCTGACCTCGAGCACACGCAACTTCAAGGGACGCATGGGAGATCCAAGCTCGCAGGTCTACATGGCCTCGCCGGCGACCGTGGCGGCCTCCGCGCTGACGGGTGTGATCACCGATCCGCGGGAGTTTCTTAATTAACCGCCAAGACGCCAAGACCGCCAAGAAAGACACAGAGAACACAAAGAAGCCAGACGGATAGAACGTTGAGACTACGTGACGAACTGCAGGTGCATCGGGCACGATAGTGCATGGCGCAGTTCTTGGTTTTCGTTGAGATCTTGAGTTTTCTTGGCGTCTTGGCGTCCTTGGCGGCTTGAAAGGGTTTTGCAATGAAATTCAAAGCGCGCGTCTGGAACGTCGATGACAACATCAACACCGACCTGATATTGCCGAACAAGGCGTTTTACCTGACGCACGAGGAGCAGGCGCAATACGTGTTTCATGCGAACCGGCCGGGGTGGGCGCAGCAGGTCGCGAAGGGCGACATCCTGATCGGCGGCAGGAACTTCGGCATGGGCTCGAGCCGCGCCGCGGCGCGTTCGCTGAAGAACCTGGGTTTGTCGTGCCTGCTCGCCGAATCGCTGAACGGGTTGTTTCTGCGCAACTGCGTGAATTTCGCGTTTCCGGCGCTGGAATGCCCGGGCGTGCACGATGCTTTCGAAGAAGGCGACATCGCGGAAGTCGAGTTCGAGGCGGCGCGCGTGCGCAACGTTACGCGCGGCACCGAGCTTGCCGCGAAGGCGTTGCCGGAATCGCTGCTTAAGATCGTGACGGCGGGCGGCGTCTACGCGCTGCTGGAGAAAGAAGGACTGATCGCGCCGGCTTAACCGGGAAAGCCTGAGGGCGAAGGATAACGTCAAGAAAAGCATGAACACAAAGGACACGAAAGGACACGAAGTAAAAACTAACAGAATAACACTGTCGATCATTGCGAGAGCGCTTGATCCTGCTGGTACACCTTGCGAGACAGGTTCTGCGATCACAAAACCTAGTTTCGCATGGTCAGCACTCTGACGGAGATCGACATGTTTAGATTGTTTTCGTTTCGGGTTAACTTCGTCGTTCCTTTGCGTCCTTCGTGATCTGCGCTTTAGTTTTTCCGGAGCGGACGCCAGATCATGATGTTCATGCGTCTCCACCGGTTCGACGTGGATCGTGACCGACGCCCGCGCGAGGTGGCTCGCAATCGCGTGCTCGATCCGGTCGCACAGCACGTGCGATTCGCTGACGCTGATCTCTCCCGGCACGAGCAGGTGGAATTCGATGAAGCGCTGCGCGCCCGCCTTGCGCGTGCGCAGCGCGTGAAAGCTCGTCCCCGGCGGTAATTCGGCCTGGATGACCTCCCGGGTCCTGTGAATCTCCCGCGGCGACAGCGCCGTGTCCATCAGGCCGTCGATCGAACGGCGCAGCAACTCGAAGCCCGTGTAGATGATGTGGAGCCCGACGGCGATGGCGACCAGCGGATCGAGGATCTGCCATTCCGGGAAGAACACGATGATCAGCAGGCCGCCCAGCACGCCCGCCGAAGTCCAGACGTCGGTCATCAGGTGCATCGCGTCGGCCTCGATGGTGATGCTGTCGTGTTTCTTGCCGACCTTGAGCATCGCGCGGGCCGTCGCGTAGTTCGCCGCCGCCGCCAGGAGACCGACGCCGACGCCCACCCCGAGGTTCTCCAGCACGACCGGGTGCAGGAAGCGGCCCCATGCCGCGTAGATGATGGACACCGCGGCCACCAGGATCAGCGTGCCCTCGACCCCGCTGGAAAAATATTCGGCCTTGTCGTGGCCGTAGGTATGGCGGTCGTCGGCGGGTTTTTCGGCGATGGTGAGCGCCGCCAGCGCGATCAGGCCGGCGGCGAGATTGACCAGCGCTTCGAGCGCGTCCGACAGCAGGCTCACCGAACCGGTCAGGAAATACGCGCCGAACTTCAGGGCCAGCGTCACGATCGAGGTGACGATCGAGAGCACGGCCATCTTCTGTGTTGCTGTCATGGCACGGAATTATGAGCCGATTTTCAGGCGGCGTCGTGAGATGTTGAAGACCCGAAGAACAATCTCGCCGCCAAGGCTTCTTTTTTATACCCGCTCGACGGGTGCGCCAAGAACGCCAAGAGAAACGAATCAATTACAGAGCAATAAGATCAAAAGCGGAGACACGAGAGGACACAGAGGACACGGAGGAAATCAAGAAAGATAACAAAAACAACGAATTGAAATATTGTGCGCGATGGGTTTGATTGCTCCACTTCTGGTTTCGCACGGAGGCCACGGAGTTGACGGAGGGATTCACCGATCTCTGCTTCTCCTGTGTTTTCTGTCCGAGCCCTGATCCATGTCCATTTTGGAAAACTAGTCCGGAGTCCGAACGGCAAAGCTTTTAATTTTATCTTTGTCCTCTGTGTCCTCTGTGTCAATGCTTTTTCTTCTAAGCCGCGCGGCGCGCAGATTTGTTCCCTGCGGCGGCCTTGGCGAGGAGTCCCGTCGCTTCCAGGTCGGCCCGCATCTCTGCCTTCGCTTCCGCGGTCATCTCGGTGCAGGGCGCGCGCACCGGGCCGCCCACCATGCCGATCAGTTCCATCCAGTATTTCTGCTCGGCGATCGCGAACCGCGCGCCGCTGCCGTAACCCGGGATCCATTTCGCAAGCACCGCGCGCAGCGGGTTGAGGCTGCGGCAGATCTCCGTCGCGGTATTCATGTCGCCGGCGCGCGCGGCGCGCGTGTAATCGTTGACCGGCAGGTAGCCCGGGACCTGGTAGAGGTGCGGGCAATAGTTGAGCAGCCAGCGGTCGCCCATGACCGAAATGTTGAACAGCCACGGCGCCTCGTCGGCGACGCTCACTTCGATATCCCTGCCGACCGCTTCGCGCAGCGCGATGGTCGGCTGGGGCTTGGAGACGCCCTGCTTGAAGCCGCAGACGTTCGGCAGGCCGGCGAGACGTTTTGCCAGGCGCGGCGAGATCGGATAGGTGGCTTCGGTGTTGAACAGCACGATGCCGATATCGACTTGTTCGCACACGTAGCGGTAGTACTCGTAGACGGCATCGTCGTTGCGCGCCGCGACGTAGGGCGTGAGGATGATGACGAAATCGAAGCCGACGTTCTGCGCATGACGCGACAGCTTCACCGCTTCGGCGGGATTCTGGTGATGGCAGCCGGCGATCAAGGGCACGCGTCCTTTCGCGACGTCGACGTTGATCTCGTGAACGCGCATGCGTTCCTCGTTGGTCATGGCCCAGAACTCGCCGACGTTGCCGACGCAGTAGTGGCCCTCCACGTTCAGCTTCGAGATGCAGTGCTCGAGGTTGGCCGCGATCCCGGCTTCATCGAGCCCGTGATCTTCGGTGAAACTCGTCGGGAGCGCGGTCCACACGCCTTTCAGGACCGACTTTGCGTATTCCTTTGCTTCATGCTTTTTGTATTTCATGGAGCTCCTCCGTCCGCTTGGTTTGTCGAAACCGGATTGCCGATTGCAGCATAGCAGATCGATTTTTCATCTGCTATGAAGGCAAGTCAAAAGCATTAACGCAAAGGACGCAAAGGTTCGCGAAGGAAGAACGGGATTTAACCGCCAAGACGCCAAGACGCCAAGGGAAACAAAACAATTAAGACACGATAAGATCAAAAGCGGAGACACAGAGGACACAGAGGACACGGAGGAAAATATAATAAAAACAACGGGGTATGATGATATTCGTGAGGGATTCGGCTTGCTGGGATGCCTGAACAGTTCTGAGTGCAAAACCGTTTCGCACTGAGGACACGGAGTTCACGTGAGAAAAACAGAGATCGATGAATTGTCTCTGCGCATTTTGTCTTGAGCCGATTTGACGGCGTATTATTCGGGGCAATATGTCCGGAGGCGCCGTGATAGCGGGCCTCATGTGAACTAACACGGCGGATGGGTTTTCTCAACGGCAAAAAGTGTTAACTAAATTTGTCACCTAATTCTTTGTCAACCAATTTAAGTTAGGCGCCACGAATGACCGTCGATAGCGATAATGGCAAGCGGAAAAAAACAGCGGTGGATTGGCTGTGGTTGTTCGTGAAGGTCGCTGCGGCAGGTGCAGTTTTGGGATTCGGTGCTGGATGGCTTAAAGACAACGTCACCCCGGAGGTTCGCTGGTTCATCTATCCGATGTCCTTCGTGTTATTTCTCGCGATATCAATCCTGCTTGTCTTCGGCCTTCGCATTAAATTGCCGGTGCTTAAACGTGCCAAGCGAATACATGAGGAACCATGACGCCTAACCCCTCAATCCAGAGCGGACGCTATTGCGCCGCTGATTTCTGCCGTTAGATGCCACGAATGCGCCGCATCCGCGAACTCATCGATCGTGCTAGCGCGGTTCATCCCGGCGATGACTTTTTCGTTGGCGTCGAACAAACCCTGAAGGTTGCGCCGGATGCCCGCAGGCAATATCAAGCCTACGAACGCGCACTCAGTATTCTCGACCCCGAGTCTTGGGCTGTTCTTCAGGCCAAGGCTATCGCACATTTCATGGATCACCGGCCGGGGCAACGGAAGCAAGGATTCTTCAACCAACTAAATGACGCATTTGCCTATCAGTATTTGGTCAGTAGAGGCTACAAACCAGTGCGAATATTGCGCGAGGGGGGTAAGGCTCAGCCGGACATCGAGTATTTAGACCGTCGAGAGAAATGTTTCTGCGAAGTTAAAACAATTGGAATCTCAGACGAGGTGATTGCGCGTCGGGCGAAGTTGCAGGTGACGTCTTCGTCGATCTACCAGGAGCTTTCTGGCGGATTCCTGAAAAAGCTTGAGAGTGCACTTGATGCTGCAGACCGCCAAATCAAGGCTCGTGGAAAGGGTTTGATCTACCTACTTGTGCACTTCGACGACTTTACCCTCGACTACTACGACCAATACCGAAAGCAAATTACCACTTGCCTCGAATCGCATGCCGCAGACAGCATCTACGTCAAGATCGGCTTGCTGGGCAGAAAGCACATTCGCAAAGGCGCGATCAGTGGTTCGAGCTTGGTACCTAACCCTTCCGTGGAGAGGGACGCGCCAAAGGAGGCGCGCTCCTCATAGAATCGTTAGAGTGGAGATCAGACCATGTCTCAGAAACACGAGAACTGGCTCGCTTGGGTCCTGGCTACCATAGGTATCGCGGGCGCTGGGTTTGCCGCAGGCATGCATCGGCTGGTTTGGGCCCTCTTCTGGGCAGTAGCCGCTATCTGGATGCTGTTCTGCTGGTGGGGTGGCAGCAAAGCGCGAAGCGACGAGTTTTTCTGGTGGTTGCTCGCTATCGGCCCTACCGTAGTTATCGGAATCGTGTTGGCAATAGTCGAAGGCACAGTGCTCGCGCTTTTCAGCGGTCTGAAGAGTCTTGGTGATTCTTCAGCGTCATCTTCTCAGCAAAGTGACGCTCGCCCAAAATAGAAATCCTCGGCCTACCCCCAGTCAACCCAGACGCGCGCGCGAGCGCCGTGCCTCGCGTGGGCCGTCGGGCGCGCGCCAGTTGCTGGGAACGTTAAAGTAATCTCGGACATTCCGCTCATGTCTAGATTTACCTCCGTCGGGCAGTCAGCCGAGGCTAGAATTGCTTATTATTCGGTTTGATTTTCTTGGCGTGCTTGGCGGACTTGGCGGTTCAATTTTTTGTTGTTCTTTGCTCCTTCGCGTCCTTTGCGTTAATGCTTTTGACTTTTAAGCAAGCGTAGCCCGGATGCAGCCGCAGGCGGAATCCGGGGTTTCGATTATTCAAAAGACATGGTCCCGGATTCCGCTTTGCTCTTTATCCGGGCTACGATTACCGCGTTGGCCGTCTCCCCCGGCAAGTGATAGGATGTAATTTATGATCGACTGGTCTACCTGCTCCGCAGTTGAACGGGACCCCGAGCGTGTCAGCGGCGCCTGGGTCTTCCGCGGTACGCGCGTGCCGGTCGCGGCGCTGTTCGAAAACCTCGAAGACGGCGCGCCAGTTTCGCAGTTTGTGGAGTGGTTTCCCGGCGTCACCATGGAACAGGTTCGCGCCGTGCTGGAACACGCCGCGCGGAGCGCTCTGGCCCCTGCCTGAAGTATCAACAAAACCTTAAGTCCAGACGCATCGCCATCGTGGTGCTCGCCACGCCGAGCTGGTCCGCGCATCCAACGTTCCTTGGGCGCGGCAGTTCGTGCGATCGATGACGCTTCAAAGGGAAGCTACAAAGCAATCGAGATTCCGATAGTAAAAGCAACCGCTGCCCGCTTTCCTCATTCCCCTCACACCTGAAGTATTGTTCCTGTGTCTGGCTTTTCCCTCGCGTTCCTTTGCGAACCTTCGCGCCCTTTGCGTTAATGCTTTTGACCTTCAGGCAACCGCCCGTCGGATCAGCCGTGGCTGTCGGCAAAGTATTGCCGACCTGCAACTGTATGCAAACTCTGATTCGTGCCCAGATTAGTGAGTCAGCCAGAGCCCGAACTGTATAGCATTCGATTTGTTTTCTTGGCGTGCTTGGCGCACCCGTCGAGCGGGTATAGAAAAGAAGCCTTGGCGGTTCAATCCTTTTGTTATTCTTTTCCTTTGCGAACCTTTGCGTCCTTCGCGTTCATGCTTTTTATTGTTCTTGTGTACAGCTTTTCCTTCGTGTCCTTCGTTTTTCCTCTGTGTCCTTCGCGTTAATGCTTTTGCTTTTCAGGAAAAAGCCCGCCGAACCAGGTTCAACCCGATCAGGAACAGCACCACCGCCAGCGCCTTGCGGAACACTTCCTCGTTGATCCGGTGCCGCAGCTTCGTGCCGAGCAGCACGCCCAGCGACGACGGAATCAGCGCGAGCAGCGACGCCATCAGATCGGCGCCGCCCAGCAGGTCGTTCTGCGCCATCGCGATGGCCAGCACCACCGTGGCCCACACGTTGAAGAGCGAAATCGCCGCGACGAACAGCTCTTTGCCGAGTTTCAGACCCGACAGGTACATCGCATAGATCGGCCCGAACAGCATCGACAGCCCGCCGATCAGGCCCGCGACGATGCCGGCGAGCGGCGCCACCCAGCGTTCGGCCCGCGGCGCCACGGCGAACACCAGGCGCCGTTGCAGCATCGAGGCGAAGACGGTCACGATCGCTCCCAGGATCATGTATAGCAGCTTGACGTCGAAAGTGGCGAGCGCCTTCACGCTGATCGCGACGCCGATCGCGATGCCGATCAGCATCGGCCAGAACCGTTTGACCGAAGGCGTGAACAGGCCGCCGTCGGCGCTCTGCCACACGCTGGTGGCGAACGAAGACAGGATGAGCAGCGCGATCGCCTTGGGGATCGGGATGAAGTTCGCCATGATCGGCATCGCCACCAGCGGCAGCCCGATGCCGACCACGCCCTTGACCAGGCCGCCGGCGAGCATGGCGGCAGCGCACGCGGCGAGCACCGGCGCGCCGAGGTCGAGAAATTCAGTCATCGATTGTCAGAACCGGTAATGGGTGATGAGTAATGGGTAATGCGTGAAGCCGACTGACGTCAGCTTATCACTCAACACTCACACTCCACTTAACACTCAACATTCGTCAGTCAAGCCGCTGCGTTGCCGCCGCTTCCGCGAGCGCGAACGCCTGCGTGCCGCCGCCGACCATGCCCGAGTAGCGCGAGAAGAACAGGTAGCCGTCGAACGGCGCGACGATCTCCTCGATCACCTTGTAGGTATAGAGGTCGATCACTTCGCCGAACTTGGTGCCGCCCTTGATCAGCTTGCCGAGGTCCTGCGCATCTTCGTAGTTCGATACCAGGTAGCCGCTGTTCTTCGGCCGGAGTTCGCGCCGCGCTTTCAGATCGAAGTGCAGCTGTGGTTGCGGTTGCGGCTTGCCTTCGAGCATGCCCAGGTGCTGCATCATGCCCTTCAGGCCGTTCACCATCATGGCGATGTAGTAATTGGAGCTGTGGGGGCCGAGCCAGGCGCCGCCGACTTCGGGGTTGACCGCCGGCACGCCGCGCGAGTTGAGGTAATGCGCGGCCGATCCGGCGAATTCGTTTTCGTGCACGAAGGTCGCGCCGAACGCGCGCGCGAGCGCGAGGTTCTTCTGCTTGAGGTCATCCGGCGTCTTCGTGTTGTAATCGACGCGCGCCTGCAGCCGGCCGCCGCTGCCGCCCGAGTGAAAGTCGATCAGCGCGTCGACGTGATGCAGCACGTTCTCGGTGATCGCCGCCGCGATCATCTGCGTGGTGTTGCCGCGCGCGTTGCCCGGATACACTTCGTGCAGGTCGGTGCGGCCGTGCTGCTCCGGCGTCTGCCGCCCGAAGCCCGCGGTCGCCATCGGATTCGCGACGGAGACGAGCGCGATGCGCCCCTTCAACTTCGCGGTGTCGAGCGCGTTGACGAATTCCCGGATCGCGATCGTCGCGAGGAACTCGTCGCCGTGCGTGTTGGTGAGGATGCCGAACGTCGGGCCCGGCTCGCGGCCGGTGATGACATGCAGCGGCACGGCGAGCATCGCGCCGTTCAGCATGGTGGTGACGTCGATGCGCGTGAAAAAGCGGCCTTCTTTCTGATCGGCCCACAGCGGGGCGGTTGTGATGCCATTCATTACCTCTATCTGAAAAACAATCCGTAAGCCACGAGACACAGACGAGATAAATCATTAAAACAGACAGATACGGACCAATGTTTATCGTTTTTCCTCTGTTCTGTGTCCGTGGCTAATGTTTTGGCGTGTTGATGTGATTCTGCGCTATCGGTGGCTGGATCACTTTTCAGGGAAGCGGAACACGAGCGCCGGCTCTTCCATGCGGTCGCGGTCCTTGCGGATGCGCTGCGCCATCGCCAGCGCGTACGGCGCGGCTTCGAGCAGGATGGCGGCATGCTCGTCGCTCAGCTTCAGTCCCGCGCGCCGCGCCATGATCAGCGCCGCGTCGCGCGTCGTGTTGTCGACTTGCGAAGCGTCGGGCTCGTTGCTCTTGGGATTGACGGCGGGCTGCGTTGCGCCGGGCACGAGTTCCGGCCGCTTCGTCCGCCACGCCGTCGCCTGCTCGTAGGCGTAGCCCGCGCGCAGCACCGTCGCCTCGTCGAACGGCCGGCCGATGATCTGCATGCCGAGCGGCAGGCCGGTTTCGGAGTAGCCGTTGCACAATTCGAGCGCCGGACCGGCGGTGACGTTGGACGGCGTGAACACGTTGGAGCGCTGCCAGAAATTGAGCGTCTTGTGCGCGTCGAGCCGCGGCGCCGGGCCGAAGCCGGCGGTGAGCAGCACGTCGTATTTTTCGTAGAGCGGGCGCGCTTCATTGATGATGCGCCGGTGTTCGCGCGAAGCCTGCACGTAATCGGCAGCGTGGAACAGGCAGGCGGGCAGGATGCGGCCGAGGAAATCGCGCCCGAAATCGCCGGGACGCTCGACCAGGTCCTTGTAGTGGATCGCGAAAATCTCGGTTTCGGCGATGATCACCTTGACGTCGAGCGAATCCATCATCGGCCGCGCGCGGCAGTCCTCGACGCGGGCGCCGAGCTTCTTGAACACGTCGACCGCTTTGTCCATGGCGTGCTTCAGGTCTTCGTGCGCGGGCAGGTCTTCTTCCCAGTAGTGGCGCAGCACGCCGATTTTCATGCCTTTGATGTCGGGCGTGAGCGCCGCGAGGTAATCGGGAAGCGGATGCTCGATGCTGCCGGCGTCGCGCGCATCGTAGCCCGCGATCGCCTGCAGCAGGATCGCGCAGTCCTCGACCGTCCACGTCATCGGGCCGCAGTGGTCGAACGTGAACGAGTTGGGGATCACGCCGGCGCGGCTCACCAGTCCGTAGGTCGGCATCAGCCCGACGATGCCGCAGAACGACGCCGGTCCGCGGATCGAGCCGCCGGTGTCGGAGCCGAGCGCGCCCGGCACGAGCCCTGCCGCGATCGCCGCGCCCGCGCCGCTCGACGAGCCGCCGGTGAAATGCTCGAGATGCCACGGATTGCGCGCCGGCGGCCACGGCAGGTCGAACGACGGGCCGCCGTGGGCGAATTCGTGCGTGGCGAGCTTGCCGAGCAGGACCGCGCCCGCGTCGTAGAGCCTGCGCACTGGTCGCCGCGTCTTCGGACGGGACGTTGTCGATGCAGATTTTCGAGTGGCCGGAGGTGAGGATACCCTTGGTGTTGTAGATATCCTTGAGGCCGAACGGAATGCCGTGCAGCGGGCCGCGGTAATCGCCTTTCGCGATGTCGCGTTCGGCCTGCTTGGCCTGTTTGCGCGCCAGATCGGCGGTGACGGTGATGAACGCATTCAACTGCGGGTCGAGCGCCGCGATGCGCTCGAGCAGCGCATCGGTGTACTCGACCGGCGACAGTTTGCGCTTTGCAATCAGCTCGGCGGCTTCGGCGATGGACAGGAAATGCAGTTCGCTCATGGGGAGGGGGTCTTGTTGTGTGCGGGCGTGCGAGCGCCCAGGGACTTTCTTTGCATTTTACATGCTGACGGTGAAATTGACATCGCAGGGAGCCGTTTGTATAGTCGCGAGGTCATTCACGCCGCGTCTCGTATCGCCGATCGAGGCGCTGTCCCGCGGGCCCGGCAGGTTTCCCGCATCTCAATCACGGAGGATTCATGTCCAAACTCACGCTCAAGCAGGCCAATATCATCGTCGAAAAAGCCTTTGCGAAGGCGCAGGAAATGAAAATCAAGCCGCTCGCCGTAGTCGTGCTCGACGAGGCCGGCAATATCGTCTCGGCGCAGCGCCAGGACAATGCGAGCATGTTCCGTTTCGACGTGGCGCTCGGCAAGGCGTGGGGCGCGGTGGCGATGGGCTGCTCGAGCCGCTCGCTGTTCAAGCGCGCCAAGGACAATCCCAATTTCATGGTGACGCTCGCCACGACGGCGAAAGGCAAGTTTCTGCCGCAGACCGGCGCGGTGCTGATCCGGGACGCGCAGGGCGCGATTCTCGGCGCGGCGGGCGCGAGCGGCGGCACCGGCGACGAGGACGAAGCCTGCTGCGCGTACGGCGCCGAGCAGGCGGGGCTCAAAGCGGAGGTTTGAGAGGCGTAGGATGACGGCGCAATGAGGATGAAGGATGAGGGATGAGGGCCCTAAAGGATACGTTTTACTTAATGAGGGATGAGGCTCTTCACCCGCTCCCCTGACGATTTCGCTGTTCCGGATGTTTTGAGCAAGCAAAGGATGGATTCATGAGCACGGCAGAGAAGACCACACAGAAAACCAGGACCGAAGGCGCGGTCAAGGCCGGCGACGGGAAGTACATTTTCCCGCTGACGCAAATGGAGAAAATCGAGGCCGGTGTCGGCTACTCGACCGCGCTCGGCCCCGTGATCGAAGGCGAGCGCATGCAGTGCGGCCTGATCTCGAAAAAGCGCGGCACCGGCTCGCGTCCGCACGTGCATCCCAACGAGCAGTGGAACTACATCGTGAAGGGCACGCTGCGGGTGAAGGTCGGCGACGGTCCCGAGCAATTATGCGGGCCGGGCACGCTGCTTTATTTTCCGGCCAACATCGTGCACTACACGATCGCGACGCCCGACGAGGACGTGGTGTTCTTCGCCGTCAAGGACATGACGCACGGCATCATCGGCAAGGCGGCCGACGGCACCATGGCGGGCGGCCATTACGATCCCGGCTTCGAAGAGAAGAAGTAGTAATCGACTGAAAGATCAAGAGCAAGCCACAGAGAACACAGAGAACCAGAGCGCAAACCTCAGAACCCATCAGCTTGTTTTTCGCTTTTTCTCTGTGACCTCTGTGTTCTCTGTGGCAAATGTTTTTTGTTGTTCATCCGCAGTTTTTAATTCTGTAAACACGCGATGCCTGTCTATCCGCCGGCGACAATCGGCATGCCTCTGGCCGAGGTCGACACCCCGTGCCTGATTCTCGAGCTCGATGCGTTCGAGCGCAATCTGCGGCGCCTTCACGAATCGCTCGCGGGACGCGCGGTCGGCGTGCGGCCTCACGCCAAAAGCCATAAATGCCCGCAGATCGCGTTGCAGCAGATCGCGCTCGGCGCGGTCGGCGTCTGCTGCCAGAAGGTCAGCGAGGCCGAGGCGCTGGTCGAGGGCGGCGTCGGTGACGTGCTCGTCACCAACGAAGTCGTCGGCGCGCCGAAACTGAAACGGCTGGCGGCGCTGGCAAAACGGGCGCGTGTCGCGGTGTGCGCGGACGACGCCGGCAACGTCGCGGCGCTCGATGCCGCGGCGCGCGAAGCCGGCGTGAAACTCAATGTGCTGGTCGAAATCAACGTCGGCGCCAATCGCTGCGGCGTCGAGCCGGGCGCACCGGCGCTCGAACTCGCGAAAAAAATCGCGGCGTCCCCCAACCTGCATTTTGCCGGCCTCCAGGCGTACCAGGGCACCGCGCAGCACCTGCGCACCGTCGGGGAGCGGCGCGCGGCGATCGAGGCCGCGGTCGCCCAGGTCCGGCACACCCTCGCGCTGCTCGGCGAGGCGAAAATCCCCTGCGAAAAAGTGACGGGCGCCGGCACCGGCACTTATCTTTACGAGGCGGCGAGCGCGGTCTACCAGGAGATCCAGCCCGGCTCCTACATCTTCATGGACGCGGATTACGCGCGCAACGACTGGACCGAAAGCGGCATGCCGCGCTTCGAGCACAGCCTGTTCGTGTGGACCACCGTGATGAGCCGGCCGGCGCGCGACCGCGCCATCGTCGATGCGGGACTCAAGGCGTCGAGCATCGATTCCGGCATGCCGCGGGTGGCGGACGCGGCGGGCGTCGAATACGTGAAAGCCTCCGACGAGCACGGCGTGCTGCAGTTGAACGGCGCGCCCGGTTACGCGGTCGGCGACAAGCTCAAACTGATTCCCGGGCACTGCGACCCCACCGTCAATCTCTACGACTATTATGTCTGCGTGCGCAACGGCCGCGTCGAAGCGCTGTGGCCGATCACCGCGCGCGGCGCGCTGCTTGTGAACCAGTGAATGAGTAATGAGTGATGGGTAGATGAAGATCGAAAAGCAAGACCTGACAAGAATTAACGCGTTGTTTCTATTAACTATTTTTGCATTTACTCATGTACTCATGTACCTCATAAGCTCTGATCGAACTGCAATCGGAGTGACTTCAAATGACTGAGATCAGGAAAGTAGGCTTCATCGGCGTCGGCAACATGGGCAATCCCATGGCCGGGCATCTGGTGAAGGCGGGTTTCGACGTGACGGTGTTCGACCTCCGGCCCGAAACGATGCAGGCGTTCGTCGCGCAGCATGGCGGCAAGGCCGCCGCGTCGCTCGCCGAGGTCGCGCGCGGCGCCGACGCGGTGATCACGATGCTGCCGAACGACAAGGTGGTGCGCAAGGCGATCCTCGGCGAAAACGGCGACGGCGCCGCGGCGTCGCTCGCGAAAGGCGCGCTGGTCATCGACATGAGCACGTCCGATCCGGTCGGCACGCGCTCGCTGTCCGAGGCGCTGAAGCCGCTCGGCCTGGAGGTGGTGGACGCGCCGGTGATGGGCGGCGTCGTGTTCGCCAAAGACGGGACGCTCGACATCATGGCGGGCGGCGATGCAGCGGCGGTCGAGCGCTGCCGTCCGCTGCTTCAGGCCATGGGACGCAGTCTCATTCTGTGCGGCGGGGTCGGCACCGCGCATGCGCTGAAGGCGCTGGCCAATTATGTGAACGCCTGCGCGCTGATCAACGGCATCGAAGCGATGACGATAGGCAAGCGCTTCGGCCTCGACGTGAAGCTGATGGCCGATGCGCTGACCACCATGTGCGCGGGGCGCAATCACCCGATCGAGAAAAAAATCGTGCCGCAGATTATGACGCGCAAGTTCGGCACCGGCATGGCGATGGGCTTCATCGCCAAGGACGTCAAAATCGCCGTCGACATGTCGCAGGCGCTGGGCGCGTACGCGCCGCTGGCGGAAAAGGTATCGGAGTTGTGGTCGGCGGCGAGTCGACAAGCTGGGCTACGGGCTCGACCAGACCGCCATCGCGCGCTACTGGGAAGAACCGACCGGGGTGTCGCTTGCCGCGGATGACAGAGAAGCCTCTGATCAAGTATTGGTTCGTCGATTCGCCGCGAAGGCGGGAAACCAGGATGCTCAGGTGGTTACTGGATCCCCGACTTCGCGAAGACTGATAATATTGAAATAGACAATCAACAAGTTACAGGATATCTCAGGATTCGTCAGCGACGATTGGAGTTTTCGATCGTTTCGTCGGCGATCTTGATCGGCGTTCATCGTGCGGTATACATTGTGTCCTGGCTTTTTGGAGAACTGAAAAATGGCTGCACAGGAAAAAACAAAGGTGGTGCTCGGCACGGCGACGCCCGGCGGCGGTTTCCCGGCGTATGGCTGGCCGTACGCGGAGGTGCTCAACGAGACGGATCCCACGCTCGCGATCGAGCCGATCAACACCAAGGGCAGCAATGAAAACGTGGTGTCGCTCGACGAGGGCAAGCTCGATATCGGTCTCGTCACCGGCGAGGTCACCTACGAGGCGGTCAACGGGCTGGGCCGGCCCAAGGCGAACAACCTGCGCATCATCAACGCCACCTACTCGCAGGCCGGCATGTTCATGGTTCCGCGCCGATAGTCCCTGCCGCAGCATTTCCGATCTCAAGGGCAAGTCGATCGCGTGGGGCGCGGCGAGCTCGGGTTTCATCGTGCTCGCGCGCTATGTGATGGACGGGCTCGGCCTCGACATGAAAAAGGATTTCGAGGCGCACCTGCTGGAGAAGGCGGGCGACGGTCCGCCGATGGTGCTCGACGGGCGCGCCGCGGCGATGTGGGGCGGCGGCGTCGGCTGGCCGCCGTTCATGGCGATCGCGAAGGGCCCGGCCGGCGCGAGATTCATCGCGCCGAGCGCGGACGAGATCAAGCGCATCATGGCCAAGCATTCGTTCCTCAAGGGGACCACGATGCCCGCGGGCAGCTATCCCGGGCAGCAAGGTCCCGTCAATTCAGTCGGATCGTGGCCGTTCGTGCTGGCGCGCGCGTCGCTGCCGGATGACGTCGCTTACCGCCTCGCGCGCGCGTTGCACCGCGCCGAAGGCAAGTTGGGCGAGCGCCTCGATCAGGCGAAGGAGTCGACGCTGGCGAACACGCTGGCCGCCGCGCCGCGCCAGGACCTGATCCATCCCGGCGTGCTCAAGTACATGCGCGAGATCGGACTGCTATAAGGCCGGGAATCGTGAATCGTGAATCGTGAATCGTGAATCGTAAATCGTGAATCGTGAAACGTGAATCGGGAAACGATGAATGTAACCTAACGGATAATTCTCTAATAAAAAAGCGCGCCGTCGGCGCGCTTTTTGTTTGTTGGGCGGAAGACTCAGACCGCAAGCGACTCGGTTTTGGCGAGCCCCGGCATTTTGAATCCGAGCTTTTCGAGTCCCTCGATCACGGTCTTGGCCTGGGCCTTGGTCAGGCCGACCAGCGGCGGGCGCACCGTGACCCAGTCCGGGTCCTTCGCGTAGTGGGCGACCACCTGTTTCAGCGCCGGGATCATCACGTACTGGCCGACCGTCGTGCGCACCGCGTCCAGCGCCGCCTGCTGCGCGTCGGCATCGGGGTTTTTCCATTCGCGGTAGAGCTTGTCGATCGCGGCCGGGTTGACGTTGGCGGTGGCCGAGATGCAGCCGGCGCCGCCGTTGCGCATGTTGGCGAGCAGGAACGATTCGCTGCCGACGAACACGTCGAAGCCCGATTTGGCGAACGCGTCGAGGAAAGTCTTCGTGTTGTTCCAGTCGCCCGAGCTGTCCTTCATGCCGGCGATCGCGGTCGGATAGGCTTTCAGCAGCCGCTCGACCAGTTTCGGCGTGATGCCGACCACCGCGACCGGCGGGATGTGATAGAGGTAAATGCGCAGCCGCGCATCGCCGACGCGCTCGATGACCTCGGCGAAATTGCGGAAGAGGCCGTCCTCGGACACGCCCTTGTAGTAGAACGGCGGCAGCATCAGCACGCCGGCGCAACCCGCTTTCACCGCGTGCTCGGTGAGCCGCACCGTGTCGGGGAACGCGCAGCAGCCGGTGCCCGGCATCATGCGCGAGGGATCGACGTCGGCCGCGAGCAGCGCGTCGAGCAGCGCGATGCGCTCGTTGACCGACAACGAATTGGCCTCGCTGTTGGTGCCGAACACCGCCAGTCCGCAATTCTGCGAGAGCAGCCAGCGGCACTGCGTGATGAAACGCTGCGGGTCGGTGCTGAGGTCGGCCTTGAACGGCGTGACGACGGGAGAAAGCAGGCCCTTGATGCGTTTCTGTTGTTTCATGATCGATTTCTCCTCGAAAGGCAGGGTCGGGGCGGTTCGGATTTACGGGATGTGCTGCGGTGTCGCGATATCTTCGGATCAGAATAGCATATCGTAATGACAATCCCAAGATGGCAGGTTTACAATCGAGGGACAACCAGAATCCGGGAGGAATCATGCACAAAAACATTGCTTTTGGTTTGCGCGCGCTGTGCGCGATGCTGCTGGCGGCGCTCGCGTTCGAAGCGCCGGCGCAAAATTATCCCACCAAGCCGATCCGCTTCGTGATCGCGTTTTCGCCGGGCGGGCCCAGCGACATCCTCACGCGTCTCATCGGCAGCAAGCTTTCGCAGAGACTCGGGCAGCCGTGCATTTTCGACAACCGGCCGGGAGCGGGCGGCAACATCGCCGGCGAGATCGTCGCCCATAGCGTGCCCGACGGCCAGACGATCATGATCGCCAACAACAGCGTCCTCGCAGCCAATGCGACGCTCTACAAGAAAATGACGTTCAGCCCGGAGAAAGAACTGACGCCGGTGGTCTGGGTCGCCTCGCAGCCGAACATCCTGGTGGTGCATCCGTCGGTGCCGGTGCATTCGGTCAAGGAGCTGATCGCTTTTCTCAAGGCGCATCCGGGACAGGTCAACTACGCGTCGTCCGGCAGCGGCGCGGCGGCCCATCTTGCGGCGGAGCTGTTCAAGAGCATGACCCATACCGACATGGTGCACATTCCGTTCAAGGGGGCGGGGCCGGCCCTGACCGATGTGATCGCCGGGAATACCCAGCTCATTTTCGCCACCGCGTTGTCGGTGCAGCCCTACCTGCAGGCCGGACGGCTGCGTCCGCTGGCGGTGACCACTGCGAAGCGCCTCGACACCATGCCGAACCTGCCGACCATCGCCGAATCGGGCGTGCCGGGTTTCGAGGCGTCGACCTGGCACGGGTTGGTGGTGCCGACCGGGACGCCGCACGCGATCATCGCCAAGCTCAACAGCGAGATCAACGCGATCCTTCAGCTGCCGGACATCCGCAAGTTTCTGATCAGCCAGGGCGCGCAGATCCAGGGCGGCACGCCGGAGCAGTTCGCCGCGTACATCAAGTCCGAGATCCCGAAGTGGGCCAAGGTGATCAAGGATTCGGGCGCGCGGGTGGACTGAAAGATAAGGATGAGGGATGAGGGCGGAAGGATGAAGGATGAAGGTCGCTGAGGGATGAGGGTCGGGGAGAGGTCGCGAGATGACAGGATGAAGGCCTAAACGATACGTTTCACTTAAAAGGTACTGGCAGGCTATGGCAACACTGAAAGTATTGGGCGCCGGACCGGTGAAGCGCGGCGTGACGCTGCTCGCCGAAAAATTCGAGAAGGCTTCCGGGCATCGCGTGAGCGTCGAGTTCACGGGCGCACCCAGCGTGCGCGAGCGCGTGCTCGCGGGCGAGGCCGTCGACGTGGCGATCGTTCCGCAGGCGACGATGGACGAGTTCGCGCAGCAGGGCCGCATCGTCGACGGCACCCGCGGACTGGCCGGGCGTTCGCGCATGGGGATCGTCGTCAGAAAAGGCGCGCCGCCGCCCGATATTTCCACGGTCGAGAACTTCAAGCAGGCGGTGATGAACGCCGACGAGATCGTCTGCAACGTGGCGTCGAGCGGCGTCTACATGATCAAGCTGCTGGAAAAATTCGGCATCGGCGAGGCAGTGAAAGACAAGGTCCTCAAGCTGCCGAACGCCGTGAAGGTGATGGAGCATGTCGCCGGCTCGGCGGCGCATGCCATCGGCGTCGGCCAGCTGGCCGAAATCAGCGAACTCGTCGAAAAGGGACTGGCGATCGCGCTGGTCGCGCCGTTTCCCGACGCGATCCAGAATGTGACGGCCTACGATGCGTCAGTAGCCGGGGCCAGCAGTGAAAAGGATGCGGCAGCGGCGCTCGCCGGTTTTCTGACCGGCTCCGAAGCCAAGGCGGTATTCGCGGCGACGGGCATCGACTGAATACCAAGAGCGAATTTCAAAGCAAGAAAGAGAAGCCACAGAGAACACAGAGATCACAGAGAAGATCGATAATTAACACAACGTTCGGATACTGATTAACATTGTCTCGTTGTTTGTTTTTTCTCTGTGCTCTCTGTGTTCTCTGTGGCTAATGTATTTTGTTACGAACTCTAACGGATAAATCAGCAATGGCGACGATCAAGGTATTGAGTGCGGGCGCGGTCAAGCGCGGCGTGGCGCAGATCGCGTCCGAGTTCGAACGCAGCACGGGCAACCGCGTGACGGTCGAGTTCACGCCCGTGCCCGACTTGCGCAAGCGCATCGCCGCGGGCGAGGCTGCCGACGTCATCGTCGCCACGCCGGCGGCGATGGATGAATTCGCGAAGCTCGGGAAGATCGCCGCCGACAGCCGCGGCTTCGTCGGCCGTTCGCGCATGGGCGTCGTCATCCATGCCGGTGCGCCGGTGCCCGAAATCCGGGACACGGCGGGCTTCAGCAAGGCCCTGCTCGGCGCGACCGCGGTGGTGTACAACGAGGCGTCGAGCGGTCTCTATGCCGCGAAACTCCTGGAAAAACTGGGATTGAAGTCCGCGCTGGAATCGAAAATCGTCGTCGTGCAGGGCGGGGCGGCGGTCATGGAATATGTCGCCGCGCATCCCGGCGCGGTCGGGCTCGCGCAGATTTCCGAATTGATGGTGCTGATGGACAAGGGCTGCGCGGTCAAGCTGGCGGCGCCGCTGCCCGACGAAATCCAGAACCTGACGAGCTATGACGCGGCCGCCGTGGCTTCGAGCGCGGCGGGGATGCCGCGCGCAGGCTGGCGCGCGCGCTGAGCGCGGATGCGGCCAAAAAAGTTTTCGCCGCAACGGGAATCGACTAGGGACTCTAAGTCATCCCCGCTTTCGCGGGGATGACTCAATCAGGGGTTCCCTAGCCCGGCCGGTTGAACTCCGAGAATATCGAACCCCGCGTAGCGGTCGACGCCGTGTGAAAAGCGGTAACAGTCCGGATTCGGTTTTCGTGTTATTTGACGGGCTTGGGAATCCAGCGGCCGGCGGCGATTTTCCTTAGTCCCGAGGCGAGCTTTCCGGTTTCGGTTACGCGAAGAGATTCCACGCACCGTTTAAGATAGGCCTTGTCGTCGAGGAGCTTTCTGGCGGCGCGCTTTGCACAGTCCGCCGTCAGGTCGCCATAGGCCGCGCACGCGAGAGCGTATCCCCGCGCGGCTGCATCCGGATTCCAGGACTCCATCATGAACGCGAGGTCGATCACGTCCCGGCTGAGCACGGATTCGTCCGCCCAGCGATCGGCGTTGGCGAGAAATTTCTCCGCAAAACACGACTGTTCATCGAGGGCCGGCACCGAAAGACCGGCGTCATCGCTGCCGCTGACGTCGATTCGCCCCTCGTTGACGATCTCGAACTTGACCTTGCTGCCGTCGACGTCGAGAAACGTGCGGATGCCGTAGCGATCGGCCATGACTTCCCGGGCGAGCTTGGCCGTCGGAACGGCGATTTTTCCCAGGGACGCGCTGTTGACGGTCGATCGCAGCGCCCGATAGCCGTCCCTGCTCGAGCACAAAAAATCGATATCCTCCGACTCGCGATATTCGCCGAGGGCCAGAACGATGCGGGTGCCGCCGCCGAAATAACATTGCGACCGTTCGAGGAATTCCGGCTGGAGGAGGGCGAGCGCCTTCCGGACGATCTTGTGGCGGGGCCTGTTGAATGTAATTTTAGACATTGAGCACGCCGTTGCCGTACTTGGCCGCGAGACGGCCGATCAGTTCCCGCTCCTCCGGGGGCATGCGCTTCGTGTCGACAAAGCGCCAGTTCCGCTCATAGAGGCCGAAGGCATCCCGGTCGGTCAGGAATCGATCCGTCCTGTTCCAGCACAGCAGCGCGAGGTTCGGGTAACGGCGGACGTCGACGATCGCGTCGTCGAGAAAACGCTCAAGATGCTCATCGAATCCATGAAGACCGGCCGCGGCATGAAGCTTCTCCGCGAGCGGCGGGCGAACCTTGAGCTGGCAGAGCACGAGCCCGGCTTGCCTGTCCCGCGCGCGCTGGGCGCGCTTGGCGATGCGCAGTTGTTCGGCGCGCGGCAGGGGATTGCTCCGCGGGCGGCCGGGGCCGCGCGCCACAGGGGTTTTTTTCATGAGGGCATCCTAGGTTAATTAGGATGTCATGTCAACATAATTAAAAACGCGGTTCCATGCATTCAACAGCCTGCGTGGCGGCGGATTTATCGAAGGTAGCGGCGCACCCAGGGAAAGTCTGATCAGGCACAGTAATTGTCATTCCCGCGAAGGCGGGAAACCAGATCACTCGGAAACTTGCTGGATCCCCGCTTTCGCGGGGATGACTCAATCAGGGGTTCCCTAGCCCGGCCGGTTGAACTCCAGAATATCGAACCCCGCATAGCGGTCGACGATGTACACCAGCCCGCGGTCGTCGACATCGACGTCGTTGGTCTGCGGCGCGGCCTTGCCCGGCGGCCGGTTCGGGAATGAAGTGGCCGACTTCCTGCGGCGCGCGTCGGGTCGGCGATGTCGACGATGCGCAGGCCGCCCGCAAACCACGCGCAGTAGACCAGCGTGTCTTTCATGTGCTCCTGGAACTGGTGCGCGCCGAAACGCCCGGGCGCGGCGCGGCTCCACGGCGAATCGAGTTCGCTCACCTCGAATATCGCAAGCGGCTGGATCTTCGCGAGATCGGTGATGTCGAACATCCACAGGCAGCCGTGCGGGCGGCCGCGGCGCCGCTCCATTTCCTCGGCGCTGTGCGCGTGGTCTTCCTCGTCGATCGCAACCGCGATCTGCCTGCCGTCGATCGCGAACGGCACGGCCATGAAGGTGTGCGACGGCTCCGGAAACGGCGGATGGTAGTTGTAGGCGCCGATGGTGCGCGGCTTGCGGATGTCGGACGACGTCGATCACGCGCACGCCGCCGTGCCAGCAGCCGGCACACAGCCGGTCGCCGACGCGCAGCGTGTGGTGCAGGCGGTGCTGCCGCCCCGGCCATGACGGCTTCTCGCCGCCGGCGAGGTGCTGGCCCGGCATCCACCAGCGCGAGACTTCCTCGGGCTTCGCCGGATTGCGGATGTCGTAGATCACCAGGATGTTGCCGATATAGCCTGCCATCTCGGTCGAGATGTAGGCGTAGTTCGCGTCCATGTCGAAGCGGTGCACGCCGATGCCGCGGGTTTTCTGGAAATGGATCAGTTTCGGTTTGGTTTTGTCCGACACGTCGTAGAGCTGAAGCCGCCGTGCTCGTAGGGCTTGCGCTCGGCCTCCTCGACCGCCGGGATGTCGGCGACCGCCGACGCCGAGCTTCGCCGCGAGTTCGGCGTGGGTCGGCGTCGCGGCCGAGTTCCGCGCGCAGCCGCGCGCGCAGCTTCGGCAGTTCGTCGGCCTTGCGGCCGATCGCGGTCATGTTGCGCTCGCTGTTGACGATCATGATGTCGCCGATCACGCGCGCCTTGTGGCTGTGCGAGGTCGGATCGTCGAGGAAAATCTGCGACACGATGCGCGGCTTTCGCGGGTCGGACACGTCGAGGATGCGTGGTGCCGAGCTGCTCCTTGTTCGGGATGTGGCCGATGTAGGCGTAATGGCCCGCGACGTAGACCTGGCCCGCGCCCGGCAGCTCGAGACGGGAGAGGCGTTTGACGTTGCGCGCGAGCGGCGCGGCGTGCTGCGATGCATCCATGATTCGTTCCCTGGCGTTTCGTGTCGAGGCGGAAATTTTACCTTACATCCACTCGCCGGGTCGTGGGTGAAACCTGCCGTTGCGGCGCCTGCGGCCGATGCGGCATAATCGCTGAATAAAACGCGGGTGCGCACGGCATCCGAAGAATCCGACCCTGTCCCGAGGAAAACCACCCCATGGCGCGCGCCCGAAAACAGCCGCATGAACTGCGCAGTCACCGCTGGTTCGGCGCCAAGGATTTGCGTTCGTTCGCGCACCGCTCGCGCACGCTGCAGATGGGATACACGCGGGAGGATTTTGCCGGCAAGCCGGTGATCGCGATCATCAACACCTGGAGCGACGTCAATCCCTGCCATGCGCATTTCCGGATTCGCGCAGAAGAAGTGAAGCGCGGCGTGTGGCAGGCCGGCGGCTTCCCGCTGGAGATGCCGGCGATCGCGCTCGCCGAACCGTTTCAGAAGCCGTCGACGATGCTCTATCGCAACCTGCTCGCGATGGAAACCGAGGAGTTGCTGCGTTCCTATCCGGTCGACGGCGCGGTGCTGATGGGCGGCTGCGACAAGACGACGCCGGCGCTCATCATGGGCGCGACGAGCATGAACCTGCCGGCGATTTTCGTGCCGGCGGGACCGATGCTGCGCGGCAACTGGCACGGCCAGCCGCTCGGCTCGGGAACCGATGCCTGGAAATACTGGGCGGAACTCCGGGCCGGCAACATCGACGAGAACGACTGGCGCGAGGTCGAAGACGGCAGCGCGCGCTCGTACGGCCATTGCATGACGATGGGCACGGCCTCGACCATGACTTCGGTGGCCGAGACGCTGGGTTTGACGCTGCCCGGCGCGGCCTCGATTCCGGCGCCCGACTCGAACCATGCGCGCATGGCATCCAACAGCGGGCGGCGCATCGTCGAGATGGTGTGGGAGGACCTCAAGCCAACGGACATCCTGACGCGCGAGGCGTTCGACAATGCGATTACCGTGATTCACGCGCTGTCGGGTTCGACCAACGCGATCATTCATCTGATTGCGATGGCAGGCCGCGCCGGAATCGGGCTCGATCTCGAACGTTTCGATGAACTTGCGCGCAGAACGCCGGTGCTCGCCAATATCCGGCCCGCAGGCGACAAGTACCTGATGGAAGATTTCTATTATGCGGGCGGCTTGCGCGCGATGCTCGCCGAGCTCGGGAACTTGCTGGTCACCGGGTGCGCCACGGTCAACGGCAAAACGCTCGGCGAAAATATCGCCGGAGCGAAAATCTACAACGACGACGTGATTCGTACGCGCGCCAATCCGCTTTCAGCGAGCGGCGGTCTGGCCGTGCTGCACGGCAACCTCGCGCCCAACGGCGCGGTGATCAAGCCGACTGCCGCCGAGGCGCGTCTGCTGAAACACACCGGACCCGCGGTGGTGTTCTCCGATTACAACGACATGGCCGCGCGCATCGACGACGAATCGCTGAAGGTCGACGAAAACTCGGTGCTGGTGCTGCGGCACGCGGGGCCGCTCGGCGGGCCCGGCATGCCGGAATGGGGCCAGCTGCCGATCCCGAAGAAACTGCTGAAAAAGGGCGTGCGCGACATGGTGCGGATTTCGGACGCGCGCATGAGCGGCACTTCTTATGGCGCGTGCGTGCTGCACATCGCTCCCGAATCTTTCGTCGGCGGGCCATTGGCGCTGGTGCGCGATGGCGATCTGATCGAGCTCGACGTCGAGCGCCGCAAGCTCGAACTGAAAGTGAGCGAGGAAGAATTGGCGAAACGCCGCGCAACGTGGCGGCAATCGCCGATGCCCTATGCGCGCGGCTACGGCGCGCTTTATGCGCAGCACATCACCCAGGCGGACCAGGGCTGCGATTTCGATTTTCTGCATGATGGGCCGCCGACGCCGGATCCTGAAATTCATTAAAAGCGATGGCACAGAGAACACAGAGATCACAGAGAATGCTGTCAATGAGGTCATGGATCGAGATATGGAAAGACTGTATAGAATAAGCGACAGAGTCGTAACCTTTCCGTTTCCGGACGGGAAGTTGTGCCTTGGTCGCTGGGTGAACTATCGTTGAAAAATAGGATTTTCTCTGTGTTCTCTGTGCCCTCTGTGGCTAAAAGGGAGTTTTACAATGGAATTGCCAGTCAACAAATTCAAACAAGCCATCAAATCGGGCAAGCCGCAGATCGGCATCTGGTCGAGCCTGTGCAGCCACATTTCAGCGGAAGTATTGTCGGACGCCGGATTCGACTGGGTGCTGCTCGACAGCGAGCATTCGCCCAACGAGCTGCCGATCGTGCAGAACCAGCTCGACGCGATGATCGGCAGCAGCGCCGAGCCCATCGTGCGTCCGGCGTGGAACGACACGGTGCTCATCAAGCGTTTCCTCGACATCGGCGCGCGGACGCTGCTGCTGCCCTATGTGCAGAATGCGGAGGAGGCGCGGCGCGCGGTGGCCGCCACGCGCTATCCGCCGCAAGGCGTGCGCGGCGTGTCCGGCTGCACGCGCGCCAACCGCTACGGGCGCATCAAGGATTATTTCAAGCGCGTGCACGACGAGTTGTGCGTGCTGGTGCAGGTCGAGACCCGCGCCGCCATGGCGAATCTCGAGGAAATCGCCGCGGTCGAAGGCGTCGACGGCGTGTTCATCGGCCCCAATGATCTCGCCGCCGACATGGGCTACCTCGGCAACTGGCAGCATCCGGAAGTATGGAAAGTGATGGAAGACGCGGCGAAGCGGATCAAGAAAGCCGGCAAGGCGCCCGGCATCCTGGTGGGTGAAGCGGACGGCAAGCGCTGCCTCGATATGGGTTATCTGTTCGTCGCCGTCGGTTCCGATCTGGTGATGCTCGCGCGCGGCAGCGAGGCGCTGGCCGCGAAGTTCAAGGGCTAAAGGCGAGGTCGCTGCCCTGGTTTGTCATTCCCGCGAAGGCGGGAATCCAAGATGCTCAGGTGGTTACTGGATCCCCGCCTTCGCGGGGATGACGTAGTCAGAGATTCCTTAGCGAAGATGTAATTGGCGTCACCGCAGGATTAATATAATCCGTTGTTTTTAAAAGAGTATTTAACGCGGATCAGCAGAAAGTTCTTCTGCTGAAGGAGGATACGACGAGTGGCCGAGTCAATCGAAGTACGCAATATCAGCTATGAATACGACACGGCTGCGGGAGCGGTGCTGGCAGTCAAAGATGTCAGCTTCAGTGTCGCCGACACCGAGTTTCTATGCGTGCTGGGTCCTTCGGGTTGCGGCAAGACCACGATACTCAACATGCTTGCCGGGTTTCTCAAACCGACGCGCGGCGAGATTCTGATCGGGGGCAATCCGGTCGTCGGCCAAGGCCAGGACCGCGGCGTGGTGTTCCAGGATTTTGCGCAGCTTTTCCCCTGGCGCACCGCGCGGCACAACGTGGAATTCGGTCTCGAGATGCGCGGCATGCCTGAAAAGGAGCGCCGCGAAACCGCGCTGCATTTTCTGAAACTGGTCAAACTCGAAAAATTCGCGGATGTCTATCCGCACCAGCTCTCGGGCGGCATGCAGCAGCGCGTGGCGATCGCGCGCGCGCTGGCCTACAACCCCGGCGTGCTATTGATGGACGAGCCGTTCGCAGCGCTCGACGCGATGACACGCGACGAGATGCAGAAGCAGCTGACGGAGGTCTGGCAGGAAACGAAAAAAA
This sequence comes from uncultured beta proteobacterium, assembly GCA_963734595.1. GTDB lineage: Bacteria > Pseudomonadota > Gammaproteobacteria > Burkholderiales > SG8-41 > CAKKQX01. The sequence goes on from CAVTHV010000014.1 coordinate 439,591, forward strand.
CCATCGTCTACATTACCCACAACGTCGCGGAAGCGGTCTACCTCGCAGACCAGGTGCTGGTGCTCGCCGCGCATCCGGGCACCGTGAAGAAGATGATCCGGCTCGATCTGCCGCGTCCGCGCGATCCGCTGAGCCTGGAATTCGTAAACATGCAGCGCGAGGTCATGAGTCACCTTATACACTGAAGCGGGTGAAACGCAGCGCGCCGGGTTGACAGCCCGGCACGACAGCCTTAGAGTTTTCATGCCCAGCAGGAATTTTTCGTCGGCGCAGGATAATCAGAATGCAAACGCGCCGGCAATCCATCATCACTAATAACAGGAGGATGTCATGACTCAGTCTATTTCCCGTCGCAAGGCCCTGACGCTTTTAGGTAGTGGCGCGCTCGCCGCCGCTTTCCCCGCCGTAACCCTGCGGGCGCAGGGGAGCGGGCCGCTTCACCTCGGAATCCAGACCACGATCTGGGGCGCGGTCGCCATCGTGGCGGAGGCGGAGAAAACATTCGAGAAGGCCGGCGTAAACGTTATCGTGGACAAGTTCGATTCCGGCGCGAACGCGCGCGATGCGATGATCGGCGGTCACATCGACCTGGTGTCGATCGGCGCGACGCCCTTCATCACCGGCGTTGCGAAAAGCGACCTGGTGGCGATCGGGATGGTGGCCTACGCCGGCGGCACGCTGGCGCTGGTCGCATCCAAGAAATCCGGAATCAAGAACGTGGCCGGGCTCAAAGGCAAGAAAATCGCCTCGCAGCTGGGTTCGCAGACCGACTTCGTATTCCAGAACAAGATCATGCCGGCCTTCGGCTTGAAGAAGGACGACTACCAGGTCGTCAACGTCAAGTTCCGCGACCACGTGTCGGCGATGGCGAGCGGCTCGGTGGATGCTTTCGCCGGCGTCGAGCCTTATCCGGCGGTGGCAGAGGTGGAAGGGTTGGGAACCATACTCACCGACTACTCCAAATACGACATCGTTCCCGTCATTCTCGGCACCAACAACACGGTGCTCAAGAACCGGCAGGACGATCTGGTCAAGTTCATGCACGGCTGGATCGCGGCATCGAACCTGTGCCGGAACGACCCCGCGAAGGCCGCCAATATCATTGGAAACTTCTTCCGGGCAAAAGGCTACAAGATGAAGGATGACATCTTCAAGGTCGCCTTGAGCCATATGGATGTCACGCCCTCTTTCAAGCCGGAACTCAAGGACTACCTGACCGGAGTGGCCAACACCATGGTCGGCCGCGGGTTTCGCGTGGTGGAGGACATTCTTCTGCCGACGGTGACTTTCGGCTATCCGATCCGGGATTGGCTTACGCGCCGCTCTTCGTCCTGTGGTTCGGGCTCGGCGATGTTCCCGCCGTGCTGCTGGTCGGCGTCGCGTCGTGTTTCATCATCATCGTCAATTCCTGGAAAGGCGTGAAAGCGGTCAAGCCCGTCTGGCTGCGCGCCGCCCAGGTCATGGGTGCGGGCGAGCGGCAGATATTCTGGAAAATCATGATCCCGGGAGCGCTGCCCTACATCCTGACCGGCCTGAGGCTGGGACTTGCGCAGGCGTGGCGCATCCTGGTTGCGGTAGAAATGCTGATGTCGGTCGAAAAGGGCCTCGGCTGGATGATCTTCGGCGCGCAACAGTTCTTGAATACCGATGTGATGCTTTCCGGGATCGCCGTGATCGGCCTGGTGGGCGTGCTGCTGGAGAAGCAGGTATTCGCGAGACTCGAGCGCTATACGGTGGTGCGCTGGGGGATGCTGACCGCATGAAAACGGCTTTCTCATGGCAGTCGTTCTGGCGCGGCGCAGGCGGGCTCGTTTTCATGCTTGCGGTCTGGGAAATATTTGCGCGCAGCGGATTATTTTCCGAAGCCCTTACGCCGCCGCTGGTGCGAATAGCCAAGACCGCCTGGCAAATGATGCTGGACGGCAGGATGGAGAAGAACGCGGCTTTCACGCTCGGCCGCGTTCTGTTGGGCCTGCTATGCGCCTGCCTGATCGGGATCCCGATCGGCATGCTGATGGGACGGCTGCGCCGGGTGGAGCGCTTGCTGCTTCCTCTCCTGAGCGTGCTGATGCCGATCCCGTCGCTTGCCTGGGTGCCGCTGTTCGTGCTCTGGTTCGGCATCGGCGAGCTGACGACGTTCCTCGTCGTCATGTACGCGGCCACCTTCCCCGTCGTCTTCAACGTCTGGACCGGGGTGCGCGCGGTCAACCCGCTGTGGACGCGAGCGGCCTTTTCCATGGGCGCAAACCAGAGGCAACTGTTCCGCAAGGTGGTCCTGCCAGGCGCGTCACCATACGTGATTACAGGGATCCGCCTTGCGTTCGGACGGGCATGGATCGCGGTGATGACGGTGAATAGCCGGCCAGCCCCGAGTGGGGTCTCGGGCGCGTGATCTTCGACGCGAAGGAATTCCTCAACTCCGAAGTCATGATGGCTTCGCTGGTCGCGATCGGGATCATCGGGCTGGTGTTCGAGCGTGTGGTGTTTCATGCGCTGGAGCAGCGCACCGTCGGGCGCTGGGGCATGGTGGCGATGGCGAGGCGCTGAGTTCCTTGTTTATTCCGCACAATAACAACAACATCGCGGATGATAAGAGCCGCTCCGATCCTGGCCGCACTCGTCGTGACCGCGGCGGCGGCCATTTTTTTCATGCCGCCGCCGGCTGGACTGACTACCACGACCATGCATGCCGGGGGGTTGGTGGTGCTGGCCATCGGCTTGTGGGCGTTCCATCTCCTTCCCGAGCACATCACCGGGCTGATTTTCATGGCGCTTGCCGTGCTGTTCGCGGTGGCGCCGCCCGAAGTGGTGTTCTCCGGCTTCACCTCGGGCACGATGTGGCTGGTGTTCGGCGGACTTGTTCATCGCGGAAGCGGTGCGGGAGACCGGCCTGGGCGAACGCCTGGCGCGCCTGCTGCTCGATCGCTATACGTCGTCCTATACCGCCGCGCTGATCGGAGTGTCGGTGGTTGCGACGCTGCTGACTTTCCTGATGCCCGCCACGATCGGGCGCGTGTTGCTGCTGGTTCCCATTATTTCCGCGCTGGCGGCCCGCATGGGGTTCGAGCCGGGGAGCCGCGGCTACAACGGGCTGCTGTTGTGCGCGATCGCGACCACCTACCATTCGGGCACGGGGGTCCTGCCGGCCAATGCGCCGAATCTGGTGCTGGCGGGCGCGGCGGATACGCTCTATCACTTTCAGGTCACGTATGCCGAGTACTTCCTGGTGCAGTTTCCGGTGATGGGACTGCTCAAGCTGGGGGTCAGCGTCGGCGTCCTGCTGCTGTTGTTTCCGGCACAGCCGAAGGCGGCGCCGACCGCAGCGCCGCTGGCGCCGATGACTGCCACCGAGCGGCGGTTGTCCGTCATTCTTCTTGTCGCCATCCTGTTTTGGGCGACCGATTTCCTGCACCATATCAAACCGGGCTGGATTGCCCTCGTCGCCGCGATCGTGTGCATGATGCCGCGCGTCGGCGTCATACCGATGAGCGCATTCAACGAGAAGGTGCGTTACGGCCCGTTTTTTTACGTGGCCTCGATACTCGGACTGGGCAGCGTGATGACCGATGCGGGGATCACCAAGGCCATCGGCGACATGCTCACCGGCGCACTCGATATTATCGAAGGGCGCCGACGCCCTGAATTTCGCCACCCTGGTCGCCATGACGACCCTGACCGGCGTGGTCACGACCAATCCCGCCCAGCCCGCGCTGCTGGCGCCGCTTGCGGCACATTTTGCCGAGGCGACGGGATGGCCGCTCAAGGCCGTGCTCATGACCATGGCGATAGGCTTTTCGACCATGCTGCTGCCGCATATGGTGCCGCCGGTGGTCGTGGGATTCCAGGTGGCCGGAATAAAGTTTCGCGACGCGATGCGGTTTATCGCGCCCACGGCGCTGATTACGATCGTCGTGCTGATGCCGCTCGACTATTTGTGGTGGCGCCTGATTGGATATTTCGGATAGACAGGAGCTTGTAGATGGAAAGCAGATTGTTTACGCCGTTCTCGATCGGCAGGATGGAACTCGCGAACCGCATCACGATCGCGCCGATGTGCCAGTACAGCGCGGTCGACGGCTCGATGACCGACTGGCATCTGATGCATCTCGGCACGCTCGCGCTCTCGGGCGCCTCGATGCTCGTCATCGAAGCGACGGGCGTGACGCCGGAGGGGCGCATCACGCCGCAGTGCGTCGGGCTTTATTCGGACGCGAACGAAGCGGCGATGAGGCGCGTCGTCGATTTCTGCCGCGGCCTGTCGCCGATCCGGATCGGCGTGCAGCTCGGACATGCCGGACGCAAAGGTTCATCCCACAGGCCATGGGAAGGACGCGGTGCGCTGCAGCCTGGCGAGGGCGCGTGGGAGACCGTCGCGCCCTCGGCGCTGCCGCTGGCCGCGGGTTGGCCGATCACCGCACGCGCTTGCGCTCCCGGAAATGGATGCGATCAAACAATCATTCGTGGCGGCGGCGCGGCGCAGCGCGCGCATCGGACTGGATTTTATCGAAATGCATTCCACGCACGGCTACCTGCTGGCGGAATTTCTGTCGCCGCTGGCCAACCGGCGCACCGACAACTACGGCGGCAGCCTGGAAAACCGCATGCGTTTTCCGCTCGAGGTGTTCCGGGCGCTGCGCGAAGCGTGGCCTGCGGAGAAGCCGCTTGGCGCCAAGATTACGGGCAGCGATTTTGCGGAGGGCGGCTGGACACCGGATGAGGCGGTGGTCTATGCGCGGGAACTGAAAAAGCTCGGCTGCGATTACGTCACGGTATCGGGCGGCGGAACCGTGCTCGATGCGAAAATCCCGGTGGGGCCGGGCTATCAGGTGCCGTTCGCGGAACGCGTCAAGCGCGAAACCGGCATCACCACGGGCGCCATCGGACTCATCAGCGACCCGCGCCAGGCCGAAGAGATCATCGCCAGCGGCAAGGCCGATTTCGTCGCGCTCGCCCGCGGCATGCTGTTCAATCCGCGTTGGCCGTGGCACGCAGCGGCGGCACTGGGCGTGGAAATCAAATACCCGCCGCAGTATGACCGCTGTTCGCCCAAGGCCTGGCCGCCCGCGGCGCGCGCGTAAGGAATGCGCGAGGACGTTTGCACTATAATTCTCAGGGTCTCAAAAGCGGTTAAGGGGAAAGTATGGAAGGCGTGGCGGTAGTGACCGGGGCGAGCTCCGGTATCGGCGAGGCGATCGCCAGGCATTTGCTCGACATCGGGCATGACGTGGTGACGCTGCAACGCAAGCCGCCGCGAATCAAGCATGAGCGCCTGCTGCACTACGCGGTCGATCTGGTCGACGTGGCTGCGACGAAGGCGGTCGCCGCGGAGATTGCGGCAAAGTATCCGGTGCGCTACCTCGTCAACAATGCGGGGGCCAACAAACCGGGTTTGCTCGAAAAGGCGACCACCGATGATCTCGACTATGTGCTGGCGCTCAACGTGCGGGCGGCGATGATCCTGATCCAGGCCTTCACTCCGGGCATGCGCGCCGCGAAATTCGGGCGCATCGTCAGCATGTCGTCGCGCGCCGCCATAGGCAAGACCGAACGCACGGTGTATTCCGCGGCCAAGGCGGCGCTGATCGGCATGACCCGCACGCTGTGTCTGGAACTGGGTGGCGACGGCATTACCATCAACGCGGTGGCCCCGGGCCCGGTGGCGAGCGAACTCTTCGACAACGGCCATCCCATCGGCAGCGAAAAGCGCCAGCGCGTCATCGACAGCATCCCGGTCAAGCGGGTGGGCACGCCGGATGACGTGGCGCGGGCCGTGGCGTTCCTGCTCGATCGCGACAGCGGCTATATCACCGGCCAGACTTTGTTCGTCTGCGGCGGTTCCAGCGTGAGCGGTTCGGGCGGCGCCTGACGGGTTTTTCTTTGCCGGTCCGGCCGGCAGTGCGCCAAAATCTGTTTCATTGCCCAGCCCGTGAAGCCATCGCGTTGTTTTTCTTGATATTTATTTTGTAGCCAAACGGCCGGGATCGATTACAAATATCCCTTCGCCACCGCGCCCCTGTTACGAGAGCCATCCTGCGGCGCGCAGGCAACGTCCCGCCTGCATTCTGGCTGCTAAGTCATTTGACAATAATGGGAAAATTCAAGATAATGCCCGGTTTCGTTCGGAGGGGTTCCCGAGCGGTCAAAGGGGGCAGACTGTAAATCTGTTGGCTCAGCCTTCGAAGGTTCGAATCCTTCCCCCTCCACCAGTATTGCGGATGTTGAGGTAAGAGGATTCTCGATGCAAGCAGGCGCAGATCGGGCGGGTGTAGCTCAATGGTAGAGCAGAAGCCTTCCAAGCTTACGACGAGGGTTCGATTCCCTTCACCCGCTCCAACCGTTGTACACGGGGTGGAGTTTTAAAGTAGCAAGAACGGATGTGGTCCCAAGTCAGGCGAGGGGCGAAAACACCCGACATTACGCAGTCGCAGCAAATGAGGATGTTTTGGTCCTGAGCAGCAAGGCGAACGGAAGCGCGGTCCGAGCCCATGTAGCTCAGTGGTAGAGCACTCCCTTGGTAAGGGAGAGGTCGCGTGTTCAATCCACGCCATGGGCACCAGATTTTTGTGGCAACCATACACGAGTAAGGTAGGGACACGATTATGGCGAAGGGCAAGTTTGAGCGGACGAAGCCGCACGTGAACGTGGGGACGATTGGACACGTGGATCACGGGAAGACGACGCTGACGGCGGCGATGACGATGATTCTGTCGAAGAAGTATGGTGGCGAAGCGACGCAGCTACGCGCAGATTGACTCGGCGCCGGAGGAGAAGGCGCGGGGGATCACGATCAACACGGCGCACGTGGAGTATGAGACGGCGAAGCGTCACTACGCGCACGTGGACTGCCCGGGGCACGCGGACTACGTGAAGAACATGATCACGGGTGCGGCGCAGATGGACGGTGCGATTCTGGTGGTGTCGGCGGCCGACGGCCCGATGCCGCAGACGCGCGAGCACATTCTGCTGGCGCGCCAGGTGGGGGTGCCGTACATCATTGTGTTCATGAACAAAGCGGACATGGTGGACGACAAGGAGCTTCTGGAGCTGGTGGAGATGGAAGTGCGGGAGCTGCTGTCGAAGTATGAATTTCCTGGGGATGACACGCCGATCATCATCGGTTCGGCGCTGAAGGCGCTGGAGGGTGACACCAGCGAGATGGGTGAGGGGGCGATATTCAAGCTGGCGGAGGCGCTGGACAGCTACATTCCGGAGCCGAAGCGCGCGATTGATGGTCCGTTCCTGATGCCGGTGGAGGACGTGTTCTCCATCTCGGGCCGGGGCACGGTGGTCACGGGCCGCGTGGAGCGCGGGGTGATCAAGGTTGGCGAAGAGATCGAGATTGTGGGGTTGAAGCCGACGCTGAAGACGGTGTGCACGGGCGTGGAGATGTTCCGCAAGCTGCTGGACCAGGGGCAGGCGGGGGACAACGTCGGGATCCTGCTGCGGGGCACGAAGCGCGAGGAGGTGGAGCGCGGTCAGGTGCTGGCGAAGCCGGGCAGCATTACGCCGCACACCAAGTTCACGGCCGAGATTTACGTGCTGTCGAAGGACGAGGGTGGCCGGCATACGCCGTTTTTCAACGGGTATCGGCCGCAGTTTTACTTCCGCACGACGGACGTGACGGGCTCGATCGAGCTGGCGCAGGGCACGGAGATGGTGATGCCTGGGGACAATGTGTCGATCACGGTGGCGCTGATTCAGCCCATTGCGATGGAAGAGGGTCTGCGGTTTGCGATTCGCGAGGGCGGCCGCACCGTGGGCGCCGGCGTCGTCGCCAAAGTCATCGAGTAGACAAAAACGGAGTTTCGTCCCGCATCCTGAACAACAGGCCAGTAGCTCAATTGGCAGAGCGTCGGTCTCCAAAACCGAAGGTTGGGGGTTCGATTCCCTCCTGGCCTGCCAAAAAGGCGGTTGAGCGTTGCGGGTTGAAAGTTCGGTGTCAATGGCAGGGTGATCGTCTGGGTGGGCAGTGGAATTTCACGCTCGACTCCGGACTTTGAACCCTGAACGGAATAAATGGCTGACAAGATCAAGATTGCGGTGGCATTTCTGCTGGTGGTGGCGGGACTTGCCGGGTTTTATTATTTCAGCGAGAGCGCGGCGATTCTCCGGGTCGGGGCCGTGATGGCGGGCCTGGTACTCGGCTTCGTCGTGTTCTGGCTGACCGAGCCCGGGAAACAGTTCTACGCGTATGCGCAGGAGTCGGTCACCGAGACGAAGAAGGTGGTGTGGCCGACCCGCAAGGAAACGCTGCAAACGACCGCCATCGTGTTCGCCTTTGTGATTGTGATGGCGCTGTTCCTGTGGCTCGTTGACGCGAGTCTGTTGTGGGTCGTGAAAAAGCTGATTGGCCAGGGCGAATGATGAGCAAGAAGTGGTATGTAGTGCACGCGTATTCGGGCTTCGAAAAGAGCGTGCAGCGGGCGTTGCTGGAACGCATCAAGCGCGCCAGCATGCAGGACAGCTTCGGCCAGATTCTGGTCCCGGTCGAGGAAGTCGTCGAAATGAGAAGCGGGCAGAAGAACATCAGCGAGCGCAAGTTCTTCCCCGGCTATGTGCTGGTCGAGATGGAAATGACGGATGACACCTGGCATCTCGTCAAGAACACGCCCAAGGTTACCGGGTTCGTCGGCGGCACCGCGACCAAACCGACGCCGATCAGCGAAAAGGAAGTGCAGAACATCCTGCACCAGATTCAGGAGGGCGTGGAGAAGCCGCGCCCGAAGGTGCTGTTCGAGATCGGCGAAGCGGTGCGCGTCAAGGACGGCCCGTTTGCGGATTTCCATGGCAATGTCGAGGACGTCAATTACGACAAGAGCAAGTTGCGCGTGTCGGTGACGATCTTCGGACGCTCGACCCCGGTCGAACTGGATTTCGGGCAGGTCGAGAAGGCGTAACAGGCGGGATCAAGGATTCGGGGTTCAGAGCAGCATTTTGAATCCCGGTAGTGGTGTTAGGCAGTGGTGTTAACCGGGGAGGGCGCGATATGCGCCCGCTTGGACCCAAAAGGAGAATCAGATGGCAAAGAAAGTCGTCGGCCTGATCAAGCTGCAAGTGCCGGCGGGCAAAGCCAATCCCAGCCCGCCCATCGGTCCCGCGCTTGGCCAGCGCGGTCTTAATATCATGGAATTCTGCAAGGCGTTCAACGCCGCAACGCAGAAAATGGAACCCGGACTCCCGATCCCGGTCGTAATTACTGCGTATCAGGACAAGAGTTTCACCTTCGTGATGAAGACGCCGCCTGCGACGGTGCTCATCAAGAAGGCGGCAAAGCTTGATAAAGGCAGTCCGCGCCCGCATACCGACAAAGTCGGCAGGATCACGCGTGCCCAGGTCGAGGAAATTGCCAAGGCGAAAATGCCCGACCTTACCGCGGCCGATCTCGAGGCCGGTGTGCGCACCATCGCTGGCAGTGCGCGCAGCATGGGCGTCGACGTGGAGGGCGTGTAAATGGCACATGATTCCAAACGCTACAAGGCCTTGCGCGTCAAGGTCGATCGCGCCCAAGTCTATCCGTTACAGGAAGCGCTCAAGATCATCAAGGAAAACGCAACGGCCAAGTTCAACGAGTCGGTCGATGTTTCGATCAATCTTGGCATCGACGCCAAAAAATCGGATCAGGCGGTACGCGGCTCCGTCGTGCTGCCGCAGGGTACCGGCAAGGTGGTGCGAGTGGCAGTGTTCGCCCAGGGCGACAAGGCTCAGCAGGCCAAGGACGCCGGCGCCGACATCGTCGGCTTCGAAGACCTTGCCAACGAGATCAAGGGCGGCAAGATGGATTTCGACGTGGTGATCGCCACACCCGATGCGATGCGCGTGGTCGGCCAGCTCGGCCAGATCCTGGGCCCCCGCGGGCTGATGCCGAACCCGAAGGTGGGGACGGTCGCGCAGGACGTTGTCCAGGCGATCAAGAATGCAAAAGCGGGGCAAGTGCAGTACCGCACCGACAAGGCCGGGATCGTGCAATGCACGATTGGCCGCGCCTCGTTCACGGTCGAAGCGCTGGCAGAGAATCTGAAGGCATTGATCGACGCCGTCAACAAGTCCAAGCCGTCGGGCTCGAAGGGGATTTTCCTCAAGAAGCTGAGCATTTCGAGCACGATGGGCGCGGGCGTGCGTATCGATCAAACGAGTTTGCAGCAGTAATTTTTCCCCGCCCATGTGGCGGGCAGGACTTTGGGCCGCCAGGGATAACCCCTGGCGGATAGTCAAAGACCGTAGGGGTCGACAGGTAAGGCGCAAGGAGTGAGGCGTCAGGCATACAAGCCGCGCAACTTCCGGGCGACAAGCCATGAAGGCTTAATTGTGATTGCGGTTCACGCTCTACGCAGACGGTGTGCCCTGAAACAGGTCAAACATGTTTTCATGTCTGACTCCTGATCAAAGGTCGCCGTGTTTGGAAGGATGAAGAATGAAGAGCGGTGGATGAAAGGTTTGATTTTTCATCCTCCCGGTCGGCGCCTTCATCCTTAAATGAAAGGAGAACGACCTTGGGTCTTAATCTGGAGCAGAAGCAAGCGGTAGTGGCTGAGGTCAGCGCCGAAGTGGCGAAGGCCCAGGCCATAGTACTGGCAGAGTACCGCAGCCTGCGGGTGGGAGAGATGACCGATCTGCGCAAAAAAGCGCGCAGTTCGGGAGTTTATCTGCGCGTTCTGAAAAACACTTTGGCGCGCCGCGCGGTCGCCGATACGCCGTTCGCCGGACTTTCCGACAAAATGGTCGGTCCGCTCGCTTACGGCATTTCGAGCGATCCCGTTGCCGTTGCCAAGGTGCTGCACGAGTTTGCCAGGGGTAACGAAAAGCTGGTTATCAAGGCCGGCGGCATGCCAAACGTGGTGATGTCGTCCAAGGAAGTAGGCGATCTTGCCAAGATGCCGAGCCGCGATGAACTGCTTGCTACCCTGATGGCGACGATGAACGCGCCGGTCACGAAGTTTGTGCGCACTCTTAACGAGGTGCCGGGCAAGTTCGTGAGGGCGCTTGCCGCCGTGCGGGACCAGAAACAGCAACAGGCTGCGTAACGAAACAATTACTGTTTACTTTTTCGACTTGGAAATAGGAGTTAGACATGGCATTAGCCAAAGCTGAAATCCTCGACGCCGTTGCCAATATGACGGTGCTCGAGTTGTCGCAACTGATCAAAGATATGGAAGAGAAGTTTGGTGTGTCCGCCGCTGCCGCGGTGGCAGTCGCAGCTCCCGGCTGCCGGTGGCGGTGCCGCCGCCGCTGTGGAAGAGAAGACCGAATTCTCTGTGATCCTGACCAACGCCGGCGCCAACAAGGTGAATGCGATCAAAGTGGTGCGTGCGGTGACGAGTCTCGGTCTCAAGGAAGCCAAGGACCTGGTGGATGGTGCACCGAAGCCGGTCAAGGAAGGCATTTCCAAGGCCGACGCCGAGGCCATCGCCAAGCAACTCACCGAAGCTGGCGCGACGGTGGAAATCAAGTAATCGCTGCGCGGAGAACGGCTGGCGGGCGACCGCCAGCCTTTCCTTTTTTTGACTAGGTTGCAGACTACAGCCCATCGTGCGGCCGATCCGCGTGGTGTGCTGCGGTCTTTGACTTTCTTCCAATCCTAACGCTGCCCGGAGTTGACATGGCGTACTCTTTCACCGAAAAGAAGCGTATCCGCAAAAGTTTTGCCAAGCGCGACAGCGTGCTGCCGGTACCGTTTCTGCTGGCCACGCAACTGGATTCCTATGCCGCATTCCTCCAGGAACATGTGTCTCCCGCGGAAAACCGCAAGAGCGAGGGCCTGCAGGCCGCGTTCAAGGGGATTTATCCCATCGAGAGCCATTCCAAGAATGCGCGTCTCGATTTCGTCAGCTATGCGCTCGGCGAGCCGCCGTTCGATGTCAAGGAGTGCCAGCAGCGCGGACTGACCTATGCTGCGCCGCTGCGCGCCAAAGTGCGCCTTACCATCATGGACAAGGAAGCGTCCAAGCCGACGGTGAAGGAGGTCAAGGAGCAGGAAGTCTACATGGGCGAGATACCGCTCATGACCATGACCGGATCATTCGTCATCAATGGCACCGAGCGCGTTATCGTGTCGCAGTTGCACCGCTCGCCCGGCGTGTTTTTCGAGCACGACCGCGGCAAGACGCACTCGTCCGGCAAACTGCTGTTCTCGGCGCGCATTATTCCTTATCGCGGTTCGTGGCTCGATTTCGAGTACGATCCGAAGGATTATCTCTATTTCCGCGTTGACCGCCGGCGCAAGATGCCGGTGACGATCCTGTTGAAGGCGCTGGGCTACACGCCGGAGCGCATCCTCTCCGAGTTTTTTGCATTTGACGCCTTCCACCTCGGTAAAAGCGAAATCGAATTCGAGTTGGTGGCTGAGCGCATGCGCGGCGAGACCGCGCGCTTCGACATCGCTGCCAAGGGCGGCAAGCTGATCGTCGCCAAGGACAAGCGCATCACGGTCAAGCATGTGCGGGAGATGCAGGAAGCCCGCTTGAGCCGCATGGTGGTGCCGGAAGATTTCGTGATCGGGCGCGCGCTTGCACAAAACGTCATCGACAAGAATACCGGCGAAGTGCTGGCCAACGCCAACGAAGAAATCACCGATCAATTGCTCGCCAAGCTGAAGGAAGCGGGCGTGGCGAAGATTCAGACCATCTACACCAATGACCTCGATCAGGGGCCGTACATCTCGCAAACGCTGCGGATCGACGAGACTGCCGATCAGCTGGCGGCGCAGGTCGCGATCTACCGCATGATGCGCCCCGGCGAGCCGCCGACCGAAGATGCGGTGAAGGCGCTGTTCAACGGCCTGTTTTTCTCCGAAGATCGCTACGATCTGTCGGCGGTGGGGCGCATGAAATTCAACCGGCGCGTCAATCGCACCGAACTCGTAGGTTCCAGCACGCTCTCGGCAGACGATATCGTGGCTGTGATCAGGATCCTGGTCGACCTGCGCAACGGCAAGGGCGAGATCGACGACATCGACCATCTCGGCAACCGCCGCGTGCGCTCGGTGGGCGAGCTTGCGGAAAATCAGTTCCGCGCAGGTTTGGTGCGCGTCGAGCGTGCCGTCAAGGAGCGCTTGTCGCAGGCGGAGTCCGAAAACCTGATGCCGCACGACCTCATCAATGCCAAGCCGGTATCGGCGGCGATCCGCGAGTTCTTCGGCTCGAGCCAGCTCTCGCAATTCATGGATCAGACCAATCCCCTGTCGGAAATCACCCACAAGCGGCGGGTTTCCGCGCTGGGACCGGGCGGCCTGACGCGCGAGCGCGCCGGCTTCGAGGTGCGCGACGTGCACCCGACGCATTATGGCCGTGTGTGCCCGATCGAGACGCCGGAAGGCCCCAACATCGGCCTCATCAACTCCCTCGCGCTGTATGCGCGCACCAATCAGTACGGGTTTCTGGAAACCCCGTACCGCAAGGTGAAGAACAGCAAGGTGACGGACGAAATTCATTACCTGTCGGCGATCGAGGAAGGCCAGTACGTGATCGCGCAGGCGAATGCGGCCCTCGACAAAGGCAACCATTTCACCGATGAACTGGTGTCGTGCCGCCACCATAACGAATTTACGCTGTCAGCGCCGGACCGTATCGATTACATGGACGTGGCGCCGGCGCAGGCCGTGTCGGTCGCGGCATCGCTGATCCCGTTCCTGGAACACGATGACGCGAACCGCGCGCTGATGGGCTCGAACATGCAGCGCCAGGCGGTGCCGTGTTTGCGTGCCGAGAAGCCGTTGGTCGGCACCGGCCTCGAACGTACCGTGGCGGTGGACTCCGGCACCGCGGTGCAGGCGCGTCGCGGCGGCGTGGTCGATTACGTCGACGCCGGCCGTATCGTGGTGCGCGTCAACGACGAGGAAACATCCGCCGGCGAGGTGGGTGTGGATATTTACAACCTGGTCAAATACCAGCGCTCGAACCAGAACACCAATATCAACCAGCGGCCGCTGGTCAAGGTGGGCGACCGCATCGCGCGCGGCGACGTCGTGGCCGACGGCGCCTCGACCGACATGGGCGAACTCGCGCTCGGCCAGAACATGCTGGTCGCGTTCATGCCCTGGAACGGATATAACTTCGAGGACTCGATCCTGATTTCCGAGCGGGTCGTTGCCGACGAGCGCTTTACCTCGATCCATATCGAGGAACTGTCGGTCGTGGCGCGCGACACCAAGCTCGGGCCGGAAGAGATTACGCGGGATATTTCGAATCTCTCCGAATCCCAGCTGGCGAGCCTTGACGAGTCGGGCATTATCTACATCGGCGCCGAAGTGGAGGCCGGGGATGTGCTGGTCGGCAAGGTGACGCCGAAAGGCGAAACCCAGCTGACCCCCGAGGAAAAGCTGCTGCGCGCGATTTTCGGCGAAAAGGCGTCGGACGTGAAGGACACCAGCCTGCGCGTTTCGTCGGGCATGTCGGGCACGGTGATCGACGTGCAGGTCTTCACGCGCGAAGGCATCGAGCGCGACAAGCGTGCCCAGCAGATCATCGATGACGAGCTGAAGCGCTACAAGAAGGATCTTTTCGACCAGTTGCGGATTGTCGAGGACGACGCTTTCAGCCGGCTTGAGCGCCTGTTGACCGGCAAGACCGCCAATGGCGGCCCGAAAAAGCTGGCCAAGGGCTCGAAAATCACCAAGGCCTATCTCTCCGAAGTGGAGCGCCACAGCTGGTTCGACATCCGCATTGCCAACGACAAGGTTGCGGAGCAGATGGAGCAGCTGAAGGACAGCCTGGCGCAGACCAAGGCGTTGTTCGACAAGGCCTTCGACGAAAAGAAGAAGAAACTCACCCAGGGCGACGAACTGCCGCCCGGCGTGCAGAAGATGGTCAAGGTCTATCTCGCGGTCAAGCGCCGTCTGCAGCCTGGCGACAAGATGGCGGGACGCCATGGCAACAAGGGCGTGATTTCCAAGATCACGCCGGTCGAGGATATGCCGCACATGGCCGATGGCACTCCGGTCGACATCGTGCTGAATCCGCTGGGCGTGCCTTCGCGGATGAACGTCGGGCAGATTCTGGAAACCCATCTCGGTTGGGCGGCGAAAGGTCTGGGCCAGAAGATCGGCGCCATGCTCAGCGCCCAGGCCAAGGCGGCCGAGGTGCGCAAGTTCCTCAACAAGATCTATAACACCAGCGGCCGCAGCGAGGATATCGACTCGCTGAGCGATGACGAGACATTCGAACTCGGGCAAAACCTGAAGAATGGCGTGCCGTTCGCCACGCCGGTGTTCGATGGCGCAACCGAGCGCGAGATCAAGGAAATGCTCGAGTTGGCGGGCTTGCCGCAATCCGGCCAGATCACCCTCTATGACGGCCGCACGGGAGATGCATTCGAGCGTTCGGTCACCGTCGGCTACATGCATATGCTCAAGCTGCACCATCTGGTCGATGACAAGATGCATGCGCGCTCGACCGGGCCCTACAGCCTGGTCACCCAGCAGCCGCTCGGCGGGAAGGCGCAGTTCGGCGGCCAGCGTTTCGGCGAGATGGAGGTATGGGCGCTCGAGGCCTATGGCGCCTCTTACACGCTGCAGGAAATGCTGACTGTCAAATCGGACGACACCGAAGGACGGCGCAAAATCTACGAATCCATCGTCAAAGGCGATCACCGCATCGAAGCCGGCATGCCGGAATCGTTCAACGTGCTGGTGAAAGAGATCCGCTCGCTTGCGATCGACATCGATCTTGACCGCAACCGTTATTGATGGCCACGGTGATTTTTTTGCTTGAGATGCCCCTGAGTTCAAACGGGAGTTACAGATGAAAGCACTGCTTGATTTGTTCAAACAGGTGACGCAGGAAGAAGAGTTCGACGCAATTAAAATCGGGCTCGCTTCGCCTGAGAAAATCCGGTCATGGTCGTACGGCGAAGTGAAGAAGCCGGAGACCATCAACTACCGCACGTTCAAGCCCGAGCGCGACGGCTTGTTCTGCGCCAAGATTTTCGGGCCGGTCAAAGACTACGAATGTCTGTGCGGCAAGTACAAGCGGCTCAAGCATCGCGGCGTGATCTGCGAAAAATGCGGTGTCGAGGTGACGCTGTCCAAGGTGCGCCGCGAGCGCATGGGCCATATCGAGCTTGCCAGCCCCGTCGCGCACATCTGGTTCCTGAAATCGCTGCCGTCGCGTCTGGGCATGGTGCTCGACATGACATTGCGGGACATCGAGCGCGTTCTCTATTTCGAGGCTTATGTCGTGACCGATCCCGGCATGACGCCGCTGCAGCGCTGTCAGTTGCTGACGGAGGATGATTATCTGGCCAAGGTCGAGGAATACGGCGATGATTTCTCCGCGGCGATGGGCGCCGAAGGTGTGCGCGCGCTGTTGCGCAATCTCGACCTGAAAAACGAGATCGAGACGCTGCGCACCGAACTTGCCGCCACCAGCTCCGATACCAAGATCAAGAAAATCGCCAAGCGCCTCAAGGTGCTCGAGGCCTTCTCCAAGTCCGGCATCAAGCCCGACTGGATGGTCCTGGAAGTGCTGCCGGTGCTGCCGCCCGAGTTGCGGCCGCTGGTGCCGCTCGACGGCGGACGTTTCGCGACCTCCGATCTGAACGATCTTTATCGTCGCGTCATCAACCGCAACAACCGCCTGCGCCGCCTGCTCGAGCTCAAAGCGCCCGAAATCATCGTGCGCAACGAGAAGCGCATGCTGCAGGAGGCGGTCGACTCATTGCTCGACAACGGCCGCCGCGGCAAGGCGATGACCGGCGCCAACAAGCGGCCGCTCAAGTCGCTCGCCGACATGATCAAGGGCAAGGGCGGCCGTTTCCGCCAGAACCTGCTCGGGAAGCGCGTCGATTACTCGGGTCGTTCGGTGATCGTGGTCGGCCCGCAGCTCAAGCTCCACCAATGCGGCCTGCCGAAGAAGATGGCGCTGGAGCTGTTCAAGCCCTATATCTTCCACAAGCTTGAGGTGATGGGGCTTTCCACCACCATCAAGGCGGCAAAGCGCATGGTCGAGTCCGAAGAACCGGTGGTGTGGGACATTCTCGAGGAGGTGATCCGCGAGCATCCGGTGATGCTGAATCGCGCGCCGACACTGCACCGCCTCGGTATCCAGGCGTTCGAGCCGGTGCTGATCGAGGGCAAGGCGATCCAGCTCCATCCGCTGGTGTGCGCGGCGTTCAACGCCGACTTCGACGGCGACCAGATGGCGGTGCACGTACCGCTGTCGCTCGAGGCGCAGATGGAGGCCCGCACCCTGATGCTGTCTTCGAACAACATCCTCTCGCCGGCAAACGGCGAGCCGATCATCGTGCCGTCGCAGGACATCGTGCTCGGTCTCTACTACATCACGCGCGAGAAAGTGGGCGCGCGCGGGGAAGGCTCGGCGTTTGCCAATATCGCCGAGGTTTCGCGCGCGTACGATACCGGCAATATCGAGGTCAATGCGCGCATTCTGGTGCGCATCAAGGAATTCGATGTCGACAAGGATGGCGAGAAACACGAGAAGGTTACGCGTTACGAGACCACCGCCGGCCGCGCGCTGCTGTCCGAAATTCTGCCTGCCGGGCTGTCCTTCGATCTCATTAATAAGCCGTTGAAGAAAAAGGAAATTTCAAGAATCATCAACGCCGCGTTCCGCCGCTGCGGGCTGCGCGAAACGGTGATTTTCGCCGACAAGCTGATGTACACCGGCTTCTCGATGGCGACGCGCGCGGGGCTGTCTATCTGCGTCGACGACATGCTGGTGCCGGCACAGAAGAACCACCTCATCGGCGAGGCGGAAAAAGAAGTGCACGAGATCGAGAAGCAGTACACCTCGGGACTCGTCACCCAGGGCGAGCGCTACAACAAGGTGGTCGACATCTGGGGCCGCGCCGGCGATCTGGTCGCCAAGGCGATGATGGAGCAACTCGGGGTCGAGCCGGTTGTGGACTGGGATGCGAAGAAGGATGAGTGGGTTACACGCAAGGACAAGAAGGGCCAGCCGGTGATGCAGGAGTCTTTCAACTCGATCTACATGATGGCTGACTCCGGCGCGCGCGGTTCGGCCGCACAGATCCGGCAGCTCGCCGGCATGCGCGGCCTGATGGCGAAGCCCGATGGCTCGATCATCGAGACGCCGATTACCGCGAACTTCCGCGAAGGGTTGAATGTGCTGCAGTACTTCATCTCGACCCACGGTGCGCGCAAAGGCCTTGCCGATACCGCCCTGAAGACCGCGAACTCGGGTTACCTCACCCGCCGCCTGGTCGACGTTACGCAGGACCTGGTCGTCACTGAAGATGATTGCGGCACCAGTCAGGGCGTATCGATGAAAGCGCTGATCGAAGGCGGTGAAGTGATCGAAAGCCTGCGCGAGCGCATCCTCGGCCGCGTGTGCGCGACCGACATCGTCCATCCCGAGACCGCAGAGACCCTGTTCAGCGCCAATACGCTGCTTGACGAAGATGTGCTCGAGGCAATTGAAGCTGCCGGTATCGATGAAGTCAAGGTGCGCACGCCGCTCAGCTGCGAGACGCGCCACGGACTGTGCGCGAAGTGCTATGGCCGCGATCTTGGCCGCGGCACGCCGGTCAATGTCGGAGAGGCGGTGGGCGTGATTGCCGCGCAGTCGATCGGCGAACCGGGCACGCAGCTCACGATGCGCACGTTTCACATCGGCGGCGCCGCTTCGCGTACTGCGGTGGCGAGCCAGGTCGAGAGCAAGTCCAACGGCGTCGTGCATTACAGCGCCGGCGTGCGTTACGTTACCAACTCGCGCGGCGAGCTCGTGGCGATTTCACGCAATGGCGAAGTTGTCATTCATGACGACAACGGCCGTGAGCGCGAGCGTCACAAGGTGCCGTACGGCGCGACGCTGACGGTGCGCGACGGCGTATCGGTCAAAGCCGGTCATGTGCTGGCGACGTGGGATCCGCACACCCGCCCGATCGTTACCGAATATTCCGGCCGCATCAAGTTCGAGAACGTCGAGGAGGGCGTGACGGTCGCGAAGCAGGTCGACGAGGTCACTGGCCTGTCCACGCTGGTGGTGGTCGATCCCAAGCGCCGCGGCAGCGTCCAGGCCAAAGGCCTGCGGCCGCAGGTCAAGCTGCTCGACGGCCAGGGCAGCGAGATAAAAATGGCGGGTTCCGATCAGTCGGTCAACATCACGTTCCAGATCGGCTCGATTATCACCGTGCGCGATGGCCAGGATGTCGGCGTTGGCGAGGTGCTGGCCCGCATACCGCAGGAGACCTCGAAGACGCGTGACATCACCGGCGGTCTGCCGCGTGTGGCCGAGTTGTTCGAGGCGCGCTCGCCCAAGGACGCGGGCGTGCTTGCCGAAGTCACCGGGACTGTTTCGTTCGGCAAGGACACCAAAGGCAAGCAACGTCTGGTGATCACCGACCTCGACGGGGTGGCGCACGAATATCTGATTCCGAAGGACAAGCACGTGATGGCGCACGACGGCCAGGTGGTGAACAAGGGCGAAATGATCGTCGACGGCCCGGCTGATCCGCATGACATTCTGCGTCTGCTCGGAGTCGAGGAGCTCGCACGCTACATCTCCAACGAAGTGCAGGACGTCTACCGTTTGCAGGGCGTAAAGATCAACGACAAGCACATCGAGGTGATCGTGCGCCAGATGTTGCGCCGGGTGCAGATCGTCGATCCGGGCGACACGCGTTTCATTACCGGCGAACAGCTTGAGCGGGCCGATATTCTGATGGAGAACGAACAGGTCGAAGCCGAGGGCAAGCAACCCGCGATCTACGAGTACATGCTGCTCGGTATCACCAAGGCGTCGCTGTCGACCGATTCGTTCATTTCCGCGGCCTCGTTCCAGGAGACCACCCGCGTGCTTACCGAAGCCGCGATCATGGGCAAGCGCGACGAGCTGCGCGGTCTGAAGGAAAACGTCATCGTCGGGCGCCTGATTCCAGCCGGTACCGGTCTTGCCTATCACAGGATCCGGCGGCAGGCGGCGAGCGCCAGTCTGGCGGAAAGCGCGGAGGCGGTCGAAGTGGCCCCGGCCGGCACCGAAAACCAGGAGCAGGTTGCTTGACAGGACTGAGATAACCCCATAGAATCGACAGTCTTTTTAGCCGGTAAACTGTCTCGACTGGGGCGGGCGGCGCAAAAGTAAAGCATGTTTAGGCCGGGACGGTGGCAACGCCGTCCCCACTTTTTTGGTACGGGGAAAGCATGTTGTCGCGTGCCCCGCTAGGGTAGATGAAGATGGCGGCCCTTCTTTAACGGATTGAAAACAAGCGATTTATGCCAACGATTAACCAGCTAGTACGCAAGCCGAGGGTGGCGCCCCGCACCAAAAGCAAGGTGCCCGCGCTCGCCGGCAGTCCGCAGAAACGCGGGGTGTGTACCCGGGTCTATACCACCACGCCCAAGAAGCCGAATTCGGCGCTGCGCAAAGTTGCGAAAGTGCGTCTCACCAACGGCTTCGAGGTGATCGGCTACATTGGTGGCGAGGGACACAATCTGCAGGAGCACTCGGTAGTGCTGATCCGCGGCGGTCGCGTGAAAGACCTGCCGGGCGTGCGCTACCACGTAGTGCGTGGCAGCCTGGATACCGCAGGCGTCAAAGATCGCAAGCAGAGCCGCTCCAAGTACGGCGCCAAGAAACCGAAAGCCGCGTAAGGGAAGTTTGATATGCCACGCCGCAGAGAAGTACCAAAACGTGAAGTGTTGCCTGATCCGAAGTACGCGAGCCAGGACGTCGCCAAATTCATCAATGTCCTGATGACGCGGGGCAAGAAATCGGTCGCCGAGCGCATCATCTACGGCGCGCTGGAACAGATCAAGAAAAAGAGCGGTAAAGACCCGCTCGAAGTGTTCAACCTGGCGGTCAATAACGTGAAGCCGATGGTTGAGGTAAAAAGCCGTCGCGTAGGCGGCGCGAATTACCAGGTGCCGGTGGAAGTGCGCCCGGTGCGGCGCGCGGCGCTGGCAATGCGCTGGCTGCGTGATGCGGCGCGCGGGCGCGGCGAGAAGTCGATGGGTGCTCGTCTCGCGGGCGAACTTGCCGAAGCGGCGGAAGGCCGTGGCGGTGCCATGAAGAAGCGCGAGGAAGTGCATCGCATGGCGGAAGCGAACAAGGCGTTTTCGCATTACCGGTTCTAGAAATTTGACTCAGCGTCGGCCATGCCGGCGTGATTTATTTGGATTGACACAAAGTGCCACGTAAAACCCCAATCGAGCGGTATCGCAATATCGGCATCATGGCCCACATCGATGCGGGTAAAACCACGACCACCGAGCGCATACTGTTTTACACCGGCGTATCGCACAAGCTGGGCGAAGTGCACGATGGCACCGCGATCATGGACTGGATGGAGCAGGAACAGGAGCGCGGCATCACGATCACGTCCGCGGCAACCACCTGTTTCTGGAAGGGGATGGAAGGCAACTATCCCGAACACCGCGTCAATATCATCGATACCCCCGGCCACGTCGATTTCACCATCGAGGTCGAGCGTTCGCTGCGCGTGCTCGACGGCGCCTGCACCGTGTTGTGCGCGGTGGGCGGCGTGCAGCCGCAAACCGAGACGGTATGGCGCCAAGGCAACAAATACCGCGTGCCGCGGCTGTTTTTCGTCAACAAGATGGACCGTTCGGGCGCCGATTTCATGCGCGTCTACGACCAGGTCAAGACCCGGCTCAAGGCCGCACCGGTCCCCATTCAGCTGCCGATCGGCGCCGAAGACAAGTTCGAGGGCGTGGTCGATCTCGTCCGGATGAAGGCGATTTACTGGGACGATTCCACCCAGGGCATGAAATTCGAAGCGCGCGATATCCCGGCAAACATGCTCGAAGAATGCAGGGAGTGGCGCGAAAAGATGGTCGAATCCGCCGCCGAGGCGAGTGAAGATCTCATGAACAAGTATCTCGAAACCGGCGATCTGTCCGAAGACGAGATCAAGAAGGGGCTGCGCCAGCGCACCCTCAGCAGCGAAATTTTCCCGATGCTGTGCGGTTCGGCGTTCAAGAACAAGGGCGTGCAGGCGATGCTCGATGCCGTGATCGACTACATGCCGTCGCCCGTGGACATTCTGCCGGTCAAGGGCGAGAAGGAAAACGGCGAGATCGACGAGCGTCCGGCAAGCGACACCGCGCCTTTCGCGGGCCTCGCCTTCAAGATCATGACCGACCCGTTCGTCGGCCAGCTGATTTTTTTCCGCGTCTATTCCGGCGTGGTGAATTCGGGCGATACCATCTACAACCCCGTCAAGGGCCGCAAGGAGCGTCTCGGCCGCATCCTGCAGATGCATGCCAATACGCGGGAAGAAATCAAGGAAGTGTATGCGGGCGACATCGCGGCGGCAGTCGGCTTGAGAGAGGCGACCACCGGCGATACGCTGTGCGACCCCACCAAGGTCATCACGCTCGAGCGCATGGAATTTCCGGAACCGGTGATTCACGTCGCTGTCGAGCCCAAGACCAAGGCCGATCAGGAGAAGATGGGCATTGCGCTGAACCGTCTGGCGCAGGAAGATCCCTCGTTCCGCGTGCGCACCGACGAGGAGTCCGGCCAGACCATCATTTCCGGCATGGGCGAACTGCACCTGGAAATCATCGTCGATCGCATGAAACGCGAATTCGGCGTAGAAGCCAATGTCGGGGCGCCGCAGGTGGCCTATCGCGAGACCATCAGGAAGGTCTGCGACAAGGTCGAGGGCAAATTCATCAAGCAGTCGGGCGGCCGCGGCCAGTACGGCCACGTCTGGCTCAAGGTCGAGCCGAACGAGGCGGGCAAAGGCTACGAATTCGTCGACGCCATCAAGGGCGGCTCGGTGCCGCGTGAATACATCCCGGCGGTGCAGAAGGGGTTACTCGAGACGATTCCCAATGGCGTGCTCGCCGGCTTCCCGGTGGTGGACGTCAAGGTCACCCTGTTCGACGGCTCATACCACGAGGTCGACTCGAACGAGAACGCGTTCAAGATGGCGGGCTCGATAGCGCTCAAGGAAGGTCTGCGCCGCGCCAATCCGACGCTGCTCGAGCCGATCATGGCGGTCGAGGTGGAAACGCCCGAGGACTTCATGGGCAACGTCGTCGGCGACCTCAGTTCGCGGCGCGGCACGATTCAGGGCATGGAGGACATGGTAGGCGGCGGCAAGGTGGTCCGCGCCGAAGTGCCGCTCTCCGAGATGTTCGGCTATTCGACGGCGCTCAGGTCGCTGTCGCAGGGCCGCGCGACCTACACCATGGAATTCAAGCACTACGCTGAGGCGCCGAAGAACGTGGCGGAAGCGATCATTAACAAGAAGTAACCGGTAACAGGGGACACGATTATGGCGAAGGGCAAGTTTGAGCGGACGAAGCCGCACGTGAACGTGGGGACGATTGGACACGTGGATCACGGGAAGACGACGCTGACGGCGGCGATGACGATGATTCTGGCGAAGAAGTATGGTGGCGAGGCGACGCAGCTACGCGCAGATTGACTCGGCGCCGGAGGAGAAGGCGCGGGGGATCACGATCAACACGGCGCACGTGGAGTATGAGACGGCGAAGCGTCACTACGCGCACGTGGACTGCCCGGGGCACGCGGACTACGTGAAGAACATGATCACGGGTGCGGCGCAGATGGACGGTGCGATTCTGGTGGTATCGGCGGCCGACGGCCCGATGCCGCAGACGCGCGAGCACATTCTGCTGGCGCGCCAGGTGGGGGTGCCGTACATCATTGTGTTCATGAACAAAGCGGACATGGTGGACGACAAGGAGCTTCTGGAGCTGGTGGAGATGGAAGTGCGGGAGCTGCTGTCGAAGTATGAATTTCCTGGGGATGACACGCCGATCATCATTGGTTCGGCGCTGAAGGCGCTGGAGGGTGACACCAGCGAGATGGGTGAGGGGGCGATATTCAAGCTGGCGGAGGCGCTGGACAGCTACATTCCGGAGCCGAAGCGCGCGATTGATGGTCCGTTCCTGATGCCGGTGGAGGACGTGTTCTCCATCTCGGGCCGGGGCACGGTGGTGACGGGCCGCGTGGAGCGCGGGGTGATCAAGGTTGGCGAAGAGATTGAGATTGTGGGGTTGAAGCCGACGCTGAAGACGGTGTGCACGGGCGTGGAGATGTTCCGCAAGCTGCTGGACCAGGGGCAGGCGGGGGACAACGTCGGGATATTGCTGCGGGGCACGAAGCGTGAAGAGGTGGAGCGCGGTCAGGTGCTGGCGAAGCCGGGCAGCATTACGCCGCACACCAAGTTCACGGCCGAGATCTACGTGCTGTCGAAGGACGAGGGTGGCCGGCATACGCCGTTTTTCAATGGGTATCGGCCGCAGTTTTACTTCCGCACGACGGACGTGACGGGCTCGATCGAGCTGGCGCAGGGCACGGAGATGGTGATGCCTGGGGACAATGTGTCGATCACGGTGGCGCTGATTCAGCCCATTGCGATGGAAGAGGGTCTGCGGTTTGCGATTCGCGAGGGCGGCCGCACCGTGGGCGCCGGCGTCGTCGCCAAAGTCATCGAGTAACGGAAATGGCCACCGTCAAAAGCCAGAAAATTCGCATCCGGTTGAAGGCGTTCGACTATCGGTTGATCGACCAATCGGCGCTCGAGATCGTCGATACTGCGAAGCGTACCGGCGCGGTCGTCAAGGGCCCCGTGCCGTTGCCGACCCGCAAGCAGCGTTTCGACATCCTGCGTTCGCCGCACGTCAACAAGACGTCGCGCGACCAGCTCGAGATCCGCACGCACTTGCGTCTGATGGACATTATTGATCCTACCGACAAGACGGTCGACGCACTGATGAAGCTCGACCTGCCCGCTGGCGTAGACGTGGAAATCAAGCTGTAAACAGATAGTAAGTAATCACGCCGCATCTGCGGCGGAAATTTAGAATTGCCAGTCAATTGCAACTGGCGCCTTTTTAAAAGGTGAAAAAAATGACTTTAGGACTTGTAGGCCGCAAGATCGGCATGACGCGCGTATTTACCGACGATGGCGATTCCATCCCGGTGACGGTCGTCGACGTGTCGAACAACCGCGTAACCCAGATCAAAAAGCCTGACACCGATGGCTATGCGGCGGTGCAGGTGACTTTCGGCAAGCGCCGCGCGCGCCGCGTTAACAAGGCCGCTGCCGGCCATTTCGCCAAGGCCGGCGTCGAAGCCGGCCGCATGCTCAAGGAATTCCGCGTGACAGCCGAGAAGCTTACCGACATCAAGGTCGGGGGCACAATCGGCGCCGATATTTTCGAAGTCGGTCAAAAGGTCGACGTCTCCGGCGTATCGCAGGGCAAAGGTTTCAGCGGCGTCATCAAGCGCCATCACTTTTCGTCGAACCGCGCGAGCCACGGCAACTCGGTGTCGCACAACAAGCCCGGCTCGATCGGTATGGCGCAGGACCCGGGCCGGGTTTTCCCAGGCAAGAAAATGGCGGGCCATCTGGGCGCCGTTAACCGCACTGCCCAAAATCTGGAAATAGTCCGTATCGACGCTGAGCGCCAGCTGCTGCTGATTCGCGGCGCGGTGCCGGGCTCCAAGGGCGGCGACGTTGCCGTGTATCCGGCGGTCAAGGCGGGTAAATCCGCCGTATCCGGCAAGGCAGCGAAAGCTGCCGCTGCCAAGTAAGGCAGGTGCGCGATGGAACTTAAACTAATCAACGAACAAGGCAAGCCGACCGCCTCGGTTTCGGCGTCCGATACTGCATTCGGGCGCGAATATAACGAAGCATTGATACACCAGGTAGTGACGGCGTATCTCGCCAATGCGCGTAGCGGTACGCGGGCGCAGAAGGATCGCGGCACCGTCAAGCACTCGACCAAGAAGCCGTGGCGCCAAAAAGGGACTGGACATGCGCGCGCCGGTATGACGTCGAGCCCGTTGTGGCGTGGCGGCGGCAGGATTTTTCCAAATCTGCCGGACGAGAATTTCAGCCACAAGGTCAACAAGAAGATGTTCCGTGCCGGCGTATGTTCGATCCTGTCTCAACTCGCGCGCGAGGACCGTCTGGCAGTGGTCGATACCTTCAGCATCGATGCGCCGAAGACCAAGCTTCTTGCACAAAAGCTCAAAGGCATGGGGCTGGAAGACGTGCTGATCATCACGGACAGCCTTGACGACAATCTGATGTTGTCATCGCGCAACCTGCCCAACGTTAACATTATCGACGTGCGCTACGCCGATCCGGTGAGCCTGATGCGCCACGCCAAGGTGCTGATGACCAAGAGCGCTGTTGCCAAGATAGAGGAGATGCTGCGATGAGCGCCTACAACGCAGAGCGTCTGATGCAGGTGCTGCTTGCTCCGGTGATCTCCGAAAAAAGCACCTTTGTCGGCGAGAAAAGCAATCAGGTCGTATTCCGCGTCGCGCCGGATGCAACCAAACCCGAGATCAAGGCGGCCGTCGAACTGATGTTCAGCAAGAAGGACCAGAAGCTCGAGGTCTCGGCCGTGCGAATCGTGAATGTCCGGGGCAAGGAAAAGCGTTCCGGCCGTTTCATCGGGCGGCGCAATCACTGGAAAAAGGCCTACGTGTGCCTGAAACCCGGCCAGGAAATCAACTTTGCTGAAGGGGAGGCCAAGTAATGCTAGTCAAAGTCAAACCGACGTCTCCCGGTCGGCGGTCGCTGGTCAAGGTCGTTACGCCCGGATTGCACAAGGGCAAACCGGCAGCGAAGCTTACCGAAAGCCAGTCGAAAAAGGCCGGGCGTAACAGCCACGGCCACGTTACCATGCGCCATCAGGGCGGTGGTCACAAGCACCACTACCGCGTCATCGATTTCAAGCGCGACAAGGACGGCATCGCGGCCAAAGTCGAACGCCTTGAGTACGATCCGAACCGCAGCGCCCATCTGTTGCTGTTGTGCTATGCCGATGGCGAGCGCCGCTACATTATCGCGCCCAAGGGCGTGTCGGTGGGGATGCAGCTGATGACCGGAGTGGATGCTCCGATCAAGGTCGGCAACACGCTGCCGCTCAGGAACATTCCGGTTGGCACTACCATCCACTGCGTCGAGATGCTTCCGGGTAAAGGCGCCCAAATTGCACGTGCCGCCGGCACTTCGGTGCAGTTGCTGGCACGCGAAGGCGATTACGCGCAATTGCGTCTGCGCTCCGGTGAAATCCGGAAAGTTCACGTCAATTGCCGCGCGACAATCGGCGAGGTCGGTAACGAAGAGCATTCGCTGGAATCGATCGGCAAGGCAGGGCGGGTGCGTTGGCGCGGCGTGCGGCCGACCGTGCGCGGCGTGGCGATGAACCCGATCGACCATCCGCACGGCGGTGGCGAGGGTAAAACGGCCGCCGGCCGGCATCCGGTGAGCCCGTGGGGCACGCTGACCAAAGGGTATCGTACGCGCAAGAACAAGCGCACCAACAGCATGATCGTGCGTCGCCGTCATGCTAAAAGTATCGGTTAAGAGGTAGCTCATGGCACGTTCGATCAAGAAAGGCCCGTTCGTAGACCACCATCTGATGAAGAAGGTGGAAACCGCGCGCAGCAACAACGACAAGCGCCCGATCAAGACCTGGTCGCGGCGTTCGACCGTCCTGCCGGATTTCGTCGGCCTGACCATTGCCGTGCACAACGGCAAACAGCATATCCCGGTCTATGTAACGGAAAACATGGTTGGACACAAACTCGGCGAGTTTTCGCATACCCGGAGTTTCAAGGGGCACTCGAGAGCGGGTTCGGTGGCCGCCGACAAGAAAGCCAGTCCGACGCCGGCAGCAGCGGCTCCCAAGTCTTAAGGAATAGAGCATGAACACCATAGCAAAACTGCGCGGGGTGCGGCTCTCGGCCCAGAAAGGCCGTCTGGTGGCTGATCTCATACGCGGCCAGTCGGTCGAGAATGCGCTCAGCATCCTGCAGTTCAACCCCAAGAAGGGCGCGACGATCATCCGCAAGGTGCTGGAATCGGCGATCGCCAACGCCGAGCACAACGACGGCGCCGACATCGATGAGCTCAAGGTGACGCTTATCCATGTCGAGAAAGGTCCGGTGCTCAAGCGCTTTTCGACACGTGCCAAAGGCCGCGGCGTGCAAATCTTGAAACCGACCTGCCACATTTACGTGACGGTCGGCGACGGAAGGAAATAACCATGGGTCAGAAAATACATCCGACGGGATTTCGTCTCGCGGTCAATCGCAACTGGTCATCGCGCTGGTATGCGAACAGCAAGAATTTCGCGACCATGCTTAACGAAGACATCAAGGTCCGCGACTTTCTTAAAAAGCGGCTCGCGCACGCCGCGGTGAGCCGGGTCGTGATCGAGCGGCCGGCGAAGAACGCGCGCATTACGATCTACAGCGCGCGCCCGGGCGTGGTAATCGGCAAAAAGGGCGAGGATATCGAGTCGCTGAAAGCAGAACTGCAGAAATTGCTTGGCGTGCCGGTGCACGTCAATATCGAGGAAGTGCGTAAACCCGAGATCGACGCGCAATTGATTGCTGATTCCATCGCTCAGCAACTGCAGAAACGCATCATGTTCCGCCGCGCGATGAAGCGCGCCATCACCAATGCCATGCGGCTGGGCGCCCAGGGCATCAAGATCATGAGCGCGGGACGGCTTAATGGCGCGGAGATTGCCCGTACCGAGTGGTATCGCGAAGGGCGTGTGCCGCTGCACACACTGCGGGCGGATATCGACTACGGGGTTTCTGAAGCCAAGACCACCTACGGCATTATTGGTATCAAGGTATGGGTGTTCAAGGGAATAGTGTTGGCGAAGAACGAGCAACCGACGGTGGTGCCTGGCGCGGTAACGCCGGCGGTGGAGCCGGAAAAGCCGGCACGGAAGCCGAGAAAGCCGGCAGCAAAGACAGGAGCGAAACGTGCTACAGCCAGCCAGACGTAAATACCGCAAAGAACAGAAGGGCCGCAACAAAGGCATTGCGACCCGCGGCAACAAAGTGAGCTTCGGCGAGTACGCGCTGAAGGCGATCGGTCGCGGTCGCCTCACTGCGCGTCAGATCGAGGCGGCGCGCCGTGCCATGACGCGCTACATCAAACGCGGCGGCCGGATCTGGATCCGCATTTTCCCCGACAAGCCGATTTCACAGAAACCGGCGGAAGTGCGCATGGGCAACGGCAAGGGTAACCCGGAATACTGGGTTGCCGAGATCCAGCCGGGAAAGGTACTGTACGAGATGGATGGTGTTGACGAAGCGATGGCGAAAGAGGCGTTCCGGCTGGCGGCGTCGAAGCTGCCGATCACGACCACCTTTGTGCACCGTCAGGTCGGAGGTTAAACCATGAATGCAAGCGAATTGAGGACAAAGTCGGCTGACGAGCTGCAACAGGAGCTGGCGTCGCTGCTTAAGGCGCAGTTTTCCATGCGTATGCAGAAAGCGACGCAGCAGCTTTCCAATACCAGCAAGTTGAAAGAGGTGCGCCGCGATATCGCGCGCTTGCGCACCATAATGACCGAGAAAGCGGCGGAACAGGTTAAAGCATGAGCGAAGCCAACAAACGCACGCTGAGCGGGCGCGTAGTCAGCGACAAAATGGAAAAAACCGTAACTGTGCTGGTCGAGCGGCGCGTCAAGCATCCGCTGTATGGCAAGATCATGACCCGGTCGAAAAAATACCACGCCCACGATGAAAAGAACGAATTTCATGAGGGCGATCTGGTCCTGATCGAAGAGTGCCGGCCGCTTGCCAGAACCAAGGCGTGGCGGGTCGTCAAGCTGGTCGAGAAGGCCCGCGCCGCCTGATCGCTGCTTGCGGAAGCGTGCGGATAGTTATATAATATTTTGCTTTTTTGGTTCGGCTCAACTCGCCTTGCGGGCCGGCCTTCGCTGAACTGATAGCAACTTTTTCTCTGCGCCGGAATTATCAAGCGCGGAGGTTCGACCCGAACGGGCTTCAATACTGGTCGTTGCCGCCGGCAAACGGTCCAAGTTGAAGAAGAGATTTTTAAGCAGGAAGCAAAAAAATGATTCAGATGCAGTCTATTCTGGATGTTGCCGACAATACCGGTGCGCGCGCAGTGATGTGCATCAAGGTGCTCGGCGGCTCCAAGCGGCGTTATGCGGGGATCGGTGACGTGATCAAAGTCAGCATCAAGGATGCGGCGCCGCGTGGCCGCGTCAAGAAGGGCGAGATTTACAACGCCGTCGTGGTGCGTACCGCCAAGGGTGTGCGGCGCAACGACGGCTCGATGATCAAGTTCGACGGCAATGCCGCAGTGCTGCTCAATCCGAAGCTCGAGCCGATCGGTACGCGTATTTTCGGGCCTGTGACGCGCGAATTGAGGACCGAGCGCTTCATGAAGATCGTGTCGCTCGCTCCGGAAGTGCTGTAGGAGAGAACATATCATGCGCAAGATCAGAAAAGGTGACGATGTAATCGTGCTGACCGGCAAGGACCGTGGCAAACGGGGCTCGGTGCTCAAGATCGTCGATGCGGAGCATGTCCTGGTGGAAGGCGCCAACAAAGTGAAAAAGCACCAGCGCCCGAATCCGGCGAAGGGCCTCTCGGGTGGCATCATCGACAAGGAAATGCCGTTGCATATTTCCAATGTGGGCTTGTTCAATTCGGCAACCAAGAAGGCTGACCGTGTCGGTATCAAGGTGCTGGAGGACGGCCGTCGCGTGCGTTTTTACAAGTCCAATGGCGAAGTGGTTGACGTATGAGCGCGGAAAAAGACACCAAAGCGGCCAAAGCGGCCAAAGCGGCCAAACCGGCGAAGGAAGCCAAGGCGGCCAAACCGGCCAAACAGGCCAAGCCTGAGCAGGAAGTCAAAGAGACAAAACCGGCGAAGCCGGCCAAGCCAGCGGGGCCGGCACGGTTGAGCGTGCATTATCGCGAGACCGTGATCAAGGATCTGACCAAGCAGTTCGGCTACAAGAGCGTGATGCAGGTGCCGCGAATCGAAAAAATCGTGCTGAACATGGGCGTGGGCGAGGCGGTCGCCGACAAGAAGATCATGGACAATGCGGTTGGCGACATGCAGAAGATCGCGGGCCAGAAGCCCCTGGTCACCAAGTCGCGCAAATCTATCGCGACCTTCAAGATCCGGGAAGGTTATCCGATCGGCTGCAAAGTGACGTTGCGCGGTGCACGCATGTATGAGTTTCTGGACCGGCTGGTCAACATTGCGATGCCGCGTATCCGCGACTTCCGCGGCATATCCGGCAAGTCTTTCGACGGTCGCGGCAACTACAACATGGGTGTCAAAGAGCAGATCATTTTTCCGGAGATCGAGTACGACAAGATCGACGCGATCCGCGGCATGAATATTACGATTTCAACCACCGCCAAGACCGATGTGGAAGGAAGAGCTCTCCTCTCGGCATTCAAATTTCCGTTCAGGAACTGAGGAACGACTTATATGGCAAAAACGGCCCTGATCAACCGTGACCTGAAGCGTCGCGACACCGTCAAGAAATTTGCCGCCAAGCGCGCGGAACTGATGGTGATCGTCAACAATCAGAAGCTTTCCCCGGAAGAGCGCTATGAAGCGCGGCTCAAACTGCAGAAACTGCCGAGGAATGCTTCCCCGGTAAGGTTGCGCAATCGCTGCGCGCTGACGGGTCGTCCGCGCGGCGTATTTCGCAAGTTTGGCTTGGCGCGTGGCAAGTTGCGCGACATTGCGATGCGCGGGGAGATTCCGGGCGTGATCAAGGCCAGCTGGTAGGTTCAGGAGAAGATCAATGAGTATGAGTGATCCGGTCGCCGATATGCTTACGCGCATTCGCAATGCGCAGCTGTCGGAGAAACAGGCGGTAGCCATCCCGGCAAGCAAGCTGAAAGCGGCGATTGCCAAGGTGCTGAAGGATGAGGGCTATATCGAGGATTTCGCGGTGCGCGCGAATAGCGGCAAGCCGCTGCTCGAAATCAGCCTTAAATATTATGCTGGCCGTCCGGTGATTGAGAAGATCGAACGCATCAGCCGCCCGGGGCTGCGGATGTACAAGCCGAGCCGCGATATTCCGAACGTGATGAACGGGCTCGGCATTGCAATCGTATCGACGTCGAAAGGCGTGATGACCGATCGCAAGGCGCGGGGCCTCGGGGTCGGCGGCGAAGTATTGTGCATCGTGGCCTAGTAAGCGAAGCGGAGCAAAGCGATGTCGAGAATTGCAAAGAATCCGGTGGTGCTGCCGGCAAAAGTCGAAGTGACCCTCACTCAGAGTGAAATCTCGGTGAAGGGGCCGCTCGGGGTGCTTACACAGAAGCTGTCGCCGAACGTCAAGGTGGAAAAAGTCGAGAACCACCTCGAGTTCACGATGGCTCATAACTCCCGGCAGGCCAACGCCATGTCGGGCACGATGAGGGCGCTCGTCGCCAACATGGTGGATGGCGTCAGCAAGGGTTTCGAGAAAAAGTTGACGCTGGTTGGCGTCGGCTACCGCGCCCAGGCGCAAGGCGACAAGCTGAATCTCACGCTTGGGTTCTCGCATCCGATTGTGCACCAGATGCCGAAGGGGATCAAAGCCGAGACGCCGACTCAGACCGAGATCGTGATCAAGGGCATGGACAAGCAGACTGTTGGCCAGGTTGCTGCGGAAGTGCGGCGGTATCGCAGCCCCGAACCGTACAAGGGCAAGGGCGTACGTTACGCCGGTGAGCGGATTGTGCTCAAGGAAACCAAGAAGAAGTAAGCGAGTGACACATGATTGACAAAAATCAAGCACGTTTGCGGCGGGCGCGCCGGACCCGCGCCAAGATCGCGGAGCTGAAAGCGGTGCGGCTGGCGGTGCATCGCACCAACAGCCACATCTATGCCCAGGTCATTGACGCCTCTGGCGCCAAGGTGCTGGCTGCCGCGTCGACGGCGGAAGCGGATGCGCGCAAGCAGCTGAAAAGCGGAAGCAATGTCGCGGCCGCGGCAGAGGTCGGCAAGCGTATCGCCGAAAAAGCCAAGAAGCTCGGTATCGAGGCGGTCGCTTTTGATCGCGGTGGCTACAGGTTTCATGGCCGGATCAAGGCGCTCGCAGAAGCGGCGCGTGAGCACGGCCTAAAGTTCTAATACCCGGGATACGTCATGGCGAAAATACAGGCAGGGAAAATGCACGGCGGCGGCGAGGAACGCAGCGACGGCCTGCGCGAGAAAATGGTTGCGATCAACCGCGTGACCAAGGTGGTTAAGGGCGGCCGCGTGCTCGGTTTTGCAGCGCTGACCGTGGTCGGCGACGGCGACGGCAGCATCGGCATGGGCAAGGGCAAATCACGCGAAGTGCCGGTTGCGGTGCAGAAGGCGATGGAAGAGGCCCGCCGCAAAATGGTCAAGGTCCAGCTGAAGAACGGCACGCTGCAGCATACGGTAATCGGGCGTCACGGCGCAGCGCGGGTTTACATGCAGCCGGCCCATGAAGGCACGGGTATCATCGCCGGCGGTCCGGTGCGGGCGGTGCTCGAGGTGATGGGGGTGACCAATATTCTCGCCAAGTGCCTGGGTTCCACCAATCCATACAATGTGGTGCGCGCGACCATCGACGGCCTGACCAGGATGAACACTCCGGCAGAAATCGCAGCCAAGCGTGGCAAGTCGGTCGAGGAAATCACGGGGTAATCCATGGCACAGAGCAAAAAACTCAAGGTGACGCTTCTGAAAAGCGTAATCGGCACCAAGCCCGAACACCGCGCGTCGGTGCGCGGCCTGGGCCTGCGCCGGATCAATCACACCGTGGAAGTCGATGACACGCCCGCTATCCGCGGCATGATCAACAAGGTGTCCTATCTCGTCAGGTGCGAGGGCTAAATGCAGCTCAACAACATCAAGCCGGCAACCGGCGCCAAGCATTATAAGAAACGCGTCGGCCGTGGTATTGGCTCGGGCCTGGGAAAGACCGCAGGGCGGGGTCACAAAGGACAGAGCTCCCGCGCCGGCGGCTATCACAAAGTCGGTTTCGAGGGCGGCCAGATGCCGTTGCAGCGGCGCCTGCCCAAGCGCGGCTTCGTCTCGCCGCTCGCGGGGGATACCGCCGAAGTGCGGCTCGACGAACTGCACAAAATGAAAGTGGACGTGATCGATCTCGCTGCGCTCAAGGCAGCGAAGGTGGTGCCGGCGCTCACGCTGTACGCCAAGGTGATCCTGTCCGGTGAGATCAAGCGCAAGGTCGCGTTGAAAGGGCTGCGGGTCAGCAAGGGCGCGCGTGCCGCCATCGAGGCAGCGGGCGGCTCGATCGAGGATGCGGCCCCGGCCAAGGCAGATACCGCTGCGCAGGAAGTAAAAGCGCGGGCCAAAGGCAAGAGCAAAGCCGGCGGCGCGGCCAAGGACAAGGCTGAATAACTTTGGCAACCAACGAATCTCTGCTGGCTTCGGGCAAAATGGGCGACTTGAAACGTCGCCTGTTGTTCCTGCTCGGCGCGCTGATCGTGTTCCGTATCGGGTCGTTTATCCCGGTGCCGGGCATCGACCAGCTGCAGCTGGCGGAGCTGTTCAAGTCGCAGCGGGGCGGCATTCTCGACATGTTCAACATGTTCTCGGGCGGCGCGCTGTCGCGCTTCTCGATTTTCGCGCTCGGCATCATGCCCTACATTTCGTCATCGATTATCATGCAACTGATGACGGTCGCGTCCCCGACGCTGGAAGCGCTTAAAAAAGAGGGCGAGTCGGGACGGCGCAAGATTACCCAATACACCCGTTACGGCACGGCAGCGCTCGCGCTGTTCCAGGGGCTGGGCATCGCCATTGCGCTCGAGTCCCAACGCGGACTGGTAATCGAACCAGGGGTCAGTTTCCGCCTGACGGCGATGGTCACGCTGGTGACAGGCACCATGTTCCTGATGTGGCTCGGCGAGCAGATCACCGAGCGTGGCGTCGGCAACGGCATTTCCCTCATTATTTTCGCCGGTATTGCGGCGGGCTTTCCCAATGCCGTCGGCGGCACCCTGGAACTGGCGCGCACCGGTGCGTTCTCGATCCCGGTGGTGCTGTTCATTTTTGCGGTGGTGGTAGGGGTTACCGCCTTCGTATGCTTCGTCGAGCGCGGCCAGAGGAAGATCCTGGTCAATTATGCGAAGCGCCAGGTCGGGCGCAAGATTTACGGCGGCCAGACGTCGCACCTGCCGTTGAAGCTCAATATGTCGGGCGTGATCCCGCCGATTTTTGCTTCGTCGATCATCCTGTTTCCGGCGACGCTGGGCGGCTGGTTCGGCTCGAGCGAAGGCATGGACTGGCTCAAGAACATTGCGGCCACGCTGCATCCGGGGCAGCCGATCTATACGATCCTTTACGCTTCGGCGATTATTTTCTTCTGCTTCTTCTACACCGCGCTGGTGTTCAACCCGAAGGAGACGGCGGACAACCTGAAGAAAAGCGGCGCTTTCGTGCCGGGCATCCGGCCGGGCGATCAGACCGCGCGCTACATCGAGAAAATCACGCTGAGACTGACGCTTACCGGCGCGATCTACGTGACGCTGGTGTGCCTGCTGCCGGAGGCGCTGATCGTTTGGAAGAATGTGCCGTTTTATTTCGGGGGCACCAGCCTCCTGATCATCGTGGTGGTAACCATGGATTTCATGGCCCAGGTGCAGGCGTACATGATGTCGCACCAGTACGAGAGCCTGCTCAAGAAAGCCAATTTCAAGGGTGGCATGTTTCCAACGCGCTGATGGCGAAAGAAGAAACGATACAGATGCAGGGTGAGGTCGTAGAGAACCTGCCCAATGCAACATTCCGGGTAAAACTGGAAAACGACCACGTGCTGCTCGCACACATATCGGGCAAGATGCGGATGCACTACATCCGCATCCTGCCGGGCGACAAGGTGACGGTGGAATTGACGCCGTATGACCTTACCCGCGGGCGCATCGTGTTTCGGGCGAAGTAAGAGCTTAGAAGGAGCGACATATGAAAGTGCGCGCATCGGTAAAAAAGATTTGCCGCAACTGCAAGGTGGTCAAGCGCAAGGGTGTGGTGCGGGTGATTTGCACGGATCCCCGCCACAAGCAGCGCCAGGGCTGACCGGCTGATTTTGAATTGAAAATTAGCTGGTTAGGCGTTAAAATCGAAAGTTTTCCGTTTTTGGGGTAGCACATGGCCCGGATTGGTGGCGTAAACATTCCAAATCATCAGCATGCGGAAATCGCGCTGACCGCGATTTACGGCATCGGCCGCAGTCGTGCGCGCGCGATTTGCGAGGCGGCAGGAATACAAGTTACAAGCAAAATCAAGGACTTGTCTGATTCCGATATGGACAAGTTGCGCGAGCAGGTCACGCGGTTCGCGATCGAAGGCGACCTGCGGCGCGAAGTGTCGATGAACATCAAGCGTCTGATGGATCTGGGCACCTGGCGCGGCAAGCGGCATCGCGCGGGGCTGCCGGTGCGGGGCCAGCGCACGCGCACCAACGCGCGCACCCGCAAGGGCCCGCGCAAGGCGGCGGTAAAGATGCAAAAAGCAGCTCCAGTATAAAGATTGAGTGCAAAGGTAAAGCGATATGGCAAAAGCTAGCACCCGGGTGCGCAAGAAGGTCAAGAAGAACGTGGCGGAAGGCATCGCCCATGTTCACGCATCCTTTAACAACACCATCGTGACCATCACCGACCGCCAGGGCAACACGCTGGCATGGGCCACCTCCGGCAGCAGCGGCTTCAAAGGCTCGCGCAAGTCGACACCGTTTGCGGCGCAGATTGCGTCCGAACAGGCCGGCAAGCTTGCCCAGGAGTGCGGTGTGAAGAATATCGAAGTGCGCATCAAAGGCCCGGGACCGGGCCGCGAGTCCGCGGTCAGGGCGCTCAATGCCGTCGGTTTTAAAATCACCAGTATTTCGGACGTGACCCCGGTGCCGCACAACGGCTGCCGACCGCCGAAAAAACGCCGTATCTAAAGGAGATCCCAAAGTGGCAAGGAATCTCGACGCAAAATGTCGCCAGTGCCGCCGTGAGGGCGAGAAGCTGTTCCTCAAGGGCGAGAAGTGTTTTACCGACAAGTGCGCCATCGAGCGCCGCAACTATCCGCCCGGGCAGCACGGTCAGAAAAACACGCGCCTCTCCGGTTACGGTGTGCAGCTGCGTGAAAAGCAGAAAGTGCGCCGCATCTACGGCCTGCTCGAGCGGCAGTTCCGCAAGAACTACCAGGAGGCCTCGCGCCGCAAGACAGTTACCGGCGAAGCGCTGCTGCAGATTCTGGAAAGCAGGCTGGACAGTGTCGTTTATCGCATGGGCTTCGGCGCTTCGCGCACCGAAGGGCGCCAGATCGTCCGTCACAACGGCATTCTCGTGAACGGCAGACGCGTCAATATTCCGTCATTCCAGTGCCGTCCCGGCGATGTGGTCGAGGTCGTGCAGGGCGCCAAGGAACAACTGCGCATCAAGGGCGCGGCCGAGGCGGCCGAGTCCCGCGGCTATCCGGAATGGCTCGAAGTCGACGCCAAGGCGCTCAAGGGCACCTTCAAGGCGCGCCCGCAGCGCTCGGAATTGCCGTCAACGATCAACGAGTCGCTCATCGTCGAGCTTTACTCGAAGTAATTTCCAAGAGGGTTTTGAGCCATGCAAAGCAGTGTGTTCCTTAAGCCTCGCATTATCGACGTGCAGAACATCACGCCGTATCACGCCAAGCTCACGATGGAGCCGTTCGAGCGCGGCTACGGCCATACGCTGGGCAATGCGCTCCGCCGCACCCTGCTGTCGTCGATGCCCGGCTATTCCGCGACTGAAGTCCAGATCGCCGGCGTGTTGCACGAATACTCCACGCTCGATGGCGTGCAGGAAGACGTGGTCGACATCCTGCTCAATCTCAAGGGCATCGTCCTCAAGCTCCACAACCGCGAAGAGGCGACGCTCACGCTCAAGAAGTCCGGCGAAGGCGTAGTCACGGCCGGCGACATCGAGCCGATGCACGACGTGGAGATCGTCAATCCCGAGCACGTGATTGCGCACCTCGCGCCCGGCGGCAAGCTGGACATGCAGATCGGTGTCAAGCATGGCCGCGGTTATGTCGCCGCCACCAGCCGCAAGGCCGAAGGCGAGGAAGGCCGCAGCGTCGGCAGCATCATGCTCGATGCTTCATTCAGCCCGGTGCGCCGAGTCAGCTACTCGGTCGAGTCCGCGCGCGTCGAACAGCGCACCGATCTCGACAAGCTGATCATGGACATCGAAACCAACGGCGCGATCGAGCCCGAGGAAGCGGTGCGCTATGCCGCGCGCATCCTGGTCGAGCAGCTCTCCGTGTTTGCCGACCTGAAGGGGATGCCGGCGCAGATCGAGGAAAAGAAGGCGACCCAGATCGATCCCATCCTGCTCAGGCCGGTCGATGACCTCGAGCTCACCGTGCGCTCGGCGAACTGTCTCAAAGCCGAGAACATCTACTATATCGGCGATCTCATCCAGCGCACCGAGACCGAGCTTCTGAAAACTCCGAACCTCGGCCGCAAGTCGCTCAACGAGATCAAAGAAGTGCTCGCTTCGCGCGGTCTTACGCTCGGCATGAAGCTCGAGAGCTGGCCGCCGGCAGGCCTGGAAAAGGTTTAAATACAAGGATGGCGGAAGACGGACGGATCCGGTAGGGCGCAAAGCAGCGCCGATCCAGCCTTCATCCACTATCCTTCAGTGAGGAACGAACAATGCGTCACCGTCACGGATTACGAAAGCTCAACCGCACCAGCAGCCATCGCCTGGCGATGCTGCGCAACATGACCAATTCGCTGCTCAAGCACGAGGTCATCAAGACCACGCTGCCCAAGGCGAAGGAGCTGCGGCGCGTCATTGAGCCGATCATCACGCTCGGCAAGAAGCCTTCGCTGGCCAACCGCCGGCTTGCGTTCGATCGCCTGCGCGACCGCGATATCGTGGTCAAGCTCTTCGCCGAGATCGGGCCGCGCTATGCCAAGCGTAACGGTGGTTATCTGCGCATTCTCAAGTTCGGTTTTCGCAAGGGCGACAATGCCCCGATGGCGGTGGTCGAGCTGATGGACCGCCCGGAGCAGAAAGAAGAAAGCGAGACGAAGGAAGCCAAGAAAGGCGC
Organism: uncultured beta proteobacterium; assembly: GCA_963734595.1. Taxonomy (GTDB): domain Bacteria; phylum Pseudomonadota; class Gammaproteobacteria; order Burkholderiales; family SG8-41; genus CAKKQX01. The sequence continues at coordinate 478,384 of CAVTHV010000014.1, forward strand.
GAAGAAGGAAAAAGCCGCGCCGGCACAGGCAGCAGCATAGGAAGTGGCTGCAAAGAGATGACAAGAAGCCGGGGTAATTCCCGGCTTTTTGTTTTTCTGAACCGGCCGGTCCCCGCTAATTAACGGAACCATGAACTGCGCGCCGCCGTAACCGGTCGCGCGCCAAACGTCTAACGCATTGAAGTCAGTCGGAGTCCAGGTGGATTTGCAGACGCAACCGGATAAGGAAACCTCGAGCGCAGTGGGGCGCATCCGCTATGTGCTGCGTCAGCTGGGGCCGGGGTTGGTTACCGGTGCGGCCGACGACGACCCGAGCGGCATTGCCACCTATTCCCAGGCCGGCGCACAGTTCGGGTTCGGCATGCTGTGGGCGGTGCTTTTTACTTATCCGCTCATGGTCGGCATCCAGGTGGTCAGTGCCCGCATCGGGCGCGTCACCGGAATGGGCGTCACTGCCAATATCCGCCGATTCTATCCGCCATGGCTGCTGTATATCCTGGTGTCGCTGCTGCTCTTCGCCAACACCATCAACATCGCCGCGGACATCGGTGCAATGGGGGAGGCACTGCAACTCATGATCGGCGGGCCGCCGCACGGCCACGCAGTGATGATCGGCGTAGTGTCGCTGCTGTTGCAGGTATTCATGCCCTACCCGCGCTACGCGCCGCTGCTCAAATGGATGGTGCTTGCCCTGTTCGCGTATGTCGCCACCGTGTTTGCGGTACAGGTGCCATGGACTGAAGTGCTGGTAAATCTGCTGTGGCCCGCAATTGCGTTCCGTGCCGATTATGTGCTGACCATGGTCGCGGTGTTTGGCACGACGATCAGCCCGTACCTCTTTTTCTGGCAGGCATCGCAGGAAGTGGAGGACCAGAATGCCGATGCCGACGCGTCGCCGCTGATCTCCGCCCCCGAGCAGGCAAAGAAGAATCTCTGGAGGATCAAGGTCGACACTTATATCGGCATGGGTTTTTCCAATCTTATCGCCCTGTTTATCATGCTTACCGCCGCGGTGACGCTGCACGCGCACGGCGTTACCGACATCAAGACCTCGGCGCAGGCGGCGGAAGCCCTGCGGCCGATCGCCGGGAATTTTGCGTTTGTGATGTTCAGCATCGGCATCATCGGCACCGGCATGCTGGCGATCCCGGTGCTGGCGGGCTCCGCAGCGTACGCGGGGGCCGAGGCCCTGCAATGGCGCACGGGACTTTCCAGGAAACCGCTCGAGGCGCGGGGATTTTACGGCATCATCGCCATCGCCACGCTGATCGGCGTTGCAATCGACTTCACGCCGATCGATCCGATCAGGGCGCTCATCTGGAGCGCCGTCGTCAACGGCGTGATCGCCGTGCCGATCATGTCCGTGATGATGCTGATGGCCGCGAAATCCGAGGTGATGGGCGCATTCGTGATCTCAAGGCGCCTCAAGATTCTTGGCTGGGCAGCGACCCTGATCATGGCGGCAGCGGTCCTGGCGATGCTCATATCCTGGTTGTAGCGGGCGCGCGGTGACTTTGACCCGCAGTGCCGCAGAGGGTTTAGAATCTCGACATGCTGAACGAACTCGAACTGACCGGCCGTGCGCGCAGCCACGTCGTGCAGCGCGACGATCTCCGCGCGGCGCTGCAGAGCGACACCCTGGAGTCGTTCCTCGCGATGAAGGAGGCCGCCGCGCGCGAGGGCCTGGTCATCGAGATCGTAAGCGCATTCCGCGATTTTGCCGCACAGCAGAATATCTGGGACAGGAAATTCCGCGGCGAGCGCCCGCTCTATGACGCGCATGGCAATGTCAGGGAACATGCGAAGCTGAATGAAGCAGAGTTGATCGACGCCATCGTGTGCTGGAGCGCGGTGCCGGGAGGCAGCCGCCATCACTGGGGCACGGAAATCGACGTGATCGACCGCGCCGCGCTGCCGGAGAACTACCGCGTGCGGCTGCTGCCGGAGGAGGCGGCGCCGGGCGGGGTATTCCACCGCCTGCACCAGTGGCTCGACGAGAACATGGCGCGTTTCGGTTTCTATCGCCCGTATCGCGCCTGGCGCGGCGGATTCTTTCCCGAGCCCTGGCATCTGAGCTACGCGCCGGTATCCTCCGCGGCGCTGGAGGCGCTGCTGCCCGAGGTGCTCGAGGCAGCGGTGCGCGAGAGCAGCATGCTCGGCAGGGAACTGGTGCTGGCGCGCATCGCCGAGATCTACCGCCAGTACGTCGCCAACGTCGACGCGCCGGAATTTCCCGGGCGGCAGGCGAGCGCATGAGACATGGGCATATTTCTTTTCACCGACTTCGGGAGCGCCGACATTTACGCCGGCCAGGTGAGGTCGGTACTGCATCAGCATGCGCCGGACGTCACCGTCATCGACCTGTTCCATGAAGCGCCGGCATTCAATGTCAAGGCCGCGGCGCACCTCTTGGCGGCGCTGGCCAATCAGTTACCTGAGGAAAGCGTAACTGTCGCGGTCGTCGATCCCGGCGTGGGCGGCGCACGGGCGCCGCTGATGGTGCGCGCCGACGACCGCTGGTACGTCGGCCCCGACAACGGCCTCATCTCGGTGGTCGCGGCACGCGCGCATCGCGCGCAAATTTTCCCGATCACCTGGGTGCCGGAGCAGCTTTCGGTGTCGTTCCACGGCCGCGATCTGTTCGCGCCGGTGGCGGCGCGTATCGCGAGCGGCGAATTGCCCACCGAATCACTGCAGGAAAAATCGCGGCTCGACATCGAGTTCGGGGGAGACGATCTGGCGGAGATCATCCATATCGATCATTACGGCAACGTTCTTACCGGATTGCGCGCGGCCAATGTTCCGCCGCACGCGCGCGTGGTTACGGGCGGGCGCTCGATCAGCCATGCGCGAGTATTTTCCGAAGTGCCGGCAGGCGAGGCATTCTGGTACGAGAACAGCCTCGGCTTAATCGAGGTTGCAGCCAACTCGGCAAGCGCGGCAGGCTTGCTCGGACTCAAGACCGGCGAGCCGATCAGCCTCGCCGCATGATAAATAATGTAATAAAAACAACGAATTATTATGCATTCAGCAAAGCGATAGGCTGCCGCGGCGCCGGGCAACCACAACGCGGGCAGCGGAGATAACGACATGGACATAACCAGCGCAACCCAGGAACACCGCCAGACCTTCAGGGCGCGGGCGGTGCTGCTCGGTGACCGGATCGACCTGAGCGCGTGGCGGACGGTGGATCAACTCGCCTCCAACCCGCTGACCATCGCCGTGCGCGGCGGCGGGAACGCGGTACTGTTCCGTTACGGCGTTGTGGTGTTGTTCGACATCACCGGGCCGGAGGAGGTCGCTTTTCTGGAGCAGCTCAAGCCCTTTATCGGCGGGCCCTACGCGACGCCGGAGACGGAATTCATCGACGTGCGGGTCGACCCCGGCGCGCGCGAAGGCATGGGCGAGAAAACGCTGCTCATCGCCGACGACAGCGTCGAGCGCATGCAGGTCATCGCCGACATACTGTCCAAGAGCGTGATGCTGGCGTGGTACGAGGCGCGCATCGCCGGGAGCTTCGAGCGCATCGAGCCGCTGGCATCGGAGCTGCAGCAGACCGGCAGCATCGGCGCGCGGGCCAAGGATCTGCTCCGGCACATCGGGACCATGCTGCTTTCGGAACACCTGATGGTCGGGCGCATCGAGGTCGGCGAGAAACCGGAACTGCTGTGGGACCGGCCGGACCTGGAGGGACTGTTCATCCGGCTCGAGGACGAGTACGAAATCAAGGAGCGGCATGCCTCGCTCGGCCGCAAGCTCAATCTCATCTCCCACACCGCGCAGACCCTGCTGCAGTTGCAACAGAGCCGGCACTCGTTGCGGCTCGAGCTCTATATCGTGATTTTGATCGTGATCGAGATCATGCTGACGCTGTATCAGCTTTTTTTAAGGCCGGGTTGACGCTGGAGCCGCCAAAGATGCCGCCGCTTCCGATGGCCACCCGGTTCAGAGGACGAGGATCACGCGGTAATCGTTGACGTTGGTGCGCGTGGGGCCGGTGACGACGAGATCGCCGAGGGTGCTGAAAAAACCGTAGCCATCGTTGTTTTCCAGCATCTTGCCGGCGGAGAGTTTCTTTTTCCCGGCGCGCTTCAGGGAATCGGGCGTGAGGATGGCGCCGGCGTTGTCCTCGGAGCCGTCGACGCCATCGGTGTCGCAGGCGAGCGCGTGGATGTTTTCCGCGCCGTCGAGATCGATCGCGAGCGAGAGCAGGAACTCGGCGCAGCGCCCGCCGCGGCCGTCGCCTTTCACCGTTACCGTGCATTCGCCGCCGGAGATCAGCGCCACCGGTGGTTGCCACGGCAATCCGTGCTGCTTCACTTCCCGCGCCAGGGCGCCGTACACCTTGGCGACTTCACGCGCCTCGCCGGTCACCGAATCGCCGAGTATGGCCGGGTGGATGTCATGGGCAATGAAGAACTGCGCCGCGGCCTGCAGCGAGGCCTGCGCGGTGGCGATCACGCGGTTTTCCACGCGCTGGAACAACTTGTCCCCCGGTTTCGGCGTTTCCGGAATCCCGCCCGCCGCGCCGCGCGCCAGATGTTCGGTCACCGCTTTCGGCGCCCGGATCGCGTAGCGCGTGAGAATGTCGAGCGCGTCCTGGTACGTGGTCGGATCAGGCGCGCACGGGCCGGACGCGATGTGCGTCGGGTCGTCGCCGGTCACGTCCGAAATCACCAGCGCGACGACCGGCGCGCGGCATGCCGCCGCGAGCCTGCCGCCCTGGACTGCCGACAGGTGCTTGCGCACCGCGTTCATGTCCTGAATCGGCGCGCCGCACGTGAGCAGCTGTTTCGTAATGTATTTCAGTTCTGCCATCGCGATACCCTCTGCCGGCAGCGACAGCAGGCTGGATCCGCCGCCCGACACCAGTGCGAGCAGCAGATCGTCCTTGGTGAGGGTTTTCACGCGGCGCAGGATTTCGTGCGCGGCTTTCTCGCCGGATTCGTCGGGCACCGGATGGCCGGCTTCGATCACCGTGATGCGGTTGGTCAGCAACCCGTGCTGGTAGCGCGTGACGACGAGGCCGTCGAGCGGCGCCTCGGCCGGCCAGTTCTGCTCCACCGCGAGCGCCATCGAAGCGGCAGCCTTGCCGGCGCCGATGACCAGCGTCCTGCCTTTGGGCGGCTGCGGCAGATGCCGCGGCACGATCTTGAGCGGATCGGCGGCGGCGAGCGCGGCGTGGAAGCTGCCCAGCAAGAGGTCACGGGGTGACATGGTTATAAGACAGGGATGAGGGCGGAGGGATGAGGGATGAGGGGTAAAACCCGAACGATAAGCGCTGGGCCGTTGGCTTCTTTAATCGACCCAGACAGCGGGCTGAAGAGATTGGATCCACATGCAACGAACATTGCATTTTGCGCTTTTCCCTCATCCTTCATCCCTCCGCCCTCATCCCTTTCACGCGCCCAGCACAGTCTTGAGATAATGTCCGGTGTGGCTCGCTTTGTTCCTGGCCACGTCCTCCGGCGGGCCTTCGGCGATGATGCGGCCGCCGCCGTCGCCGCCCTCGGGGCCGAGGTCGATCACCCAGTCGGCGGTCTTGATGACGTCGAGGTTGTGCTCGATGACCACCACCGTATTGCCGTGGTCGCGCAGCCGGTGCAGCACGCGCAGCAGGAGATCGATGTCGTGAAAATGCAGTCCGGTGGTCGGCTCGTCAAGTATGTAGAGCGTGCGGCCGGTGTCGCGCTTGGAGAGCTCGAGCGCAAGCTTGACCCGCTGCGCCTCGCCGCCCGAGAGCGTGATCGCGCTTTGTCCCAGCGTGATGTAACCGAGGCCGACATCGAGCAGCGTCTGCAGCTTGCGCGCGACCATCGGCACCGCGCTGAAAAATTCCGCCGCCTGCTCGACCGTCATCTGCAGCACTTCGTGGATGCTCCTGCCCTTGTACTGGATTTCGAGCGTCTCGCGGTTGTAGCGCTTGCTGTGGCAGACGTCGCACGGCACGTAGATGTCGGGCAGGAAATGCATTTCGACCTTGAGCATGCCGTCGCCCTGGCACGCTTCGCAGCGCCCGCCCTTGACGTTGAACGAGAAGCGCCCCGGCCCGTAGCCGCGCTCGCGCGCCGCCGGCACGCCGGCGAACAGTTCGCGGATCGGCGTGAACAGGCCGCTGTATGTGGCGGGGTTGGAGCGCGGCGTGCGGCCGATCGGGCTCTGGTCGACGTTGACCACCTTGTCGAAAAATTCGACGCCGGTGATGGCCTCGTGCGGCGCCGGCTCGACCGAGCTGCCATAAAGATCGCGCGCGACGGCGCTGTAGAGGGTGTCGTTGATCAGCGTCGACTTGCCCGAGCCCGACACGCCGGTGACGCAGATGAACAGCCCCACCGGCACGCTGACCGTGATGTTCTTCAGGTTGTTGCCGCTCGCACCCTTGATCACCAGCTGGCGCTTGGGGTTGGCGCGGTGGCGCAGCGCCGGGATCTCGATGCGGCGGCGGCCGTTCAGATACTGGCCGGTCAGCGATTCGGGGTTGTGACTGACTTCCTGCGGCGTGCCTTCCGCGATCACGTTGCCGCCGTGCTCGCCCGCACCCAGCCCCATGTCGACGATGTAGTCGGCGCTCATGATCGCTTCCTGGTCGTGTTCGACCACGATCACCGAGTTGCCGATGTCGCGCAGCCGCTTCAGCGTGTCGAGGAGGCGCGCATTGTCGCGCTGGTGCAGCCCGATCGACGGTTCGTCGAGCACGTACATGACGCCGGTCAGCCCGGAGCCGATCTGGCTGGCGAGCCGGATGCGCTGCGCCTCGCCGCCGGAAAGCGTGTCCGCGGAGCGGTCGAGCGAGAGGTAATCGAGGCCGACGTTGTTGAGAAACTGCAGGCGGTTGATGATTTCGCGGACGATTTTATCGGCGATCGCCTGCTTCATGCCGGTGAGGCGGATGTCCTCGAAAAAGCGCACGGCCTGCGCCAGCGGCAGGGCGCTGATTTCGTAGATCCTCCGGCCGGCGACCGTGACATGGCGCGCTTCGCGCCGCAGGCGCGTGCCGTTGCACTCCGGGCAGGTCTGGGTGTTCAGGTATTTCGCCAGTTCCTCGCGCACCACGATGGAATCGGTTTCGCGGTAGCGGCGCTCGAGGTTGGGGATCACGCCCTCGAATACGTGCTCGCGCGTGAACTTGTTGCCGCGCTCGCCAAGATAGAGGAATTTGATCTTGTCGTGGCCCGAACCGTGGAGCACGGCGTTTTGCACCGCTTCCGGCAACTCGTTGAACGGCATTTCGATATCGAAGCCGTAATGGCTGGCCAGGCATTGCAGCATCTGGAAATAGAACTGATTGCGGCGGTCCCAGCCCTTGATCGCGCCGGAAGCGAGCGACAGGTCGGGGAAGGCGGCAACCCGCTTGGGGTCGAAGAAGCTGATCGACCCCAGGCCGTCGCAACGCGGGCAGGCGCCCATCGGATTGTTGAAGGAAAACAGCCGCGGCTCGAGTTCCGGCAGCGAATAGCTGCATTCGGGGCACGAGAATTTTGCGGAGAACAGATGTTCTGCTCCGCTGTCCATCTCGACCGCGAGCGCGCGGCCGTCGGCATGGCGCAATGCGGTCTCGAACGATTCGGCAAGGCGCTGCTTGGCGTCGGCGCGGACCTTGAGGCGGTCGACCACGACTTCCACGGTGTGCTTGATGTTCTTCTTGAGTTTGGGCAGCGCGTCGATTTCATGCACCGCGCCGTCGATCCGGAGCCGCACGAACCCCTGCGCGCGCAACTCATCGAACAGGTCGACCTGCTCGCCTTTGCGCCCGACGATCAGCGGCGCCAGGATCATGAGCCGGGTGTCTTCCGGCAACTGCAGCACGTGGTCGACCATTTGCGACACGGACTGCGCCGCGAGCGTGATATGGTGATCCGGGCAGTGCGGGTCGCCGATGCGCGCGAACAAGAGCCGCAGATAATCGTGAATCTCGGTCACCGTGCCGACGGTGGAGCGCGGGTTGTGGCTGGTCGCCTTCTGCTCGATCGAAATCGCCGGCGACAGGCCTTCGATCAGGTCGACGTCCGGCTTTTCCATGCGCTGCAGGAACTGGCGCGCGTAGGCCGAGAGCGACTCGACGTAGCGCCGCTGGCCTTCCGCATAAAGGGTGTCGAAGGCGAGCGAGGATTTGCCGGAGCCCGAGAGCCCGGTGATCACGATCAGCCGGTTGCGCGGCAGGTCGAGATTGATGTTCTTGAGGTTATGCGTGCGCGCGCCGCGGATGCGGATGAGGTCGGCCCCGCGGGCCGGCGTTTCCGGTTCGGACGCGTGCAGACGGATGACGGGAGTCGGGTTGGCGGCCACGGAGGGGAAAAGCTCACCTAAACCTGCTAATATACCGGACTTCGAAGTCAATTCCCAATCGAGTTTCATCCCTTTTTTATCTGCGGCGGCCCATGTCTTCCAGCAATCGAATGAGTCCCATGGAGCTGCGCGCGAGCATCGGGCTGTCCGGAATTTACGGGCTGCGCATGCTGGGCATGTTCGTGATCCTGCCGGTGTTTGCGATTTATGCCGAACACCTGCCGGGCGGCAACAACCTGACGCTGGTGGGCGTCGCCATCGGCGCTTATGGCCTGACGCAGGCCATACTGCAGATTCCGTTCGGCTGGTGGTCCGACCGCATCGGCCGCAAGCCGGTCATCTATGCCGGGCTGCTGATGTTTGCCCTGGGCAGCTTCGTCGCCGCGCTCGGCCACCATATCTACCTGGTGATCTTTGGCCGCGTGCTGCAGGGCATGGGCGCGATCTCCGCGGCGGTGATGGCACTGGCCGCGGATCTGACGCGCGACGAGCACCGCACCAAGGCGATGGCGATGATCGGTTCGACCATCGGCCTGACATTCGCGGCGTCGCTGGTCGCGAGTCCCTGGCTCAACCATCTGATCGGGGTGCCGGGCATTTTTGCGATGACGGGCGTGCTGGCGCTCGCTGCAATCGGCGTGGTCTACCGCGTGATTCCCGACGCGCCCGAGCAGCCGCGTCCCCGCGACCCGCGCGCGGGAAGCCAGTTCCGGCGCGTGCTCGCCGACGCGCAGCTGCTGCGCCTGAATTTCGGGATCCTCGCGCTGCAGGCGGTGCTGATGGCGCTGTTCATCGCGGTGCCGTTTTCGCTGCGCGCGGCCGGGCTCGACGTGCAGCATCACTGGCAGGTCTATCTGCCGGTGATGCTCGGTTCATTCGTGCTGATGGTGCCGGCGGTATTCGGAGCCAGGAAAGCGGGGCAGATGAAGGCGGTATTCATCGGTTCCATTGCGGTGCTGCTGGCCGGCTATATCGCGATGCCGTGGCTGATGGGCGGCGTATGGCCGATTGCATTGTTTCTCCTCATATTTTTTACGTCCTTCAATGTTCTGGAAGCGTGCCTGCCCTCGCTGATTTCGCGCATGGCGCCGCCGGACGCCAAGGGCACGGCCATCGGCGTTTACAGCAGCGTCCAGTTCTTCGGCAGCTTTCTCGGCGCCGCGGGCGGCGGTTTTCTTTACGGGCATTGGCACAACACGGGCATCGTCATCTTCTGCGTGACCTTGCTCGTGATCTGGCTGGCGCTCGCGCTCGGCATGAAAGTGCCGGCGCTGCTGAGCCAGCGGGTCTACACGATTCCGGAACTCGACCTCGAGCGGGCGAACAATCTCACGGCGGAATTGCGGGCGCTGCCGGGCGTGCACAAGGCGCGGGTGGCCGCGGGCGAGCGTGCCGCGTATCTGGAAGTGGACAGCGCCGCTTTTGACGAACAGAATGTACTCAAACTCATCGCGGGAGGAACCTGAATGGCCTCGATCAACAAAGTCATCCTTATCGGCAATCTCGGCAAGGACCCGGAAACGCGCTATCTCCCGTCGGGCGATGCCGTGACCAACATCACCGTCGCCACCACCGACACCTGGAAGGACAAGGAAGGCGCGAAGCAGGAGCATACCGAGTGGCATCGCATCGCGTTCTTCGGCAAGCTGGCCGAGATCGCCGGTGAGTATCTGAAGAAGGGCTCACCGGTTTACGTCGAAGGCCGCATCCGCACCCGCAAATGGCAGGACAAGGAAGGCCAGGACCGCTATTCCACCGAAATCGTCGCCGACCGCATGCAGATGCTGGGCAGCCGCGGCGGCGGTTCGGAGTCCGCAGCGCGCGAGCCCGCGACGCGCGAACCGGCTGCCGCCGCCGGCGGCGGTGGCGCAAAAGCTTCCCCATCCAAGAAGAGTGGGGGCGGGTTCGAGGAAATGGACGACGACATCCCGTTCTGAACCCGTGAGGGGTGAATGGCGAAGGGCAGGCGGGCGGAAGCCCGCCTTTCTTTTTCTATTTCGCGGCGCGGCTCGTTTCGTATGCCTGCAGGTGGCTGTGGGCGACGCGCAGAAGCGGCGCGTCGATCCCGAATTGCCGCGCGCGGCGCAGCATGTCGCCGACGATGTGCTCGCCCTCGGTCGGCCCCCCGCGTTCGATGTCGCGCAGCATCGAAGCGGTGAAACCCGAGTTGCGTTCGGTCAGCAGGCTCGCGTAGCGCGCCAGCATTTCCGGCCGCGGCACGTGGCCGGAAGCCGCGGCGACCTTGCGGCATTCCTCCAGCATTTCGCGCATCAGCGCTTCGCCGTCGTCGGTGCGCATGATCGCGCCGACGCTCGCGCGCATCAGGCAGTTCATCGCGGCGAGCGTGGCGAGAAATACGAATTTTTCCCACAATTCGAGCAGAATGCTGTCGGACAGGCGCGAAGTAAAGTTGGCGCCGGCGCAGAGGCGGGCGAAGTCGTCGCAGCGCGGCGAGTGCCGTCCCGACAGCTCGCCGAAAGCGAGCACATGAAAATCGCCAAGGTGATGGATTTCGCCTTCCGGCGTCAGCGTCACCGCGATCTGGGCGACGCTGCCCAGCACCTGTTCCTCTCCAAATTTCTCTTTTAAAACAGCGAGATGCTGTATGCCATTGAGCGCGGGCAGCAGCGCCGTGTGCTGATCGACAGCAGGCGCGATTGCCTCGATCGCGGCGGCCAGATCGTAGGCCTTGCAGGTGAGGAAGACGAGGTCATAGCCGGGGCGCAGTTGCGGCGCGAGTACGGTGGCGACCGGTAGCTGCAGATCGCCGCGGGGGCTTTTGATGATCAGCCCGTTTGCCGCAAGCTGTTCGGCGCGGCGCGGCCGCACCAGAAACGTGACATCGGCACCGGCTGCCGCGAGCCGCCCGCCGAAATAGCCGCCGATGCCGCCGGCGCCAAGGACGAGAATCTTCATGCCGCGCGTTTCATTGTGTCACGGGTTCTAAGAAACGGTTGCCGCCGCTTCCAGCAATCTCTGCGTGTGGCGTGCGATCGTGATTTCTTCGTCAGTGGGAATGACGCCTACGGCGACCCGGCTTGCCGGTGTGCTGATGATGGCCTGATGGCGGCGGTTGGCTGCGGCGTCGAGGTCGACGCCGAGCCAGCGCGCCTGCTCGCAGATCATGGCGCGCACCGGATCGGCGTGTTCGCCGATGCCGCCGGTAAATACCAGCGCGTCGAGACCACCCAGCACCGCAGCGAGCGCGCCCAGTTCCTTGGTGATGCGATAGACAAAGAGATCGACGGCCTCCTTCGCATGCGGATCCGTGCTCGCCAGCAGCACGCGCATGTCGCTGCTGATGCCGGAGACGCCAAGCAACCCCGAGCGGTTGTAGAGCATGTCGTTGACTTCCTTGGGCGACATGCCGCGTTCCTGGATCAGGTAGAGCAGCACGCCGGGGTCGAGCGAGCCGGGACGCGCGCCCATCAACAGCCCGTCGAGCGTGGTGAAACCCATGGTGGTCGCGACGCTCCTGCGTCCGAGCATCGCGCACAGGCTGGCGCCGCCGCCGAGATGCGCGACGACTACGCGTTTGTCCGCCGCCGGGCCGAGATGCCGCGGCAGGACGCTGGCAATGTATTCGAATGACAGGCCGTGGAAACCGTAACGCCGCACGCCGGCATCGTGCAGCGCGCGCGGCAGCCCGAAGCGCCGCGCAACCTCGGGCTGAGTGGCGTGAAACGCGGTGTCGAAACAGGCGACCTGGGGCAGGCCGGGAACGATCGCGGCGATGGCCTTGATCGCGGCGAGTTCATGCGGTTCGTGAGTGCGTGCCAGCGGAATCAGCGCTTCCAGCCCGGCCATCACGCGGTCATCGATCAACACCGGCGCGGTGTGATCTTCCCCGCCGTGCACCACGCGGTGACCGGCGCCGATGAGCCGGTGACGGTCGAGCTGACGGCGCAGCCATTCGAGCAGGAAAGCGAGACAGGCTTCGGCCTTGCTGCCCGCCGCCAGCGTTTCTTCGATGGCGATCGTGCCGTCGAGCCGGCGCACACTCAGCCGGGGTTTTTCGCCCATGCCCTCGACCTGGCCGCGCAGCATGGCGCTGTCGCCGGCTGCGGCGGCGGCGGGGAACAGCGCGAACTTGACGCTGGAAGACCCGGCGTTGACGACCAGGATCGCGTCGTTCATTTTCCGGGCATCGACGGGCGGGATCGCGGCATTCATTTTTCGATCGTCTCGTGGCGCCGCTCATGCGCGATCAGGCACGCGACCGCGGCTGAGGCGGTGCGGCTTTCGGGGCTGTCGGCGCGGCTCGTCAGAATCACCGGTACGCGGGCTCCGAGCACGACGCCGGCGGCCACCGCCGCGCCGAGATAGACCAGCGATTTGTAAAGAATGTTGCCGGCCTCGAGCGCCGGCACGACCAGGATATCCACCTGCCCGGAGACCGGCGAGGAGATGCCCTTGATGCGCGCCGCTTCGGCGGAAATCGCATTGTCGAATGCGAGCGGGCCGTCGAGAATGCCGCCGCTGATCTCGCCACGCTGCGCCATCTCGCGCAGCGCCGCGGCGTCCACGGTGGACGGAATGTCGGGATTCACGGTTTCCACCGCGGACAGCAATGCGATCCTGGGTTCGGCGATGCCGATCGCATGCGCGACATCGATCGCATTGCGCACGATGTCGGCTTTGACCTTGAGATCCGGCGCGATGTTGACTGCGGCATCGGTGATGAGCAGCAGCTTGTCGTGGCCGGGCACGTCCATCACGAAAACATGGCTGAGGCGCCGCGCCGTGCGCAGTCCCGCCGCGCGCGACACGATTACCGACATGAGCTCGTCGGTATGCAGGCTGCCCTTCATCAGGGCTTCGACGCGGCCCTCGCCCACCATGGCGGCGGCGCGTTGTGCCGCAGCGGCAGGTTCTGCAACATCCTCGATTTCGCAGGAGCCCAGGTCGATCTTCTCGGCCGCGGCGATGTCCGAGATCCGGGCCCGCGGCCCGATCAGGATGGGCGTGATCAAGCCCGCCGCGTGAGCCTGCATTGCGCCCGCCAGCGCATCGCGGCTGCAGGGATAGACCACCGCAGTGGGAACCGGGCCCAGCGCGCGCGCGCGGGCGATCAGGAGTTGCGAGCGTGAATGCTGTTGGACCATGGGCACGTCAGCCGCGGCGGCCCGAGTAGTTGCTGAACGCTTGCAGCACGATGGCGCCGAGGCCGGCGAGCAGCGCGATCAGGACCACCAGGCCGCCGACATAAGGCAGATGGCGCGCCAGCCACAACAGCACCAGCGCCGCGGCAAGCGAACCGGCGCGCCAGCCGAAGCCGGCGGCGGGCGGCCTGCGCGCGATGCGCAGCAGCTTGTCGCCGAGGAAGAATGCCAGCACCAGGTAACCGGTGAGCAGTGCCGTGGCGTAAAACGCAAGCAGCGTCAGCGCGATCGGGATGCCGATGATGGTGATGACGAGCAGCAGAATCACCGGCGGCAGGCTGAAGAATATCGCGGCGCCGAGGCCGAGGCTTTTCAGCGGCGCGGCGTCGATGGCCTGCATTGCCGCGCGGGTGAAGCGCGGAAACAGCACGATCAGCAGCATGCCCGCGGCAAGAAAACCGAGCAGCAGCAGCGGGCGGAACGCCGGCCATCCCGGGACCTTGAATCGCGGGCGGTAAAATTCAAACGTCCCCGGCGTGCGCACGACCTTGCCGGCGATCATCGCGTTCGGGGCGATCTTGATTTGGTGGCTGCTCGAATAAGTGATGTCGCCCAGAATGCGCGCCGAGCCGAAGATTTCGATACGCTCAGCCGAAATGTCGATCGGCCCGGCCACTTCTCCGAGCACCAGGACTTTCTTGCCGTAGACTACGAGGCCGTTGCGCAGGTGTCCGCCGATGACGATGTCGTTGCCGGCGAGCCGGGCCCGTCCGGCGATTTCCGAGTCGGGGCCGAGCGAGACGCTGCCCCCGGCGAGCAGGGCCTCGCCGGCAACATGGCCGGAAACGCTGATGATGCCGCCTGCGGCGCGCAAATCGTCGCCGATTCTGCTGTACATCTCGATCGAGCCGGCGGCAAGCACCGTGTCGCCGCTGACCGGGTGGTCGATTCGGATGCGGCCGGCAGCGGCGACCAGGTCGCCGTGGATCGGGCCCTCGGTATGCACCTCCGTGCCGGCCAGGTAGACGTTGCTGGCGTTCTCGGCCCCGGCGTTCTCCGCGGCGGTCACGGACCACGCCGTAAGTCCCAGCACGACGGCAGCCCCTGCCAGCAAGAGACGCCGCCAGGTAGCAAATAGTGGGGAGGGATGCACGCAGGAATTGGAGAGGGGAGGCATGCCCCGGATTTTGCCGTTTCCGGCCGGATTGCGCCATGTTGTTTTCGGGCGTGGCCGCTCTTGAGATCGCGAAAAACGCCCCCACCTGTCGTTCACGATCCGTAACCGATTCAGGTATAATAACTTTTTCTCGTTTGGGAGCTTTTGCTATGCCGATCTATGAGTATCGCTGCGCTTCCTGCGGGTATCAGAAAGAGTACCTGCAGCGCATGAGCGACGCGCCGCTGACCGACTGTCCGGAATGCGGGAAACGCACTTTGAATAAGATGGTGACTGCGGCCGGCTTCCAGCTGAAGGGCAGCGGCTGGTATGCGACCGATTTCAAGAACGGCTCGCAGCCGAAAAAGGCCCAGGCTACGCCCGCCGCGGGCTCCGAGAAGGAAGGTTCCAAGGAATCCAAGGCCGAAGCCGCCTGCGGCACCGGCGCCTGCCCGGCGTGCAGCTGACGTTATCGCCGGCGCATGGCTGTCCCGTGACAGCGTGCGCCCGTCCGCGGCCCGCATGATTTCCCGTGCGCGCCGTGACAATCGCGGTTTGAGGCGTCACAGCGTATCGCCATCATCAGAGTGTCGCGTCTGCGTCCGTTTTCCAGGTCCCGTAAATGGGCGGTGCGCGATGGCGCCCGTCGTTTGAAATGCCCAAAAAGACTTTTATCAAGCGTTATTTCATCACCGGCCTGCTGATCTGGGTGCCGCTGGGCATCACCATGTGGGTGCTCGACCTGCTGGTGAGCAACATGGACCGGATTCTGCTGCTGCTGCCGATGCAGTTTCGCACCGAAAAGTGGCTGGGCGTGCATATTCCCGGACTCGGAGTGGTGCTGACATTGCTCATCGTGTTCCTGACGGGGCTGCTGGCCGCCAATATCATCGGCCAGCGCCTGGTCCGGTTCTGGGAAGGCGTGCTGGCGCGCATCCCGGTCGTGAATTCCATCTATAACGGCGTCAAGCAGGTCAGCGATACGCTGTTCTCGCCGTCGGGACAGGCCTTTCGCAAGGCGCTGCTGGTCCAGTATCCGCGGCAGGGCTCGTGGACCATCGCGTTTCAGACCGGCGTGCCGGGCGGCGATGTCGTCAACCATCTCGGAAGCGAATTCGTGAGCGTCTACGTCCCGACTACGCCGAACCCGACTTCCGGTTTTTTCCTGATGATGCCCAAGGCCGAGGTGATCGAGCTCGACATGAGTGTCGATGCGGCGCTCAAGTACATCGTTTCGATGGGCGTGGTGCCGCCCGCCGGCAACGGCAGAATCGTGGATGCGCGCCAGGCCAGGCTGCAGAGGGAAATCCAGCAGCCGGCCCAGGCTGCCAATCAACGGGATTGAGTTTTTCGCCATCCCCTTTTTCCAATCTTTATCTTTCCTATCTCCTATGCGTAGCGAATACTGCGGCCAGGTAAGCCGCAAGCACCTCGGACAAACCGTCACCCTCTACGGATGGGTGCACCGCCGCCGCGATCACGGCGGCGTGATTTTCGTCGACCTGCGCGATCGCGAGGGCCTGGTGCAAATCGTGTGCGATCCCGACAATCCGGCGACGTTCCAGGTTGCCGACACGCTGCGCAACGAATTCGTGGTCAGGGCGACGGGCCGCGTGCGCGAGCGCCCCGCGGGCACGGTCAATCCCAATTTGGTCAGCGGCGAAATCGAAGTGCTGGCGCAGACCCTGGAAGTTCTCAACCCTTCTCTCACGCCGCCGTTCCTGATGGACGACGAGCACCTGTCGGAGAGCGTGCGGCTCGAGTACCGGTTCCTCGACCTGCGCCGGCCGCAGATGCAGAACAATCTCAGGTTGCGCTACAAGGTGGCGATGGCGGTGCGCAAGTTCCTCGACCGTCACGGCTTCATCGACATCGAGACGCCGATGCTCACGCGCTCGACGCCGGAAGGCGCGCGCGATTACCTCGTGCCATCGCGCGTGCATGCCGGACATTTCTTCGCGCTGCCGCAGTCGCCGCAGCTGTTCAAGCAGCTGCTGATGATCTCGGGGTTCGACCGCTACTACCAGATCGTCAAATGTTTCCGCGACGAGGACCTGCGCGCCGACCGCCAGCCGGAGTTCACCCAGATCGATATCGAGACGTCGTTCCTCGGCCAGCAGGAGATCACCGCGCTGATGGAGGAATTGATCTGCGTCGTGTTCAAGGAGGTGCTCGACATCGACCTGCCGAGCCCGTTTCCGCGCATGGCTTACGACGAGGCGATGGCGCTTTACGGCTCGGACAAGCCCGACCTGCGCGTGCCATTGAAGCTCACCGAGCTGACCGATGTGATGAAGGACGTCGAGTTCAAGGTGTTTCGCGATGCCGCACAGTTGAAGGACGGCCGGGTGGCGGCCCTGCGCGTGCCGCGCGGCGCCGAGATGACGCGCAAGGAAATCGACGACTACACCGAGTTCGTCAAAATCTACGGCGCCAAGGGGCTCGCCTACATCAAGGTCAATGATCTCGCCAAAGGCGCGGAAGGGCTGCAGTCGCCGATACTCAAATTTCTGACCGAGCCGGTGGTGAAGACCATGCTCGAGCGCTGCGGCGCGCAAAGCGGCGATCTCGTTTTCTTCGGCGCCGACAGGGCGAAAGTCGTCAACGAGGGGCTGGGCGCGCTGCGTGCCAGGGTCGGGCACGAACGCGGTCTGGCGGAGACAGGCCTGGCGGCCATTGTGGGTGCTCGATTTCCCGATGTTCGAGTGGGACGAGGAGGAAAAACGCTGGGGCGCGATGCACCATCCGTTTACCGCGCCCGCCGACGGCCACGAGGATCTGCTCGAAACCAATCCCGGCGCCGCGCGCGCCAAGGCGCACGACATGGTGCTGAACGGCTGGGAGATCGGCGGCGGCTCGATCCGTATCCACCGCCAGGACGTGCAATCGAAAGTCTTCAGCGCGCTCAATATCGGCCCCGAGGAAGCCCAGGCCAAGTTCGGTTTTTTGCTGCAGGCGCTGCAGTACGGCGCGCCGCCGCACGGCGGCATCGCCTTCGGGCTGGACCGCATCGTGACCATGATGGCGGGTGCCGAGTCCATCCGCGACGTGATCGCGTTTCCGAAGACACAGCGCGCGCAGTGCCTGCTCACGCAGGCGCCGAACACGGTCGACGAGAAACAGCTGCGCGAGCTGCACATCCGGCTGCGGCAGACCGAAGCGCCAAAAAAGGCTTAAAAGCCTGAACGCGAAGGACGCAAAGGACACGAAGGGCGCAAGGAAGGAAATGCGTTCAATCCTGCGCTGGAGTGTTTTCCTCGCGATAGCGGTATTTTTCGCGGCGCCTTTCGCTTTCCCGCCGGCGCAGGCGCGCAGCGATGCCGGCCCGGCAGCGGTACGCAGGGCATTCCGGAAATCGCGGTTGCCGAGTTGCCGCGCGAGGCGCGCGAGACATTGCAACTGATCAAGCGGGGCGGGCCGTTTTCCTATGCGCGCGACGGCGCGGTGTTCGGCAACTACGAGAAACGGCTGCCGCGGCGCGAGCGCGGCTATTACCGCGAGTACACCGTGAAGACGCCTGCAGCGAAGAATCGTGGCGCGCGGCGGATTGTCGCCGGCGCGGGTGGCGAGTTGTATTACACCGACGATCATTACCAGAGTTTCAGGCGGATCAGGGAATGACGGCCACCCCATTTCCAATCCTGAACGCCGGGCGCTCCGGGATTTACCTGGCGCCGCAATCGCTGTCCCGGCTTCAGCACGCTGCATCGCGGGCCGGGCTCGTCTGGTTCGACCTCGATCTGAGGGCTGTCACCGACAAGGCGGGGCTGCTTGCGGTCTGCAGGGAGGCACTCGGGTTTCCGGAGACGTTCGGGTCCAACTGGGACGCGCTCGCCGATTGCCTGCAGGATTTCTCATGGCGGCGCGCGCCGGGCTATGTGATCAACCTGATGCACGCCGCCGGTTTCGCCCGGGCGGCGCCGCAGGATTTTTCCCTGCTGCTTGAAATTCTCGAGGCCGCCGCCAAGTACTGGAAAAAGCAGGGCAGCACCTTTGTCGCCCTGGTCGACCATCCGTCTGGTGAATTACCTGCATTTTGAGCGCTCACAAAATCCCGGTTTCGGTGCTGGTGGTGGTGCACACCCCGGACCTGCAGGTATTGCTGCTGGAACGCGCCGATCATCCGGGTTTCTGGCAGTCGGTGACCGGCAGCCAGGACGAGGGCGAAACGCTGGCACAAACCGCTGCGCGCGAGCTGCGCGAGGAAACCGGGCTGGATGCGGCGCGTTATGGACTGAGCGACTGGCGCAAGCAAAATCAGTACGAGATTTACCAACGCTGGCGGCATCGCTATGCACCCGGCGTCACGCACAACACCGAGCACGTCTTCAGCCTGCTGGTGCCGCAGCCGCTGCCGGTCACGCTTGCGCCGCGAGAGCACCTGCGCTATGAGTGGCTGGCGTGGCGCGAGGCGGCGGACAAGGCATTTTCATGGAGCAATGCCGAGGCCATTCGCGAATTGCCGCAGCGGATTGCCGCGGGGACCGCATAAACCACGTGCCGTCCACGATGTGAAAGTTTTACGCATGCGCGGCGTAACTTTTTGTTATGCCAAACCAATACCCATTGCCGGGGCACGGGAATAGATTTTTTGGGGCACTTTCAGGCTGGATTTTTTGTCATATTGTGGTAATGTTTGGCACTTTCATGTTTACACCCTCAGTGGACACGAGATGCAAGAGAGCGCGATAGCTTTCGACCGCTTCAAACCGCTGCAGGACGAGGCCTGCCAGGAGCGTATCCTTGCCGCGAGGGCGAGGCTCGGCAAGCGCGCGGTCATCCTCGGCCACCACTATCAGCGCGCCGACGTCTACGCCCACGCCGACCTTACCGGCGATTCGCTGAAACTTTCCAAGCTCGCGGCGCAGGCCGAGTCTCAATACATCGTATTCTGCGGCGTGCATTTCATGGCCGAAGTGGCCGACATCCTGTCCAAGCCCGAGCAGAAGGTGATTCTGCCCGACCTCAACGCCGGCTGCTCGATGGCGGACATGGCAAGTCTGGCCAAGGTGGAGCGCGCCTGGCGCGAGCTCGGGCAGGTGCTCGATCCCGACCAGAACGTCACCCCGGTCACCTATGTCAACAGCGCCGCCGATCTGAAGGCCTTTTGCGGCGAGCACGGCGGCATCGTCTGCACCTCGACCAACGCGCGCCAGATTCTCGACTGGTCGTTCGGCGCGCCGCGAAAAAGTGTTGTTCTTCCCCGACCAGCACCTCGGCCGCTGGACCGGTTATCTGATGGACATTCCGCTCTCGGAAATGCTGGTATGGGACCCGGACCAGGAAATGGGCGGCCTGACCCCGCAGCAGATCAAGATGGCCAGGATTTTGTTGTGGAAGGGGCACTGCTCGGTGCACCAGATGTTCCAGGCCCAGCATATCCTGCGCTGGCGCCAGCAGAACCCGAGCGGCATGGTGATCAGCCATCCCGAATGCAATTTCGAGGTCTGCAAACTCTCCGATTATGTCGGATCGACCGATTACATCATCAAAACCGTTGCCGCGAGCGCGCCCGGCTCGCGCTGGCTGGTCGGCACCGAGCTCAACCTGGTGAACCGCATGGCCGAGGAATTCAAGCCGCAGGGCAAGGTCGTGCAGTTCATGGCGCCGACGGTGTGCATGTGTTCCACGATGCAGCGCATCGATCCGCAGCACCTGGCGTGGGCGCTTGAAAACCTGGCCGACGGCAAGATCGTCAACCAGATCAAGGTGCCGCCGCACGAGGCCAAGCTCGCCCGCATCGCGCTCGACCGCATGCTTGCGGTTTCCTGACGCGCGCTGGTGCGGCCGCCGTCTGAGGCTGTGCCCGGGCGCTCCCGTCATCTCCGGTAGTTGAGCCATCCCCTTTCGCGCGTGTTCCCGCGCGCGTGCTACCCTGTTGAAACAGTGCATTGAATTTTTCCGCTTATGGTTCCGGGCATAACTGCGGCTGCTATCATTAGTTCTTTCTGACCGCGCTCGCGGCACTCACAGCCCGGCCCGATGCGCCAAGGGGGCGGCATGCCACCGCGTTCGTGGGGCGGCATTTCAACGCCCCTGATTTAGTTGGAAAATACTTCGAGATGAAACCGTGACCCAGACGTTGCGCGTTGCCACTTACAACATTCATAAAGGCTTTTCTTCGTTCAGCCGCCGCATGGCGATTCACGAGTTGCGCGACAAGCTGCGCGAACTCGGCAGCGATCTCGTGTTCCTGCAGGAGGTGCACGGTGATCAGTCGCGCCATGCCGCGCGCTACGAGGACTGGCCGGCCGCGCCGCAGTACGAGTTTCTTGCCGATGCCATGTGGCCGGATTTCGCCTATGGCAGGAACGCGGTTTACGACGCAGGGCACCATGGCAATGCCATACTGTCGCGCTACCCCATCGTGCGCTGGGACAATCAGGACATTTCCTCGCATCGCTTCGAGCGGCGCGGGCTGTTGCATTGCGAGATCGAAATTCCCGGCTGGCCGCAGACTTTGCATTGCGTCTGCGTGCACCTGGCGCTTACTTCGCGCGGCCGCGGCATCCAGATCGAAAAGCTGCGGCAGCGTATCGAGCGCTGGGTGCCGGCAGATGCGCCGCTCGTCGTGGCCGGGGATTTCAACGACTGGCACTGGCGCCACAAGGCGACCCACGAGCTTGCGCATCCGCTCAACATGCATGAAGTGTTCGAACTGGTGCACGGGATTCCGGCGCGCAGCTTTCCGGCGGCGATGCCGGTGTTGCGTCTCGACCGTATTTACGTTCGCGGTTTCGAGGCGATCCAGGCGCACGTGCACCACGGCCGGGCGTGGGCGCGCCTCTCCGACCACGCCGCACTGACGACGACGCTGAAGCGCATTTCGCCCGCTT
Source organism: uncultured beta proteobacterium (assembly GCA_963734595.1). Classification (GTDB taxonomy): domain Bacteria; phylum Pseudomonadota; class Gammaproteobacteria; order Burkholderiales; family SG8-41; genus CAKKQX01. The sequence continues at coordinate 499,764 of CAVTHV010000014.1, forward strand.
TTGTATGACCGAATTCGTCGAAGGCAACCGCATCACCCTGCTTACGGGCGGCGGCGAGTATTTCCCGGCGCTGGAAGCGGAGTGCGACGCGGCGCGCCACGAGATCCACATCGAGACCTATATTTTCGAGGACGATGTTGCGGGCCTGCGTATCGCGGCGGCGCTAAAACGCGCGGCGCAGCGCGGCGTGGCGACGCATCTGCTGGTTGACGGTTACGGGTCGAGAAAACTCAGCCCGGCTCTTGCCGCCGGGATGCGAAGTGCCGGCGTCAGATTGCACGTCTACCGGCCGGACATCGCGCCGTGGACGTTCCAGCGGCAGCGGTTGCGCCGCATGCACCGCAAGCTCGCGGTGATCGACGCGCGTGTCGCGTTCGTCGGATGCATCAACATCATCGATGAAATGCATACCCCGGGGCAAACGCCGCCGCGGTTCGATTACGCGGTGCGCATCGAAGGCCCGCTGCTCAAGAACATCCATCCGGTGGTGAAAAGGCTGTGGGCGCTGGTCGAGTTCACCCAGTTCGGGCAGGACTGGCAGCAGCGAACAATGTTGCAGGCCGATGATGAGCCGCATGGCCGTCAGCGCGCCGCTTTCGTGGTGCGCGACAATCTGCGCCATCGCCGCGATATCGAGGATGCTTACCTCGCGGCGATCGCCGGTGCGCGCTCCGAAATCCTGATCGCCAGTTCCTACTTTTTTCCGGGCGTGGGTTTCCGGCGCGCCTTGGTGGAGGCGGCGGCGCGCGGCGTGCGCGTGGTGCTGCTGCTGCAGGGGAGGGTCGAGTACGTGCTGTTGCATTACGCCTCGCACGCGCTCTACGGCGCATTCCTCGACGCCGGCATCGAGATCCACGAGTACCGCAAGAGTTTCCTCCACGCCAAAGTCGCGGTGATCGACCGGCGTTGGGCAACCGTGGGCTCGTCCAACATCGATCCGCTGAGCCTGCTGCTCGCGCGCGAGGCCAATGTGGTGATCGATGACCGGGAATTCGCGGCCGGGCTGCGCCAAAGTCTGGCTGTGGCGATGGAGGCCGGCGCCCATCAGGTCAGGCGGGAGAGATGGAAGGACCAGCCGCTGAGCGAGCGGGTCGCGATGTGGTCCTGCTACGGCCTGGCGCGCCTGCTCACCGGCATCTTCGCTTATGGCCAGTCGCGGGAGTTTGCCTGAGACGAAACGTGAAACGCGTCATGGATGTCTTTTGCAGCACCGTTTCGCCATCTACGTTTCAGGCTTTTCAATAGCGGTAGGAATAATTAGCCCCGGGCGGCGGGGGCAATGGCGCTGCGGGTGGCGGCGGATTGGCTGCGCCGACCTCGCGCACATTGCTGCCCATCGTGTTCACCGGGCTCGTTGCGGCACTGGCGGGAACGGCATCGACGACGCCGATGCCGATATTGACCGTCCTGCCCGGATCGTAGGGCAGGGTGGTGGTAATGTCGCGGCCGTTATAGCGATAGACGACGGTATAGCCCTTGACCACATCCCGCGTGGTTTCGACCGTGCGGCAGCGCTGCACCGGCTGTGCGCCCGCGGTCTGACGGTTGTCGACGCGGTCGCCGATCATGCTGCCGGCGATCGCGCCGACTGCGGTCGCCGCGGCATTGCCGCTGCCCTGGCCCACCTGGTGGCCGAGCAGCGCGCCCGCCAGGCCGCCCACTATCGAACCGGTGTAGGAGCGGTTGCTGTCTGGATTGGCCGCACGGTCGCCGATGACGGTTCCTGCCACGGCGCCCGCGGCTGTCGCGACGTCGCGGCCGCTGCCGCCACCGACCTGGCGTCCGAGCACGGCGCCGGTCACGCCGCCCAGGATCGGGGCCGCCACGCTGCGCTCTTTGGGCTGCGGCGCGGCTGCAGTGTCATTCGTGCATTCCTGGCGCGGTTCGGTAACGCGCTCGATGATCGGCGAGGAGGAGATGACCGGCGCGGTGTCGGTGAAATCCGCCGCGCCCGCTGTCATGGCGCTGAACCCCAGGGCAGCGCATGCCATCAGTTTTGTTTTCATCGTGCAGTTCCTTTGGTTGATGAGCCAACCGATCACCGCAACGAGCGGCGGACCGGATCGATGCGAATTAGAACGCAAATCGGCGGCAATTGTTTTATGAGTTACAGAAAGTTACATTTTCCGGGGCGCCGCTTTCCGCGCGCCTCTGCGGCGTCACAACCGGGGCCGACGTTCTCACGCGAAGCGCAAAGGGCACCGGGCGAGTGATTATAATCCGTTGTTTTTAAAGGAAATAATGTCATCATGAAATGGAATGCAGGCAGGGGCCGTTACTGCTTCATGTTTTCACCCTGTGGTCGTGCTGCATTCGGACGCGATCATCCTGCGGTGGCGGTCTTGGGGAATGGCAGCGCAACTGCCATGTTAGGATTAGACGATTTACTGCTGCCGCGATGAAATCTAATTTGCTGAGATACCCTGCCGGCACGCCGCCTGCCGGCTGTCGGATGATCGTCAGGTCATGCTAGGCCATTCCCGCTCCGCAACCGAGGCGCCCGTTGACCGGCCTTTCCCGCGCCGCCGTGAATGGCGCGTGGTGCCGATGTTGCTGCCCTATCTGTGGGAATTCAAAGGCGGGTGATCGTCGCGCTCGCCTTTCTGGCGACGGCCAAGCTCGCCAACGTCGGCGTGCCGCTGGTGCTGAAGGAAATCGTCGACGCGCTCGACGCGCAGGCAGCGCGGTGCTGGTGCTGCCGCTGGCGCTGCTCGTCGCCTACGGCGCTGCTGCGCGCTGTCCACCACGCTGTTCGCCGAGCTGCGCGACATCGTGTTCGTGCGCGTGACGCAGCGCGCGATCCGCCGCGTCGCGCTCACCGTGTTCCGCCACCTGCACAGCCTGTCGCTGCGCTTTCATCTCGACCGCCAGACCGGCGGCGTGTCGCGCGACATCGAGCGCGGCACGCGCGGCATCTCGCACGCTGCTGTCGCTACATGCTGTTCTCGATCATTCCGGTGATCCTGGAATTCAGCCTGGTGGCGGTCGGTGCTGCTGACCAAGTTCGACTGGCGCTTCGCCGCGGTCACCTTCGTCGCGGTCGCGGTCTACATCGGCGTTCACCGTCGGCGATCACCGAGTGGCGCATGGAGATCCGCCGCCGCGCCAACGAGCTCGACTCCAAGGCCAACACCCGCGCCATCGACAGCCTGCTCAACTACGAGACGGTCAAGTACTTCAACAACGAGGAGTACGAGGCGCGGCGCTACGACGAGAACCTGCAGCAAGTACGAGTCGGCGGCGGTCAAGAACGAGGCGTCGCTCGGGCTGCTGAACATCGGCCAGAGCCTGCATCATCGCCGATCGCGGTGACGCTGCTGATGATGCTCGCGGCGCAGGGCGTGGTCGACAAGACGCTGACGCTGGGCGATCTGGTGCTGATCAACGGCCTGCTGATCCAGCTCTACATCCCGCTCAATTTCCTCGGCATGGTCTATCGCGAGATCAAGCAGGCGCTGATCGACATGGACCGCATGTTCCGGCTGCTGGAGGAGAACCGCGAGATCGAGGACCGCCCCGATGCGGTGGAGCTGCCTGCGGGCGAGCGCCGCGATCCGCTTCGAGCACGTCGATTTCAGCTACGATCCCAAGCGCCAGATCCTGTTCGACGTGAGCTTCGAAGTGCCGGCGGGCAGCAAGGTCGCGGTGGTCGGGCACAGCGGCTCGGGCAAATCGACGCTGGCGCGGCTGCTGTACCGGTTCTACGACGTGAGCGGCGGCGCCATCCTGATCAACGGCAGCGACATCCGCGATCTCAGGCAGGCGAGCCTGCGCGGCGCGATCGGCATCGTGCCGCAGGACACGGTGCTGTTCAACGACACCATTCTACTACAACATCCACTACGGCCGCCCGGATGCCGACGCGCGAGGAGGTGATCGAGGCGGCGCAGGGCGGCGCACATCCACGAGTTCATCGAGAGCCTGCCGGACGGCTACGAGGCGCGCGTCGGCGAGCGCGGCCTGAAGCTCTCGGGCGGCGAGAAGCAGCGCGTGGCGATCGCGCGCGCGATCCTCAAGAACCCGAGGATCATGATTTTCGACGAGGCGACCTCGGCGCTCGACTCCGGGCGGAGAAAGCGATCCAGGCCGAACTTCACCGCATCGCGCATGGCCACACGACGCTGGTGATCGCGCACCGCCTGTCGACGGTGATGGACGCCGACCAGATCCTGGTGATGGACGACGGGCGCATCGTCGAGCGCGGCACGCATCGCGAGCTGCTCGCGCGCGGCGGCGCCTATGCCGCAGATGTGGGCGCTGCAGCAGCAGGAGGATGCGAAGCGCGAGAGCAAGGAAGCCGCCGAGCCGCATATCGCGGCGACGGTCTGACGGCGAGCGGCGGCCGTCGGGAGCGCCGCTTCAGGCGGCGTGGGGGAAAGTGATCCTGACCAGCGTGCCGCTGCCGCTCGCGCCCTGGCCGAGCGTGACCTCGCCGCCGTGCCGCTGTGCGATCTCGCGCACGATGGCAAGACCCAGACCGCAGCCTTCGACCCCGGTGCCGAGCACGCGGTAGAAACGCTCGAACACGCGTTCCCGCTCGGATTCCGGAATGCCCGGTCCGTTGTCTTCGACCGACAGCATGATGTTGGCTGCATCCGGCACAATGCGCACCGTGACCTGGCCGCCGGATTGCGTATAGCGGATCGCGTTGTCGAGCAGGTTGTTGAGCATCTCCCGCAGCAGGAAGGCATCGCCCTCGATCATCGCGCTTTCCTGCGGGCTGTCGAAGCCGAGATCGATATTGCGCGCCAGGGCGCGCGGCACCCAATCGGTGGCGGCTTCACGCACCAGTTTGTTCAGGTCGAGCCGTTCGGTGATATGCGCGCGTTCGGTGCCCGGCTCGGCGCGCGCCAGGGACAGCAGCTGGTTGATCAGGCGCGTGGTCTGCTCGGTTGCGACATGGAGCTGGTGCAGCGGGATCTGGGCATTCCCCGACTGCGATTCCCGAATCGCAAGCTCGGTCTGGGTCTTGATGCCCGCCACCGGCGTGCGTAACTGGTGTGCGGCGTCGGCGATGAAGCGCTGCTGCGCTGCGAGGGTCTTGGAGAGGCGCTGCAAAAGATCGTTCATCGCGCGGATCAATGGCCGCACTTCCTGCGGCGCCGGGTCTTCCGGCAGCGCGGAGAGGTCGCGGTGCGAACGGTTCTCGATTTCCCTGCGCAGCGCCGACAGCGGCGCAAGGCCGCGGCCTATCGCGTACCACACCAGCACCGCGGCGAAAAAGATCAGCAATGCCTGCGGCAGCCCCATGCGCAGCATGATCCGGCGTGCAAAGTCGGAACGCACGGTGACGCGCTCGGCGACCTGGATCAGCACTGCGCCCTTGCCCGATCCCGGTTCCACCGGCACGCGCAGCGCGACGACGCGGATCGCGCGGTTGCGGTAGATGTCGTCGTAGTAACTGATCCGGTCCAGGCCCAGCTCGGGCGGCGGGGGCAGGTCGGGTTCGCCGGTGATGAATTCGCTTTTCGGGCCGGTGACGAGGTAGTAGATGCGGTCGGTCTCCTGGGTTTTCAGCATCTGCACGGCGACATCCGGAAGATCGACGTAGATCTGGTTATTGACGACCTTGACCTGCCGGCCGATATCGAGCGCCGTTTCCAGCAGCGTGCGATCGTAGGCGAGATTCACGAAGCGCTTGGCGATGTCGTAATCGACAAGAGTGCTGATCGACCACAGGACAAACAGCGGCCCCGCGAGCCAGACCAGGAGCTGGCGGCGCAGCGTTCGTGGTCTAGGCATTCGGTAATTTTTCGAGCAGGTAGCCCAGCCCGCGTATGGTGCGGATTGCGACGCCGGCAGGCTCGAGTTTGCGGCGCAGGCGGTGCACGTAGACCTCGATGGCGTTGGCGCCGACGCCCTCGTCCCAGCCGTAAAGCTGCTCGGCCAGCTGCTCCTTGCCGACCACGCGGCCGCTGCGCATCATCAGCACCTCCAGCACGCCCAGCTCGCGTGCCGAGAGATCGAGCGGTTCACCGTTCAGGGTCGCGCGGCGGCCGGCGATGTCCAGCGCCAGCGTGCCATGGGTCAGTATCGAACTGCCTCCGGACTGGCCGCGGCGGATCAGGGCGCGCACGCGTGCCTCGAGTTCCGGCAGGTCGAACGGCTTGGTCATGTAATCGTCGGCGCCGAGGTCGAGTCCTTTGACGCGGTCCTGGAGGGCGTCGCGCGCGGTCAGCACCAGCACCGGCACTTTGATGCCGCGGTGGCGCAGATGGCGCAGCACTTCGAAGCCGTCGATTTTGGGCAGACCGAGATCCAGGATCACGAGGTCGTAGCTTTGCGTTGCCAGGACGTGATTGGCTTCGGCGCCGTCGGTGATGCAATCGACCGCGTAATCGGCGTGGCGCAGCGAGCGCGTCAGGCCGTCGGCCAGAACCGGGTCATCCTCAACGATCAATACACGCATAGGCTGAAAAAACGGGTAGTCACGGCGAGTAGTCTACAGCAGCGATTGCTGCAATTTTCGGGCTTGCCGTAAGCCGGGTAAAAGACGGATTTTTGGGGAAAATATTAACGCGGATGTAAGTTTCATGTAAGTCCGGGTTGCTATTGTGCACCGCATGGATTTTGGGATTTCTCAGCGCGATCCCATTGGAATTGTCGGTTTTTGAGTCTTTCCTCCTCGGAGGCCTGGTACTTGCAATTGTCTGTGCTGAGCGGGCGTTTGCTGGCCTCTTTGCACTCCGCCGGAACAACCCACACTGTTCCGAGCGGAGTTTTTTTTGGCCTTAATTCCCGTAATTTGCCGTGATTTTGTTCCAGAATCAGGGCGATACCTGAAAAACCTGTTGAAAAGATTGCTCTAACCTAGTATTTTTACACCCTAATTGGCTGTGGCGCGACCTGCGGCGCCGGGAATAAGGCAAAAGGGAGGGCGGCTTGAGCAGATTCTTGAGGGTACTGACAGCGGGCCTGGTTTTCGCCGGTTTGGCGGCGGCTGCGCATGGGGAAGGCCTTGCCGGCAGCAAGGGGGTCGCCGTTACCGCCGGCGACCAGTCGATCGACCCGGCCTTTGCCGCCCGGGCCAAACATCTCAATCTCAAGTCGGCGTCGGCACTGGTCATTTCCCTGGACAATGGCCATGCACTCTACGCAAAAAACACCCAGGCCGTGGTGCCGATCGCTTCGATCACCAAGCTGATGACGGCGATGGTGACGCTCGATGCGCATCTTGGACTCGACGACCGCATCACGATCAGCGAAGCCGACATCGATGAGATCAAGAACACCCGCTCGCGTCTCAAGGTCGGCACTACGCTGCCGCGCGGCGTGTTGCTGCATCTGGCGCTGATGTCTTCCGAGAATCGCGCCGCCGCCGCATTGAGCCGCGCCTATCCCGGCGGACATGCGGCTTTCGTCGCGGCAATGAACCAGAAAGCCATCGAGCTCGGCATGTGGCGCACGCGCTTCGTCGACAGCACCGGACTGTCCAGCGACAACGTATCGACGGCGGAAGACCTGGCGAAAATGGTCGCGGCCGCGTATCACTACCAGCCGGTGCGCAACTTCACAACGGATACCACCCACGCCGTCAGGCTCGTCAATGGCCGGATTCTCCAATACCGGAACTCCAACGGCCTGGTCCAGAACCCGAGCTGGCATATCGGTCTGTCCAAGACCGGTTACATCAGCGAGGCCGGTCGCTGCCTGGTGATGCAGGCGGAAATCGCCTCGAGACCGGTGGTAATCGTCCTGCTCGACTCGTGGGGCAAAAAAACGCGCATGGGCGACGCCAACCGCATCAAGAAATGGATCGAAAGCAATAGCGCCCGCCAGCCTGCTGGCTGATTTCACCGCGTAGTACGCCTCCCACGGCGGCCGGCGTTCGCGCCGATTACCTTTCTGCTGACACCGGCACTTCTATGGCGCAGACGCGTTCCCGCATCGCTTTTCACGACCTGCAGCCTGACGCCGGGAGTTTTCTCGAAGAGGTTCTCGCCGGGCTGTCCGGGGCACAGAAGGCGCTGAGCCCGAAATATTTCTACGACGCCCGCGGTTGCGAGCTGTTCGACGCGATTTGCGGGCTTGCGGAGTATTATCCGACGCGCACGGAAATGGCGATGATGCAGGAATGCGCGCCCGAGATGGCAATGCGTCTTGGCCCGGATTGCGTCCTGATCGAATACGGCAGCGGCACCAGCCGCAAAACCCGCGTGCTGATAGCGGAACTCGAGCCGTGCGCATACATGCCGGTCGATATTGCCGGCGGGCAGCTCAAGGTTTCCGCGATGGAGCTGGCGGCGGCGTTTCCACGGCTGAAAATCATCGCCGTTTGCGCCGATTACTCCCGGCTGCTGACCCTGCCGGAAATCGACACCGTCGGGGCACGCCGCCGCGTGATCTACTTCCCGGGTTCGACCATAGGCAATTTCACGGCGCCGGAAGCGCGGCTGTTTCTGCAGAATGCGCGCGCGCTCGCCGGGGCGGAGGGCGCCATGCTGGTGGGCGTCGACCTCAAGAAAGATTCCGCGCTGCTTCACGCCGCCTATAACGATGCGCAGGGCATCACCGCCGAGTTCAATCTCAACCTGCTCGCCCGCATCAACCGTGAACTCGGCGCGGACTTCGACCTGTCGGCTTTCCGCCACCGGGCTTTTTACAACGCCGGGGCCGGGCGCATCGAAATGCATCTGGAGAGCCTCAGGACGCAGCGCGTGACGCTGGGCGGCCGCAGTTTCGATTTCCGGTCTGGTGAAACCATCCATACCGAAAACTCCTACAAGTATTCTGTCAGCGAGTTTCAGCAACTGGCGCGCTCGGCCGGATTCGAGCCTGCGGCGTGCTGGACCGATCCGCAGCAGTGGTTCGCGGTGCATCTGCTGACCGCATCGCGCTGAGGTTGGGGGGCGGCGCGGCCCGGATGCCGTCGTTTATCGCGACAAGCGCGTGACCACGATGTGGAACTACGGGCTTGCGGTTTTCCCGCCAGTGATACAATTCATCTCAGAAAGCGGACTTCCTTGGACAGTTTCGCGCTGACCGCAAGCAGACCTGCTCTTTCCATCTTCCCTCTCCCGTCCGCAGATGGCCATATACCTGATCGTGCTGATGTGCACCCTGAACCACGCCGGGTTCGGGGGCAGCCGGGTCGCGGTTTCGCTGTATGCGCTTGAACTCGGGGCGAGCCAGCTGACGATCGGCGTGCTGATGGCGCTGTACGCGCTGTGCCCGATGCTGCTCGCGGTTTCCATCGGCCAGCTGGCCGACCGTGTCGGCCCGCGGTTGCCCATGCTGCTGGGCACCACCGGCGTGGCGGTGGCGCTGCTGCTGCCGCCGCTTTTTCCCGGACTCGTGACGCTCTACATCTCGGCACTGTTGCTCGGCACCTCGTTTCATTTCTTTTTCGTTACGGTGACGGGAATCGCGGGCGGCATCGGCGGCGCGGAAAACCGCGCGCGCAATTACGCGCTGGTCAGCCTCGGGTTTTCCGGCGCGGGTTTCGTGGGGCCGATGGCGGCGGGATTTTCGATAGATTATCTCGGACACCTGCCGACATTCCTGCTGTTGGCCTCGTTCACCGTGGTGCCCATGCTGATGCTGTGGTTCAGGGCGGGCTTTCTTCCGCGCGCGACGAAACAGCAGGAGGCGGGCGGGCGGCGCAGCGCGCTCGAGCTTTGGCGCATCCCGCTCCTGCGCAACACCTTCATCGCCAGCGGCTTCGTCTCGTCGGCATGGGACCTGTTCCAGTTCTACATGCCGGTCTATGGCCACTCGATAGGCCTGTCGGCTTCCGCCATCGGCACGGTGCTCGGCGTGTTCGCGCTCGCCACTTTCGTCATCCGGGTCGCGCTGCCGCATCTGGTGAAAAGGTCGAGTGAGGCCGAGATCCTGATGTATGCGATTTTCGTGGCGGCGTGCGCGTTCGTGCTGTTCCCGTTTTTCCGCAGCGCCTACGCGCTGGCGGCCGTTGCGTTTCTGCTGGGGCTGGGCGTGGGCTGCGGCCAGCCGATGTCGATGTCATTGATCTATACGCTTTCACCGCTTGGGCGCGTGGCGGAATCCGCCGGCCTGCGCGTGACGGTGAACAATTTCGCTCACCTGGTGATCCCGCTCGCCTTCGGCAGCATCGGCAGCGCGTTCGGCTTCTATCCGGTATTTATCTCGAATTCTGCGATGCTGGTCGCCGGCGGCCTGCTCATGCGCAAAAATCGCCCGCCAGTCTGAACGTGTTCCCGCGTCTCATGATGAAATGGCCGGACTGCCGCCGCGTGATTTTTTGCCTCAGTGCACAGTGATCGTGATGCTGAAATCTCCGCGCAGCAGGCTTACCGCAAAGCCGCGCTCGGCGCTTTTCAGCGCGGCCTTGAACTCAGCCACGGTCTGAACGCGCCGGCGGTTGACGGCGTAGATGATGTCGCCGGGCCGGAAGCCGGCCTGGAACGCGCGGCTGCCGGATTCCACCGCCGATACCACCAGCCCGCCGCCCTGCAGGCGCTGGTAGAGCGGGCTGCCGCGCTCGATCTCCACCACCGTCATGCCTTGCAACAGCGGCACGGCCTGTCCCTGCGCCACCCGCCATTTCCTGCGGCGGAGCGATCCTGGTGCGCAGCGAGCGCGTGGCGCCGCCGCGCTGCACGCGCAGCTCGACTTGTTCGCCGACCGGCGTCAGTCCCAGCCGGTTGCGCAGGTCGCCCGAGCTGTGGATGCTGCGCCCGTTCATTGCGGTGACGACATCGCCCTGGCGCAGCCCCGCTTTTTCCGCCGGCGAGCCGGGCTGGACGACGGTGACCGCCGCGCCGTCGAGCGAGGTCACGCCGAGTTTTTTGGCGAGTTCAGGCGTGAGGTCCGTCATCTCGATGCCGAGCCGGCCGCGCCGCACCTCGCCGTAACGCACGATCTGGTTCATGACCGCGCGCGCCATGTTGGACGGCACCGCGAAGCCGATGCCGACGTTGCCGCCGGACGGGCCGATGATCGCGGAATTGATGCCGACCAGTTCGCCGCGCAGGTTGACCAGCGCGCCGCCCGAGTTGCCGGGATTGATCGAGGCGTCGGTCTGGATGAAATCTTCGTAGCCTTCGGGCGTGAGGCCGCTGCGGCCGAGCGCGCTGACGATGCCCGAGGTCACGGTCTGGCCGATGCCGAACGGATTGCCGATCGCGATCACGTAGTCGCCGACCTGCAGCTGATCGGCATCGCCGAACTTGAGCGCCGTGAGGTTCTGCGCCGGGATCTGCAGCACGGCGATATCGGTGCCGGGATCGGTGCCGACGAGCTTTGCGCTGGAACTGGCGCCGGTCCTTGAGCGTGACGATCGCCTGCTCGGCATCCTTGATCACGTGGTGGTTGGTAAGCACATAGCCCTTCGCGGCGTCGACGATGACGCCGGAGCCGGCGGCCTGCTCCTCGCGCTGCGGCCGGTCGGGCAGGTTGAAGAACCGCCGGAAAAACGGGTCGCGGAACAGCGGGTTGTCTTCCTGCGGCGAGCGGGTGATGACCGAGATGTTGACCACCGCGGGCGTGACTGCGTTGACCACCGGCGCCAGCGTCGGCAGTCCCCTGCTGTCGGTCTGCGGCTGGGCGGCGGTCGCGGTGGCGGCGATGCCGATCAGGGTGATTGCGACTATTCGCCGGGCGTTTTGTAACAGACTCAAGCTCACGATCATGTTCCTTGCCGGATTGGGACAGGCCAGAAATGGAATAGTTAAGATGGGGGCGGCGGATCAACGTTCAATCCGGCGGGGGGCAGCCGCCACCGGATACCGGGTTATTTCAGGATCTGGAACAGGTTGTTGTAGTCGTCGGTCCACGGCCTGAGGCCACGGATTCGTATGATCTCGCTGGAGACATTCGCGATCTCGGTGCGCTCGAGCAGGTGCGCATCGCGGGTGACGAGGACCCAGTCGGTCTTCGAGAGATCGTTGTTATCGGCGTCGTCGATGATCAGCGCCGCGCGCAGCTTGTATTCATCGGCGATCGCCTTGACCACCGGCGCCAGCCGCAGGAAGCGGTTCGTGACATGAAAGGCGATGACGCCGCCGGGCTTGATGTGCCGCAGGTAGACGGCCATCGCCTCTCTGGTGATGAGATGGACCGGGATCGAGTCGCTCGAGAAGGCGTCGATGGCCAGCACGTCGTACTGCTGCGACGGCTCGCGCTCCATGTTGAGCCGCGCATCGCCGAGCACGACTTCTATTTTGGCGCCGCTGTCCGACAGGAACGAGAATTCCCTGCGCGCGATGTCGATGACCTGCGGATTGAGTTCATAGAAGCGATAGACGTCGCCGGGCCGGCCGTAAGTCGCGAGCGTGCCCGCGCCCAGGCCCACCACGCCGATGCGCGCCGATGCCGACGCCGACTGGCTGACCTTGATGGCGCGGGCGACGCCCGGCGGCGGGGCCGTAATAGGTGGTCGGCTCGTCGCGCCTGTCGCGGGCAAGATACTGTTCGCCATGCATGATGACCCCGTGCATCAGCCGCCGCACGGCCTCTTCTTCCGTCCCGCTATCCTTGACCCGCAGCGAGCCATAGAAATTGCGCGCCATCAGGCGCGTGTCCTGCGACAGCGTGTGGATGTGATAATAAACGTGATAGCTGGTGAATCCGGCGGCGGAGAGCGCCAGCAGCGGCACCAGGACCGGCATCCGGCGCGTGAAATAGGTTGCGAGCAGCAGCGTGACGACGAGGCCGATGCCGAACTCGTAGTAGGTGCTGAACAGTTTGGGCGCGACGAAGCCGACGAGCACGCCGCCCAGCGCGCCGCCGAGCGACACCATCAGATAAAAGGTCGTCAGATAACGCGGCGCGGGCTTGATGTCCGCCAGTTCCCCGTGAAAGAACATGCAGCACACGAACAGCCCGGCAAGATAAAGCGGGACGGCCTCTTTGATGTCCATGACGCCGCCTTCGACGTGCAGCCCCCACGCCATGGCGCCGACGATCACCAGCAGCGGCCCGAGGAAGTAGCGGCGCTGATACCAGCCGCGGCCTTCGAAACACAGAATGAAGGTGACGAGGTAGAGCGTGAGCGGCAGGATCCACAGGAATGGCACCGATGCGACGTCGTGCGTGATGTGGTTGGTCACGGCGAGCAGCATGAACGAGCCCATCGCCGAGAGCAGCAGCCAGAACGCATAGTCCGTGAACCGCGGCGCGGGACCGCTGTTGACCGCGTCGACCGACTTTTTGGCGGAGGCGAAGCGGCTTTGCGCGCGCAGGCTGTAGGCGGCGGAAGCCATGCACAGCAGCACGAACAGCACGTAGCCCGTGGTCCAGCCGTACGATTGCTGCCGCGTGGTGATCCAGGGCTCGACCGCGAACGGATACGACAGCAGCGCGAGCAGCGAGGCGAGATTGGACAGCGCGAACAGGCGGTAGACGGTGCCTGCCGGAAAGGCGCGCGCGAACCACGCCTGCACCAGCGGACCGGTCGTCGAGAGCAGGAAATACGGCAGCCCTATCGTTGCCAGCAGCAGGCCGAGTATGCGCAGGGTCGGCTCCTCGTCCCCGACCGGCTTCCAGGCAACGTCGGGCACGATCGGCAGCACGGCGAGGCTCAGCGCCAGCAATACCATGTGCAGCGTCACCTGCCGGCGCGAGCGCAGCTTGCGCGTCGTCCAGTCGGCGTAGGCATAGCCGAACAGCAGCAGGAACTGGAAGAATACGAGGCAGGTGGTCCACACTGCAGCCGAGCCGCCGAACCACGGCAGGATCTGCTTGGCCATGATCGGCTGGACCAGGAACAGCAGAAACGAGCTGGTGAAAATCGTCAGGGCATAAAGTATCATGCAGGAGTCTAATCGGTTGTTTTTATGGGAAAATATGCATTATACCGCAATAAGCTTTCCGCTCCCTTTCAGGGGGAGGGTGGGGATATGAACTTGCAATGCATCGGACTTCGATCGATGTTTGTATCACCAGATGTTTTGCCGCGCGCCGTGACCGCCCTCATGGCCGGCTTTTTACTACTCGCGCCCGCGGCTTCTGCATTCGCCGCCTGTCCCGATCCGGCGCAGGCCGAGGCCATGGTGAAAAAATGGGAGCAGGCCGAGCCGATACGCGGCCTGCCCGCCGGTCTCAACATGGACGAGGCGGTTTGCATGCGCGACGAACTGGTGAAAGTGCTGCAGCGCAGACTGGGGCGCGTGATCGGCTACAAGGCCGGGCTTACCAGCAAGGCGGTGCAGCAGCGCTTCGGCTACGATCAGCCGGTGCGCGGCGTGCTGCTCGCGGGCATGCTGCGGCCGGAAACGCGCGATCTCCTGCCGGCGGCATTCGGCGCGCGGCCGGTGGTCGAGGCCGATCTGCTGGTCGAGGTCAGGGATGAATCGATCAACGAGGCGCGCACGCATCTCGACGTGCTGAAAGCGCTGGCCCGCGTCATCCCCTTCATCGAGTTGCCCGATCTCACGATCGCCGAGGGCGAGCCGGTCACCGGCCCCATCATCACTGCGATCAACGTCGGCGCGAGGCAGGGTGTGTTCGGTCTGCATCCGGTTCCGGTGGTGGCGAGCCAGGCTTTCGCCGACATGCTGGCCGGTATGCGGGTGGTGGTGACCGATGCCGACGGGAAGACGCTGTCCGACAGTCCGGGAACGGCGATCCTCGGACATCCGTTGAACGCGGTGCTGTGGCTGATCGACGATCTGCGCCGGTCGGGCATCCGTCTCAAGGCCGGAGACATGCTGAGCCTGGGCACGTTCTCGCCGCCGTTACCCGCGCGTGCGGCGACTTCCGTGACCGTGCGTTATATCGGCTTGCCGGGGGATCCGGAAGTGGCTGTGAGATTCAGATAGTGCGCTGCAGGTGCGGGCCGGGGATTATTGAAGCGGCCTGAAAACCCATAAGAAATTATTGCCGAATGATCGACTCAGATCAGCGCCATTAACCGGCTGATGTCATCCAATTTTTCCAGATCCTTGACGAGCTCGACGATCTGGTCGACTGTCGCCGCCGGAACCACCAGTTCAGCACTGCTGCGGAATTTTTCCACCAGGTCGTCCCAGCTGGGCGGGGTGCCGGGTTCCCACGGACCCTGATCCACCTGCCTGGAAAGCTGTTGGCCGTTTTTCAGCGTTATCTTTACCAGGCAGCCATAGGGCGCATGGGGCGGGTTGTATCCGTGTTTTGAATATTCGGGCCAAACGGACATCTTGACCTTCTTCATGAGCGCGACGAGCCCCGGGTCTTTGACCTTGTCGTCCGAAAACGACGTAAGCGTAACCTTCCCGTCCCGGATCGCCGTTGCCACGCAGAACTCCATGCTGTATTTGGATTCGAACTTGCTCTTGGGCTCGGAAAATTTGAGGTAATCCACGACCGCCGGGGTTACCAGGCACTCGACCGACGCAATATCATCCGGCGTGAATCCATGCTGTTTTTTCAGATCCAGAATGCCCTGGATGCCGTTATGAGAGCGGGTGCAGGCAGGAAATTTCTTCAGGGTGATTCCCGGCGAGGTAAATTCGAAAGGATCGCCGAGGTTGTCCAGTATTCCATCGCCATCGGCGCCATCACCGAACGTCTGGAGAAACCCGTCGCGTCCTTCGATAACGTCTTTCGGTCCGGTGTAGCCGAGTTTGGCGAGCAGGGCGGCGATCAGGCCGTCGCGAGCGCTGCGGCCTGCACCGTAGGCCTTGCTCATCGTTCCCATTGCGACACGCATTCCCGAGGCCTCTGCGCCCGCGATCCCGAGCGCGTTGCCCAGAGCCGATGGGTCGAGGCCCAGAAGTCTTCCACCGGCGGCGGCGGCGCCGAAGGTGTTGAGTACCGCGAGCGGATGCCAGCCTTTCAGCTGAAAGCCCGGACGGATGCCGGCGCCAATCTTGTTGGCGATCTCCACGCCCAGGACGTGGGCGAGCACAACGGCTTTTCCCGGGGCATGCAACTGTTCTCCCATGGCCCAGACCGCGGGGCAAATCGATACCGACGGGTGCGTCATCTGGATAACGGAGATGTCGCTCCAGCCCGTGATATCGGCGGCGGTGCCGTTGACGAGGGCGGCGTTTGGGGCGCTGGTTTTGAACTTTTGCGCGAGCACCGTGGCTTCAGGTTTCCCGCCTTGTTCCTGAACGAACTGAACGAGTATTTTCGGGGCGTTCTCGACCATGCCGCCCAAGGCGAGCCCCAGTGTGTCAAGAAAGGAATTCTTGGCGAGACGCACGACGTCAGCGGGAAGATCCTCGAATTCGACATCGCATGCGAATTCGGCGAGCCGCGACGTAATGGGTATCTTGCCGCGGGTGGAAAGGTTCTCGTGTGCGCCCATCGAACGCTCCTAATTACAGGTGTGCCGTTTCTAAGTCAGTTGTTTCGGTTTTTCGCCGAGAAATTGCCGGTCGAGGCTGAACAGGTCCGAAACCCGCGTGTATTGGGAGCCGGAGAGGCGGCCAATGGGATTCAGTTTTGCAATGTCGACGTGAAAACGCTCGTTCACGATGCCGTCATGATAATGAAACAGAACGACTTCGCCGAAAACGACGTGATGCCGGGTGCCGAAATCCACGATCTTGATCACACGGCATTCCATCTGCACCGGCGCTTCCTTGATTCTGGGCGGACGGATCTTCACGGAGGGTAGCGGCGTCAGTCCTGCCTCTTCGATCTCGTTGACTCCCGTCGGAAAGTCGGTCGCGCAGACATTCATGCGCTCCGCAATTTCGACGTTGCAGATGTGCAGGACGAATTCGGGAATGTGGCGCAAGTTCTGAACGGTGTCTTTCTCGGATCCATCCCCCTGGTTGCCAACGGAGAACATAACCATGGGCGGATCCGTTCCAGCCATATTGAACAGGCTGAATGGGGCCGCGTTGGGCCCCAGCGGGCCGAGCGATGTAACGAGCGCAATCGGGCGCGGCACTATGCTGCCGGTCATCAGCTTGTACTGACTGCGTTCGTCGAGCTGGCTTGGATCAAAATCCATTGTCTGGACCTCTCCCATGGTTCCCTTACGACAATTCTATCTGCCGGCCGCCGGCTGACCGATACGCACCCGTCGGATGCGTATCGGGGGCGCAGCTTGCGTCAATCCGCGGTTATGCGGGCGGCCTTGATCACTTTCGACCATTTTTCGTACTCGGCCTTCATGAATGCATGAAAGTCTTCCGGAGAACTCGATTCGGCTTCAAACCCTGCCTTTGACAGGATTTTCAGGCACGTCCGGTGACTGGAGCGCCTGTGCGAACTGCGAATTCAGTGTTGCAATAATCTTCTTCGGCGTTTTTGCCGGAACCATCATGCCATACCAGGTTGTGGCTTCGTAGCCAGGGACGAGTCTCCGCGATCGCCGGTACATCCGGCAGGGACGGAGACCGCTTTGCGCTTGTAACCGCAATGGCGCGAAGCTTGCCGGACCTGCACGTGGGGAATCGTCGGCGGTGCGCCGGCGAGCATAAGCTGGACCCTGCCCGCCATAATGTCTGTCAGCGCCGGCGGCGTCCCTTTGTACGGTATGTGCACAAGGTCGATTCCCGTCATCATCTTCAGGAGCTCGGTAGCGAGGTGGGTGCCGGTGCCGGCGCCGCCCGATGCATAGTTCACTTTACCGGGGTGTGATTTGGCGTAGCCGATGAGATCCTGGATCGATTTGACCGGCAGCGATGGATAGACAACCGCTGATATTCGGCACGACCGCGGCTTTGGACACCGGCACGAGGTCTTTGAAAGGATCGAAAGGAAGCTTCTTTTTCAGGATTGCGCTGTTGGTATAGCTGCTTGAAATGAGCAGTATCGTGTAGCCATCCGGCGTGGCCTGGGCAGCCAGCGCGGATGCGATAGTTCCCGTAGCGCCCGGGCGGTTGTCAACGACTATTTGTTGTCCCCATCGTTCTGAAATATTTTGCGCCACGGCGCGCCCCAGAATATCCGATGCGCCGCCGGCGGGAAAACCGAGAATGAACCGTGCCGGGCGTTCCGGGTAACTCTTGTTTTGTGCAAATGCGGAATTCAGCGGCAGGCAGGCGGCAACAACAACTGCAAAAACACTTTTTAGAATGACGGCACGTTTCATTTTATTACCTCCTCACTTTAGTCGGGTTTTTCCCCTGATGCTCTGCAATGATTCCGCTCGCCTGCTGCGCTTTCCAGGCGCTTCCGGCAGGTTCTTGTTATTTACCGGTTCGCGCCGGATGTGCTCTTATGCGACACGCTGGACTAGCGGCCTGCTGGAGCGCATGCTGTTTTCCAGCGCCGCAATTTCCGATCGAAGCAGCTCGGCGAGCTCGCGGTGCCGGGATTGCGGCATCCGCGATGGCACGCAGGCAACGGTGATCGCAGCGGCGGGAACGCCGTCAGAGCCCCCCAACGGCAGGCTGATCGCGCTCACGCCGCGGACGATAATATCTTCCGTAATCACATAGCCCTGATCCCGGGAACGCCTTACCAGCGAGATGATGCTTTTCGGCTTGAGGCTGCCATACCCTTTCAGCCGGGCTTCGTTGGCCGAAATCACGCGTTCCAACTCCTCGTCTGGCAGCGGCATCAACAGCGCAATTCCGCCCGCGCCGACGCCCAGGGGTCTGCGATTCCCGACCTCGATGATCAGGGTCTTGATCGGAAAGGTTCCTTCCTTGCGGTCGATGCACAGAACGTCGGGACCGCTGCGCACGTTGAGAAATACCGTGTCGCCAGTGCACTCCGCGATTCTCGTGGTCACCGGGTCGCAAAGCTCCCTCAGGTGTAACTTGGGAGGAACGCTCAATCCCAGCTCGTATACGAGAGGGCCGAGCGAGTAGCGCAGATTGGAATGGTCTTTTTCAACCATGCCCTGGTTGACGAGGCAGCGGATGATGCGATGCGCGGTCGGATATTCAAGGCCCAGGCTCGCGGCAAGCGCCGACACGCGGGCACCCTTGGAGCCGTAGGTTGCAAGCTCTTTCAGGATCGCCACCGTTCTCTCGACACTTTGCGTGCCGGAACTTTCATGAGGCCTGGATTTTGCCGCCATGGTCCCCAAACTGGTAATCCATCATATGACTAAAATGCTTGTTAAGCCGCGTGATGCATGTATATTCTCACTGCTATTCAACTTCTGCAACCGAAAATAACGGTCATAATATGACTGCATTCATGCATTTGCAGGGATGCCGATTTTCGATGTTTTGTTTGCGCGGCAAGGAACGGATAACGTCTCGGAGGAGCAGTGATGGGCTGCCCGAGTTGAGGAGACCAATGCAGGGCCCGGTCAATGGACGCGACTTTATGGAGGAGACTTAAATGCAAGAGCAAGGCAATACGCAGCAGGCCAAGAAGGTCAAAACAAAAGTTATATATGGCGGTGCGCTCATTGACGGCAACGGCGGATCCGTATTGAAGAATCCTGCAATCGTAGTCGAGGGCAAGCGTATCAAGGCTGTCGGCACGAAGGGGCAGCTCAAGGAACCGGAAGGCGCGGAAATCATAGATGCCGGCAAATACACGCTGATGCCCGGTTTGTTCGATGCCCACCTTCATCTCGCTGCATTCAATTGCGCGACGTTCAACAACTACCGGGTGTCGATCTGGGAGGTAACGCCGCAGTTGCAGATGTTGTACATGCTGTTCCATGCGCAGATGTGCATGGAAATGGGCTTCACTACGCTGCGCGACCTGGGACGCATGACATCGCGCGGGCCATTTCGTGCTCGAGGCGGTCGCCGTGCGCGACGCGATCAATGCCGGTGTCATGGTCGGGCCCGCGACTGCATGTCTGCGGTCGCCCCGTCATCACCGGTTCCCATCTGGACCTGACTCTGCCGCGGGCTGCGGAGCGCAAGCCCGGCTTTACCGCGGATGGACCCTGGGCATTGCGCGCCCTCGCGCGTGAACACCTGCGTGCCGGCGCGGATCTGCTGAAGACGAGCGTTTCGGGCGGCGGCGGCACCCAGGACGAAGAGCCGGATGTTCGCAACATGACCCTGAAGGAACTCGAGGCCATCGTCGACGAAGGTCACGCATTCCACAAGCCGACCGTCCGCGCACTGCTTTACGGCCGAGTCGCACAAGATGTGCGTGCGCGCCAAGGTCGATACCATCGAACACATGGTGTTTCACGACAAGGAATCGGTCGCCATGATCAAGGATTCCGGGATCCCGGTGACGCCGACTTGTCCCACCGCACCGATCATGCGATCGAAGTGCGTTCCCGGATCGGGACGCCGCGCAACGTCTTGGAAAAGATGAAAAAGATCCAACCCTATACGTTCGAGACCTTCAAGGTCATGCACCAGGCGGGCATCAAGATCGCCATGGGAACGGATCTCGGGCCGGAACCGGAAATCGGAACGAACGCGAAAGAGCTCGAACTCTATGTGGAACTCGGGATGACGCCGATGGAGGCCATTCAGACCGCCACCAAGAATGCCGCGGAAGCGATGTGGCTTGGCAAGGACCTGGGGACGATCGAGACCGGAAAATTTGCGGACATTCTCGCGATCGACGGCGACCCGTCGCGCAACATCAGCCTGCTGTCCTCCAAGGACAACATCAAAATGGTGATGAAGGAAGGCGAGGCGTGGGTCGACAAGATTTCGGCGCAACATCGCCGTGTGGTCCAGTTCGAACCCGGCTCCTGGAAAATCGTCGATAACGCATAAATGGCCAGCATCAAGCAGCTGTTTGACCTCACGGGGAGGGTGAGCGTCATTACCGGCGGTTCCGCGGGGCTCGGTTTGCAGATGGCCACAGGGCTGGCCGAGGCCGGCTCCAACCTGGTCATCTGTTCGCGCAAGCTCGAGCGTTGCGAACAGGCGGCGGCAACGCTCCGGGGACTCGGGGTCGATGTGCTTGCGGTTGAGTGCGATGTATCGAAGGCCGATCAGGTCGAACGGCTCAAGGACGAGACGCTCTCCAGATTTGGCCGGGTGGACGTGTTGATCAACAATGCCGGCAGAACGTGGTGGGCTTCCCCGGAAGATACCCCGCTCGACAAGTGGCAGTACGTGATCGACCTCAATATTACCGGCACGTTCCTGTGCTCCCAGGTTTTTGGCCGCGAGATGATCAAACAGAAGCGGGGAAAGATCATCAACATCGCTTCGGCTTCGGGCCTGAGAGGGAAGGACCCGGAGGTGCATAACTCGATCGCCTACAACACCACCAAGGGCGCGGTCGTCAACATGACGCGGGACCTGGCGGTGAAGTGGGCGCAGCACAACGTTCTGGTGAATGCCATCGCTCCGGGTTTTTTTCTGGCGAGCCGAAATCAGGGGCGCTTCGAAGAGCGGAAGGACAAGATCCTCGGCGAGATTCCGTTGCGACGGGCGGGCGGCGACAGCGACCTCAAAGGGGTGGCCGTGTTTCTGGCCGCGGATGCGTCCAATTTCATTACCGGCACGGATCGTTTCAGTGGATGGAGGGGTCACGGCGTGGTAGACGGGACAGCAGGCACCGTTGCAGGGACTGAAGGTCGTCGAGATCAGGGTCGCGATGGCCGGCCCCTATTGCGGCATGATGCTGGCGGATTACGGGGCCGACGTGACCAAGATCGAGCGGCTCGGCGAAGGCGACGAGAGCCGGAAGTGGGCGCCGTTTTTCGGCGGGAAGCTGTCGCATTACTTCGCGGCGGTGAACCGCAACAAGCACAGCCTCGCCGTCGACATCAAGCACCGGAGAGGCGCCGAAATCGTCCGGCGGCTCGCGGCCGATGCGGACGTGCTGATCGACAACTTCAGGCCGGGGGCGCTCGATGGCGCCGGCCTCGGCTACGCGGCGCTGAGCGAGCTTAATCCGAGCGGCTGATCTATCACCAGCATTACCGGGTACGGCGCGACCGGCCCGCTGAAAGACGAACGCGCCAACGACGTCGGCGATGCAGGCGTACGCGGGCGGCATGAGCATTACCGGAGAGCCGGACGCGGGCCGGTCAAGATGGGCATCTCGGTCGCCGATATCGGCGCCGGGATGTTTGCCGACAATCGGAATGCTGATGGCGCTCGAGATGCGGAACGCCACCGGCAGCGGGCAACGGGTCGACACCTCCCTGCTCGAGGGCCAGATCGCGATGCTCTCCTACCATTTCGCCGCGTTCTTCGCGAGCGGCAAGCGTTCCGGAGCGAAAAGGCTCCTCGGCGCAGGGACTGGTCCCGTACCAGGCGTTCGAGGCCAAGGACGAATGGATGGTGGTGGCTGTTTTTACCGACCGGATGTGGTGCGATCTTTGCCGCGCGATCGGCATACCGGAGTGGGGCGAGGATCCGCGGTTCGAACAGCCCCCGGCAGCGCATGGCCCACCGCGAAGTGATCGTGGGCGCGCTCACGGAAATATTCGCGAGGGAACCGATTGCCGCCTGGCAGGAGCGGTTGCGGCCGGTCGGCGTGCCGTGCAACCCGGTGCTTGCCATCGATCAGGTCGCCCGCGACGAACAGGTGCGCGCCAGGGACATGATCGTCGAGATCGACGATCCGGACATCGGGAAACTGCAGATGGCGGGGGTGCCCATCAAGTTTTCGGATGCGCGCGGAGGCGTCAGGACGCGCGCCGCCGCAGCTCGGGCAACACTCCAGAAAGATTCTGGAAACGCTCGGCTATACCACGCGCGATGTGGAGCGTCTGATTGCTGAAGGGATCGTGGGAGTCTTGTAAATGTTTTCGCGCAAGCAGAGGAAAGTATCGTGGGCCTGCTGACCGACGAAGTGATAAATCTGATCGGGGCCGAAAGCGGCATTGAGAACAGCGTGCGAGCCGGTCGAACGCGGGGCGTCCGCCGTTACGTGCAGGCGTACATGGACGATGATCCGATTTCCATTCGGAAGAGGCGGCGAGCCGCCTGCGCTATAACGAGCCGGTGGCCCCGCCGCTGTTCCCGATGAACATGTTCCGCCGGCCGTTCGGCACGCCTGATCCGTTCGCGGAGCACGCCAACAATCCGGACTTCGACGGCATCGTGGGCTCCACCGCCCAGGGACTGCCGCCGCTGCCGCTGCCCAAGGGCATCGGACTTCTGAACGCGGGGACCGAGGTGGAGGTTTTCAGATATGCGCAACATGGCGAGACGATCACCGCGAAATCCAGGTACCGCAGTATTACGGAGAAGGAGAGCAGCAAGGGGCCGATGCTGCTGGTGGTCATCGAGACCGAGTATCGGACGGACGCGGGCGAGTTGCTCTTGCGCGTGAAGAAAACCCAGATCCGGAGGTAATGCGCATGCGTCGATGCTACGAGCAGGTGACCGTCGGTGAGACGCTGGAACTCCTGGAAAAAGGTCCGCTGACGAGCGCCCATCTGATGCGCTGGTCGGCTGCCATGGAAAACTGGCACAAGATCCATTACGACCGGCAGTTTGCCGTGGAGCATGACAAGCTTCCGGGATCTGCTCGTCAACGGCACGCTGAAGCAGCAGTTCATCATGCAGGCGCTCAGGCAATGGGCGGGGCACGATGGCTGGGTATGGAAAGTCAGTTTTCAGTTCCGTGCGATGAACGCGGAAGGCGAGACCCTGGCCGTGTGGGGGCGGGTGACCGGTAAGCGGAAAACAGACCGGTACGGACTCGTCGATCTCGAACTCGGGATATTGAACAACGACAAAAAGGAGTCGACTCCCGGCACGGCGGTCATCGCGTTGCCGTACGAAAACGGGGAAGCCGTGCCGTATCCATTCGTTATAGCCACGGGCGCGTAAGACGGTGAACAGGCCCGGAGAGAGATCATGAGCGATTTGCCTAAATCCATACAAATCAACGAGGAAGGACCGCGCGAGGGATTCCAGTTCGAAAAGGGCCCGATTCCGACCGCCAGAAAAATCGAGCTGGTCGATGCCCTGTCGAAAACGGGCCTGAAGCAGATCCAGGTGTGCTCGTTCGTGCCGCCGAAGAACGTGCCGGGAATGGCGGATGCGGACGACGTCGTGAAGGGATTTACGCGGCATCCGGGAGTCCGCTATACGGCGCTTTGGCTCAACGAAAAGGGGCTGCAG
The DNA here is from genome assembly GCA_963734595.1 of uncultured beta proteobacterium. GTDB lineage: Bacteria > Pseudomonadota > Gammaproteobacteria > Burkholderiales > SG8-41 > CAKKQX01. The sequence continues at coordinate 523,595 of CAVTHV010000014.1, forward strand.
CGCGCGCTGGCGGCCGGAAAGCTCGATGTCAAGGGTTCGATCGCGCTCACGGCATCGGAGACGTTCCTGAGGCGGAACCAGAACCGCTCGCTGCAGGAGAACATCGAGGCGCAGCGCAGCATCATCGGCATGTACCGGCAGCACAACGTTCCGGTGGAGCGGGGATCGATCATGGCGGCGTTCGGCTGCAACTTCGAAGGCGACATTCCGCTTGCCGCGGATCATCGATCTCACGCGGCAGATGCTCGATCTGGCTGCGGAAAACAATCTGGAGATCAAGGTCTTCAGTCTGGCCGATACGATGGCATGGGCGACGCCCGGCGCCATCCGGCGTGTGGTCGGCGCCGTGAAAGAACGGTTCCCGGCGCTGCGGCTGGCGCTGCATTTGCACGATACCCGCGGCATGGGAATCGCGAACGCTTATGCCGGGCTGGAAATGGGAGTCGATATATTCGACGCTTCCGTCGCCGGCCTCGGCGGATGCCCGTTTGCCGCCCACAAGAGCGCGGCGGGCAATGTCTGCACGGAAGATCTGGTGTTCATGTGCGAGGAGATGGGGATAGAGACTGGCGTCGATCTCGATGCCCTGATCGATGCCGCGAGGCTCGCCGAAGAGGTCGTGGGGCATCCATTGCCGGGATCCGTGATGCGAGGCGGGAGTCTGCGCCGTCTGAGAGAAAAGATACGAACTGCTGCGTAACAGCCGCCGTTCCGCGGATGTTCATGGACGATAGAAATATGACCTGCAAGGAACCCAGCGTATGAATACGGCCGCCAGTGGCGCTCCGATGTACCAGCTGTCCCCGGAAATAAAAGAGTTCCGCGATGTGGCGCGCAGGATCGTGCGCGAGGAACTGCTGCCGCTGGAGCAGGAGTACCTGAAGCATCCCGAGCAGGCGTATGGCCTGCAGCCCATGACCAATCTTCGCGCCGTGTTTCCCAAGCAGGTGCTGGAGCGGCTGGAGAAAATCGCGCGCGACACCGGCTTGTGGTACGTGATGGTTCCCGAGCATCTCGGCGGGATGGGGCTCTCGATGCTGGCCCAGGTGGTCATCATCGAAGAGTTCATGTACACCGCAGTGCCGTTTCCGTGGGTCAATGTCCCCAACATTCTTTACGAGTGCAAGGGCGGGCAGGTCGAGCGGTTTCTCAAACCCGCGATCGAGGGAGAAAAAGATCCATTGTTTCGCCCAGACCGAACCGGACGCCGGTTCCGATCCCGGGGGAATGATGAAGACCAGCGCCGCGTGGGACGGGTCTCAGTGGGTGATCAACGGAACGAAGATGTGGATATCGGGTGCCGCGGAAGCCGACCTCATCCTGGTGCAGGCGGTGACCGATGCCGAAAAACGGCAAAAGGGCGGAATCACGATGTTCGTCGTCGAACGTGACACGCCGGGTTTGACGATCGAGCAGCCGGGGATTCCCACGTGGCTGAGCCATAAGGCGGCGCAGTACATCGTTCACTTCGACAACTGCCGCGTCGGTCCCGAGAATGTGCTCGGCGAGGTCGGCAAGGGGTTCAGTCTGGGACAGAAGTGGCTGACGATCCATGATCGTCTGCTGCGCGGCCCTTATTCGCTCGGCAAGATGCAGCGCGCGCTCGACATGTCGATCGAGTGGGCGAAAAGCCGCGTCACGTTCGGGCGCCCGATTGCCGACCGCCAGGCCATTCAATGGAAACTGGTCGACATGTACGTCGACATCATGTCGCTGCGGTCCCTGACCTACGAAATGGCCGCGCGCGCGGACGCCGGCGAAGACGTTCGTTCCGAGGCGGCCATGGTCAAGATGGTGGCGGCGGAATGGGGGACCCGCTGTCTGGACAACGCGATCCAGATTCATGGCGCCATGGGGGAATCGTCCGAGCTGCCGCTGACCCAGTTTTACCGGTACCTGCGGCATTACCAGATCGGCGGCGGAACCAACGAAATCCAGCGTATGCTGATAGCCCGCAAGTTGCTGCGCGGATAATTGGGTGTGGTCTGGTCTCGGGTCAAGGAACAGTAGGCAACCTATGGCAACAGCAGCACCTCGAGTCAAACCCGATGGCCGGAATCCGGCGGCAATTCCGGTGTCGATCATCACCGGATTCCTCGGGAGCGGGAAAACGACGCTGCTCAATCGTTTGCTTCAGGATCCGGCGCTGGCCAACAGCCTGGTGATCATCAACGAGTTCGGGGAGATCGGCATCGACCATCTGCTGGTGTCCACTCCCATCGAAAACATGCGGCTTCTGGGCAACGGGTGCCTGTGTTGCGTGGTGCGCGGGGACCTGGTCGACACGCTCGCCGATGCAGCCAGGCAGCGTCGCGACGGCAGCATCCCGCCATTCGACAGGGTGCTCGTGGAAACCACCGGACTAGCGGATCCGGTGCCCATTATCCAGACCGTGGTCACCGACCAGGAAGTGGCGCCGAGCTTTCGCCTCGACACCGTAATCGGCGTCGTCGATGCCGTGAATGCCGGGACCCAGTTCGACCATCAGCCCGAATCGGTCAAGCAGGTCGCGGTTTCGGACCTGTTGCTGCTCAGCAAGACCGACATCGCCAGTGCGGACCAGATTGCCGAGGTGGAAAACCGGGTGAGGGCGATCAACCGCAGCGTCGAGATGATCCGGGTGTTGCATGGTGGAATCGATCCGCGGCTGCTGTTCGGACGCGGCACGGTCGACGGACAGGCCGCCGCGGGCCAGGTCGAACGTTGGCTGGGCAACCCGCAGGACGATACTGAACATGCGTGCGCATTGGACGACCATGCGCATTGCGATCATGGTCGCCACGATCACGCGAGTGCGCGCCATGACGATCGTGTCTACACGTTCTCCGTTACGCAGGACCAGCCCACGAACCCGGGTGCGCTGACGATCTGGTTGAGCATGCTCGCGAGTTTCCGGAGCGCCAATCTGCTGCGGGTCAAGGGACTGGTCAATGTGGAAGGCCGGCCCGTGGTGATTCATGCCGTGCAGTCGGTGCTGCACGAGCCCGTCGAGCTGGCGCACTGGCCATCGGAGGACCGGCGGTCGCGGATCGTGTTCATTGTTCGCGACATGCAGCGCGAGGAGCTGGAGACGGACGATGGATGTCTTGCTGGCGCCCGAAACTTCGTCGTCGGCGAACGAACTCGATCCGCAGGCCTACGCGCAGTTCCTGCAGATGGCCAGAACGTTCATGTGACGTCCCATGATCGCGCGTGACCTGAGCGATGAAGAAGGCAACTGGCGATGACCCGCGCCGGTGATCCTCGCTCGGGCGGGCAGGCGCCCTGAAAACTATTTTCCGATGAATGCGGAGGGCGGCCGCCGGTGCAAGTCTGGGGCACCCGGGGAATGGCGTCGTCCATGCATCCTCTGGCGTCGCAGGCCGCGGTGGACGTGATGCGCCGTGGCGGCAACGCGGTGGATGCGGCAATCGCGCTGGCCGCGGTGATTTCGGTGACGAGCCCGGACTGGGCGGGTCCGGCCGGGGACTCCGCGTGGCTGGTCTACGATGCGCGTAGCGGCGGTTTCCATTATCTCGACGGTTACTCGGTATGCGCTTCCCGCACGACCCCGGAACTCATCCGGCACCACTTCGACCTGGATCCGCAACGCGATGCGCGCGCGTTTCAGGAGGAGCCGCCGGAGTGCCGGCATACCGGAGTGGTCACCGCGATGGTGCCGGGCACTCCAGCCGCCTGGGTCGAGCTCGTGAAGCGTTTCGGCAGCCTTGGCCTGCAGGCGCTGCTTGACCCGGCGATCCAGATCGCCGAAAGCGGGTTTCCGGTCAATCGTTACCTCGCGGACGCATTGGAGACCCACCGCTCGAAGCTGGTGCCGTTTGAATCCACGCGCGGGATGGTTGGTGACGGTGCCGGAAACATGTTGGGCGAAGGCGCGCGCTTGCGGCAGCAGGATCTGGCGCAAACCCTGCGCAGGCTGGCCGCGCATGGCCACGATGGTTTTTACGGCGGACGAACCGCGGATCTCATCGTCGAGCATTGCGCGCGGCACGGGGGCGTCATCAGCCATGACGACCTGAAATCGTACCGCGCCGTATGGCGGGACGTGATCAAGGGCGCTTATCGCGGCAAAGAGGTCGTGGTCACGGCGCCGCCGACCGCCGGCGTGCATGTGCTGCAGGCGCTGAACATTCTTGACGGATTCGATCTCGCGGCATTGCCATACCACGGCGCCGCCTCGCTGCATCTGCTGATCGAGGCGCTGAAGCTCGCGCTGGCCGATCGCAGGGCAGTGGGTGGAGATCCCGATTTCTTCAGGATGGACGTCGAGAAGATCACAGGCAGAACCTACGCGGATATGCTCAGGGCAAGAATAGACCCGGACCGGGCATTGCGAGGCGAGCCGATCGAGTTTGCCGCCGGATCGACCACGCATTTTGCGGTCGCGGATGAAGCCGGGAACATGGTCAATGCGACTCAGACTATAGGCGCCAGATTCGGCTGCGGTGACGTCATCGCGGGCACGGGCATGTTCATGAACGACCGCACATGGTGGATGGCGCTGGGCGGCAGCCCGAATACCGTCGCGCCCGGCCACCGGGCGAATATCGGGCACGCGCCGACCATGCTGGCCGACGGCGGGCGACCCTTCGCGGCGATGGGCAGCCCCGGCGGATTCGGCATCGTCCAGTACGTGGTCCAGGTCATCGTCAACATGCTGGATTACGGGCTCGACATCCAGAGCGCGATCGAAGCGCCGCGTTTCAAGATGGAAAGCGTCGACGGCAGGGTCGGCATGGAAGGCCGGATCAGCGCTGAAACGAAAAAAGCGCTGGCCGCGAGAGGGCATGAGGTGTTCGACTTCCCGAACTGGACCGACCGGGTCGGCGGCGTCGAAGGTCTGTTTGTGGATCCGGTGAGCGGACACATGCTGGGCGGATACGATCCGCGCCGCAATTCGCTTGCCGCGGGCCTTACCTGAGCGCCATCGTCGAAGATTCAGGCACTGCACGGGGGGGAAAGCAGTCATGGTTCAGCCGTTAGATCTGACTCGCCAACTGGCTGAGTTCGTCTGTCATACGCGCGAGATTCCAGATGAGGTGCTTGCGGCCGCCAGGGTCGCGTTCCAGGATACGATCGGCGTCGCGCTGGCAGGAAGCGTGGAGCCGGCAGCATTGGCGGCATTGGATTATGTGCGCGAGACCGCTGCCAGTCCGCAGGCGACGATCTGGGGGCACCCCGTTCGCAGTGCGCCGGGAGAAGCCGCTCTCGTCAACGCGATCTCGACCCATGCGCTCGATTTCGACGATACCCTGTCGACGCTGCGCGGGCATCCCAGCGCGCCGACTCTCCCAGTCGCCATTGCGCTGGCGGAACAACTGCGGTCGAGCGGCAGGGAACTGTTGATCGCCTATGCGCTTGGCGTCGAAATCGCAGGGAAACTGGGCCAGGTTTTCGGCAACGGCCACTATCTCAGGGGCTGGCACAATACGGGAACGGTCGGTGCATTTTCTGCGACTGCGGTAGCTGCGCGGCTGCATGGCGATTCACCGCAAATGCTGCAGCGTGCATGGGGCATCGCCGCCGCGCAATCGGGCGGGCTCCTCAGAAATTTCGGGACCATGTCCAAGCCGTTCCAGGCAGGACATGCAGCCAGGAGCGCAATCCTGGCCGAAGCCCTGGCACGCCGGGGCTTCACGGCCGATGAGCAGATATTCGAGGGCAAGGACAGCTTCCTCGCGACCTATGGAGCGGATGGCGCCGGCCTTGCGAGCATCATCGCGAAACTGGGGAATCCATGGGACCTGGTCAAGCCCGGCATGAACTACAAGCGCTGGCCCTGTTGTTACTGCAGCCACCGCGCGCTGGGCGGGCTGCTCGAGCTTCTCGAGAAACACAAGATCCGGACCGACGATATCGAGCAGGTGAGCATCGGTTTCCCCCCGGGGGCCGACGAACCGCTGGTGTACGACGATCCCCGCACCGGTCTCGAAGGCAAGTTCAGCATTCAATATCCGATCGCTGCCATGCTGCTCGACGGCAGGCTCATGGCCGCCAGCTTTACCGACGAGGCGCTGCAACGGCCGGCGGTGAGAGCGTTGATGAAAAAGGTCCGGCGTTACCGCGTCGAGGACAGCAAGATTTATTCGGGTACCGTCGGTTATACGGACGTCGAGATCGCCACCAGACGCGCAAAGTTTTCGGCTCGCATCGACAAGGGCCCCGGTTCATCGGCATGGCCGATGACGGAGCAGGAGCACGACACCAAATTCATCGATTCAGCGAGCCGGATTCTCGACACTTCCGCCGCGGTGGAACTGCTCGGGGCCATCAAGCGGGTGGATACGCTGCAAGACGCCCGGACCCTGATAAAAATGTTGGCGCGGGGCTAGCCAGGTACCCGGGCCTGGCATCCGGACGTGTTGCCTGCCTCATCATTGGGACTCCTGGACGCAAACGGGCGCGGGCCCCAACGCATTAAATAGTTTGCAATCTTCGCCCGTCGCCGCTGAAACCAGGTGGTCCGAGACGGTTTTGCCGGAACTCACGTAGCTGATCCCGTCGGCCACGGTCTTGATCTGGTCGAGCTGGACCGCGAGTTGAATCGTCGCGTGACTGAAACCGAGAACCGTCACCAGCGGAGCGCAGGCTGTGAGGCACAGGCAAGCGCACATAAAGAAAGCGAGGCGACCGAAAACAGTAAGCATGATGCTCTTTACAGGCAAAGGCCGTGCCAATATGGCAAGTGCCTGTAAACACAGGTCTCTTCTTAATGAAGTGACCTATGAGCTTGTTGTGTTACCGCCTGGCCGCCCTCTCATAGTGCATGGCTGATTGATGATGGTGCATGGTGATCCATGTTCACCGTCAGTCGAGCTGCATGCCGGATGCCTTGATCACCTTCGCCCATTTTTCGACTTCGCTGTGGATGAATGCGCCGAACTTTTCAGGCGTGGAGCCGACCAGCTCGAGGTCGGTCTTGGCAAACCGGGTCTTCACCTCCGGATTTTTGAGCGCGCTCAGCGCGGCCTCGTGCAGCCGGGCGATGATCGCTTTCGGCGTGCCCGCCGGAACCACCAGGCCGTACCACGACGTCACGTTGTAGCCCGGCACGCCGGATTCGGCGAGCGTCGGAATGTCGGGCGCCATCGACGAGCGGTGCGCGCTGGTGACGGCAAGCGCGCGCAGTTTCCCGGCCTTCGCATACGGGATCACCGAGCTCGTGGCGGGGAACCCGATCGAAACCTCGCCGCTGATCAGCGCGGTGACGGCCTGCGGCGTGCTCTTGTAGTTGACCTCCGTCGTCTTGATGCCTGCCATGCTGTCGAGCAACTTCGCCGACAGCTGGATGGCGGCGCCCGCCGTCGCAACGTTGATCTGCCCCGGCTGTTTTTTCGCGAGCGCGATCAGTTCCTTCACCGACTTCGCGGGCAGCGAGGGGTGCGCCGCCAGCGTGAACGAGCCGGATGCGAGCTGCGTGACCGGCGCGAAATCCTTGAGGAAGTTGTAGTTCAGCCGCCGGTAGAGCGTCACGCTGATCGAGTGCGCGATGTTGGCCATCAGCATCGTGTAGCCGTCGGGAGGCGCCTCGGCGGCAACCGCGGCACCGAGGTTGCCGGCCGCGCCGGCACGGTTCTCGATGACCACCTGCTGCCCGAGCGCCGCCGACAAATTGGGCTGAATGAGGCGCGCGACCGTGTCGTTTCCGCTGCCCGCCGCAAACGGCACGATGAATCGGATCGGCCTGGTCGGATATTGGGCATGGGCCGGCGCTATTCCCGCCAGCACCACCGCCGCCGCCAACCAGCCGCTGCAAGTCATTTTTTTCATGTTTCCTCCTCGAGAAGGCCGCCATTCATGCGATGGCGGCGCGCATTCAGTATGCCACGGAGAGGAAAAATGAGAAATGAAGGCGGAGATAGGGCGGAGGGATGAGGGCACTAAAGGATACGTTTCACTTAAGGAGAGAGGGAAGAAGCCACTGACCAGTCTTGAATTCTGATCGCGCTTGTTTCTCGCGATCAGCACACGTACCCTGCACCGATGTCCCAACGCTTTATCGCCCACCTGGATATGGACGCGTTCTACGCGTCGGTCGAACTGCTGCGCTACCCGCACCTTCGCGGATTGCCGGTCGTCGTCGGCGGGCGGCGGCGCGCCGCGGAGAACGATCCGGCGGACAGCGCCATGCCGCGACTGCGCGACTATTCGGGGCGGGGCGTGATCACCACCTCCACCTACGAAGCGCGCGCGCTCGGCGTGCATTCGGGGATGGGGTTGATGAAAGCCGCGAAGCTTGCGCCCGACGCGCTGTTGCTGCCGGCGGATTTCGACCAGTACCGCCGTTATTCGCGGTTGTTCAAGGACGCGGTGCGCGCGATCGCGCCGCAGATCGAGGACCGCGGCATCGACGAGATTTACATCGACCTCACCGAACTGGTCATGTCGGCGGCCGCCGACGGCGCGCCGGATCCGTGGGCCCGCGCGCGGGGAGTCGCGGTGGATATTCAGCGCGCCGTGCGCGAGGCGACCGGGCTGTCGTGCTCGATCGGCATCACGCCGAACAAGCTGCTGGCCAAGATCGCCTCCGAGCTGGAGAAGCCCGGCGGCATCACCGTGCTCCGCGAAGCCGACATCGTGTCTCGCGTGTGGCCATTATTAGTGAATAAAATCAACGGAATAGGACCGAAGGCCAGCGCGCGGCTGGAAACGCTGGGCATCCGCACCATCGGCCAACTGGCGCAGGCTGATCCGGCGCTGCTGGTCGAACACTTCGGCAGGAGTTACGGCGCGTGGATGCACGAGGCCGCGCATGGACGGGACGAGCGGGACGTGGTCACCTTCAGCGAGCCGAAATCGATCAGCCGCGAAACCACCTTCGAACACGACCTGCACCCGGTGCGCGACCGCGAACAGCTCTCGCGCATTTTCACCGATCTGTGCGTGAGAGTGGCCGGCGATCTGCAGCGCAAGGGTTACGCCGGCAAGACGATCGGTTTGAAGCTGCGCTACGACAATTTCAAAACGGTCACCCGCGATCGCACGATCGACGCGCCGACGCAGGACGCCGGCGCGATCCGCCGCGCCGCCGGCGAATGCCTGAAGCGCGTGCCGCTCGACCGGCGCATCCGCCTGCTCGGCGTGCGCGTCGGCGCGCTGAGCAGGGCCGGCGCCCAGGCGCCTGTTGCGCCGACTCCGGGATTGTTCGGGTAATTGCGGATGTTGCGCGCCGTGAGGATTGGCTACACTGTTCGATAACGAGCGGCACAACCGAAGCAAGCGGTGAAAACACTATGAATACAATCAAAGACAAAATATTCTCGGGCCGGCATCAGGCGCTTTCGATCACCGCGGTCTATCTCCTGATCAGCGGGATCTGGGTCTATGTCTCGAATTACCTGCTGTTTGGCCAGCACCCGAATATCGGGATCCACGTGCTGGCGGAGTTCGAGGGGGCCAGCGACGGGCTCGTCGCCCTGGCAACCGCAGCACTGCTCTATGTCCTTGTTCGCCGTTCGATTGCGAGGATCCAGGCGTCCGAGCACGCGCTGAAGGAGCAGAGCGAGCGGCTCCAGATGCTGTCGCGCAAATTGATCGAGATCCAGGAAAACGAGCGCCGCACGATCGCGCGGGAGCTGCACGATGAAATCGGGCAGGCGCTGACCGGGCTCAAGCTGTCCCTGGAGATGGCCGGCCGCCTTCCGCAGGAGGCCGCGCGGGAAAGCGTGGATGGCGCATTGAGCCAGGCCAACGACCTGATATCGCGGGTCCGGAAACTGTCGCTGGATTTGCGTCCGGTCGCGCTCGACGACCTGGGATTGCTGTCTGCGCTGCTCTGGCATTTCGAGCGTTATACGAAGCAGACCGGGGTGCAGGTCGACTTCAAGTACCAGGGTCTGGAGGAACGCCGCTTCGATTATGGTGTCGAAATTGCCGCCTGCCGCATCGTTCAGGAAGCGCTGACCAACGTCGCGCGGCACGCGCGCACCGGAGCGGTCGAGGTGCGCGTGTGGGTCGATGACATTACCCTTAACGTGGAGGTTGAAGACCGCGGCGCCGGATTCGACGCGCAGGTGCTGGGAGAAGCGAACAGCAGCGGACTGGCGGGCATGCAGGAACGCGCATCCATACTCGGCGGAACGTTCACGATCGATACGTACCCGGGCGGCGGAACGCATTTGGTGGCAGAATTACCTCTTTCACCCTGGTTGCGAACGACCGGGACAAACGGAAATCAGCCTGGCCTATGAACGTCGATACGTACTGTGCACGAGACTAGCATCGTTCTGGCGGACGACCACCAGGTCGTGCGGCAGGGGGTGCGCGCGCTGCTGGAGTCGGAACGCGGGTTCAAGGTGGTCGCAGACGCGGGCGATGGATTGGAGGCGATCAGCCTGGTGGAACGCCTGAAGCCGGATGTCCTGGTGGTGGACTTGATGATGCCGGGACTGAACGGGCAGGAGGTTACCCGAAGGGTGAGCAAGCTCTGTCCCAAAACGCGCATCGTGGTGCTGTCCATGCATTCGAGCGAGCCCTACGTGATGGAGGCGCTCAGGAACGGCGCCGCGGGCTATGTGCTCAAAGACGCCAGTTGCGCCGATCTGATCCACGCGGTACGCGAGGTGATGGCGGGCCGGCGTTACCTGAGCCCGCCGCTTTCAGAGCGGGCGATCGACGCGTATCAGGACAAGGCAAAGGCGGCGACCTGGGACCGCTATGACATGCTGACCACGAGGGAACGGGAGACCCTGCAGTTAGTGGCCGAAGGACGCACCAACAACGAGATTGCGAGCCGGCTGGGAATCAGTCCGCGCACCGCTGAAACTCATCGCAGCAACCTCATGCGCAAACTTCAGTTGCGCACCCACACCGATCTGATCAAGTACGCGATCGAGCAAAGAATCATCCCGCTCGACCCCGCCTAGACGCGATGCTGCGCGTTTGATCGCGCGTCGCACCCTGCCCGCAGCCGCGGGACATCCAGGGCATCAGAAAACTACGGGACATTACCCGGTTTGTCCGTACAACTACGGATAGTGCTTCAAAATCATTGACTTATATCAATGCGTGCACGATGTGCGGGAACAGGTATATTCGCCTCCGAGTCGGTAGTTGCAGCAAAACTTTTATACCTCGACAGGAGAAGGACTGCTTCCATGGCAACACATCGTTTGAGTTCATTGTGGTCGATCGTCGCAGCCGGAGTTTTAAGCCTCATCGCTTTACCCAGCGCCCATGCCGTGCCGTCTTATGCGCGGCAAACCGGGCAGCAGTGCATCGCGTGCCATGTGAGTTTTCCCGAGCTGACCCCGTATGGACGCTATTTCAAACTCACCGGCTATACCATCGGCCAAAGGCAGAATTTGCCTTTTGCAATGATGGGGCAGGCCGGGGTGACCAAGACCCAGGACAACGGGCCCGACAACGATGTCACGCCGCACGACGGCAACCCGGTATTTTCGGGGGCCAGCGTGTTCCTCGCGGGCAAGGCCAACGATCACATCGGGGCGTTCGTGCAGTGGAGCTACGACAATGTGGAGCACCACAGCGCGCTCGACAACGCCGACATCCGCATCGTCGGCAAATACGAGGGCGCCGGCGCCAAAGAGCCCGATCTGATCTATGGGGCGACCCTGCATAACAACCCGACCATGCAGGACGTGTGGAACAGCACGCCTGCATTCGGGTTCCCGTACACGTCATCCTCCACCGCGGTGACACCTACCGTGAGCACGCTGATCGACGGCGGGCTCGCGCAACAGGTGGCGGGAATCGGCGGTTATTTTTTCTGGAAGAAAGCGATCTATGGCGAGTTGTCGTTCTATCGCACCGCGGATGGCGCATTTTCGGCGCTGCGGGCCGGCCAGGACACCGCAACTCCGGGAGGCGTGAGCCGCCTCGACGGGTACAACCCGTATTGGCGGCTCGCGTATAACCACGAGTGGGGCCCCAATTCCCTGATGGTGGGCACCTACGGCATGATCGTGAAAAAGTATCCTGACAACACGATGCCGGATACCGCTACCGACAAGTTCACGGATACGGCACTCGATGCGCAGTATCAATACATCACCGATCCGCATACGTTCACCGCGCAAACCACTTATATCCATGAGAGGCAGAACTGGGACGCGAGTTTCCCCACTGGCGGAATCGGCGCCGGGCCCACACCGAGCCTCGCATCGACCAATCTCGACACGTTCAAGGCGAAAGCCACCTATTACTATCAGCGCAAGTACGGCGCGACCCTCGCCTACGTCTCGACCACCGGGACGGAGGATCCGGCGCTGTATTCTTTTTCGCCGACTGGCTCGCCCGACAGCGCGGCCTATGTGGCGGAGCTCAATTATCTGCCGCTGCAGAACGTCAGGGTCATGCTCCAGTACACCGACTATAAGAAGTTCGACGGGGCGAGCACGAATTACGACGGCAACGGGAGAAACGCGAAGGACAACAACACGCTTTTCCTGAATCTGTGGGTTGCATTCTGAGTCTGATCCCTATCTGAAAGGCTTTGGAGAATTGAATGAAAAATGAATTGGTGTGGGTGCTCGGCGTAGCATCGATCGTGGCCGCGGGGCTGGCGGGCGCGGCGGCGCCGGACAAGGCGGTGCAACAGGCCGCCGCAACGAAGGCGACCGAATTGTGTTCGGCGTGTCACGGGCCGGGAGGCAACAGCATTTCACCCACGTTCCCGCGGCTTGCGGGCCAGCAGGCGATGTATATCGAAAATCAGCTCAAGGCATTCAGGACGCACACGCGTGCCGAGCCCGACGCCCATGATTTCATGTGGGGCATCGCTGCGCCTCTCGACGACAAGATGATCGGCGGGCTGGCCTGGTATTTTTCCTCGCAGCCGCCGATGCATGGAAAACCGGCCGATCCCGCGTTGACGGCGAAAGGCAAGGATCTGTTTGACAAGGGCGTGCCCTCGAAACAAATCCCGGCTTGCGCGTCGTGCCACGGAAAAAACGGGGAGGGGATGGGGGAATTTCCGCGGCTGGCGGGGCAACATGCCGTGTATCTCGTGAAACAGCTGACGGTGATCCAGAACGCGCTGCGCGCGGCGCCGGTCATGCACGGCATCGTCAAAGACTTGGACAAGGGTGAAATGGACGCGGTCGCCGCCTACCTCGAATCCAGGTAGCGCCGCGGCCGTGCCTTGGCGTGTCCCGGCGGGACCTGTACTATGCCCGACCGGGCACGCGCCTTGTCGCGGCGTGCCAGCAGGCCGGATTCGGCGATGGCTTCGGCGATCGATTGTTCCTGCTTCGGGCCCATCATGTGCGCGCCCGCCACGCCCTTGATCTCGGCGAGTTCCTGCAGCAGTTCGACGCAGATGCGCCGGCCTTCCACGTCGGGATGCGGCGCCTGTTCGAGCCGCCGGATCATCGTCTCCGGCACGTTCACGCCGTAGAGGTTGGCGTTCATCCAGCGCGCGGACTTCGCCGAGGGAATCGGTCCGATGCCGACGATGACGAACACCTGCTCGAGGAGGCCATGCCCTTCCAGTGCGGCGAGGTAGCGCCGCAGCAATGCGAGATCGAAGCAGAACTGCGTTTGCACAAACTCGGCGCCGGCGTCGATCTTGGCGCGCAGCCCGTCCGGCGTCCAGCCCGGCTTGGGTTCGACCGGCGTGTCGGCCGCGCCGATCAGCAGTCCGGGCCGCGACTCGAGCACGCGGCCGGAAGGGAGCATGCCCTCATCGCGCATGCACCGGGCCGTGCGCATGAGTTCGCGGCTGTCGATGTCGTGGACCGCCTTGGCTTCGGGTTGATCGCCCTTCGTGATGTCATCGCCGTGCAGGCACAGTATGTTCGGGACACCGAGCGCCGCGGCCCCGAGCAGGTCCGCCTGCAGCGCGATCCGGTTGCGGTCCCTGACCGTGAACTGCAGCACCGGCTCGATGCCGTGCTGCGCGAGGATCACCGCGGTGGCGAAAGCAGACATGTGGCTGCGGGCGCTGGGGCCGTCGCAGACGTTGACTGCGTCGGCGTATCCTTTCAGGCATCCCGCGCGCGCCAGTACCGGAGCGGAGGTCGCCGCGTCCAGCGGCGAGGTCTCCGCCGTCATCACGAAATGGCCCGCGCGCAGCGCAGCTTCCAGCCGTCCGCTCGAACGGTTCATCGCAGCAGCATTCATTTTCTACGCAGTCCGGGTTTGCCTGGCCGAAGCGATCTTATCGGGCATTGAAAGGGATGGGAAATCGAGTCCGACAGCGCGCGTTGCGATCAGTCGGCGCGAATTCCGGCCTTGCGGATCACGCCTCCCCATTTTCCGACCTCGCTCTTGATATGCGCGGCGAACTCGGCCGGCGTGCTGCCTACCGGTTCCGAGCCTTCACTGGCCATGCGTTGCCCGACTTCGGGCAACTGCAATACCTGCGCGATTTCCTTTTGCAAAAGATTCACGAGCGCGGCCGGGGTTTTGGCGGGGGCCAGCACGCCATACCATTGCGTGACTTCAAACCCTGCGACGCCGGCTTCCTGCACCGTTGGCGTATCGGGAAGCGCAGGCGCGCGCGTGCGGCTGGTAACGCCGAGCGCCCGCAGTTTCCCGGTCTTGATGTGCGGCAGCGCGGAAATGATGCTCGGGAAAGCGGTCTGGATGCGGCCCGCGAGCATGTCGGTGTACGTCGCGCCCATGCCTTTGTACGGCACGTGAACGATGTCGATGCCGGTAGCCACCTTGAACAGCTCGGTGGTGAGATGGATGAGACTGCCGTTGCCGGCGGAGGCGTAGTTGAGCTTGCCGGGGTTCGCTTTGGCGTACGCGACCAGTTCGCGCACGCTGGTCACCGGGACGCTGGGATGGACGATCAGCACGTAGGGCTGGCGGCTTGCCTGCGTGATTGGCACGAAATCCCTGAGCGTGTCGTAATGCGTGCGGTAGAGCAGCGGGTGAACCACGAAGCTCGCGCTCGCCATGAGCAGGGTGTAGCCGTCGGGATCCGCGCGCGCGACGAGTTCCGCGCCGATGGCGCCGCCGGCGCCGGGACGGTTGTCCACGACGACAGACTGCTTGAGGCGTGCCGAGAGCGGCTGGCTGATGCCGCGCGCGGTGGTGTCCATGCCGCCGCTGGCGGCGAGCGGCACGATGAGCCGGATCGGCTTCGTGGGGTAGCCCTGCGCCGGAACGAGGGCCGGCAGCGCGAGCATCAGACCCGCGCATGATGAGATGCAATGTTTTCAAGATGGTCTCCTCCTTATTTATTATGCCGTCTCAAAACCAAAAAGCATCAGCCACAGAGAACACAGAGAACACAGAGAAAACAACGGGGGTATTTATAATCCGTTGTTTTATTTAATATAAATATTGTTTTTGCACTGAAGTCTTTCTCTGTGTTCTCTGTGTTCTCTGTGGCAATAGATTTTGCTTTTTATTCAGGCGCGCTTCGCGAGCAGCTGCGCAAGCTTGCCGGCGTCGTCGAGCTTTTCCAGCCCGAGCATCGCATCCCGCAGCTGCTCGACCTGGGCGCGCGGCAGCGCCTTGGCCGCGAGCTTCTCGAATTTCCCGATGATCTCGGCGTCCGAGGCAAAATGTTTCTCGCTGCCGCGCGCGGCCTCGACCGTGCGCTTCATCACCGTGCCGTCATTCAGGTGCGCTTCGACATGCACCTTGTGGCGCATTTTCGCGCCCAGCGCGGTGATCGCCGGGTCGTGGATGACTTCGACTTTTTCCGCGAGCTTCATGCGCTGCGGATCGGCGACCATTTTCTCGGTGAACTGGTCGACGAAGCACTCATTCTCGATCAGCCAGGTGGCGACGCAGTACGGCATGTTCAGCTGCGCCGAGGTCAGGCCCTGCGGCTCGTATTTCCAGCCGACGTGGTTGACCGTCACTTCGGAGCCGTGGACGACGATCTTCCTGACGTCTTCGGCCTTGAAGTTGCGCTCGCGGCGCATGTCGCGCAGCGCATCGAGCGTGGTGTGGTTGGTGCCGACACAGGCGTAGAACTTGAGTGCCACGCCCATGGTCTGCCAGGTTTCGCCGAGTCCGGCGGTCAGTTCCTTGAGGTCGAACTTGTCGGTCGACTGCGACAGCGTCGTGCAGAAGCCTCCGTATTCGCTTTCCAGCACGTTGAGGATGCCGGTGAATCCCGCTTCGGCAAACAGCGCGCCATAGAGCCCGGATTGCGACGAGCGGCCGGCATGCATGCGCTTGACCATCGCGCCGAATTGCGCGGCCATCAGGCCGGCGGCCTGGGTGCCGGCAATGCCCAGCGCGTGCACCGTCTTGTCGACATCCAGTTTCAGGCCGCGCGCGGCGCCGGCGGCGGCGGAGAACACGCCCAGCGTCGCGCCGGAGTGCCAGCCCGAGGCGATGTGCGAGGGGCCCATGCACAGGCCGACGCGCGGGCCGATCTCGTAGCCGGCGACGGCGGCGGTCAGAAATTCCCTGCCGCTCATGCCTGATTTCAGTTCGGTCAGCGGGATCAGCGCCGGCAGCACCACGGCGCCGACATGCAGCACGCCGGCGCGGTGCACGTCGTCGAGCTCGAAGCCCTGCACCTGGGTGCCGTTGACGAGCGCCGCGTGCGGCGCCGAGAGTTTGCGCCTGGTGCCCCAGACGTTGCACGTGCGCGTCGCGTCGATTTTCTCCAGCGTGTCCTGCAGGATGCGGCTCCACTCGAGGTCGGCGCCATAGAGCGCGCAGCCGAGGGAGTCGAGCATCAGCAGCTTGATGCGGCTGCGGACTTCGGCGGGAATCGCGTCGTAGTTGAGACCGGAAACGAATTGCGCGATGCCGCGCGTGTAGGGATTGTCGGTGACGGCGTCGTGCGCCATTTCATTGCTCCGTTAAAAAAGCATTAATACAAAGGTTCAAGATAAAAGCATGAACGCGAAGGACGCAAAGGACACGCAAAGGAAAACAAGACATCAATGATCAGAAACCCCGAGATAATCCAGAAGACGTTTCGATATTCCTCGAGTTATATGAGGTTCATGCAAATGTTCGAAGAGCAAAAATATTGATCCGTTGTTTGTCCTTGTTCTTCCTTTGCGAACCTTTGCGTCCTTTGCGTTAATGCTTTTCGACGATCAGGCTTTTGCGGCCTTCGCCGCGCCCGCGCCGGCGATCCTGCCGAACACCGCGCCCGACACCAGCCCGGTGCCGCTCGGGTAGTTGAAGTAGAACAGCCCGCCGACCATCTCGCCGGCGCAATACAGCCCGGGAATCGGCTGCTGGTTGGAATCGAGCACCTGGCCGCTGTCCTTGACGATGCGCAGCCCGCCGAACGTGAACGTGATGCCGCAGGTCGTGGCATAGGCGTCGAACGGCGGCGTGTCGAGCGCCTGCGCCCAGTTCGATTTCGGCGGCTCGATGCCGACCGTGCCCTTGCCGTCCTTGATCACGTGGTTGAACGGCACGTCCTTCATCACCGCGGCGTTGTATTCGCGCACCGTCTTCAGGAACCCCTCGGCATTGACGCCCTCCAGCTTGGGCGCGAGTTCTTCCAGCGTGTTCGCGCTGACCTTGGTCATGAACTTGATGCGGTACTCGGAGCGCAGCAGCTTGGTGACCTTGGCGTCGAACACCTGCCAGGCAAACTGTCCCGGCTGCTTCAGCACCTCGCCGCCGTACTTGGCGTAGGTGAACGAGTGGAAATCGAGGCCCTCGTCGACGAAGCGCTTGCCGTCGGCATTGATCAGCAGGCCGAAAATGTAGCTGTGCTTCTGGAACTGGTCGCCGACATTGACGTCGCCGAACTCCGGCGCATAGCGGTCCCAGCCGGTGGCGTGGCAGCCCGACCAGTTGCCGTACGCAGCGGCCCCGATGTCGAGGGCCATCTGGATGCCGTCGCCGACGTTGAAGCGCGTGCCGCGCACCTTCGCCAGTTCCCAACCCGGGCCGAGGTAACGCGCGCGCATTTCGGGATTGGCCTCGAAGCCGCCGGAGGCGAGCACGACGGATTTCGCTTTCATGTCGAACGCCTTGCCCTTTTGCCGCACGCGCACGCCGCTGACGGTCGCGCCGTCGTAGATCGAGGCCGATCGCGCGGGTTTCGTAGCACACCTCGATGCCCGCTTTCTTCGCCGCGGCATCGAGATACTGCACCAGTCCGGCGCCGCCGCCCGAGACCTCGATCGGCATGTTGCCGAAGAACCTGCGTTTGCCGTCGACGATCGCGGACTGGCGTCCCCAGTTGGGAATAAAACGCACGCCCTTGGAGCGCAGCCACACCATGGTCTCAAGGCTTTCGTTGACCAGGTGCTCCGACAGGTCGGGATCGGTCCGGTAGCTGGTCAGCTGGTAAATCTTGTCGAGGAATTCCTCGCGCGTATTGGTGCCGAAATCGCTCTCTGCGATTTCCTGGTCCGTGATATCGGTGACTTTCTTCAGGTCCTCGACCGAGTCGAACGTAAAACGCATCACGCCGCCGGCGAAGCGGCTGTTGCCGCCGGACTCTTCCTCGGACGCGGCCTCCAGCATCACAACGCTGGCGCCCTGTTCCCGGGCGGACAGGGCGGCGCACAGCGCGGCATTGCCTTTGCCGATTACGATGACGTCGTGTTCATGCATTTGCGGTTGTTCCTTCACTGGATGAATTGGCTGCAGAAGATGTAACCGGATCGTCGGAAACGCGCGTCGCGCACTGATTTGCAGGAGACCGTATTTTATCGCAACGGCGCGAGGATGAGCGCGCTGCTCCCGTGATCCACGTCCACAATGCGGCCGGCGCCGGGGCGCCGTGCCGCGCGCGTTCACCGGTGGTCTCTGATTCCCATATTACCGCGTGACTTCACGCTGGCATCACAGCGTGCCCTTGATGCCGGCCGACTCGATGATGCGGTTGTATTTCGTCATTTCGCGATCCAGAAACTCGCCGAATTGCCCGGGCGTGCTCGCAACCACCGTCATGCCGCCCTTGGCAAGTTGCGCCTTGAGTTCGGGGAGTTCGAGTATGCGCGTGACTTCGGCGTTGAGCTTCGAGACCGCTGCGTGCGGCGTTGAAGCGGGGACCAGCAGCCCATACCAGTTGGTCATGTCGAACCCTTTGAGGCCGCCTTCCGCGATCGTGGGAATTTCCGGCGCGATCGTGCTGCGTTCGGGCGTGGTGACCCCGAGCGCGCGCAACTTGCCCGCGGTGATGAGCGGCAGGCTCTGCAGGATGTTCATGAAGTAGACCGGGACCCGCCCGGCGAGCAGATCGATGACGGCGGCCCCGGCGCCCTTGTAAGGGATGTGAACCATCCTGATGTTGCTCATCGAATTGAAGAGCTCGGCGCTCAGGTGCGGCAGGGAACCGCTTCCCGCCGAGCCGAAGTTGATTTCTCCGGGCCTTGCGCGCGCCAGCGCGATCAGTTCTTTGACTGATTTTGCCGGCAGCGACGGATGGACCACCAGCACCAGCGGGCCGGACGCGAGGCGCGAGACGGGGGCCAGTTCGCGGGTCTGGTCATAGGGCAGGTGCTTGTAGAGCCCCGGGTTTGCCGCATATCCGGCCGGAACGATCAACATCGTCTGGCCGTCGCCCGCGGCCTTGGCCACGAATGCGGCGCCCAGGGTGCCGTTTGCGCCCGGGCGGTTGTCGACCACGACCGGCTGACCCCAGGCTTCGTTCAGCTTCTGCGCGAGCAGCCGGCCGAGTATGTCCGTGCCGCCGCCGGGCGGATAGGGCACGACGACGCGCAGCGGTCCGCTCGGATAGTTCTGTGCCGTGCCGGTCAGGGGAAGCGCGAGCGCTGCGAGCAGGATCGCGGAAATCCATCCCCGGGAAACCACGGCATTCTTGGTCGATGCGCGGCGCGTGGCGTTCAGTGTGTTCAGCATGATGCATTCCCTCCTCGAGGATTGGGATTGACCCGCAAGTTGCGATCGCGCGGCGCTGCGCCGGTGATCGGAGCGTGCGATTTTTATGCCGCTGCTGCAGGCCGGGCGCGCTGCTCCGCCTCGGCCGCCATGATGACGGTGAGGTCACGCACGTCGCGCAGGTTGTCGAAATCCTGTATCGCGGCATAAAGCGCGGCCACGTTTGCCGGCGGCAGCACGCGCGCGGCGCAGTTGTCGAATTTCTCCTTGAGCCGTTCCGGCGGCAGCGGGTTGGCCGAAGTGCGGCCCAGCGGCTGGTCGACCTTGGCGGATAGCACCTTGCCGCCGCGCAGCGTCACTTTGACCTCGGCGCCGAAGTGATTGTCGGCCGGGAACTGCGCGGTGGTGTAGGGCGCGGCGTGCACCCGCGCCAGCACGCTTCTCACCTGCGGATCGCGGAAGCTGTCGCCCTCGAAATGCTCGATCACGACTTTGCGGTCGACCAGAGCGCGCGCGCCAGGCAGTACTGGACGCTGAACTTGGCGTCTATCGTGCTCTGCGGGTCGGGCCGGTTGGTGTGCTCGAGGCGGCGCGTATGCGTCCACGAGTCGATGCGTTCGACCTGATCGGGCTTGAGGTCGTGCTCGCGCGCGAGCCTGATCATCGCATCGATCGCCGGATGCGTGCTGCCGCAGCACGGATATTGTTTGATCGCGATGCCGGGTTTGACGATATCGAGCGGGTTCGCCCACGCCGGCAGGATTTTCGCGGCGTCGTAATTGCCCGAGCCGTTGAATACTTCGAAGTAGCCCTGCTTGTGCTCGAGCGCCGCGGCGTTGGCGCTGAAGCCGTCGCGCGCCAGCAGCGCGGCGAACAGGCCGTTCTTCGCGCATTGGCCGATGTGCAGCGGTTTCACCATCGTGCCGAAATTGGCTTTGATGCCTGACGCCAGCGATGCGGCGATCGCGAGCGCGGTGGCGGTTCGCGCATCGTCGAGGCGCAACAGGCGGGCGCAGGCGGCGGCGGTGCCGAAAATGCCGATCGTCGCGGTCGGGTGCCAGCCGTGCATGTAATGGTAGAAGTTGACGCCGAGCGCAATCTTGCACTCGGTCTCGAAGCCCGCGACATAAGCGGTGATGAAGTCGCGGCCGCTCGCGCCGTGTTCGTCGGCCAGCGCAAACAGCGCCGGCAGGATGGGCACCGAGGGATGGCCGCCGAGGGTGTTGTTGCAGTCGTCGAAATCGAGCGCGTGCGCCGCGGTGCCGTTGATCAGCGCGGCGTCGAGCGCGCCGACGCGCGCCGTCGAGCCGAATACCAGGCTCGGGCCGCCGGCCGAAGCGAGCGAACGCGCGACGATGCGCGTGCCGGGATCGGTGCTGCCGGCGAGCGCCACGCCGACGGTGTCGAGGATGCCGACTTTGGCCCAGTGCACGGCATCGGCAGGCAGTTGCTCGAAGCGCAGCGCATTGATGCGCTTCGCGAGTTCCAGAGTCAGCGGCATGATGATGTTCTCTCGGGGCGGTGGCTGGCGGGTTGTGAGGTTGCAACAGGCTGTCGCGTGAGCGACAGCGCCGGTGTGTATGCAATCCGTTGTTTTTAAATCAATATTTATATCATCCTGGTCTGGATCGAACAACTGCGCGCGGCTAGTCTTTGCGTATCCCGGCCTCGACGACCAGCTTGCGCCACTTCGCGATCTCGGACCTGATGTGCGCGCCGAACGCTTCGCGTGTGCTGCCCACGGGTTCGGAACCGTCGCCGGCGAGCTTGCGGGCAACGTCCGGCTCCTGCAGGATCGCCACGATTTCCCGGTTGAGCGTGGTGAGGATCGGCTGCGGCACCTTGACCGGTGCGACCACGCCGTACCATCCCGCGACTTCGTAACCCGGCACGCCGGCTTCCTGCATCGTCGGCAGGCTCGGTTCGGCCGGGGAACGTTTGGCGGTGGTCACCGCCAGCGCGCGCAGCCGCCCGGCCTTGAGATGGGCGTGCGACTGCAGGATGGTCGAGAACAGCATCTGGATCTGGCCGCTGATCACATCGATCATCGCCGGCGAGCCGCCCTTGTACGGGATGTGCACGATGTTGATTTTCGCAAGCGAGGCGAGCAGCGCGCCCGACAGGTGGCTCAGGCCGCCGGTGCCCGACGAACCGTAATTGATCGCGCCGGGTTTTGCGCGGGCCAGCGCAATCAGTTCCTTCACCGATTTCACCGGCAGCGACGGATGGATCACGAGCGCATAGGGCTGCGTGGTGGCCTGCGTGATCGGCGCGAGGTCCTTGACGAGATCGTAGGGCAGTTTCTTGATCAGGCTGACGTTCACCGAATGGCTCGACGAAATCATCGAGAGCGTGTAGCCGTCGGGGGCCGCGTGCGCCGCCAGGTCCACGCCGATGGTGCCGTTGGCCCCCGGCCGGTTGTCCACCACGACCGTCTGGCCCAGGCGCTCGGTGAGTTTTTGCGCGATGGTGCGCGCGGTGATGTCGGTGCCGCCGCCGGGCGCGAACGGCACGATCAGGCGGATCGGCTTGTCGGGGTAGTTCTGCGCGTGCGCAAAGGCAGGCGCCGCAATGACGGCGCCGGCCAACATCATGATCACGGCCGCGCAGCGCGGCTGCAGGGAGCGGAACGGGTATCGCATGATTTTTCTCCTCCTTCTGTCGGACAGCGCGCGAGCCCGCTGTCATGAACGTTATTCTAAACCTTGCGCCCGGGTATTTCGATGTCCATCAGCGGCGCATACTGCTGGCCGCCGTGTCCGTCGCTGTCGCGCAGATCGCCCTGGGGAACGGGCCGCGGTATCGACGCCTTGATCGCCAGCGCATTGTCGCAGTAAAAGAACTTCACTGCGGCGGGCGGCAGCCCGTAACGCGCCGCGATCGCCTCGCGCGTGAGCGCTCCCGAATCCCTGACGCGCTGATAAACGGCGGCGTCGTCGAACATGATGTCGAACGTGAGTTCGAACGGTCCGGCATTCTTGCTGCGGATCAGGCGCGCGAGTTCGGCGAGTTTGCTCATGCGCTGCACTCGCTGAACGGTGCCGCCCGCCACGCTGCAAAGCTGCATCGGAAACATCTCGTACGGATCGTCGGGCTCGACGACGTGGTTCACGCAGAAGCGGTAGACCGCGCCGCGGTCGAGATGGGCCGGGTTGTACGGGCAGGCGAGCGCCGTGATCAGGCCGCTCCACTCGGGGATCGGCAGGTGCAGGCCCTGATGGCGGATGATGCCGGCGATGGCGCTCGCGATTTCCTGCGCCGGCGCGGTGACCTCGATGAGCAGGCACAGCTCGTGCGAGCGGATTTCCTTGACCGGCTCGAGCGGGCCCATGGTGCCGTTCTTGCCGTAAATCCGGAAGTTGAGGTGATAGTCGCCTGCCTTGAGGCGCGGCGCCGTAGACCTGCGCGACGCGCGCATGGATGCGGTCCTCGAGCCGCGCCACCCAGTCGTCGATCTGCCGGATGATGAACGGGTCGCGTACCGAACCGATGAACACGCTCTGGTAGCCGACTTTTTCCGCGCCCTCGAGCTTCACGGTGTAGGTGTCGGCGGGAATGAAGCGGCTGCCGCTTACCCGCACCGCGCGTTCGTCGACGGCTTCGTAGCGGCTTGCCGTGAGGTCGATGGTCCCCGAGCATTCCTTGATCAGGAACGGATCGGCGTTCTCGTAGAGGCTGTGCGCGGCGATGCTCTGCGGCGTGCAGCGCAGTTCCGGATCCGGCGCCTCAACGATGAAATGGTCGTCGCGGATGAACGCCATCATGCAGTCGGGCGTCTTGCGGTTGACCACCGCCGCCGCGCCGCACTCGAGGATCTTCGCCGCGTGCCAGGCAAGGCCCGGCGCGAAGCCCGCCCGCATCGGCAGTCCGGCGAAAATCGCGGTGTCGCTGGAGCGCCCGGCGAGCACCACGTCGGCGCCGGCTTCCAGCGCGCGCAGGAAAGGCTCGGCGCCCATCATGCCGACGATGCGCTCGGCGCGCTCGATCGTGTGCGCGTCGAATTGCGGCGCCGGGATCGAGCGGCTTGATGCGGCCTTCGCCCAGCCGCCGCTTGAGATAGGCCTTGTCCTGCTCGGCATGGATCAGCGCGAGCTTGAACGACAGCGCTTCCTCGCGCGCGATTTCCCTGAGGATGTCGAACGTCCATTCGAGGTGGGCGTCGGCGCCCGCGGTGCCGGCCGATCCGATCAGCAGCGGAATGCCGAGCCGGCGCGCGCCGATCAGCATCAGCCGCAGGTCGCGCTTGACCGCGGGCCGCGGAAACGCCGCGTGTCCCGCGCCAAGATGGCTCGGGCCGGGGTCGGTCGAGCCGGCGTCGCAGCCGATGAAATGGGGCGAGCGCGCGAGCGCCCGCTCGAACGACGTTTCGACGAATCCCGATCCCAGCACGCCGGTGGGGGAAAGAATTCGGAACTCGTTGGTAATGCGGTTCGTCACGGCGATGCCTTGTTCCGGTTGGCGTGAACCCGGAACCGAAGCCCGGGTTCACGACCGCGAAAAATGGCGGAAGAGAGTGGGAGTCGAACCCACACAGGACCGCCAGCGGCCCCCACCGGGTTTGAAGTCCGGCCGCCCCACCGGGAGCGATTCCCTTCCGTGCAACGCTTGCGAGCGCGCAGTCGATGCCGTGCTTATTGCCTGCGCCCGCTTATGCTTTCTGCCACGCGCCGCGCCTCTGCCATCGCGTCGCGCAATAATCCACTGTAGCCTTGCCGCACCGCGCCGATCGCCCAGACGCCCGCCATCGTCGTCTCCAGCGATTCGGTCACGGCCACCAGCCCGGTTTCATCGCGCTTCACCTGGGGCGGCAGGAATTCCGAGTTGGGCGCGAGGCCGATATAGGCGAACACGCCGGCGCATGGAATGTCCTGAACGCGGCCATCGCCAAGTTTAACGCAAACCTTCTCGACCATGCGGCTGCCCGCGATCTGCTCGACGGTGGCATTCCATATCGTGGCGATCTTCGGGTTGGCGCCGACCTGCTCGACGAGATGTTTGCGCGCCCGGAAACTTCCGCCGCGGTGAACGACATGGACTTTGCTGCAGAAATTGGGCGAGCACCAGCGCTTCCTGCAGCGCGGAGTCGCCTCCGCCCGACCACCACGACTTCCTCGTTCTGATACATCGGCCCGTCGCAATCGGCGCACTGCGACACGCCGCGCCCCTCGAATTCGGCCTCGCCCGGGACGCCGAGCCTCCTCAGCCGCGCGCCGGACGCGACGATGACCTGGCGCGCGCCGTACGTCGCGCCCGCGGTCACCACCTGGAAGCGCGCCGCCGTTGCCGATTTCCGTGACGGCTTCCTGGATGCTCGTTACGCCGAGTTCCGCGTTGGCTTGCATCAACTCGGCAGCGAATTCCGCGCCCGATACCTGGCGTTCGTCCGGTCCGGGATCGAGTTCGTTCACGTTGATCACGAGGCCGCCGAACAGCTGCGCTTCGAAGGTGGCGACTTTCAGGCCGCCGGTGGCGAGACGGTTGGCGGCGGTGAGGCCGCTCACGCCTTCGCCGATCACTGCTACGTCATACATTTCCTGTGTCACTGCCGTTCCTTTCTCATCGTTTCATGCGGGGTGCCGGCCGCTGCACCTGGGGCGCAGCCTTGGCGGGTGTCGCGGCTTTCGCCGGAGTTTTTGCGGGCACCGTCGCCGGGCCGAGGATGGGCACGAAATCCTTGCGCATCTTGCGCGCGTCGCCGATGCGCTGGGTGATGCCGAGCGTGTCGAGGAATTCGAGGATGTTGATCGCCAGGCCCCTGCTGGTGCCGGTCGCGTCGCGGTATTGCGCCGCGGTGAACAAGCCATCGGGGCTCGACTGCGCCGTGGCCTGCGCAATCGCGGCGAGCGTGGCGAGCGTGGCGCGCGGATAGAAGCGGTCGGCGGTGACTTTCAGCACTTCGCCGCCCTTGGCCTTGCGGTGCAGGAAATCCTTGACGATCGCTTCCTTCAGCTTGAGCTGGGCGGCCAGGTCGCGCAACGGGCAGTTGCGTGAACCCCGCCGCCTCGAGCGCCGGGCTCAGGGTCTGCCACAATTTTTCGTCGGCGGAGTTGGAGGTGGTGTTGTGGCCGGGCAGGCGCGCCGCCGAGCCGCTGACTTCGATCCGGCGCGCGTCGGCGAGTTCGCGCAGCAGCGACTGAAAAGCCTCGGGTGCAAGATGCGGCGCCAGCGCATGACGCAGCGCCTCCATGTCCTGGCCGGCGGCCTGCGGCTGCGCGCGGTGAAATTCCGCAAGGCTTCGCCACGATGCTCTCGCGCAGCGCGGCATGGCGCGCGCGCGCAATGCCGATGCGGCTTTCCCTGCCGAGCTGAACGAGATCGGCCTGGGCATAGAGGGCGGCGGCGCGCTCGGGCGTGAGGTTGAATGTTTTTTCGAAGCGCGCAAGATCGACGCCCTGATCGGACAGCCTGATCAGTTCGGCGAGCGTGGCCTCCGGCGTCGGCTGTTCGAGCGCACCGAGTTCGGCCAGGCGCGCGCTGCTGTTGCGGCGGGTCGGCGGCGCGAACGGGTTGAGCACGGTGCCCCCGCCCAGCGTGCGGCTTGCCGACTGGTCTCTCACGATGAAGCGGTCGCCGTGCAGCGCGCCGACCGGGTGATCGAGCAGCAACTGCGCGAGCGCCGAGCTGCCGGGCGCGATGACCGCGCCGCTGCGGATCGCGACCCGCGCCGTCACGTCGGCGGTCGCCAGATGCAGATGCACCGGCGTCCAGTGCTTGAGCGGTTTCGTTTCCGCGGCGAGCACGCTGATGCGCACGTCGAGGCGCTGCGTCGGGCTGTGGATCGCCGGGTCGAGCACCCAGTCGCCGCGGCTGGCCGATTCGAGATCGGCGCCGCGCGAGATTCAGCGCGCAGCGCTGGCCCGCCACCGCCTGCATCCGCCGCTTTGCCCTGAATCTGGATGCGCGCGCACGCGCACCGCCGTGCCCGCCGGCGAAACCACCAGCTTGTCGCCCGTTTTCACGACGCCGTTGAACACGGTGCCGGTGACCACCGTGCCGCTGCCGGCGATGGTGAACGCGCGGTCGATCGCCAGCCTGAAGTGCTGGCCTGCCGTCCGCCGCGCGGCCTGCGCCGCGGCTTCGCGCGCCAGCAGCTCGCGCAGTTCCGCGATACCCGCGCCGCTTACCGCCGACAGCGGCAGCACGGGAATCGGCGGCGAGCCGGGTGGAGGCGAGCAGGGCTTTGACGTTGTCGCAAACCTGCCGCACGCGCGCTTCATCGACGCGGTCGATTTTCGTGATCACGGCGGCGCCGCGCGAGATGTTCAGCAGGTCGAGAATGTGGAGGTGCTCGACGGTCTGCGGCATCACGCCGTCGTCGGCGGCCACCACCAGCAGCGCGAAATCGATGCCGCACACGCCGGCGAGCATGTTGCGGACGAAGCGCTCGTGACCGGGAACGTCGACGAAGCCGATCAGCTGCCCGCCCGGCAGCGGCAGATAGGCGAACCCGAGGTCGATCGAAATGCCGCGCGCCTTCTCCTCCGGCAGGCGGTCGGTGTCGACGCCGGTGAGCGTTTTCACCAGCAGCGTCTTGCCGTGGTCGATGTGTCCGGCGGTGGCGACGATCATTTAGTTAACACCGGTTAAAAGCAATGAACGCGAAGGACGCGAAGGTTCGCAAAGGAAAACTTTACTTGAAAAGAGATCCAGCACGTTCATCTTTGAACGCAATTAATTATCAATAAAAACAACGAGTTGTATGTTGTATTCGATCACGTAATTCGTGATTACGTATCTGTTCTGCAATTTATTTGTTCGATCTTCCTTCGCGTTCCTTTGCGTCCTTTGCGTTCATGCTTTTTCGATTTTCAGCTGACCGAGCTGCGCGACGAACTCCGCCTCGTCGTCGAGGCAGCGCAGATCCATGATGAACGCGCCGTCCTTGATGCGGCCGATCACCGGCACCGGCAGCGCGCGGAACGCCGCGGCGAGCCTGGTTCGCGAAAGAATTTCTGGCTTTTTTCCCGCCGCTGATCGCGATGCCCGCGCTCGGCAGCGAATCCACCGGCAGCGAGCCGCTGCCGATCTGGCTGCTGCACGCGACGACGCCGGCTGCGCCCAGCGGGCCGAGCGCGGCGCTCACCGCGGGCAGAACGCGCCGGGCCTGCGCTTCGATTTCCGCGAGCGGCCGCGTCAGCCACCTGAGCGTCGGCAGTTCTTCCCTGAGGCGCTCCGGGTTGGCGTAAAGCCGCAGCACCGCTTCCAGCGCCGCGAGCGTCATCTTGTCGACCCGCAGCGCGCGCTTCATCGGATTTTTCCTGATGCGCGCCATGAGCTCTTTCCTGCCGACGATCAGGCCGGCCTGCGGCCCGCCGAGCAGCTTGTCGCCGCTGAACGTGACGACATCGGCGCCCTGTGCCAGCGCTTCGCGCGGCGTGGGCTCGTGCGGCAGGCCGTAGTCTTCGAGATCGACCAGCATG
Organism: uncultured beta proteobacterium; assembly: GCA_963734595.1. Classification (GTDB taxonomy): domain Bacteria; phylum Pseudomonadota; class Gammaproteobacteria; order Burkholderiales; family SG8-41; genus CAKKQX01. The sequence continues at coordinate 551,710 of CAVTHV010000014.1, forward strand.
CCGCTGCCGAGATCGACGATGAAGGGCAGCCCGTGCTCATGCGCCAGCGCCGCGAGTTCGGCTTCGGGCACGGCGGCGGTAAATCCCTGGATCGCGTAGTTGCTGGCGTGCACTTTCATGATCGCCGCGGTGCGCGTGGAAATTGCCGCTGCGTAATCCTTGAGGTGCGTGCGGTTGGTGGTCCCCACTTCGCGCAGTTTGCATCCGGCGCGCGCCATGATGTCGGGAATGCGGAACGAGCCGCCGATCTCGATCAGCTCGCCGCGCGAGACCAGCACTTCCTTTTTCGGCGCCAGCGTGTTGAGCGCCAGATAAACCGCGGCCGCATTGTTGTTGACCACGACCGCGGCTTCGGCGCCGGTCAGCCGCGTGAGCCAGCGCTCGATGTGGCTGTCGCGCTCGCCGCGCTCGCCGCCGCCGAGATCGAATTCCAGGTTGGTTGGACGCGTCATCGCCTGCATCACCGCCTCGGCGGCGCTCTTCGGCATCACGGCCCGGCCGAGATTGGTGTGCAGCACCGTGCCGGTCAGATTGAATACCGGTTTTAGCGACGGCCGCGTCTGCTCGGCGAGCCGCGCCGCGCACGCGTCGATGAATTCGGTTTCCGTGAACGACGAGGCCGCTTCGGCGGCAGGGTCGGCGAGCGCGGCACGCCGCTCGTCGAGCAGGGCCCGCAGTGATTCCGTTACCAGCGGCCTGCCGTAGCGGGCAATGAGTGCGGCGACCGCTTCGAGCTTGAGCAGGCGGTCGACCGAGGGTAGCGCGCGACGCGCGGCTGAGGACGGCTTCAGCATGGCGGCGGAAAACCCAATGCCGGGAGCCGTGCGGTCGATTCAAGGATGCCGGAAAGCGATAACATCGGGCAGCGATGCGTCTGAAAGGGCGTCCAGTTTAGCGCATTTCAAAGCCGCGAGCATTCAGCCGCAGCAAAGAAAAATTGAAAAACCCGCCAGAAAGCCCCGGATTTCCGGGGCTTTTTCGTTTCCGGGGGCTTGATCGGACAATATTGATCCAGGTCAATCTATACGGATTCTTTGTGTCCTAACGTGCAATCTTTACGCCCTTTTTACACGGGCTCCCGTAGATTCTCGATTGCGATATCACAGACAGCAGGAGAAACCCATGGATCTCTTATACATCGGCTTGGCACTCGTCTTTTTCGCCGTCACGGCGGCGCTGGTTTACGGCTGCGAAAAACTGAGGAGGCCGCAATGAGCTGGATCTATGTTGCTGAGCGGGCTGCTTGCGCTCGCCATTTTCGTCTATCTGATCATCGCTCTGCTTTTTCCGGAGAAATTCTGATGAGTGCCAACGGCTATCTGCAGCTCGTTTTCTACGTCGTCGTCCTGCTCGCGCTGGCGAAGCCGCTCGGCGACCTACATGGCGCGCATCTACGAAGGCGAACCCGCGCTGCTGAACCGCTCGGCGCGCCGTTCGAGCGCCTGATCTACCGCTTGTGCGGCGTCGACCCGGCGCAGGAGATGCGCTGGACGCAGTACGCGCTGGCGACGCTCTGGTTCAACCTGCTCGGCGCTGCTCGCCGTGTACGCGCTGCAGCGGCTGCAGGCGTGCCTGCCGCTCAACCCGCAGAGCCTGGCCGCGGTGTCGCCCGACTCGTCGTTCAACACGGCGGTGAGCTTCGCCACCAACACCAACTGGCAGGGCTACGGCGGCGAATCGACCATGAGCTATCTCACCCAGATGCTCGCGCTCACGGTGCAGAACTTCGTCTCCGCCGCGACCGGCATGGCGGTGCTGATCGCGCTGATCCGCGGCTTCGCGCGCCAGAGCGCGCAGACCATCGGCAACTTCTGGGTGGATCTGACGCGCAGCACGCTCTACATCCTGCTGCCGCTGTCGCTCGTGCTCGCGCTCGCGCTGGTGAGCCAGGGCGTGGTGCAGACCTTCTCCGCCTATCAGACCGTGCCGCTCGTCGAATCGGTCGAGTACGACAACCCGAAGCTCGACGCCGCCGGCCAGCCGATCAAGGACGAGAAGGGCAATCCGGTGACGGAAAAAGCGACGCAGAAGGAGCAGGTCATCGCGGTCGGCCCGGCCGCCTCGCAGATCGCGATCAAGCAGCTCGGCACCAACGGCGGCGGCTTCTTCAACGTCAACTCGGCGCATCCGTTCGAGAACCCGACGCCGCTGTCGAACTTCCTCGAGGTGCTGGCGATCCTGCTGATCCCGGCGGCGCTGTGCTACACCTTCGGCCGGATGGTGGGCGACACGCGCCAGGGCTGGGCCATCCTCGCGGCGATGACCATCGTGTTCGTCGCGCTGCTCGCCGTGTGCGTCGGCGCCGAGCAGGCCGGCAATCCGGCGCTCGCGAAGCTGGGCGTGGACCAGACCGCTTCGGCGACCCAGGCCGGCGGCAACATGGAAGGCAAGGAGACGCGCTTCGGCATCGTCAATTCCGCGCTGTGGGCGACCGCGACCACCGCGGCATCGAACGGCTCGGTCAATTCCATGCACGATTCGTTCACGCCGCTCGGCGGCCTGGTGCCGATGTGGCTGATGCAGCTCGGCGAAGTGATCTTCGGCGGCGTCGGCTCCGGCCTCTACGGCATGCTGATGTTCGCGATCGTCGCCGTGTTCGTCGCCGGCCTGATGATCGGCCGCACGCCCGAGTATCTGGGCAAGAAGATCGAGGCGTTCGAGATCAAGATGTCGGCGATCGCCGTGCTCGTGCCGCTGGTCGTGGTGCTGGCGGGCACCGCCATCGCAGTGCTTGCCGACGCGGGCAAGGCCGGCGTCGCCAATCCCGGCGCGCACGGCTTCTCCGAGATCCTGTACGCGTTCTCCTCGGCCAGCAACAACAACGGCAGCGCCTTCGCCGGGCTGTCGGCGAACACGCCGTTCTACAACACCGCGCTCGGCATCGCGATGTTCTTCGCGCGCTTCTGGCTGATCGTCCCGGTGCTCGCCCTCGCCGGCTCGCTCGCGGCGAAGAAGAAGAGTCCCGGCCGGCGCCGGCACGCTGCCCACGCACACGCCGCTGTTCGTGTTCTTCCTGATCGGCGTCGTGATCATCATCGGCGCGCTGACCTTCTTCCCCGCGCTGGCGCTCGGACCGATCGTCGAGCACCTTGATGCTGTACGGCCCCAAATAGCGCTGCTTGCCGGCAAATCCCGAAACCCAGGAGTCAGGTTCCTATGAATACCCAAACCCTTTCCCCGAGCCCGGCGCTTTCGCGGTCGCTCGTCACCCGGAGCATCCTGCAGCAGGCGCTGATCGATTCGTTCGTGAAGCTGCTGCCGCAGCATCAGTGGAGAAATCCGGTGATGTTCGTGGTGTACATCGGCAGCATCCTCACCACGATTCTCTATGTCCAGGCGCTCGGCGGCCACGGCGAGGCGCCGGCGGGCTTCATCCTGGCGGTGACGGTCTGGCTGTGGTTCACCGTGCTGTTCGCGAACTTCGCCGAAGCCGTGGCCGAAGGCCGCAGCAAGGCGCAGGCGGCCGCGCTGCGCGGCGCCAAGCGCGACATCATGGCGAAGAAGCTCGACGCGCCGAACAAGACCGCGAACTGGTCGCTCGTCGACCTCGACGCCACGCTCTGCGCAAGGGCGACGTGTTCCTGGTCGAGGCCGGCGACTTCATTCCCGCCGACGGCGAGGTCATCGAAGGCGTCGCCTCGGTGGACGAGTCGGCCATCACCGGCGAATCGGCGCCGGTGATCCGCGAGTCGGGCGGCGATTTCTGCTCGGTCACCGGCGGCACGCGCGTGCTGTTCGGACTGGCTGGTGGTGCGCGTGACCGTCAATCCCGGGCGAGGCGTTCCTCGACCGCATGATCGCCATGGTGGAGAGCGCGCGGCGCCAGAAGACGCCCAACGAGATCGCGCTGACGATCCTGCTGGTGAAGATGACGCTGGTGTTCCTGCTCGCCACGGTGACGCTGCTGCCGTTCTCGATCTACGGCGTGGAACTCGCCAAGACCGGCAATCCGGTGACCATCACCGTGCTGGTGGCGCTGCTCGTCTGCCTGATTCCGACCACCATCGGCGGGCTGCTCTCGGCGATCGGCCTGGCCGGCATCGGGCGCATGCTGCGCGCCAACGTCATCGCCACTTCCGGCCGCGCGGTCGAGGCGGCGGGCGACGTCGACGTGCTGCTGCTCGACAAGACCGGCACCATCACGCTCGGCAACCGCCAGGCCGTCGCACTTCCTGCACGCCGCCGGCGTCACCGAGCACGAGCTGGCCGACGCCGCCCAGCTGGCCTCGCTCGCCGACGAAACGCCGGAAGGCCGCAGCATCATGGTGCTGGCCAAGCAGAAGTTCAACCTGCGCGAGCGCGACATCGACGACGCTCGGCGCGACCTTCGTGCCGTTCTCGGCGCACACGCGCATGAGCGGCGTCGACCTCGGCGAGCGCCGAGATCCGCAAGGGCGCCGCCGACGCGATCCGCGCCTGGGTCGAGTCGCAGGGCAGCAACCGTTTCCGGCCGAGGTGCTGGTCATCGTCGACAACGTCGCGCGCCGCGGCAGCACGCCGCTGGTGGTGGCCGGAGACCACTGACCGGAACACGTGCGCGTGCTCGGCGTGATCGAGCTGAAGGACATCGTCAAGGGCGGCATCAAGGAGCGCTTCGCCGAACTGCGCCGCATGGGCATCCGCACCGTGATGATCACCGGCGACAACCGGCTGACCGCCGCGGCCATCGCCGCCGAGGCCGGCGTCGACGACTTCCTCGCCGAGGCGACGCCCGAGGCCAAGCTGAAGCTGATCCGCGAGACCCAGGGCCAGGGGCGCCTGGTGGCGATGACCGGCGACGGCACCAACGACGCGCCGGCGCTGGCGCAGGCCGACGTCGCGGTGGCGATGAACACCGGCACCCAGGCGGCGAAGGAAGCCGGCAACATGGTCGACCTCGACTCCAATCCGACCAAGCTGATCGAGATCGTCGAGATCGGCAAGCAGCTGCTGATGACGCGCGGCTCGCTGACCACGTTTTCCATCGCCAACGACGTGGCCAAGTATTTCGCCATCATTCCGGCGGCGTTCGCGACCACCTATCCGCAGTTGAACGCGCTCAACGTCATGGGGCTGCGCGAGCCCGGCGAGCGCGATCCTGTCGGCGGTGATTTTCAACGCGCTCATCATCATCGCGCTGATCCCGCTCGCCCTGAAAGGCGTGCGCTACCGCGCGGTCGGCGCGGCGACGCTGCTGCGCGACAACATGCTGATCTACGGCGTCGGCGGCGTGATCGTGCCGTTCATCGGCATCAAGCTGATCGACCTGATCCTGGTCGGGCTGGGGATGGCGTGACGGTCCTTGCAGGGAATCTTTACCTCATTACTGGAGAAGACCATGTTTACGCGAATTCAGACCCGCCGTCGTCATGCTCATCCTCATGACACTGTCTGACCGGGGCCATCTATCCGCTGGTGGTCACCGGCATCGCGCAAGTTGCGATGCCCCGCCAGGCAAACGGCAGCCTGATCGAACGCGACGGCAAGCCCGTCGGCTCCGAGCTGATCGGCCAGCCGTTCAGCGACCCGAAGCATTTCTGGAGCCGCCCGTCGGCGACTTCGCCCTATCCGTACAACGCGAGCGCCTCGAGCGGCTCGAACCAGGGCCCGCTCAATCCGGCGCTCACCGATGCCGTGACGGCGCGCATCAAGGCGCTGCGCGATGCCGATCCGGGCAACACGGCGCCGGTGCCGGCGGATCTCGTCACCGCCTCGGCCAGCGGCCTCGACCCGCATATCAGCCCGGCCGCCGCCGAGTACCAGGTGGCGCGCGTCGCCAAGGCACGCGGCCTCGATGCCGCAGAAAGGTGCGCGCCTGGTTGCGCAAACCACCGAAGGCCGGCAGCTCGGATTTCTCGGCGAGCCGCGCGTGAACGTGCTGCGCCTCAATCTGGCGCTGGACACGCTCAAGTAATTTATTGATAACGAGAAAAGGGTAACCATGCTTAAGAAAACGATGATCGCAGGACTTGTCGCTGCCGCGCTTGCACCATGCCTGGCTTCCGCAGCAGATGCGCCGCCACCGCCGTACACGTTGACCGGCAATGCCGGCATTTACAGCCAGTATATTTTCCGTGGCCTCACGCAAACCAACGAAAACCCGGCGTGCCAGGGCGGCTTTGACTTCACCCATTCGAGCGGATTTTATGCCGGGACCTGGCTTTCCAATATCTCGTGGCTGACCGATTCGCCGGCTGCAACCGGCTACTCCAGCGGCAGCCTGGAATGGGACATCTATGGCGGCTACAGGGGCACGTTCGGCAAGTCCGATTTCGGTTATGACGTGGGCGCGCTCTTTTACGTCTACCCGGGCAGCTTCGATACGGCAGTCCGCACCCAAGCCCGCCGGCATCGGCAAGGCCGACACGCAGGAACTCTACGGCGCGTTGTCGTGGAAGTGGCTGAGCGCCAAGTATTCCTACAGCGTCGGCAACAAGACGTTCGGCCTGGAGGACAGCTCGGGCACCTGGTATCTGGACCTCAGCGCCAACTATCCCATCACCGACAAGCTGACCGGCATACTGCATTACGGCAAGCAGAAATACGCTGGCTCCGCCGTAGCCGGCGTCGACAACGATTCCATCGCTTCCTACGAGGACTACAAGATCGGGCTGAGCTATGCGCTGCCCAAGGACTTCACCGTCGGCGCCTATTACACCGGCACCAGCATGGATGACACGCAGAAAGCGTTCTACACCAACGGCTCCGACAACCGCATGATCGGCCGGGACCAATTTACCGTGTTCGTGTCGAAAACTTTCTAGGCAACTCGATCATCGGGTGCGCGGCGAAATTCGGCGGCGAATCCGACGCCCCCGAAGGATCGCCGAATCAAGCCAGGTCCTTCCCGGTGTTTCCGGGGAGCCCCGCGCACCCCTGCGTCTGCTCAATATCGCTTAAGACGGCGGCAAAGCAATACAGATTCTTTACGCGGCCAAGGCTCCTTTTTACACGGATTTTACTCGCGGGCGCCCATATTACGTGTATCGCGGGAGCGAATCCCGCGTTTCTCAAGAAGGAGCGACGTGATGAGATCCGACAAAGCAAATAAGGGCCCCCGCCCGATGGGGCCGTATGAGTTCGGGATGCTGTTGCTGTTCGCGACTGTTCGGGGTTCCGCTGATGCATCTGCTTGCGAGCCTCTGGATATGAGGGCGGCTATGAGTACCGTTTCCGATTCCAGCAGCGAGCGGTGCTACGGCGTCGACATCTCCGAAGACGGCACCTTGGTGGTCGCCGAACGGATGAACGGCAAGCCCGCCGCCGCCTTACGCTATCCCGCCGGCGCGGCGGGCGTATCGGCCTTGCGCGAGCGCATCGAATCCGACCCGGCCCACCCGCGCGTTTGCATCCGTTCCTGCAGCGCAGCGGCTTTGGCAATCGCGCTGGGGCTGACCGCACTACCCCGGGCGGAGGTCATGCTGGTCGCGCCGCGTGTGATCGAATCTTCCGCCCGCGCCGGCCGCGATCCTGCGCCGACAAACCCCGAAGATCGCGCGCTACGGCTCGCGCGCCTGGCCGAGCGGCTGATTTGAGGCACGCCATGTCCCTCCATTGCTGTCCTGTGTGCGGCGCGTTGCACGAGGTGCGGCCCGCTCGCGCCCAGTTCGCCTACGGGCGGCAACTGACTTGCAGCCCGGGTTGCGAGGCGGAACGACGCCGGCGCAGTCGCGCACGATATCGATACACGTCCGGCCCGGTCCCAGGAAACGATCCCTGTACGGCAGAAGCGCCGCCTGCCGGCGCGATGCCATCGGGCGAGGCCGGTCGTCGTCGGTCAGTTACCGCCTGATCCAAATCGGCGGGCACCCCACTTTGGAAACGCTGCAACACATTCTGCTGGCGCTGTCCGCGGTCTTCTTGCCACTATGGTTTGTCTACGTGGTGCTGATCGTCAAGGAAAGGCTGCGGCGCAGTAGCAGGGGCAACGAGCACAGCCGGCGCGGATAGTGCCGGCGCGGTGTTCGGCCCGGATCTGTCCTATACTTATATCCGCAATGACCGAACAACGCCCCGATCCGGATGCCCTGCTGGCAAAGGTCCAGCGCGAGGAAGCGAAGTCCAGGCGCGGCCGCCTGAAAATCTTCCTGGGTGCGGCTGCGGGGGTCGGCAAGACGTACGCGATGCTGTCGGCGGCGCAGGAAAAACGCGCCGAGCAGATTGACGTCGTCATCGGCATCGTCGAAACCCATGGCCGCGTCGACACGGCCGCGCTCCTTTCCGGACTCGAAGTATTGCCGCTGAAGGCGGTCGAGTATCGCGGAACACAATTGCGTGAATTCGATCTCGATGCCGCGCTCGGGCGCAAGCCGGCGCTGATCATCGTCGACGAGCTGGCGCATACCAATGCGCCGGGTTCGCGTCATCCCAAGCGCTGGAACGATGTCGAGGAACTGCTCAATGCCGGCATCGACGTCTACACCGCGGTCAACGTGCAGCATCTGGAAAGCCTCAAGGACGTCGTCACCGGCATCACCCAGATTCAGGTTGCCGAGACCGTTCCCGATACCGTCTTTGACCAGGCCGACGAGGTCGAGCTCGTCGATCTTCCTCCCGACGAGCTGCTCGAGCGGCTCAGGGAAGGCAAGGTCTATCTGCCGCAGCAGGCCGAGCGCGCGATCCGCAACTTCTTCCGCAAGGGCAATCTGATCGCGTTGCGCGAGCTGAGCCTGCGCCGCACCGCGGAGCGCGTCGAAGAGCAGATGCGCGATTACCGCGAAGACCAGGGCATTCGCGAAGTATGGCAGGCAGGAGAGCGCCTCCTGGTATGCATCGCCCCCGGCCCGTCCGCGGAACAGTTGATCCGCGCCGGGCGCCGCCTTGCCGCGGCACTGCATGCGGAATGGACCGTAGCGTATGTGGAAACGCCGCAATTGCAGCGATTGCCGGCCGCTGCGCGCGATGCAATTCTCGACCATTTGCGCCTGGCTGAGCGCCTCGGTGCCGTCACGGCAACGCTGTCGGGCCCGGAAATGAGCACCGAGATACTCGAGTTCGCGCGCCGCCAGAACATCACCAAGATCGTGCTCGGCAGGCCGAGCCGCACGGGCTGGAGACGCTGGCTGCTGGGCTCGTTGGTCGACACCATCGTGCGCCAGGCCGGCGACATCGATGTCTACCTGCTGGGAAGCGAGGGCGGGGATACGGCGTTTGCGCGCCGCGCCGCGCAGCCGCTGCTGAACCGCAGCCGCATCTATCTGGGCGTGTCCGATGCGGCAAAGGGTCCGCCGAAACGGCGTTACCTCAGCTATATCTGGAGCGTCGTCGTAGTCGCAATTTGCACCGGCATTGCGGCCCTGATGACCCCGTTTTTCGAGCTGCTGAATGTCGTGATGGCGTACCTGCTCGGCGTGGTCGTGGTGGCGACACGCTTCGGACGGGGGCCGTCTGTGCTTACGGCGGTGCTGGGCGTCGCCGCCTTCGATTTCTTTTTTGTGCCGCCCCAATGGACGTTTGCCGTATCGGACACGCAATACCTGATCACATTCGGGGTCATGCTGGTGGTGGGGCTGATCATCAGCAATCTCACCGCCGGCATGCGCTCGCAGGCGCGCGTGGCAGGCTATCGTGAGCAGCGCATGGCGGCGCTGTATGCCATGAGCCGCGAACTGGCGGCGGCGCGCGGCGAGCAGAATATTGTCAGTATCGGGGTGCGCCACATTTCCGAGGTATTCCTGAGCCAGGTGGTGATTCTGCTGCCTTCCTCGAACGGCCGCATCGAATATCCGCGGGGCCAGAGCGTCAACGGCTCGCTGCACGGCGCCGATCTGGCCGTTGCACAGTGGGTTTTCGACCACGGCCAGCCGGCGGGCCTGGGCACCGACACGCTGCCTGCGGCGGAGGCCTATTACCTGCCGTTCACCGGATCCAGCGAGCGGCATCGGCGTGCTTGCTATCCTGCCCGCCAACCTGCGTCGTGTATTTGTTCCGGAACAGCAGCGGCTGCTCGAGACATTCGCCAATCAGGTGGCTCTGGCCATCGAACGGGTGCGTCTCGCGGAACAGGCGCACGGCGCACAGGTGCACGCCGAATCCGAGCGTTTGCGCAATGCCCTGTTGAGCGCCATTTCCCACGATCTGCGCACGCCGCTGGCTGCGATCGTCGGCGCCGCGAGCAGCCTGGTTGCCGATGGCGACCGGCTGGGGCGCGAGGCCGCGCGCGAATTGAGCCAGACCATACACGATGAAGCGCAACGCATGACCGGGCTCGTCAACAACGTGCTCGACATGGCGCGGCTGCAGGCGGGCGCCGTGCACCTCAACCGCCAGTGGTATCCTGTCGAGGAGGTGGTCGGCAGCGTGCTTACCCGCATGAGCAAGCGCCTTGAAGACCGGCCGGTGAACATCGATCTGCCGCCCGATCTGCCGCTGGTGTGGCTCGATGGCGTGCTGATCGAGCAGGTGCTGGTGAATCTGCTGGAGAACGCGATCAAGTACACGCCGCGGGGAACGGCGATCGAGATTTCGGCCGCCGCCGGACCGGACGAGGTCGTCGTGAGCGTCGCGGACCACGGGCCCGGCGTGCCGCCGGGAAAGGAAGAGCAGGTGTTCGACAAATTCTATCGCGTGGCCGAGGAAAGTTCCCAGAGCGGGGTCGGCCTGGGGCTCACGATCTGCCGCGCCATCGTCGAAGTCCACGGCGGGCGAATCTGGGTCGAGAACCGGCCGCAGGGCGGGGCGGTTTTCAGGTTCTCGTTGCTGCGCGGCGAACCGCCGCCGCCTCTCGAACCGGAGTAACCGGACGGCACAAATTCGGATGAACTTTCCCGCGCGCAAGATCGTGATCGTCGACGATGAACCGCAGATCAGGCGGTTTCTGCGCACTGCGCTCGAGGCGCAGGGATTCGAGATATTCGAGGCCGATACCGGGCAGCGCGGCCTTACCGAGGCGGCGACCCGCCGCCCGGACGTCATCATTGTCGATCTGGGCCTGCCTGATATGGACGGCGTGGACGTGGTCAAACGATTGCGGGAGTGGACCCCGGCGCCGGTGATCATCCTGTCCGCGCGTACCATGGAGCAGGACAAGATCGCCGCGCTCGACGCTGGCGCCGACGATTATTTGACCAAGCCATTCGGCGTCGGAGAGTTGCTCGCGCGTCTGCGCGTTGCGTTGAGGCATGACGCCCGCGCCGCCGGACAGGCGGACGCCGGACCGTTCAAGGTGCATGAGCTCTGTGTCGATCTCGCGCAGCGGCGCGTCTCGATTGCCGGGCGGGAAGTCCATCTGACGCCGATCGAATACCGCTTGCTCGCGCTGCTGGTCAAGCACGCAGGAAAGGTGCTCACGCATCGCCAGTTGCTGCGGGAAGTTTGGGGGCCGAACCATGTCGAGGACAGCCACTACCTGCGCATTTACATGGCCCAGCTGCGGCACAAACTGGAAGCCGACCCGGCGCGCCCGCGCTACCTGTTGACCGAGGCAGGCGTCGGTTACCGGCTGCTCGTGGAGTGACCGGGGCGGCACGCCGGTCCCGCGACAACCGAGTTATTCCCAGAGCCTTTCAGGCAGCGGCAGGCCGGCGAGGTCTTCCTGCGGTCAACCTGACCGTCCGGCTCGATGCCGAAACGCTCGAGTACCGCGGTGAGTTGCCGCGAGTGCTGCGCCGAGTGCCAGGTCGAGCGCTCGAGCAGCATGTGCATCGGCGCAGGCGCCGAAGAAGGTGTTCACTTTCTGCGCGCAGGACTTGTCGGCGAGCGCATCCCACCACTTCTCGCAGCCGGGCGATCACTGTGTCGCCGTAACGCGCGATCTCGTCGCCGGTGGTGCAGGTGCCGTCTTTCGGGGGGATGGTCGCAAGGGGCGCGTTGTACTCGACGCCGTCGTTGACCGTCTCGAGGAACGCCTCGCCGATGCGGAATATGTGGTGGCACATCAGCCGGATCGAGCGGTCGCGGTTGTCGATCACGCGCTCGCCGAGGCGCGCGGGCGGGAGCTGGCGCATGTAGCGCTGCGCCGCGTGCAGCACGTTGATCCACTTTTTCATCAGCTCGGCGGGAGGCAGCGGCGTGTGGCCGGTGCCGTGCAGGCCCACGAACTCCGCCACGTCCTCGAGATTCTGCCCGAAGACGAATTCGCTTCCCTTGGCGACGACCGGGACGTTACGAACGCCCAGTTGCAGCAATTGTTCGCGCCCGTGCGGATCGTTCAGCACGTCGATGGCGACGAAGTCGATGTTTTTTCGCGAAAGAAACTCTTTCGCCCGGAGACAGCTGCTTCACCCGGGTTGGGTGAACAGAATGAATTGGTCGGCGACAGTGCCCATGATTCCGATATATGGAAGATTGAGGAGAGGCGGTCAACGCGAGACTACTCTGCGCGTTGATCGGGAGTCAAGCTGCACCATGATGATGCATCGACCGGGTTGGTGTCCGCGCCGCCGGAGCGCGGTTTTGGCGATGCTATAATGGCGCGCTTTTTTTGATTGGAACGAGATTTACAGATGATGAAATTGATCGGGACGCCCACCAGTCCGTATACCCGCAAGGCGCGCGTGGTGCTTGCCGAAAAGCGTATCGAATACGAGTTTGTCATCGACGTGCCCTACGACGCCCAATCCCGGGTGCCCGCCCTCAATCCGCTCGGCAAGGTGCCGGTCCTTGTTCTCGACGATGACACCTCGATATTCGATTCGCGCGTGATCGTCGAGTATCTCGATAACGCGAGCCCGGTGACGAAACTGATTCCCGAGGATACGCGGCAGCGCATCCAGGTCCGGCGCTGGGAGGCGCTCGCCGACGGCTGCACCGATGCCGCAGTAGCGGTGGTGATCGAAAAGCGCCGCCCGCCTGATCGACAGTCCGCGGACTGGATCGCGCGCCAGCACGGCAAGATCGACCGCGCGCTGATGGCGATGGCCGACGACCTGGGGAATAGGAACTGGTGCAGCGGAGAATTTTTCAACCTGTCCGATATCGCGGTCGGCTGCTGCCTGGGCTACCTCGACCTGCGCCTGCCGGAGCTCGGCTGGCGCAAGACTTATCCCAATCTGGCCAAACTTTCCGACAAATTGATGCTGCGCGCTTCGTTCAGGGACACGGTGCCGCCCGCGGAGGGATGAGGGCGGAGGGATGAGGGATGAATTTTTCCATCACCCTCATCCCTGAATTATCCCGCCTCCCAGGCACACCCTGCTCTCATACACGACCGCCGATTGTCCGGGCGTGACCGCCCATTGCGGCTCGGCGAACTCGATGGCGCACCTGGCCGCGTCGACATGCACGATGGCGCAGGGGGCGTCTTTCTGGCGGTAGCGCGTTTTCGCGCCGTAAACCCAGTTGCAATGCGGCGCCGTGCCGCTGATCCAGTTCAGATCGATCGCGGTCAGGTGGTCGGAGAACAGTGCCGGATGGTCGTGGCCCTGCACCACGATCAGGCGGTTGTGTTCGAGATCTTTGCCCACGACATACCATGCCTCGCTCTCGCTGCGGCCGTCATTGTCGTCTTCGCCGCGCCGCCGGCCGCCGATGCCCAGCCCCTGCCGCTGGCCGACCGTGTAATGCAGGAGGCCGGCATGGCGGCCCACCGCTTCACCCTCGATGGTGCAGATTTCCCCGGGGGCGGCCGGCAGATAACGGTTGAGAAATTCGCGAAACGGCCGCTCGCCGATGAAACAGATGCCGGTACTGTCTTTCTTGTCGAAATTTGACAGCCCTTCATTGCGCGCGATCTGGCGCACGTCGCGCTTGTAGAGCGTGCCCAGCGGGAACAGCGTTTTCGAAAGCTGCAGCTGGTTGAGCCGGTAGAGAAAATAGCTCTGGTCCTTGGTGCCGTCTTCGGCTTTCAGCAACTGGATACAGGCCGTCGACTTCGCGCACCTGCGCGTAGTGGCCGGTGGCGATGCAATCGGCGCCGAGCGCCAGCGCATGATCGAGAAAGGCCTTGAACTTGATTTCGGCGTTGCACAGCACGTCCGGATTGGGCGTGCGTCCGGCGCGGTACTCGCGCAGGAATTCGCTGAATACGCGCTCCTTGTACTCGGCCGAGAAATTGACGGCCTCGATTTCGATGCCGATCCGGTCCGCGACGGCAACGGCATCGATCAGGTCCTGGCGCGAAGTGCAGTATTCGTCGGTGTCGTCATCCTCCCAGTTCTTCATGAACAGGCCGGTCACTTCGTAACCCTGCTGTTTCAGGAGCAGCGCGGCGACCGAGGAGTCGACGCCGCCCGACATGCCGACGACCACGCGTTTCATCATGTTACGGGTTCTTAATAGTGGGTGATCAAACCCAGCGGGTAACGCCTGCCCGCGAGATAATCGTCGACGCAGCGCATGACCAGCGGCGAGCGGTGACGGGTGCGGTGGCTGCGGATTTCTTCGACCGTCAGCCACGCGGCGCGGATGATGCCCTGATCCAGCGCGCGCGCAGTTTCGTGGCCGGTGATTTCCCCGGTGAACGCAAAGCGCAGATAGGTCGTGTCGGTGCGCTCCTGGCGATACTGATAAACGCCCAGCAACGCAGCCGGCCGGAAAGTATAAGCGGTTTCTTCCAGCGTTTCGCGGATCGCGCCTTCGATCAGGGATTCACCCGGCTCCAGATGGCCGGCCGGCTGATTGAAACGGTCACCCAGTTCGGTGTGTTCTTCAACCAGCAGGAAACGCCCGTCGCGCTCGAGCACCGCGGCGACGGTAACGTTGGGTTTCCAGATCGAATCTTGGGCTGACACCCCGCTATCTTATCTCCAGGCCGCCGCGAACCAAAGCCGTTGACGGATTCAGCCGGGACGGCCTGACGGGGCCAAAATGAAAAGGGCAGGGTAAAAACCCTGCCCTTGAGCGAAACACGAAGCTTTTACTTTTTCTTGGTCTCTTTTTTCTTCTTGCCGTCTTTTTTCTTTTCCATCTTCTTCTCGTCCTTCTTCTCGGCGGCGATGGCGACCGATACCGAGGTCAGGGCGAACATACCGGCGATGATTGCTGCCAACAGTTTCTTCATTGCACTTCCTCCCTTGTTGATCATCGATGATTTCCGGCTGTTGCTGACAAGCTGCCGGAAGCTCCTGAAGCGAGCCGAAATAGCCTAGCCGAAAAGTATGCCATTGGCAATTCTGCGCGGGGCGTCAGGGGACGCGCGGCCGGGAAAACGACGAATCCGGTTGCCAGGGTCGGGACAGGAAAGGCGTCGGGCCGCGCGCGATGGAAGGGACGTCAGGATCGGGGCAGCAACATGTTTGCGGTCCCCGGGATCCGGCATTCGCAACCTGTTGACTACAATAAAAAAGGCAGGGGCTGAACCCTGCCTTTTCAAGAAATGAAGTAGAAGGATTACTTCTTTTCTTCCTTCTTCACTTCTTTTTTCTCTTTCTTCTCTTTCTTTGGCTTTCTTTTCTTTCTTCACTTCTTTTTTCTCTTCCTTCTTCATTTCGTCGGCAGCGAAAACCGGGGTCACGGTGACGGCGGCGAAGACGGTGGCCAGCAGAACGGACAGAAGCTTGCTCATGGTTAATTCCTCTTGGTGAGTTTTTAGACAAAAGTAG
Source organism: uncultured beta proteobacterium (assembly GCA_963734595.1). Classification (GTDB taxonomy): domain Bacteria; phylum Pseudomonadota; class Gammaproteobacteria; order Burkholderiales; family SG8-41; genus CAKKQX01. The sequence continues at coordinate 567,168 of CAVTHV010000014.1, forward strand.
TATTACAACAAAATGACCGGATTCACCGGTCAACGTCCATAACGACTGGTCAGATAATCGGTTGACACGCATGCGGGCGTGCAAATACGCCCGTCGCGTCGCCAGCAGATCGAAATATTACTTATTAAAACAATAAGTTATAAAAAAAGGCGGGTTTCCCCGCCTTTTTGGCCGTGCTGAAAAAAACTTATTTCTTTTCCGCTGCGGCGGGGGCTTCGGCTTTTTCTGCTTTCTTGGCTTTCGTCGATTTCTTGGCTTTCGTGGATTTTTTGGCTTTTGTTGCTCTTTCTTGGCTTTTTTCTCGACCTTGGGCGCCTCGGCTTTCGTGGCTGCGGCCGGGGCTGCGGCGGGGGCGGCCGGAGCCGGGGCTTGGGCGGCGGCAGAGAAGGTCACTGCGGCGAATACTGCGGCGATCAGGGCGGACATCAGCTTGCTCATGGTGTTTCCTTTCCAGTGAATGAAGGGGCAAATCTCAAACTGACACGCTGCTTATGGTCAGTGTCATGACCATTAACGCCGCTGCCTGCTCTGCGGTTGACCGCCGCCTGCCCGTGCCGAGGTCCCTCGCCGAGCCACCGGCAGTTCCTGCCATTCACCGGGGTTGAGGCCGGCAATGGTCCAGTTGCCGACCTGGTAGCGGATCAGGCGCAGGGTGGGAAAGCCCGCCGCCGCGGTCATGCGCCGCACTTGCCGGTTCTTGCCTTCCTGCAGCGTGATTTCGAGCCAGGTCGTCGGAATGTGTTTGCGAAACCGCACCGGCGGCACACGCGGCCATAACCAGCCGGGAGTGGCCACCACCCGAACCTGGGCGGGAAGCGTCCTGAATTCACCCAGCGTCGATGCCGGAACGCAACTGTTGCAATGCGGCGGCGGTGGGCACGCCTTCGACTTCGGCAAAATAGGTTTTCGGCAGCTTGTGGCGGGGATCGGTGATGCGGTGCTGGAGCGCGCCATCGGCAGTCAGCACCACCAGCCCCTCGCTGTCGGCGTCGAGCCGGCCCGCCGGATAGATATCGCGCTGGGGCAGGTAGTCCTTCAGCGTGGCATGATCGCCCGACGGGCTGAACTGGCAGATCACGCCATAGGGTTTGTTGAACAGGATGAGTCTGTGCCATGGGTCCCGGCAGTGTACGAAAAAACGCCCCCGGCGGGGGCGTTGGACAGGAAACTGCGACAGCCCGTCAGGCGGCGACCGGCGTCTTCAGGTCGCGCGTCAGCCATTCATAGCCGGGCAGCGTGAGAAATTCAACGTAATCGTTGCTCGTCGTGATCTGCTCGAACAGCTTCGCCGCTTCCTCGTATTTGCCGGCTTTCCAGGCCTCTTCGCCCAGCAGCGCGCGGACTTTGGCGAGTTCTTCCGGCAGCAGTTTCCTGAACAGATCCGCGGTCACTTTGCGGCCGTCGTCGAGCACGCCTTTGGGACTGCGGATCCATTGCCAGATCTGCGAGCGCGAGATTTCGGCGGTCGCCGCGTCTTCCATCAGGTTATAGACGGGCACGCAGCCGTTGCCGGCCAGCCACGAACCGATGTACTGGATGCCGACGCTGATGTTGTTCCTGATGCCCGCTTCGGTGATCGGCTTCTCGGGCTGGAAGTCGAGCAGGTCTTGCGCCGTGACCTTGACGTCGTCGCGCTTCCTGGAAACCTGGTTGGGCGTGGGCATGTACTGGTCGAACACCGCCTTGGCGACCGGCACCAGCCCCGGGTGCGCGACCCAGGTGCCGTCGCAACCGTCGCTCGCTTCGCGTATTTTGTCGGCGCGCACCTTCTCGATGGCGGCTTCATTTGCCGCCGGATCGTTCTTGATCGGAATCTGCGCCGCCATGCCTCCCATCGCGAAGGTGTTGCGCTTGTGGCAGGTCTTGACCAGCAGCAGCGCATAGGCGCGCATGAAGGGCGCGGTCATCGTTACCTGCGCGCGGTCGGCGAGGCAGAACTCCCGGTTGGAGCGGAATTTCTTGATGCAGCTGAAAATGTAGTCCCAGCGGCCGATGTTCAGCCCCGAGGAGTGCTCTTTCAGTTCGTAGAGGATTTCTTCCATCTCGAACGCGGCGAGCACGGTTTCGATCAGGACCGTGCCCTTGATCGTGCCCTGCGGCACGCCGAGTTCGCGCTGCGAGTCGACAAAAATGTCGTTCCACAGCCGCGCTTCGAGATGGCTCTCCATTTTCGGCAGATAGAAGTACGGGCCGCTGTTCTTCGCGAGCAGGGTCCTGGCGTTATGGAAGAAGTAGAGCGCGAAGTCGAAGATGGCGCCCGCTACCGGCTCGCCGTCGATCAGCACATGCTTTTCCAGCAGGTGCCAGCCGCGGGGGCGCACCAGCAGCGTGGCAATTTTTTCATTGAGCGCGTAGCGCTTGCCTTCCGGGCTGGAGAACGCAATGCTGCGATTGATCGCGTCGCGCAGGTTGATCTGGCCCTCGATCATGTTTTCCCAGGTCGGCGTGTTGGAGTCCTCGAAGTCGGCCATGAAGACGTTGGCGCCGCAATTGAGGGCGTTGATCACCATCTTGCGGTCGGTCGGGCCGGTGATCTCGACGCGGCGGTCCTGCAGATCGTGCGGCACCGGCGCCACGGACCAGTCGCCTTCACGGATATTCCTGGTCTGCGGCAGAAAATCGGGCAGTTTGCCGGCGTCGAACTCGGTCTGGCGCTTGGCGCGCAACGCCATCAGTTCGCGGCGGCGCGCTTCGAATTTGCGGGCGAGGCCGGCAAGGAAAGCGAGCGCCTGCGGCGTCAGAATTTCGGCGTATTGCGGCGTCACTTTGCCCAGAATCTCGACGCCTTGGGGCAGGGCAGCGGTAGGGTTCATATGCGCGTCTTCCTTGTGATGGAGTTAAGCGTTGACCAAAATCCCGACCTGAATTTCATATCATGAAATTCAATATCGAAGTGGGTGTTGCACTGCATTATACGTAATCTACTGACTTGTCCAAGTCTCTATAACCATAAATTTTTTTATGGGTGCAGCAGCACAATTTCTGGTGTCCGGCAGCGACCTGGGCGCCAACCGGTTGCTACGCCTTTCCCGATGGGTAAGGGAGTCGCGATGTTGCGGGTGGTCTGGGTTTCCGGCTGCGCAACGCAGATGAGCGCGACTTGAGGGTAGCCGGGATCACGGCGCTGAAACGCGCGTGCTTTGGCGGGGATAAGGAAGCGCGGCGCGTCTGGTATAATTTGATGCTTTTCGCAGGGCCGCCCGGGGTTCAGTCTCGCCTCGCGGCGTTGTGTCCGGAAAATCCATTCCCGCTACCAGGACAGGAATACAGACCTCGGCAAAAAAGATAAGCAAGCAGTGGCAACAACGATCCTGCGCACAAATCCCTTCCGGGCGCCCCGACAGATCGCCGAAACCTGCCGATCACTTGACCGACCAAAAACGAACGGAGAACAAGCATCATGACTGAACGACTCGACCTGCTGAAGATCGCCCAGGAAGAACAGAGCGGCGACCTTTTCAAGCTGCTGGACAGCATCTACAAGCGGTCCAAGATCCAGCCGCGGGGCATTTCCGATGCGATCATCTGGGAAGGCGGAAACCAGCACGGCAACGTGAAGCCGGTCGCGCACGCGTTCACCGACATGTTCGCGCTCAACGGCACGCTGATGGCGCTCGACGTCCTGGGATTGCCGTTCCTCGGCGTGCCCATGATGGCGCAGTTCCGGCACGACACCAAGCTCGCGTCGCTCGAGTGGTTCGGCAAGCTCGATTACATCGCGCTCAAGTGGTCCACCGCCGGCGACTTCATGGTCAACGAGAACGGCAAGAAGGTGGTGGTCGCCGGCAAGTCCGCCAATGCGCCGCTGCGCACCGCGGCCGGGGTCTACTGCAATGTCCGGCCCTACGGCACGATCACCAGCGTGCGGTTCATGCCCGGCCTGCCCTACTCGCAGGACAAGAAGAAATTCCGCGTCGATGCCGACACCGGCAACGTCCACTCCGAGATGAACACCCCGGGCGTCAGGATGGCATACGCCGCGCGTTTGTTCCTGAAGATGGTGCACGAAACCGGGCAGATCGGGCGCGTCGCCACCAAGCCGACCCAGGCCCAGGAAGACGCCGTCAACGCCGGCATCATCCGCTGGCTGTTGCAGGGCACGAAGTTCGAGCTCAAGCGCCAATACACGGTCGACGCCTACGAAGAGCACAAGGCCAACGTCGATGCGATCGTCGCGCTGCTGCCCAAGGACTTCAAGGCCGGCATGGAGAACTGGGGCGGCGAAATTCACGAGCACATCTCCGATACCAACTTCGGCCTGCTGCTGCACGACATGATCCGGCAGCGCAAGGCCATCGTTTATGCGACGGACCTCGACGGCGACCGGCTGACCGACCTGATGGCGGATGCGCCCGACGTGCTGCGCGACTGGGGCCAGATGGTGCTCGACCACGCCAAGACCGGCCTGAACATGCAGAAGGTCTGGAAGGAAATGGGCTTCACCATGACCAACGGCAAGGACATGACGAGCGTCATGTACCGCATGGAGGGCGCGCCGATTTTCGAGCAGACGCTGGGTTCCGCCGACGCGATGCTGCTGCGCCTGCTGGCCGGGGACGAGACGGTCGGCGGCGAGAAGCAGCCCTACGACCCGCGCATCCACTTCGTGCTGATCAACGAGGCTTACAAGGCGGCCAATCCGGGCAATAAAGAACTCGCCGACTGGCTGGACGCGCAACTGGAGAAGTTCGACAAGATCTACGGCGGCAAGCGGCCGCGCTACCTCGAGGGTTACCAGAAGCTCAAGGACGCGATCAAACCCTGGGGCAGCAAATAGGGGTTTTCCCGCGCCGAAAGTTCGATCGGCTCATCGCCTGAACACGACGCCCGCGGCAGCGGGCGTCGTTATTTGAGCCTCCGCCTCAACCTTGCGAGCCCGCGATCCCGTTTTGCGGATGGGCGTCCCGGTCGGGCGGGGGGTAAGGGCTTCAGCCCGGCAGCGGCCGTAACCGCATAACGGCCGGGCAGGAGAAAACCGCGGCACGCCCATGCATACGGGCGTGTTGCTCAAGGCACCGGCTCTTCCGCCTGGGGCGGGGAAGCCGTGTCGAAGAAAAAAAAGCCCGCTCGACCGAAGAGGTCGCGTGGGCTTTTTTCAATTCTGGATTGCGTTCACCGGACTGACCCGGTTACGTGCTCAGGCAGCTTGGATGTTTGACGCCTGCTTGCCTTTTGGACCCTGGGTGACTTCGAACGACACTTTCTGGCCTTCCTTGAGGGTTTTGAATCCACCCATCTGGATTGCCGAAAAATGCGCGAACAAATCTTCGCTGCCATCATCCGGCGTAATGAAGCCATAACCTTTTGCGTCGTTGAACCATTTCACAGTGCCTGTTGCCATATACACTCTGCCTTCATCAAAAAAGCGGTCGGTAATTCCCGCAAACTGTTTGAGTTTCAAGGATCGCATACGGGCATACCGATGCTGCGAAAGAGCTTGAAGCCAAACACCCGATTTGCTTTCTAGGCTATTTGGGTGCGGAAGTCAAGTATACTCCGGAAAAGACAGGTAATTTCTACTTGAAAAATTCCGCATTATGGTGAAAATATCAATTGGCACGCGGGACTAGAGCGGTTTCTGGCATGGCAACAAGGCAGCGTGAAGACACGGTTCTCGAGGCGAAAAAAAGCAAGGTCAAAACCGCCCCCGATGTTCAAGGTGTTACTATTGAACGACGATTACACGCCGATGGATTTTGTGATTGCGGTACTGCAAAAATTCTTTGCCCTGAGCCTGGAGAAAGCCACCCAGATCATGCTCAAGGTGCACCGCGAGGGAATCGGCGTCTGTGGCGTTTACCCGCGCGACGTGGCGGCGACCAAAGTGGAACAGGTCAAGTCGTACGCCAAACAGCACCAACATCCGTTACAGTGTGTGATGGAAGAAAACTGAGATGATTGCACAGGAACTCGAAGTCAGCTTGCATATGGCCTTCATGGAGGCGCGGCAGAAACGCCACGAGTTTATTACCGTGGAGCATCTGCTGCTGGCCCTGCTCGACAATCCGTCGGCCTCCGAAGTGCTGCGCGCCTGTGCCGCGGACATCGACGATCTGAGGAAGCTCCTTTCCGATTTCGTGACCGAGCACACGCCCATCCTGGCGGGCGACGAGGTCGATACCCAGCCCACGCTCGGCTTCCAGCGCGTGATCCAGCGCGCCATCCTGCACGTGCAGTCGTCGGGCAAGAAGGAAGTGACCGGGGCCAACGTGCTGGTCGCGATTTTCGGCGAGAAGGATTCCCACGCGGTCTACTTCCTGCACCAGAAGGGCGTGACCCGGCTCGATATCGTGAACTTCATTTCGCACGGCATCAGCAAGGTGCCGCAGGCCGCGCCGGCGAAGAGCGAGGCCGACGCCGAAGGCGAGCATGAAGCCCAGCCCGGCGGCGCGCTCGAGAGCTACACGCTCAATCTCAATGCCATGGCGCTGGCGGGCAAGATCGACCCGCTGATCGGCCGCGACCGCGAACTGCAGCGCGTGGTGCAGACGCTGTGCCGGCGGCGCAAGAATAACCCGCTGCTGGTCGGGGAAGCCGGCGTTGGCAAGACCGCGATCGCCGAAGGGCTGGCGCGGCGCATCGTCGAAGGGCGATGTGCCCGAGATACTCCAGCACAGCAACGTTTACGCGCTCGACATGGGGGCGCTGCTCGCCGGCACCAAGTATCGCGGCGATTTCGAGCAGCGTCTGAAGGCGGTGCTCAAGCAGCTTGTCGACAACCCGAACGCCATCCTGTTCATCGACGAGATCCACACGCTGATCGGGGCCGGCGCGGCCTCCGGCGGGACGCTCGATGCCTCCAATCTGCTGAAGCCGGCGCTTTCCAGCGGGCAACTCAAATGCATCGGCGCCACCACCTATAATGAATTCCGCGGCGTCTTCGAAAAGGATCACGCGTTGTCGCGCCGTTTCCAGAAAATCGACGTGGTCGAGCCGACGGTCGAGGAAACGGTATTGATCCTGCGCGGCCTCAAGTCGCGCTTCGAGGAGCATCACGGCGTCAAGTACGTGGCCGCCGCGCTGACGGCGGCCGCCGAGCTCTCCGCGCGCTTCATCAACGACCGGCACCTGCCCGACAAGGCGATCGACGTCATCGACGAGGCGGGCGCGGCCCAGCGCATCCAGCCCAAGTCGCGCCAGAAGAAAGTCATCGGCAAGCACGAGATCGAGGAGATCATCGCCAAGATCACGCGCATTCCGGCGCAGACGGTGTCCGCCGATGACCGCAATTCGCTCAGGAATCTCGACCGCGACCTGAAGGCGGTGGTTTTCGGCCAGGACAAGGCGATCGATGCCCTGGCGTCGTCGATCAAGATGGCGCGAAGCGGCCTTGGCAGCCTGCAGAAGCCGATCGGCTGCTTCCTGTTCTCGGGCCCGACCGGGGTCGGCAAGACCGAGGTCGCGCGCCAGCTCGCCTACACCATGGGCATCGAGCTGATCCGCTTCGACATGTCGGAATACATGGAGCGGCACGCGGTGTCGCGGCTCATCGGCGCGCCGCCCGGCTATATCGGCTTCGACCAGGGCGGGCTGCTTACCGAAGCCATCACCAAGCACCCGTACTCGGTGCTGCTGCTGGACGAAATCGAGAAAGCCCATCCCGATATCTTCAACATCCTGTTGCAGGTGATGGACCACGGCACGCTTACCGACAACAACGGGCGCAAGGCGGACTTCCGCAACGTCGTGATCATCATGACCACCAATGCCGGCGCGTCCGAGTTGTCCAAGACCTCGATGGGCTTCACGCCGAGCAAGCAGACCGGCGACGAGATGGCGGAAATCAAGCGGCAGTTCACGCCGGAATTCCGCAACCGGCTCGATGCGATCATTTCGTTCGCGGCGCTCGACCGCGACATCATCCTGCGGGTGGTCGACAAGTTCCTGATGCAGCTCGAGGAGCAGCTCCACGAGAAGAAAGTGGATATCACCTTCACGCCCGCGCTCAAGGCCTATCTGGCCAAGAAGGGCTTCGACCCGCTGATGGGCGCGCGTCCGATGGCGCGGCTGATCCAGGACACGATCCGCAGCGCGCTTGCCGACGAACTGCTGTTCGGACGGCTCGCCAACGGCGGCAAGGTCACGGTCGACGTCGACGGCAACGAAAAGATCAGGCTGGTTTTCGCCGAAGAAGCTGCCGGCGTGGTTTGAGGCGGGCTCCCCGCCCGTTTCACCGCCGTTGATTTTATTCCTTGATGCACATCAAGGTTGTCCCCTGTCTCGCCGAATATAGTGAGCCCATTGGCATCTCCGCCAATGCCCTATCGAAAGCGCAGGCAACCCGTCACGCGTACCTAGTTTTGCGATCCTGAAGTCTGGATGCCTGGCCGCCGAATTTCCACTGGACTTTCGCCTCAGGAGGAGCTCATGAAACACGATATCCCGTTGTTTTGTATAGCTTTATTTGGTACGGCGGCACCGGCACTGGCCGAGGATCAGCAGCTTCAGCGCGGTCTCGCGTCGACGTGTTTTACCTGTCATGGCACCGACGGCCGCAGCGTCGGCGGCGTGCCCCCCAGCCTGGCGGGCCAGAACAAAGGCTATCTGCTGCAGCAGATGAAGGATTTCAAGGCCGGCAAGCGCCCGGCGACCATCATGCATCAGAACGCCAAGGGCTACACCGACGAGCAGCTCGAGCTCATCGCCGCCTATTTCGCATCCGTCAAGCCCGGACCGGCGACACCGGCTCCGCGCGCAGGTTATTAGGAGGAGACCATGACGATTACCAGACGCGAATTCTTGAAATGGGTTTCCGCCACCGCCGGTGCGAGCGCGATCGCGGGATGTGCAACGACCGGAGCGGGCGGTGGAGCAGGACGGGTGGTGGTGATCGGTGCCGGCTATGGCGGCGCCACCGCGGCCAAGTACATCCGGATGTGGGCGCCCGATATCGAGGTCACGGTGGTGGAGCGCGGCACCGAGTTCGTCTCCTGCCCGATGAGCAACCTGGTGCTGGGCGGCAACGCCACGATACAGGACGTCACCATGGGTTACGGCGGCCTGCGCGATCGCGGCGTGCAGCTGGTCAGAGGCGAGGTGGCGGCGATCGATGCGGCCAAACACGAAGTGCGGCTCGCCGACGGTTCGACGCTGGGTTACGACAGGGTGATCGTCTCGCCCGGAATCGATTTCATGTATGACCAGATACCGGGACTCAATGAGCGCCGACGCGCAAGATCGCATCCCGCACGCCTGGAAAGCCGGCCCGCAGACCATGGCGCTCAGGAAACAGCTCGAAGCGATGCGTGACGGCGGGGTGTATGTGCTGCATATCCCGATGATGCCCTACCGCTGCCCGCCCGGGCCGTACGAGCGCATATGCCAGGTCGCCGATTATTTCAAGAAAGCGAAACCAAAATCCAAGATCATCGTGCTCGACTCGAATCCGGATATCGTGTCCAAGAAGGGCCTGTTCCTCGCGGCGTGGAACGGCCTGTACAAAGGCATGATCGACTATCGGCCCAACAGCGAACTGACCGACGTCGACGTCAAGGGGATGACGGTCAAGCTGCATTTTGACAACGTCAAAGGTGATGTGCTCAACGTCGTGCCGCCGCAGAAGGCGGGCGCAATCGCGGAAAAAAGCGGCCTCATCACCGCCAACAACCGCTGGTGCGGCGTCGACTGGCTGTCCTGCGAGTCCGTCGCCGCCAAAGGCGTGCATGTGCTCGGCGATGCCACGCTGTCAGCGCCGGGCATGCCGAAATCCGCGAGCATGGCGAACCAGCAGGCCAAGGTATGCGCCGCCGCGGTGATCGACCTGATCAAGGGCCAGCCGGTCAATTCCCAGCCGATGCTGATGAACTCCTGCTACAGTTTTGTCAGCGGCACGAGCGCGGTGCACGTCACTTCGCTGCACCATTATGATGCCGGCCAGAAGACGTTCGTGCCGGTGAAAGGCGCGGGTGGCATGTCCGCGCAGGCGAGCGAGGCGGAAGCCAACTTTGCCTGGGGCTGGGCGAAGAACATCTGGGCGGACACGCTGGTATAAACCGCCAGGCATCCATTCAAGGGGCGCGGTTGCGCCCCTTTTTATTTGGACGCCGTACCGGAGGCCGACCACGTCGTCGCCACGATCAGGGCAAAGGCGAGATAGGCGACGGTGAATACCGATTCCGGAAAGCTGTAGAACAGAATGCGATGGATCCAGCGCGCGATGAAGCTTGCCTCCGGGCGCGTGCCGCGCAGCGCATCTTCCCACACTGTCAGCGGGCACCACACGCCGGCGAGCGCTTCGCCGGCGACAAAAAGAATCGCCGCCAGATGCGCGACGCGGAACCAGAAGTTGCGCACCCAGCGCCAGCCGAGACCGGCGCCGGTCCAGATCAGGGCGAGCCCGCCGACGATGAACAGCACGAAAGCGAAGTGAACGACCAGGATCAGGTCGGCAAGCAGGGAGTGCATTCAGTGTTAAGTTTTGAGTGTTTAGTGCTGAGCGGGTTAAAAGCAGTGTTCCTCACAACTCACAACTCAACACTCAACACTGAACACTAAGCGCTGCCTTTCGCGACGGGACGCGAGGGATCGCTGACCCACTCGCTCCACGAGCCGGGGTAGAGACGCGAGCCGGGGAGTCCGGCGATTTCCATCGCCAGCAGGTTGTGGCAGGCGGTGACGCCTGAGCCGCACTGATGCAGGATGTTTTCCGGCGGCGCGCGCCGGTAAGGTCGGAGAATTCCTCGCGCAGTTCGGCGGCAGATTTGAAACAGCCGTCGGTGTCGAGATTGTGCTTGAAGTAGCGGTTGACCGCGCCCGGAATATGGCCGCCGACGGGATCCAGCGTTTCATTTTCGCCGCGGAAGCGTTCGGCGCTGCGCGCATCGAGCACGCAAGATTCGGCCTGATTCAAATGCGCCGCAACGTAAGCGGCGTCCACGGCAAGCCGGGTGCTCCAGGCGGGCGGTGAACGTCGCGGGCCTGATTGCGGGTTGCGCGGCAGTTACCGGGCGGCCTTCTCTGATCCACGCCTCCCAGCCGCCGTCGAGCACCGCAACACGGTCGTGTCCCACCCAGCGCAGCATCCACCACAGGCGCGCGGCGTAACAGCCGCCGCTCGCGTCGTAGGCGACGATCTGCTTGGTGGAATCGATGCCGAGTTCTCCGAGGCGTTTGCAGAACACCCGCGGGATCGGGCAGCGGATGGCGGCCGTTCTTTCCCGTTACCGGTCCCGAAAGATCCTGGTCGAGGTGCACGAAGCGCGCGCCGGGGATGTGGGACTGCGCATAGGCACGGCGACCGGATTCGATGTCGGCGAGATCGTGCCGGCAGTCGCACACGATCCAGCCGGGGTTGTCCAGATTCGCCGCGAGGTCGGCGACGGAAACGAGGGTCGTGAAAGACATGGCGGTGATTGTCGAGTGTTGAGGGTTGAGTGTGTAGCGACGTATTCCCTGAACCCTTGCCCCCGAACTGTTAACCCTGGTTCAGGTGCGGCTCGAGCTGGCGCCGCAGGAACTCGTGGAAGTGCAGCATGCCGTCTTCCATCGGCGACTGGTAGGGCCCGGTCTCGTTGATGCCCTGCAGGAACAATGCGCGCCGGCCGTCGGTCATGCGCTGGCAGATTTCGGCATCCTCGAGCGCGGTCTCTTCGTAGGCCGCCTGCTCGGCCTCGACGAACTCGCGCTCGAACAGCGCGATGTCCTCGGGGTAGTAGAACTCGATCACGTTGGTGCAGGCCTCGGGGCCGCGCGGCACGATGGTGCTCACCACCAGCACGTGCGGGTACCACTCGACCATGATGTTCGGATAATAGGTGAGCCAGATCGCGCCGTGCGGCGGCTGCCGGCCCTCGTTGTAGCGCAACAGCAGCTCGTGCCATTTCCGGTAGACCTGCGAGCCGGCCTTGGCGAGCCCCTTGTTGATGCCGCAGGTCTGCACGCTGTACCAGTCGCCGAATTCCCACTTGAGGTCCTCGACCGAAACGAAATTGCCGAGCCCCGGGTGGAACGGCACCACGTGGTAGTCCTCGAGATAGACCTCGATGAAGGTCTTCCAGTTGCACGCGTATTCGTCGATCTGCACGCGATCGAGCATGTAGCCCGAGAAATCGAGGTCGTTCCTGACGCCGAGCCCGGCGAGATCGCGCGCGACGTCGCGCTGGCCGGAGAACAGCAGCCCGTTCCAGTTCTGCAACGGCGATTTGCCGAGATCGAGGCAGGGATTGCCCGGGAAATGCGGCGCGCCGAGCAGCTTGCCGTCGAGCCCATAGGTCCAGCGATGCAGCGGGCAGACGATGCTCTTCGGGTTGCCGCGCCCTTTGAGGATGATCGCCTGCCGGTGGCGGCAGACGTTGGACAGCAGTTCGATGCCGTTCTCGTTGCGCACCAGGGCCTTCGCATGGCCTTGCCATTCCAGCGACATGGTAATCGCCGACGTTGGGCACCATCAGTTCATGCCCGACATAGCCCGGGCCATGGTCGAACAACAGGCGCTGTTCTAGTTCGTGAATCCGGGGATCGAAATACCAGTCGACGGGGAGTTGCGGCGAGGCTCGGCCGATAGTGGCGACACTTGAGAGGTCCGACATGCAGTATGGTCTTCAGGCAAAAGTAAATTGTTAATTCGGTCTCCGGCGGCGTTCGAGCACCATGATTTCTGAACCTGGCTGGCCCAGCAAAAGAGGCGCTATTCTTCCCTAAGTACCTTGAAAATGCAATGATTTTTTAACCCTGACGGGTGTGTGTTATTGATGGCGTGCCGCTAACTGCCCGTTTATGCAGCGAAATATCCGCATGCGCGCCAACGACGGTCAACCGGCATTTTGAGCATCGGCAACAGGTGCGACCGCCCGCGCAACCACGGGTTCAATTTCCATGACCACCGTGATCAATCTGCGCTTGCTCGCTCACCCGTATCCAGCAGTCCCGACGCGAGCAGACGCCGGTAATCCTCGGGACGGTCGATGTCCCACAGCGTTTCCAGTTCCTTCCAGCGCCAGCGCAGCCGGCGCAGACGCTCGCGGGTCGCTGTCATGACTTTTGCGCTGCCCCATTCGATGTCGTGAAACAGCGCGGCATCGCAGCGGTTGAGGCCGAGCAGCACGTAGCCGCCATCTTCGGCCGGCACCAGCACCGCGTCGTTGCCTCGGCCAGCGCGTGTGCGGCCTGGCCGCAGATGCGACACGGTCAACGCGGGGCAGTCGGTGCCGATCAGGATCACGTGCCGGGCGACGGAAAGTGCGCGCGCGAACGCGTTCAGCATGCGCGCGCCAAGATCGCCTTCGGTCTGGGAGACGAGGGAAACGGCATGACGCCCGCCGCAGGACTCGAAGAACGGATTCTCGGCGCGCGGCGCGCAGCACAGTTCGACCGGGCCGACTCCCGCCGCGCAGGCGGTCGTCAGTGTGCGTTCGACGAGCCGCGCCTGCAGCGCCGCCGCACCTGCTTCGCCGAGCAGCGGAATCAGGCGCGTTTTGACAGCGCCGGGTTCCGGCGCCTTCGCGAAAACGATCAGCCGCGTCTCAGCGTTTGTTGTCTTCATAACGCAGCGCAAGCTTGTCGGGGTCGGCGCCGAGCCAGTAGGCGAGGCGCAGGCGCCACATGAGAAAGAGGGTGCGCAGCACGCCGTGCTTTTCCCAGCGCCGCCCTGAAGTCGTGATCCGGTGCCGCAGGTTGAGCGGCGCGCCGTAGCGCTTGAGGCGCCTCGACAATGCAATGTCTTCCATTAACGCGATTTCCGGAAAACCTCCAACCGCCTCGAACAGCGAGCGCGTCACGAAGAGGCCCTGGTCGCCGGTGGCGATGCCGGTGGCGCGCGAGCGCAGGTTCATCAGCGCTTCGACCACGCGCAGCAGCGGATGGCGGCTGTCGATTCTTACGTCGAACCGGCCCCAGCTTTTGCGGCTGCGGTTGAGCCCGTCGATGATCAGGCCGTCGGCCGCTTCCGGCAGCAGGCAGTCGGCATGGAGAAAGAGCAGAATTTGCCCGCGGGCCCGCGCGGCTCCGGCGTTCATCTGCGCGGCGCGTCCGCGGGGCGCGGCAAACGCAGCATCGGCGAGCGGCTGCGCTATTGCGAGCGTTTCGTCCCGGCTGCCGCCGTCGACGACGATCACCTCGGCGCCACGCCGCCGCAGCGGCTGCAGCGCCTCGAGCGTCCCGGCGATACCGTCGGCTTCGTTGAGGCACGGGATGATGATGGAAAGCGACATGGTGGGCTATCAGTCGTAACCGGTCAGCGGTCGGGGTTCGGCTTGCCTACCGCTTGTCCTCACGCCTCGGATTAACCGCGCATCCAGGCATGGAATTTTTCAATCCACTTCAGCAGTTGTTTGGGGGTGTGAGCTTTTTTCCACGCGCCCGCGGCGTACTTGTTGGCTTCCGCGAGCGTCGGATAAATATGGATGGTGCCGAGGATCTTGTTGAGCCCGATGCCGTGGCGCATGGCGAGAATGAATTCGATGATGCAGATCGCCGGCGTGTTCGCCGGCGATGGTGGCGCCGAGGATCTTGTCCTTGCCCGGCACCGTCAGCACCTTGACCACGCCGTGCGCATTCTCGTCGGCGATCGCGCGGTCGAGATCGTCGATGCCGTAGGTCGTCACCTCGTAAGGGACGTTTTTTTCCTTCGCTTCGGTTTCGTTGAGCCCGACGCGTGCAACCTCCGGGTCGGTGAACGTCGCCCACGGAATCACCGAGAAATCGGCGCGGAATTTCTTGACGCTGCCGAACAGCGCGTTGACCGCCGCAGTACCACGCGGTGTGCGCGGCGGTGTGGGTGAACTGGTACGGCCCGGCGACGTCGCCGCAGGCATAGATGTTGGGATAGACCGTCTGCATGAACTCGTTGACTTCGACGGTGCGCGTTTTCGTGACCGGGATGCCGAGTGTCTTCCAGACCATAGCCCGCCGTGTTGGCAACACGGCCGACGGCGCACAGCAGCGCGTCGAACGGCACGCGAACTTCCTTGCCGTCGTGCTCGCAAATCAGGATCTTCTCGCCGTTTTCGATCAGGAACTGCTTGGCCTTGTGGTTGACCAGCACCTTGACGCCTTCTTTCTCGAATTGACCCCGCACCATCTCCGATATTTCCGGATCCTCGCGAATCATGATGCGCGGCAGCATCTCGATTTGAGTCACCTGCGAACCCAGGCGCGCGAAACACTGTGTGAGTTCGCAGCCGATCGGCCCGCCGCCCAGCACTACCAGTCGTTTCGGCAGTTCGCGGAGATCCCATACGGTATCGGAAGTCAGGCAGCCGACCTGATCGATGCCGGGAATCGGCGGCACGAATGGGCGCGCGCCCGCGGCGATGACGATGGCGCGCGTAGTCAGCGTGCGCGTGCCTTCCCCGGTTTTGATTTCGACCGTCCAGGGCGAGGTGATCTTCGCTTCGCCGGTGATGCACTCGACCCCGAGCTGCGTGTAGCGCTCGACGGAGTCGTGCGGCTCGACGGTCCTCACCACGCGCTGCACGCGTTCCATGATGTCAGCGAAATCGAATTCCGCCGTCGCCGACTTGAGACCGAACTCATTGGCACGCTTCATGGTGGCGAGCAGCTTCGCCGATCTGATCAGCGCTTTCGACGGCACGCAGCCGGTGTTGAGGCAGTCGCCGCCCATCTTGTGCTTTTCAACGAGAGTGACCTTGGCTTTGACCGCGGCCGCGATATAGGCAGAAACCAGTCCCGCGGATCCGCCGCCGATGACCACCAGGTTGCGATCGAAAGTTGCAGGTTTGGGCCATTTTGCGTAGACCTTGCGCGCCTTGATGGTGCTGACGATCCTTTTCGCGATCAGTGGGAACACGCCAAGCAGCGTGAAGGAAATGATCAGACCGGGCGAAAGGATGCCGCGCAGCGAATCGATTTTCGCGATTTCGGTGCCGGCGTTCACGTAGACCAGCGTGCCGGCGAGCATCCCGATCTGGCTGACCCAGTAGAACGTCCAGGCCCTGATCGGCATCAGTCCCATCGCGAGATTGATGACGAAGAACGGGAACACCGGCACCAGCCGCAGCGTGAACAGGTAGAACGCGCCGTCCCTGGCAATGCCGTCGTTGACCGGTTTCAGCTTATCGCCGAATTTTTCCTGCACCCAGTCCCGCAGCAGGAAACGCGAGGCGAGGAACGCGAGCGTGGCGCCGATGGTGGAGGCGAACGAGACGATGACCGTGCCCCACAAGAGTCCGAAGATCGCGCCGCCCGCCAGCGTCATGATCGCTGCGCCCGGCAGCGACAATCCCGTCACCGCGACGTAGGCCAGGAAAAACGACAGGCCGGCCTGCACCGGGTTGGCCTGAACGTAGGCATCGATCGCCGCCTGCTGCGAGCGGAAGAAATCGAGCGTGAAATACCGGCCGAGATCGAGGGCAAAGAACGCGACGACCAGCATCGCGATCACGGCCATCAGCGCCAGTTTATTTTTTTTCATGGGCCGCCAATATTTCTGATTTTTTCAGCAACATCCTCCGCCATCATAGAAGTAAGTGGACTCCGTGATGTGGATGTCGTGCCTGCCCAGGGATGCCAGAGCCTTTGCGGTTTTGTCGCAGACTGCGAGCGGCTGGTTCTGGGTGAGGAAGTGCCCCTTGTTGTCGTCGAAATAATCGTCGTCGCCGTGGTAGATGGCGGTCCGGCCGGTGAAGACGCAGGGGCCGTCCGCCGGCATGGGGTCCTTGATTGCGCAGATTTCCACGCTTTCGACGAAGAGCAGGCGGTCGGTCGGGTAGTGGCGGGGTGACAGCACCCGATAGGGCCGTTTGGCACGGACTTCAATGGTGCCGAAACCGATGTCGGCAAGGCGCTGCAGATAGTCATGGAGCGGGATCGCACCGGACAGGCAAAGCGCCCGCAGGCGCTGGTCGTTTTTCAGGGATTCCGGCATCGGCGCTTCGCATACGGGGTCCGACAGGAGCAGCCGGCCATGGGGTTTCAACACGCGGTACATTTCGGAGAGCGCACGCTGGAGGTCCTGGTCGTGAAAAATGTTGAACAAGCAATTTTGCGCAGCCACATCTACCGCGCCATCGGCGATCGGCAGGTTGAGCGCATCGCCCTTGCGCAGATCGACGAAGGAGGACTTGAGCCACGGGTTCTGCAGTTCGGCTTCCTGCAGGTTGTCGCGGCATGCCGCGAGCATTTCATCGACGACATCCAGGCCGATCACGCCGCCCGTGCGCCGCGAAAAATAGGCGAATTGCAGCACTTCCATGCCACCGCCGACGCCGACATAAAGTATGGTCGGGCTGTTCCCGAGATCGCGGGGGTTGACTGTGCTGCCGCAGCCATAGTTCATCGCGAGCATTTTCTTCGGTATCGACAGCCCGGGGAACTGCCATATGGGCGTGGTGGTGCAGCACAGGCCCTGTTGCGGATTGAGCGCGGCTTCCTTGTAAACGTCGCGCGTCGTATTCAGGTAAGAGGTGTCCATGTTTGCTCCACATCAACTCGGGGGAAACCGGGCAAGCCGCCAGTCAACTTGCGAGCGCGCCGCCGCAGCTCGAACCCTGCCCGGCGGTGCAGCCGTAGCAGTGGTCCTTGACGACGATGGCGTTGCCCGCCAGATCGGCGCCGATCAGCTCGCGCAAATGCACGCGCGGCTTGCCGCGCCAGGCGAGCGGCAAACCCAGCATCTGATTGAAATCGCAGTCGTAAACATGGCCGCGCCAGTCCACGCTCACCAGGTTGCGGCACATCACGGTGTCGAGGTTTTCGGGCTGATAGGCGTTTTTCAGCAGGTCCATGTAATGCCCAAACTGGCCTTTCGAGATCAGCATGCTGCCGAAACGCTGGATCGGCATGTTGGTGAGCACGTAGAGGCGGTTGAAGGCGATGTCGTAGCGTTCGCCGAGATGGTGCTGATAGTCCTGCTCCAGCTTGTCCTGGGCCGGGGGCAGCACCGCGCCCTGCGGATTGTATACAAGGTTCAGTGCCAGTCCCGATCCGGGCCGGCCATAACCGAAACGGTTCAGGGTCTGCAGGCAGCGGATGCTGGCATCGAACACGCCTTTGCCGCGCTGCCGGTCGACGTTTTCTTCGAGATAGCACGGCAGCGAGGCGACGATTTCGACTTCGTGGTCGGAGAGAAACTGGGCGAGGTCTTCCTGACCCGGCTGCTCGAGGATCGTCAGGTTGCAGCGGTCCATCACCTTGACGCCCAGCTCGCGCGCCGCGGCGACCAGCATGCGGAAATGGGGATTCAGCTCGGGCGCGCCGCCGGTGATATCGAGCGTCGTGATGTTCGCCGCCTTGAGAAAGGCGATGATCTCGAACACCGTTTCCCGGCTCATCATCTCGGTGCGGGTGGGGCCGGCGTTGACGTGGCAATGCACGCAGCTCTGGTTGCACTTGTAGCCGAGATTGACCTGCAGGATCTCAAGCTGCTTGCGACGGATCGCCGGGAAGCCGGTAATTTCAATCAACGGCAGGGTGGCGTGCATGAGGCTATTCTCCGCAATAGCGGGGCGGGAATTGATCGGAAAATACTGGATTCGCCCCGGTTTTCATGCAGAAAACAGTGTTTTGCATCCGTCTAGTCCCCCATTGAATATCGACGCGTGTGACGCGTTGATTCCGATTTTATAGTCAGTCGGCGACATGCGCGGTACCTTACATTGCGCGTTGACCGCAAGCCGCTGATTGCGTTACTCTTTCAGTTTCGCCCCCGATGGCGATCGGCGCCCCATGTCCAAGTCTGCGAAAGCCCACACTAACCCCACGTTCGAAACGGCGCTGGCGGAGCTGGAGAACATCGTGACCAGCATGGAGGCGGGCCAGATGCCGCTCGAGCAATCGCTCGCCGCCTACAAGCGCGGCGCCGAATTGCTCAAGTTCTGCCAGTCCGCGCTGCAGGACGCGCAGCAGCAGGTCAAAATTCTCGAGGACAATGTCCTGAAAAATTTCGGCGCTGCCGAGCAATAAGCTGTGAATCCCGCCACTGACTTCCAGACCTGGGCCCATGCCCGGCAGAGCCGTATTGAAACCCTGCTGCAAAGCCTGCTGCCGGCCGCCGAGATCGCGCCGCAGCGCCTGCACCAGGCGATGCGCTATGCCGTGCTGGGCGCCGGCAAGCGGGTGCGGCCGCTGTTGGCATTCGCCGCAGGCGAGCTCGCCGGGGCGGACATCGAGCGCGTGGCGATTGCCGGCGCCGCAGTCGAGCTGATTCATGCCTATTCGCTGGTGCATGACGATTTGCCCTGCATGGACGACGACGTGCTGCGCCGGGGCAGGCCGACCTGTCATGTCGAATATGACGAGGCGACCGCGCTGCTGGTCGGCGATGCGCTGCAAAGCCTCGCGTTCCAGTTGCTGAGCGAGTATCGTCTCGCCGACGATAACGCCATCCAGCTCGAGATGGTCAGGTTGCTGGCCGCGGCGTCGGGATCGCGCGGCATGGCGGGCGGCCAGGCGATCGATTTCGACGCCGTGGGCAAGGCGCTCACGGTGCCGGAACTCGAGTTCATGCATATCCACAAGACCGGCGCGCTGATCCGCGCCGCGGCGCTCCTCGGTGCGCGCTGCGGCAAGAGCCTCGATGACAAGGCGCTCGCCCAGCTCGACCACTTCGCCAAAGGCATCGGACTCGCGTTCCAGGTCGTCGATGACGTGCTCGACGCCGAGGCCCCGACCGCGACGCTGGGCAAGACCGCGGGCAAGGACGCGCAGCAGGGGAAGCCCACCTATGTGAGCGTGCTGGGCGTCGCGCGCTCCAAGGCGCTTGCGGAGGAACTGCGCAACGATGCGCTGAAGGCGCTGGATGGTTTCGGCGAGCGCGCGCTGCGGCTGCGGCAGCTCGCGGATTTTATCGTGCTGCGGAAATTTTGATTAGCCGCCAAGGCCGCCAAGGCCGCCAAGTAGACCCAGGACATGAACTACAGAAGAAACAAAGATCCTGCTACTGACATCGAGCCTTGTTTACTTATTCCCGTGGCAATGTGAATCGTTTTTCGTTCCGTTTTTCCTTGGCGTCTTGGCGTCTTGGCGGCTAATTGAAAATGTACGAACTGTTAAAAAGCATCAACTATCCCCACGAACTGCGGCAGCTCGAAAAGAGCCAGCTGCCGCGGCTCGCCGACGAGCTGCGCCAGTTCCTGGTCGAGTCGGTCAGCCAGACCGGCGGGCACCTGTCGTCCAACCTCGGCACGGTGGAACTCACGGTCGCGCTCCACTATGTGTTCGACACGCCGCACGACCGCCTGGTATGGGACGTCGGCCATCAGACCTACGGCCACAAGATCCTCACCGGCCGCCGCGAAGGCATGAAAAAACTGCGCATGTGGGGCGGCATTTCCGGTTTTCCGCGCCGCGAGGAAAGCGAGTACGACACCTTCGGCACGGCGCATTCGAGCACTTCGATCAGCGCCGCGCTCGGCATGGCGGTTGCCTCCAGGCTCGCCGGCATCGAGCGCCATTGCGTGGCGATCATCGGCGACGGCGCGATGACCGCCGGCATGGCGTTCGAAGCGCTCAACAACGCGGGCGACTCCGGCGCCAATCTGCTGGTGATCCTCAACGACAACGACATGTCGATCTCGCGGCCGGTGGGCGCGCTCAACAAATATCTCGCCAAGCTCATGTCGGGGCGTTTTTACACCGTGGCCAAGCGCGCCGGCGAAAAAATGCTGGGCGACCTCGCGCGCCGCGCCGAGGAGCACGTGAAAGGCATGGTGACGCCGGGCACGATGTTCGAGGAGTTCGGCTTCAACTACATCGGTCCCATCGACGGCCACGATCTCGACGCGCTGCTGCCGACGCTTCACAACATCAAGCAGCTGAAGGGCCCGCAGTTTCTGCATGTCGTGACCCGCAAGGGCCAGGGCTACAAGCTCGCCGAGGCGGACCCGGTGCTGTATCACGGCGTGTCCAAATTCGACGCGGCCAGCGGCATCGTCGGCGGCAAGACCGGCGGCAAGCAGAGCTACACCCAGATTTTCGGCGACTGGCTGTGCGACATGGCCGCGCTCGACGAGCGGCTCGTCGGCATCACGCCGGCGATGCGCGAAGGCTCGGGGATGGTGCAGTTCTCCGAGCAGCTATCCCGACGCGTTATTTCGACGTCGGCATCGCGGAGCAGCACGCGCTTACTTTCGCCGCCGGGCTGGCATGCGAGGGCAGCAAGCCGGTGGTGGCGATCTACTCGACTTTCCTGCAGCGCGCTTACGACCAGCTGATTCACGACGTCCAGATCCAGAACCTGCCGATCGTGTTCGCGATCGACCGCGCCGGCCTGGTCGGGCGCCGACGGCGCCACCCATAACGGCAGTTTCGATCTTTCCTACCTGCGCTGTCTGCCCAACATGACGGTCATGGTGCCGTCCGACGAGAACGAATGCCGGCAGATGCTCTACACCGCGTTTCAGATGAAGACGCCGGTGGCGGTGCGTTATCCGCGCGGCACCGGGCCGGGGGTCGGAAGTCAAAAAGGAAATGCAGGCGCTGCCCGTCGGCCGCGGCGAAATCCGGCGCACCGGCAAGAAGATCGCATTGCTGTCGAAGAAAATCGCGATCCTCGCCTTCGGCAGCATGGTCAAGCCCGCGCTCGATGCCGCGGAAGAACTCGACGCGACGGTGGCCAACATGCGCTTCGTCAAACCGCTCGACGAAGCAACTGGTTGCGGAGCTGGCCGCGAGCCACGACCTGCTGGTGACGATCGAAGAGAACGTGGTGATGGGTGGCGCCGGCAGCGCCGTGCTGGAAGTGCTGCAAAAGCAGGGCAGCAGAATTCCCGTGCTGCAGATAGGGTTGCCCGACAAGTTCATCGATCATGGCGATCCGGGAATCCAGCTTGCCGAGCGCGGGCCTCACCACGGAAGGCATCCTCAAGACCATCCGTGCGCGGCTCGCGGAGTAGAATAGGCGGATAGGAGCATATTCATGACGCCTATCACCACCCAGATGCGCGAAGAAAACGAGATGGACGGCTACGCCAAGATCGACCAGTACAATCCGCGCTGCGATCCGGCGCATCGCCGAGAAGTATCGCGCCATTCTCAAGGACCTCGGCGAGGATCCCGACGCGCGAAGGGCTTGCAGAAGACGCCCGAGCGCGTGGCCAAGGCGCTGCAGTTCCTGACCCACGGCTACGATCTCGAGCCGGCGGAAATTCTGCGCTCGGCGATGTTCAAGGAAGAATACCAGCAGATGGTGATCGTCAAGGACATCGAGGTCTATTCGCTGTGCGAGCATCACATGCTGCCGTTTTTCGGCAAGGCGCACGTCGCCTACATTCCGAACGGCCAGATCGTCGGCCTGTCGAAGATCCCGCGCGTGGTCGATGCCTATGCGCGCCGGCTGCAGGTGCAGGAGCGGCTGACGGTCGAGATCCGCAACTGCATCCAGGAGACGCTCAAGCCGCTGGGCGTGGCGGTGGTGATCGAGGCGCAGCACCTGTGCATGATGATGCGCGGCATCCAGAAGCAGCATTCGATTGCGACCACCTCGGCGTTCACCGGCGAGTTCAACGCGACAAGACGCGCGCCGAGTTCATGCGGCTGGTCACCCGCGCGTAGAGCGGGTTGCCGCGATTCCGGACATGAGCGACCACAAGACCAGCGAATACATCGTCGAGCAGATGCTGCCCGAGGTGCGCAAGGGCCGCATGGTGATTCTGGTCGACGACGCCGACCGCGAGAACGAAGGCGATCTGTTCGTCGCCGCGGAGCGGGCCACGCCCGAAGCGATCAATTTCATGGCCACCCACGGCCGCGGGCTGATTTCGCTCGCGCTCACCGAGGAGCGCATGCGCGACCTCGGGCTTGCGCTGATCACCGACGACACGGGCAACTCAGACCAAATTCGGCACGGCCTTCTCGACGCCGATCGACGCGCGCGAGGGCGTGGGGTCGGGCATGTCGGCGCAGGATCGCGCGCGCACGATCGCGGTGGCGATCGCCGACGGAACGCCAAGCCCGGCGATCTGATCCGCCCCGGACGGCTGCAGACGCTGCGCGCGATCGACGGCGGCGTGCTTGCGCGCCGCGGCCACACCGAAGCGGCGGTCGATCTCGCGCGCATGGCGGGCATGAAGCCGGCCGGCGTGATCTGCGAAATCATGAACGATGACGGCACGATGGCGCGCATGCCCGAGCTCGAGCGCTTCGCCGCGCGGCACGGCATCAAAATCCTGGAAATTGCCGATCTCGTCGCCTACCGCGAAACCGAGCGCCAGATCAGCCGCCGCGCGACCACCGTGCTGCCGACGCGCAAGGCCGGCGACTTCCAGCTGATGGTCTACAGCGACAATCTCGAAACCACGCTCTATGTCGCGCTGGTCAAAGGCGCGATCAAGCCGGATGCAGCCGACGCTGGTGCGGCTGCACTCGCAGTGCCTGACCGGGGACGTGTTCGGAAGCGAGCGCTGCGACTGCGGCGAGCAGCTCGACGCCGCGCTGGAAATGATCGAGCAGGCCGGCAGCGGCGTGCTGGTCTACATGTTCGACGAGGGCCGCGGCATCGGGCTGCTCAACAAGATCCGCGCCTACATGCTGCAGGACAAGGGCCACGACACGGTCGAGGCCAACCATGCGCTGGGGTTTGCCGCCGACATGCGCGACTACAAGACCGGCGCCCACATCCTGTTCGACCTCGGCGTGCGGAAAGTCCGCCTCATGACCAACAATCCCGACAAGGTGGCCGCGCTCGAAGACTACGGCCTCACCGTCACCGAACGCATCGCGATCGAAGCGCCGCCGCGCTCCGCCAACCGCAATTATCTCGAGACCAAGCGCACCAAGTTCGGCCACTTGCTGTCGATGGCGGAACCGGGCGAAAAGGCCGAGTAATACCACCGCAGCAGCGCCGGCTGCCGGCGCCGCCACAATTCTGTAATGCGTTGTTTTTATTGAATATTATTGTGACCAGTTGAAAGGCGTCCGGGACGGCGCTTTGTTGCTGGATTAATTCATTCATTGAGATCATCGCCGGTGCCGGCACAGGACATTACCGCAGACGCGCTGCTGTTCGATCTCGGCGGCGTGATCGTCGATATCGATTTCCAGCGGGTCTTCGACGCATGGAGCGAATACTCCGGGATACCGTCGGCGACGCTGGGCGCGCGCTTCTCGATGGACGCCTATTACGAGCGGCACGAGCGCGGCGAGATTCCGGCAGCTGAATATTTCGAATCGCTGCGCTCTTCCCTCGGCATTCAATTGACGGACGAGGAATTCGAGCGCGGCTGGAACGCGGTCTTCATCGGGGAGGTTCCCGGCATCGCACGGGTGCTCGGCCGCATGAAGGAGCGCCTGCCGATCTACGTATTCAGCAATTCGAATTCCGTCCATCACGCCTACTGGGCGCGGGAATACGCACCCGCGCTGAGCGCTTTTCGCAAGGTGTTCGTATCCTGCGAGCTGGGAAAACGCAAACCCGAACCGGACGCTTTTGCTGCCGTTGCGCAGGCAATGGAAACACCGCTGTCGAGAATTTTGTTTTTCGACGACCTCGAATCCAATGTGGCGGCAGCCCGCCGAGTCGGCATGCAGGCAGTTCAGGTAAAATCGCTTGTCGATATCGAAAAGACGCTCGAACCCGTGTTGTGCGGTGGCTAAGGGCAAGAACCCATTTTTGTAACCGCACCCATCCTGTCAAGTCATTGTGGCCGCGTCCTGATCTCGATTTGGAGATTAAAAACGATCTGGAGATGAAATGGCCAAGCGTCTACTGGCAACCCTGAACGACACGAGCGTCTTTCTGCAGGAGTGGATTCACGATCCCCGGCGGACGGGCGCGATCGTTCCCAGTTCCAAAAATCTCGCGGCGGCAATGGCGCGCTGGCTGCCGGCCGAGGCGAACGAGTACGTCCTCGAGCTCGGCCCCGGCACCGGCGCGGTCACACGGGCGCTCATCGGCCGGGGGTTGCCTCCGCAACGGCTGATCGCCATCGAGAAGAATCCGAAGATGGCGGGCATGCTCCGCGACCGCTTTCCCCGCGCGCACATCATCACGGGCGACGCCTGCCACCTCGACAGGTTGTTGCAGGAGCAACTGAACGGACATGGAACCATAGGCGCGGTGATTTCCAGCCTGCCGCTCCGCAACTTCCCGGCGGACGTGGCCGAGGAACTGGCCGGAAAAATTCGAGCGATCCTTTCGCCCAAGGGAAAATGGGTGCAATACACTTATCACCTTGGCAAGAAGCGCCCCAGGGGCGCCGCCCATTTCCGCCTGCTCAATTCCAATGTCGTCTGGCTGAATCTGCCGCCGGCCCGCGTCAGCGTTTACCAGAAATAAGCGTGGCTGTGTGAGCTGGCCGGCCGCATCGCGGACGCCCGTCTCATGGGGCCGGCACGGGTCGAGGTGGAGTTTCGCAACATTCCGCCGGTGCGGCTTTACCGCTGGGAGAAGCGCGCGTCCGCGTGTGCCCGTTCCGCCGTCAATAGCGCTTGATGAGCGTCATGGTCATCCCGTCGCGCTTCATTTCCATGCGATTGAGGAAGCTCATGCCGAGCAGCGCGATCGGCAGCACATGGCCTTCGATGACGATCGCGTCGACATTGTTGACGGTGACGTCGCCGACCCGGACCGAATCGAGCGTGATGCGGTAGACCGGCACCACGCCGTTGGCGGTCTGGCTGTAGGAGCGCGGGCCGGCGAGGTAATTGATTCCCAGGCGCCTGGCATCGTCGCTGGAGAGCGTGACGGCGGTCGCGCCGGTATCGACCATGAACTGTATGCTGTTGCCGTTGATCGCGCCGGTGGTGACGAAATGGCCGCGCGTGTCGGCGCTCAGGGTGACGCTCGCGCCGGCGGGACCGTTGCTTGGCGCGGCAACATAGCCGCTCTGGCCGAGAACCAGCGTCTGGCGCTTGCCGCCGATTTCCACCACGGCCGACTCGCTGCTCGCGCTGATCAGCCGCACGCCTTCAGGGGAGGTTTCGCCGGCCTTGAGCGTGCGCGGCTTGCCGCCATCGATCACCAGCACCGCCCTGCCGCTGAACAGCCCGATGACGGAGACGTCGGCGGCAGGCGCCGCAAGCGGCGCCAGTAGGAAAACCGCCGCGAGTAATTTAACATGCCTCATTTTCGATTCCATATTCGCCATCCATGAAGCCCGTCGTCATTCTCAGGCATGCGCCGACCGAGGGCCCCGGTTATTTTGCCACACATCTTTCGCGCCACGGCATTCCGTGGCAGGTGGTGAAGATCGATGCCGGCGAGGCGGTGCCGGGCGACCCGCGCGCCGTCGGCGGCATCGCGTTGATGGGCGGGCCGATGAGCGTCAACGACGATCTGCCGTGGATTCCGGCGGTGCTCAGCCTGATCCGCGCCGCGGTCGACGCCGGTGTGCCGGTAATCGGCCACTGTCTCGGCGGACAGTTGATGTCGAAGGCGTTGGGCGGCGAGGTGACGCGCAATCCGGTGAAGGAAATCGGCTGGGGCCGCGTCGACGTTGTCGACCATCCACTGGCCGGCGCGTGGTTCGGCGCGCAACCGCGGACATTCACCGCATTCCACTGGCACGGCGAGACCTTCAGCATTCCGCCGGGCGCGGTGCGCGTGCTCTCCAGCCCCTATTGCGAGAACCAGGCGTTCGCACTGGGCCCGCATTTCGCGATGCAGTGTCATGTCGAGATGACCGAGGAGCTGATCCGCAGCTGGTGCCAGGATTGGTGGAAGGAGGTGCAGTCGCTGGCGGCGCGCGTGCCTTCGGTGCAGACGCCGGAGGAAATAACGGACGACATCGGGCGCAAAGTCGGCGCGCTCAACGCGGTCGCCGACCGCATCTACGATCGCTGGATCGAGGGACTCAAAGGCGGTGAATCGTAAATCGGTGAATCGTAAACGGTAAAGCGCAGGCAGCTTCCTCGGCCCGAGCAGTTTTTCCATTTACCTTTCACTATTCCCCATTTACCGATCTAGTCGCGGAAGTTCTTGAACTGCAGCGGGAAGTCGGTGATCGATTTGCGCACCAGCGCGATGGCCTCCTGCAGCGTGTCTTTCTTGGCGCTCGACACGCGCACCGCGTCGCCCTGGATGCTGCCCTGGACTTTGAGCTTGCTGTCCTTCAGCAGCTTGACGATTTTCTTGCCGAGTTCCTGTTCGACGCCGACGCGGATGGTGATGTTCTGCTTGACCTTGTTGCCGCTGATTTTCTCGACGGTGCCGAGCTCCAGGCAGCGCACGTCGAGGCCGCGCTTGGCGAGCTTGCCGGTCAGCACGTCGCGCAGCTGCTCGAGCTTGAAGTCGTCATCGGCGAAGGCGGCGAGGATCTTGTCCTTGTCGTTGATCTCGACCCGCGCGTCCGAGCCCTTGAAATCGAAGCGGTTGGTGATTTCCTTGTTGCACTGGTCCACCGCGTTGTGCACTTCGACCTGATTCACTTCCGAAACGATATCGAACGACGGCATGAAGGCTCCCCCTGTTTTTTACCGGTTGCGCAATTTTAGCGCATAAGACGTGGCCGGCAGTCCCGTGCCGTCGTCGAACTCGGCGGCGGCGTTGATCGCGAGGAGCGCGGTGTCTTCGGCCGATTTGCGCGGCTGATCGTAAGTGGCGTACAGCGCCCCCAGCGCATAGTCGCTGCCGCTGCCGAAAGCGTAAAACTTCGAGAATTCCTGCACCGTGCGGTGCGCGGCGACGCCGAAAATTCCGTGCGGATTGACGATCAGCACGTCGATGCGCGTCGATTCCAGCGCTTCGTCTTCGCCGTTGCCGGTGACGAGATAATAATCGTGCTTGAGCGCGGCATGCAGCTTCTGCCACGTCCTGAAGATCTCGAGCGGCGTGGCGAAACGCGCGTAGACCTTGGGGCGCGAAAAATAATCGCACAGGATGGTATTGAAGGTCGCGTCGCCCGTCACGCCCAGGTAGCTGTCGCCGACCCTGAGGATTTTCGGGTGATTGACGATGTACTCGGCGGTTTCCTTGACCGGACCCCACTTGGTCATGGTGTCGGCCGCGATCGCGACGTAGCCGTTCTTCTTGACGACGGCGATGGTGGTCATGCCGAGAGGCTCAATTTAACCGCCAAGGCCGCCAAGAACGCCAAGAAAGACAAATAAGGATACGGGAATTTATATGACATTTAATGTTGCAAAAGCTCGAGAAAGCGGAAAGGGCCGAGGGCGGGTGACTGATCAAGAAAATTTGGTCGCTTTTCTTGGCGGTCTTGGCGGTTCATTCCTGTTCTTAAAAGTGAAAGAACTTATCCGAAATGGCAGACGTAATCGAGCGTCTCGAGCGGCTCGATGTCGAAGCTCGAGTTGGCGGGCACGCGGAAACTGTCGCCGGCGCGGCAGATGCGCCAGTCCTTGTCCCCCGGCAGCCGCACGCGGCAGCTGCCGGCGGTGATTTCCATCAGTTCGGGCTCGCCGGTCTTGAACGTGAGCACGCTCGGGAAAATGACGCCGACCGACTTGCGGCCGCCGTCCGGAAAATGAACGGTGTGGCTCACGCACTTGCCGTCGAAGTAGACGTTCGCTTTCTTGACGACCGAAACATTGTCGAATTGCGGCACTGATTTTCTCCCGGTTACTTGCGGTGGCGCTTGGCGGCGATGCGCAGCCTGAGCGCGTTCAGGCGGATGAAGCCCGCGGCGTCGGCCTGGTCGTAGGCGCCCTTGTCGTCCTCGAAGGTGGCGATGGTCGAGTCGAACAGCGAATCCGATTTCGACTCGCGGCCGACGACCAGCACCGTCCCCTTGTAGAGCTTGAGGCGCACCTTGCCGTTGACCGGCTTTTGCGACTCGTCGATCAGGGTCTGCAGCAGCCGGCGCTCGGGGCTGAACCAGTAGCCGTTGTAGATCAGGCGCGCATAGCGCGGCATCAGGTCGTCCTTCAGCGCGAGCACCTCGCGGTCGAGCGTGATCGATTCCATCGCGCGGTGCGCCTTGAGCATGATGGTGCCGCCGGGCGTCTCGTAGCAGCCGCGCGATTTCATGCCGACATAGCGGTTTTCCACCAGGTCGAGCCGCCCGATGCCGTGCTTGCCGCCGAGTTGGTTGAGCCTGGTCAGCACCTGCGCCGCCGTCATTTTTTTGCCGTTGATCGCGACGATGTCGCCTTTGCGGTAGTCGAGCTCGACGTGCTCGGGGCGGTTGGGCGCCTTCTCCGGCGATACCGTGATGCGCCACATCGACTCTTCGGGCTCGTAGCCGGGATCTTCGAGGATGCCGCCCTCGTAGGAGATGTGCAGCAGGTTGGCATCCATCGAATAGGGCGCGCCGCCGCCTTTTTTCTTTTTGTAGTCGACGGGGATGCCGTGCTTCTCGGCGTAAGCGAGCAGTTTCTCGCGCGACAGCAGGTCCCATTCGCGCCACGGCGCGATGATCTTGACGTCGGGCATCAGCGCGTAGGCGCCGAGTTCGAAGCGCACCTGGTCGTTGCCTTTGCCGGTCGCGCCATGCGAGATCGCGTCCGCGCCGGTCTGTTTCGCGATTTCCACCAGGCGCTTGGCGATCAGCGGCCGCGCGATCGAGGTGCCGAGCAGGTACTCGCCCTCGTAGACCGCGTTGGCGCGGAACATCGGGAACACGAAGTCGCGCACGAACTCTTCGCGCAGGTCCTCGACGAAGATCTGCTTCACGCCGAACATGCTTCGCCTTCCTGCGCGCCGGGGCGACTTCCTCGCCCTGGCCGATGTCGGCGGTGAAGGTCACGACTTCGCAGCCGTAGGTGTCCTGCAGCCATTTGAGGATCACCGAAGTGTCCAGCCCGCCCGAGTAGGCGAGCACTACCTTCTTGATTTTATTCATATTTTCTCGTTGATTAAGAAAGATCTATGAACCGCCAAGGCCGCCAAGCACGCCAAGAAAAAACAAATTCAAAATACATCACAATCAAAAAGCACGAGACGCAATCAGCCTGAATGTTCCGCAGCTTTGCTGTTTGATTGATTCGGTTTCCTTGGCGTCCTTGGCGGCCTTGGCGGCTAATTCTCGATTTTGCCCAGCAGCAAATATTCCATCAAAGCCTTTTGCGCATGCAGCCGGTTCTCGGCTTCGTCCCACACCACGCTCTGCGGCCCGTCGATGACCTCGGCGGTGACTTCCTCGCCGCGGTGCGCCGGCAGGCAGTGCATGAACAACGCGTCCCGTCTCGCCGCGCGCATCATGTCGGCATCGACGCACCAGTCCTCGAAGTCGCGCTTGCGTTCCTCGTTCTCCGCCTCGAAGCCCATGCTGGTCCAGACATCGGTGGTGATGAGATCGGCGCCCCTTGACCGCTTCCATGGGGTCGGCGAATTCCTCGTAATGCGCGGTGCCGTAGAGGCCGGCGCGCTCGGGCTCGACTTCGTAGCCGGGCGGCGTGGACACATGCACGTTGAAGTCGAGCACTTCCGCCGCCTGCAGCCAGGTATTGCAGACATTGTTCGAATCGCCGATCCACGCCACGGTCTTGCCGCGGATCGCGCCGCGGTGCTCGATGAAGGTGTAGATGTCGGCCAGGATCTGGCACGGGTGGTATTCGTTGGTGAGCCCGTTGATCACCGGCACCCGCGAGTGCGCGGCAAAGCGCTCGATGATGTCCTGCTCGAAGGTGCGGATCATCACGATGTCGACCATGCGCGTGATGACGCGCGCGACATCCTCGATCGGCTCGCCGCGACCCATCTGGGTGTCGCGCGAGGACAGGTTGATCACCGTGCCGCCCATCTGCAGCATGCCGGCCTCGAAGGAAACGCGGGTGCGCGTCGAGTGCTTTTCGAAAATCATCGCCAGCGTGCGGTCATGCAGCGGCAGGTACGGCTCGTAGCGCTTGAACTTGTCCTTGATCCAGCGCGCGCGCTCGAAGATGTGGGAATATTCCTCGCGGGTGAAGTCCCTGAACTGAAGATAATGTCTGAGTTCCTGCATGGGGCGCCGCCTGCATTAATGGCGCGGCCTAAGCCGGCTGGACAGCGGGCTGTGGCGCGGGTTGCCTGGACAGGAAATCGAGGATCAGCGGCGCCAGCATGTCGATGACCAGTTCGGCCTGTTCCCGCGTGAAATTGAGCGGCGGCAGCAGCCGGACGACGTTGTCCGCGGTGACGTTGATCAGCAAGCCCTTGTCGAGCGCCTGCTGCACGAGTTCGCCGCAGGGATGCGCGAGTTCGATGCCGATCATCAGGCCCGCGCCGCGAATGTCCTTGACGCCAGGATTGCCGGAGAGCCGCGCGGCAAAGCCGGCGCGCAGGAAGTCCCCCATTTCCACGGCGTTCTGCATCAGGCCTTCTTCCTCGATGATGGCCAGCGTCGCCGAGCGCGGCGGCGCAGGCGAGCGGATTGCCGCCGAAGGTCGAGCCATGGCTGCCGGGCTTGAAGAGGGTGGCCGCGGGTCCGGCGGCGAGGCAGGCGCCGATCGGCACGCCGTTGGCGAGCCCCTTGGCGAGCGTGACCACGTCGGGCCTGACCGCCGAATGCTGGAACGCGAACCAGGTGCCGGTGCGGCCGGTGCCGCTCTGCACTTCGTCGAGCATGAGCAGCCACTGCTGCGCATCGCAGATTTCGCGCAGACCCTTGAGATAACCGGAGCTGCACACATTGATGCCGCCTTCGCCCTGGATCAGCTCGACCAGCACGGCGACCACGTTGCGGTTGCTCTCGGCGACGCGCTTCACCGCTTCGAGGTCGTCGAACGGCACCCGCACGAAACCGGCGACCAGCGGCTCGAAGCCGGCCTGCACCTTGCGGCTGCCGGTGGCGGAGAGCGTGGCGATGGTGCGGCCGTGAAACGCCTTTTCCAGCACCACGATGGCCGGCGACTCGATTTTTTTCTGGTGGCCGTAGTAGACGCGCGAGCTTGATCGCCGCCTCGTTGGCCTCGCAGCCCGAGTTGCAGAAGAACACGCTGTCCATGCCCGAGATCGCGGCGAGCCTGTCCGCGAGCTTCTCCTGCAGCGTGATGCCGTAGAGGTTGGAGGTGTGGACGAGCTTGCCGACCTGTTCGCGCAATACCGCCGTCAGCCGCGGGTGGCTGTGGCCGACGCCGCACACGGCAATGCCGGCGAGCGCGTCGAGGTAGCGCTTGCCCTGGCTATCCCACAGCCAGGCGCCTTCACCGCGCTCGAAAGCGACGGGGAGGCGGCTGTATGTATTCATCACATGCGACATAAAGTGCCCGACCCTGAAAACAATACGGCGGCCTGCGCCGCCGTCTACCGTAATCAATGTCCTATTTTCGGCTTACCGGTGCCACGCACGCAAGTGAAATTTACAGGGCTCCAGCGGCGTGGTCTGCGTTGTTTTTGCGTTCCGCCGGCCGTCGCAACAGCGTCTTGCCGCCGAGTGGCGGAGGCGTTCCCCGGCCGTGGCGTTCAGAGAGCTGCCGGAACGGGCCTGTTCCTGCGTCCGGCCGGAGAGAAAAACGTCCTGAGAATTCGGCTGCGTGTGAGGCGGCAGCACGGGGCTATGCGGCAGCGAGGTAAATCCCGCTGCGCGAATACCCGGTTAAGCCATCGCCTTGACTGCTGCGGCCAGACGGCTCTTGTGGCGAGCGGCCTGGTTCTTGTGGATGATCTTCTTGTCGGCGATCGAATCGATGGTGCTGACGGCGCGCTGATACACGGCAGTCGCCGCTTTCTTGTCGCCACCTTCTACCGCTTTTCTTACGCCCTTCACCGCGCTGCGCAATTCGGACCGCAGGCTGGCATTATGCTTCCTCTGCTTTTCGCTCTGACGCGCGCGTTTTCTGGCTGATGCGATGTTGGCCATGTAAACTCCGGATTTTGAATCGGAAAAAGGGCTGTATGGTACACGCTTCCACACCGATAGGCAAGGTTTGGCGGCCGGCTCTTCCACGGGGCGCTGCATAAAAACATGAATCTACTCAAGGCCCTGGCGGCGGTCAGCAGCATGACGCTCATTTCGCGCATCCTCGGATTCGTGCGCGATACGGTGATTGCACGCATATTCGGCGCGGGGCTCGCCACCGACGCTTTTTTCGTGGCGTTCCGGATTCCCAACCTGTTGCGGCGCCTTTTCGCCGAGGGCGCGTTCTCGCAGGCCTTCGTGCCCATCCTGGCCGAGTACAAGCAACGGCGCGGCGCCGAGCAGACGCACCTGCTGGTCGACCATATCGCCGCGCTGCTCGCGCTGGCGCTGTTCGTCGTGACCCTGCTCGGCATCATTGCCGCGCCCCTGATCATCTACGTGAGCGCGCCGGGCTTTGCCGCAACACCCGAAAAGTTCAATCTCACGATCAGCCTGCTGCGCGTGATTTTCCCTTATATCCTGTTCATTTCGCTCACGTCGCTGGCCGGCGGCATCCTCAACACCTACAGCCGCTTCTCGGTGCCGGCGTTCACGCCGGTGCTGCTCAACGTGTCGTTTATTTCCTTCGCGCTGTGGGTAGCGCCTTATTTCGACCCGCCGGTGATGGCGCTGGCGTGGGCGGTGCTCTGCGGCGGCATGCTGCAGCTGCTGTTCCAGGTGCCGTTCCTGTGGCGGCTCGGACTGCTGCCGCGCTTCAGGCTCGATCTCAAGGACGAGGGCGTGTGGCGCGTCATGCGCCAGATGGGGCCGGCGGTGTTCGGCGTGTCGGTCGGGCAGGTGAGCCTGCTGATCAACACCATTTTTGCGTCCTTTCTCATCACCGGCAGCGTGTCGTGGCTCTACTATGCCGACCGGCTGATGGAATTCCCGGCCGGCATGCTCGGCGTCGCGCTCGGCACGATACTGCTGCCCAGCCTCTCCAAGCATTATGCGAACCGTTCGACCGAAGAATATTCGCAATTGCTCGACTGGGGCCTGCGCCTGACGCTGCTGCTTGCGGTGCCCGCTGCCGTGGCGCTGGCGCTGCTGGCAGTGCCGCTGATCACGACCCTGTTCCACTACGGGGCGTTCACCGCGACCGACGTATTCAACACCCGCAACGCCGTGGTCGCCTACAGCGTCGGTCTCGTCGGGCTGATCCTGGTGAAAATACTGGCGCCGGGATTCTACGCGCAGCAGAACATCAGGACGCCGGTCAAGATCGCCATCGTGACCTTGTTCGCCACGCAGGCGATGAACCTCGTTTTCATCTGGCCGCTGCGGCATGCGGGGCTTGCGCTCGCGATCGGGCTCGGCGCGTGTCTCAACGCCAGCCTGCTTTTTTACCAGCTGCGCCGGCATGGCATCTACACGCCGCAACCCGGATGGGCGGTTTTCCTGCTCAGGCTCGCGCTCGCGGTGTTCGCGATGGCTTCGGTGCTGTGGGTCGCAACCGATGTTGCAACCGTGTGGCTCTCCGCCAGAGCGGCGACGCGCGTTGCGCATCTTGCGGGACTCGTCGTGCTCGGCGCGGCGACTTACTTCGCCGCGCTGTGGCTCGTGGGGATCCGGCTGCGCGATTTCGCGAAGCGGGCTGCGGAATAACCCTGCCGTGCCTGCTGTTTTTGATGCGCAGGGTTTGGTTGCGTGGCACTGTCTTAAGCAGTAGATTACGAGCACCGGATGCGAGCCAGCGCGCATTCAGGAAAATCCCCAGCTTAACTAATCGTCGATTAGGAGAATCTAATGGACAGAAGGAAATTTCTTAAAACCACCGCCATGCTGCCGGCCGCCGCCGCAGTCTCCGGCCTGCCGCGTTTTGCTTCGGCAGATATGGCCGCTGCGGCCGATTGGCGCGTGTTCGAAGTGACCACCGAGGTCAATGTTCTGAAGCCCGCCGGCGTGACGCGGGTCTGGCTGCCGGTGCCGCTGGCGCGGGATACCGATTATCAGAAAAATCTCGGCAACATCTGGACGGCGCAAGGCGGAAACGTTGTTTATGCGGCCGACAACAAATATCACGCCGGGATTGTATCCGCCGAATTTCAGCAGCCGGCAACCCCGGCCACGTTGAGGTTGACCAGCCGCTTCGCGACGCGCGATCGCATGGTCAATTTTTCGAAACCTGCCGGGGTGAAGGAAGACCCGGCGGTTCTCAAGCTCAATATCGAGCCGACCGAGCTCATTCCGACCGACGGCATCGTGCGCGATACCGCGATGAAGATCGTCCAGGGGCAGAGCAACAACATCGACAAAGCACGCGCGATATACGAATGGATGGTCGACAACACGTTCCGCGATGCCAAAGTGCGCGGGTGCGGCTGGGGCGACATCAAGAGCATGCTGGAGACGGGAAACCTCGGCGGCAAGTGCGGCGATCTGAGCGCCCTGTTCGTGGGGCTCGCGCGCGCGGCTGGCGTGCCGGCGCGGGATATCTATGGCGTGCGGGTTGCCAGTTCCCGCAACGGTTTCAAGAGCCTGGGTGCGGCGTCCGCGGTAATCAGCAAGGCGCAGCACTGCCGCGCCGAGTTCTATGCCGAGGGTTACGGCTGGGTCCCGGTCGACCCGGCGGACGTGCGCAAAGTCGTGCTCGAGGAGCCGCCGGGCAATCTGGCGCTCAATGACGAAAAAGTCAGGAAAGCGCGGAAAATGCTGTTCGGCTACTGGGAAATGAACTGGGTTGGCTTCAACGATGCGCACGATGTACGGCTGCCGGGCTCGCAGGGACCGAAGATCCCGTACCTGATGTACCCGAACGGCGAGACGGCCCAGGGCCGCCTTGATTCGCTCGATCCCGATACGTTCAAGTACACGATGACCGCGCGCGAGTTGACGGACGCGTAACTTCACTGCCGTCGCGGAGCGGCGTCGCACCGCGACGGCATCATTTTTTTCAATGGCCACGATGCGTTTCGCATGACACGCCGGATCCTCGCCGTCTGCCTGCTCGCGCTGGCTGCGGCAACCGCGCATGCCGCCGAGCTCAAGCCATGGAGCGGCGGGCCGCTGCCACACTTCGAGCTCAAGGATATCGAGGGCCGGGTTCACCGTCTGGCCGACTATCACGGCAGGGTGGTGTTGGTGAATTTCTGGGCGACGTGGTGCGAGCCGTGCCGCGACGAGATGCCTTCGATCCAGCGGCTGAAGCAAAAGCTTTCCGGGCAACCGTTCGCGGTGCTGACGGTGAACGTCGGCGAACCCGAGGCCCGGATCCGCCGGTTTCTCGCCCAGATCAAGCTCGATTTACCCGTGCTGCTCGACCCCGACTTGAGCGTGACCAGGGGCTGGCAGGCGCGCATTTTGCCGGCGAGCTTCCTCGTCGGCCGCGACGGCCGCATCCGCTACAGCCTCGTCGGCGAACTCGACTGGGCCGATGAACACGCCGTGAAAACCGTCAGCGGTCTGATCGGCGCGAAATAGCGCTTACAGTTCGTAATCGGCGCCGCCGCCGCGCATGGTCTTCTCGACGATGGCTCGCTGCAGGTGCGGGGCGAACATCTCGATGAAATCGTAGGCGTAGCCCCGCAGGTAGGCATTGCGGCGGATGCCGATGCGCGTGGTGCTCGCCTCGAACAGGTGGCTCGCGTCGATCAACCTCAGTCCATGGTCGCGGGCCGGATCGAACGCCATCCTGGCGAGGATGCCCACGCCCAGGCCCATCTCGACATAGGTCTTGATCACGTCGGCGTCGATCGCCGTCAGCGAAACGTTGGGCTCGATGCCGCGCGCGTCGAATGCGCGCTTGATGGGCGAGTCGCCGCTGAAAGCGAAGTCGTAGGTGATGATCGGATAGCGGGCGATGCTCTCGATCGTCAGTTTCTGCTGTTTGAGCAGCGGGTGATTCAGCGGCGTGATCACGCAGCGATTCCATTGGTAGCAGGGCAGCGTGATCAGGTCCCGATAGAGCTCCTGGGCCTCGGTGGTGATCGCGATATCCGCGGCCCCTGCGTTCATCAGTTCCAGAATCTGCTGCGGACTGCTCTCGCGCAGGGAGAGCCTGACCTTGGGGTGGCGCTGGATGAAGCGGCTGATCACCGGGGGCAGTGCATAACGCGCCTGGGTGTGAGTGGTTGCTATCGTCAGCGAACCGCTGTCTTCTTCGCCGAAATCAGTGCCAACTTTCTTTAAGTTGTCGGTATCGTGCAGGATACGCTCGGCGATGCCGAGAATGATGCGGCCGGGCTCGGTGATGTCCGCGACGCGCTTGCCATGACGCACCAGGATTTTTACGCCCAGTTCTTCCTCGAGCAGGTGGATTTGCTTGCTCACGCCCGGTTGCGAGGTATGAAGCGCCTCGGCCGCGGCCGATATGTTCAAATCCCGTCGCGCCACCTCACGCAAATACCGTAATTGTTGTAATTTCATGGGGTTGCATGTAAAGAATAAATAGTTATTACAGTCTAACATAATATTCTTTTGAGATATAACACCTCCTTGCTACCATGTGATTCCAAATTTATTCGCGGAGCAGGTCAAGGTGTACGTCTACGACGAAATCGACCAAAGACTGGTGGACGAGCGGGTCGCCCAGTTTCGGGACCAGACCCGCCGCTTTCTTGCCGGGGATTTATCGGAGGATGAGTTTCGTCCGCTGCGCCTGCAAAACGGTCTTTATATTCAGCGCCATGCACCGATGCTGCGCGTGGCGATTCCTTATGGCCTGCTGTCTTCGCGCCAGTTGCGAGCGCTTGCTGACATTGCCCGCACCTGGGACCGGGGCTACGGCCACTTCAGCACGCGCCAGAACATCCAGTTCAACTGGCCCAGGCTGGACGACGTGCCGGACATTCTGGCCAGGCTCGCCACCGTCCAGATGCATGCGATTCAGACCAGCGGCAACTGCATACGCAATACGACCACCGATCATTTTGCCGGTATCGCACCCGACGAGATCGTCGATCCGCTGGTGTGGTGCGAGGTGGTGCGTCAATGGTCCGCTTTTCACCCCGAATTCGCCTATCTGCCGCGCAAGTTCAAGATCGCCGTCTCCGGCGGCGAGCGGGACCGTGCCGCCGTGCACGTGCACGACATCGGACTGCTGGCGCAGCGGGACGCGGCGGGCAATATCGGGTTTCGCGTGCTGGCCGGCGGCGGACTCGGGCGAACGCCCGTCATCGGTACCGTGATACGGGAGTTCCTGCCCTGGCAGCACCTGCTCACCTATCTCGATGCCATTCTGCGCGTCTACAACCGCTATGGCCGCCGCGACAACAAGTACAAGGCGCGCATCAAGATCCTCGTGAAGGAAATCACCCCCGAAGTGTTCCGCCGGAAAGTTGAGGACGAGTGGGGACATCTCAAGGACGGTCCGGCCACGTTGATCCCGGACGAAATCCGGCGCATCGAGCGCCGCTTTACCCGTCCGGACTACCGGAAACTTGATCCGGTTGCGCCGCAGTACACGCTGGAACTGGGGCGGGATAAAGGGTTTGCCAGCTGGGTACAGCGCAATGTGCATCCCCACAAGGTGGCGGGCTACGCTGCCGTCACGCTGTCGCTCAAAAAGACCGGCGTTCCGCCCGGTGACGCCACAGCCGAACAGATGGATGCGGTGGCGGACCTTGCCGACCGCTACAGCTTCGGCGAGCTGCGGGTGTCCCACGAGCAGAATCTGATTCTGGCCGATGTGCGGCAATCCGGCTTGCATGCGCTCTGGCAGGAAGCGAAGGCGCTGGGGCTCGCGACACCCAACATCGGGTTGCTGACCAACATCATCGCCTGCCCCGGCGGCGACTTCTGCTCGCTGGCCAACGCCAGGTCGATCCCGGTGGCGGAGGCAATCCAGCGGCGCTTCGACGACCTCGACTATCTGCACGACATCGGCGAACTCGATCTCAACATCTCGGGCTGCATGAACTCGTGCGGCCACCATCATATCGGGCACATCGGGATACTCGGCGTCGACAAGCAGGGTGCCGAGTATTACCAGATTTCCATCGGCGGGGCGCAAGGCAATGATGCGGCACTCGGCAAAGTGCTGGGCCCATCGGTGTCTCAGGCCGACGTGCCGGACGTGATCGAAAAACTGGTCGAAGTCTATCTTGCGCAGCGCGACAGCGAAGCGGAACGCTTCATCGATGTCGTGCGGCGCATCGGTATCGAACCATTCAGGGACCGTGTCTATGGCATTGATCATAAAGCAGCGCAGAATCGAGAACGACAGCTGGCGGTTGCTTAAGCCGGCGGCCGACGGCAGCGCGCCGCCGGTACCCGAGTCCGGCGACATCATCGTGCCGCTGGCGGCGTGGCTGGAGCAGCGCAATGCGCTGCTGTCGCGGCCTGCGCGGCTGGGCGTGTGGCTGGATGGCGACGACGAGCCGACGCTGATCGCGGAGGATCTGAAAAACTTCGGCGTCATCGCGGTCAACTTTGCGCAGTTTGCCGACGGCCGCGGCTATTCGCTCGGGCGGCTGCTGCGCGAACGCTACGGCTGGCGCGGCGAGTTGCGCGCCGTCGGCGACGTGCTGCGCGACCAGCTGCTCTATCTCTCCCGCTGCGGGTTCGATGCGTTTGACCTGCGCGCGGACCAGGACCTGCACGCGGCGCTTGCCGCGTTCGACGATTTCAGCGAGGGTTACCAGGCCGCGGTGGACCGGCCGCTACCGTTGTTCCGCCGGCGCTTCACGGCGTCGCCGGACGGCATCGAATGGTCGTGATCCGATGAAACAGTCTTGCGGCAAGGTCTATCTGGTGGGGGCGGGGCCGGGCGCGCCGGACCTCCTCACGCTGCGCGCCGCGGAGCTACTCAAACGCGCGGACATCGTGTTTTACGATGCCCTGGTGCATGCGGATACGCTAAAGCTTGCGCAGAACGCGGAAACAATCGCGGTCGGAAAACGCTGCGGGAAACGTTCGACGGCCCAACGCTTCATCAACAAGCGTCTGGTGGATGCCGCGCGCAAAGTTCAATACCGTGGTGCGCCTCAAGGGCGGAGACCCGATGCTGTTCGGTCGCGCGCAGGAGGAGATCGCCGCGCTGCAGCGCCGCAGGCATCGAGTACGAGATCGTGCCGGGTGTCACCGCCGCGCTTGCCGCAAGCGCCGCTCTGGGAATTTCTTTGACCCGGCGCGGCATCGCCCGCAGCGTGACGTTCGTGACGGCGCGCGTCGGGGCCGGCGAGGCGGGGACCAATTGGGCGGCGAGCGTCGCCCGGGCCGACACCGCGGTGATCTATATGGGCGCGGGGCAGGCGGCTGAAATCTCTGCGGCATTGTTGGCGGCGGGCGTGCCGGCCGCGACTGCCGGTTGTCGTCGTGGAAAATGCTTCCCTGCCGCAGGAGCGCCGTTTTGCGCTCACGCTTTCCGATTTGCCGCGCATTGCGACGTCTGGAATCAAGGGTCCCGCCTTGATCATGCTCGGCGAGGTTTTTAGCGCAGGCACAGGAAACGGCATTCATCGCGGACGCGTCCCCGGCGCTGGCCGCCGCGGGTCCGGGATTTCCCGCCGCTGACCGTATTCGCCTAGACCGGCCGCGTTAAAACACGCTACAATTCAAGCTTTTAAGCTTGGTTGCGGCATGCGCATTTCTCGCAGCATCCCGGTCGCTGCGGACACCCCCATCGCGTTGACCATCGGCAATTTCGACGGCGTTCATCTCGGCCACCAGGCCATGCTGGCGAAGTTGCGCGAGGCCGCCGTGCGCCACGGGGTCCCGTCGTGCGTGATGACGTTCGAGCCGCATCCGCGCGAATTTTTTGCGCCCGACCAGGCGCCGACCCGGTTGACGTCGCTGCGCGAGAAGCTCGAACTGATTGCGGCGCATGGCATCGAGCGCGCAGTCGTATGCCGTTTCAATTACGAATTTGCGCAGCATACCGCCCAGGACTTCATCGAGCGCACGCTGGTCAGGGGACTGGGCGTGCGCTGGCTGCAGGTGGGCGATGATTTCCGCTTCGGCGCGCGGCGTGCCGGCGATTTCGTGATGCTGAAGCAGGCGGCGTCCCGTTTCGGTTTCGAGGTCGAAGCCATGGCCAGCGTCACGCTCGACGGCGAGCGCGTCTCGAGCAGCGCGGTGCGTAATGCGCTGGCGGCGGGCAATCTCGACTACGCCGGCCGGCTGCTCGGCCGGCCCGTACAGCATCAGCGGGCGCGTGGTGCATGGCGACGGCATGGGGCGCACACTCGGCTTTCCGACGGCGAACATGCAGATGAAGCACAATCGTCCGCCGTTGAACGGGATTTTTGTCGTCGAACTGGCCGGCGTTGCCGGGCACCCGCTGCGCGGGGTGGCGAGCCTGGGGCTGCGTCCGACAGTGAAGCGGCAGGGTCCGCCGGTGCTGGAAGTGCATGTGTTCGATTTCAGACGGCGATCTATACGGCAAACATGTCCGCGTCGATTTTCTGCACAAGCTGCGCGACGAGGAAAAGTACGCGGATCTCGCCACGCTCACGCGGCAGATCGCGCTCGATGTCGAGAATGCAAAAGCGTTTTTTAACCGCCAGGACGCCAAGAGCGCCAAGAGAAACTGGCGAGAGGCTGAATGATTGCAGCGTTGATTGTTAAGTGTAGGATCGCGACTTCCTTTGTTTATTTTCCGTTTCTTAATCACTAAACACTAGACACTCAACACTTAACGCTGATTTGACCGATGGCTGATTACAAGAAAACACTGAACCTTCCCGACACGCCGTTCCCGATGCGCGGCGATCTCGCCAAGCGGGAGCCGTTGATGTTGCAGAACTGGCAGCAGCGCAAGTTCTACGAGCGCATCCGCAACGCAAGCCGCGGGCGGCCGAAATTCATCCTGCACGACGGCCCGCCCTACGCCAACGGCGACATCCACATCGGCCATGCCGTCAACAAGATCCTCAAGGACATGATCGTCAAGAGCAAGGCGCTGTCGGGGTTCGACGCGCCGTATGTGCCGGGCTGGGATTGCCATGGCCTGCCGATCGAGCACCAGATCGAGAAACTGCACGGCAAGAACATCCCCGCCGACCGGGTGCGCGAGTTGTGCCGCGCGTTCGCCGCCGAGCAGATCGAGCGCCAGAAAAAGGATTTCATCCGTCTCGGCGTGTTCGGCGACTGGGAGCGGCCCTACCTGACCATGGATTTCAGGACCGAGGCCGACATCATCCGCGCCCTCGGCAAAATCTACGAGCGCGGTTATCTCTATCGCGGCAGCAAGCCCGTGCACTGGTGTGTCGACTGCGGCTCGG
Organism: uncultured beta proteobacterium; assembly: GCA_963734595.1. Taxonomy (GTDB): domain Bacteria; phylum Pseudomonadota; class Gammaproteobacteria; order Burkholderiales; family SG8-41; genus CAKKQX01. Next base: position 608,935 of record CAVTHV010000014.1, read on the forward strand.
CGCTGGCCGAAGCCGAGGTCGAATACGAAGACCGCACTTCGCCGGCGATCGACGTCGCGTTTGCGGTCGCCGACATGAAGCAGCTTGCGGCCGCCGCCGGCGTCGGCCGAGATCAGCGGACCGGCTTATGTCGTGATCTGGACCACGACGCCATGGACGCTGCCGGCCAACGAGGCGGTCAGCGTGCATCCGGAATTCAATTACGCGCTGGTGAGCACGGCCAGAGGCGTGCTGATCCTGGCGGAAGAGTTGGCCGACGCCTGCCTCAAGCGCTATGGTCTCGAATCGCAGGGCGTTATCGCAACCGTCAAAGGGGCGGCGCTCGAGCACCTGAAACTCCGGCATCCCGTTTTACGATAAAAATGTTCCGGTCATCGTCGGCGATCACGTGACGCTCGACGCCGGCACGGGTCTGGTGCATACCGCGCCGGCGCACGGTCTCGAAGACTATGTCGTCGGCATGCCAGTACAAGCTGCCGGTCGAGAATCCGGTGGGCGATGATGGAAAGTTCTATGCCAAGACCCCGCTCTTCGGCGGGATGTCGGTATGGAAGGCGAACGATGCCGTGATCGAGACGCTGAAGCAAAACGACCGGCTGCTGCATCTTGAAAAGTTGCAGCACAGCTATCCGCATTGCTGGCGCCACAAGACGCCCGTCATATTCCGCGCCACCAGCCAGTGGTTCATCGGCATGGACCTCGGCAGATGGAAGGACGGCGGCGGCAGGATGAACGAAACCCTGCGCGACATCGCGAAGAGCGCGGTCGAGGCCACCGCATTTTTTCCGTCATGGGGTCGCGCCCGCCTCGAAGGCATGATCGGGAACCGCCCCGACTGGTGCGTGTCGCGCCAGCGCAACTGGGGCGTGCCGATGGCGCTGTTCGTGCATCGCGAAACCGGCGAGCCGCATCCGCGCACCCTCGAATTGATCGAACAGGTCGCCAAGCGCGTCGAGCAGGGCGGCATCGAGGCCTGGTTCAGGCTCGAGGAGTCCGAGCTGCTCGGCGCGGACGATGCGCGCCAATATCGCAAGCTGCCGGACACGCTCGACGTGTGGTTCGATTCCGGCACCACCCACGCGAGCGTGCTGCGCCAGCGCGAAGACCTCGGATTTCCCGCCGATCTTTATCTCGAAGGCTCGGACCAGCACCGCGGCTGGTTCCAGTCGTCGCTGCTGACCGCGTGCGCGATCGACGGCCGCGCGCCGTACGACGGGCTGCTCACCCACGGCTTCGTGGTCGACGGCAGCGGCCACAAGATGAGCAAGTCCAAGGGCAATGTGATCGCGCCGCAGAAGGTGATGGACGAGCTGGGCGCCGACATCCTGCGGCTGTGGGTCGCCGCGACCGACTATTCCGGCGAGCTGTCGATCTCGAAGGAAATCCTCAAGCGCGTCGTCGAATCGTATCGCCGCATCCGCAACACGCTGCGCTTTCTGCTGGCCAATCTCGCCGATTTCGATGCGGTGCGCGATGCGCTGCCGGTCGACGACTGGCTCGAAATCGATCGCTACGCATGGGTGATGACCGGCGATCTGCAGCAGGCGCTGGTGCCGTCCGAACGCGGCGTGAAACAACCCGCCCTGCCGGGCCATTACGGCACCTACGAGTTCCACCTGGTCGCGCAAAAGCTGCAGTCGTTCTGCTCGGAGGATCTCGGCGGCTTCTATCTGGATATTCTCAAAGACCGGCTTTACACCGCGCCCGCGGCATCGCATGCCCGGCGCTCGGCGCAGAACGCGCTCTATCACATCACGCAGAGCCTGACGCGGCTGATGGCGCCGATTCTTTCCTTCACGGCGCAGGAGGTATGGGAACTGCTGAACGGCGGCGAGGCGAGCGTGTTCGAGCAGACCTGGTACGAATTCGGTCTGCCCCGTGATGCCGAGGCGTTGAGAACGCGCTGGCAGAAACTGCGCACGCTGCGCTCCGATGTGCAAAAGCAGCTGGAGGAGCTGCGCGTGTCGGGCAAGATCGGCTCTTCGCTGGCCGGCGAGGTGGAGGTTTTTGCCAACGGCGAGAACCGGGAGTTCCTCGCTTCATTTGCCGATGATCTCAGATTCGTGTTCATCACTTCGCAGGCGCGCCTCGCGGATACGGCGCCTGGCGACGCCATCAAGACGGCATTGCCCGATGTCAGCATCAGGGTCGCGCCAAGCCCGCACCAGAAATGCGAGCGCTGCTGGCACTACCGCGAAGACGTCGGGCACGATGCGCAGCATCCGCAGCTTTGCGGGCGCTGCGTGTCGAACCTGTATGGCGCGGGCGAAACCCGCCGGCACGCGTGATGGCAAGGTGGCTCGCGCTGAGCTGCGGCATCGTGCTGCTCGACCAGCTCACCAAGTTCGCCATTCTTCAGAGCTTCACGGTGAGCAAGGTCGTCGAAGTCACCTCGTTCTTCAACCTGGTGCTGGTCCACAACCGTGGCGCGGCGTTCAGCTTTCTGTCCGACGCCGCAGGCTGGCAGCGCGGGCTGTTCATCACCCTTGCGCTCGCGGCCTCGGCCTGGATCATCTATCTGCTGCGCCGGTACCGGCAGCAGAAGCTGTTCAGCCTGGCGTTGAGCCTGGTGCTGGCGGGTGCGCTCGGCAACGTGATCGACCGCGTCTTTTTCGGAGCAGTGGTCGATTTCCTCGATTTTCATGCCTATGGCTATCACTGGCCGGCGTTCAACGTCGCCGACTCGGCCATCACCTGTGGCGCGGTGCTCCTGATCTGGGACGGCTTCCGGCCGCAAAAAACCGGGCAGGACCGGCCACATAACAAGTAATGCCATGTTTTTAAACGATTTATTGTGATCTTATCCGTCATGCCCCGGCGCTTCAAGGTATAATGTTTCCATGCAAATTCTGTTAGCCAATCCCCGCGGTTTTTGCGCCGGCGTCGACCGCGCCATCGAGATCGTCGAGCGCGCGCTGGTCGTCCACGGCGCGCCGATCTATGTGCGCCACGAAGTCGTGCACAACAAATTCGTGGTCTCGGATCTCAAAGCCAAGGGCGCAATATTCGTCGAGGACCTCAGCGAGGTGCCGTCGGGCAACACGGTCATTTTCAGCGCGCACGGCGTATCGCAGGCGGTGCGGCAGGAAGCGGAAGCGCGGGGCCTCGCGGTTTTTGACGCGACCTGTCCGCTGGTGACCAAGGTCCATGTCGAAGTCGCCAAAATGCGCGAGCAGGGCCGCGAGATCATCATGATCGGCCATAAAGGGCATCCCGAGGTCGAGGGCACGATGGGGCAAAGCCGGGGCGGCATGTACCTGGTGGAGACGCCCGAAGATGTGGCGCGGCTCAAAGTCGGGAGCGAGAACAATCTCGCATTCGTGACGCAAACCACGCTGTCGGTGGATGACGCGCGGCTTACTATCGAGGCGCTGAAAAAGCGCTTTCCCGGCATCGTCGGTCCGAAGAAAGACGACATCTGCTACGCGACACAGAATCGTCAGGATGCGGTCAAGGCGCTCGCCCGGCAATGCGACGTGGTGATCGTCGTGGGCTCGCCCAACAGCTCGAATTCCAACCGGCTGCGCGAAGTTGCGCAGAACCAGGGCATCAGTGCTTACATGGTCGACAATGCGGCCGAACTGAAACCCGAGTGGCTGGCTGGGAAAAACAAAATCGGCGTTACCGCGGGCGCCTCGGCGCCCGAGGTGCTGGTGCTGCAGGTGATCGAGAAACTGAAAGCCCTGGGTGCGGAGCGCGTCGAGGAGATAGAGGGCACGCCGGAAAAGGTCGTATTCCCGCTGCCCCGTGGCCTGACATCGGCGCCGGTATCGGCAGACTCGCCTGACTGAACGGCGTTCGCCGGCTGCGTGATTAGTGCGCGCCTGTCAGCGCTTCCTGTCGTTCGGCACTGCCATAAGTTACTTCCAGCGTCATCAGGCTTTTCACGGCTTGGTGACCTTTCATGCCAGGGAAGAACCGGGCGGCGCGAAACGCTGTGATGGCCGAGTCGTCAAAAATTCCCTGCGGGTTCGCCTTTACGACTTCAACGTCGTCGACAGTCCCGGTCTCGCTGATGAATACCCGGATCACCACCCTGCCGCCGATGTTCTGCAGAACGGCTGTTTCGGGATAGACCGGCATCACCCGGACCTTGATCTGGGGCTTTACGTCGAGATCCCCGGTGCGGTAATACGTTTCCTGCAGCGGCGGCGCAGGTGCCGTAGGTTTATCTGGAGAAACCGGGGCCGGTAGCGGCGATGCGCCACCTGCCGTCGCCGGCACGGAGAGAACTGCCCGCGTTGTTTCCTGCGCCGGGGGCGCCTGGCTGGGCGCGGGCGTTTCGTCCGGCGCCAGATTGACGATGCGCACCCGCAACACGCCGGAGTTCTCGAACGGAAAATCGCTGACGCCCACGCCGGCATGATAGCGGCCCAGCCCGAACAGCAGCAGGCTGTGGACCGACACCGACAGGACGATCGCCAGTATCAGTCGCGCCGTTACGGGAAGATTCGGCGAGTCAGGCGTCGCGGTCATCGGTCGGGGGGGAAGGCGTGGAGCCACGCCTTCCCATGCTGCCGGTTACTGATCTGTCGTGAGTTCCCGCCACGATACGCGCTTGCCCTGGAACAGGCCCGCCGCGACCGGGGCGCTCTGGCTGAGCTGCTGGTTGTCGGCAGTCGTGACGATCGCCTTGACCGCACCGCCGGGCAGTTGGATCACGTTGATACCCACTACCACCGAGCTCGAGAGCTTGGTGCTGGCGATGTTGCCGGAATCGCTGGCGATGTAACCGCCGGTCTTGTAGTCGAGGGTATTGATCCACGCATAGCCGCCAGCCGTGCAGGTATCGGTGGAGGGCACGTTGGATGCGACCACCAGGGTTCCCAACTGCAATTGGGGGTCGACGCTGACGCGCTCGCCGGTGTCCGGCAGATTGATATACCAGCCGCGTACCGAAGGATTGGTCCAATCCACCGCATTCGAGCTCGTGGTGCGGGTGGTGGCGCTGGCTGTGAATGTTTGCTGGATCAACGGCGTGCGGTCCAGTACCGGCACGTTCGAGTTCAGGTCATCGCGGATCGCGTAAATGGTTTGTGGCGTGGTATCGGTTTTGTCGGTCACTCCCAGGAATTTCCCGGTGGCGACGAAGACCACGTGGTAGGTATTGATCAGCCCCAGCTCGGGTTTGGTGGTGATCGGCTGCGGCGTCGTGCCGGTTTTGAGTTCCGCGACTTTGACGGCGGTCAAATACGACGAGCTGGTCGAGTCGAGGTCGAAGCGCCACAAATTGCCCAGGAGGTCGCCGCCATAGACTGCGGTCGTCGTGTTGTTGAGCGTAGCATTGTCGACCCAGTTGTTGATGCGCGCCAGTCCGCTCGGGGTGGCATCGGTGTAGCTCGCGCCGGCGGTGCCGCCGTCACCGACGCCGGTGCCGATTTTCTTGATGATGGCGCCGGTAACCGCATTGAGGATATAGAGATAGCCCTGGCCGTCACCCTGCCTGGCCGTGCCGCTGGGTTCGAGGCCGGTGTTGTTGTAGCCCGAGGTGACGAAAACCACCCATTGTCCGTTGAATTTGGAGATCACGGGATTGCCGTAGGTCAGCCCCAGATCGCAGTCGTCGGTGGCACCGATGGCCGCCGCGGTGGTGACGGCGCAGGCGGTCTCGCTCGGTTTGCGGACCTTGAACTCCCACAGCAGCTTGGGCGCCAGCGGATTGGTGATGTCGAGCGCATAGTAACCGCGGCCGCCGGCATTCAGGCCCGCGACCAGGACGGTGCGCCAGTCGGAAAGTCCGGCGCAGGGCGTGGAGATGCAGATGTCGCCGACCGTCGGGGAGCCGTCGGTGAAATAACGGTGGTTGTAGGGCGTGGATGCCAGCTTGTAGAGGTCGGGCAGCACGATGTCGGGGATGAAGGCCCAGCGTTCCTGGCCGTTGCCGGCGTTGTTGCCCTGGAAGGTGTCGTCGCTGGTTTGCGCAGTGCCGATGCCGCCGGTCTGGAAGTAGGGATTGTTGTTCACGTCGGTCTCGAACGCGTGCAGCATGCCGTCGTTGGCCGCGGCGAACACCGTGCCGCGCCGCGGCAGCGATGGCGACGGAAACTGCGTCGACGGACAACCGGTGCCGGTGCCTGCCGTGCATTTCTGAAAATCGAGATAACCCGGGTCGTTGTAGTTGAAGGGCGAGGTCTTCACGTACGCCGGTTGCGCATTGATGATGTCGCCGAGTATCGACACGCGGTTGCGGAACAGATCGGTCGAAAGCACGGCGCCGGTGTCCTCGTAAGTGGTATCGCCGCGCAGCCAGTTGACGAGGATTCGTCCTGTGTCGCTGGACAGCGCTGCGCCGGTGGAATCTATTCCAGCGGTGGTTTTCTGCGCGGAGTTCCAGCCGGTGGATTGCGGCAGCCTGCTGGGAAGGAAATACGCCTGTTCCGTGGCATTGAGGCCCGAACCGTCGCTGCAGACGGTATCCGTCGTGCCCGGCCAGCAGAAATTCTTCAGCATGTTGCCGGTCGTGTCGGCGGTGTCCGGCATGTAGATGACGCGGGTGTTATACGGCTTGTTGTCGAGCAGCGCCTGCGCCGACCACAGTTCGACCGTCGACACGTTGCCGTTGCTGAGATCGATGGTGCGCGCTTTCAGGTCGCCGATCCAGTCCGCGGTCTGGTACTGCGCGGTGAAGGCGAAGTTGTCGCCGGCCACCGGCTGCAGGTTACTGGTGGCGGCGGCGGCGCCGGCGCCGACCCGCTTTTGCAGCGCATTGAGCGTCTCCGACAGGCTGTTCGCGAGTTCCTGGGGATTGCTGGCGCTGAAGAACACGCCGCGGCCGTTGACTGCGGCATGCCACAGGTCGTCGAGCGCGGTCGGCGCGTCGGCTACCGGATTGGGCCAGTTCAACGCGCCCTGGGTGATGCTCTTGAAATCGCCGGTAGTCGCGGTTTCGTAGTCCGAGCGGTAGGTCAGTTGACCGTCGAGGCCCAGGCCGAGGGTGAAGGTGGTCATGTGCTGGTGCGGCGCGGCATCCTTCTGGGTCGTCGGCACGTTGTCGGGCCAGCTCGAACCGGTGCGCAGGTCGGTCTGGTAGTAATAGAGCGCGACGTCGGCGAGCCCCACCGTGCTGCTCGAGCCGCCGTCGAACACGCCATCCGTGCGTTTGGACCAGGGGCCGGTATCGACGTTGTCCTGCTGGGTCATGGCCGTGCCGTCGATTTTGACGCCGGCGTTGCCGTTCCAGTAGCCGTCGGTGCTGAGAATGGCGAAATTGGGCTGGCAGGAGTACTGAACGGGATCGTCGGTGCTCGGGATGCCGTTGTCGATGCCGTCGAACTTGCCGGCGTAGAGCCGGCCGACGCGCGACAGTGCCTCGCGCAGCGGCGTGGAGTTGTTCGCGCTCTGGGCTGTAGAACTTCGTGTACCAGGCGCTCTTCTGGGTCGCGTCGTAAGTGTCGATTCTCAGGTACTTGTTCGAACTCACCGGGCTGCCGCGGGTTGATGGTGATGAAGCCGACGCGGTAGGTATCGTCGATCGGGATGAAGGCCCGGCCGGCGGCCGATTTCATCATCTGCAGGCGCGTGCGGTAGTAGGCGTACCAGTTGGCGAAATTGGTCATTTCCTCCTGGTAGGTGCAGGTCGCGCCGGCGCAGTCGATGCGCTGCGGGCCCTTGGGATAAGAATTGGTGGTCGACACGATGTCGGTGCGGCTGAAGAGGCCGGTGCCGATGCGCACGATCCGGGTGCCGGTGGAGCTGGCCGCGCCCCCGGACAGGCTGGTGGTGGTGGTGAACACGCCGGTGGACTGGCCGCCGCCGAAATTGCTGCCGGTGGTCGAGACGGCTGCCCGATGAGGCGAGCGGATTGCCGTTGACGTCGGCGCCCAGGGACAGCGGCGCCCGCACCGTCACGATGTTGCCGCTCGCAGTCGCGCTATAGCCGCCGTTGGTGGCGGTCGCGGCGTTGATGCAGCTGGCGACCGCCGAGGCGACCGAATTGCGCTCGTTGGTGCTGTTGGTGCCGGTGCTGGCGGTGATGGTGCCGCCGGAGGCGGTCACGCCATAGCCGAAACTGCCGCTGCAGGTCGCGCTCCTGATGCTGATGGCATTCGCGGTGACATTGGTGATGTTGCGCGAAGTGTTGTTGCTGGAGCTGTTGATGGTCAGCGTGGCGCTCGCGCGTACCGTGCCGGTGGAAGGCGCGGTGACCCCCACGGCATAGCCGTTCGGACCGGTTCCGGTGGTGGCCGCGCTTATGGTAACGGTGCTGCCCGAAGCGGTGGCGGTGTAATCGGGCGTCGAGGTATAGCCGTTGATGGCGGCGGCGATCTGCGACGCGGTGGTGCTGGTGGTGGAACTGCTGGCGGTGATGGCGCCGGAGATGACGGCGACACCGTTGATGGTGAGGCCGGTGACCTGGGAACTGGCAGTAGACTGGGTGACGGTGACGGTGCCGGTGGCTGCGACAGCCGGTATCGTCACGGAAGTGGTCGTGGTGGTGCCGAGATGCTTCGCATACTTGAAATTGCCGATTTTCTTGCGCTGGCAGTTGAGCAGGGTGCCGGAATCGCTGCACCACCGCACGCCGTAATAGATGTGGGCCGCGGTCACGTCCGTGCCGACGGCGCAGTTGGTGAGCTCCGAGTCGGTGCAGAATTCGCCCGCCGGATAAATGTTGACCGCCGGGTTGACCGCCGAGCCGCTCTTGCAGTTCGAGGCGGTATGCGCGGCGTCGGCGCACCATTGCGCCGACTGCATGGTGTAGTAATAAGGGCTGCCGAAACGGTACTTGACGCTGGCGCTGCCGCCGCCGTTGCGGCCATAAGGATAAACGGAATCCGGATAGGCATAACCCGAATTGACCACGCAAGTGGAGTCGGTGGCACTGTCGCCGGACGACTGACACCACGCGCGGTCGGGATAGCCGGTCGACCAGGTCTGCTGGTGGAAACGTTTTGGCCGAGCTGATTGCTGTTGTTGCACGTCGAAGGCGTCGGTCGGCACCGCGGTCCAGTTCGACGTATTGGCCGCATTCATCACGGTCATGTCGGTGCCGTCGGGATTCGCGCCGGGCCGGTAATAGATGCTGGGGTTGTAATAGACCTTGTTGAAGTCCGAACTCATGAACGGCGGATCCCCGGCGATGCAGGCATCGGGCCGGCCGCTGATCACGCCGGTGGAGGGGTCGTTGTCATCGCCCGCGTCGTAACAGGCTGCCGTGGTGGAGGGGGGCGTACCCGAAGACGTGGCTGTCGTTGACGTAATCCGGGAGGTAATCCCACGCCATACTGCCGGAGTCGTCCAGGAGGTACATGATGTTGGGCTTGACCCCGCTCGCGGCCTGCGCCAGCGGTTCGCTGGCGAGGTCGGTATTGGCGGCCTGCCCGTATTGCGCCGCGCCGAGGACGCCGGCGATGATCATGCTGATCTGGCAAAGACGAGACTTGAGCGTGATGGTTTTCATGTTGTTCTCCGAAGGGCGGATGCCCTAGTTCACAACGACCTGAACGTAGCTGGTGGTGTTGCGAGGCCCGACGACGCGGGCGGTGATGCGGTAATAAATCTGCGTTGCTCCGGACAGCGCGAACGTGCCATAGGCCGCGCCCCCTTTGGTGCCGCTGCTGGTGCCGCCGGTGCTGCTCCGGATGCAATTGCGGCTGGCGGGGTCGCCGGCGAGATCGCACAGGCGGTGGATCACGTACTGGACCTGGTTGCCGTTGGCGTCGGTGCCCAGATTGGCCGCGGTAGTCCAGTCGAAAGGCGTCTTGGCCGGATCGCTGCCCGTAAAATCAAGGTTAACTTGCATATTGGCCCAGTAGCCGCTGCCATTGGTGACGCCAGGCTGGTCGGCATACAGGGTCGTGGCGCTCTGACTGTTTAACCAGGCGCGCGCCTGTTCGACGCCCCAGTCACCGGCGTGGGTCGCGCCCTGCCTGAACGCGAGGTTGCCCGCGATGAGGTTGGCGGTGTCCACGCCGCGGATCAGCGCGACACCGGCGAGCGACATCGCCACCAGCACGATCAGCGCGATGAACAGGACGACGCCGCGTTGCTGCCGCCGTGCGTTCATGATTGCCTCCACAGCATGTTGCGCAGCGGCACCACGGTTTCGAATACGCGGTACTTATAACAGCTCGGAATTCCGCCGGGCACGGTAAAGGTGCCGCCCGACCACGTCGGGGCGACCGTGGTGGCGGTGCAGGCGCTGCCGGCGGGTTCGGGCTTTTCGTAGTTCTGGCTGCGCGCCAGCACGCCTACGCGTACCGAGAGCACGCGTTGCCAGCCGACCGCCGTTGTCGGGGTATTGTTGTCGTAGCCGTCGACAATGCCGTCGTCGGCGGTTCCGCCGTTGGATCCGTCGTCCTGACCGTACTGCGCCTGCAGATCGACGATACCGTCGATCAGTTTGACCGGGGTATTGTTGTAGCTGGGCACGACGGTAGACGAAGTGCTGGTAAACCTGCTGAGCAGTTGGAGGCCGCCGGAACTGCTGATGGAATAAATGTTCTGTACCGGCCGCCCCAGGTTGTAAACCAGGGCACCCTGGGTATATGCGGTGAACGTGGGGGCCACCGGATTCCACGGCGCGGTGCCGCTGCCGGTATGTACCAGCTGGAGGGTCGATGTGTTGACCGTGGTGACCTGGATCAGCGTGCAGACGCCGCCTTGTGACACAAGAATAAGATCGCCAGGGGTATCGGAAAAGCCGGTCGGATTGTCGAGATTGATATCCGCTGCGGCGCTCGCCATGTTCTTCGAGATCGTCGCCGGAACGGTTCGCTCATCTTCATTGCCGTACATGACGGCAATCGTATCCGGCCCGCCGACGCCATTGGTGATCACCACGGGCGCGACCATTATCGCTGGCAGTGTCCCCCCCGGCGGGGTCGAATAGTCACCGTTGTAATAGTACTGGAGCTGGCCGCAACCGAGCGCGTCGGTGTTGGCGATGCCGTAACCCGCCATGCGCAGATCGCGCTCCATGGTGTAGAGCGCGATCGCGCCGTTGACCTGGGCGCCCCCGGCGCTGGTCGTCGAGCGCTTGAAATTTTCGTTGACCAGATAGACCTGGGTAATGATGACGATGCCGATCAGGCCGATCACCATGCCGACCATGACCTCGATCAGGGTGAGACCGCGTTGGCGTGAGACGTGTGGCAATGACATTGTGCGCCTCGGCTCAGGAAGCATTGATCTGGGCAATGGTGCTGAAAGTGCGGGTCGTCGAATCGGTGCCCGGAACCTTCCAGTGCACCGTCACGGTAACCGTATTGCCGGCCACCAGAATGGTCGGCGAATTCGTCCCGCCGACGACGACGCCGGGCAGCAGCGCCGCAACTTCGGTGCGCCATGCAGTCATCTTGGCGCTGGTGCCGCTGGTGGTGTCGTACGCGGACAGGTTGGTGCAGGTCTTGCCGCATTCGGTCCACATTTGCCCGATGATTTTATTGGCCTCGAAGCTGGCCTCGGTGCGGTATCTGGCCTCGATCGTGTTTTTGATCGAAATCGCCTGCAATCCCATCATGGCGAGAATGCCGAACGAGAAAATGAGAATGCCGATCAGGGCCTCGATCATCATCATGCCCTGTTGATGCCTGGGTGTGTTCCGCATGATTGTGGTCTCCTAGCAGAAGCGCGGATCGGTGTTGTCAGTGACAGCCGGATCGCACATCTTGGATTCTCCCCCGGTGGAAATCGTGATGCGCAGGCAGCGCATGGGACCGTTGGCGGGATCCACGTTCTGGCAGACTCCGCCGGTGGGGTTCGTAATATCGATCTGGGTGATGGTTGCCACGCCGCCCGGGATTGACCGGCCGCCCCAGCCCGTTGAAATAAATCGTGTTGGTGCCGCCATTGGCCGCGATCTGGGCACGCGGCGAGCCTTCGCTACCCGATTTTTTCTGGATGATCTGCGGAGCGGTGGTGTCCGAAGGAGCGGCATCGCAGGCGCCGGCAGGATCGGCCAGACTCACGACCCAGCTGGTGCCCGTCGCCGACCGGGCACAGCTGCTGTCCAGGGTGGTCGTCAGCTGGAACCGCACCGTGGTATTGCGGTGGAGGGCCTCCGACCGTGCCAGCGTGATCCCGTTGAGCATGGTCTCGCCGGCGGTGCGGATCTGGGCGTTGTTGAGCCAGGTCGACATGCTGGGCAGCGCAAGCATCAGGAGCATGGAGATAATGGTTATCGCGATCATCATTTCGATGATCGTGACGCCACGCACTCTGATGTGATTGATCAGCACACGCCGCCCTTTTTGGTGACCCAGCAGGCGGCATTGCCGGTGTAACCGGCATTGCCCATCAGCGAACCACCGGTCACGGTGGTGGCTTTCACATTGGATTCGTTGACAGTGAAATTGATGCCCGCGATGTCGGCCTGGCCGGCAGCCGTGATCGTGTAGGTCGTGGCGGTGGCAGCGCAGGTGATGGTGAAGTATTTTGCGGTCGTCATGGCGACGCCGCAGGCCGTCCCGCCCGCGTTCTGGTAGGTGCGGGCATCCTGGAACCATTGCTCCATTTTCACGCGCAGGTCGGACAGGTCCGCATGGGCTTCGGCCAGTTTGCTGCGCCGGACATAATCGTTGTAAGCGGGCAACGCGACCGCGGCGAGTATGGCGACGACCGCGACGACGATCATCAGTTCGATCAATGTGAAGCCCGAACGGCGTGGGATTAATTTCATGTCGGCAGCCTTAGGTGGTTAGCACATGGATTTCGATGCCTGGATTTTGCGTAATGCGCGGTCAGGTTGCCATACTTTGCCGATAAGCGGCGCAATTTGAGGAACGAATGGCATCCGGACCGGGTGTCGATGCGGAAAATGTCACGCTCTTGCGTGCGATGGGGGGTGCGTGGAAAGCGGGCTTCGGGCGCTGCGCCGGCATACCCCATGAATTAGACACAGTCCAAATCTTGCATTAAAATTGGGCAATATGAAAACGGATTCGCAACGCTACACCCGGGAAAATCTGGTCGAGGTCCTGCGCCGGCACGACGTCAATCCCACGCATCAGCGCATCGAGATTGCCTATGCGTTGTTTTCGCGCTGCGAGCATTTGTCCGCCGACCAGATTCTGGCCATCGTCAATGAGCGCACCTCCGAAACTTCCAAGGCGACGGTCTACAACACGCTCAATCTGTTTCTCGAAAAGAAACTGATCCGGGAAGTGATCGTCGATCCCAACAAGGTGTTCTACGATCCCAACACCGTGCCGCACCACCACTTCTACAATGTCGACACCGGCGATCTGACCGACATCGATGCCGCAGATATCGCGATATCCGGCTTGCCGCAGCTGCCGGAGGGCGTGGTCACCGAAGGGGTCGACATCATCGTGCGCATTCGCTCCCGCCAGGCGGTATAATTACGCCTCCGGAACATCCGTTTCCGGGTCTGCTGTTGTAGCTCAGTTGGTAGAGCAACTGATTCGTAATCAGTAGGTCGGAGGTTCGACTCCTCTCAACAGCACCAAATAATCAATGGCCTAGAAATGACCTGTAGGCCATTTTTTTCTCGTGGTATGTCCACGGGATCCTGTGCGAGCGCTTCAAATCTCCATGCGCGTTCCGAGCTCCACCACCTGGTTGGTCGGGATCCTGAAAAAGTCCGTGACGCTGCCCGCGTTGCGGGCCATCGCCGCAAAGATGCGGTCGCGCCAGCGCGCCAGCACGCTTTTCGCGCGCGCGGAGGGCACGATCTTCTCGCGCGACATGAAATAAGACACCTCCTGCGGTTCGATCTGCAGGCCGGCGGGGCCGCACAGCTCCAGTGCGGCGCCGACATCGGGCTCGTTCATGAAGCCGTAGCGCACCATTACGCGCCAGCAACAGTGACCGAGTTTTTCGCAACTGACACGGTCCTCAAACGATATCCATGGCACATCGTGAAATTCCACCGTCAGGAAAACGTTGCGCTCGTGCAGCGCCTTGTAGTGCTTGAGACTGTGCAGCAGCGCGTGCGGGGTCGCGTCCGGCGTCGAGGTGAGAAACACCGCAGTGCCCGGCACCCGCTGCGGCGGCGCCAGGAACAGCGACTCGAGAAACGGGCCCAGTGGTATTGACGACGACTGCAGCACTTGCAGCAGCTTGATGCGTCCGCGCCGCCAGATCACCATCACGCTGAAAACCGTCGCGCCGAGGAGCAGCGGAAACCAGCCACCGTCGAACACCTTGTGCATTGTGGCGGCGAAAAAGGTTGCATCCACCAGCATGAAGAATCCGGTCGCGAGCAGGCACAGCCACAGCGGATATTTCCAGCCGTAGCGGATGACGAAGAACGTGAGGAACGTTGTTGTCATCATCGTGCCCATCACGGCGACACCGTAGGCCGAGGCGAGCCGCGTCGACGAACCGAAGCCGATCACCGCAAGCGTCACCGCAACGAGCAGAATCGCATTGACCGTCGGCACGTAGATTTGCCCGATTGTCTTTGACGAAGTGTGCCGCACCGCCATGCGCGGCAGATAACCGAGCTGGATGGCCTGCTGCGTCATCGAATAGGCGCCGGAAATTGTCGCCTGCGATGCGATCACCGTGGCCGCAGTGGCGAGTCCCACCATCGGGTACAGCGCCCACCCCGGAAACGCCAGAAAAAACGGGTTTTCCAATGCCTTCGGGTCGCTGATCAGCAGCGCGCCCTGCCCGAAGTAATTCAGCACCAGTGACGGCGCGACCAGGCCGAACCACGCGATGCGGATCGCGGATTTGCCGAAATGCCCCATGTCCGCATAAAGCGCTTCCGCGCCGGTGATGGCGAGCAACACCGACCCGAGCACGATAAACGATGCTGCGCCGTGCGCGGTGACAAAGTGAACCGCGTAAAGCGGGTTGAGCGCGCCGAGAATTTCGGGGGTCTTCAAAATATTCCATATGCCGGAGGCGGCCAGCGCGGCGAACCACAGCGCACACACCGGTCCGAACAGCATGCCGACCACGCCGGTGCCGTGCCTCTGGATCAGGAACAGCCCGATCAGGATGCCGGTCGCGATCGGCACCACGTATGGCGTGAACAACGTAGTGCCGACCGCCAGTCCCTCCACCGCCGACAGCACGGAGATCGCCGGCGTCAGCACCGCATCGCCGTAAAACAGCGCGGCGCCGAACACGCCGATGGCGAGCAGCGCCGAACCCAGGCGTGGCCGCTCCTTGATGGCGGCAGTGGCGAGCGCGAGCAGCGCCATGATGCCGCCTTCGCCGCGGTTGCTTGCACGCAGCACCAGCGTCACGTATTTGAGGCTCACGATCAGCATCAGCGCCCAGAAGATCGCCGATACGCCGCCGAGAATATTGTCCGGGGTGAGCGGAATGCCGTGCGCGGGATTAAAGGTTTCCTTGACCGCGTAAAGCGGACTGGTGCCGATGTCGCCATAAACGATGCCGAGCGCAAGCAAGGCGAGAGCGGCGGTCGCCTGTTGCGGCTGTTGCGCGGGATGCTCGGACGGCAGTTCCGGATGCACGGCGGTTGCCTGTGTCGTATTCATAAGGCCACAGCGTAGCCCTTGCCGCTGCATTTGCACAGTCCATGCGGCAAATTTTTATGGGATTTTTACGCGCACATTGCGTTACAGTAGTCGACATGAAAAACGTGCGTTCATTGATCGGCTACATCTCGCGGTCAGCGCCGCTTTGCTGTGTACGCTGATCGGTCTCGCGATGGCGCCGCGCTTCGATGTCGTCAACATCGCGATGGTGTACATGTTCGCCGTAGTCATGATCGCGCTGTACTTCGACCGTGGCGCAGCAATTGCGGGTTCCATTCTCTGTGTGACCGCTTTCGATTTCATGTTCGTGCCGCCGCAAGGCACCTTTACCGTCGACGATGCGCAGTACCTGCTCACATTCATCATCATATTGTCGGTCGCCCTGCTTATATCCGGCCTCAAAGACAGCCGGCGCCGGCAGGCCGAAGCGCAGGCCGCGCTTGCCATCGAGGCCGAAACCGAGCGCATACGCAGTTCCCTGCTTGCTTCGATTTCGCACGACCTGCGCACGCCGCTCGCGGTGATGGCGGGCGCCTCCTCCAGCCTTGCTGAAGGCGGCGAGCGGCTCCCGCCCGAGGAGCGCACCGCGCTCGCGCAGAGTATCTACGACCAGGCGCGCAACATGTCCGAGCAGGTGGCCAAGGTGCTGCAGATGACGCGCCTTGAAACCGGCGCGATCAAACTCGAGCGCGACTGGGTGGCGATCACCGAAATCGCGGGTTCGGTACTGAAGCGACTGGCGGATCGCCTGGCAGGCCATCGTCTGGTGGTGTCTTTCCCGGCCGACCTGCCGCTCGTGCGCGCGGACGCGACGCTGATCGACCAGGCGCTTGCCAATCTGGTCGAGAACGCAGCGCGTCACACGCCATCGGGCACGGTGGTGCAAGTGCGGGCCGAGCGCCGTGCCAGCGATCTGGTCGTCTCGGTCGAGGATTTCGGTCCAGGCATCGACGATCGCGAGATGGAGCGGGTGTTCGCCAAGTTCCAACACGGCAACAGCGAAGGCACGGGCGGTGGCGTCGGTCTCGGACTCGCGATCTGCCGCTCGATCGTGCGGCTGCACGGAGGCAAGGTCTGGGCCGAGAAAGTCCCGGGCGGCGGTTCCGCGTTTCGCTTTACGCTGCCGATCGAAGAGCCGCCGCGCCCGCCAACGGAAACCGAGGCGACGTGACATGGCCGAGGCGCGCGCCACCATCCTCATAGTCGAGGATGAGCCCGAGATCCGGCGGTTTCTTCGCGCCTCGCTGGCCGCGGAGGGCTACAAGGTAGTGGACGCGGCAAATGCGCGGCGGGGCTCGATCGATGCGACCACCCATAAGCCCGACCTCGCGATCATCGACCTCGGCCTGCCGGATTTCGACGGTATCGAAGTCATCCGGCGCATCCGCGAGTGGTCGTCGATGCCGATCCTGGTGTTGTCGGCACGCGTGCAGGAGCGCGCCAAGATCGACGCGCTGGATGCCGGCGCCGATGACTATATAACCAAGCCGTTCGGTGTCGGCGAATTGCTCGCGCGCGTGCGGGTCGCGCTGCGCCATGCCGTGCGCCCCGTCGCTGGAAACGGCGTGCTGACGCTTAATGATGCCACGATCGACCTTGATGCGCGCAAGGCGACGCGCGAAGGCCGGCCAATCCACCTCACGCCGATCGAGTTCCGTCTCGTCGCATGCATGGCCAGGCATCTCGGCATGGTCGTTACCCACAAGCAACTGCTGACCGACGTGTGGGGGCCCAACCACGCGGCCGACACGCACTATCTGCGCATCTACATGAAGCAATTGCGCGACAAATTCGAGGCTGATCCGGTGCAGCCCCGCCATTTCCTGACCGAGACCGGGATCGGCTATCGACTGGTCGCGAAGGACTGACGCAGGGCTGCGATATCCATCTGCGAATGAGCGGGCGCCGACGTCGTGGGAATGGCCCTGGCCGTAGTCTCAGTCGAGATGCATGCCCGACTGCTTGATCACTTTGGCCCAGCGCGCGAGTTCCTTCTTGATGTGGGCGGTGAATTCGGCCGGCGTGCTGCCGACGGGGATGACCGCTTCATCGTTCAGGCGCTTGGTGATGTCGGGGGAATGGACGATCGCGACGACCTCTTTGCTCAGTCTGTCGATCGCGGGCTTGGGCGTCCCGGCCGGGACGACGATGCCATACCACGAGCCGGTTTCGTAGCCGGGCACGCCCGCTTCCGCCACCGTCGGTATGTCGGGTATCGCCGGGGAGCGCCTGGCGCCGGTCATGGCAATCGCGCGCAGCTTGCCGCTTTTCACCTGCGGCAGCATGGCGACCGCGCTGCTGAACATCAGCTGCACTTCGCCGCTGAGCAGTTCGGTCAGCGCCGGCGACAGTCCCTTGTAAGGGATATGCACGAGGTTGGTGCCGGTCATCATTTTGAACAATTCCACCGCCATGTGCGATGAGCCGCCCGCGCCGTTGGAGGCGTAGTTGATCTTGCCGGGCTCCTTTTTGGCGAGCGCGATCAGCTGTTTCACCGATGTCACCGGCAGCGACGGGTGCACCACCACCAGCAGCGGTGCCGAGGCGATGAGGCTCACTGCATCGAAATCCTTGATCGGGTCGTAGGGAAGCTTCTTGCGCAGGTTGGGATTGATGCCGTGAGTGGCGACCCCCGCGAGAAAAATGGTGTAACCGTCGGGGGCCGATTTCGCCGCCACTTCGGCGCCGATCGCGCCGCCTGCGCCCGGCCGGTTGTCGATGATCACCTGTTGCCCGGTGGCGGCGGTGAGCTTCTGCCCGATCAGCCGCGCGAGCGTGTCGTTGCCCCCGCCCGGCGGGAAGGGCACGATGAAGCGGATCGGCTTGACCGGATAGCCTTGCGCGAATACGGCAACCGGCCATAGTGCAAACATCAGCAGTGCAAGCATGGATTTTTTCATAGTACCCCCGAAATGCCACCGTCGAGATTGATGCTGCTGCCCGTCACGTAGCTCGCGGCGTCCGAGACCAGGAACGTAATGACGTTCGCGACTTCGGCCGCTTCTCCTACCCGCCCGAGCGGGATTTCCTTCCCGGTCTTCGCGTAGTAATCGTCCGCAGTCACGCCGTCTTTCCTGATGCGCCGCTCGTGTTGTCCGGATTTGATCTTGCCGATGCAGACCGTGTTGACCAGGATATTGTCGGCTGCGTATTCCTTCGACAGCGCCTTGGTCAGCGCGAGCCCGGCCGCGCGCGACACCGAAGTGGGCATCGACTCCGCGCCCGGCTGCTTGGCGCTCGAGATGGTGATGTTGACGATGCGGCCGCCGCCCTGTTTTTTCATGAGCGGCACGGCCAGCCGCGTGCAGCGGATCGCCCCGAACAGTTTCAATTCGAGGTCCGCGCTCCAGGTGGCGTCGTCGACTTCGAGAAATTTGCCGCGCGCCGACGTGCCGGCGTTATTGACGAGGATGTCGAGCCGCCCGAAGCGCTCGATCACCGCTTTCATGAAGCGCTCGATATCGGCGGCTTTGCTCATGTCCGCCGCGACCGCCAGCACTTCGGCGCCGGTTTTCCTGATCTCCTCGGCGGTTTTGTCGAGCAGTTCCGCGCGCCGCGCGCAGATCGCGACTTTGGCGCCTTCCTGCGCGAGCTTGAGCGCCGTCGCTTTGCCGATGCCTTCGGTGCCGCCCGTGACGACGGCGACTTTGCCTTTCAATCCCAGATCCACGTTACCCCCTTGAAGAAAGCGCACGCCATTGCCATGCACCGCGCCAGTTTACGATCTAATTCGTTGTTTATAAACGATATTTAGTAGCAGCCAAACGAAGAGGGCGCGGAGCAGGCGGCTGGTTTTGTACGCGCATTTTTCTGCTCATACGCTGCATGATTGTAACGCGAATCGGGAAGATTTTACGCGGCTGCGCGGACGCGAACAGGCTCTTACCGGCTGGCCTGAATCGTCGTAGGATAGTTTGTTACTGGGACCATGCTGCGGACCAGCCTGACAGGGTTTGCGGCAAGGATGCCCTGGATGTATGGCCGGCGCATGCGAGGTACTGTCATGAACAGATACTGGGGATTGCAGCATGGCGTGCGGGGCAAGCGCGATCTGCGCTCGTCCGTGATCGCGCTTCTGGCCTGCGCAAGTTTGTCGGGTCTGCAGGCGGCGGCCCTGGCGCAGAATGTCCCGCCAGGCGCGCAACAGGTTACGGTCGACGCGCTGTCCGTGGTGAAAGTGCGCAGCAAGGCGGTTCCCGATGCCCGCAGTTCGGCCACGCTCGGCCCGCAGCGCGAAGGCACGGGTGTGGTCATCGATTCCAGCGGTCTCGTGATGACCATCGGCTATCTCGTGCTCGAAGCCGAAAACGTCGAATTGTCCACGGCGGACGGCAAGGTTTTTCCAGCGACGGTCTTCGCTTACGACAACGCGACCGGCCTCGGATTGCTGAAGTCGCTGACGCCATTGCCCGTCAAACCCGTCGACATCGGCCAGTCCGAGAGCGCCAGGGAGCGCGAGCTGGTGCTGATCGTCGGTTTCGACGGCGTGGCGCCGGCCTATATCGTGTCGAAACGCCGGTTCGTGGGCAATTGGGAGTACATGCTCGACGAGGCGATCTACACCGCGCCGGCGACCGTCAACTGGAGCGGAGCCGCGTTGTTGAGCCGTGAAGGCAAGCTGCTCGGCATCGGTTCGCTGGCGGTCGGCGACGCCATGGGCGCGAGCATCAAGATTGCCGGCAACATGTTCGTGCCGATCGACGTGATCAAACCCGTGCTGGGGGATTTCATCGCGAACGGCAGATCGACGTTGCCGCCGCGGCCGTGGCTCGGCGTCAACACCCAGGAAGTGCAGGGCAACCTGATCGTGACGCGGGTGTCGCCGGAGAGCCCCGCCGAGGACGCCGGGCTGAGGGCCGGTGACGTCATCGTCGGCATCGGCGGGCAGCCGATCAGGGGCCAGGCTGATTTTTACACCAGGCTGTGGGCGAGCGGCGCGGCCGGCGTCGAGATCGCGGTCGACGTGCTCAAGGGCAACCACATCGGCAACTACAAGATCAAGTCGATCGACCGCAACCGGTATTTCCGGCCGACGCCGGTGTATTGAATCAAGGGATGAGGGCTGGGGATAAGGGCTAGGGATGAAGGATGAGGGCACTCAGCACTCAACCTCAGACCCTAGCTCCCATCACTCTCCACTGCCCTTAAAACGTTCCCATTCCGAGCACCCCGGTCGCGAGATCCATCTGCTCGACCAGTTTTTTCCCGACGAGATTGCGCAGGGTCTCGGTGGTGCCGCCGCCGAGGCTGCCGTAGCGCGTGCCGCGGAAAAAGCGCGACACCGCGAATTCGTCGGTGAAGCCGTAGCCGCCGTGGATCTGGATCGCGTCGCTGGTGACGCGGATGCTCATCTCGTTGGTATAGATCTTCGCCATCGCCGAGAGTGCCGGATCGGGAAACTCCCCGCCGCTCACCGCCGCGCGGTAGAGCAGGCCGCGCGCGGCTTCGATCTGGATGTACATGTCGGCAACCTTCCAGCGCAGTCCCTGAAAGTCGCCGATCTTGTGGCCGAACGCGGAACGGTCGCGCAGATAACGCACCGCTTCCTCGAGCGCGCCTTCGGCGAGCCCCAGGCAGATCGCGGGATTGAGGCAGCGCTGGGTATTGAAGGCGGACAGCAGGCGCTTCATGCCGTTGTCGCGGATCACCAGGTTCTCGAGCGGCAGCTCGACGTCGTCGAACACCACTTCCGACAGATATTCGCCGCCCATGGTGTGAAAGCTCGCCTTGGCGGAAAGCCCCGGGGCACCGCCCGGCACCAGCACGCAGCCGATGCCTGCCGCGCCCGCCACGCCGCCCACCCGCGTGAACACCACGAACATCTCGGCGATGTCCGCGCGGGAGATCAGCGTCTTCACGCCCTTCAGGATGACGCGGTCACCCCGGATCTCGCAGTTGGTCCTGTAATTCGGCACGTCGGTGCCGGCGTCGGGCTCGGTCATGCAGATGGCGAGCATCGCCTCGCCGGTTGCCACGCGCGGCAGGATGCGCTGTTTGATCGATTCCGGCGCGTAGGCGGCGATGATGCGGGTCTGCGTCCCGACTTCGCCCAGCGTCGCCATCGCCGTGACGTAACACACCTTGCCGATTTCCTCCAGCACCAGCACCGTGTCGAGGATGCCCAGGCCCGAGCCGCCGTATTGCTGCGGCACCGCCATGCCGAGCACGCCGATCTCGGCCAGCCGCCGCATGTTTTCCGCCGGCCAGGTGCCATCGAGGTATTTGATCGCCCGCGGCGCGAATTCCTTCTGGCACACGCGGCGCACCGTGTCGACAAAGGCGCGCTGTTCGTCCGAGATCGTGAAGTCCATGAAAACCCGTGTAATGGTGAATCGTGAATGGTAAATGGTAAGTGGTAAGTGGTGAAACGCGGGAAACCCGGCGAAATCAGCCGGCCCATTCACGTTTCACGATTTACGTTTCACCGACGCCAATGCCAGTACGGCGAATAGCGGTAAGTATAGGCCGCGGGCGGAACGCGCATCAAACCTTATTCCACCATTTGACGCTCCAGGACCCATCACCTAGACTTCCACCCTCTGCTTTTGAAAATTCTTATCGATCAACGGGGAATTCATGGATCAACCGCAAGCCAACGCCGCCATTTCCGGCCACGAACACTGGACGAAAAAAGGCGATATCAAGCTCTTTTTATGGGAAAAATTCGCCGGCAGCCCGGGCGGAAAAAAAGGCACGGTGCTGTTCGTGCACGGCTCGTCGATGGCCTCTCAGCCCACCTTCGATCTGCAGGTGCCGGGCCGGCCGTACTCGTCGGTGATGGATTTCTTCGCCGCGCTCGGCTATGACACCTGGTGCGTCGACATGGAAGGCTACGGCCGCTCCGACAAGCACCGCAGCATCAGCTATGACATCGCCAACGGCGCCGACGATCTCGCCGCCGCAACCGACTACATCATCAAAACGCGCGGCGTGAAGCAGTTTCTGGTGTACGGCATTTCCTCGGGCGCGCTGCGCGCCGCCCTGTTCGCGCAGCGCCATCCCGAGCGCGTACAGCGGCTGGCGCTCGACGCCTTCGTGTGGACCGGGGAGGGCAGCCCGACGCTCGAGGAGCGGCGCAAGAAACTGCCGCAATGGCAGAGCATGAGCCGCCGCCCGATCGACCGCGCGTTCGTGCACAGCATTTTCAACCGCGACCATCCGGGTTGCGCCGAGGAAAAGGTGGTCGAGGCTTTCGCCGATGCGATTCTCGCGCTCGACGACTCGGTGCCGACGGGTACCTACGTCGACATGTGCTCGAAGCTGCCGGTGGTCGATCCGCAGAAAATCACGGCGCCGACCGTCGTGATGCGCGGCGAGTTCGACGGCATCGCCGGCTTTGACGATTTGCTGGAATTCTTCAAGCGCCTGCCGAATCCCGACAAGCAGTTTTCGGTGATGGCCGGCATCTCGCATGCGAGTTTCCAGCAGATCAATTATCTGATGGTGTACCACATCCTGCATTCATTTTTTGCCCAGCCCGAGCCCATCTATCGCGGGTAACCGCGCCGGAGGCATGGATATTTGCAGCGAGTTGCAGGCAGGCGCGGCCATTGCGCCGGAAAGAGGCGCGGGAATCACGGGGTTGCCGAACCACCGGTACTTGCTGTTATCATAGGGGCAGCGCAGGTAATTACAATAAGGAGGAGTCATGAAAATCAGTAAGTTCGTGGGTATTGCCGCTGTTGTTCTGGCGGGCGCGGCGTCGGTCCTGTCCACTCAAGCCGTTGCGCAGAGCTGGCCGACGCGGCCGGTGCGCATCATCGTGCCGTTCGGCGCGGGCGGCGGCACCGACATTCAGGGCCGGCTGCTCGGCAAGAAGTTCTACGAGAGCATGGGGCAGACGTTCATCGTCGACAACCGTCCGGGCGCGAGCGGCCTGATCGGCGCCGAGCTGGCCACGAAGTCACCGCCCGACGGCTACACGATCCTGTTTACCACCGCGTCGCTCTCGGTCAACGTCACGCTGTACGCGTCACGGATCAAGTTCGATCCGTTCAAGGATCTCGAGCCGGTCAGCTGGATTTCCTCGGTGCCGCTGGTGCTGTGTCGTTCATCCGAGCGTGCCGGCGAAGACGGTGCCGGAACTGATCGCCCTGGCGAAGAAGGGCAACCTCAATCCGGGCAACAACGGCGTCGGCACGACCAGCCATCTCGTCGGTGGAGATGCTCAACCAGTTCGCCAAGCTCAAGCTGCCGATCATTTCGTACAAGGGCGGCGGCCCGGCCACTGACGGCGGCGCTCAGCGGCGAAGTGGATTTCGTGTTCGGCACGGCGCTCTCCGTAGCGCCGTATGTGAGCCAGGGCAAAGTTAGCGCGCTCTGGCGGTAACGACACCGAAGAAATCGTCCGCATTCCCGAATCTGCCGACCATGAATTCGTTCTATCCCGGGTTCGAGGCGGACAACTGGTATGCGATGTTCTTCCCGGCCGGCACGCCCAAGGAAATCGTCGCCAAACTGAACGCCGAAATCCTCAAGGCGCTCAAGTCGCCAGAGGTGTCGAATTTCATGAAGAGAGAAGGCGCCGATCCGGTGGGCAGCACGCCGGAAGAATTGACGGCTTACTTCAACAAGGAAGTGGCGAAGTACGCAAAGATCATCAAAGAGGGCCATATCAAGCTCTGACCGTATTCGCGGAGCGCGAAATGATGGAACGGGACCTGCGGGTCCCGTTTTTTTTGCGTGAGGTTTGCGTGCCGAAGGTTCGGATCACTGCAGTGTTTAGTGCTCATCTCAAAAATAACAAAAGGTGCGTAAAACCGATTCATTTATAGACAGGATTTACTGATTTGCCTGACTATCCCCGGGTTTTAATCTTGTTCATCCTGTTAATCCTCTCCAAGGCTTGTTTTGAAAAGTTCCAAACCATGGCGGCTCCGATCGGGGCGGACAGAGGATAAATCGAATAAAAACAACGCGTTATTTGATCCCTGTGCCTCGGTGTTCCGGGGCATTTTTCTGCGCCGGCAGCGTCGCGGCGTGAATGGCCGTGGCGCGGACACGGATCCCTTCTGAAGTCGTGCAGGAGAAACCCGACCGTTCGTTTCGAAAAATAAAAGTAATGTATTTTCAAAGGCTTGAAACAGACGATAAATTTTTCTTGAAATTAAACAGTCCCTTCCTGATCATGTCACATTGTGGACACTGGTATCAGGTGTTCACGCTGGACATAACCAAACTATAACGAGGAGGGGTCAATGAAATCCAATGCGTTATCACGTCTTGGCATTGCGGTGTTCGCAGGTGCGGCGCTGTTTTCTTCAGGCAGTCTGCTGGCCGGGCAATGGCCGGATAAACCCGTGCGCGTGATCGTGCCTTTTGCTCCCGGCGGGGGCACCGATATTCAGGCGCGCTTGCTGACTATCAACTTTCACGAGAAAACCGGCCAGACGTTCATCGTCGACAATCGCGCCGGAGCGGGCGGACTGATCGGCGGGGAACTCACGGCCCATGCCGATCCCGACGGTTATACCCTGCTGTTCTCGACGGCGACGCTGGCGGTCAACACCACGCTTTTCGGCAAGTCGATGAGGTTCAGCGCGGTGAAGGATCTCGCGCCGGTCAGCTGGGTTTCGTCCGCGCCGCTCGTGCTGGTGACCCACCCGAACGTGCCGGCGAAAACGGTGCCGGAACTGATCGCGCTGGCCAAGAAACGGCCCAACTTCATGAATGGGGCGGTGAATACGCCGGGCAGCACCAGCCATCTTTCCGGCGAGATGTTCAAGCAACTTGCCAAAATCAGTTTCGTGATCGTTCCGTTCAAGGGCGGCGGCCCGGCGGTGGGGTCGGTCGTTGCGGGCGAAACCGATTTTCTTTTTGCGACTGCGCCGTCGTCCGCGCCGTTCATCCACAACCACAGACTGAAGGCGCTAGCCGTGACGACGGCCAAGAGGGCATCGGCGTTCCCCGATCTGCCGACCATGAGCGAGTTCATCCCGGGCTTCGTGACCGACAACTGGTACGCGATGTTTTTCCCGAAGGGCACCCCACAGGACATCGTTGCGAAGATGAACGGGCTCGTCAAGGATGCGCTGGGCTCCCCAAAGGTCAAGGAGTTCTACGCGCATGAGGGCCTGGACCCGATCGGCAGCCCGCCCGAGGCGCTGACCAAGCTGATGAAGAGCGAGATCGTGAAATACGCCAAAGTGATCAAGCGCGGCAATATCAAGGTGCGATAACCGCCTCGGGGATGCCGGCTCGCGGCAAAGCCCCGGTCCGCGGGGCTTTTTTTGCGCGAGCGTTCCCGTGACGCAGGCTGCGCTAGAATGACGGGGCGCGCCGGTTTCATTATGCTAGGGACTCAAGGGAATCGATAGTCATGCCGGAATTCGATGCCGCCACACTCGAGTGGCAGGATCAGGTACAAGTTGATGATCGGCACGCGTCACGCCGCGGCCGATCGCACTCGTGACGACGCTGGGAAAAAACGGCCCCAACGCCGCGCCGTTCAGCTTTTTCAACTGCGTCGGCGCGCCGCCGCCGATGGTGATGTTTTCGGTCGGGGACATGCAGGGCAGAACCAAGGACACGGTGCAGAACATCCGGGAGATTCCCGAATTCGTGGTGCATATCGTGAGCGACGCGATCAAGGACAAGATGAACATCTGCGCCGTCGATTTTCCTTACGGCGTCAACGAGCTCGAAAAGGCCGGTTTCACCGCGGTCGCTTCGCACAAGGTGCGTCCGCCGCGCATCGCGGAGGCGCCGGTCGCGCTCGAATGCCGGCTGATGCAGATTGCTGGAACTCGGCGCACGCGCCCGTATCACTTGGTGATCGGCGAAGTCGTTTACTTCCACTATCACGATGGCATCGTCAACGAGCGGTTCCACGTCGACGTGGCCAAAGTCAACCCGATCGGCCGCCTCGCGGGCAAGGGCGGCTACACCCGCGTCACCGACCGCTTCGAGATGCCGCGCCTCAAGCTGGGCGTCGACATCGACTGATCGCAGCCGGTATCCGTGTCGCAAAACCTGAATTCCCTCGGCCAGCCGGTTGGTCCCGATGTCCCGGGCTGGAAACCGCCGCCGGTCCCGCCGCGCGAACCGCTGCAAGGCCGCTTTTGCCGCGTCGAGCCGCTCGATGCGGAGCGCCACGCCGACGCGCTTTATGATGCCTACGCGCTCGATACCGAAGGCCGGATGTGGACTTATCTCTTCACCGGGCCATTCCCGACAAAAGAGAGCTATCGGGACTGGGCGGACAAGGCGTCGCGCAGCAGCGATCCGCTGTTTCACGCCATCGTCGATGTCACGACGGGGAAAGCGGTCGGCGTGGCGGGTTACATGCGCATCGATCCTGCCAACGGCTGCATCGAAATCGGGCATCTCGCCTTTTCGCCGCTGCTGCAACGCACGCCCGCCGCCACCGAGGCGATGTACCTGATGATGCAGCGTGCTTTCGACCTCGGCTACCGGCGCTACGAATGGAAATGCGATGCGCTCAACGCGCCTTCGCGCGCGGCGGCAAAACGCCTCGGCTTCTCGTTCGAGGGCATTTTCCGCCAGGCGGTGATTTACAAGGGCCGAAGCCGCGACACCGCGTGGTTCTCGATCATCGACAGGGAATGGCCCGCACTCAAAACCGCATTCGAACGCTGGCTCGACCCGGCGAACTTCGACGAGCGCGGCAACCAGAGGGCGCGTCTGTCGGACCTGACAGCCGCCTCACACAAACAGAGCGGCTGATTCGCGAATCGGCCGGCGTTTGCAATGCGTTGTATTTGTTGCGGAAAGGTGCGAGGCATGACATACCGATTGCTGGTTGCATTGATAACGGCGCTGGCGGCATCCGTAGCACAGGGCGCGGACTATCCGGTGAAGCCGTTGCGTCTGGTGGTGCCGTACTCGGCGGGCGGATCGACCGACACCGTGGCGCGCCTCGTCGGGCAGAGGCTTGCGGAGCGCCTCGGCCAGCAGGTCGTGGTGGACAACCGCAGCGGCGCGGGCACGCTGATCGGCACCGAAATCGTCGCCCGCGCGGCGCCCGATGGCTACACGCTGCTGATGGCGACGCCGCCGCTGGCGGTCAATCCCACGTTGTACAAAAAGGTGCCGTACGTGCTGGAGCGCGATTTCACCGCGGTGACCAACATCGCCGCCTCGAGCAACCTGCTGGTGGTGCATCCGTCGCTGCCGGCGAAGTCCGTCGGGGAACTGATCGCGCTGCTCAAGGCAAAGCCGGGCCATTACACCTATGGATCGAGCGGAATCGGCGGGGCGAGCCATCTGGCGACGGCGCTGTTCACCAGCATGGCCGGCGTGGCAGCCGTTCATGTCCCGTACAAGGGCGGCGCGCCGGCGGTCGCCGATCTCATCGGCGGGCGGCTCGATTTCATGATGGCCAACCTGACCACCGCGCAGCCGCACATCCGCGCCGGCCGGTTGCGCGCGCTGGGTGTGGGCAGGAAGGAGCGCACGCCGCTGTTTCCGGGGTTGCCGACGCTGTCAGAAGCCGGCGTCCCCGGCTACGAAGCCAACAACTGGAACGGCATGGTCGCGCCGCGCGGCACGCCGCGTGCCGTTGTCGAGCGGCTGCACAAAGAAGTGGTTGCCGTGCTTGGCGAACCGGCTGTTGCCGAGCGGCTGACCCGCGCCGGGCTCGAACCGATCGGCGATACATCCGCCGAGTTTGCGAATTACCTGAAAGCCGAAGCCGGCAAGTGGGCGAAAGTCGTCAAGTCTGCGGGCATCAAGGCGGAGTGACCGGCTCACCCATCTTTTTGGGCACGGTGACTTCAGCATGCTCGAGAATCCCGCAAGGCCTGACGGCGCGCTGACGATACCGGTTCACAGACTTCGCGGCATCGGGCCGCGCCCATCCGCGCTAGAATGACGTCGAGACCGGCGGGGACAGAAGACCGCGCCGGCTCACAAACGGGAAGGAATGAT
This sequence comes from uncultured beta proteobacterium, assembly GCA_963734595.1. Classification (GTDB taxonomy): domain Bacteria; phylum Pseudomonadota; class Gammaproteobacteria; order Burkholderiales; family SG8-41; genus CAKKQX01. The sequence continues at coordinate 637,239 of CAVTHV010000014.1, forward strand.
CATGCCAACGGATCCGACCATCACGGGTATTTCCCATGTGATCCAGCTCGCGGTCGCGCCGGTGTTCCTGCTGACGGGCGTCGGGGCGCTGCTGTCGGTGATGACCAACCGCCTTGCCCGCGTCATCGACCGCGCGCGGGTGCTGGAGGCGCGTTTCGCCGAATTCGATCAGGCCGCACGCGCGGCGGCAACCGCCGAACTAAGCGTGCTGGCCAAGCGCGCGCATCTGGCGAGCTGGGCGATCAACTTCTGCACGTTCGCTGCGCTGCTGGTGTGTTCCGTGGTCGCCACGCTGTTCATCGACGCGTTTCTCGGCACCAATCTCAAGTGGCTGGTGGGCGCGCTGTTCGTCACCGCGATGGTGGCGCTGATCGGCGGGCTCGTTTCCTTTTTGCGCGAAGTCTATTGCGCGACCCACACGATGCGCATCGGACCGCCGCAGTAGCGCCGCGGTGATGCAGGCAGATAGAACCTCGAACATTAGCCACAGAGAGCACAGAGAAAAACAACAGAGAAATATTTATAATCCATTGTATATAAACATATTATAAGGCCCCGCCATGGGGTTCTGCTCTGTGTCCTCTGTGTTCTCTGTGGCTATAGGTTTTCGCTTTTCCTGATTAACTAACCAGAGGTCCGGTTTGCCATGTCATCCCCTGTTTCCAACCTCCGCCCCGCGCCCGACAAAGTCATCGCCGACATCGCCGATTACGTCGACCGCTACCAGGTGAAGAGCAGCGCTCGCATGGGAAACCGCGCGGCTCACCCTGATCGACAGCCTCGGCTGCGGCTTCGAGGCGCTCGCCTATCCCGGCTGCACCAAGCTGCTGGGTCCGGTGGTGCCGGGAACCATCGTGCCCAACGGCGCGAAAGTGCCGGGCACGCCGTACCGGCTCGATCCGGTGACGGCGGCGTTCAATCTCGGTGCGATGATCCGCTGGCTCGATTACAACGATGCGTTCTACGGCGCGACGGTGATCCATCCGTCGGACAACATCGGCGCGTTGCTGATGCTCGGCGATTACCTCTCGCGCACGCGCGTGGCGCAGGGCAAAAAGCCGCTGGCGATGCGCGAGGTGCTGGAAGCGATCGTGAAGGCCTATGAGATCCAGGGCGGGCTCGCGATCGAAAACGGTTTCACCGCAGTCGGGCTCGACCACACCGTGCTGGTGAAAATCGCCACCACCGCGGCGGCAGCGAAATTGCTCGGCTGCACGCGCGATGAAATCGTCAATGCGGTGTCGAACGCGTGGGTCGACGGCCACGCGCTCGCGGCTTTCCGCCGCCGGCCCAATACCGGCCCGCGCAAGTCGTGGGCGGCGGGCGATGCGTCGAGCCGCGGCGTGTGGCTCGCGCTGCTCGCGTTAAAAGGCGAGATGGGCTATCCGTCGGCGCTGACCGCCAAAACCTGGGGTTTCTACGACGTGCTGTTCAAGGGCAAGCCGTTCAAATTCCAGCGGCCGTTCGGCACCTACGTGATGGAAAACGTGCTGTTCAAGATCGCCTATCCCACGGCGTTCCACGGTCAGAGCGCGGTGGAGGCGGCGATCAAACTGCACCCGCTGGTGAAAGACCGCCTCGACGAGATCGAGCGCATCGACGTGCGCTGCCACAACTCGTCGATGGTCATCCTCGACAAGACCGGCCCGCTGCACAACTTCGCCGACCGCGACCACTGCATGCAGTACATGATCGCGATCGGCATGATTTTCGGCAAACTGACCGCCGAGGACTACGAGGACCACGTCGCCGCCGATCCGCGCATCGACAGGCTGCGCGCGAAAATGAAGCTTTCCGAATACCCGCAGTACGAGAAGGAATACCACGATCCCGCCAAGCGCACGAACTCCAATTCGATCAAGGTGTATTTCAGGGACGGCAGCAGCACGCCGCTGTCCGAGGTGCTGTACCCGCTCGGCCACCGCCGCCGGCGCAAGGAGGGCGTGCCGCTGCTGATGGAGAAATTCGACAAGAACGTCGCGCGCGTGTTCGCGGCGAAGCAGCGCGACGCGCATTTTGAAAGTGTGCCTCGATCAGAAAAAACTCGAGGCGATGGCGGTCAACGAGTTCGTGGATTTGATGGCGGTTTGAAAGGCATCAGCCACAGAGAACACAGAGAACACAGAGTTCAGAGCGCGAGGGCGGGTTTCGTCTGGATCTCCGCCCGCCGCGCGACCAGGAAGGAACGAATTCAGTGCATAAAGAACGTGTTCAGCACTGAGCACACGGAGTACGCGGAGGTTGATCTCAAGATCCCTGGTCAGGTTTTGTTTTCCTCTGTGTTCTCTGTGTTCTCTGTGGCTAGAAGTTTTTTGCGGGAGGGCGTCAGGCGTGCGAATACATCTTCCGCCCCGCCACCGGCAGCCGGGCGCTGAGGATGCAGCCCGCGTCTGAATCCGCGATGTACAGCGTCTTGCGGTCGGGGCCGCCGTAGGCGACGTTGGTGACGACTTCGCTCTTCGGCGACTGGATGCGGTACTGCGGTTCGCCGCGATGATTGAACACCCACACCGCGCCCATGTCGGGATGCGCGACCGCCAGCCCGTCGTTCTCGTCGATCGCCATGCCGTCGGGACCGCGCCCGCCGGAGAGCTGGATGAACACCCCCATGCGCGACACCGTGCCGTCGGGCAGCAGCGGCAGGCGCCAGACGGCGTTGGCGCGCGTGACGCCGACGTACACGATGTTCTCCGCCTTGTTGAGCACCAGCCCGTTCGGGCTCGGAATGTTGTCGGCGATGACTTCGAGCCGCCCGTTCGCGCGCAGCCGGTAGACCGCGCCGGTCGGGTCCTGCAGCCCGGTCTGGCCCTGGTCGGTGAAATAAAGATCGCCGTTGGCGGCGAAGACGAGATCGTTCAACCCCTTGAAGTGCTCGAGGTTGTGGCGCTCGATGATCGGCGCGATGGTGCCGCGCTTTGCATCGAGCAGCATCAGGCCGCGCTTGTGGTCGGCGACGAAGATGCGGCCGTCCTTGTGGATCTTCAGGCCGTTGGGTTCGCCGTCGTACTCGACGACGAGTTCCCACTCGGCCGTGGGCGAGACGCGGAAGATGCGGCCGTAGGGAATGTCGGTGCAATAAAGATTGCCGTCGCGATCGAACGACGGGCCTTCGAGAAAACTGCCGCCCGGCGGCGCGCCGCGCCCGGCCGCCACGCGCTCGGGCGGCGCATCGGTGCGCCGGAATTTCTGCGGCAATTCGGCGAAGACATCGGCGGTTACGAGTTGCGGAGGGGCAAACAGATTCATAAGCATTCCCTGTATCAGTGATGAACGGCTGCGGTGCGATTGTAAGCGAAATGGTACAAGCGGGCGCCGTGCGGTCTCATATTGTAGACTTCGACGCCGTGCGTTGTTGCTGCATGAACCAGCGCCTATAATCGAACCGCATTTCCCGTGACGCAAGTCGCGGCTGCCCCGGCGGGAACAACGGCAACAGCCGGACCCGTCGCACTCATCACGATTCCAGGGAGGAAACGATGTACGCCGCGCCACCCGTGATCCAGACCGAAATATTCACGACGCTGCCCAACGTCCTCCACAATACGGAAAAATATTCGGCGTGGGTCAAGGAGCGCCGTGCCGGCAATAGCATGTTCTCCCATGCGTAAAGCAGAATCAGCCACAGAGGACACAGAGAACACAGAGAGTGACAAGCAAGCCCCGCTGTGTTTGTATTCTTGTTTTTCTACTCTGTGACCTCTGTGTTCTCTGTGGCTCGCTGTTGACTTAATGGACGAAATGAAGAAACCGCTCGACGTTCTCAGGCTCTACCCGGAGCACGACTACACGCTGCACGGCGCGCTGCACAGCCGTATGGCGCGCGATCCGCAGCGGCCGTTCCTTCTGTTCAACGGCAAAACCCGGAGCTGGCAGGAATTTGCCGACGCCATGGAAAGAGCCGCGCGTGTGCTTGCCGCGCGCGGCATCGTCAAAGGCGACCGCGTCGCGGTGATGGCGCAAAACAGCGATGGCCACGCGCTGATGCTGTTCGCGCTGGCGCGCCTGGGCGCGATCATGGTGCCGGTCAATCCCGAATTCGGCGTCGAAGAGGCGCGCTACGTGCTGCATCACGCGGAAGTGAGCGGCGTGGTGGCGGCAAGCGACACGCTCGATGTCGCGCGCGAAGCGTGTCACGGGCTCGCGCGCGCGCCGTGGTTCGTGCTGCTCGACGCCGGCCGCCACGACGTGCCGCTGCTCGCCGATCTGCTCGCCCTTGCGCCGGACATCGCGCTTCCCGGCGAGGTCGGCGCCGACGACACCTGTCTCATCGTCTACACGTCCGGCACCACCGGCTTTCCCAAGGGCGTGATGCACAGCCAGCGCAGTTTCGTCACCTGCGGCGAAGCGTTCGTGCAGCGCGTCTATCTGCAGCACGACGACCGCGTGATGATCGTGCTGCCGCTGTTTCATATCAACGCGTTGTTCTACTCGCTTGCCGGCACTCTGGCGGCAGGATGCAGTGCGTTGATTGTAAAGAGATTTTCGGCATCGACGTTCTGGCAGACGGCGCTCGACCACGGCGTCACCGAAGTCAACATCATCGAGGCGATCGGCACCATCCTCAAAAACCGGCCGCGCGCCGAGTTCTGCGCCGGGCATAAAATACGCACGATCTACGGCGTGCGCGAGAGCGTCGCCCAATGTTTCCGCGACGAGTTCGGCATCGCGCATTGCATCGGCGGCTACGGCATGACCGAAATTCCCGGCGTGACCTGCAATCCGTTCGAAGGGCCGCAGAAGCCGGGCAGCATGGGACCGATCGGCAGGCATCCCGATCCGGCGCGGCCGTGGGCCGAGTGCCGCGTCGTCGATGACGAAGGACGCGACGCCGGCGTCGATGAAACGGGCGAACTGATCGTCAGGACACCGATCATCATGCAGGGTTATTTCCGCGATCCGCAGCAGACCCGGGCCGCGTTCCGCGACGGCTGGTTTCTGACCGGCGATCTGGTGCGGCGCGACGCAGACGGCTATTTCTATTTCGTGTCGCGCAAGAAGGACATCATCCGCCGCCGCGGCGAGAACATCGCCGGCGCCGAGCTCGACCGGGTGATCGGCGCGCATCCCGCCGTGCACGAAGCGGCCGCAATTCCAGTGCCGGCAGAACTCGGCGAGGACGAAATCCTGGTGGCCATCGTCAGGAAGCCTGGTCACGCGCTGACCGCCGAAGCCGTCGCGCAATGGTGCGGCGAGCGGCTGGCGCCGCATGAAAGTGCCGCGCTACGTGGTGTTTCTCGACGAGCTGCCGCACACGCCGACGCACAAAATCGCGAAAAACCTGCTGCGCCAGGACGCGACACTGCGCGCGCGCGCCGTCGATCTGGAAAAAACAACGAGCACTCGACGTCGACACTCAACACTCAACACTAAAGATGTGAGGAGGAAAATCATGATGAATACGCAATTGTGGACACGAATCGCGGTGCTTGCGGCCGCATTGGCTGTGGCGGCCCCGGCGATTCACGCGCAGACCTACCCGAACAAGCCGATACGCGTAGTGCTGCCGTATCCGCCGGGCGGCGGGTTGGACACGATCGCCCGCCCGCTGGCGCGCGATCTTACCGAAAGACTCGGCCAGCAGGTGATCGTCGACAACCGCGGCGGCGCGAGCGGCAACATCGGCATGGAGCTCGCGGCGAAGTCGCCGCCCGACGGCTATACCATCGTCATGGCACTGACCGCGCAGCTCGCGGTCAACCCGAGCCTGTTCAGGAAACTGCCGTACGATCCGGTCAAGGATTTCGTCCCGATCACGCTGATGGCGAACGGGCCCTATCTCATGGTCGTGCATCCGTCGTTGCCGGTCAAATCCGTCAAGGAGTTCATCGCGCTCGCGCGCAGGCATCCGGGCCAGATCGTCTACGCTTCTTCGGGCAACGGCAGCGGCGGGCATCTCGCGGCGGTGCTGCTCGAAAGCATGGCTCACATCAAAATGCTGCACGTGCCGTACAAAGGCGGCGGCCAGGCTCTCGTCGATCTGCTGGCGGGAAACGTGCAGATGCTTTTTGCGCCGTACGCATCGAGCAAGGGCCATATTCAGAGCGGCCGGATTCGCGCGCTCGCGGTGACCACGGCCAAGCGCCCTGCAGCCATTCCCGACCTGCCGACGCTGGCCGAAGCCGGCGTGCCCGGATATGACTCGGGTGTGTGGTATGCGATGCTCGCGCCCGCCGGAACGCCGCGCGCCATCGTGGAGCGGCTGAATCGCGAGACTCGTCGCCGTTCTGAAACAGCCGGATTACGCGAAGTTTCTTTTCAGTTCAGCCATCGATCCGGTGGGCAGCACGCCCGAGGAACTGGCAACGTACATCAAATCCGAAATCGCGAAATACGCCAAAGTCATCAAGGAAGCGGGCGTGCATGTAGACTGAGCGTCCGCAGCGCATCTGACAGGAGGAGGTGGATCATCGAACGCAAGCAACTGGGTTTGGCCATCGTCGGTTCGGGCCGCATCGGCACCTTGCGCGCGCGGCTGGCCGCCGGCCATCCGGCGGTGCGCTTCATCGCGGTCTCCGATCAGGATCCGGCGAAGGCGCGCGATCTCGCGCAGAAAGTCGGCGCGCAGTTCCATTCGGCCGACAACGACGAGGTCATCGGCCGGCCGGAGGTGAACGCGGTCGTCGTGTCCACCAGCGAGGGCGAGCACATGGCGCCGCTGCTCAAGGCGATCGAGCTGGGCAAGCCGGTGCTGGTGGAAAAACCGATCGCGCTGACGCTCGCGGACGCCGACCGCGTGATCCAGGCCGCGGAGAAAAGTCCGGCGCCGACGTGCGCGTCGGCTACAGCCGGCGCTACAAGGAGCGCTACCTGATCGCCAAGGAGCAGATCGTGCAGGGCCGGATGGGGACGCTGGTCGGCGGCGCGGCGCGCGTGTTCAACTCGCGCTCGCAGGCGCTGGCGATGCTCGGGCGCAATCGCCATGCGACGCCGGTGGTGGATGCGCTCACCTATTACGTCGATCTCATGAACTGGCTGCTCGGCGGCAAGCGCCTGGCCGAGGTCTACGCGCGCGGACAGAAGGGCGTGCTCAAGGACGCCGGCTACGCCGAGGTCGACGACGTGAGCTACGCCATCCTGACCTACGCCGACGGCACGGTGGTCAACCTCGGCGTGAGCTACGCGCTGCCGGAGAAGTATCCCGCGCTCGGGCATGCGGCGCGCGTCGAAGTGCTCGGCACCGAAGGCGTGATGATCCTCGACGACGATCACACCGACCAGTTGATGTACACGCGAAAAGGGCGTCCCGCACGTCTATCTGCCCGATCACACCGTCAACATGGTGTTCCTGCAGAGCGGCACGCCCGGCGACTGGGCGCTCGGCGAATTCTGGGGACCGATCGCCAACGAGACGCGCGCCTGGCTCGATTATCTGGCGATGGGCAAGCCGTGCGTGCTGGCGACGCCGCAGGAGGCGCGGACCAATCTGGAAGCGACGCTCGCCATCGAGCATTCGATCGCGACCGGACGCCCGGTCACCCTGCCGCTGGCTAGATGAGATCACTTCAAAAGCATTGACGCAAAGGCCGCGAAGGAAACGCAAAGGAGGATAAAAAGATGAATATCAAAACGAGCAATATCTCTAGTTCCGGTTTTTTCCTGCTTCTCCTTGGCGTGCTTGGCGGCCTTGGCGGCGAAGCGTCTTTCGCACAGACATACCCAGTCAGGCCGATACGCATGATCGTCGCCTATCCGCCGGGCGGCGGCACCGACATCGTCGGGCGCATGATGGGGCAGAAGCTCGGCGAAAATCTCGGACAGACGGTGGTGGTGGACAACCGCGGCGGCGCGACCGGCAACATCGGCACCGAAATCGCCGCGCACGCGACCGCCGACGGCTACACGCTGCTGATGGGCAATGTCGCGCCCAACGCCATCAACGTCAGCCTGTTCAAAAAACTGCCGTTCGACCCGGTGAAGGACTTCGCGCCGGTGAGCCTGGTGGCCGTGACGCCCAACATCCTGGTGGTGCAACCGTCGTCCCCGGTAAAAACGGTGAAGGACCTGATCGCGCTCGCGAAGTCGAAGCCGGGCACGCTCAATTTTCCGTCGGCCGGTGTCGGCAGCTCGTCGCATCTCGCGGGGGAGATGCTCAAGTCGATGGCGGGAATCGACATGGTGCACGTGCCGTACAAGGGCGGCGGCCCGGCGCTGGTCGCGCTGCTGTCGGGCCAGGTGCAGCTCATGTTCGCCACATTGCCGGCCGCGATGCCGCACGTGAAGTCGGGCAAGCTGCGCCCGGTCGCGGTGACGACCTCTCACCGCTCGCAGGCGCTGCCCGAATTGCCGACCATCGCCGAATCCGGCGTTCCGGGCTATGAAGCCGCCACCTGGTACGGCCTGCTCGCGCCGGCCGGCACGCCCAAGGCGATCGTCGACAGGCTGCACGCGGAAATTGTGAAGATTCTTGCCACCGATACCCGTCAGCGCCTGGCGGCCCAGGGGTTCGAGCCGGCGGGCACCACGCCTGCCGAGTTCGCGGGTTACATCAAATCCGAAATCGTGAAATGGGGCAAGGTGATCAAGGACGCCGGCATCCGCCCCGAATGACAACGGAATCCGTCTCAAAAGCAAGTGATGCGACAGGATTTACAGGATGAACAGGATTAAAACCCCGGAACGATGTGTTAATCCTGTTTATTCGGGGTCGGGCTTACGCGCCTTCTTTTGATTCTTGAGATAACTTCTATGAGGAGATGACAGATGAAGGCAGGATTCCAGTATTTCCCCGAGAACTTCATGTGGTCGCAGGGCATGATGATCGTGATCGAGATGGCGCGCTGGGGCGGTTCGGCGATGAGCGAAGTCGACCGCGTCGGAAAACGTCTCAAGGACAAGGTCGGCGACAACGAGGCGTGGGGGAGCGAATGGGAGAAGGAAGCGCGGCGCGTCGAGGCCATGGGCGACGCCGCGGCGGCGGAAAACCATCCGCTGTCCGCGGCCGGGCATTATCTGCGCGCCGCGACCTACTATTTCGTGGGCGAGCGCTTCGTCCAGCCCGGACCGAAGAAAACCGAACTCTACCAGAGCTGCCTGCGCTGTTTCCGCGCCGGCATCAAGGGGCGCTATCCGAATATCGAGCGCGTCGAGGTGAAATACGAGGGCACGACGCTGCCGGCGTGGTTCATGAAAGCGCCGGTCGCGGGCAGGGCGCCCACCGTGTGTTTCTTCGACGGGCTCGACAGCACCAAGGAATTGTCGATCCTGTTCGGCGGCGTCGAGCTCGCGCTGCGCGGCATCCACACGCTCGCGATCGACGGCCCGGGGCAGGGCGAGGCGCTGCGGCTGCAGGGTATTCCGAGCCGCCCCGATTACGAGGTGCCGGCGGGCGCCGCCTACGATTACGTGGCTTCGCGCGCCGACGTCGATCCCAAGCGCGTCGCGGTCATGGCGTTCAGCATGGGCGGCTATTACGCGCCGCGCGCCGCGGCGTTCGAGAAACGCTTCGCGGCGTGCGTGGCGTGGGGCGGGCATTTCGACTATCACGCGACCTGGGTCACGCGCCGCAAGATCCTCGAATCCGGCGGCAACCGCGTCTCGGCGCCGCATTTCCAGCTGCCGTGGGTGATGGGCATGCCGGACATGGATTCCGCGATGAAAAAAACCGAGGCCTACAAGCTCGAGGGCGTGGCGCAGAAAATCACCTGTCCGTTCCTGGTGACGCACGGCGAGGACGATTCCATTTCGCCGGTGGAAAATGCCCGCCTGCTCTACAACGCGGTCAGTTCCAAGAAGAAGACGCTCAAGATCTTCACCGCCGAAGAAGGCGGCAGCGAGCATTGCCAGGGCGACAACCGGTTTCTGGGCGCGACCTACGTTGCCGACTGGCTGGCGGATAATCTGTGAACGGTGAATGGGTAGAGGAAGTGAGGCGGGTAGTCGGAAGTCGGAAGTAGAAACAAGGGGCTCCCTCCCTCTCAGGGGGAGGGTTGGGGTGGGGATGGGTTACGCTAAGCGCTTGTTCACAGGAGGCACGATGATGAGTAAACTTGCACGAGTCATTGGAGCGACGATTTATGCGTTTGCTGGCGTCCTCCTGTGTTCGAACGCCATGGCGCAGGCTTATCCTTCCAAACCGGTCCGGTTCGTGGTGCCGTATCCGGCCGGCGGACCGTTCGACGAGGTTGCGCGCGTAATCGGGCAACGGCTGACGCCGATCTGGGGCCAGCAGGTGATCGTCGACAACCGCAGCGGCGCCGGCGGCAGCGTCGGCGCCGACGTCGTCGCCAAGTCCCCTCCGGACGGTTACACGATGCTGATCGGCAATGCCGGGCCGATCACGGTCAATCCCGGCCTGCGCCGCGACCTGCCGTACAATCCCCAGCGGGACCTTGCACCGGTGACCCAGATCGTCGCCGCGCCGATGGTGCTGGTCGTGCATCCGTCGCTGCCGGTGCACAACGTCAGGGAACTGATACAGCTCGCAAAGAGCCATCCCGGACGGATCAACTATGCCTCGGCGGGCATCGGCAACCTGCAGCATCTCGGCATGGAATATCTGCAGTCGCTCGCGCATATCAAGATGAACCACGTGCCGTACAAGGGCGCGGCCCCGGCGTTCATCGATCTCCTGAGCGGCCAGTGCGAAGTCATGTTCGCCAACATCGTCGGCGTGCTGCCCCACATCTGGGCCAGGCAGGTGCGGCCCATCGCGATCTCCGCCGCCAAAGGCGCGCCGGTGCTGCCCGGTGTTCCCGGGGTCGCGGCGACGCTGCCGCAATTCGACATCGACGGCTGGATGGGGATATTCGTGCGAGCGGGGACGCCCCAGAGGTCATCGCCAAAATGGACAAGGACATCACCGCGGTAGTCGAGAACAAGGAGTTCAGCGAGCGCTTCGGCGAAACGCGGCGCCCAGGTCGTCGTCGGCGGCCCGGAGGGACTCGCGAAAATCGTCCGCGACGAACTGCCGCTTTACGCAAAAATCATCAAGTCGGCCGGCATACTGCCGCAGTAAGACGTTACGGGAAAATAATTTCATCGATGACTAAAAAAAACACCAGCGCGATTTCCCCGCTCATGCGGACGCTGAGCACCTACCTCGCGCAGGCGCCGCGCCGGCCGTTGCCGGCGGCGGTCGTCGAGCGCGCGAAACACCATCTGCTCGACACGCTGTCGGCGATGGTGTCGGGCTCGCGACTGCTGCCGGGCCGCAGGGCGATTGCGTTCGCGGCAACGCAGGGCGGCAAACCCGAAGCCTGCGTGATCGGCAGCGGCATCGTGACCTCGGCGATCAACGCGGCGCTGGCCAACGGCATGCACGGGCATGCCGACGAGACCGACGACACCTATTACCTGTCGCTGGTGCATCCGGGCTGCAGCATCGTGCCGGCGGCGCTGGCGATGGCCGAGCGCGAACGGCGCGGCGGCACGGCGCTGCTGCGCGCGATGGTGCTCGGCTACGATGTGTGCGCGCGCATTTCGCACGCGCTGGGCGTGGAGCGTTTTCGCAGCGCCGGACATTCGACCCATAGTTTCGGCGGCATGTTCGGCTCGGCGGCCGCGGCGGGCGCGCTGGCCGGACTGAATGCGGACCAGGTTCGCTACATGCTGTCGTATACCGCGCAGCAGGCCTCGGGCCTGTCGTGCTGGGCGCGCGATACCGAGCACATCGAAAAAGCATTCGACTTCGGCGGCATGCCGGCGCGCAACGGCGTCACCGCCGCGATCATGGCGGGCATGCGCTTCACCGGCGTCGAGGACGTGCTGTCGGGCGACCGCGGTTTTTTCCATGCCTACGGCGAGCATGCGCAGCCGGAGCGCCTGGTCGCGGGACTCGGCCGCGTGTTCGAGATCATGAACACGTCGATCAAGCGCTGGGCGGTCGGCTATCCGATCCAGGCGCCGCTCGACGCCGTCGCCAACCTGATCGCGAAGCACGGCGTGACAGCGGGCGACGTCGAGCGGGTCGTGGTGACCATAGACGAGCAGGGCGCGCGCACGGTCAACCAGCGCAAAATGGCGAGCATCAACATCCAGCATCTGGTGGCGATGATGCTGAACGACGGCGAGATCACGTTTGCGTCCGCGCACGACGAGGCGCGCGTGCGCGATCCGCGCGTGCTGAAAATCAAGCGCCGCATCGAGCTCGCCGGCAGCGCGGCGTTCATGCGCACGAAGACGACGCAGGCCATCGTCGAAATCGAGACGCGCGACGGCCGGCGTCTGCGCCACCACACCAAGGCGGTGCGCGGAACCGCGGCCAATCCGATGCCGCGCGCATGAAGTGGCGGCGAAAAGCCGCGATCTGCTCGCGCCGGTGCTGGGCGCGCGCCGCGCGACGCGGCTGATCGATACCGTTTGGCGCATCGAGCGCGTGAAAGACCTGCGCGAGCTGCGCCGCCTGCTGAGTGCGGCATCATCTTAAAAACGTAATAAAAACAACGTAGTATAAACACATCCCAAAGGAGGCAAAACCACTATGCGTAATCGAACCCTTGTTGCGGCGTTGCTCGCCGTCGCGTTGCCGGTTACTGCGGCGGCGGCGCAATCGTCCGCGCCGAACTATCCCCACAAGCCCATCCGCATCGTGGTGCCGCAGTCGGCAGGAGGCTCCACCGATCTCACGGCGCGGCTGATCGCGCAGAAATTGTCCGAGGCGTTCGGTCAGACGGTGATCGTGGACAACCGGCCGGGCGCGGGCAGCATCCTCGGCACCGACCTCGTGGCAAAGGCGCCCCCCGACGGCTACACGCTGCTGGTGGTGGCGTCCTCGATCACCATCAATCCCAGCCTGCACAAGAAGCTGCCGTTCGATCCGGTCCGGGATCTTGCGCCGGTCACGCAGCTCTCCGCGTTTCCCAACATGCTGGTGGTGCATCCGTCGTTTCCGGTGAAAACGGTCCGCGATCTGATCGCGCTGGCCAAGGCGAAGCCGGGGCAGATCAATTATGGCTCGAGCGGCACCGGCACCGGCACCCATCTTTCGGCGGAACTGTTCAAGTACATGACCGGCGTCGACATGGTGCACGTGCCGTACAAAGGCGGCGGGCCCGCGGTCATCGCGCTGATCAGCGGCCAGGTCCAGCTCAATTTCGCCACGATTCCGTCGGTGCTGCCGCACGTCAGGTCGGGGAAATTGCGGGCGGTCGCGGTGACCACCATCAAGCGTTCTCCGGCCGCGCCGGAAGTGCCGACCATCGCGGAGTCGGGCGTGCCGGGATATGATCACGGGCCGTGGAACGGCATGCTGGCGCCGGCGAAGACGCCGCAGGCCATCATCGCGAAGCTCAACGCGGAAGTGGCGAAGATCGTGCATCTGCCGGAGACGGCGGGCGTGCTGCTCCATGACGGTGCCGAGCCGGTAGGCAACACGTCCGAAGAATTTGCCGCTGTCATCAGGACGGAAACCGCCAAGTGGGCCAAAGTGATCAAGGCCGCCGGCATCAAGGCGGATTGAAGGGGTCAACCATGAACGAAGAACTCGAAAAATACGAACAGCGGGCGGCCAGTCGGCCATCATTCTGCATTTTCTTTTCTTTGCGGGGCTGATCGCCGCATGGTGCGCCCCCGCCGGGGCGATGGCCGCCGCGGCCTATCCCGACCGCCCCTTGCGGCTGATCGTGCCGTTTCCGCCGGGCGGGCCCAGCGACCTCGTCGCGCGGCTGTTCAGCCAGAAGCTCGGCGAAGCGCTCGGCCAGCAGGTCGTCGTCGACAATCGCGGCGGCGCAGCCGGGGCGATCGCGTGCGAAATCACGAAACGCGCGACGCCCGACGGCTATACGCTGCTGCAGGCGACGGTGGGCACGCTGTCGATCAATCCCGAACTGTATCCGAAGCTGCCCTACGATCCGGCGCGCGATTTCCGCCCGGTGACGATGTTGACGTCGACGCCGTACCTGCTGGTCACGTATCCGGGCCTGCCGGCGCGTTCGGTCAGGGAACTGGTCGCGTTGGTGAAATCGAAACCGCACCAGCTCAATTTCGCTTCGGGCGGCGTGGGCACGGCCAATCACTTCTCGATGGAATTGCTCAAGCTTGTCGCGGGACTCGACATCGTGCATGTTCCCTACAAAGGCACCGGGCAGGCCGTCAACGACGTCCTTACAGGCCAGGTGCAGATGATGTTCATGAACCTGCTGCCGGCCATGGTGCACGTGAAAGCGGGCCGCATGCGCGGGCTGGCCGTGACGAGCGCGCAGCGCTCCGCTGCCGTGCCGGATATTCCGACGATCGCCGAGTCGGGATTCCCCGGCTACGAATCGACTTCCTGGCATGGCATCGTCGTGCCTGCAAAGACCCCGGCCGCCCTCGTCAGGCGGTTGCACGACGAGTTCGCGAAAATCACGCGCAGCCCGGACGTGAAGGGACGCCTCGAATCGCAGGGTGCGGCCGTCATCGGCAACACGCCGGAAGAATTTGCGGCGACGATCAAAGCCGAGACTGTAAAATGGACCAAAGTCATCAGAACGGCCGGCATCAAGGCGGAGTGAACAAGAGCGAAACCGCCAAGGCTTCTTTTTAATACCCGCTTGACGGGTGCGCCAGAGGAAACCATAATCGAACAAGATAGTTGAACAAGGAAAAAGATGAACATCGATCTGCACAACCACGTCGTCCCGCCAACCATCATCGCCGCCCTCGAGCGCGATCCGGAGCGGTTCGGGATGAAAATCGAGGACAAAAACGGCAAGCGTTATTTCAACGTGCACGGCAAGATGGCCGAGCTGCAGCAGACGTTCTACGACGCCGATGCCAAGGTCGAGTGGATGGACCGCAAAGGCCTCGATATCTCCGTGCTTTCGGCCGGGCCGCCGATCTATTTTTACCACCTGTCCGCCGATGCCGGCCTGGCTGCCGCCAGGCTCACCAACGACGGCATCGCGCAAATGGTCGCGAAGCATCCCGGCCGTTTGCGCGGCATGGCGACGCTGCCGATGCAGGATCCGGATGCGGCGATCGTGGAACTCGAGCGCGTGGTGAAAGAGCACAAGTTCAAGGCGGTGGAGATGGGCACCTCGATCGAGGGCCTGCCGCTGGCCGACAAAAAATTCCGCAAGCTGCTGAAGACCATAGAGCAGCTCGGCTGCTTCATCTTCGCCCATCCCTACCAGTGCCTGGCCGAAGGCTGGATGGACGACTATTACTTCAGCAATTTCGTCGGCTTCCCGCTCGACACCACGCTGATGATCGGCCACCTGATGTTCAGCGGCACGCTCGATGAACTGAAGACGCTGCGCATCCTGTGCGCGCACGGCGGCGGTTTTTTCCCGTACCAGATCGGGCGCTTCGCGCACGGGCAGCGAGTACGGGCCGAGCCCAAGGTCAACACGCAGACCCCGGCGCGCGATCTGCTGCGCCGCTTCTATTTCGATTCGCTGACGCACGACCCGAAGGCCGCGCGCTACCTGATCGACCAGGTCGGCGCCGACCGCGTGGTGATCGGCACCGATCATCCGTTCGACATGGGGCCGGACGATCCGATGGCGGCGGTCGACGCGATCCCGGGTTTGACGAAGAGCGAGCGCGAAGCGGTGTGCGGGCTGACGGCGAAGGCGCTGCTCGGCGAACGCTAGGATGGCGGCTCCGTTCTCGCGCAGCCGATCGACGGGCTCTTGCCGACGCGATAAACCGGAATCATTCGCGGGCCGGGCGCAGCGTTCCTCTCCCGAATTCCGGAGGGGTGTAATCATCCACGTATTGCCGGAGCGGCGCGTCGGATCGATTGTGAAAACCGCAGTAAAAGACTCGGGTTTAGCGGTCAGGACGGGCGATAAGCGGCGTGTCGATTCGGAGGGTGCGCAGTGGTACAATATGCGCGGCCGGTTCGATGCACGCGAATGAAGTTGTGAATCTTTCTAAGGGGAAGAAAAATGAAAATCGTTGTGACTTGGCTGACGTTGTTGGTAATGGTGCTTTTCTTCGGTACTGCTATCGCCGTTCCTCCGGGGAAATCGGCGGTGTATGACGCGCCGAATGGCAAGGTTACGTTCGACGGGAAGGTGCATGCAAGCGCGGGACTCAAGTGCCCGGATTGCCACACCAAGATTTTCCAGATGAAGAAAGACGCGGGCAAAGCGAAGATGGCGGACATCAACGCCGGCAAAGGCTGCGGCACCTGCCACAATGGCGAGAAGGCCTTCAAGACCAGCGACGCCAAGAACTGCACCAAGTGCCACAAGAAGTGACGCGGCATCAGCCGGGATGACGGCGGTCGATGAACCGGCCCCGGCAACCATCGAAAAAAAGCCGGCGTGAGCCGGCTTTTTCTTTTGGCAAACTTCCCCGGTCCAAACTTCAGGGATAGGCGAAAAGCGGCCTGTCGATCCTGGCCGCCGCCATCAGTCCGACAGCAGCTGCTTCAACTGCATCACCGCCGCGGTCGGGCTCGTGAGCACCTTGCGTTTGCCGTGGGGCCGGATGATCGAGGCGGCGCTGGCCATCGAGAACTGGCCGAGGATCAGCGCATCGCAATCGCCGATTTCTTCGGCCGCGGCCGCGATCAGGCGGTCGTGCTCGTCGGCCCTGCCCGCATGCAGCGCCGCGAGCGCTGCCGGAACCGCGCGGGAAGTGATCGAAAGCCTGTAATTTTTTTCTTTCGCGCTGTGCTCGAGTTCGGTCTTCAGCGCGGGGATGCTGGGCTCGAAGGTCGCGATCAGCCCGATGCGCGTTCCCGCCGCCAGCGCCTGCTCGAGCATGGCTTCGTTGGGTTTCAGCACCGGGATGTTCAGTGCCGCGCGCGCGGCTTCGATCGCCGGACCGAACGCCGAACAGGTGAAAAGAATCGCGTCCGCTCCGCAATCGTGCGCGTAGCTCGCGAGCAGCACGAAGCGTCCGATCATCCTGTCGGTGAGCCTGCCGTCCGCGGCCAGATCGGGCGCGAGCGAATCCTCGAGCAGGTTGGTGAGGCGCGCTTCAGGCCACAGGCGCCGGAAGGCGCCGACGATGGGGTCGATCGCCACCGGCGTGGCATGGATCAGGGCGATGCGGGGTGAAGGCATGATTTTCAGGGTACGACGTATCTGGCGACGATTGGCCGCGACCGCGCGCGGCGGACATGAGGATGGCGAGTGTAGCACCAGAGCGCCCTCGATGCATCTTGCGGCCGGCGCTCATGCCATGTGCATGCGCCGCGGCGGGACCGGCCGGCGCAGGCGCGATCCGGATTCATCCGCGGGTTACTTCTGTTGACAAGGCCATTCAAGAGAGCAAAATTCGCCTTGCCGCATGCGGCTGTCGCCCTGCCTGCGGCGTCTCTTGCCGAAAACGCCAACAATCGAATTCCGCGGTAGCGGATCCCTACTGAGAGGAAAGCCATGAAAACGTCCCAGTTCCTGCAATCCACGATAGCGGCAGCCTGCGTGCTGTTTACTGCGTGCGCGGCCACCGCGGCCGAACCGCAGTACCCGGCGCGGCCGGTCCGCATGATCGTGCCGTTCGCGCCCGGCGGGCCCACCGACACGATGGGGCGCATTCTCGCGCAGAAGCTCACCGAGGCATTCGGCCAGCAGGTGGTGGTGGACAATCGCGCCGGCGCCGGCGGCAATATCGGGATGGGCATCGCGGCGAACGCGTTGCCCGATGGTTACACGCTGCTGATCGTCAGTTCGAGCTTCGTCGTCAACCCCGGCTCTGTACAAGAAAATTCCTGTACGATCCGTACAAGAGCTTCATCCCGATTTCCAACGTCGCGGCATCGCCCAACGTGTTCGTGGTGCATCCCAGCCTGCCGGCGAAGACCGTGAAGGATCTGGTTGCACTGATGCAGGCCGATCCCAAAAAATTCAGCATCGCGACGCCGGGCGTGGGCACGACTCCTGACCTGTCGGCCCAGTTGCTGCGGCTCACCACCAAGGCCGACATCGCGACGGTGCCTTATGGCGGCGCCGGACCGGCGGTGGCGGCGGTGGTCGGGAACCAGGTGCCGGTGGGCTGTACCGCGCTGCCGCCGACGACGCCCTATATCACCTCCGGCCGCTTGCATGCGCTGGCCGTGACCAGCGCCAGGCGTTCCGAGGCGCTGCCGAATGTGCCGACCATGGCGGAGGCCGGCTTCCCCGGGCAGGAAGCGGACACCCTGCAGGGGTTGCTGGTGCCCGCGGGCACGCCCAAGGCGGTCGTCGACCGCATTTACGCCGAAGTGAAGAAGATCATGGCGCAGCCCGACGTGAAGAAGCGGGTAAGCGACCTGGGCTTCGACGTCATCGCCAGCTCGCCCAAGGAGTTCTCGGCGCAGGTCAAAACCGAAGTCGCAAAGTGGGGCAAAGTGATCAAGAACGCCGGCATCACGGTGAACTGAGCGGCGCGACCGCGCGGATTCTGCCTCAAGACCAAAAAGCATTTGCCACAGAGGACACAGAGAGCACAGAGAAATAAACAGAATATCGAAACATGGTTTGTGGCCAATGTTCGTGTGATTTTTTATGGGTTCCTCTGTGTCCTCTGCTGTTCTCTGTCGCTTCGGGTCTTTGATTTTTTCGGGATTTTGACTATTGCGCATCGTTGACATCCGCGAAACCGCGGTTCCGCTGAAATCGAGCCTGCGCAACGCGGTGTTCGATTTCAGCGAGATGACCACCTCGGTGGTCGCGGTGCTCACCGACGTGGTCCGCGACGGCAAACCGGTCGCGGGCTTCGCCTTCAATTCCACCGGCCGCTATGCCTGCGGTGCGCAGATGCGCGACCGCTTCATCCCGCGCATTCTCAAGGCCGATCCCGAAACGCTGCTGAACGGCGCGGGCGATAATTTCGACCCGGAGAAAATTCTCGCCTGCATGATGCAGCGCGAGAAGCCGGGCGGGCATACCGAGCGCTCGGTGGCGGTCGGCACCATCGAAGTCGCCGTGTGGGACGCGGTCGCCAAGATCGCGGGCAAGCCGCTGCACCGCGTGCTGGCGGAGAAATTCAACGGCGGCAAGGTGATCGACAAAGTGCCGTGTTACGTCGGCGGCGGCTGGTATCGGCCGGGCGCGGGCATCAGGGAATTGCAGGACGAGATCAAGGGCCGGCTCGACGAAGGCTACACCACGATGAAAATCAAGGTGGGCGGCGCGACCATTCCCGAGGATGTCGAGCGCGTCGAGGCGGCACTGAAGATTGTCGCGTCGAGCGCCAACCTCGCGGTCGATGCCAACGCCGGGTTCGATCGCGCACGCGCGCTGGCTTACGCCAAAGCGCTCGCGCCATACCAGCTGCGCTGGTTCGAGGAGCCGACCGATCCGCTCGACTACGCGTTGCTGGCGGAAGTCGCCGGCATTTACGATGCGCCGATCGGCACCGGCGAGAACCTGTTCTCGACGCAGGACGTGCAGAACCTGATCCGCTTCGGCGGGCTGCGCGCCGACCGCGACATCATCCAGACCGACGTGCCGCAGTCCTACGGCATCGTGCAGTTCTCGCGCACGCTGGAAATGCTGGGGAGAAACGGCTGGGACCGCAAATCCGTTTTCCCGCACGGCGGCAACCAGATGACGCTCGCCATCGTCGGCGGTTTCGGCCTGGGCGGCTGCGAGGCCTATCCCGGCGTGTTCGGCATTTTCGCCGGCTTCGCCGACGACGCGAAAGTGGAGAATGGCTGCCTGAAACTGCCGGAACGGCCCGGCATCGGCTTCGAGGCGCAGAATGCGCTCTATGCAGTGATGCGGAAGTTGGCGGGCGATGAGGGTTTCGATTGCCCCAACTGTTTCGGGGCGCTATAGTCACAAGTCCGAATTTTCAGCCGCCCGCCATGCGGACGGCGTTCGAGTCAATCAACAAGGAGAAGACGCAATGCCACATGCCATTCGTATCTATGAAACCGGCGGACCCGAAAAAATGCGCTGGGAGGAAGTCCAGGTCGGCAATCCCGGCCCCGGCGAAGTCCGGGTGCGCAATACCGCCGTCGGTCTTAATTTCATCGACGTCTATCACCGCACCGGCCTTTATCCGAATCAGATGCCGATCACGCTCGGCATGGAAGGCGCAGGCGTGGTCGAGGCGGTGGGGCCCAAGGTCAAGGAGTTCAAGGTCGGCGACCGCGTCGCCTACGCCAATCCGATCGGATCCTATGCCGAAGTGCTGATCCGTCCGATTGCCCGCCTGGTAAAAATCCCCGCCGGCATCGACGACAAGATCGCCGCCTCTATCATGCTGAAGGGCATGACGGCGTGGTATCTGTGCCGCCGCACCTACAAGGTCAAGAAGGGCGACACGGTGCTCGTGCACGCCGCGGCCGGCGGCGTCGGCCAGATTCTCAGCCAGTGGTGCAAGGCGCTCGGCGCGACGGTGATCGGCACGGTCGGCAGCGACGAGAAGGCCGCGATCGCCAAGAAATGCGGGTGCAAGCACGTGATCGTGATGTCGAAAGAGAAACTGGTCGAGCGCGTGAAGGAAATCACCAAGGGCAAGGGCGTGCCGGTGGTGTACGACGGCATCGGCAAGGACACGTTCATGGATTCGATCGACTGCCTGGCGCCGCTCGGGCATGATGGCGAGCTTCGGCAACGCATCGGGCGCGGTGACGCAGTTCAATCCCGGCATCCTGGCGCAGAAGGGCTCGCTGTTCCTCACGCGCCCGACGCTGTTCACCTACACCGGCCAAGCGCGAAGACCTGCTGACCGCGGCGCGCGAACTGTTCGCGGTGGTGAAGAGCAAGAAGGTGAAGATCTCGGTCAACCAGACCTATCCGCTGAAAGACGCGGCGCAGGCGCACATGGATCTCGAAGGCCGCAAGACGACGGGATCGACGGTCCTGCTGCCGTAGCGGCCGATAACGAATGACCAATTTGCCACAGATGGACGCAGATAAACACAGAGGAAACACCGAAACGAGACAGGTTTCAGTCTGGCCGTTTTAACATAGGCTTAGTGCCATCTTCTCGTGTACTGCCTCGAGCGGGGTATTGATATTGAGAACTCTGCGCCCTCTGTGGCTCGCGTCTATCTTGGCTTCAGCAGCGCGCTCTAAGTGTTTTCGAGGAACCTGAACATCGCCGTGTGATCGGCGGCGGGGCCGAGCGTCTGCTCCGCCGCGTTCCACATCGCGACTGTTTGCGCGGCCATGGCGTCCGGACCGTGGACGGACTGCGCGATCTCGAGCGCCGTGCGCAAGTCCTTCGCCATCAGTCCCATCGAAAACCCGGCGTTGAACGCGCCCGACAGCATGAACTGCTTCACCTTGACCTTGGTGGTGTTGTTCATGCCGGTCGAGGCGTTGAGGATGTCCACGACTTTCTCCGGGTCGAGTCCGAAGCGCTGGCCCACGATCACGGCTTCGCTGGCGGCGACGAGTCCCGCCGCCGACACGTAGTTGTTGAGCGCCTTGATCGCGTGCCCCGCGCCGAGCGGCCCGGCATGGAAAATCTGCGTGCCCATTTTTTCGAGCAGCGGCCGGCATTGCTCGAACAGCGCCGGCTCGCCCCCCGCCATGATCGCGAGCTCCGCGGTGACCGCGCGCTTCACGCCGCCCGACACCGGCGCGTCGATCAGTTTCACGCCGCGCTGTTCCAGTAACACCGCCAACTCGCGCGTGCCGAGCGGCGACGACGAGCTCATGTCGATCACGGTCGCGCCCGATTTCAGGCCGGCGGCGACGCAGTTTTGAAAACCGTCGTTGTCGCCGCACAGCACTTTGCGCACGATTTTGCCGTCGGGCAGCATGGTGATCACGATATCGCTGCCGCGGCCGAGCTCGACGAGGCTGCCGGCAACCTCGACTTTATGCGTTGAAGCGAAAGACGCGGTGCGCGCGGGATCGGCATCGTAAATCACGAGCGGGTATCCCGCTTTGACGAGATTGGCCGCCATCGGCGTGCCCATGGCGCCGATGCCGACGAAGCCGATGGTTTTAGTGTTGGCGTTCATGGGTGATCCTCAGAGTATGCGATTCAAGGTCAACAGCGAAGACACAGAGGACACAGAGGACACGAAGGAAAAACAAAACAATTATATAATATAAAACAACGGGTTATGATCCGTCTCGCCTATGTACTCGCAGGCCGATATTGGATAAAATTTCTCTTTGTGTCCTCTGTGTCCTCTGTGTCCTCTGTGTCTCCGCTTTTCTTTCAATCGCCGATCGGCAGATCGACACCGACGCCGCGTTCGCGCGCGAGTGCGAGCATGCGCGCGCCGACGTACAGGTCCTGGAGACCCATGCCGTGCGACTCGTAGAGCGTGATCTGCTGTGGCGACGTCCTGCCCGGCGCGCGCCCCGCGATGACTTCGCCGATCTCGGTCAGCGTGTCCCAGCGCAGCAGGCCTTTTTCCACCGCCGGCAGCAGGTCGCCGCACTCGTTGCGCGCGGTGCCGCGCGCGTCGACCGTGATCACGTCGCACTTGCCGACCGCGGCCATGTCGAGCTCGCGCCGGCTTAACGCGTTGGAGCCGGCGGCGTTGATATGCTGGCCCGGTTCCAGCCAGTCGCCTTTCAGCACCGGCTCCGCCGCCTTGGTGATGACGTTGACGATGTGCGCGCCGCGCACTGCGGTCTGCGCGGAGTCGGCGGGAAGAACGGCAATGCCAAGCTGCTGCGACATCGCGCTGCAGTAGGCCTGCAGCTTGTCGGCGTTGCGCGACCAGACCCGCGCGGTGCGGATTTTTCTCACGGCGCACACGGCTTCGAGCTGGCTGATCGCCTGGTAGCCGGCGCCGATCTGGCCGACTATGCTCGCGTCCTCGCGCGCGAGATGGCGCGTCGCCACGCCGCTCGCCGCGCCGGTGCGCACCATGCTCATCCATACCGCCTCGATGATGGCCTCGAGCTTCGCAGTCTTGGTGTTGATCAGGTGCACGTAAAAACTCTTGCCGCTGGGGCGCGTGTAGTAATACTTGAAGCCGATGAACCCGAGCGCCGGCGCGGCCGCCTGCAGCACGTGCTGGATGCCCTCCGGGATATGCGTGCGCACGCGCGGAATGTCGATGGCGCGTCCCAGCGCGAGGTCCTTCAGCGCCTGCTCGACCAGCTCCAGCGCGAGCGGCATGGTCAGCAACTGCTTGATGTCGTTTTCTTTGAGATATCGAATCATATTTAAAAACCAAAAAAATTTGCCGCCAAGGCCGCCAAGGACGCCAAGAACGCCAAGAAATTCAACAGCAAACTCGATCAAAAATCAGAACGATAACCTTATACTGTTCATCGCGATATGTAGT
The DNA here is from genome assembly GCA_963734595.1 of uncultured beta proteobacterium. Lineage (GTDB taxonomy): Bacteria > Pseudomonadota > Gammaproteobacteria > Burkholderiales > SG8-41 > CAKKQX01. The sequence continues at coordinate 660,304 of CAVTHV010000014.1, forward strand.
GGAATCGCTCAGGTCGTTTATATAGTTATTGTTCTTCTTGGCGTGCTTGGCGGCCTTGGCGGTTAATCATTTTTTGTTCTTCAAAGCTTCGGCGCGAATCGCGGACAAGCGTCGTCCGCGGCGTGATCGCCTCCGGATCGATGCGCAACTCGATCAGCGCCGACGTCTTCGCATTCCACGCGCGCTCGAACGCCGGCGCGAAGTCGGCGGTCGTCTCGACGATCTCGCCGTGCAGGCCGTAGGCGCGCGCCAGCGCCGCGAAGTCGGGATTGACGAGCCGGGTGCCGCTCACGCGTCCCGGGAAGTCGCGCTCCTGGTGCATGCGGATGGTGCCGTACATGCCGTTGTTGACGACGCAGAACAGGACCTTCACGTCGTACTGCATCGCGGTCGCGAGTTCCTGGCCGGTCATCAGGAAATCGCCGTCGCCGGAGAACGAGATCACCGGGCGGTCCGGATGCACGAGCTTCGCCGCGATCGCCGCCGGCACGCCGTAACCCATCGCGCCGCTGGTGGGGCCGAGCTGGGTGCCGAAACCGGTGTACGGATAGAAGCGGTGGACCCAGATCGAGAAGTTGCCGGCGCCGTTGGTGATGATGGCTCCGGGCGGCAGCCGCCCGCGCAGGAAATGCACGACTTCGCTCATGTTGACCTTGCCCGGGACGGCCACCGGCTGCTGCCACGCTTCGAGATCGGCGCGCGCGCCTTCGGTCCACTCGTCCCACACGCGGCGCGCGGGCGCCAGCGTGCGCGCCACGGCGGCGAATTCCGGCATGCCCGAATTGATCAGCAGATCGCCCTGATAGACGCGGCCGAGTTCTTCCGCGCCTGAGAAGACATGGACGAACTTCTGTTTTGGCCGCGGCACTTCGACCAGCGTGTAGCCGCCGGTCGTCCATTCGCCGAGCCGCGAACCGATCGCCAGCAGCAGGTCGGCGTTTTTGATGCGCTCGGCGAGCTTCGGATTGAGGCCCACCGCGATGTCGCCGACGTAATGCGGATCGCGGTTGTCGATCAGGCTCTGGGCGCGGAACGAGCAGCCGACCGGCAGGTTGAAGGCGGAGGCGAATGCCTGGAAATCCGCGCACGCTTTCTCATCCCAGCCGCTGCCGCCGAGAATGACAAACGGGCGCTCCGCCTGGGAGAGCATCTCGCGCAGCTTCTGCATGTCGGCCGCGCCCGGATGCGCGGCGACGCGCTGATAACGCCCGGCGCGCGACGCGGGCGCGGTCTGCTTCTGCATGTCCTCCGGCAGCGCCAGCACCACCGGGCCGGGCCGGCCCGAGGTCGCGGTGTGAAACGCGTGGCTGACGAATTCGGCCACGCGGTCGGCGCGGTCGATGCTCGCCACCCATTTCGCCATCTGGCCGTACATGCGGCGGTAGTCGACTTCCTGGAACGCTTCGCGCTCGACGACCTGGCTGCCGACCTGGCCGATGAACAGGATCAGCGGCGTCGAATCCTGGAACGCGGTGTGGATGCCGACCGCGGCGTTGGCCGCGCCGGGGCCGCGCGTGACGAAGCAGATGCCGGGGCGGCCGGTCAGCTTGCCGTAGGCCTCGGCCATGTTGGCGGCGCCGCCTTCCTGGCGGCAGATCACGAACTTGAGCTTATCCTGCGCGTCGTAGAGCGCGTCGAGCACGGCGAGATAGCTTTCGCCGGGGACGCCGAACGCGATGTCCGCGCCGTGGACTTTCAGCGCGTCGACCAGCAATTGCGCACCTGAACGGGCGGGCAGGGAGGATGTGACTGTCATGGCTGTCTCGGGTTGTCGTTGTGAGGGTGGTGCAGGTGTTCCCGCCAGAGATTCTAGCCTATCATGAACAGTTCCGGCACTGCAGCCGCAGGGAAACCACAGCAGGGAGGAAATGCCGCCATGCAGGAACTGTACAAACTCACCGCGACCGAGGCCGTCGCGCTGCTCAAGCGCCGCGAAATCTCGCCGCTGGAACTGATCGATGCGGCGGAAGCGCGCATTGCCGCGACCAATCCCCAAATCAACGCGCTGGTCACATTGTGCGTGGAACGCGCGCGCGAGCACGCGCAGCGCATCATGAAAGAAAGCGGGAGCGAGCGGCCGCCGCAGTTTCTTCACGGCCTGCCGATCGCGGTCAAGGACAACACCGACGTCGCGGGCGTGCGCTGCACCTCCGGCTCGCGCATATATGCGCACCGCATCGCACCGGCCTCCGATCTCGTGGTCGAGCGGCTGGAGGCGAACGGCGCGGTGGTGATCGGCAAATCCAATCTGCCGGAGTTCGCCGCCGGCGGCAACACGTTCAACGATGTCTTCGGCGCCACCTGCAACCCGTGGGACACGCGCATGTCGGCGAGCGGCTCCTCGGGCGGCGCGGCGGCGGCGCTTGCGGCCGGCCAGGTGTGGCTCGCCACCGGCAACGATTTCGGCGGCAGCATCCGCACGCCGGCGAGCTTCTGTTCGATCACCGGACTCCGGCCGAGCCCGGGCATGGTGCCGCGCGTGCAGAAGCAGCCGTTTTCGCCGCTGTCGGTGGAAGGCCCGATGGCGCGCAACGTGGCCGACGTGGCGCTGATGTTCGACGCCGAGGCGGGTTTCCATCCGCTCGATCCGCTGTCGCAGGTCGGGCCGCATCCAAGTTTCGCGCAGGCGGCCGCGCGGCCGCAACGCCCGCTGCGCGCCGCGTTCAGCAGCAATCTCGGCATCGCGCCGGTGGTGGACCGCGAAGTGCACGCGGTTTGCCAGGCCGCGGCCGCGAAACTCGCGCAGGACGGCGTGACGGTGGACGAAACCCATCCCGACCTCGCTGACGCCGGCAAGGATTTTCTGACGCTGCGCGGCGCGGTCTACATCGCGCGCATGGCGCCGCTGCTGAAGAAGTACCGCGAGCTGCTGAAACCCGAGGTCATCGAGAACACCGAATTCGGCATGAGGCTGAAGCTGCGGGACGTCGTCGCCGCGGAAATCGCGCAGGGCGAGATCGTGCGCAGCGTCGCGAAATTCTTCGAGAACTACGATCTCCTGCTGTGTCCGACGGTGCTGTGCCCGCCGTTCGACGTGAACCAGCGCTATCCCGAGGAACTCGACGGCGTGCGTTTCGACGGCTACATGGGCTGGCTGATCATGACCTACGCCGTAAGCGTGACCGCCTGCCCGGTGATGGCGCTGCCGTGCGGATTTACCCAAAGCGGTTTGCCGATCGGGCTGCAGGTGATCGGCAGGCCGCGCGGCGAGGCGGCGCTGTTTTCGGCCGCCGCGTACATCGAGGCGCTGCTCGGGGTGGCGAAGCTGACGCCGATCGAACCGCGGGTATTGTAAATTGCAAAGCTTGCCGCCGATGCCGCACATCGCAAGCGCGGTAAACTGACCGGGAATTTGACGGATGGAACCGAATAAACTCGAAGAGGCCCGCCGCCTGTTTTCTCTGGGCCTCGAAAACCAGACGCAAGGCAGGCTGCCGGAGGCCGAAAAGCTGTATTTGCAGAGCTTGTCCCTCGTTCCGGACCGGCCTTCCATTCTCACGAACTTGTACGTCGTGTTGATGCAGCAGAACAAATACGACGCGGCGGTTCTTTATATCGACAAGGTTCTCGAGCTGAATCCGGAGAATGAAGCCGCATGGCTGCATAAAGCCGGCTGGCTTTCCAGCAGGAAAAGATTTGAGGAGGCTCTCGCATGTTGCGACAAGGCCATCGCCATCAAGCCGGACTTCGCCGCAGCGCTCCACCATCGTGGCGATGCCTTCCTTGCACTTGGGCGCGATGAAGAGGCGCGCGCGAGCTATCGGGCGGCGCTCGGGTGCGGCGGCAATGCGGAAGAGCTGCGGTATTACCTGGCGGCGCTCGGCGCCGACGCAGCGCCCGTCGCGTCACCCCCGCACCTTGTAGTGGACCTCTTCGACAAATATGCCGGGGTGTTCGACCGGCATTTGACGTCGCTGCAATACCGCGCTCCACAAATGCTGTTCGATGCCGTCTCGGCTGCGGCGCCTGCGGAGGGCTGGGACATTGCCGATCTTGGCTGCGGTACCGGACTTTGCGGCCCGCTGTTCCGGCCGATTGCACGCACGCTCACGGGCGTGGATTTGTCGCCAAACATGATCAAGAAGGCGCAGGAACGCAAGGTTTACGACCTGCTGATCGAGGGCGAGATCACCGGATTTCTGCGCGACCGGGCCGGAGCCTTCGATCTGGTGATTGCCGCCGATGTGCTCATTTATATCGGCGATCTCGGCCCGGTATTCGAAGGCGCGCAGAATGCGCTAAGACGCGGCGGGCGGTTTGCGTTCTCGGTGGAAACGCACCAAGGGGAAGGTTTCGTGCTGCAGCCGAGCCGGCATTATGCCCAGTCTTTGTCTTATGTGCGCGCGTGCGCCACCAATCACGGTTTCGTCGAAACCAGCGTAACGCGGGTCACGCTGCGCAGGGAGAACGACGAGGATATCGCCGGCGCCATCGTCGTGCTGCGTTTGCGGGATAGTTAGGGCCCGTCTCAATTTCCGGACTCCCGGAACAAGGGGAGGCCGCCCGGCATTGTGGCAAAAGCGTAGCGGAATGAGGGGCGATGCAATGGGGGCGTCAGCGCGGAGCACACTTGATTTGCGTCAAGGCCCGGATCCTCTCCTGACTTATCATTCAAATTACGACCACACCGAAACGGAAGGGGGTTGAGCATGTACAAGCGGATTCTGGCGCCGGTCGACGGCAGCCACACTTCCACGCTGGGGCTGGAAGAAGCGGTCCGGCTCGCAAAAGACCATCGCGCGAAACTGCGGATCGTGCACGTGGTGGACGAATCCGTGCTGACGCTGAACCTGGAAACGATCGACCTCCTGGGCAATCTGTCGGACGGATTCGTTGCCAGCGGCAAGAAGACCCTGAAGAACGCACGCGCGCTTGCGGGGCGGCACGGCGTGAAGGCCGAGGGCGTGATGTACGAGAACCTCACCGGCCGCGTCGCCGATTTCATTCTCAAGGAAGCGCAAAAGTGGCGCGCTGACATCATCGTCATGGGCACGCATGGCCGGCGCGGCATCAATCATGCTCTTCTGGGAAGCGATGCGGAAACCGTCGTGAAGTCCTCTGCCGTGCCGGTGCTGCTGGTGCGCGCGCCTGCGTCAACGCGGGCAGCTGCGCGTAAATAGTCCTCTCGTACAAAAAGACCCCGGCCTAAACCGGGGGAACAGGGGAGGGTGAAACCCTGCGTGGAGGAGATCGCGCAGGGGTGCTGCAAAATCGTTACTTCATGCGTTTGCCGATTTCGTGACCGGCCACCGCGCCGGAATGTTGTTCAAGTTGTTTTCCCCTGGTTGCAAATCATCGTTTCCTTCGTAGAGCATTTGCCGTGCCAGAACAAAATATATAACAAAAACAACGCGTTATATAAAGTCTGCGAATCGGCGAAGAGGATGAATTGTCGCCGGCCGGCGACGGCAGGCCGCGCACGCCGGGTATCCTGTTGAGCAATCGCGTTTTTTCATGTCGCCGGCAGGCGACGACTAACGGAGACTGCGCGCGCAGGAGGGCGACCGGCAGAATTTACCTGCCGGTCTTTTTGTTTCACGGGTATCGATGTGCAACGCGCGCCATGCGGCGCACGGCGTTCATGAACCGCTTGCGATCACCAGCTTGTTGACGACCGATTTGACGCCTGCCACTTTCGACGCCACCCGTCCCGCCTTGTCGCGGTTCGCGTTGTTGTCCGCCGTGCCGAACAGCGACACGACGCCGTCTTTGGCGTCGACGTCGATCACCAGCGCCTCCAGCCCGTGTTCCGCGGCAAGAGCGGCTTTGACTTTGGCCGCCAGCGCGGCGTTTGCGGCAGCCTTGCTGTCTTCGGCGTTTTGGGTGCGGGCGCTGCTTCCTTCGGCGGCTCGGCTTTTTTCTCCGGGACAACTGGTGCAGGTTTCATCGCCGGCGCGGGTTTTGCAGGCTCCGGCGGCTTGTCTCCGCATGCCGCCAGGTTCAAAGCAAGCATGCATGCCGCTACCTGCCACGCTGCATTTCGATTGTGCTTCCGTTCGCTGAGATGCATGACTTCCTCCATTTCTTGATTTTGATGGATGGTCAGTTCGTCTGACAGCCGGATATTTACACAGTTCTTTTTTTCGAGACAACGTCCGGCGCGACACGGCTGTTCGGACGCACGCGGCGGAATCAGCCGCGGTTCTTTTTCCCGACGGCCCCGACGAGTTCCGCCAAAGCCGCGCCGCTGAGCAGCGTGACCGGCTTGCCGGCGGCGAAGTCGCGCGCGTTGGCGGAAAAGTCGCCGGCGCTGATGCACACGCAGTCGCGGCGTCGTGCGCGGTCATGGCCTCACACAGTTCGCGCACCGGCCCGACGCCGGCCTGGTTCACTTTCCAGCGCCGGCATTGCACCAGCGTGATCCGGCCGTTTTTGCGCAGCGTGAAGTCGAACGCGCCGCCTTTCGACTGCCTCGACCGCGTAACCCTGTCGGCGGTAGGCCGCGCTGATGACCGCCGCGAATTCTTCCCACGACATCTCGCGCAGCGCGGCGAGGCGTTCTGCGGCATCGGCCGGCGCTCTGCCGCGGAATTGTTTCCACGCGACATGGGCCGCGACGCCGACGAACGGCAGCGCGACGAAGGCCGCGAAATCGGGCAGGAACTGATAGACGCCGGCGAACAGCAGCGCGGCAACGACGAGCGACACCCACCACGGCTGTTCGGACAGGATCGAAAATAACGAGCGTTTGGCCATGGCTTGCGTTTAGGGAACCTTTGATCAATTACGGTTTTGTCATCCCCGCGAAGGCGGAGATCCGGATTACCCGGAAATTTACTGGTTCCCCGCCTTCGCGGGGACGACCTGATCGGTGTTTCCTTGTTAACAGAGCGGGTGGTTATAGCTTGCTGC
>CAVTHV010000015.1:0-66619 GCA_963734595.1 uncultured beta proteobacterium
AAGCGCTCTGGTCCGTGCCCGATGGCGCGGTCGAGGCTTAGGAGAACTGGGTCGGCTATCGCATCGAACAGCCGCGGGGTAAAGTGAGTTAAGCGCATGCCGCGGTTGGCAGGCTCGATCCGGCGGAATCACGTGAATCGGCAGGAAAATCAATAACATATTGATAATAAATTGGTATCGCCAAATCTGCCGCAGGGCCGAAATTTTTCTTGACGGCACGGACCCACGGGGCGTATAACGGCGCCAAGTGTTTAGTTTCAAGTCCTTGAGAGTCTGGATTATCAGTGGTTGTTGGATGTTCGTTCTTTGGGAGCTTTGAGATTCAAACATTTGGGCGGGGTAATCCCGTATTCTCAATTCAATCTTAGGAACGTACAAAATGGCGACTGGTACCGTGAAATGGTTCAATGACTCGAAAGGTTTTGGTTTTATTACTCCCGATGAAGGCGGCGAAGATCTGTTCGCTCATTTCTCGGCGATTAACATGCCAGGCTTCAAGACCCTGAAAGAAGGCCAGAAGGTCTCTTTCGAAGTCACCGCCGGCAACAAGGGCAAGAAGCAGGCGAGCAACATCCAGGCGGCCTAAACCGTCAGTCTGCTTCAACGAAAGGCCGGGCGAACAGCCCGGCTTTTTTTATTGACGGAAAGTATCGCCTGGCCCGTCGGCTTCTTCAGGCTACGCAAGAATTCACCGGTGCTCGACCACGTTATCTATCCGCATGCCGCTTTCCTGGGACATTTTTTGCCGGGTCGTAGACAACTTCGGCGATATCGGCGTGAGTTGGCGTCTCGCCCGACGGCTGGCTGGTGCACAGGGCGCTGCGGTGCGCTTGTGGGTTGATGATCTTGCGAGCCTGCGCGCGCTCTGCCCGCAGGTCGATCCTGCTGAAACGCATCAGCGCGTCGAAAATATTGAGGTGTGGCACTGGGGAGCATCCTTTCCCGGCGTGACGCCCGCGGCCGTCGCCGTCGAAGCGTTCGGATGCGGGTTGCCCGAGGCGTACATCGCGGCAATGGCCGGGCGCACCCCGCGAACATTGTGGATCACGCTCGAATATCTGAGCGCCGAGCCCTGGGTGCGCGATCATCACGGCCTGCCATCGCCCCACCCGCGCTTGCCTCTCGAGCGTTATTTTTTCTTCCCGGGCTTTGTGGCAGGGACCGGTGGCGTGCTGCGCGAAGCGGACCTGCTGGCGCGCCGCGATGCGTTCGGCAGCGCCGGGCGCGAGCGGTTCTGGGCTTCCGTCGGCTTTCCGGCGCCGCCTGCTGATGCGACGGTGGTTTCGCTGTTTGCGTATGACGATGCGCCGGTTGCGAGCCTGCTCACGGCTTGGGAGAGGGGCGAAGCGCCAACCGTTGCTGCGGTTCCGGAAGGCAAGATCGTCGGGCAGGTGCTGGACCACCTCGGCGTCACGGCAGCGGACGCCGGCGCCGGCCGGACCGTCCGGCGTGGCGGCCTCGAGGTGCGGATCATGCCGTTTGTCGCGCAGCCGCGCTACGACGAGTTGTTGTGGGCGTGCGACTGCAACTTCGTTCGCGGCGAGGACTCGTTCGTGCGCGCGCAATGGGCCGCCAAGCCGCTGGTATGGCAGATTTACCCGCAGCGGGAGCGCGCGCACTGGCCCAAGCTCGAGGCGTTCCTCGATCTTTACTGCGAAGGGCTGGCTCCGGGGCCGGCGGCCGCACTGCGCGGAATGTGGCGGGCATGGAACTTGGTGGGGGGGCAGCCGGTCGGAGTAGGCGGGGCTTGGGGGGCATTCCAGGCCGAGCGCGCGGCGCTTGGGGCGCATGCCCGGATCTGGGCTCAAAAGCTGGCCTCAGCCGGGGAATTGTCAGAAAAACTGGCGCGATTCTGCCAAGACAAGCTAAAATAGTGGTTTTAGTTCAACGAGATGTGGGATAGAGATGAAGATTGCACAGGAAATCAGGGCCGGTAACGTGATCATGGTCGGCAAGGATCCGCTGGTCGTCCAGAAGGCGGAATTCAGCAAATCCGGCCGCAACGCGTCCGTGGTCAAAATGAAGCTCAAAAATCTGCTTTCGGGGGCGGCCTCCGAGACGGTGTATCGTGCCGACGAGAAATTCGAGATGGTGAACCTCGAGCGCAAGGAGGTGGCGTATTCGTATTTTGCCGAGCCTTCTTATGTATTCATGGACACCGAGTTCAACCAGTTCGAAGTGGACAAGGAGAACATGGGCGATGCCCTGAATTATCTCGAGGACGGCATGCCCTGCGAAATCGTGTTGTATAACGGCAAGCCGATCTCGGTAGAGATCCCGCAGAGCCTGGTGCGGGAGATTATTTACACGGAGCCGGCCGTGCGTGGCGACACCTCAGGCAAGGTGCTGAAGCCCGCCAAGCTCAAGACGGGATTCGAAGTGCAGGTGCCGCTGTTCTGCGCTACCGGCGACAAGATCGAGATCGATGCGCGCACTGGCGAGTACCGCAGCCGCGTCAAGAACTGAAGTCTGCGCCACATGGCAAAAAAGGCACCTGCGGGTGCCTTTTTTGTTTTTTGGTGCGGGCGCTGAAACGATGCAGCCGCGGTCGGAGAGCTTGACGATTTACAGCAAAGACAAGGCCGTGACCATCTTGTCGAGCAGGTAGAAGAACAGGAAGGAAAGCACTAGCAGAAACAGCCACGTTGACTGTTTCGCAAGGTACCAAGCCTTGACCTTCGGGTCATCCTCGACCCGTTTTTCCGCCAGTTCCTCGGAATACTTGTGAAACTCTTCAACCGATCTGTCTGGACTGCTCATACGCTTTTTCGCACCTCTTAGGAACCGACACCTGGCTGTTGGATCTTGGCATCACATCGCATCGCCATGTCGAGCCATATTCCTACTTTTTTATGACAGAGACAAGTTGCAAACATCACTTTGTTTGCCAAGTAGTGCGAAGAATTGTTGAAACCTATCAAATTGTTAGATTTTGAGAGCGGCACTGCCTTAAACGCGGCCGGACCCCGGTCAACAGCACGCAGGCCCAGTGTCGGAAATTCAATTCGCCACCGCCTTGTAAAGACGATATTCTGGGACAGCTAATTTACCCATTTAAGCTAGAGATTCTTGCGCTTCTTTCCATTACGGCAAAACTAGTTCCCAAAGAGCGCATTTGATGCCGGACGTCACATTTTACGTCCGGGGATTCGCTGCAAGGAGAGCCATGGAAGAGGGTGAATTGGTTCGACCGCTGGGCAAACCCGCGGTGAAACGTGCTTCAGCAAAACACAAAGCCTCATTTCTTTCTACCCGCGGCCTATCGTTTGCGCGTATCGAAATAGGTATACGGGCTCTCTTACAACGCAACGCTATCAAAGACTGGTTTCCCTATTACTCTTCTCATGTGTCCTTGTATCTAGTCTAGGCGGCGCCAGCCCCCGCTGCGCGGCGTGCCCCGTCGCTCGCCGCCCGTCCAATTTTCCTGACCCTGCCCCAAATGGCGTGAGAATTTGAATTCATGCCGGACAGAGGTGTCGGCTTTGTAGTAAGTGGCAAGGAACATTGTGCAAAATATTGGCAGCCCTTCTATTTGCTATACTCGAACGAAATCCTTTTGAGAGTCTTAAATGGTAGAGACCAACGGGAAAGTAGAAAAAGCTAACGGTCTTAGTGGCGGATCCTTCAAGACCCTCGGAGAGCGCATCGCTGCCGCCCGCCGATTGAGGGGATTGAACAAGACTGAATTTGCCGCGAAGATGGGCCTAAGCAAGGCGACTATTTCAGACTGGGAAAGCGGAAAGATTAAGAATCTGCGCATGGAGCACATTTTCCGGCTAGCCGACGTTCTGCAAGTCAGTGCCCGCTGGATTGCACTGGCCCAAGGAATCCCGATGAGGAGATGGCTGGAAAGCGCTGAGGAATACGAGCTGGTCGCGCGTTTCAGGGAGATGAAAGACAGCTCAAAATCTGACCTGCTCGCCGCCGCCAGGGTATTGGGCGTATCCGACCGCAAAGGCGCGCCAAGCGCCTACAACCCATTCAATATTCCCCGCCCTACTCAAAAATAGCCCCGGCCGCTCCGGAGGCTTTTTGTTGTCCGTTGTTCGGCATGACTGATCTAATATTCTGCATGCCTTACTATTTGATCCGATCGCCAAGGCGCCCAAAGCGCCTACAGCGGATTCTTTACCTCTAAACGTGCTAGAAAGAGTCTAACTACTCCAGCGGTTTTTCCCCCATTTGTTCGCCATGCTTGACAGCATATTCGGCATGCCTGACTATTCGTCTCGCGCCATCAATAACAGACCAACAAGGCAAGAGCGCATGACCGACCCCCAGAAGAGTATTTCAAGGCAAACGCCAGGAATTTGCCAAGAACGCTGCTTTGCCGAGATATTAGAACTTGGTGATGTGATCGGCTTCCGCATTTGGTTCACCTGAGAAGTTCCAAATGGCGGTTCCCATGCATGCTTTGTTTTTCTTGCAGCATATTCTGACCCAGTCACTGGCATACGTGGAAACGTGCTGGTCGCTCCAGTGGGGTGCTACGGAGTGTCTGCCACTGTGGAGCTGGATAGCCACAGGATCGGTGGCAACGGGTGCGCTTCTTCTGCTCGGCATAACCTGGCGGGCCATCAATAACTCACTCAAAAATCGTGCGGCACGTCAGGAAAAGGCAGATCGTCAGCTAAGCGCGTTCGAGGAAAAAATGAAGAAGCCCACGCAGACGGGTGACGCGCAGACCTGGGATGGGGTAGAGCGCCGGAGGCCGCAGAATCGGCGCAGGATGGCCCCCGAGGAAGCGATGGAAGTGCCCAGCGGGATGGGTTATGCCGAGATGCGGGATCACCTCGACCGCCGGATGTCGCAGGACCGACGCAAGATCGCGCCCGAGGCATCGATGGAAAAGCGCAGTTGGATGGCTTATGCCGAGATCCGGGATTATCTAGACCGCCGGATGTCGCAGGCGCCGCGCAAGATCCCGCCCGAAGGCCAGTGATTGCCACCGCAAGCACCTCTGAAGCTAGTCGTTCTGTGAAGACCGCACCGGAGTTGAGACCCCGCCACCCTCAACGCACAGGAATAGACCGGACTGTTTGTAGAACGGGAGGGGGAAGGCGGTCGCAAATTGCGACGACTGCGGGTTATAGCTGCACCAGAACCCCGGGCCATCGGGAAAGACGAAGAATGAAAGGCCATGGTGAGTAAGGCCGAACCGCGCTATGAACTCAGCCAACGCCAGATTAAGACCATCATCACCGCGACCTGGGCGAGCTTGAAGCCAGTAGCGCCGCGCTGTAGGAAGATCGAACGCTGAACGCCAATAGCACTTTTTGTCCGGGCGATGCGCGAAAATCAAATCCTTGGTCATGTATTTCGAGATGTAGCGCGCAATCTTTTCAGCTCTGACCAATGGCCCTTTAGGGGTGCCATCAGGATGCACCCCGACCTTGAAATGTTGCACATCCTGTGACAAAACTGTGGCCAAATCAGGCCTTTTCCAGACCACCCGAGACCAAACGGGACAGAAGGGGGAAAAACAAAAAGCCCAATGGAATCTTGGGCTTGGTGTGGTTTTGAGTGGTCTGGGTGACCACTCGAATTGGTGGAGGCGGCGGGAATCGAACCCGCGTCCGCAAGCACTACACAGACAGGACTACATGCTTAGTCAGGTCATTTGGATTTAACTTGTGACGCGCCGGCCGACAGGCTCGTCACTCGCGAGTCACCTTGGATTTGATACCGGCCAAAGTGACCCTGGCCGGCACGATCCCATGTGTATGACTCTGCTGCCGGTTACCCGGCCCGACCCATGAGCAAATCGGTGCAGAGTCCAGCCGGTATTAAGCGGCTAGAGCGTAACGCTCGTCGTTGGCGAGTGTAGATTTCCAGCTGTTTAACAAGGTGACTGGACCTTGGCATGCCCTGCGCTGCTTCGCTACCCACGTCGAAGCCAAGTCGCCCCCGGTAACCGGGATATTGCACTACAAACTCATTATCCCATATGGGGGTGGGCTGCGGGAAATTCAAGGAAATCAGACGAAATCGGCAGGGGGGCGCGATGACCGCGGTCAGATGTGCTGCAACAGTTCCTGCGGATGCCCGATGATGGCGTCGGCGCCCCAGTTTTCCGGCATGCTGCCGTTGAGGTAGCCATATTCGACCGCCACGGTTTTCATGCCGGCGGCACGGCCGGCCTCGATGTCGCGCTGGTCGTCTCCGACATAAACGCATGCTCCGGGTGCGATGTCCAGCGTGCGGCTTGCGGCGAGCAGCGGTTCCGGGTGGGGCTTGAGCCTGCCGGTGGTGTCGCCGCCGATCACGCACGCAGCGCGGTTGCCAACCAGCAGTCCGAGCAGCGGTTTTGCGAAGCGCTCGGCCTTGTTGGTGACGATGCCCCAGCGCAGGCCGCGCGATTCCAGCGCGTCGATCAATTCGGATATTCCTGGGAACAGTAGTGTGTGCCGGCACAGATTCTGTTCGTAAAGCGTCAAAAACTCTTCCCGCAGCGACAGGTAGGCGGGATCATCTGGCGTGATGTTAAAGCCTACGCCCAATAGTCCGCGCGCGCCGAGCGATGTCACCGGTCGCGTAGCTTCGAGCGGTACCGGCGCGAGCTTCCTCGCCTCGCGCATCAGGTTCAGTGCATAACACAGATCGGGAGCGGTATCGGCGAACGTGCCATCAAGGTCGAAAAGGACGGCCTTAATCATTGGTGGTGCGGTCGGGTGCGCAGGCGTGAAGGATGTAATTGACGTCGCTATCGCTACCCAGCGTGTAGATCCTGGTGAATGGATTGTAGGTCATGCCGGTAATGCCGGTGACATTCAATGCCGCATCCCGGCACATCGCCGCCAGTTCCGAGGGTTTGATGAACTTGGCGTAATCGTGGGTGCCGCGCGGCAGCAGGTTCAGCAGGTATTCGGCGCCGATGATCGCGAACAAATACGATTTCGGGTTGCGATTGAGGGTGGAGAAAAACAGATGACCACCCGGTTTGACGAGTTCCGCGCAGGCTTTCACGGTTGCCGCCGGATCGGGCACGTGTTCCAGCATTTCCATGCAGGTGACGATATCGAAACAATGCGGCGTATTGCGTGCCAGTTCTTCCGCCGCAATCATGCGGTATTCGACCTGCCGGCCAGATTCCAGCAGATGCAGCTGCGCGACCTTGAGCGGCTTTTCCGCGAGATCGATGCCGGTTACCTGCGCGCCGCGCTCGGCCATGCTTTCGGCGAGAATGCCGCCGCCGCAGCCGACATCCAGCACGGCTTTTCCGCGCAAGCCCGCGATACGGTCGATATAGTCGAGCCGCAGCGGGTTGATCTCGTGCAGCGGCTTGAATTCGCTTTCGGGATCCCACCAGCGGTGCGCAAGCTGGCTGAATTTATCGAGTTCGGCTGGATCTACGTTGATCATATCAGGACCGGATACGGGAAATTTTAACCGATTCCCGGCTGGAGGTTCTTTATCTTTTCTTTCCAGTGATTTGCTTTTGCCGCAAGCGCCGCGGCATCGAGATGGAGCAGTTTGCCGTTGTCCACCAGCAATTCGCCATTTACCCAGACATGGCTGACGTGTTCACGGCCGGCGGCATAGACGAGATGCGACAACGGGTCATAACATGGAGACAGCTCAAGGGCCGCGAGGTTCACCGCGGTGATGTCTGCGCGCTTGCCTTTGGTCAGCGAGCCGATCTGGCTGTCGAGGCCGAGCGCACGCGCTGCGTTGAGCGTGGCCATTTCCAGCACGGTATGCGCGGGCATTATGGTGGGATCACCGGTCGCACCTTTGGCGATCAGCGCGGCGAGGCGCATTTCGGAAAAAATGTCCTGACGATTGTTGCTGGCTGCGCCATCGGTGCCCAGCCCGACATTGATGCCGCTGCCAAGCAGACGCGCCGGCGGCTCGATGCCGCTGGCCAACTTGAGATTGGAACTCGGACAGTGGGCGACATGGCAGCCACGTGTGGCAAGCAGATCGACTTCCTGATCCGTCAGGTGCACGGCATGGACGGCGATCAGGTTCGAATCTACCAGCCCCAAATCCTGCAACCGGGAGAGCGGGCGCTTGCCGTATTGCGCCAGGCTTTTCTCGATTTCACCCTTGGTCTCGTGCATGTGGATATGCAGCGGAACATCGAGTTCGCCGAGCATGACGGCAATGCGTTCGAATGCCTTGTCGCTTACCGTGTAGGGCGCGTGCGGCGCGATGCAAAACGACAACAACGGCTCTTCGCGCAAATGGTCGCGCAGGGCTATGCCCTTGTTGAGATAGTCCATGGCGTCGGTGGCATACGGCGACGGGAATTCAATGACGATCATGCCGATCGCTGCGCGCATATGGGCATGCGAGCACCGCCTGCGCCGCTGACTCGGGGAAGAAATACATGTCATTGAAGCAGGTGACGCCGCCGCGCAGCATTTCGGCGCAGGCCAGCAGCGTCCCATCGTGGACGAATTCATGGGACACCAGCCGCGTTTCTACCGGCCAGATATGGTTGTTGAGCCAGTCCATGAGCGACTTGTCGTCCGCCAGCCCGCGCATCAGGGTCATTGCGGCGTGGGTATGCAGGTTGATGAGTCCCGGGATCAGCACGTGGTCGGCGAGCTCCACGTGCCGCTTTGCCTGGTAGCGCAGGCGGGCCAGTTCGCTGGGGAGCACATCGACAATACCTCCCATGGCGACGACCACCGAATGACGCTCGAGGATAGTCGCCGGCTGGTTCTACCGGGATAACCCAGCGCGCGTCGATAATGCAATCAACGGCTTGCGGACGTTCTGGCATCGGAGTGCAGATGGAAAAAAAAGCCCTGCCGAAGCAGGGCTTTTCATCAGACAGCAGAATTATTTCTTCTTGGCGGCCGGCTTCTTGGCTGCAGGTTTCGGCTTGGCCTTCGATTCAGCACGACCAACCACTTCGACGGTCACCCGACGGTTCGGCGCCAGGCACTCGATCAGCTGCTTGCGCTTCATCTTGTTGTCGCAGAACTTGGTGACCGGGATCGGCTGTTTCGGGCCTTTGCCTTCCCAGAAGATCAGTTTCTGGTCAACGCCCTTGCTGACGAGGTAGTCCTTGACGACCACCGCACGCCTCTCGGACAGCTTCATGTTGTACTTGAGGGTGCCGATGCGGTCGGTGTGACCGGTGACCACGACAGCACCGATCGTAACCGGACCGCGGGCCTTGTTGGCTTTGTGGAGGCCATCGAGGAATTTATCGAGCTCTTTCTTGTTGTCTGCCGTCATTTCGGCTTTGTCGAACGGCATGCCCTGCAGCTCGATTTTCTGCTCGACGTTGACCATCGGGATCTTCTTGGGCTTGGCTTTAGCCGCCGGTTCAGCCTTGGCAGGGGCAGGGGCGGGCTTGGCAGCAGCGGGTTTTTTCACCAGGTCCGGATCGCATTCCTCAACAGCGCGTGCCGGGGTCCAGTCGCTAGTGCGGACGCAGACTCCAGCGACAGGCGCGTGAACGATGGCGCTCCCCGTATCCGTCAGGTAACCCTGGTTTTTCGCATCTTGCGCCGATGCTGCCGCGGGCATTAGTAAAGCCGCGACCGCGACGCTGGCGAGAGTATTCCGTAATACTGAACTCATGATTTTTTTGCCTCCTGTTTTGCGAAGAAGTTAGGACCCCGCCGTGAATGCCGGTGAACCTGATAAATAAATTAAATCTCCCCGAAGTTTACTTAAATATCACAACCGTGAATTCAAAGCAAACTATGCTTAAATCATAACATGATTTTGAGGAAAAAGGGATAGTTAATTGTTGCCAAAATGAAACACCTTGTTAGCGGTAGCCGGTTTCAAATTGTGGAATGCTAATTGCTGTGAAATCGCCATATCCGGCGGCCGTCACCTCGACCCCGACGCAGCGATTGGGTCGCCGGCAGGCGATCGGCGTCTTGCCACGCCTAACACGGCACTCGCTTGGTTTGGTGACGGGCCGGGATCCGCCCTTGGTGCCGGCGTAAATGCGGTTGGGTGAGATGCTTTCGCCAGTCAGATATTTCTTGACGATTTCGGCGCGGCGCACAGAGAACTTCTGATGTATAGGCGGTGCCGATTTCATCAGTATGTCCGATGACCGGAAAAACCTCGTGATGCGCGCCCTGCGGCATGCCCGCGAGGCCATCGAGCATCGCTTTGCACCGTTCTCTGAGTGCCGTGCACTCATGAGGAAATCTCCTAGCGGAATTTCGGGCCAGGCCGGAGCGATATCCCGCCCTTAATGTTGCAATGCACCCATTATCTTTCAAGTTCCATTTCAAATCCTAGCATAAAATCATTAGGCACTTGAAAAAATAAGGAATTTTCAGGATTTTTGGAGGGGATCCAGCGCGAACACGGAGCTTAGTTTTGCAATGACGGCAGGACGTCTCGCATGCTAAAATAAAAAATTTTATGCGCTCCCAAAAGCGCGGCATCCCATAGAGAAAATTTCTGACATCCCCCATGGACCAGTTCGCCAAAGAAACGCTACCCGTAAGTCTCGAAGAAGAAATGCGCCGTTCGTACCTCGACTACGCCATGAGCGTGATCGTGGGCCGGGCATTGCCCGACGTGCGGGACGGCCTGAAGCCGGTGCATCGCCGCATCCTGTTTGCCATGCACGAGGCGAATACGGTCTGGAACCGGCCCTACGTCAAATGCGCGCGCGTGGTCGGCGACGTGCTCGGCAAATATCACCCGCACGGCGATTCCGCGACGTACGAGGCCCTGGTGCGTATGGCGCAGGATTTTTCGATGCGCTACACGCTGATCGACGGTCAGGGCAACTTCGGTTCGGTCGACGGCGACTCGGCGGCGGCCTATCGCTACACCGAGTGCCGGCTCGATAAGATCACCTCCGAATTGCTGGCCGACATCGACATGGAAACCGTCGATTTCGTGCCCAATTACGATGGCAAGGAGCAGGAGCCGGTAACGCTGCCGACCCGGATCCCGAATTTATTGATCAACGGTTCATCGGGCATCGCGGTCGGCATGGCTACCAACATCCCACCGCATAATCTTTCCGAGGTGATCGATGCCTGTCAGGCATTGCTCAAGAACCCGGATATCAGCATCGATGAACTGATCGAGATCGTGCCGGCGCCCGATTTTCCGACGCGTGGCATCATTTACGGGGTGGGCGGGGTCAAGGAAGGCTACCGTACCGGGCGTGGCAGGGTTGTGATGCGCGCGCGCACCCATTTCGAGGAAGCGGAGAAGGGCGGCCGGGTATCGATCATAATCGACGAATTGCCCTATCAGGTGAACAAGGCCAACCTGCTGATGAAGATCGGCGAGATGGTGCGCGAGAAGAAATTCGAGGGGATCTCCGATATCCGCGACGAGTCGGACAAGTCCGGCATGCGGGCGGTGATCGAACTGAAGCGCGGGGAAGTGCCGGAGATCATCCTCAACAATCTGTGGAAAGAAACGCAGATGCAGGAGAGCTTCGGCATGAACATGGTCGCGCTCGTCGACGGCCAGCCGCGGCTCCTCAATCTCAAACAGTTCCTCGACGCCTTTCTGCGGCACCGCCGCGAAGTGGTTACGCGCCGCACCGTGTTCGAGTTGCGCAAGGCGCGCGAACGCGGACATGTGCTTGAGGGCCTGGCCGTGGCGCTGTCCAACGTCGACGACGTGATTGCGCTGATCAAGGCGGCGCCGACACCGGCCGATGCCAAGGCGGAGCTGATGGCGCGTTTCTGGCGCTCCAAGCTGGTCGAGGAAATGCTCGCGCGCGGCGAAGGGCAGGTGTCCCGTCCCGAAGGACTGTTGCCCGAATTCGGGCTGCACAAGAAAGGCTACCGGCTGTCCGACGTTCAGGCGCAGCAGATCCTGGAACTCCGGCTGCAACGCCTCACCGCCCTGGAGCAGGACAAGATCGTGGCGGAATACAAGGAGACGATGGACAAGATCATCGACTTGATCGACATTCTGGCGAAGCCTGCGCGCGTGACCAAGATCATTTCGCATGAATTGGCCGAGATGAAAAAGCAGTACGGCGACGAGCGCCGCAGCGAAATCGTCACCCACACCCAGGACCTCGGTATGGAGGACCTGATTGCTTCCGAAGAGGTGGTGGTCACCCTGTCGCACGGTGGCTACATGAAGTCGCAGCCGGTTGCCGACTATCGCGCGCAAAAGCGCGGCGGGCGCGGCAAGCAGGCGACGACGACCAAGGAAGACGATTTCGTCGACAACCTGTTCATCGCCAATACGCACGATTTCATTCTGTGTTTTTCCGACCGCGGACGCGTCTACTGGCTCAAGGTCTACGAGGTGCCGCAGGGCAGCCGCTCGTCGCGCGGCAGGCCCATCGTCAATCTGGTGCCGCTGATGGAGCACGAAAAGATCACTGCCATTTTGCCGGTGAAGGAATTCGACGAAGACCATTTCATCTTCATGTGCACCGCCAATGGCACGGTCAAGAAGACGGCGCTGTCGGCGTTTTCCCGTCCCATGTCGAAGGGCATCATTGCCGTCAAGCTGGAGGATGGCGATTACCTGATCGGCGTGGCGCTGACCGACGGCAAGCAGGACATCATGCTGTTTTCCGATGGTGGCAAAGCGGTACGTTTTGCAGAATCGGAAGTGCGGGCGATGGGTCGCGCGGCAGCCGGCGTGCGCGGGATGAAGCTCGCCAAGGGCCAGCACGTGATCTCGCTGCTGACCGCAAGCGACGAAAAACTGTCGGTACTGATCGCCACCGAGAACGGCTATGGCAAGCGCACTTCGATCACGGAATACACGCGCCATGGCCGCGGTACCCAGGGCATGATCGCCATCCAGTGCAGCGAGCGCAATGGCCCGCTGCTGGCCGCCCGGCTGGTGAACAAAGACGACGAGATCATGTTGATCACCACCGGCGGCGTGCTGATCCGTACGCGGGTTTCCGAGATCCGGGAGATGGGCCGCTCGACCCAGGGCGTGAGACTCATCAACCTCGACGACGGCGAAAAACTCGCCGGCCTCGAGCGGATCATCGAGACGGACGAAGACGACGAAGAATAGGCGGGGCTTGCGATTGAGGCGGGACTATCGGGATATCACCCGGGGCCTCGCAAGCATCGCTCCCGAATCGGCGGGAATCCGGTTGAAGGTGTTCTTTTTTCTGGAGTTGTAACGTGTCAAGGATATTCAATTTTAGCGCGGGACCGGCGGTGTTGCCGGAGCCGGTGCTCAGCCAGGCCGCCGAAGAAATGCTCGACTGGCATGGCAGCGGCATGTCAGTGATGGAAATGAGCCACCGCGGCAAGGAGTTCATCGCCATTCACGCCCAGGCGGAGGCCGACCTGCGCGAATTGCTGGCGATCCCGAAAAACTACAAGGTGCTGTTCCTGCAGGGTGGTGCAGCTGGACAATTCGCCATCGTGCCGATGAATCTGTTGCGCGGTAAAACCGGCGCCGATTACGTTTATACCGGACAGTGGTCCAAGAAGGCCATTGGCGAGGCGAAGAAATACTGCAAGGTGAATGTCGCGGCCAGTTCCGAGGCCAGCAATTTCACCTGCGTGCCCGGACAGGCGGAGTGGAAGCTCGATCCCGGCGCAGCCTACGTGCACATCACGTCCAACGAAACCATAGGCGGCGTCGAGTTCCACTGGGTCCCGGACACGGGTAATGTGCCGTTGGTGACGGATGCTTCCTCGCATATCCTGTCGCGCCCGATCGACGTCTCCCGTTACGGTCTGATTTACGCCGGCGCCCAGAAAAACATCGGACCGGCGGGACTGACCATCGTCATCGTGCGCGACGACCTGATCGGGCAGGCGCTGCCATCGACGCCGGAGGTGTTCAACTACAAGGTGCAGGCAGACGCCGACTCCATGATCAACACACCGCCTACCTACGCGATCTACATCGCCGGTCTGGTTTTCCAGTGGCTGAAGAAGCTCGGCGGGCTCGCGCAAATGGAAAAGATCAATATCGCCAAAGCGGCACTGCTCTACAACTATCTCGATCAGACGGAGTTTTACCATTCTCCGGTGGCCGGGGGTGACCGCTCGCGCATGAATATTCCGTTTACTCTGCGCAACGACAAGCTCGACGGAGAATTTCTGAAGCAGGCCGAGAGCAACGGCCTGACCCAGCTTAAAGGTCACCGCTCGGTCGGCGGCATGCGCGCATCGCTCTACAACGCGATGCCGATGGCAGGCGTCACGGCGCTGGTTGAATTCATGCGCGACTTCGAGCGGAAAAATGGCTGAACCCTATCGCATCCTGACGCTGAACCAGATCTCAAGCGCCGGACTCAAGCGTTTTCCCGCGGCACGCTATACCGTGGGCAGTGAGGTCAGTGATCCCCACGCCATCCTGGTGCGCTCGCACGATATGCACGGGATGGACATTCCCGCCGGCGTCCGGGCGATCGGCCGCGCAGGTGCCGGCACCAACAACATCCCGGTCGCGAAAATGAGCCAGCGCGGCGTGCCGGTGTTCAACGCCCCGGGGGCGAACGCGAATGCGGTCAAGGAACTGGTGATCGCCGGGTTGTTGCTGGCGGCGCGCAACCTGGTTCCGGCATTGCAGTTCGTCGGCGGACTCAAGGGCGACGACAAGGCGCTGCACAAGCTGGTGGAAGACGGCAAGAAGCAGTTTCTGGGAAGCGAGCTGCCGAGGCACACCATCGGCGTAGTGGGACTGGGCAAGATCGGCAGTCTGGTGGCCGACGCTGCGATCAAGCTCGGCATGAACGTGCTCGGATACGACCCGGAAATCACCGTCGACGCGGCGTGGAGCCTGCCGTCGCAGGTCAAAAAGGCGCACAGCATCGACGAAGTGCTCAAGGGCAGCGATTTCGTGACCCTGCATGTGCCGCTGCTCGATGTGACGCGCAACATGATCAATGCCGGACGCATCAAAACCATGAAGCACGGCGCCATTCTGCTCAATTTTTCGCGTGACGGCATCGTCGACAATGACGCTGTGCTCGAGGGGCTCGATTCCAAGCGGCTCAGGTACTATGTATGCGACTTTCCGGCGCAGAAGATGCTTGGCCACCCGCATGTCGTGGCACTGCCCCATCTCGGGGCGTCTACGCGCGAAGCGGAAGAAAACTGTGCGTTGATGGTGGTCGACCAGGTGCGCGATTTTCTGGAGAGCGGTAATATTCTCAATGCGGTGAATTTTCCCGAGGTGGCGATGAACCGCGAATCGCCGTTCCGTGTCGGCATTGCCAACGCCAACGTGCCGAACATGGTGGGGCAGATTTCGACGGCGATGGCAAAAGCGGGGCTCAATATCCACAACATGCTCAACAAGTCGAAAGGGGAGATGGCCTACACGCTGGTCGATGTCGACAGCGCGGTTCCGGCCGACCTGATCAACCATCTCTCCAATATAGAAGGCGTGCTTGCCGTGCGCTATTTGCCGCTGGAAGCCGGTAATTGAGTGATCCGGTGACCAAGTGATGGAACATGCCTGCGGTCGCGCATTGCTGATTTGCCCAATCACTTAATCACTCGATCACCGCCATGAGCGACAAGCTGAAAGACCTGCGCGACCGGATCGACGCTCTCGACCAGCGGCTGGTGAAGCTGCTGTCTGCGCGCGCGAGGATCGCGCAGCGCGTCGGCGCGCTCAAGCAGGGAGTGGTTTACCGGCCCGAGCGCGAGGCGCAAGTGCTGCGCCGCGTCGCGCAGCTCAATCCCGGGCCCCTGTCCGGGCGCGCGCTTGCCCGCGTCTTCACCGAAATCATGTCGGCGTGCCGCGCGCTCGAGGATTCGCTGACCGTCGCTTATCTCGGGCCGCAGGGCACGTTCAGCCAGGAAGCGGCGCTCAAGCATTTCGGCGGAATGGCGCCGGCGGTGCCGTGCGCTTCCATCGATGAAGTTTTCCGCCAGGTCGAAACCGGCGCCGTGGGCTACGGCGTGGTTCCGGTCGAGAACTCGACCGAAGGCGCCATCGGCCGCACCCTCGATCTGTTGCTTACGACAGCCGCCAAAGTGTGCGGCGAAGTGATGTTGCCGGTACGGCAGTGCCTGATGAGCAAGGCGAAAAGCCGCGCCGACATCCGCAAGGTCTATTCGCATACCCAGAGCCTGGCGCAATGCCAGCAATGGCTCGCGCGCAATCTGCCGCACGCCGAAACGATCGCCGTGGTCAGCAACGCCGAAGCGGCGCAGTTCGCGGCCAAAGACCGCCGGGCTGCCGCCATTGCCAGCCGAACCGCGGCGGGACTCTACGGTCTCGACCTGCTGGCGCGGAACATCGAGGACGAGCCGAAGAACACCACGCGTTTCCTGGTCCTCGCCGGGCATGGCACGGCGCCCTCGGGCAAGGACAAGACTTCGCTGATCCTCTCGACCCGCAATGTGCCGGGGGCCATACACGACCTGCTGGCCCCGCTGGCGGCAAACCAGGTGAGCATGACCCGGCTCGAATCGCGGCCGGCGCGTACCGGGCTGTGGGAATATGTGTTCTACGTCGATATCGAGGGACATCAGCAGAGTGCCAACGTGGCCAAAGCGCTCGCCGAGCTCGAACAGAAGGCGTCGTTTCTGAAAAATCTCGGTTCCTATCCTGCGGCCGTAATCTGAGGTAAATCGTGAATAGTGAACGGTGACCCTACGGCCGGCCCGCTCGTTTTGCCATTTGCGATTCACCGTTTACCATTCACATCCATGAACATCTGCGATCTCGCCCCTCAATATATCCACGCCATTGCGCCGTACCAGCCCGGCAAGCCGATTTCCGAGCTGGCGCGGGAAATGGGCCTGAACGAAGCCGACATCATCAAGCTCGCTTCGAACGAAAATCCGCTGGGCGTGAGCCCGCTCGCGCAGCGTGCAATCCGCAATGCGCTGGACGAGATCGCACGCTATCCAGACGGCAACGGGTTCGAGCTCAAGCAGGCGCTGTGCAGGCGTTACGGCGTGGCGCTGGAGAGCATCGTCCTCGGTAACGGTTCCAACGACGTGCTGGACCTCGCGGCGCGCGCGTTTCTGACGCCGCAGGCAAGCGCGATTTATTCCCAGCATGCATTTGCCGTCTATCCTCTCGCGGTGCAGGCTGTCGGGGCCCGCGGGATCGAAGTCCCAGCGAAAGATTTTGGCCATGATCTCGATGCGATGGTGCGCGCGGTCAGGTCCGATACGCGGCTGGTTTTCATTGCCAATCCCAACAACCCGACCGGCACGATGGTGCGGCCGGCTGAACTCGAAGCTTTCATTGCCGCGCTACCGGACCATGTGCTGGTGGTGCTGGACGAGGCATACCAAGAATATCTCGTACCGGAGTTGAGGGCAGACAGCGTAGGATGGCTCAAAAAATTTAATAACCTGCTGATTACAAGAACATTTTCCAAGATTTACGGACTGGCTGGTCTGCGCGCAGGCTATGCGCTGGGCGCACCGGGCGTGGCCGATCTCATGAACCGCGTGCGCGAGCCCTTCAATGTCAACAGCATCGCGCTGGCGGGCGCGGCGGCGGCGCTCGACGACACGGATTTCGTGCGGCGCAGCTTCGAGCTGAACCAGGCGGGCATGACGCAGCTCACTCTCGGATTCAAGCGGCTGGGCATCGAATACATCCCGTCCTACGGCAACTTCGTGAGCTTCAAGGTCGGCGACGCGCGCGGCGTGTACCAGAAACTGCTCAAGGCGGGCGTCATCGTGCGGCCGATCGCCAGCTACGGCATGCCGGATTATCTGCGTGTCAGCATCGGGCTCGAGTCGGAGAACACCCGCTTTCTGGACAGCCTCCGGCAGGCGCTTGCATAAAATCGCAGGCGATAGGAACAACAGGATTTAAAAAAACAGAATTTGCAAGATCTGTGTGCTATTGATTTATCCTGTTAATCATTGAGAATCCTGTAAATCCTGTCCTGTAAATATGAGCGCGAACCTCAAAATCGGCAAACTGGTGGTGATCGGCGTCGGCCTGATCGGCGGCTCGTTCGCGCTCGCGCTGAAAAAAGCAAAAGCGGTGAAGCACGTGGTCGGTGTCGGCCGCAGTCGCAAGAATCTGGCCGCTGCGCTCAAAATGCGCATCATCGACGAGGCGAGCACCGATGCGGCGCGCGCGGTGGCGGATGCCGATCTGGTGCTGCTCGCCATGCCGGTAGGGCAGATGGCGGAAGTCATGGCGCGCATCGCGCCGCATCTGCCGCTGCATGCGGTGGTCACCGACGGCGGCAGCACGAAGCAGGATGTTGTCGATTACGCCCGCCGTTTTCTCGGCACGCATTTCCCGCGCTTTGTCCCGGCACATCCGATCGCCGGCACTGAAAACAGCGGCGCGGCAGCGGCTTTTGCCGATCTTTATCGCGGCAGAAACGTGATCATCACGCCCCAGCCTGAAACCACGGCGCGGGCACTGCGTCTGGTGCGCGCGGCGTGGCAGCAGTGCGGCGCGCGCATCGTGTCGCTTGAGGCACAGGAGCACGACGCGATTTTTGCGGCCGTCAGTCATCTGCCGCATGTGCTGGTGTTCGCGCTGGTGAATGCGCTGGCGCGGCGCCCGGACGCGAAGAAATTATTTGGTTTTTCCGCGGGCGGCCTGCGCGATACGGTGCGCATTGCCGGCAGTTCGCCGGAGATGTGGCGCGACATCTGCGTGGCCAATCGCGACGAGCTGCTCGCGGTGCTCGACGACTATGAAGACGAGCTCGAGAGCGTGAGGTCGGCGATCGAGAGCGGCGACGGCGCAACTCTCGGGCGCATGTTCGAGCATGCCCGCACTGCGCGCAACAAATGGCTCAAGCGCGACTGATCAGCCCCGCCGTGCTGCCTGAACCCGATTGAGGGAAGGGGGTTCTCTGGACTATCTCGATCTCGCCCCCATTCGCAATGTGCGCGGCACGGTAAAGCTGCCGGGGTCCAAGAGCATTTCCAACCGGATCCTGCTGCTTTCCGCACTGGCGCACGGCGATACGCGCATCCGCGATCTGCTCGATTCCGACGATACCCGGCGCATGCTCGAAGCGCTACGCAGCCTGGGTGTCGCCTGGGAAGCCACGGCGGACGGAGAACTGCAGGTGCGTGGCGCCGGGGGCGTATTCCCGATCAAGGCCGCGGAACTCTTTCTCGGCAACGCCGGTACCGCGTTTCGCCCGCTCACGGCGGTTCTGGCGTTTGCCGGCGGACACTTCCGGTTGTCGGGCGTGCCGCGCATGCATGAGCGGCCGATCGGCGATCTGGTGGATGCGTTGCGCAGTCTTGGCGCCGATATTGATTACCTTGGCAAGACCGGTTACCCACCGCTCGCGATCCATCCGGCGGTGTTGCGCGCAGGCGGTGAAGTCAGCATTCGCGGGGATGTCTCCAGCCAGTTTCTAACGGCTTTGCTGATCGCTCTGCCGCTCACGGCTACCCGCACCGAGATCAGAGTGCAGGGCGAACTGATCTCCAAACCCTATGTGGACATTACGCTCAACACCATGCGCCGATTCGGTGTCGAGGTGGCGCGCGAGGATTGGGCGCGTTTCATCATCCCCGCCGGCTGCCGCTACGTGAGCCCGGGGCAGATCTATGTGGAGGGTGACGCCTCGTCGGCTTCCTATTTTCTGGCGGCGGGCGCGATCAGCGGTCTTTCTGGCGGCGGGCCGGTGCGCGTCGAAGGCGTGGGGCGCGGCAGCATCCAGGGCGATGTGCGTTTTGCCGAGGCGCTCGAGCAGATGGGCGCCAAGGTCACGATGGGCGACAACTGGATCGAGGCCGGTGCGGGCGAAGAAGCGGCGCGGCGCGGCAAGCTCAAGGCGATCGACGCCGACTTCAACCATATTCCCGATGCCGCGATGACCATCGCCGTAGCCGCGCTGTTTGCCGACGGGCCGAGCCGCCTTCGCAACATCGGCAGTTGGCGGGTCAAGGAGACCGACCGCATCGCCGCCATGGCGACCGAACTGCGCAAGGTCGGTGCGCGGGTCGAGGAGGGGCCGGACTGGCTGCAGATCACCCCTCCCGGCGCTTTGCGGCCTGCCATCATCGACACGTACGACGACCACCGTATGGCCATGAGTTTTTCGCTGGCGGCATTGGGCGGGGCCGGCATGCGCATCAACGACCCGGGTTGCGTGGCCAAGACTTTCCCCGAGTATTTCGACGTGCTGGCCGGGTTATCGGCGCATTGAACATGACCGGCAGCTTGCCCCCCGTGATTGCGATCGACGGTCCATCGGCTTCGGGCAAAGGCACGGTCGCCGAGCTCGTTGCCCGTTCACTCGGTTTTCATTACCTCGACAGCGGAGCGCTCTACCGGCTGGTGGCGTTGGCGGCGCTGGGGACGGGCATCAACCTAGAAGAAGAATTAAAAATAAGAGATATTGCATTGAATATAAACATTAAATTCAATAACGGCGTGTGGCTGGAACAGAGAGAAGTCACCGACGCCATCCGCGAAGAGGCCGTCAGCGCCGCCGCATCCAGGGTGGCCGCCTTGCCCCGCGTGCGCCAGGCGCTGCTGGCACGCCAGAAGGCGTTCCGCCAGCCACCAGGGTTGGTCGCAGACGGTCGCGACATGGGGTCGGTGGTATTCCCCGACGCCGTGCTCAAAATTTTCCTTACCGCCACTCCCGAAGCGCGGGCGCAACGCAGATATAAGCAGTTGATGGAAAAAGGATTGAATGCTAATATGGTCGCCCTTTTGCAGGATATTCGCGACCGCGACACGCGCGACAGCATGCGGGCCGTGGCGCCGCTGCAAAAGTGTGCTGATGCCATCTATCTCGATACCACCGCATTGACGGTGGAGGCGGTGGTGGCGCAGGTGCTCACGTACTACAGGCAAGCGCTACAGGCGCCATGAGTCGACCCGACTCGTGGTTTTTTAACCGACCCCGTCGCCATGGCGGGCTTTTATAACACATTGAATCTTAATGACAACAACTACTTCCCTGGCATCAGGGGCTGCTGAGAGTTTCGCCGCGCTTTTTGAAGAAAGCCTGTCCCACAAGGAAATGCGGATCGGTGAAGTCATCACCGCCGAAATCCTGCGTGTCGACAACAATTTCGTGGTGGTGAACGCCGGGCTCAAATCGGAAAGCTATATCCCGGCTGAGGAATTCCTCAACGATCGCGGCGAAATCGAAGCCAAGCCGGGCGATTTCACCAGTGTTGCGATCGAAGCGCTCGAGGACGGTTACGGCGAGACGCGGCTCTCGCGCGACAAGGCGAAGCGGCTTGCTGCCTGGCACGAACTTGAAGATGCGCTCGAGAAGGGCACGATCGTGCAGGGCACGGTCAACGGCAAGGTCAAGGGCGGCCTCACTGTCATGGTGAACGGTATCCGCGCCTTCCTTCCGGGTTCGCTGGTGGATATCCGCCCCGTCAAGGACACCACCCCCTACGAATACAAGCAGATGGACTTCAAGGTCATCAAGCTCGACCGCAAGCGCAACAACGTGGTGGTATCGCGCCGCGCAGTGCTGGAAGCGACGCAGGGCGCCGAACGCCAGGCGCTGCTCGCGAACCTGCAAGAGGGCGCAGTGGTCAAGGGCATCGTCAAGAACATCACCGATTACGGCGCGTTCGTGGACTTGGGCGGCATCGACGGCCTGCTGCACATTACCGATCTCGCCTGGCGCCGCGTCAAGCATCCGTCGGAAATCCTGGCGGTCGGCGACGAAGTCGAAGCCAAGATACTCAAGTTCGACCAGGAGAAAAACCGCGTTTCGCTGGGCATGAAGCAGCTCGGCGAAGATCCGTGGGTGGGCCTCTCGCGGCGCTACCCGACCGGAACAAGGCTTTTCGGCAAAGTCAGCAACCTTACCGACTACGGCGCGTTCGTCGAAATCGAGCAGGGCATCGAGGGGCTGGTACACGTCTCCGAGATGGACTGGACCAACAAGAACGTGCATCCGTCGAAAGTGGTGCAGCTCGGCGACGAAGTCGAGGTCATGGTGCTCGAGATCGACGAAGAACGCCGCCGCATTTCCCTCGGCATGAAGCAGTGCATGGCCAATCCGTGGGAAGAGTTCTCGATGAACCACAAGAAGGGCGACAAGGTGCGCGGCCAGATCAAGTCGATCACCGATTTCGGCATTTTCATCGGTTTGCCGGGCAGTATTGACGGCCTGGTGCATCTGTCGGATCTGTCGTGGAACCAGCCCGGCGAGGAAGCCGTCCGCAACTACAAGAAGGGCGAGGAAATCGAGGCCATGGTGCTGTCGATCGATGTCGAACGCGAGCGCATATCGCTCGGCGTCAAGCAACTCGACGGCGATCCGTTCACCGGCTACATTTCCGCGCACGAGAAGAATTCGATCGTCACCGGCACCGTGAAGTCGATCGATGCCAAGGGCGCGGTGATCCAGCTCGATCCCGAGATCGAAGGTTACCTGCGTGCATCGGAAGTCGCCCGTGATCGCGTCGAGGACATCCGCACCCATCTCAAGGAAGGCGATTCCGTGACGGCGATGATCATCAACATCGATCGCAAGAACCGCACTATCAACCTGTCGATTAAAGCCAAAGATATGGCGGAGGAGACCGAAGCGATGCAGAAGATTGCTTCGGACAAGCAGCAGGGGAGCGCCGGCACCACCAATCTGGGGGCGTTGCTCAAAGCAAAGCTGGATACAGCAAACACTCAACAATAAGGGAGCACCATGACCAAGTCGGAGTTGATCGCAAAACTCGCGGCGCGCTATCCGCAGCTGGTAGCGAAGGATGCCGAGCTCGCAGTGAAAATGATTCTGGATGCGATGGCCAAAAGCCTCTCCCAGGGTCAGCGCATCGAAATCAGGGGGTTCGGCAGTTTCGGTCTGAATTATCGTCCGCCGCGCACCGGGCGCAATCCGAAGTCGGGTGAAAAAGTGCAGGTTCCGGCCAAATACGTTCCGCACTTCAAGGCGGGCAAGGAACTGCGGGAACGTGTGGATTTGAAGGAATAACAAACAGAAACAACTTAGGCATCGTTTGTTTGCGGCGGCATGATCGAAAGATGATGCCGTTTTTTTATGCGGAAGCCGGAGGCGCGCGGGCCCGTTTCGCGCGTCCCGGCTGTATCAGACGGCTTCCCGTGATATCCTCGTCAGACCATGCGTTACCTGCTGTGGCTTCTCAAATTCGCATTGTTCGTGCTGGTGCTGAGCTTCGCCGTCAAGAATACCGAGATGGTGACGGTTCATTACTATCTCGGACATGAATGGCAGGCGCCGCTGATATTCGTTTTGCTGTTGTTCTTCTGTGTCGGTGCCGCGTTCGGAATTCTGGCAAGCCTCACGCATCTGTTCCGCCAGCGGCGCGAAATCGTCGCACTGAAGCGGGATGTCCGCAAGCAGGCCCGCGGCGGCGACATCACGACCACCCCGTCGGACGCGGCATGAAACCGCACGGTTTTTCAGCGATCCATCATGGAAATTGAATACTGGTGGCTGCTTGCCCTGCCGTTATTCTTCAGCCTGGGCTGGCTTGCTGCGCGCATCGACATCAAGCAGCTCCTGTCGGAGTCGCGCGCGCTGCCGGCATCGTATTTCAAAGGACTCAACTTTCTTCTCAATGAGCAGCCGGACAAGGCGATCGAGGCTTTTATCGAGGTGGTGAAGGTCGATCCCCAGACCATCGAGCTGCATTTTGCGCTCGGAGCGCTGTTTCGCAGGCGCGGCGAGGTCGAGCGCGCGATCCGCATGCATCAGAACCTCGCCGAGCGCCCCGACCTGGCCCAGGACAAAAAGCTCACGGCATTGTTCGAACTGGCGCAGGACTACCTCAAGGCGGGTTTGCTCGACCGTGCCGAGGAACTGCTCCTGAAGGTGGAAGGCACGGCGCATGCCGAGGCGGCGCTCAAGTTCCTGCTGGATATCTACGAACAGGAGAAGGACTGGCAGAAAGCGATCGGCATTGCCGAGAAGCTCGAAGTCGTCACCGGCCAGTCGCACCAGAAGGAGGTGGCCAATTTCTACTGCGAGCTGGCGGGCAACGAGATCATGCAGTCACGGCCGCAAGCGGCACGGCCATTTCTCAGCGAAGCCATGGCGCACCACCGTTTGTGCGTGCGTGCCAACATGCTGCTGGGCGATCTGGAGGCGGGGATCGGCCAGCCCGCCCTTGCGATCGAGGCCTGGAAGCGGATCGAAAGCCAGAATCCGGCGTATCTCGCGCTGGTGGCGGAGCGGTTGCAGGCCGCGTTCAAACAGCTCGGACGGATCGAGGAAGGGCTGAATCTGCTGCGCGGCTATCTTGAAAAGTATCCATCTCTTGATCTGCTTAACACGGTGTTTCAGGTCATGCTCGAACGGCAGGACGCGGCAGCCGCGCATCACCTGGTGCGCGACGAGTTGCGGCGCAACCCGACTTTACTGGGACTCGACAAACTGCTTGAAGCACAGTTGCTGGAAGCGCCGGCGGAGCGCCGCCGCGACCTGGAACTCATCAAGGACCTGGTGCATCAGCATACGCGCGGCCTGGCGATGTACAAATGCGACAACTGCGGTTTCCGGGCGCGGCAGTTTTACTGGCATTGCCCGGCCTGCGGTTCCTGGGAAACCTATTCGCCGCGCCGCACCGAAGAGAAGGGGTTGGCGGCGTGAGCGACCAGGAGATTGCCTGATGAACGACCCGCGCGTGATTGTTGCGCTCGATTTCTCCGAGGCCAAAAGCGCGTTTGCTTTGGTCGACCGTCTGGACCCCGGATTGTGCCGGCTCAAGGTCGGCAAGGAACTGTTCACGGCGGCCGGACCCGCGTTGACCGAAACCCTGGTGCGCCGCGGCTTTGCGGTCTTTCTCGACCTGAAATACCACGATATCCCGAACACCGTGGCCAGTGCCTGCAAGGCGGCCGCGGCGCTCGGCGTATGGATGATCAATGTGCACGCGCTGGGCGGGCGCGCCATGATGCAGGCGGCGCGCGAGGCATTGGCAATGGAGAAGCAACCGCCGAAGCTGATCGCGGTGACGCTGTTGACCAGCATGGGCGAACGCGATCTGGCGGAGGTGGGCATAGACGGCAGTCCGCAGCAGGGTGTGCTGCGGCTGGCGCGGCTTGCCAAGGACAGTGGGCTGGACGGCGTGGTGTGCTCGGCGCAGGAAGCGGCGTTGCTCAGGCGCGAATGCGGCCCTGCCTTCTGCCTGGTCACGCCCGGTATCCGGCCGGCGCAGGCGGGCGAAGACGACCAGAGGCGCGTCATGACCCCGCGCGCGGCAATCGCGAGCGGCGCTGACTATCTGGTGATCGGCAGGCCGGTCACGCGTGCAGCGGATCCGCTGCAGGCACTCGAACAGATCAATCGCGAGATCGGGCAGGGTTGACAGCCGGAACGAAAATGAAGATGGTGCAGAAGCAAAAGAAGAAGGCAGAAGAAATGGTCCAGAGGATAAAGAAAAAACGGGAAAAAAGGGTGTCCGCGCACCGTACCATTACTGTTGGTACTGGCAGACGGAGTGCATCCATCATTCTTGATCCTTCATCCTTGCGCAAAGCGCGGGTTCTCGTCGTCGGCGACGTCATGCTCGATCGCTACTGGTTCGGCGAGGTCGGGCGGATTTCGCCGGAAGCACCGGTGCCGGTCGTCAAGATCGACAGGATCGAGGAGCGCCCAGGCGGTGCGGCCAACGTCGCGCGCAATGCCGCCGCGCTCGGCGCCCGGGTCAGCCTGCTGTCCGTGACCGGCCGGGACGAGGCGGGTGCGCGTTTGCGGCAGCTGTTGAAAAAGGACCGCGTTGCGATGCGCCTGCATCTTGACCCCAGTATCGCCACCACCGTAAAGCTGCGCGTGATCGGCCGCCAGCAACAGCTGTTGCGGGTGGATTTTGAAACGCCGCCGAGTCACGAAGTGCTGGCGTCCAAGCTGAAGGATTTTGCAGGCATGTTGCGCAGCGCGGATGCTGTGATATTGTCGGATTACGGCAAGGGCGGGCTCACGCATATCGCGAAAATGATCGGCATGGCGCGGCGCGCCGGCAAGCCGGTGCTGGTCGATCCCAAAGGTGAGGATTATTCGCGTTACCGCGGCGCAACCGTGATCACCCCCAACCGCGCCGAGTTCCGGCAGATTGCCGGAAGCTGGGCGAGCGAGGCTGAGCTGACGGCCAAGGCGCGGCAGCTGCGGCGCAAAACCGGCGTCGAGGCGCTGCTGGTGACCCGCAGCGAGGAAGGCATGACGCTGTATCAGTCGGGCGAGCGGCTGCATGTCGCGGCGCAGGCGCGGGAAGTATTCGACGTGAGCGGCGCCGGAGATACCGTGATCGCAGCGCTGGGGGTGATGCTCGCGAGCGGCGCCAGTCTCGCGGACGCCGTGCATGTCGCCAATCGCGCGGCGGGTATCGTGGTGGGCAAGTTCGGCACTGCCGTAGTGCACCCGAATGAGCTGTTTGATTCGGAATAGGCAGGATTAACAGGATCCAGCGGGATTTACAGGATTAAAATCGAAGCGAAGATCTGTTTTTGTACTGGGTTAATCCTGTTAATCTTGAAAAATCCCGTCAATCCTGTCCATTTAAATACGGTTTAAATAAGCGAATGTATTACATAGTCACCGGCGCGGCCGGCTTTATCGGCGCCAACCTCGTCAAGGCGCTCAACGGCAGAGGCATCACGGACATCATCGCGGTGGACAACCTGTCGCGCGGCGACAAGTTCGTGAATCTCGCCGACTGCGATATTGCCGATTATCTCGACAAGGAATCGTTTCTGCGCGAAGTGGAAAGTGGCGGTTTTGACGGTGTCGTCGACGCCGTTTTTCACCAGGGGGCCTGCTCGGACACCACGGAAAGCGACGGGCGCTACATGATGCAGAACAATTACCGTTATTCCCGCGCATTGCTCGATTACTGCACTGTCGACGAAGTCCCGTTCATTTACGCCTCATCGGCGGCGGTTTACGGCGCGAGCCAGACATTCCGCGAGGCGCGCGAGTGCGAGGGCCCGCTCAACGTCTACGGCTATTCGAAGTTCCTGTTCGACCAGGTGGTACGGCGGAGCGGGGACGAGCTGTCGGCGCAGGTCGTGGGGTTGCGCTATTTCAACGTCTACGGCGAGCGCGAGCAGCACAAGGCGCGCATGGCATCGGTGGCCTTTCATTTCTTCAACCAGTATCGTGCCGCCGGTTGCGTCAAACTGTTCGAGGGCAGCGGCGGTTACGGCAACGGCGAGCAGCGGCGCGATTTCGTGTCGGTCGAGGACGTGGTCGGGGTCAACCTGTTCTTCCTCGACAATCCCGGCAAGTCCGGGATTTTCAATGTCGGGACTGGTGCTGCGCAAAGCTTCAACGACGTGGCGGTGGCCACGGTCAATGCCTGCCGCAATGCGCGCGGTGAATCGCCGCTCACGCTGGCCGAGATGCAGCAGGAGGGCATCGTCAGGTATATTCCCTTTCCCGGGGAGCTCAAGGGCAAGTACCAGAGCTATACCCAGGCCGATATTGCCGCCTTGCGCACGGCCGGCTACCGCCAGCCTTTTCTCGACGTCGAACAGGGCGTGACGCGTTATTGCGACAAGCTGTTGCAGGGTGCGTGAACCCACGCGCCGGATATCATACGCATAAGCCATGTCCACATCGCAACCGGTGTTCCATACCCTCGAAAATTTTGTCGGCAATACGCCGCTGGTGAAGCTCAAACGCATCCCGGGCGATACCGGCAACACGTTACTGGCCAAACTCGAGGGCAATAATCCGGCGGGATCGGTCAAGGACCGGCCGGCGCTGTCGATGATCAGACGCGCCCAGGAGCGCGGCGAGATCAGGCCGGGCGATACCCTCATCGAACCGACCAGCGGCAATACCGGCATCGCGCTGGCGATGTGCGCGGCGATGATGGGCTACCGCATGATCCTGGTGATGCCGGAACACCTTTCGGTCGAGCGCCGGCAGACCATGGCGGCGTTTGGCGCGGAATTCGTGCTGACGCCGAAAGATGGCGGCATGGAGACGGCGCGCGATGTCGCCGAGAAAATGCGCGACCAGGGCAAGGGGATCATTCTCGACCAGTTTGCCAATCCCGATAATCCGCTCGCGCATTACGAAGGCACCGGGCCTGAAATCTGGCGCGATACCCAGGGCAAGGTCACTCACTTCGTCAGCAGCATGGGTACCACCGGCACCATCATGGGCGTGTCGCGCTTTCTCAAGGAGCAGAATCCGGCAATCCAGATCGTCGGCTGCCAGCCCGCCGAAGGTTCGCAAATTCCAGGCATCCGCAAATGGCCTGAAGCCTACCTGCCGGCAATTTGCGACTGGAGCCGCGTCGACCAGGTGGTCGAAGTCGCTCAGCGCGACGCCGAGGACATGACGCGGCGGCTGGCGCGCGAGGAAGGCATTTTCGCCGGCGTCTCCTCCGGCGGTGCGCTGTGGGCGGCGCTGCAGATCGCAGGCAGCGTGCGGAACGCGGTGATCGTTTCCATCGTGTGCGATCGCGGCGACCGCTACCTGTCCACCGGGGTGTTTCCAGCCTGACGGCACAGCCGCTGATCGCCGTGTTGCTCCGTCCGGGCATTCGGATTGTCGCCATATTGACGTTAATGGCCGCTGCAGCGGCAGTCCAGGCGCAGCAGTTCAGCCTTGCGATCGACGACCTCGAGGCCCCCGGTTTCTCCGCAAAAGCGCTCAAGGCCAGCCTGACGGCGAAACGCGAGCTGCTGCTCGACATCGGCACGATCACCATTCAGGGACAGACATGGCGCAATGTGCAGGTCCGGTGCCCGCAACTGCGGCTGGAACCGTCGCTCGTCGAATGTCCCGACGGCATCATGGATGCCGGCAAGCGGATTCCGCTTTCCTTTTCCTATTCCGCAGGTAAAAAAACGCTCGAGGTGGCGCTGCGGCCTGCGCCTCAGGAAACCTGGCAGCTCCATGCGAGCTTCGGCGGCTCCGGCGGCAGTGACTTCAGGGTCGCTATTGATAACGGCAAACCGGAGCGTATTGCATCATGGTTGCCGGCCGGTGTGCCCAAGCCGAGCGCGGGCATCATCAATGGCACGATTGCTTTTACCGGCACGGGCAGCGTCAAGGCGCAGATCAAGGTGGATGCGCTGGCGTTCAGCGACGCGGACGGTCTGCATGCGGGCGACAAGATCAAGGCCAGCTTCGGGATCGAGGCCGAGCATCGCGGCAGTGAATGGCACTGGCACGCAAGCGCGGACTGGAACTCGGGCGAAGTATTCTGGCAGCCGCTGTATGTAACGGCGGCCGGCCAGCAGTTGAATGCAGATGGCGTTTCGGATTCCACGCGTACTCAGGTCGAGCGCGGGGAGCTCACGGTGCCGGACATCGGCAGCGTTGCTTTCGACGGCTCGTGGGATCACCAAAGCGGCAAGGTCGTGAGTGCTGCTGTCCGTTCATCGGGGTTGAGGTTGGGCCCTCTTTATACCCGGATCCTGAAACCATTTCTGGTGGAAACAGCGTTGGGCGATTTGCGTGCGGACGGCGAAGTTTCGGTGGCGTTGCAGATTGCCCAGGGAAACGTGCGCTCGGTCGATGCTGAGCTCAACGGCGTGTCGGTTGAAGACCAGGGTCGCCGCTTTGCCCTGTTCGGTGTAAATGGCCGTCTCCCCTGGCGGCAGGATGCCGCGACACAAGCCGATATCACGGTCAAAGGCGGCGAAGTGCTGCGGCTGCCGTTCGGGCCGTTCCGGTTGCCGCTTAATATGAATGGAACGCGCTTTGCCGTGGCCAAGGTCGAGGTGCCGCTTCTGGACGGAACGCTGGCCGTCAACGATTTCTCGGCGGGTTCAGGCACGGAGGGCTGGCGCTGGAGTTTCAGCGGCGCGCTGACTCCGATTTCGATGCCGCAATTTACGCAAAGCACCGGCTTGCCGACGATGCACGGCACGTTGTCCGGAGTGATACCCAGGGTGTCGTACGAGAAGTCAACGCTGACGATCGATGGCGCGTTGTTGTTCAGGGTGTTTGACGGCACCATCGTTGCCAAGCAGGTGAGGCTGTTCGATCCTTTCGGCAAGGCGTCGCGCATGCAGGCGGACCTGGATATGCGCGGTCTCGACCTCGATCTGCTGACGCGCACGTTTTCCTTCGGCAACATCACGGGGCGCATCGATGCGCAGGTTTCCGGGCTGGAACTGGCCAACTGGCAGCCGGTCACATTCGATGCGCGGGTCGAGAGCAGCGCGGGCGACTACCCCCGCAAGATCAGCCAGACCGCAGTTCAGAACATCTCGGCGCTGGGCGGTGCCGGAGCGGCGGCCGCGATCCAGCGCAGCTTTCTGGGGTTTTTCAAGGAGTTTGGCTACCAAAAGCTGGGTTTGAGTTGCAAGCTGAAAAATAACGTGTGTGAGATGGGCGGGGTGGAGGAGGCGCCGCAAGGCTATGTCATCGTCAAGGGCGGCGGCATCCCGGCGATCACCGTGATCGGCTACAATCGCTATGTGAGCTGGCAGGAACTGATCGACCGGCTCAAGCGCATAATGCAGGACAATGTGCACGCAATTGTTGAATAAGGGAATCGGCATGGATACCAGGATCACAGGTTTAATGGCAGCGTTGATGTGCGTACTGGCGCTGGGTGGGTGTGTCACCATCAATATTTATTTTCCTGCGGCGGCGGCGGAAAAAGCGGCCGACAAAATCATCGACGAGGTATGGCAAATCAAGAAAGGCGGGGATGCCGCAAAGGTCGAAAAGCCGGCGGCAGCCCAGTAAAGGAGAAACTATGAAAGCAACAATTTGGTTACGGATATTGCTGGCTGCGTTGACGCTGGGTGTTGCCGGTGGGGCGCTCGCTCAGGCCAATCTCGAGATCAACACGCCGGCAATCGCCAGCCTGCAGGCAAGCATGCAGCAGCGCCATGCGCA
This sequence comes from uncultured beta proteobacterium, assembly GCA_963734595.1. Lineage (GTDB taxonomy): Bacteria > Pseudomonadota > Gammaproteobacteria > Burkholderiales > SG8-41 > CAKKQX01. The sequence continues at coordinate 30,623 of CAVTHV010000015.1, forward strand.
ACTGGCGGGATTCTATGCCAGCGGTGCCGTCGGCCTGACACGGGACGGCAACATCGCGCTGCGCGACGCCAATGCCGTGCCGCTGGCCCAGCGCCAGCAGGTCAATTCCCTGGTCGCGGCGGAGAACCAGGACCGCGCGGCGCTCTACCGGGAAATCGCGCGCGCCAATGGCAAGCCGGAATGGGAGAGCGACATCCGCGCGACGTTCGCCCAGCGCTGGATCCAAAAAGCCCAGCCGGGCTGGTACTACCAGAATGCGTCGGGTGCCTGGACGCGCAAGTGAGGCATGTGCAGCGGCCCGCCCGCGGTCCGGGTTCGGCCATCACCGCTTGGTGATAATGTAATCCGTTGTTTTTAAACAATAATTAATGAATCAGACGCTCGTATTCGACATCGAGACCATTCCCGATGTCGAAGGGTTGCGCAAGCTCCATGGTCTTGGCGCCGAGATTGCGGATCGCGACGTCGCCGAAATGGCGTTCCAGTTGCGCCGGCAGGTGAGCGGCAGCGACTTCCTGCCGCTGCATCTGCATCGCGTGGTCGTCATTTCCTGCGCGCTGCGCGAGCGCGACAGCTTCAAGGTGTGGTCGCTGGGCGAGGCGGACGACGACGAAGGCGTGCTGATCCAGCGCTTTTTCGACGGCATCGAAAAATACACGCCGCAACTGGTGTCGTGGAACGGCGGCGGCTTCGACCTGCCGGTCATGCATTACCGCGGTCTGATCCATGGCGTGAATGCCGCGCGCTACTGGGACATGGGGGAGGGGGATTACAAGGACAGCCGCGATTTCAAGTGGAACAACTACATCAGCCGCTATCACAGCCGGCATCTCGATCTGATGGACCTCCTGGCGATGTATCAGCCGCGCGCCAACGCACCGCTCGACCAGATCGCGCAACTGATGGGGCTGCCGGGCAAACTCGGCATGGACGGTTCCGCCGTGTGGGACGCTTACCAGGCCGGCAAGATCGCGGACATCCGCAATTACTGCGAAACCGATGTCGCCAATACCCATCTCGTATTCCTGCGTTTTCAGCTGATGCGCGGCGCGCTCACCGCCGAGCAGCACCGCGCCGAGTGCGACCTGGTCAGAACCACGCTGGGCAAGTCCTCCGGACCGCACTGGAAGGAATTCCTGTCACGGTGGCAGGCCTGATCGCATCCCATCTTCGCACCACATCAATCGACTAAATCTTCTTTTGCCTCCCGCGCTTTGACTGCGGCGGCGCTATTTTCATGTATCGCTTGATTATCGAATCTCTGGATCAGGAAGGACGCGGCGTCGCGCGCCACGAGGGCAAGACCATTTTCGTCGATGGCGCCTTGCCGGGCGAAGTCGTGGAGGCCGCACCCTACCGCAAAAAACCGAGTTATGAGCTCGCCACCCTGAACGTGTTGCTCAAGCCGAGCGCGATGCGCGTGAAGCCGCGCTGCACGTATTTCGGCATCTGCGGCGGCTGCAGCCTGCAGCATCTCGATGCGCGTGCCCAGGTGGCGGCGAAACAGCGGGTGCTGGAGGATGACCTGTGGCATATCGGCAAGGTCAAGGCAGAAGAGATGCTGCCCGCGATCTATGGTGTGCCCTGGGGTTACCGCCGTCGCGCGCGTCTGACTGCGCGCTACGTGCTCAAGAAAGGCGGCACGCTGGTAGGCTTTCGCGAAAAACGCGGCAGCTATGTCGCCGATATGACGAGTTGCGAGGTCCTGCCGCCGCATATTTCGGCGCTGCTCGTCCCCATGCGCGAAGTGCTGAGCCGGTTGTCGATCCGCGAGCGCATGCCGCAGGTCGAGGTGGCGCTGGGCGATGCGCTGGACGTGCTGGTGCTGCGCAATCTGCTGCCGCTGAGCGCCGACGACGAGGCGCTGCTGAGGGAATTTGCCGACAGCCATGCCGTGCAGCTTTATCTGCAGCCGCGCGGACCGGACTCGGCCTATCCGTTCCATCCCGCGGGCAGCCCGGATCTCTTTTACACCCTGCCCGAATTCGATCTCAAAATCCGTTTCAGCCCGACCGAATTCACCCAGGTCAATCACGACATCAACCGCGTGCTGGTGCGGCGCGCGCTGACGCTGCTGGCGCCGCAGCCGGGCGAGCGCATCGCCGATCTGTTCTGCGGCATCGGCAATTTTACGCTGGCCATCGCGCGGCGCGGCGCGACAGTCGTGGGCGTCGAAGGCAGCGCCGCGCTTCTCAGGGGCGCAGCGGAGAATGCTGCGGCCAACGGACTGGCCGATGCTACGCGGTTCGTGGCAATGGATCTGTTCAAGATCGATACTGCGTCGCTGGCCGGACTCGGGCGCTTCGACCGCATGCTGATCGACCCCCCGCGTGATGGCGCAGCCGAGGTGGTGAAGTCGCTCTCTGCCGATGCGCCGGCGCGCATCGTCTATGTTTCATGCAATCCGGCGACGCTGGCGCGCGATGCCTCGATCCTGGTGCATACCAAGGACTATCGCCTGCGCGCCGCCGGCGTCGTCAACATGTTCCCGCATACCTCGCACGTCGAGTCGATCGCGGTCTTTGACAGAAATTCTTAACCGCCAAGACGCCAAGGCCGCCAAGAAAGCGGAACCCTACTGATCTTTATGCTTTGGAGGTTAGGGGATGGGGGCGGAAGTTGGTCGAAAAAAACGGGGCGAATATTCGCCCCGCGTTATTTTGAAGTCTTGGCGCTTGGCGTCTTGGCGGTTCAATCCTCTAATCGCGCTCACCCGAGAGCGCCATCAGCAGCTGCAGCAGGTTGACGAAGATATTGAACAGGCTCATGTAAACGCCGGTCGTCGCCATGATGTAGTTGGTTTCGCCGCCGTTGACGATGCGCGACAGGTCATGCAGCAGGAACAGCGAGAACACCACCACGACCAGCGCCGAGATCGTGAGGGCCAGCGCCGGGATCTGCAGGAACATGTTGGCGACCATCGCCAGCAGCAGCACGATCATGCCGACGAACAGGAACTTGCCCATGAAGCTGAAGTCCCTGCGCGTCGTCGTCGCGATCAGGCCCATGACGAATAACACGATGCCGGTGCCGCCGGCGGCCACCCCTATCAGTTGCGGACCGTTCTTCAGGGCCAGCGCGAAACCGAGCATCGGGCCCAGGAACCAGCCGAGCAGGAACGTCATGCCGAGCAACAGCACTACGCCAAAGCCGTTGTTGCGGTTGGCGGCGATCGCAAACTGCAGCCCCATCACCCCGCCCAGCATCAGGACAAAACTCAGGATCGGATGCTGGATGATGATGCTGGCGGTATTGATGCCGATCAGCGCGCCCGCTACCGTTGGCACCATGGTCAGCGCGAGCAGCAGGTAAGTGTTGCGCAATACCTGTTGTTGCTGCAGGGCGATGTCCTGCGTGCCTATGTTCCGGACGGGCGGGCTGGTTTGTATTTCATGTTCCATAAACTGACCTCCTCTGAGATATCGAAAGATTCTCTGTGCGGGTAAGACTACCTAAACAGTCTTAAAGTTTCAATTGATTTCACCGCCGGCTGGCCGGAACTCGTGTTTTAACCGGTTGATAATGGATGGTATTATGAACCGCAATCGCCACTTGCCCGTGTCATGGGAAACTGGCGGGGCAGGCAGATGGCATAGTCGGAGGGTTGGCAGAGCGGTTTAATGCGGCGGTCTTGAAAACCGTTGTAGGGCAACCTACCGGGGGTTCGAATCCCTCACCCTCCGCCAAATTACCAACCAAGTGGTTGGACATTTATAACCCGTGAGATCCCGCGTGGCCGAAGAAAAGAGGAAATTCCGTTTTTTGCTGATTCAGGCGTTCCATTTACCCAAGACCTCCAAGTACCTGCACCGGCCTGTCGAGGGGCCGAAGGAGGCCCGGCTGATGAATCACGACAGCGTCAAGCACCTGCTCGAAGACGTGGAATGGGACGTGCATCCCGGACCGCTTGCTGCTTATGGGGACTGGCCGGTGGAAAGCCGGGAGGAGTTCTGTCTGGTGGCCGCGGGCCGGCTGCCGATCGTGCGCGAGGCCTGCGAGAGCGGCAAGTACAACGCCATCGTTCTGCTCGGCGGCGGAGAACCCGGTTTCCTGGAATCGCGGGAAATCGCGCGGCCGTATGGCATTCCGGTGACGGCCTGCGGCTTTTCGCAGATGCACATCGCGTCCCTGCTCGGCAACAAGTTCAGCGTGATCGACCATGCCGAGATCCACAACATGTATTACTACAATCTCGTGGTGCAGCATCGGTTCGCGGATCGCTGCGCCTCGATCCGCAACATCAACTTTCCTCTGCCGAGGCCGTCCTTTGCGACGGGAGCGTCGATCCAGGAGGAGAAGGCGAAGGCGCTGCGGGGCGAGAAATCGGAAATGCTCGAGGCGGCGGTCGGCGAAGCGGTCGCGGCGATCGAGGAGGACGGCGCGGAGGTCATCACCTTCGGCTGTTCGGCAACCTTCTGGATGCGTCCGTTCCTGCAGCAGCGTCTCAACGAGATCGGATGGGAGGTGCCCGTGCTGGAAGGCTACAGCTGTGCCATAACCCTGGCTAAGACCATGGTCAGTCTGGGCGTGGATGCGAGCGGGCTCACGTTCCCGAGCGATCACCCCAGGAAATGGCGCAGGAAAAAGGTTTTTTAGGGCTGTCGGTTTATCTGTCGAGGAGGGGGGATGGGGAAAGCGGATTCCACGGGCAGGCGGACTGCTTTCGTGACCGGCGCATCGCGGGGAATCGGCGCCGCGGTCGCGTTGGCGCTGGCCAGGGATGGATTCGATGTGGCGGTTTCCGCCACGCGTGCGGAAAATCTTGCGGCCACCGTGGCCACGCTTGCGCCAACGGGTGTGCGGGTAGTGCCGGTCGCATTCGACTTGCGCTCGGTGTCCAGCGGTGAGCGGGCGATGGCCGAAGTCATCGGCGCCTTCGGTCATGTCGATGTGCTGGTCAACAATGCCGGTGTCACGCTGCGCAAGCTGGCACTGGAGGTCACTGCCGAGGAATGGGAGGCGGTGATGGGGGCCAACCTGACGGGGACTTTTTTCCTCAGCCAGCAGATGGGGCGGCATCTCGTCGACAGCGCGCGGCCGGGCTGCATCATCAGCATGGCTTCGACCCATGGCGTGCTGGGCTTTGCGCTCCGCTCGACCTATGGCATATCGAAGGCGGCGATCATCCAGATGACAAGAATGCTGGCGATCGAGTGGGCCGAACACGGCATCCGCGTCAACGCCATAGCGCCAGGCACCGTTGAAACGCCGTCGCGGGCCGATTTTTTTTCGGCCGATCCCGGCGCGCGCGAATTGATGCTGAACAGAATTCCGTTGCGCCGGTTTTGCACGGACGAGGAAGTGGCGGCGGCGGTATGTTATCTCGCGGGTCCTCATGCGACGTGCATCACCGGCCAGACCCTGCTCCTCGACGGGGGACTCACGGCGTATTGAGGGCCGGTTTTTTTAAGTGAATAATCAAAAGGGAACGTAAATGGTCAGAAAACTCAGAACGCAACGTGACAATCAGCAGTGGATGCTCGACCTCGCGCTCAACATGCGCGGGCGGGTGCAGAATTTCGAGCGCGACGACCTCGAGGTGCCGACGGGAAAGCGCGCGCGCAATTACCGCATGCTGCCGAAAGTCTGGCGGGAAGCGGCCGAACGTCACGAGCGGCTGGCGAAAAAGGCGCATGCCCAGGGCGCCCTGGCGACTGCCACCCACCACTACGATCATGCGATCGAGAGCTACCGGATGGCGCAGCACCCGATCTATTTCGACAACCATCCGGTCAAGAAGCACCTGTGCAAAAAGCTGGGTGAGATGGTGGACCGCCGCTCAGAGGTCGCCGACTACCCGATCGAGCGCGTCGAGGTGCCCTTCGACGACGGCAAGACCATTTCCTGTCTGTTTCATCTGCTGCCGGACCGCCGCAAGGCTCCTGTCGTGATCTATGTCCCGGGGATGGACCAGACCAAGGAAGTGTTTCCCAAGGCGAGCCACAACATCGCGCTGTCGCGCGGCTTTCATGTGCTCGCGATGGACGGCCCCGGGCAGGGCAATTCGAACATGCAGAAAATCCGCGCGGTAAAAGACAATTACGAGCGCGCGGGCGCAGCGGTGATCAGCTACCTGATGAAGCGCCCGGAAGTGGACAAAAAGAAAATCGCGATCTACGGCATCAGCATGGGAAGCTACTGGTCGCTGCGGCTTTCCAGCTATGATCACCGCGCGGCGGCCGTGGTGAGCTCGGTCGCATGCTTCAATCCGAACAATACGATCTTTACCCAGTCCTCGCCGCGCTTCAAGCAGATGTTCATGTACATGGCCGGATACGAGAACGAGGAAAAGTTCGATGCGGAAGTGGCCGACGGCATGACCGTGCGCGGCTATCTCGACCAGATCACCTGCCCGACGCTTCTGGTGACGGGGGAGTTCGACCCGTTGTGTCCGCTCGAGGACGCCGTCGAGGCTTTCGAAGACCTCAAGGTGCCCAAGGAGTTGTGGGTTATGGAAAACCAATACCACCCGCTGTGGGGCATCCCCAATCTGGGAGGTATGGACTGCCACGATTATGTTCTGGACTGGCTGAAGGCCTTGTTCTCGGGTAAACGGGTTCCCAAGAAACGCGGCCGCATTGCCTACATCAGGGAAAACGGCGACGGGCCGTGGTCGGACTGCGATTGGACGCCGCCGATCAGACCGGGGCAGGCGTATTTCTAACCCGGCGGGCCGCAGGCCCGTGGTTTAATCCGGCGGGAAGGTGCCTTGGGCCGGTTTTAGGCGCCTGAGCCGGCGATGGCAGTGGCCGCATCCCTGCCAGCGTCGGCCCAGCAGTTGGGCGTTTCGTAGATCCTGACGTTCTCCAGCCTGAGGCGGTCGCCGTATCGGTCCCGGTAGACCTTGTCTAGAATGCGAAACGCCGTTACTGCCAGTTGCTCCGCGGTGGGCGGGGCATCGAACAATACCGTCTTGTGACCGGGAAGGGTATGCAGAAACGCAACGATTTCCCTGTCGTTGCGCCAGGCGAGAAACGCATGGTCCCAGAGGTCGACCACATGCTGCTGGGCGATGACCTTGACCGCTGAAAAATCCATCACCATGCCCTGTTCGGGCGCACCGTCGGTCGTGATGATGTCGCCGGACAGTGTCACCTCCAGCGCATAACGGTGCCCGTGCACATGACGGCACTGGCTTTCGTGATTGGGGATGCGGTGGCCGGCGTCGAATTCCAGCCTGCGGGTGATTCGCATGGAGCGGCGGATTATATCAGAGCGTTTGCGCGTGCCCGGCGAGCGCTGGCGCGCGAGACTCCGGCGCTGCAGCCCATCCGCGGCGCCGGATTGCAGGTGGCGGGGTTATTTCTTGCGGGTGGTTTTGGTCTGCGCTGCTTTTTTGAGGCTGCGATACAGCCGCGGATTGGCTGTTTTGAGGTAGGAAACGACCTCAAAGTCCGTGCCCCGCGCCTTGTCGAGCGTAATGCCTTCGATATGCACCAGCCGCAACAGTTCGCGCACCGGCTTGGGCATGCTGCGGCCGCTTTCGTAGCGGGAGCCGCCGCTCTGCGTGACGCCGATGCGCGACCAGAATTCCTGCTGGTTCATGCGCAGTTTGCGGCGGATTTCTCGGGGATTGCTGATGCGTTCAAAGGGTCTCATGGCCGGGCTCTCGATATGGATTAAGGATAATGCGTCAAAATATATCCAATTGACATGAAAACCACAGATAGGTTCACGGCTTTTTGGATTCCCCGCCAGCTTCTGTGGGAGGCGTCGTGCAGGCAGTCGAGGGACGGATTTTCTGCCCGGCAATGACGGCGTAGTCGTCCCGGGATCGAATGCGCGCTCGTTTTTCCGGGAAAAATCAATTAAAATAACAGGTTTTTCGGCCTTCGAATGTTACGAGCATGGCATTGATCGTTCAAAAATACGGCGGCACCTCGGTCGGCAGTCCCGAGCGCATCAAGAACGTCGCCCGGCGCGTCGCCAGGTGGAAGCGGCAGGGGCACCAGCTGGTGGTGGTGGTATCGGCGATGTCCGGCGAGACCAACCGGCTGGTTGCGCTCGCCAAAGAGGTGCAGCCCCAGCCCAATCCGCGCGAGTTCGACGTGATGCTTTCCACCGGCGAGCAGGTGACCATCGCGCTGTTGTCGATGGCGCTGATGGAACTCGGCCTCAAGGCCCGCAGCTACACCGGCGCCCAGGTCAAGATTGTGACCGACAGCGCGTACACCAAGGCGCGCATCGTAAGCATCGACGAGGGGCGCATGCGTGCCGATCTCGCCGAAGACTGCATCGTCGTCGTCGCCGGCTTTCAGGGGGTGGACGAGGCAGGCAATATCACGACTCTCGGGCGCGGCGGATCGGATACCACCGGCGTCGCGCTGGCCGCGGCGCTCAAGGCCGACGAGTGCCAGATTTACACCGACGTCGACGGCGTCTATACGACCGATCCGCGCATCGTGCCCGAGGCGCGGCGGCTCAAGACCATCACCTTCGAGGAAATGCTCGAAATGGCGAGCCTGGGATCGAAGGTGCTGCAGATCCGCTCCGTCGAATTCGCCGGCAAGTACAAAGTCAGGCTGCGCGTGCTGTCGAGCTTCGAGGAAGAGGGCGAGGGCACGCTGATCACATTTGAGGAAGACGAGAACATGGAACATGCGATTATTTCGGGAATCGCGTTCAACCGCGATGAGGCAAAAATCACCATACTCGGCGTGCCGGACCGCCCGGGCATTGCCTATCAGATCCTGGGGCCGGTCGGCGATGCCAACATCGACGTCGACATGATCGTGCAGAACGTGGGCCACGACGGGCTGACCGATTTTTCCTTCACCGTGAACCGCAACGACTACCAGAAAACGCTGCAGGTGCTGAAACCCGTGCTCGAGCACATCAAGGCACGCGGGGTCGTGAGCGGCGACAAAATCGCCAAGGTGTCGGTGGTCGGCGTGGGCATGCGCTCGCATGCCGGCATTGCCAGCACCACGTTCCGCACGCTTGCGGAAGAGGGCATCAACATCGAAATGATCTCGACTTCGGAAATCAAGATTTCGGTCGTGATCGACGAGAAATACACCGAGCTCGCAGTGCGCGTGCTGCACAAGGCGTTCAATCTCGATCAGCCGGCGCAATGAGGGGCCTGCCCGGCTGCTGTGATATCCTAGGGCGAAAGGCCGGCCTGTAGTGATGGCAGGGTGGTCACGGCGCAGCCGTCGTAAATTTATGCGCCAGGCGCCTTCGACCACTCAGTGATGACGCTGAAATTGTCGAAGTGGTGAAATGGGTACGGTAGTAAACGGAGAGATGGCCGGGTGGTCACGGCGCAGCCGTCGTAATATTTTGCGCTTAGCGCCTTCGACCACTCAGTGATGACGCTGAAATTGTCGAAGTGGTGAAATGGGTACGGTAGTAAACGGAGAGATGGCCGAGTGGTCGAAGGCGCTCCCCTGCTAAGGGAGTATAGGCTCAAAAGGCTTATCGAGGGTTCGAATCCCTCTCTCTCCGCCAAAGCTTGTCCGGGGTTCTTTGCGGGTTTTCGGGGTTCCGTTTTTGCTAGAGCACGGCATCATGATTTCAGGACAGGATAGGTATGGCCGGCGAAGTAAAAAAAAGATTCTGTAGCACGGGAAGCCACTGGACCACCGGAGAGTTCCGAAAAATCGGAACCAACCGCTGGATCTGCCAGCCGTGCTTTGAGCGCAGAAAGGCGGAACTGCGCAATCTCGCCAAGAACAAGAAACTGGCGGCCGGGGTAGGCTCAAAGGGGTAAGGCGCAGGGCGTTTGCGGCTCGTGAGAAGGCGATCCGGGCCTGCCATGACGCAGGCCCCGCTCGCATTACATAATTCCCCCGGTCTTTGATATAATTCGCCGCTTCACGCGCCCGTAGCTCATCTGGATAGAGTACTTGGCTACGAACCAAGGGGTAGGGGGTTCGAATCCCTCCGGGCGCGCCAGAAATTCAAGGGGTTAGCTTTTGCTAACCCCTTTTCATTTTTTCGGCTAACACCGGCCTGATAGCCAAACGACGTGGAAGGCTCGCACGGTTTTGCCGTGCGCAGCCTTCGCCCTCCAGGCATACCTCAAAACGGGCCGCGCGCATTCGGTATTTCTACGTCGTTAAAAAATGGCTTTACGCTTTACGCCGTTTTGGGGGGCGCACGATCTCTCCCAGGGTTAACTCTCGTTACCCGGTTCCGGACTCGTGGTGTTCGGCAATGGCGGGCGCATTGGGTTCGCTGTCATTCACCCAGCCGCTGAGTTCGGTATAGGCGACCGCCAGCACGACCGGCCCCACAAAGAGCCCGACCACGCCAAACGCAAGCAGGCCGCCGATGACGCCGGCAAAAATCAGCATCAGCGGCAGGTCCGCGCCGCTCTTGATGAGCAGCGGGCGCAGCACGTTATCGATAGAACCCACGAATAGCGACCACACGAGAAACGCGGTGGCTGTCGTCGTTTCTCCATTCCAGTAGAGCCAGACCACGGCAAGTATGAGCACCGGCCCGGCGCCGATCTGCGCCACCGCGAGCACGAACATGAGCGCGGTCAGCAATCCCGGGAGCGGCACGCCGGCAACCACGAGGCCGATGCCGCCGAGCGCGGCCTGCACGACGGCGGTAACGACGACCCCCAGCGCGACTGCCCGGATCGCCTGCGCCGCGAGCGTGATCGACGAATCGCCGCGCGGCCCGGCGAGCCACCGGGCGAATGCGCGCACGCCGCGCGCGGCCGCCTCGCCCTTGTAGTAGAGCAGCGCCGAAATGATCACTGTCAGCAGCAAATGCAGGAAGAACGCGGCGAGACTGCCGGCCTTCCTCAGGGTCCAGCGCGCGGCGTCCTTCGCATACGGCGTCACACGCGCATGCAGCTCGTCGGTGCTGAGCGACGCGATCGGTCTGCCATTCGGCAGCGACCTTCGGGCCGATGAACGGCACGCGCTCGACCCAGCCGGGCGGGGCGGGCACGCTCGCATGCGCGAGCGTCTTCAGCCGGTCGCCGACGTCACCGGCATTCTCGATAATGGTCAGCACGGCGAGCGCGAGCGGCACGATCACGACCAGCAGCAGCGCGCCCGTCATCACGATCACTGCAAGGCTGCGCTTGCCCCACAATCGCTTCTGCACCGCCAGCATCAGCGGCCACGTCGAAACCACGACCAGCGTCGACCAGATCAGCGCCGGCAGAAACGGCCGCAGGATCCACAGGCTCGCGATGATCAGGATCGAGATGAACAGCACTGCCAGAATAGTGCGCGGAAGATCCCGCAGATTCGCAAGGTTTGCCATGGAGTTAGCCTGTCTGGTGGATGGTGATAAAAATTCCAGTGCGCTAATTTTACCGCTAATCTGGCTTGGGCACGCCGTTGCCGCCGGCGGCGTCAGCCGCCGGTTTCGGCGCGCCCGCGAACAGTGCGCTCGACCGGACAGAGCAACGACCCGGCACGGGCATGCACAACCGTTGCGCGATTGCGGCGACGGCCTGCACGGCAATGAAACCCGTGAATTTTGCGCCCGGCAATGGGGGTGTCATAATGGCCATGCCGTTTCATTCTATTCCGATTCTCAACCGCAACGGAGCAGCCAATGGCAAAATCACCGCAACGGGGGCTTCAGATTCACTTCATGGATGGCAGTACCAATCAAAGTTTCGTTTCCGACGCAGACGGAGGACCTGTACCGGCGCAAGTTGATGATCGATGAAATAGTGAAAAAGCGCATGCTCATGATCGAGGCCGACGGCGGAATTCACTTTGTTCCTCTCGAAAACATCAAGTATATGAGTGTCTACCCGGCTGGCGAGCACACCGATCCCGGCATTCTCAAGGGTGCGCATTTTTCAGAATAACGTTCATCATCTTAGCCGCGACATCACCGGCACGTATAGCCCGGTCGCCGGCGAGGAGTGGTACGCGATCTCAAGCAATATGCCCACGGCAGCAAGCCGGGGATGCTTTGGCGGAAGGACATGGCGGCGTCATGACCCAGTCAAGGCGGGTGAACTGACTTTGTAATACGTCAGGTCATCGCAGGCACAGGGAGGCGCGAAGATTTCCCTCCGTTTGATCCGGATTGCGCGAACGGCCACGGTCACGGGGGTGGCGGCCTGTCGGAAGCGGTAGCAAAGGCACTGCATCGGCCGCGGGCCACAGTGGCTGCTTACGGAGGTGGTCATTGGCGCCAGAGAGGACGTGCCGGCCAAGCTCACCGCTTTTCCCGTCCTCATCGCTTCCCAAAAAGACCGGAAGCCACGCCATCCCTCCCAAAAGTACACCATCCTTACAAGCCATTCATTTCCATCGAAATTTGAGGCGATAGCCCCGGAGGAACCTGCGGGCTGGTTGATATAGATCAAACACCGGGATAACGCGAACCGGTAGCTTAACCGGGATGACCCAACGTCATGCCTGTTGGTAGGGATGCGTGTGTCATTTCGTTTCTGGTTTACCTCTTGGCAGAAAAGGAGCAGAACATGAAAGCATGCATTGTCACCTCTAGACTCGCCATGGTGTTCTTTGCGTTTGCGTTGATTGCCGGCACCGCCGCCGCGCAGGACAAGGCAGCCACGCCACAAAATTCCGGATTTCTCGCCGACTATTCAAAGCTCGCCCCGGCTCCCGATAATCCAAAGAACAGGCGTTGGGTCAACAAGGAATTCGACTTCAAGCCGTACCATAAGATCCTGCTCGATCCCGTTGAAATCTGGGTGAGCCCGACGAGCGAATACAAGGGCGCATCGCCGGCCGTATTGAAACGCATGAGTGACAACTTTACCGCTTCGTTCAAGAAGGCCCTGCATCCCGGTTACGAGCTGGTGAACAAGGCGGGACCCGGCGTGCTGCATATCCGCCTCGCCATCACCGGCGTCAATCTGGTCAAACCCGACTTCAAGCCGACAGACGCCTTGCCGATCGTGTTCATTTTCAAGGCCGCGTCCGGCGCCAACGAAGCCAAGAACGTGGTGCTGACCGGCGAGATGGAAGTGCTGGATGCCGACAACAAAGTTGTGGCCGAGGCGGTCGCGACGGGTACGGGCGACAGCACTGTGGAAGAAAAGCAGGAGATCACCTGGAAGGAACTTCGCTCCATCACCGACACCTGGGCGAAGCGCCTGCGCCAGGGCCTCGATGAGGCGCGCGGCATTGCGCCGAAATCCTGAGTCGGCAGTAGGGCAATCCGATCAAATAGTCGCGGGCCCCAGTGGCTGCTCATGGTGACAGTCGCTGGGGTCGGCGCATCGGCCAAGACCTCCTTTCCTATCCTCATCGCCATCCCAGAATGACCGGAGACCACGCAATTCCTCGGGAACGTACGCCAACCGTACAGTCCGTTCATTCGCATCGAGATTCGATTGCCCGTATTAGAGATGTGGGCTAGTTGATATAGATCAAATATCGGAAACTCGGGTACCGGTAAGTTACACTTTCGAATGCCCCAACGTCATATCCTGTAATGACAAAGAGTGTGAAATTCCATTTCTAGCGGCAGACTCCCGATGACAAATTCTCCTATTCCCGATTGCATCCGCGCGTGCCGGCAAAGCAGCGCTGCGGATCGGTGCGCTGGCGCTTGCCGGGGCAACGCTTGTTCTGCTGGCCGGTTGCGGCAAGAAGGAGGCGGCGCCGCCGCCACCCGCGACCGAAGTCAGCGTGGTCAAGATCGTGCCGGCTCGATACGCCGGTGGTTTACGAATACATCGCGCAGACGCAGAGCCCGCAGCAGGTCAGCATCGTGGCGCGGGTCAACGGTTTCCTCGACAAGCAGCTCTACACGGAAGGCGAAATCGTCAAGGCAGGCCAGGTACTGTTCGTGATGGACCAGAAACCGTTCATCGCCGCGCTGAGCGAGGCGCAGGCGGGATGGGAAAAGGCCAAGGCCGCGCACGACACGGCCGTCGCCACCCTGAACCGGGTCAAACCGCTGGCTGCGCAGAACGCCCTTGTCGCAAAAAGACCTCGACGACGCCAACGGCACGGAGCAGTCGACCGCCGCGGCGCTGGCGGCGGCGAAAGCCAACGTCGATACGGCGAAGCTCAATCTTTCGTACACCACGATCGCCTCGCCGATCGCCGGCATTTCGGCCGCCGCGCAGCAAACAGTAGGCGCCTATCTCAGCCCGGCCAACAGCATGCTGACGACGGTGTCGTCGCTCAATCCGATGTGGGTGAATTTCAGCATTTCGGAAAACGAATTATCGGCATTTCGCGACCAGGTTGCCAAAGGCCTGATCATTCCGCCGAAGGACAACAATTTCGTGGTCGAAATCGTGCTCGTCGACGGCACGACGTTCCCGCAGACCGGGCGGATCACCTATTCCGACCCGTCTTTCAATCCGCAGACCGGCACCTTTCTGCTGCGCTCGACTTTTTCCAATCCGAAAGGCTGCGCTGCGGCCCGAACCAGTACGTGCGCGCGCGGCTCAAGGGCGCGCTGCGCCCGAACGCGGTGCTGGTGCCGCAAAGCGCGGTGCAGCAGGGCGGGAAAGGCCATTTCGTGTGGGTCGTCGACAAGGACGGCAAGGCCGAGAACCGCCCGGTGACGACGGGCGACTGGTACGGCGATCAATGGTTCATCAATGCGGGCCTGCAGGCCGGCGATCAGGTGGTGGTCGGCGGCGCGCTGAAGCTGCGTGCCGGCGCGCCGGTGAAGGCGACGCCGTACGAGGCGAAAGCGCCGGCGGGGACGGAGGTGGCAAAACCGGCGACAGAAAAGCCGGAGCAGGCCGCAAAACCGGCCGCGGCGAAGAAATAACCGAGGCCCCGACTCATGTTCTCCAAGTTTTTCATCGAACGGCCGATTTTCGCGACGGTCATTTCGCTGCTCATCTGCGTGGCGGGCCTGGTCGCGATGAAAGTACTGCCGATTGCGCAGTACCCGACGATCACACCGGTGCAGGTGCAGGTCACGACCACTTATCCCGGCGCCGACTCGAAGACGGTCGGCGACTCGGTGGCGGCGCCGATCGAGGCGCAGATCAACGGCGTCGACAACATGCTCTACATGACGTCGATCAGTTCCAACACCGGCCAGTTGACGATCACCGTCTATTTCACGCTCGACACCGATCCCGACATGGCGCAGGTGCAGGTGCAGAACCGGGTCAACCTCGCGCTGCCGCAGCTTCCCGCGGCTGTGACGCAGTACGGCGTTTCGGTGCAGAAAAAATCGGCCAGCATCCTGATGATTGTCACCTTGTTCGACAAGGAAGGCCGCTATACGCCCGAATTCGTGACCAACTACACCAACGTCTACGTGCTCGATGCGGTCAAGCGCATAAACGGCGCGGGGCAGGCCACGACCTTCGGCGTGCCGGACCAGGCGATGCGCATCTGGATGAACCCGAACCGCATGGCCTCGCTCGGCATCACGACGACCGACATCGCCAATGCGGTGGCCAACCAGAACGCGCTGGTCAGCGCCGGCCAGGTCAACGCGGAGCCGAACACCGGCAAGGTGCAGATGACGTTCCCGGTGGTGACCGAGTCGCCGTTCGTCGAGCCATCGCGTTACGAAAACATCATCCTGCGCGCCAATCCCGACGGTTCCGCGATCGTGCGCCTCAAGGACGTCGCGCGCGCCGAAACCGGCCGCCGCCAGTATATTGGAGACAACTTCTTCAACGGCAAGCCGACCACCGCGATCGTGATCTACCAGCAGGCCGGCGCGAACGGGCTCGAGGTGTCTGCTGCCGTGCGCAAGACCATGGAGGAGATGAAGAAAACCCTGCCCGCGGGTATTGAATACGCCATTGCGCTCGATACCACGGACTTCGTGAAACTGTCGATCGAGGAAGTGAGTCCACACGCTGTTCGAGGCGATCGTGCTGGTGGTGCTGGTGGTCTACCTGTTCCTGCAGAATTTCCGCGCCACCGTCATTTGCACGGTGGCCATCTTCGTCGCGCTGATCGGCACCTTCCTCGGCATGCTCGCGCTCGGTTTCTCGATCAACCTGCTGACCCTGTTCGGTTTGGTGCTGGCAATCGGTATCGTGGTCGACGACGCGATCGTGGTGGTGGAGAACGTCGAGCGCAACATGCATGCGCATCACCTCGCGCCCAAGGATGCCTCGATCAAGGCGATGGAAGAGGTCGCCGGGCCGGTGATCGCGGTGGTGCTGGTGTTCGCCGCGGTGTTCGTGCCGGCGGGCTTTCTGCCCGGCACCACCGGCCAGCTCTACAAGCAGTTCGCGCTGACGATCGCGCTGTCGGTTGCGATCTCGGGTTTCGTCGCGTTGACGCTGACGCCGGCAATGTGCGGTCTCCTGCTGAAACATACCACGCCGCCGACCAAGGGCCCCTTCGCGTGGTTCAACCGCCAGTTCGACCGCCTGACCAAGGCCTACGGCCGCGCGACGCTGTTGACCATCAAGCGCATGTTCGTCGCCTTCGGTGTGTTCGCGTTCATGATTTACGGGATCGTGCACTTGTTCAAGACCATTCCGACCAGCTTCGTGCCCAACGAGGACCAGGGCTACACCTTCGCGCAGATCATCATGCCCGACGCGGCCAGCATGAAGCGCACGATCGAGACGTCGAGAGGATCGACGCGCTGTTCTCGAAGAATACGGCGGTCGCCGACCGCACGATCGTCAACGGCTACAGTTTCATCGACGGCCAGTACAAGCCCAACGTCGCGGCAATGTTCGTGACCTTCAAGGACTTCAAGGAGCGTTATAAATCGATCGAGACCGCGAAGAAGGAAAACGTCGGTGCCATTTTGCGCGACGTCTACGCCGGATCGCAGCACATCGACACCGGCGTGTTCCTTCCGATCGCGCCGCCGGCGATTCCCGGCATCGGCACCGGCAGCGGTTTCGAGTTCTGGATCCAGGACAGGGTGAGCGGCGATCCGCGCCGGTTGAACGAAGTCACCCAGCAGTTCCTGGCGGAAGCCAACAAGCGCCCCGAGCTTGGGCGCGTGGCGACGACTTATCGCGGCATTTCGCAGCAGATGCGGGCGACCGTCGACCGCTCGAAGGCGGTGCTGCTCGGCGTGCCGATCGCGGATGTCAACAGCGCGCTGCAGGCGCAGTTCGGCTCGATCGTGGTCAGCCAGTTCACGCAATACAGCCGGGTCTGGAACGTGGTGCTGCAGGCCGATGCGGCATACCGCGAGAAGCCGGAAGACATTACCAAGCTCTACACGCGCTCGACCAACGGCAAGATGGTGCCGTTGTCCGCGGTGGTCAATACCGATTACGTGGTCGGCCCCGATCTGGTGCCGCACTTCAACGGTTTTCCGGCGGCGCAGTTGATCGGCTCCGCCAAGGAGGGTTACAGCTCGGGCGACGCGATCAAGGCGATGCAGGAAGTCGCGGCCAAGGTGCTGCCCGAAGGCTACGGCTACGAGTGGTCGGGCATGGCCTATGAGGAGATCAAGTCGGGCAATTCTTCGGCGAT
Source organism: uncultured beta proteobacterium (assembly GCA_963734595.1). Lineage (GTDB taxonomy): Bacteria > Pseudomonadota > Gammaproteobacteria > Burkholderiales > SG8-41 > CAKKQX01. The sequence goes on from CAVTHV010000015.1 coordinate 47,962, forward strand.
CGCGTTTGCGTTCGGCGTGCTGATCGTGTTCCTGATCCTGTCGGCGATGTACGAATCGTGGACGCTGCCCGGCGCGGTGCTGACGGCGGTGCCCTTCGGCCTGGTCGGCGCGCTGATTGCGATATGGGCGCGCGGACTCGACAAACGACGTCTATTTCCAGATCGGCCTGCTGGTGCTGGTCGGTCTCGCCGCGAAGAACGCGATCCTGATCGTCGAATTCGCGGTCGAGTTGCGCCATCAGGGCAAGTCGCTGCTCGACGCGGCGGTCGAGGCCGGCGAGATGCGTCTGCGGCCGATCATCATGACGTCGCTCGCTTTCATCTTCGGCTGCGTGCCGCTGTGGATCGCGATGGGCGCGGGCATGAACGCGCGCCATTCGCTCGGCACCGGCATCATCGGCGGCATGATAGGCGCGAGCTCGCTTGCGCTGCTGTTCGTGCCGCTGTTCTTCTACTTGTTCGAAAAGCTGGCGGAGCGCGGCAAGAAGGACGAAGGTGGACACGCGCCGGCGGCCGGCGGTGCGCCGGTGGCGGCTGCGCCGCACGCGAAGCGTGAGGACGACTGAAATGCGCCGCTTTGCGATTACATTCGCCGTTTTTACCCTCGTCCTTGCCGGCTGCATGCTCGGGCCGGATTACCAGCGGCCGTCGATCGACGCGCCGGAGGCTTTCCGTTTCGAAGACAAGGCGGCAAAGGACCTCGCCAATACCGCGTGGTGGGAGCAGATCAAGGACCCGGTCCTGAACGATCTGATCAGGACCGCGCTGGCCGAGAACAAGGACGTCAAGATCGCGGCGGCGCGCCTCGAGGAATACCTCGGAAAATACGGCGTCAGCCGCTCGCAATTGTTCCCGCAGGTCGGCGCCAATGCAAACGGTTCACGCAACCGCGCAACGCAAAGCGCCGTGCCGGCGGCGCTGCCGCCAGACGTCGATCCCCAATACACGAACATCCAGGCGACGCTGTATGCGAGTTGGGAAATCGACGTGTGGGGCAAGATCCGCCGCCTGAACGAGGCCGCGCGCGCCGACCTGCTGGCGACCGAAGAAGGACGCCGCGCGACGATCCTGACGCTGGTCGCATCGGTCGCCTCCGCGTACATCAACCTGCGCGATCTCGACCGCCAGCTCGAAATCGCCAAAGCCACCGCGGCGAGCCGCGCGGAATCCGTCAAGGTGTTCGAACTGCGCTTTTCCGGCGGCGTGGTTTCTCAAATGGAACTCGCGCAAAACCAGTCGGAATACGAAGCGGCGGCGGCCACCATACCGCAGATAGAGGCCCAGATCGCGCAACAGGAAAACGCGCTGTCGGTTTTGCTCGGCCGCAATCCGGGGCCGATCAAGCGCGGCCTCGACCTCGAGCAACTCACGCTTGCCGGAGGTGCCGGCCGGGTTGCCGTCGGAGCTGCTTGCGCGCCGCCCGGACCTGCGCCAGAGCGAGCAGAACCTGATTGCCGCCAATGCGCGCATCGGCGCGGCGCGTGCCCTCTACTTTCCCACCATTTCGCTCACCGGATTGTTCGGCGGGGTGAGTACCCAGTTATCGAGCCTGTTCAGCGGATCTGCGCGTGTGTGGAGTTACGCCGCGGACGCTACGATGCCGATTTTCACCGCCGGCGGGATCGCGGGCGTGGTGCAACAGGCCGAAGCGCAGCAACAGCAGGCGTTGCTGCAGTACCAGAAAGCGATCCAGAACGCATTCAGGGAAACCGATGACGCGCTGGTCTCCGCCCAGAAATCACGCGAGCAGCTCGCCGTGCAGGGCCGCCAGGTCGAAGCCTTGCGCACCTACACGAAGCTCGCGCGGCTGCGCTACGACAATGGTTACACGAGTTACATCGAGGTGCTGGACGCCGAGCGCAGTCTTTTTAACGCAGAGGTGAGTTACACGCAGACCCACGGTGCAGTCTTTGGGTCGCTGGTGAATTTGTACAAGGCAATGGGCGGGGGTTGGGTCGTCGAGGCCGAGCATCTGACCGCGGCCGAGCCCGCGGGCAACGCGGAAGCTGGAGCAAGGTAGAAGTGCAAAGTGCCGAGGCAGCATGGAGGCTTTTTGCGCGCAACCGATTTTTATTCAACTAACAGGAGTCAATCATGAGAAGTTTTATTCGAACCCTCGGTGTGTTGTTCGCGTTTGCGATCATGGGCATGATCAGTGCACAGCCGGCGCTGGCGCGGAGCCAATGCTCGATCACGATGCCGAGGCCGCGCTGAAGGCGTTCTATCCAATCTCGCCGGGCGCCAGGGCGCTCGGCGCAAAAGCGCGTGGGCATTCTGGTGTTCCCGTCCATCACCAAGGCCGGCTTCATCGTCGGCGGGCAGGGTGGCGACGGCACGCTGTTCGAAAAGGGCCAGGTCATTGCGCACTACAACTCGGACGCGGCGTCAGTCGGCCTGCAGGCGGGCGTACAAACCTACGGCTATGCGTTGTTTTTCACTCGACGGCACTGACCTCACCTACCTCAAGACCAGCAGCGGCTGGTCGCTCGGCATCGGCCCGAACATCGTGGTCGTGGACGCCGGCGCGGCGAAGGATGTCTCGACGCTGACCGGCCAAAAGGGCGTTTACGCCTTCATTTTCGACCAGAAGGGCCTGATGGCTGGCGTCGGTCTGGTTGGCCAGAAGATCACCAAGATCAAGTAATCCCGGGCGGACTGCTGAGGCCGAACGTACGGAAGCACCCGGCGCGCGCTAGCCGCGCACCGGCAGGTCGCCAGGGCCGGATCGGGCGGAAGCGCTCGATAGCGGCCCTATTTGCCCAACTTGATAACCTACTACCCGAGGGAGACTGCAAGTGAAATTATTTAAAATCGTATTGTTGTTGATTGCCGCCGGGCTCGTGCTGCCGGCGATCGCGCAAGACAAAGGCGCGGACAAGGCCGCTACGGCGGGTTCGATGAACATGGAAATTCTGCGCGACAAGATCAAGGCGGACAAGAAGCTGGTGGTCGCGCATAACATGGAGCTCACCGACGCCGAGGCGAAGGGATTCTGGCCGGTTTATGACGCCTACCAGAAGGACCTCGCGAAGATCAACGAGCGGATGGCGAAGGTGATCAAAGAGTACGCGGACGCCTGGAACAAGGGCCCGGTGTCGAACGAGAAGGCGAGAAAGCTGCTCAATGACTCCTTCGCGATCGAGGAAGCGGAAATCAAGCTGAAGCGCGCGTACGTGCCGAAGCTCGAAAAGGTGCTGCCAGGCATGAAAGTGGCGCGCTATATCCAGATCGAGAACAAGATCCGTGCTCTGGTGCGGCTCGAACTTGCTGCGAACATTCCCCTGGTGGAATAAGCCTCACACCGCCACTCAGGGCAATGCCGGGGTTCAGACCCGGATTCGAACAGGTGAAAGGAACACGCATGAGTTCAAAATGGATAGTCCCCACGGCAATGATCGCCGCGCTGGTCGGCACGCCAGCATTATTCGCGCAGCAATTCGTATTATCCGGGGAAAGGGCAAAGCCCGCAGCAGCAGCAGAAGGACGAGTTCGAATGCCACCAGTGGGCGGTGCAACAGACCGGTTACGATCCCGACCCGGCCGCCGCCGCGGCAGGCGGCCGCGCCGGCACCCTCGGGACCCGCGGAACCGGAGGCGGGCTCGGGCGCGAAGGGGGCGGTGAAGGGCGCCGTGGTCGGCGGGCTGATCGGCGGGATCGGTGGACGGGGCGGCGAAGGTGCTGCGGCGGGGGCGGTGGTCGGCGGGATTGCCGCGCGTAATCGCAGCCGCGAGCAGCAGCAGGCGCGGCAGGCGCAACAACAGCAGCAGGCCGAGCAACAGGCGGCTGCCGCGAACGCAGCCGGGCCCAACGCCTACGGCCGCGCGCGCGCGGCGTGCCTCAGGGGCCGCGGCTACACGGTCAATTAGGAGCGATCATGAAGCGATTTCCTATCCATATGCTTGCGGTGGCGTTAAGCGTTGCCGCGGCGTCCGCAGTGGCCGCCGATTTCGATGGGTCCAAGCCGTTGATCTGCTCCGCCATCGAGTCGCATGAATGCGAGGTCGGGACCGATTGCCTGAGAGGGCTTGCCGAGGAAGTCAACGCGCCGCAGTTCATACGCCTTGATTTCACCAAGAAGACGATGAGCGCGCGCGGGCGCAGCACCCCGATGAAGAACTTTGTGCGCGGTGACGGCATGCTGGTGATCCAGGGATTCGAGAACAAGCGCGCGTTCAGGCGTTTGGTCGCCAGCAAAGCGGCAGGCTGGTCGGTGCGATCGCCACCGACGAAGCGGGGTATGTGATCTTCGGCGCGTGCACGCCGCTGTGACTGGGTTTGCGGCCGCCAGCTTTTACGGACCCTTGAACGAAAAGTTGCAAGCACCCTCTTACTTTCGCCGGTCGCCGATTGACTGCACTTTGCGCACCGTACAGTAGAATGCGGTGAGGCACGTATTGCCCGGAGACTAACCGGTGAAGCGCTGGGATTCTGTTGCAGGCGTGGGAGCATTGCTCGCGATGTTTGTGCTGGTGTTCGCGGGGGCGGGAGCCAATGCACAGGACCTCGAGCCGCGGTCGTACTCGAACACGCCGGTCGGACTCAATTTCCTGATCGCCGGCTACGCCTACTCGGAAGGCAAAATGGCGTTCGATCCGTCGTTGCCGGTCACCGACGCGCAATTTCACACCGATAGCGGGGTCGTCGCCTACGCGCGTTCGCTCGATGCGTGGGGCAAGTCCGCCAAGTTCGACGTGGTGCTGCCCTATTCCTCGTTTTCCGCGCACGGTGATTGGACGGCCGGCCAGGGAGCGCGAGATGTCGGGATTCGGCGATCCGCGTTTCGTTTCTCGATGAATTTCTACGGGGCGCCCGCGCTGTCAGTGAAGGAGTTTGCGAGCTACCGGCAGGACCTCATCGTCGGGGCGAGCCTGCAGGTGGCGGCGCCGCTGGGACAATACGACAACAGCAAATTGATCAACCTCGGCAACAACCGCTGGTCGTTCAAGCCCCAGCTGGGGATTTCCAAGGCGTGGGGTCCGTGGACAGTGGAAGTGGCTCCGGGCGCCACGTTTTATACCGACAACACGGATTTCTACAACGGCGGCACGCTTTCGCAGGCACCGTTTTACTCGGTGCAGGGGCATCTCATTTACGGGTTCCATTCCGGCATCTGGCTGGCGCTTGACGGTACCTACTTTACGGGCGGCCGCAACACCGTCAACGGCGTGAGCACGGATACCCGGCAGACCAATACGCGGGCAGGCCTGACCGTCGCGCTGCCGGTGGACCGCAACAACTCGGTGAAAATCGCGGTCAGCGGCGGTACCTCGAGTCGCACCGGCGCCAGCTACAACGCCGTCGGTATCTTCTGGCAGTATCGCTGGGGTGGCGGGTATTAGACGAGCCCCGTCTGATGCCCAGAGCCGGGGTGAGGTACCGGCTGACCGCGCTTCCGATAGGGGCTCTCGGTAGTGTCGTATTTATGCAAGCATCAGGTGACGACGGTTCATTCGTGATTGATCAAGGTCAAACTGTGGCGAAAGCGGGTTCTTACGATGTAACTGGGTAATTCCGAAACATACACGCGCGTCACGTGTGGGGTGGCCGTTTGAAAGGATCTGTATGAAAACGCAAACTTCAAAGGCCGGGTTGGGACTTGCCATTACCATGGGGCTTGCGCTGGCCGTGCCCGTTGCCCATGCGCAACTGGCGCCCCCTGTGGACGCGATCGACAACGTAAATCTGATCGGCCTCGCGGTCGGTTCGGTGCCAGACTACAGCGGGTCGTCCCACAACAAAACAGCAGTGGGGCCCATCGTGCGTTATCAATTTACAGGAACGGATCGCTATTTCCTGTGGCTGGGCCCGACCATGTACCTTAACCTGATTAATGACAAGGCCTGGCGTGCCGGCCCGATGCTGAACTACCGCGCCAAGCGCGACGACGGCGTCGATGACGAGGTTGTGAAGCGGATGACCCCAATCGACGACAAGATCGAAGGCGGCGTGTTTCTTCAGTACAATCTGAAGCTCAGTCAGGAGAAGATGCATCAAATCGTATTCGCGGGCGACATCGCGGCAGCGACAACGGGACGGTCGGGCACCTGCGCATGATGGTACCGGCACCCGTTCAGCAAGACGGTCATCGGCAATATCGGGGTGGGCATGACCTACGCCAACGACAAGTTCATGGAGACGTATTACGGCGTCACCGGGACGGACGTTGCACTTTATCCGTCGCTCGGCGGCAGACCTTTCAACGCCAGCGGCGGTGTTTCGGGCGTCAACATTCCGTTTGGCCTGACGATGGCGGTAAGTCGCGATTGGCTGGTTTCCGCTGGCGGCCGCTACGAGAAGCTCCAGGGCGACGCCAAGGACAGCCCGATCGTTTCGCAACGCGGGGACTCCAACCAGTGGGTCTTCGGCGCGGGACTGTCCCGCATGTTCTAGCCGCGGTGCGGTAGTTGCTCAACAAACGAAGAGGCCGGTGCAGCTGATGCGCCGGCCTCGTCACGTACCGGTATCGCGCATGGCACATGGCCGTTTTCATGATACATGGGCCGGCCTATTGACCGAGCGCGGTCGCGCAGGGATGCGGATCCGATATCACGTTGGTTAACAGCGTGTCGACCAGTAACGACCCTCCGAGCGTCATTACCGCCGCACCCAGCGACGCGGCCGACTTCACGGCGACACCCACAGCATTGACATCCACCACTGGGGCGGCCAGCGTGCCGCGCAGCCGCACGATCGTTTTCGCCTCGCCCCTTACGACGGGTATTACTGCAAGGTCGAGGTCCTCGGTGCGGAGATTCACCGTGCCGCTCAACGCCACGTTGTATTTGGTGGTTTCAGCCGCGACATTGCGATCGGACGTGATGACGCCATTCTTGATCGGCACCCGCGCGGCGAGACATTTGACGTAGGTGTCGGGATCGGCCTTCAGAAATGGGTTCGCCAGGCCGAACATGTGTATGATCGTTCCGCCCTCGAGCGGGACCGCGAAGTTGTGGATGCGGTACGGGCCGACCTTCAGCCGCGCATTGCCGTTGAGCGACCCGAGGATCGCCGGCAGCGATTCGCCGCGCCCCTCGAGCTGCCAGACGAGATCGGTGCTGCCCCCCGTCACGATATTTGGACGTCCGAAATCCGCGAGCAATTCCCCAAAATCGATGCCTGTGCCTTCGATGCGCAGCGCCCATGCGGATTTCGTTGCGTCGACCGTTCCCGATACGCTCAGCGTCTGGCCCGCCTTGATGGCGAGTTGTACCGGCGCGGCCTTAAGGAGCCCGTCGGCGATGACCGCGTGCACCAGCAATGGCCCGAGCGAACTTGCACCGCTCGACTTGATCTCATCGATGCGCAGGTCGAGATCGGCGTCGATGGCGCGAAGGACATCCAGCGGCAGCTGCACATCGGGAATCGCGCGCGTGCCGGGCGCAGGAGGCTTCACCGCGCCGCTTGCGGCAGCGGGGTGCATGAACGCGGAGACATCGAGCAACGGGGAACTCGCCTTTGCGCTGATCTTGAAGCGTTTGGCGCCGCGGGTGACGGCAACATCGCCGGTGATCGTCGCCGCCGCGCTGACAAGCTTCAGACCGGCAAGCTCATAGCCGTTCGGCACGTCTGCCAACCTGCCGCTTGCCGTGAATGCGGGCAGGCTCCCATGTGCTGCCCGGTGAAGGCGGCGAGCCCCGCGCTGCGCGTGATCCTGGCGTTCACCATGAGATCTAATGCCGCGAGCGTCCGTGGTTCGTTGATCCTGCCCTCCACGGTGGCACTCGCGCCGTCCACCGCGACCGTGAACTGTTTCAACTCGACTGCGCCAGCCGTAAGCCGCGCCATGCCGCTTACCAAACCAAGCGCACGGCGATCAGGAAGCACCACGCGGTCGAACCGGACGTCTGCCTCGACATCGGCCGCGAGCAGCGGATTCGTTCCGCCGGGTTTTGGCTGCTATGGACGGCAGTTCGGCAAGGTCCACCAGCGGCCCGCTGAGATTCGCTGTTACGCGCGGCCGCGGCTTGCCGGGCACGAACACGACGCGGCCCTGCACGGAGGTGCGACCCAGTGCGAGTTTGAGATCGTCGAAAACGTAGCCGCCTTGCGGTCCGGTGAAGCGCGCGGTGGCCCGCAATGCCGGCAGGAGCGGCAGGTCGGCATCGAACCAGCGGCCGGCGGCCACGCTGTCGCTGAGGTTCGCCGCGATCGCAAGCTTTACCCCCCGTTGTTTTGTTGCATCTTCGATCTGCCCGCTGATATGCAGGTTCTGCCCGGGCCGGCCGGCAGTGGCATCGATCGCCTTCATGCCCAGGGCATCGCGCGAGCCGTACAGTTGTGCGTGGCCCTGATAGGGGCCTACCGGCGCGATCGAGGTGCCGAAGAACTTGAACAATGCCGCGAGTTCTTTGCCCTGAATGGAGACCCTCAGCTCAAGTCCGGCGAGTTGTTGCGGATTGTCGACACTGCCGTCGAGCTTGACGTTCGCGCCGCCCAGCGTGGCCTGCAGCGCGGTGGCTTTCAGCCGGCCATTGTCGAGCGCGAGCCGCCCGCTGGCCGATTGCAACTCGCGACGGTCCGGGAGAACGAGGCGGCCGATTTTCAAGTCAAGGTCCGCGTCCGCGAGCTTCCACGGATCGGCCGCGCGCGGCGTCGCGGCCGCGGCCGCAGGCGCAGTTGTGGCGGCGGGCGCGGGTGGCAGGCGTGCGAGATCGATCAGTGTTGACGATGCCTTGCCGGTAATGCGCAGCCGCGGCCCGCGCTGCATCACCTGCAGCGATGCGTTTACGGTGCTGTCGGCGATTTTGACCTCGAGTTCGTTCACGCTATAACCCTGCCGTGCATCGCGCAGGCGGGCGCTCGCGCGAAACGGCGGCAAGGGCGGCTCGTCTGCCGCTGTGCCCGGGCGCCACCATTCGCCCGCGACTGCCGACAGCATCAAGTCGATGCCGCTCGCCGCGCGCGGATTGGCGATCGCGCCGCGCAGTTTGATCTCGGGCTTGCCGCGCCCGCCGATCGTGGCGTCGATGCCGGTCAGCCCGGGCGCGACCGCCGGGCCGGCCATGCGCGCGGCGATGCGGTAGGGCCCCCATGCAGGCAGCGGTTTTCCGGACCATTGGGCAAGATCGCTGAACTGTGCGCCCTGCAGGAGCAGATCGACGCCGGTGCTTTGCCATTCGTAACCGCCGCCCGTGGAGATGCTGCCCACAAGTTCGCCGCGCGCCGTGAGTCCCATGCGCTCCGGCGTGCCGAGTTCGACGTCGATATCGGAGAACACTGGCGCCGCCGGTGTGCCCGTCAGACGGGTCGCGCCGCGAAAGGGTCCGAGCGGTGGCGCCGTCACGCCGAACAATTCGAGAAAACTGGCTAATTCCGGAACCTGCGCGCGCAGTGCCAGGCTGAAGCCGCCGACGCCACGGGGTTGGTCGATGGTGCCGTGCATGCTCACGTTGGCCGCATCGACCTTCCCGTCGAGATTCAAGGGGTAAGCCGCCGCGCTCGCGATCAGTGCCTCCAGCGCGCCGACCGTACCCGTCACTTCCACCTTCTTGCCATGATAAGTGCCGCGGGCGCTTAACTGGATCGGACGCGACGCCGAGGGGGCGGCAATGCGCGCGGAATCGATCCGCACGGACGTCACGCGGCCGCTCGCGCCGTTCCGGTAGGTAAACGCAACCGCCTGTAGCGCGAATTCGTCGATCTCGAGCCTCTTGAGCCATGCGGGCACGTCCACTTTCGCCACGCCCAGCACCCAGTTGCCGTTGCCATCGGGATCGGTTTCGAGAAACAGGCTCGCGTCAGTCACCGCGATATGGCCGATGCGCAGCCGGCCGAAGAGCAGTTCAATCAGGTCGGCGTCGGCGCTCACCCGGCCGGCCTGTGCCAGCCACGGCTGCGAACCCCACGCGGCATTGCCGAAGCGCACATTCGACAACACAAACGCCGGCCGCGGCAGGAGCTTGAAGCCGGCGTCCCCAATGGTGAGTTCGCGTCCGGTGTCAGCCTTGACGGATGCTGTCAGCGAAGCCGCAAGTGCGCGTGGATCGAGAAAATGAGCGGCAATCGCAATCGCGGCCAATATCACCGCGAGCACCACGCATGCCGTCACTGCCAGTCGTTTAAGTCCCAACCATCAGCCCCGGTTTGGTGAGAGCGAAGTTGCGCTGGCGGTTTCACCCACATTAGATCGTCGGTGATCGCAAAGTTGCCCGGACCTCACTTCAGAACGGTCTCCCGAGGTAGAAATAAAAGCTGCTGTTCCCGTCCTGCGCGTGTCCGTAACCCAGGTATGCAGGCCCGACCGGCGTATCTGCCGCGACGAAGACGCTTGCGGACCTCAGCCACCCGGTCGGGTTGCCCGGCACCAACGGTTCGCCGACCCGGCCGGTTTCCAACGACACACCGCCGTAGGCGCCTTCGAGCAGGCTGCCTTTCAATATCCGGTGGTAATACATCGCCCGTCCGTACCGAAGGTCTTGTCCCGATAAGCTGACCGGTTCGGTATCCTGAAAGTTGAAGGAAACCACCCCACTGGAACAGGTCGTAGCGCGGGAGCGGGTTGGAACCCATCGCACCGCCGCCTTTCGCATAGAGGTTGACTGTATGCGCACCGAGCGAATAGGCGCCGTTGGCCTCGGCGTCCCACTTGGTATAGGTGTCATCGGCACCGAGTTGGCTGTTGGAGTTATAGACATGCAGTCCGCCGCGCCAGCCATAGCGCGGGAAATGCACACTGTCCATCTGATCGAGAATCAGCCCTACCTTGTACGCGCCTTGCGTAATATGGGAAGCCCCCGGCGACAGGCTTAGCGGGCCGGTGTCGAGTTTGGGATTGACTGTGCCCCGCGCGACGCCGAGCCGCAGTGCGCCATACTGCTTGAACTGGGCGCCGAGGTCCACGCCCACGAGGCCCGAATCCAGATCGTAGCTCGCGATGCGATTATCGCCCTGGTAAAGATAGGTCGAGCGCCGCTGCAAGTTCACGTTTGGCGCAACGAAGAACGAACCCTGGGCGTTGAGTGGCTGGTAGAACTCGCTCATCACGCTGGTGGTGCGCCCGATCTGCAGATCGGTCCGCCACTCCGCGCCGAGCGAATTCAGCCAGGTTTTGCGATAGCTGGCGAGGACGTTAAAGAACGCGTCGCCGCTGAAATCGCTGGACAGACCCAGGCCGAACCGCAGGTAGTCCGGGCCCCACGTTTTCTCGACGGCATCCACCGCGAGCACCCGCTTGCTCGGTTCCTCGACGAAGCGGTAGTTCACGTGTTCGAAATCTCCGGTGCCATAGATGCGGCGCATGTCGGCGTCCAATACCTCCTGGTCGACCGGCTGGCCGGCCTTGGTTTCCATGACCGCCTGCGCAGCTTGCGGGTTGACACGCTTCAGGTTTTCGAACCGGATCTCGGCGATCGGCCGCGTGTCGGGCGCCACGGCGACGGTTTGGCGCTGCCGCAACGCGGCGTATTCGCCGGCCGGCATGGACAGCTGTGCGAGCCGCGCGGCCACTTTGCGCGCCGCCGCTTCACCGAGCGGGGTGATCTTCGGCAGGTTGTCGAAGTCTCCGGTCGAGAAGTCACCGAGTTGCGGCGTGATCAGGATGTCGGTGGATTTCAGCGAGGCGATCGAGGCCTGGACATTCTGCTCGGTCAGGATGCTGAGCATCTGCCCGGTTACGCCGAGGATGCCGTTCAACTGCTCGCGCTTGAGCAGCGGCGTGCCGACATTCACGGCAATGATGATGTCGGCGCCCATTGCGCGTGCCGCCTCCACCGGCAGATTTTGGGTGAGCATGCCGTCGACCAGCATGTGGCCGTCGAATTCCGCCGGCGCAACCGCGCCGGGGACCGACATGCTGGCGCGCATCACGTTGGCGAGTTCCCCGTCGCTGAACACCACGGCCTTGCCGGTCACCAGATCGGTCGCAACCGCACGATAGGGAATCGGCAGATCGTCGAAGTGATAGTAACCCTTCAGTTTGGACAGCTTGCGCAGTACCGTCTCGAGCTGCACACCGGTTACGATGCCTTTGGGGAGCTTCAACTCGCCGTCCTTGAGCCCCAACTCGGGGCCGAACAGGATGGTGTAGTCATCCGCCTTGCGCCGCATGGACAACTCCCTGCGCGGCGGATTCTCCTTGAACAGCAGCTCTTTCGAGATACTCGCGTTGATTTTCTCCATTTCCGCGACGCTCATTCCCGACGCGTAGGCGGCGCCAACCAGTGCGCCCATGCTGGTGCCGGCGATGCAGTCGATCGGCACGCGGTACTCTTCGCAGAACCTTGATCACGCCAACGTGAGCGGCACCCCGCGCGCCGCCTCCGGAGAGCACGAGACAAATTTTCGGCCGTTTCATGTTGCCGGGCGCGTTGGCTGTTCCGCCAGTCTCGGCCGACAATGCCAGGGCAGGCAGCATGGCGGCAAGCGCCAGCGATAAGGCGACTATGGAAGCCGCGCCACGAAATCGTATTCTCATTTGTTGCTCCTCATACGCGATTGACCTGCGCTATGCGCTGACATCGCGTTATTGCCCGTGCGTCGAGTGTTGTCGAAAATTCATGCCCCGGTCGCCGCTTTCTTTCATTCGCGGATGCGCCGCGAGAAGTCGGGTGCCTTATCGGCGGCGTGCGCCCGGGCATTGATGTGGGCGCGCCGCTGAAGCTCGGCGAACGGCAGGCGGGTGTCGAGCCGGCCCGCCTCGTACAGGTACTTCGGAACATAGCCGCTGGCCAGGATTTTCCAGTTGAAAGGCAAATGCTCTTTATTTATCAATGTGTTATGCCAGATATCGGTCGTGCAGTTGGTGGTCAGCGTATTGTAAAACTCGGGGTTGGTTTTGAGCGCGTTCATCTTCTTGATGTATTCGATGAACAGGCGCCGGCCGTTCTCGAGGGGGCCTTGCACCCGGTATACGTAGACATCTTCAGGCGGATCGTGGCGATAATTGGTGCGCAGCCGTACCACGTCGCGTTCATCGGCCACCACGTAGTAGAGTTCGTATTGGCGGAAGAAACCCTTGATCGTGGAATAGCCTTCCCCCTTCTCCTTGCGCGTCTCTATGGAGATGGCGAGATGATCGCCGCCGGCAAAGGCGAAGCTCACGAAGGTGTGCGCGATGGCCGGCCCCATCCAGTAAACCGACACGAGATCGACACCTTCCAGCCGGGCGAGATCGAAGCGTTTGTCGTAGTAGGCGGGGGTGTAGTCGGTTTCGCTGCGGTAATCGAAGTTGCGGATGTTGTGCACCGTGACCACGTCGCCATTGATCTCGGCATAGGGCAGCACCGCGACGTCGGTCTGCCAGTCGCGGTCATTGGACGGCTCGATACCGCGGTACCACACCAGCAGCACCGCGAACAGCGCGAGGTAGGCGGCAAACGCACGCCAGCGCCAGCGACGAAATACAAATAAAATCAACGTCATAAATGATGCCACGGCAAATGCTGCGGCCAGGCTGTAGCGCAGCGTGTCGTCATGCGGGCCGGAATAGGCGAGGGCGAGCGTGCCCCAGGCAGCGCTTGCTGCCGTCAGCAGGCCGAGCAGCGCCAGACCCACGGCGGCGGCGATCCGAATTGGAATGTTTTCCATGTGAAGTGCCTTCCGACGTTATATCGGTCGCGCCTTCACTGGAGGAGCGGGGGACGGGGCAATCGTATCAAATTCTGATGTGAACGAATGGGTTCTGTGCCCCTTAGATCATGTGCCGTGCCGCGTCGGCGAACAGGCGGGAAGCGGGAAGCAACTCCGCACGCGGGAAACGCGCGAGCGTGAATGCGCGCATCTCCGCGGGCACGGTGCCGGGGACGCGCGCGACCAGGAATTCGAGCTCAGTGGACATCTGCGTGTCGCCATCCGGGACCACGATATTCATGCGGTTAATGCGAAGTCGCCGATTCGATACATAGAAATGCTGCGCGGGCTCGGCGAGCACCTTGCAAATGTGCTCCAGTTCAAAGTCGAGCATTTGCGCGCCGCCGCCGAGGTCGCCGAGGTTGCGTGTAGTTCTCCTCGAATTTGGACTGCAGACGCGCGAGTTCGTCCTGTCCGACAGCCTCGCCGCCCAGCGCGCCGCGCATGCCCGCGCCCTTGCGCTCGAGCATCTGCAATCGCGACTTGAGCAATGCGCGTGCCTGCTCGAGTTCCTTGCGACGCGACTGATCGGCGACGATGCGGGCGAGTCCCTCGAGCGCGAGCTGGTCGACGAGGCGCCGCTCGATCTCCGCTTTGAGATCGGCCTCGCTGCGGCCGCAGATCCTGACGCGGTAGTCACCGAAACGGACGGTGGTCTGTTCGACGTCGCGGCGAACGATCTCGCCCTCGACGAGCCATGCCGAGAACCTTGCGCTCGGTCATCTCCATGCCAAGCACGGCAAAGGCCTCGGGCAGGCCGGGATTTTGCTCGAAATACGCCCGCAGATCCGGCGCGCGGCTGAAGGCGAGCGGGATATCATCAGCGGTCGCAAAAAAAGCCTGCAGGTAGGGGTCGCTCGCCCAGGCCGCCCGGCTTGCCTCGCGCACCGGGGGCACTGCCGCCACGACGCTCGCTCACGTACTCGAGCGACGGTCCTGACAGCCGGGGCAAGCCGCGCGCGATAGCGCGCCGCGAACCGCAACCGGGGATTTGTCGTTTGCACCACGCGCTCGATGGTCTCGTCGACGCTGTTGCGAGTCCGGCGCGTTTGCGCTGCTGCCGCGGCCGCGCCACCAGTCCAGTATGCTCATAAGTCGCCGATCATCTGCATCGTGCCGTGATGTTCATGCCGCCGTCAACGAACAGTGTTGCGTCCGCCAAACACCACGCCGTCAGAATTTTTCGGGAACGTACTTGTACGGGTAATCCGGTTCCTTGTAGCCGTGCGCCTTGCCGCGCTTCGGCAGCTTCACTTTCTCGCGCGGCGCTTTCTTGTACGGAATCTTCCCAAGCAGATGCGTGATGAGGTTCAGGCGCGCGCGCTGCTTGTCGTTCGAATTCACGACGTACCACGGCGCCCACGACGGTATCGGTCGCCTTCGAACATTTCGTCGCGCGCGCGCGAGTAATCGTACCAGCGGCTGTACGACTCGACGTCCATCGGCGAGAGCTTCCAGATCTTGCGCCCGTCATGGATGCGCCCCGCGATCCGGCGCGTCTGCTCTTCCTCGCTCACTTCGAGCCAGTATTTGATCAGGATGATGCCCGATTCGATCATCAGCTTCTCGAACATCGGCGCCAGTTCCAGGAAGCGCTTGACGCGCTCTTCCGGGCAAAACCCCATCACCCGCTCGACGCCGGCGCGGTTGTACCAGCTGCGGTCCCAGATCACCACTTCGCCGGCCGCCGGGAAGTGCTCCATGTAACGCTGCAAATACATCTGGCTTTTCTGGCGCTCGGTCGGCGCCGGCAGCGCGACCACGCGAAACACGCGCGGGCTGACGCGCTCGGTGATCGCCTTGATCACCCCGCCCTTGCCCGCGCCGTCGCGGCCCTCGAAGACGATCATGACCTTGAGGCCCTTGAACTTGACCCATTCCTGCAGCTTGACGAGTTCGACATGCAGCCGTTTCATCTCGCCGGCGTATTGTTTGCCGGTGAGCTTTTCCTTATTCCCTGAAACTTTTTTCTTTTCTGTTTTCTTCCCGTCAGCCATGATTTTGTCTCCAAAATTATTTTTCACCGTGTAACTTGACGATATCCATGCCCCGACCGCGGCCGTGGTTTCCGGCAACCTTCAATCAAGACCTCGAGGAAGGCTTCTGGTTTTTTTCATTTTCCAGCGCCTTATCGGTGATCTCTTTGTACAGTTGCAGCATGCGTCCGGCGACTTCGAGAACTTTCGGGTCGTCTCCGAGCATGGGCTTGATCTTGTTGGCGTCAGCCACCACTTGTTCGAGGAAGTCGATATCGAGATCGTTCAAGAGCTCGCCGCGGTCGACTCTTTCCTTCAGGGCGAGAGCCTTCGGCAGCCGCACCTCGACCATCCGTTTCGCGAGCGTTGCCAGCATGCCCGTTTCTTTTGATACCTGAGCCATGTTGCGTTCCTTCCAGCGGAGGTTGTTAATAAAAGTTATCTCAAAACTAAATGGAGGGTGCGTAAACCCAAGTTAAATAGACAGGATTAACAGGATTCACATGATTTTGATCAATATCCCGCGGCTTTAATCTTGTTCATCTTGTAAATCCTGTCCATTCCAGTCCGTTACGCGCGTCAGGAGAAGAATGCCGGGACAATGTCCACGAACAGGATCTTGATGATGGTCATGCCCGGAAAGATCATGGCATAGCCGATATCCGGCCGGTCGGTCGGCGCGAGCTTGTTCGAGTAGGCAAGGATTGCCGGATTGCCGGTGGCGCCGGCGACAATGCCCGCCACCTCGTCATATGGCATCTTGAACACAAACAGGCCGATCAAAAGGATCGGCAGAACGAGCGCGGCCAGCACCAACGCGCCCAGTCCGAGCATCAGGAATCCGGTATCCGAGACCGTGGTCACGAATTTCGGGCCCGAGGCCATCCCGACCTGGGCGAGGAACAGCGTCAGCCCGAGGTTGCGGAGGACCAGATTGGCGGAAAGCGGTATGGTCCAGTTCATGCCGCCCGTGCGGCGCAGGTTGCCGAGGACGAGCGCCATGATCAGCACGCCCGCGAGCCCCACCGAGAGCTTGCCAACGAAGGGAAGCGGAACCTGGATCGCGCCGATCAGGAAGCCGAGCGCCATGCCGATGCCGATCGAAATGTAGCTGAATTCCGCCGTGCCCTTGATCGAGTCGCCGAAGTATTTGCGTACCGCCGCGAAATCGCCGCGATGGGCGAGCACGCCGACGCGGTCGCCGAACTCGAGCACGAGATCCGGGCGTGGCAGGATGTCGGCGTCGCCGCGGCGGACCTGGATAAGGACGGACGCCTTTTCCCCCGGCAGGTCGAGATCCCCCAGCGCCCTGCCGACCACGGTCGGGCGCGAGGCAAACACGCGCAGATAGTCGAGGTCCCGGCGATCCTTCACCAGGCGACCATGCGCGGGCTCGCCGATAATTTCGCCCGCTTGCGCGAGCGACTCCTTGGTGGGGGCGACGGCGAGCAGGACGTCATTTTCGGCGACGACGGAATTGGGCGAGGCCGGCTCGTTGCGGCTCTCCCGGCGCAGCGCCACGATTTGCACCCCGGCGGGCAGCGCCGCCACCACCTCACTGATCGTCTTGCCGAAAAGGTCCTGGTTGTGGAGCGCGAGTTCGAGCATTTCGAGACCGCTCGACGATGGTGCCTCGATCTTCGGCTTGAAGAGCATGAAGACGATGATAGAGGAACAGGATCGGTCCGGCCACGCCGAACGGATAGGACACAGAGTAGCCGATCGCGGGATCGTCGTTGCCGAGCGTTGCGATCGCCGCCTGCAGCGTCGCGGTGCTGGTGCCGGAGCCGGCGAACAGTCCCAGCGCATAGCCGAGATTGACGCCCATCGTCTTCACGAATATGAGACTCACCACGCCCGCCGACAGCACACCGATCAGCGCAATCAGGTTCGCCCTGATGCCGGTGGGGCTTGTCAGCCCGATGAAGAACTGTTTGCCGTACTGGACGCCCACGCCATAGAGAAATAGCGCGAGGCCGAGGGTTCCGACCATCGGCGCCGGCGCCGATTTGGGCGCGAACCAGCCCACGACAAGCGCGACGAAGAGCACCGCACCGACACCGAGGGAGAATCCCTTGATGTTGATTTCTCCCACGAGATAACCGATCGCGATCGTCAGAAAGAGCGCCATCAGCGGCTGTTGCCCGAGCAAAGTCTGGATGAATTCCATGATGCCCCCCGTGGACGATTATCGTGCGTTGCAACCGGCGTCGCGGAACTGTCCGAGCACCCGGGCCAGGAGTTCCGGTGACGCCGGCGGCGTATCGGCGAGTTGATACTTGAGACCGAGTTCCTTCCATTTGAACGCGCCGAGCTGATGGAAGGGCAGCACTTCCACCCATTCGACGTTCTTCATCGGCGCGACGAATCTTGCGACGCCTTCGACGTTGGCCGGCTCATCGGTCAGCCCCGGCACGAGCACGTAGCGGACCCACACCGCTTTGCCCATCGCCGCCAGGCGCTCGGCGAAGCGCAGACGTCGGCGCGACCGGCTGCATCGTCACGCGGCGATAGGTTTCCGGATCCCACGACTTGATGTCGAGCAGCACGAGGTCCATCAGCGGCTGTTGCCCGAGCAAAGTCTGGATAAATTCCATGATGCCCCCCGTGGACGATTATCGTGCGCTGCAACCGGCGTCGCGGAACTGTCCGAGCACCCGGGCCAGGAGTTCCGGTGACGCCGGCGGCGTATCGGCGAGTTGATACTTGAGACCGAGTTCCTGCCATTTGAAACCGCCAAGCTGATGAAACGGCTGCACCTCGACCCATTCGACGTTCTTCATCGGTGCAACAAACCGGGCGATCCCGTCGACGTTCGCGGGATCGTCCGTCGAGCCCGGGCACCAGAGTGAACCGCACCCAAACGGGCTTGCCGATCGCCGCCAGGCGCTCGGCGAAGCGGAGGGTTGGAGCCAAGTCGCGGCCGGTGACGCTACGATAGGTCTCCGGATTCGAGCTCTTGATGTCGAGCAGCACGAGATCGACGCTCTTCAGGTATTCGTCGGTTGCCCGCTGGCCGAGAAAACCGGAGGTATCGAGCGCGGTGTGCAGGCCTGTACGACTTCGCCGCGGCGAAGATGCGCCCCGGGAGACGCCGGCGCACCAGCGGCTCGCC
>CAVTHV010000016.1:0-222411 GCA_963734595.1 uncultured beta proteobacterium
CCGGATCAGAGCGAAGCCGGACGCTGCGGCAGTCCCAACGCCTTCTGCGCCGCCCACACGTATTTCATGTCGACGTATTCGCGCCAGTTGAAACCGGCCGGCACCGTGTCCGTGGCGATAAGATCCTTGACGAAGTCGTCCATCGACTTGACGTCGAACCCGCCGTCGGCACTGATCTGGCCGAGCTCGACCTTGTAGAGCTTCTTGAACTCCGGCAGGACCTTGTATCCCAGCTTGGCCATGATGTCGAACGCCTTGTCCTTGTTTTCCGGTTTCATCAGCCACTGGCGCGCCTTGATGTCGGCGCGCACAAAGGCATAGGCCGTGTCCTCGTTCTTCGAGAGCCAGCTGCCCAGCGCCGCATAACTTTCCTGCGGGGTGTGGTGCAGTTTCTCGTAGATGAACTTGCCGCCCGACTTCTCGAGCAGGGCCTTGTGGCGCGGGAACACGCTGGCGGCGTCCACCTGGCCGTTGATGAGGGCCGCCATGCGCTTGTCGGACCCGCCGTGCATGGGCACGAAGCTCACGTCCTTGTCGGGGTTGAGCCCGAGTTGTTTCACGATCTCGCGCATGACCAGGGTATTGCGCCCGCTGAGCGGGCCGCCGGTGATCTTGCCGCCCTTCAGGTCTTTCGCCGACTTGATGCCCTTGCGCACGCCCATGATCCACCATTCATTGTCGCGGTAGCACGAGATTATTTTCATCGGCAGCTTGCTCTTGAGGGCGGAACCGAAGAGCACGTCGGTGTCGACGTGGCTCACATCGAGGCTGTTTCCGATCAGGCCCGGAATGTACTGCTCGGAGAGCACGACCTGGAAATCATCGATGCCGACCTCCTTCATGTATCCGAGCGACTGCGCAAGGCGGACGGACCACTGGGACGCATAGTTGGGGTTGTACTCGCCGTCCTTCAGCGCATGCAGGTTGGCCATGACGTTCTCGACGCTCGGCGTCTGGGCGCCCAGAACGTCGAGCGTCGACGCGGCGATGATGGTGCCGAGCACGCCGGCACCTCCGCGAATCAGGAATTCCCGGCGCGGCAGGTACACCTTCGGCTTTTGCTTCTTCATCTTTCCTCCTCGTTGTTGTGGTGGTTAAGTACAACTCCGGACATGCCGGTTTCGGCGTCAAAGCATGTCGATCCTCCGCCACGGCGCGATGTAGGCCTCGAGCCAGCGGGTGAACTGGATGAATGAAAGCGAAATGATGACCAGGACGAACAGCACGGCATACATCAGCGCCGAGTCGAAAGTGTCTGCCGAACGCTGGATCAGGTAGCCGAGACCCTCCGACCCGCCGAAGATCTCGGCGATGATCACGCCGACCAGGCCGCGCCCGATGCCCTGCTGGATGCCGGAGATGATGAACGGCAAGGTGTAAGGCAGCACCACCTTGATATACAGCTGGCGCCGGTTGGCGCCGAACACCTTGGCCGCGGCGAGCAGCGACTTCTCCGTGGTCTTCACGCCCGCCCAAGAATTGATGATGATCGGAAACACCGCGGACAGCACGATGATCGTGACCTGCATCTTCATGGTAAAGCCGAGGAACAGGACGAACAGCGGCACGAGCGCGATGCGCGGCAGCGAGGAGAACGCCCACACGTAGGGGCTCAACACGGTTTCGACATAACGGTTGCCGCCCATGATCAGGCCGGCGGGAATGCCGATCGCGCAGGCGATGGCAAGACCGATCGAGAGGTCTCGCAGCGTGAAGAGCAGGTGATCGAGAATGCTGCCCGAAATGACCGAGCCCGGCGGCGCCGTCGTGGTCAGGCCCAGCCAGAGCGTGTGGAACATGCTGCTCGCGCGCGGCAGAAACAGCGGGTTGACGAGCCCGGCGCGGGTGATCAGTTCCCAGATGCAGAAGAACGCCGTCAGGTTGATGACCGTCACCACCCACGAACCATAGCGGCTCCAGACTTCGCCGGCAGTCCATTTCGTATCCTGGAAGCGGTTCGGATCGGCGGTCAGTTCGGCGGCATTGCCGCGGCTATTCTGGACAATACTCATAGATTTTCTCCGCGCGCGGCCTGCAGCGCTTCGTCCTTCACCAGCCGCCAGATGTGATCGCGCAATTCGCCGTATTCCGGCAGCATCTTCACGTCGTAGTCGAAGCGCGGACGCGGCAGCTTCACGTCGACCACCTCCTTGATCTGGCCGGGCCGGTAGGAGACCACCGCCACCCGGTCGGCGAGCGTGATGGCCTCGTCGATCGAATGCGTGATGAAGACGACCGTCTGCCCGGTCTTGGCGACGAAGCGCTCGAGTTCACCCTGCATCGCCTCGCGCGTCATGGCGTCGATCGCCGCGAACGGCTCGTCGGCGAGCAGGATATCCGGCTCGCCGACGAGCGCGCGGGCGATGCCGACGCGCTGCTTCATGCCTCCGGAAAGCTCATACGGATAGGATTTCTCGAATCCCTTCAGGTCGACGAGTTCGATATAGCGGCGCACCCGCTCGTCCATTTCTTCCTGGGTAAGCCCGAGGTTCTGGAGCTCGAACGGCATGCGCACGTTGGATTCCACCGTCCGCCACGGCATCAGCGCGTAATCCTGGAACACCATCGCGCGGTCCGGACCCGGTCCCTTTACGGGATGGCCGTTCACCTCGATGCTGCCCTCCCACGGCTCGACAAGGCCGGCGATGGCGTTGATGAAGGTGGTCTTGCCGCAGCCCGACGGGCCCACCAGCACAACGAATTCGCCGCGGTTGACCGTAAGGCTGATGTTCCTGAGTGCGGTGAGCCGCTTGCGTTCGCGGTGCAGCTTGTAGCCTACGGTGAGGCCCTTCGATACGATGACGGGCCCTGTGGGTTTCGGTACAGCAGCGAGCTGCGACCTGGTGGCGGCACTGCCCACCCGGCTCTGGGAAAGGTTCACATCGATCTCCTCGTTCTCCCTGTCCTCTAAGCGGCGCAAGCCGCCCGGGTCGGGTATGTTTTCAGAAAGCTTATACCTTCTTTGTCGTTCTGACTACCCGCAGACCGAATTGTTCCGTTGCGCGCCGCAGCGATGTGCCTGCTCCCATCGCGTGAGCCTAAAGCGTGCTTGCACGGGCTCTACCCCCGAAAAGTGCACGAACGCAAAGGACGCAAAGATTATTGATATATTAAGTTCACAAAAAGCATTGACGCAAAGGATCGCAAAGGTCCGCGAAGTAGCGCAAAGGAAGGCATAACAATAAATCGAAACCGGGCATTTCATATTTTTTTGCCTTCGTGTCCTTCCCGCCAATGTTTTTTATTTAGTTTGTTTTCCTTTGCGAACCTTCGCGATGCGCCTTCGCGCCCTTCGCGTTAATGCTTTTGACTTTCGAGCCACCGGCCGCGTCATCGCTTTTTAATTATTTTGTGTTTCCTTTGCGTCCTTTGCGATAATGGTTTTGACGTTCTCTCCATAATCCAAATACATTAATAAAAACAACGAGCATGCTTCTCTACCTGCTCGAACTCTTCGGCGTCGCCGTCTTCGCCATCAGCGGCGCGCTCGTCGCCGCGCGCAAGGACATGGATCCGTTCGGCGTCATCGTCATCGCGGTGGTCACCGCCCTCGGCGGCGGCACGCTGCGCGACGTGCTGCTCGCCCGCCATCCGATTTTCTGGTTCGAGAACGTCACCTACCTCGTCGTGACCGTCGCAGCTGCCGTGTTCACGATGATCTACACCCGCTACCGCACCGCGCCGCTGAAGGCCCTGCTGATCGCGGACGCGTTCGGGCTCGCGCTGTTCACGGTGAGCGGCGCCCAGATCGCCGAGCAGCAGGCGCTGCCCGCCATCATCGTCGTGCTGATGGCGGCGATCACCGGCACCGCCGGCGGCGTGCTGCGCGACATGCTCTGCGCCGAGGTGCCGCTGATCCTGCGGCGCGACATCTATGCGACCGCCTCGCTTGCCGGCGCCGCCGTTTACGTCGCCGGCGAACACTGGGCGCTCGGCACCACCGCCGTCGCGCTCGCCGCGATGGTCACGGTCTTCGCGCTGCGCATGGCGGCGATTTTCCTGGACTGGCACCAGCCGCGGGACGAACACGAGGGCAAGTGAGCGGGTATTGAAAAGAATCGGGGTCACTTTTGCGTTGCGAAATGCGGGGCACATTTCTTAAACCCATATTCGATTTCGTTTTCCTCGACCTTGCGTCCTTCGTGTCTAGCTGATCGCTTTTCCTGCGCGCGACCCGGAAACCGGGTACTGATCTACATCAAAACCCGGCCTTGTTTGATTGGACTCGGCAAAGCAGGCGCTCTATCTCTTCTAGAGCCCCTAACATAATGAAACATGTCGGAGTAATTTCATGAACAGATTGACTACTGCTGTACTGCTCGCATTTTCCGCCGTCGTTCTCGCGGCGCCGTCCGCATTCAGCCAGGAGTATCCCGCACGCAAGCGTTCGCATCGTCGTGGGGTTCGCACCCGGAGGCGGCAACGACATCGTCGCGCGCATCCTCGCCAAACAGTTCACGGACATGTACAAGCGCCAGTTCGTCGTCGAGAACCGTCCCGGCGCCGGCACGATCATCGGCGTGGACGCGGTGGCCAAGGCGGACCCGGACGGCTACACGCTGCTCGTGACCAACAACTCCCTGGCGGTCAACAAGACGCTTTATTCCAAGCTGCCCTACGACACGCTGAAGGACATCGCGCCGATCGTCAAGGCGGGCTCCACGCCGAACGTGCTGGTGATCCATCCGTCGGTGCCGGCCAAGACGACGGCCGCAGTTCATCGCCCTCGCGAAAGCGAAACCGGGCGCAATTACTTACTCCTCCGCGGGCACGGGCAGCACGGCGTTTCTTGCGGCCGAGATGTTCAAGCTGCTCACCGGGACCCAGATGCTGCACGTGCCGTACAAGGGCACGTCACCGGCGCTGACTTCGATCATCTCGGGCGAAACGCAGGCGTTGTTCGGGGCGTTGCCGGCCACGGTGCCTTACATCAAGAGCGGACGGCTGCGCGCGCTCGGGGTGACCAGCGCCAAACGCTCGACCGCCATGAAAGAGATCCCGACCATGATCGAGGGCGGCGTCAAGGGATTCGATTTCGAGACGTGGTACGGGCTGTTCGGACCGGGCAAGTTGCCGCAAGACCTGATCGCCAAGCTCAACGCGGCGGTCAACAAGATCGTTGCGCAGCCCGCCGTCAAGGAGCAGTTCGCACGGCAGGGGATCGACCCGGAAGGCGGCACCACCGAGGCGTTCACCAAGCAGTTTCACGCCGAAATCACGACGCTGGGCAAGGTGATCAAGGCGTCCGGCGCCAAACCGGAATAGTTTCGGACCCCGCGCGCCATCCCGTTCGTCGAACGTGATGGCGCAGGCCGCAATCGCATCGGGCATGGCCGGCCGTTGGCAACGACGGCTGATCGATTTACGATAGGCGCGCCATGCACTGCCCTGCCTGCAGCCATAAATTCGGCTTCCTCAAGTCCCTGCTGATCGTGAATCCGTTCAGGATTCAGGTGCCCGTCGTGCGGCACCATCCTGACGATGGGGCGTTTCGGCGCGATCTTCCTGACCGTTGGTTTTTTATTCGGGGTCGCGCTGGCCGAAGTTGCGCTGTACATGAAAGAACATCAATCCTGGACCACGCCCGACATCGTCCTGTGGTTTCTCGTCGCCTTTCCCACGGTCATCGGAGCATATGAATGGCTGGGCTGGCGTTACGCGAAGCTGCGGGAAGAGCATGAACGCGAAGGACGCAAAGGTTCGCTAAGGTTCGCAAAGGAAAACAAAATAATCAATAAGCGATGACACAGAGGACACAGAGGAAAAACCGATAACGAGACATGTTTCGTATCCGGTTGTTTTAAATGAGTTTTTTTATTATCTCTGGAACTCTGCGCTCTCTGTGGCTTCGTCTGTCTTGGACTTTTTGAAACGCGCTCTTAGTCACCAGCGCTCGGAAATAGGGAATGCCATGCATCGGATAGCGATGATCCTGTTGGTGGCCGTATCCTGCCCCTTGTCAGCGGCCGAGGAGAGGAACTGCAACCCGGCAGCCGGCCTTGTCGATGGCACCTGCCACACAGAACCGCCCCGCCCGCCCTGGTGGACTTGCGACGCGGACACGTATTCGACTCCGCAGGAGCGGCAGGTGACGGCGGAGCAGCAGCGCCGCCTCGAAGACTTCGGCTTGCGAATCTTTTCTCCCGCGCTGCCCGGTTACGGCCCGCAAAATTTCAGATTCACGCGCAGCGCCGTGATAAAGCGCTTTGGCCAACCTCTCGGCACCAGATCGCGGGAGCGCTTGCCATACGACCCCACGGATCCGATGGAAATCGTCACCACCTGGGAATATCCGGGATTCAGAATTACCACGGTTGCAAGCAAACCCCATCCCGATGTGTTTCAGCTCGACGAGGGCGAGGCCTTCGACGCGAAGGTGCCGCTGCGCCATGGGGTCCGCATCGGCCAGTCTATCGACCGCTGGACGCGGCAATTCGGGCGGCCCAACTGCAGCCGGGGGCATCCGGTCTATGACGGGGAATATTATTTCGCGTGCGGCAAAAACAAGGACGTGTCCTGCGTCGCGACTTATCAGATCGAGCTTTTTGTCGATGGCGCCGGCAAGGTCCAGCGCATGAAGTGGTCGCATCCGATGTTGTAGAAGTTCTGCGTTCGCTCTCCCGTCAGTCAATAAAAATCAAAAAGCATGGACGCGGAGGACACAGAGGACACAGAGGAAAAGCAATAAGACAATCAACCAAGTGACTCATACAGCGCTTGAGCACGTAAAGATAGCGAATTACTCTGACCTTCGTGACATTGCTTTTAAAGATTATTTTTCCATCGCGATCCTTCGCGCACCTGTCGAGCGCACCCGTCAAGCGGGTATTGAAAAGAAGGTATTGAACGACCCTTGCGTTAATGCTTTTGACTGGTGGCCCACAACTCGCGCACACATCCGACTTGCCAACACATTGAACACGTAAATTTCGGTATTCCTCCGTGTCCTCTGTGTCCTCTGTGTCTATGCTTTCTTCGCGCCCTTTGCGTTCATGCTTTTGACTTTCGGCCCTCAGCAATCCACCCTGATCTCCCCATGTAACTCGGGAATATATGTCCCATGCAAAACGCCGGGCGGCACCTGCCGGTCACGCCGGCGGCCTTCCGGCAGATTCTGCCTGTTGGCAAGCCACTCCAGGCGGCGCAACGCGGTGTTGAAAATCAGCATGCCCTCCTTGAGGACCAGGCAGGCTTCGTGATTGAGCTCTTTCGACGCCCGGTCCAGTTCGAGATGAAATGCTCGAACCGGTCTCTCACTTTTTCGATGCTGGCGATCGGCAGGATGTCCGCCAGATCCGGCTGCGGCTGCAATTTGTCGCTGAAATGGATCGCCTCCAGATAGGCGGTCAGCAAAAAGTAGATTTCATGCTCGGATTTCGCTTCGCGAATAACATCGGTGATCATTGCAACCCTCCTTTGGGACAGCGAACAGCGGAGCGGGTTGACCTGCCCGCGACGCAGTGAACGTGCTTCGCAGAATACTCCCGGCTTATTACAGTTTATTGAATGACAAACTGCGCGCGATAGAAGTTCAATCTGTTTTTCCGCCGCTTCCGCTATAATCGCGCCTTCTTTTACCTGTATAACAACATGCATCTCATCATCCAGGGCGGCGACGTCGCGACGACGGACCTCAAGCAGATCGCCAAACTCGCCGGCGCGAGCCGGATCGAGCGCATCACCGGCGAAGCGTTCCGCCTGTGCGACGCGAAACCGGCCGACGGCATCCCGGCGCTGTGCGAGCAGGCGCGGCTCGACTGCGCGTTCGTGCCCGAAGACCGCCGGCTCGCCGATTTCCGGCTGCTGGTGATGGACATGGACTCGACGCTGATCACGATCGAAACCATCGACGAGCTCGCCGACCTGATGGGAATCAAGTCCGAGGTCGCGACGATCACGGCGCAGGCGATGCGCGGCGAGATCGAATACGACGAGAGTCTGAGGCGCCGCCTCGCGCTGCTGAAAGGCGAGGACGAGAATGCCCTGGTGCGCGTCTATGAAGAGCGGCTCAAGCTGAGTCCCGGCGCGGAACGTCTGCTCGCAGAGGCGAAGCGCCACGGCATCAGGACGCTGCTCGTGTCGGGCGGGTTTACCCAGATCACCGACCGGCTGAAAACACGGCTGGGCCTCGATTACACCTATTCCAACGTGCTGGCGATCGAGAACGGCAAACTGACCGGGGAAGTCGACGGACGCATCGTCAATGCCGATGCCAAGCGCGACGAGCTTCATTCGCGTGCGCGACGAACTGGGACTCAGCCGCGAACAGATCATCGGGGTGGGCGACGGCGCCAACGACCTCAAGTTTCTCGCCGAGTGCGGCGTCAGCGTCGCCTACCGCGCCAAGCCGGTGGTGCGCGGGCAGGCCACGTACGCGATCAATTACGTCGGGCTCGACGGCGTGGTGAATCTATTCGATTGAATAGAAAGGGTTTTCGCGGTTGACAAGATCGGAGCCGGCGCCAGGCGACGCATCCTGTCAATCGGTCTGGCTATAAATCAAACCGGGCACGCCTGTGCCCGTTCCGGCGTGCCGGCCCCTTCCGACGGGCGCCGCCCAATCCTATGTTCGCTATCGTACAGACCGCCCATTGCGCCCGCGCTATAAAACTCACTACGGCGCGGGGGAATGCCTTCCGGCATCGTCGCCGCGAGCGGGATTCTGAGGAGGATCAATGAGCACAGTCAAAATACTTGGAATCGTATTGATCGTCGCCGGCATTCTGGGCCTGGCGTACGGCAGCTTTACCTATACCAAGGAGACCCACGACATAAAACTCGGTTCGCTCGAGATGTCGATAAAGGACAAAGAGACGGTCAACATCCCGGTCTGGGCAGGCGTCGGAGCGATCGTGGCCGGCGGGTTGCTTCTGGTCTTCGGCGACAAGAGAGGATAGGGACTGCAATCGCGCGGACAGCCTTCTGCGGCGTCATCGGCCGACAACCCTGGCGTGGAGAGGAATGATTAAAAGATGAACATGGGATACAACAGCCTCTGGGGCCTGCTGATACTCGCCGGCGATATCTGGGCGATCATCAATATTTTGCAAAGCTCCGTTTCCAATGAGAAGAAACTGATCTGGATCATCGCGGTGGTGCTGCTGCCGCTGCTGGGGTTGATCCTGTGGTATTTGCTCGGGCCACGGAACGGCAGCAAGGCGTAGGGCGGGCGGCATCGGCACCCGAGAGAGAGCGCAACGACCAGCATGCATTTCATCCAGCCCTCCTCATCCAGTCAGGCGCACGCCGGGTGTCTGAACTGCGGCCTTCTTGCGTGGTGCCAGTCCGGCCAGCTTGCCGCACGTGACGCGGCGCGGTTCAATAAACACATCACCCATCATCGACTGGTAAAAAGAGGCGAATACCTGTATCACGCGGGCTCTCCGCTTGAATCGCTTCATGTCATTCATAGCGGGTTCCTGAAAACCACCACCGGGAACGAAAACGGATTAGAACAGGTGACCGGATTCCTCATGCCCGGTGATCCGGCAGGGATGGATGGGATTGGCAACGGCAAACATCAATTCGATACGGTCGCAATCGAAGACAGCAGCGTTTGCGCAATTTCCTTTGACCTGCTCGAGCAACTTTGCGGCGAGTTCCCTGGATTGCAGCGGGACTTCCACCGACTGCTGAGCACGGAGATCAACCGGGATCACGGACTCATGCTCCTGCTTGGCGTCATGCACGCCGAAGAGCGCCTTACCGTGTTTCTGCTCAACCTCTCGACGCGATTCGCCGCAAGGGGCTACTCGGCAACACAGTTCAGGCTCCCCATGAGACATCGGGATATCGGGAGCCATCTTGGCCTCAGCCTGGAAACCGTCAGCCGCTTGCTCACCAGACTCAGCAAGGATGAAGTTATTGCACTGGACCACAAATACCTCCGGATCAAGACGGTCGAAGGGTTGAAGCAGAGACTTGGAGATTACAAGGAGCGCGGGTCAACGACCCGCACAGCCGACAGTCAGCCAAGCGCGGATCCGACCGCGACGGTATAGACATTGATCGGGGAACGGGCACGCTGCTCCGATGGTCATACTGCCGAATCGGGCTGCGGCGCACGCCAAGCAGGATCACCGACACGCCGGTCAGCCGGCTACCGGACGAGACACCACCGCGCACGCCATCAACCATGTTGGCCTCGACGGCGTACCGGATTTCTTCAACTGACGGGGGAGTGGGAAGTCGGAAGTGGGAAGTGGGCGCAGCGAGCTTGAAACCCATCTACCCACTATCCACTTCCGACTTCCCAGTTATCAGCGCCGCCGCGCAGCCTCGTAAAGCGGCATCACGCGCGCAGAATAGGTCCGCAGATCCTCGATGCGGCTCTGTTCGGAGGGGTGCGTGGACAGGAACTGCGGCGGTCGCGCCGTTGCCGGTCTGCGCCATCTTCTGCCACAGCGTGACCGCCGCGCGCGGATCGTAACCGGCGCGCGCCGCGAGCTCGACGCCGATGCGGTCGGCTTCGCGTTCGAATTCGCGCGAGTACGGCAGGCCGAAGGTCACGTCCGCCACGACGTTCGCCAGGCTCGCGCCGGCATCGCCGACGCCGAGTATCGCCGCACCGATGCCGACCACTACGTTCTGCGCGGCCTGCTGCGAAGCGCGCTCCCGCCCGTGTTCCCTCAGCGCGTGGGCGATCTCATGGCCCATCACCGCCGCGAGCTCGTCGTCGGTGACGCGCAGCTTTTCCAGCAAGCCGGTGTAGACCGCGATCTTGCCGCCCGGCATGCACCAGGCGTTGATCTCGGACGAGCTGATCACGTTGACCTCCCACTTCCATTTCGGCGCATCGGCGCGGAACGCACCGGTGGCGGGAATCAGCCGGTTCGCGATGGCGCGCACGCGCTGCACCTCGGCCGGATTGCGGTTGAGCGCCCCTTTCTTCGCCGCCTCCTGGGTCGTCTGCAGGTACGCCTGCTCGGCGCCGCGGTTCACCTCGGCCGAAGACAGCATCATCGTCTGCTTGCGCTCGACGCCGACAGCGCCGGACTGCGTGGTCTGCACGGTCTGGCACGCGGCGAGCGCCAAAGCGGCCATCGCCGCGATCGCCGCGGCGCGGAGCTTGCGGGATTGGAATTGGAGTGTCGTCATGATTTCACTGCGGTGGTATTGATCATACAAGCCAGGTCATCACCAGTATCAAGCGTGATTGCGGGCCACGCGGAG
Source organism: uncultured beta proteobacterium (assembly GCA_963734595.1). GTDB lineage: Bacteria > Pseudomonadota > Gammaproteobacteria > Burkholderiales > SG8-41 > CAKKQX01. The sequence continues at coordinate 11,173 of CAVTHV010000016.1, forward strand.
CATCCACCGCTATTTTACCGCTTTCAGTCCCAGCGATCGTCCCGGGTCTGGATCTCGCCGCCCTCGACGCGCACCGGAAATTTCGCGGTCGGCTCGTAGGCCGGCGCCGACAGCGCCTCCCCGGTGCGGATGCAGAAGTGCGCGCCGTGGCGCGGACAGATGATCTGGTCGCCCTCGACCGTGCCGCCGGTCAACTGCCCGCCGTCGTGGGTGCACACGTCCTCGATCGCGAAATATTCGCCGCCGAGGTTGAACACCACGATCTGCGCGCCGTCGGCATCGACCACGCGCCATTGGCCGGGCGCAAGTTCGCCCGCTTTCGCTACGGTGATCCAGTCAGACATGTTTATATTGAACCGCTAACGCGGGAAGGGCAAATAATTGAACCGCCAAGGCCGCCAAGACGCCAAGAAAACCCAAAAGAATATTAATCGAAATGTATTAACGAACATCGAATTGCCGCGAACTCGGGTCACAACTGGACGTCATCACCATCTCGGCAGCATGGCGTTCAATAAATTTTGAATTTATCTATTCTTATTGATTTTTCCTTGGCGTCTTGGCGGCCTTGGCGGTTCAATTTTAATTTCTTGAATTTCTTGGCGTCTTGGCGTCTTGGCGGTTCAATCTTTTTGACTTTCAGACCGCGATGACCTCGATATCCGGCTCGATCTGCTTCACCAGGTTTTCGATCCCGGCCAGGGTGCCGGAGATCGAGCTCGGGCAGCTGCCGCACGCGCCCTGATAGTGCACCGTGAGCTTGTTGCCCTCGAGCCCGATCACGTAAAGATCGCCGCCGTCGCCCTGCAGGTACGGCCGCACCTGCTCGTCGAGGATCGCGTTGATCTTGTCGAGCCGCGCGCGTTCCGCCTCGCTCAGGTTCTCGCTGCTGAGCGCCGCGGTGCTCTGCGCCGCGAGCTGCTCGGAGTGCGCGTCGGCCGCGGGGGCGTCGCGGATCGGCACCGCGAGCTTGCGCATCAGGTCCTGCCAGTCGGCCTTGCCGTCCTGCGTCACCGTGATCCAGTGATCGACATAGAACACGTTGGTCACGTGCTCGATATCGAACAGCTGCGTCGCCAGCGGATCATCCCCGGCTTCGATCGGCATGGTCGTACGAACGCGTGATCCCCCACGTGAGCGGCTCCCGCAGGATGAATTTCATCGCGTTGGGATTGGGGGTCGGTTCGATTTCAGAAATTTTCGGCATTGCTAAATCCAATTGCCAAGCCGCAAGAACGCAAGAGATCACGAGATTACCGCAGACAGGACCACGATCGAAGGCATCACCTGAATTGGCAAAGTTCATTAGCATCTCAGTTACAGTCTTCGTCTATCTTGGCGTTCTTGGCGGTCTTGGCGGCTCATATGCGTTTTCACGCTCCGCCGATCGGCGCATGCATCGGGTCCGCGTCGGCCTCGGTCGAAGCCGAAGACTCCGAATTCAGCGCCGCGTGCAGCGTGTGCCACGGCAAAATCGCGCACTTCACGCGCGTCGGCAGGTCGCGCACCCCGGCGAACACCGTCAGCCGCCCCAGGTGATGCGTCTTGGCCTCGGGATCGAGCTTGCCGGTCGCCATGTCGCGGAATTCCTGCACCATCTGCTCGGCATCGCCGCGGCTCTTGCCCTTGACCGCCGTGCTCATCATCGACGCCGAGGCTTTGCAGATCGCGCACGATTCGCCCTCGAAACTGATGGCCTCGACCGCATCGTCCTTGAGCTTCAGCGACAGATAGAGGTGATCGCCGCACAGCGGGTTCAGGCCTTCCGCCTTGTGCGTGGCATCGGCAAGCGTGCCCCAGTTGCGCGGCTTGCGGTTGTGATCGAGGATCACTTCCTGATAAAGTTGTTTGGAAACAGCCATTTACAGAAACACCTTCTGCACGTTCCGGATCGACGCCACCAGCGCGTCGACCTCGGCCATGGTGTTGTAGAACGCGAACGATGCGCGCGACGTGGCGGGAATGCCGAAGCGCTGCATCACCGGCTGCGCGCAATGATGCCCGGTGCGGATCGCGACGCCGTCCTCGTTGAGCAGCGTGCCGACGTCGTGCGGATGCACGCCATCGATCACGAACGACAGCACCGCCGCTTTCTTTTCCGCGGTGCCGATGATGCGCACGCCCGGCAGGCGGTTCACCTGGTCGGTCGCGTAATCGAGCAGATCGGTTTCATGCGCGGCGATGCCGTCCATGCCGACCGCGTTCAGGTAGTCGATCGCCGCGCCCAGCGTGATCGCCGCGGCGATCGGCGGCGTGCCGGCCTCGAACTTGGCCGGGATCGGCGCGTAGGTCGTCTTCTCGAACGTGACCGACAGGATCATGTCGCCGCCGCCCTTGAACGGCTGCATTTTTTCGAGCAGCGCGGCCTTGCCGTAGAGCACGCCGATGCCGGTCGGGCCGCACATCTTGTGGCCGGAGAACGCATAGAAGTCGCAGTCGAGCGCCTGCACGTCGACGCCGAGGTGGGGCGCGGCCTGCGCGCCATCGACCAGCACCGGCACGCCGTGCTCGTGCGCGAAGGCGATCATCTCCTGCACCGGGTTGATCGTGCCGAGCGCGTTGGACACGTGCGTGACGCCGACGAATTTGGTGCGGCTGTTGAAGAGCTTCCGGTACTCGTCGAGCAGCAGCTCGCCGCTGTCGTTGACCGGCACCACGCGGATCTTCGCGCCCTTCTCCTCCGCCAGCATCTGCCACGGCACGATGTTCGAATGGTGCTCGAGCGTGGTGAGGATGATCTCGTCGTCCGCGGCCGATGAACTTGCGGCCGTAGCCGTGCGCGACCAGGTTGATGCTGTCGGTGGTGCCGCTGGTGAAAATGATCTCGCGGTCTTCCTTCGCGTTGACGAAGGCCTGCACCTTGCGGCGCGCGATTTCGTATTCGGCGGTCGCGGTCTCGGACAGATAGTGCACCGCGCGGTGGATGTTGGCGTGCTCGCTGGTCTGGTACCTGACCCAGCGGTCGATCACCGCCTGCGGCATCTGGCTCGACGCCGCATTATCCAGAAAAACCAGCGGCTTGCCGTTGACCCTGAGCTTGAGGATCGGGAACTCGCCGCGGATGCGCGCGACGTCGAGCACCGGCGAAGTCGATGATTTGACTGCGGATCGGATCGCGCTCATGCCTGCTGTCCGTTGCCCTGCGTGCGCTCGAGCACCGTGCGCTCGAGGCGTTCCACCAGCGACGGCACCGGGATGCGATCGATGATCTCCGCGCCGAACGCATAGGTGAGCAGGCCGCGCGCCCGGGCGTCGGAAAGCCCCCGGCTGATCAGGTAGAACAACTGCTCGGCATCGAGCTGGCCGACGGTCGCGCCGTGCGAGCACTTGACGTCGTCGGCGAAGATCTCGAGCTGGGGCTTGGTGTCGACATGCGCTTTTGCCGACAGCAGCAGGTTGCGGCTCTCCTGCGACGAGTTGGTCAGCTGCGCGCCCTCGTGCACGAACACCTTGCCGCTGAACACCGCGTGCGCCGCGCCGTCGACGATCGTCTTGTGCCGCTGCGCGCTGCGGCCGTTGGGCCGCGCATGCGCCATCAGGGTATGCGTGTCGGCGAGCTGGCGGCCGGAAATCAGCGCGAGCCCGTCTATTTTCATTTCGGCGCCCTCGCCGTTCTGCGCGACGTCGAGGTTGTAGCGCGAAATGCGCGCGCCGAACGTCACCGTGTTCGAAACATAGGCCGCGTCCTGCTCGAGCGCCACCGCGCAATTGCCGATGTGGAACGCGTTCAGGCTTTCGCGCTGCAGCCTCACGTGCTGCACGCGCGCGCCGGCGCCGGCGACGATCTCCGTCACCGCATTGTTGAAATAGGCGCCGTCTTCGAGGCTCACGTAATCTTCGATCACCATGCACTCGGCGCCGCTTTCGGCGACCACCAGGCAGCGCGGATAAGCCGCGACTTCCTTCTGCGTCGCGACGAACAGCACATGCACCGGCACGGCGCAGGCCGCATTTTTCGCGACCGTCACCAGCGCGCCGTCGCGCAGGTAGCAGGTGTTGACCGCCGCGAACACGTTGTTATCGAACGCGACATGGCGCGCGAGGTGCTGCTCGAGCAGCGCGTTGCGGCTTTTCGCGCCTTCGGCGAGAGTGGAAACCTGCACGCCGGCGGGCAGGCCGGCCACCGCCGACAGGGCGGGCGCAAACTGGCCGTCGACGAAGGTGAGCCGCACCGCGGCCTCCGGCACGATGAACTGTTCGATGTCGGAAAGCGCCAGCCGCGGCGCGCTTTGCGCCGGCTGGAAATGGACCTTGGTGAGCGGCGTGATGTCGGTGAAACGCCAGTCCTCGTCGCGCGTGGTCGGCACGGAAAGCGCATTCGCGCGCTCCAGCGCCTGCGCGCGGCGGGCGTCGAGCCAGCTCGCCGGGCTGTGCGGCAGCCCGCGGCTGCCCTGCAGCAGCGCTTCGATATAAGGATGGGTTGCCGCAACCGTCATGCCACGGCTCCCGCTTTGTATTCCTCGAGCACCCAGTCGTAGCCGCGGGTTTCGAGTTCGAGCGCAAGTTCCTTGCCGCCGGTCTTGATGATGCGGCCGCCTTCCATCACGTGCACGAAGTCGGGCGCGATGTAATTCAGCAGGCGCTGGTAATGCGTGACCAGCACGACTGCGTTGTCGGGCGTGAGCAGCCGGTTGACGCTGTGGGCCACGATTCTCAGCGCATCGATGTCGAGCCCGGAGTCGGTCTCGTCGAGGATCGCGAGCTTCGGCTCGAGTATCGCCATCTGCAGGATTTCGTTGCGTTTTTTCTCGCCGCCCGAGAAGCCGTCGTTGACGCTGCGGTCGAGGAACCCCGGATCCATGTCGAGCAGCTTCATCTTTTCGCGCACGTAGTCGTCGAATTCGAGCGGATCGAGTTCATCGCGCCCGCGCGCACCCTGCACCGTGTTGTAGGCGAGCCGCAGGAAGGCGCTGTTCGACACGCCCGGGATCTCGACCGGATACTGGAAACCGAGGAACACGCCGGCGCGCGAGCGCTCTTCCGGCGCCAGCGCGAACAGGTCCTTGCCTTCGAACAGCACCTCGCCGCCCGTCACCGTGTAGGCGGGGTGGCCGGCCAGCGCCTTGGCGAACGTGCTCTTGCCCGAGCCGTTGGGGCCCATGATGGCGTGCACTTCGCCGGCGCGCACCGTGAGGTCCATGCCCTTGAGGATCTCGACGCCGGCGACCGTCGCCGTGAGGCCGCGCACTTCGAGAATTGTTTTTGCGTTTGCGTTGATCATCCCACACTGCCTTCGAGTTTGAGGCCGAGGAGCTTGGTCGCTTCGACCGCGAACTCCATCGGCAATTGCCGGAATACTTCCTTGCAGAAGCCGTTGATGATCATCGACACCGCCTCTTCGGTGCCGATGCCGCGCTGCTGAAAATAAAACAGCTGGTCTTCGCCGATTTTCGAGGTCGTCGCCTCGTGCTCGACCTGCGCGGTGTTGTTGTGCACCTGGATGTAGGGGAAGGTGTTGGCGCCGCACTTCGAGCCGATCAGCATCGAGTCGCACTGCGAATAGTTGCGCGCGCCCTCGGCCTTCGGGCCGATTCGCACCAGTCCGCGGTAGCTGTTGTTGGAGAGGCCGGCGGAAATGCCCTTGCTGATGATGGTGCTGCGGGTGTTCCTGCCGAGGTGCACCATCTTGGTCCCGGTGTCGGCCTGCTGATGGTGGTTGGTCAGCGCGACCGAGTAGAACTCGCCGATCGAGTTGTCGCCGAGCAGAATACAGGACGGGTACTTCCAGGTGATCGCCGAGCCGGTTTCGACCTGGGTCCACGAAATCTTGGAATTGACGCCTTTGCACAGCCCGCGCTTGGTCACGAAGTTGTAGATGCCGCCCACGCCTTCCGCGTCGCCCGCGTACCAGTTCTGCACCGTCGAATACTTGATGTCGGCGTTGTCGAGCGCGACCAGTTCCACCACCGCCGCGTGCAGCTGGTTGGTGTCGAACTTGGGCGCGGTGCAGCCTTCGAGGTACGACACCGAGGCGCCCTCCTCGGCGACGATCAGCGTGCGCTCGAACTGCCCCGATGACTCGGTGTTGATGCGGAAATAGGTCGACAATTCCATCGGGCACTTGACGCCCTTCGGAATGAAACAGAACGAGCCGTCGGTGAACACCGCGGAGTTGAGCGCGGCGTAAAAGTTGTCGCCGGCCGGCACCACGCTGCCCATGTATTTGCGCACCAGCTCGGGATGCTCGCGCACCGCTTCCGAGATCGAACAGAAGATGATGCCGACTTCGGCGAGCTTCTGCTTGTAGGTGGTCGCGACCGATACCGAATCGAAAATCACGTCGACCGCCACGCCGGCGAGCGACGCGCGCTCGTTCATCGGCACGCCGAGCTTCTCGAACGTGCGCAGCAGCTCGGGATCGACCTCGTCCATGCTTTTCAGCTTCTTCGGCTTCGGCGCCGAGTAATAGCTGATGCCCTGGAAATCGATCTTCGGGTACTTGACGTTGGGCCACGCCGGCTCCGTCATCGTCAGCCAGTGGCGATAGGCGCTCAAACGGAACTCGAGCAGCCACTCCGGCTCGTTTTTCTTGGCCGAGATCATCCGGATCGTGTCCTCGCCCAGGCCCCGCGGCGCGGTCTCCGATTCGATGTCGGTCACGAACCCGTGCTTGTAGGGCTGGTTGACCAGGTTTTCCAGTGCTGTTGTGCTGCTCATCGCATCAAATCCAATTCAGAACCTTTAACCGCCAAGGCCGCCAAGAGCGCCAAGGAGATCGAAATAACAAACATCAACTTCATTCCCATCCTGTCTTTACATTCTTCCGCTCAACCGCCTCTTGCACCTTACCTGTTAATTCATTCCGTTTTCTTGGCGTGCTTGGCGCCTTGGCGGTTAATGATCAGGCTTTTTCTTTAACGCTGAAGCTCTCGCCGCAGCCGCAGGTCGCTTCCACGTTCGGGTTCTCGACCTTGAACGCTTCTTTCAGGCCTTCCTTGCGGAAGTCGAGCACCGAGCCGTCGATCGCGGCGAGGCTTTCGGTGTCGATCACCAGCTTCGCGTCGTGCGCCTCGAACGTCGCATCGTCGGGACGGACCTCGTCGGCGTAGTCGAACACGTAGGCCCAGCCGGAGCAGCCGACTTTCTTGATGCCGAGCCGAAGGCCGATGCCGCTGCCGCGCTTCGCGAGCTGCGTCCGGATCTGTTTTGCCGCACTTTCAGTCAGTTGTATCGCCATACTTCACCCCCAAAGTAGCCACAGAGAACACAGAGGTCACAGAGAAAAACAAAACAAGACAAAACGGTTCATATCCATCTCTGTGTTCTCTGTGCTCTCTGTGGCAGATTCTCCTTAAACCGCAATCGCCGCCATCCGCCGCAGGCGCTGCACCACGCGCGCCAGCGCACCCAGAAATTCTTCCACCTGCTGCATCGTGTTCGCGGCGCCGAGGCTGAAACGCACCGCGCCGCGCGCGAGTTCCGGCTCAATTCCCATCGCGAGCAGCGTCGCGGGCGGCTCGGTGCTCGCGCTCGAACAGGCCGAGCCGGAGCCCACCGCGTAGCCCGCCTTGTCGAGCTCGATCACCAGCGCTTCGCCGTGTATGCCCTCGAACGCAAAATAGGACGTGTTCGGAAGGCGCGGCGCGTTTTCGCCGAATATCGCCGCGCCCATTTCCTTCAGTCCGCGCTCCAGCCTGTCACGCATGGCCGCGAGCCGGGGAGCGAGTTCGGTCATGCGGCCGGCCGCCAGATCGCACGCCGCGCCGAAGCCGACGATCGCCGGCACGTTTTCCGTGCCGCCGCGCAGCGCCCGCTCCTGGCCGCCGCCGCTGACGAGGGCTCGCAGTTCCAGCCGCTTGTCCACGACCAGCGCGCCGGCGCCCTTGGGGCCGTAGATCTTGTGCGCCGAAAGCGTCATCGCATGCACGTTGAGCGCATTGAAATCGACGGCGATTTTTCCCAGCGCCTGCACCGCGTCGGTATGCATCAGGGCGCCGGCCGCGCGCGCGCGCTCGGCCACCGCCGCGACATCCTGGATGACGCCGGTCTCGTTGTTGGCCCGCATCACCGAAACCAGCCCGGTCGGCTCCCGCAGCGCGGCCTCGACATCGGCGAGATCGATGGCCCCGTCGCCGGTCACCGCGAGCTTCCTGAATTTCCAGCCCTGGCGCGCGAGTTCCTGCGCCGGCGTCGTCACGCACGGGTGCTCGATCGCCGCTTACCGCGATCTGGGCCGGCTTGAGACAGGAAGCCGCGCCCTTGATGAAAAAATTGTTCGCTTCGGTGCCGCCGCTGGTGAAGATCACCTGCACCGGCTGCACGCCGACGAGCGCCGCGACCTGCTCGCGCGCCCGGTCCACCGCCTTGCGGGCAACGGTGCCGAACTCGTGGCGGCTCGATGCATTGCCGCACTCGCCGCGCAGATAGGGCAGCATCGCCTCGAGGACTTTCTCGTCGACGGGCGTGCTCGCGTTGTGGTCGAAGTAGACGTGCGTCATATGAAAAACCGTTACGGGTAATGAGCTACGGGTAATGAGCGGCTTGAGATCCGTTGGCAAAACGAAATGATTTCTGATCCCGTTAATCCCGTCACGCATTACCCATCTCGCACTAGGCGGAAACCGCCACGTGCTTGCCTGCGATCCCGCGCATGTCGTGCACCGGCGTGACGCTCGCCTGCTTGGCTTTCTGGTTCTCGACCAGCTGGCGCAGGCTCACCGATTCCAGGTAATCGAAAATGCGCGTGTTGAGCGTCGCCCACAGATCGTGGGTCAGGCATTTTTCGTCGTCGCGGCAGTTTTCCTTGCCGCCGCACTGGGTGGCGTCGATCGGCTCGTCGACGGCGAGGATGATTTCGGCGACCGACATGTTGGCCATGTCCTTGGCGAGGCAGTAGCCGCCGCCCGGGCCGCGCACGCTCTCGACCAGCTGGTGGCGCCGCAGTTTGCCGAACAGCTGCTCGAGGTACGACAGCGAAATTTTCTGGCGCGAGCTGATTTCAGCCAGCGTGACCGGCCCGCTGCCGTGACGCATCCCCAGATCGACCATCGCGGTAACAGCAAAACGTCCTTTGGTTGTCAGTCTCATGGCCCACCTCGTCTAAATATGTAATTTAATCAACAATATAACATTAACAATTAATACACGACTATTTTCGTCAAGAATACATTACCCGATGGATTTAGTCAACCATTTTGTTCAGCTGGCCGGCATCGAATTTGGCCGCCCGATGCTCCTCGAGCTGCATGCCGAGGCGCTTCAGATCGGCGAGGATCTGATCGATGCGCTTGTCGGTTTCGACGCTGTGACTGATGAGTTCGTGCAGCGCCTTCGCCATCGGATCGTTCGCATCCTTCGCCAGCGCATAAGCGGCGAAGCGCCCGGCGGTGGTATCGCGATCTTCGACGAGGCGCGCGGGAATGCCGATCGCGGTCGCGCCCGGCGGCACTTCCTTGACCACCACGGCGTTGGAACCGATCCGGGCGCCGTCGCCGATCATGATCGGGCCGAGGATTTTCGCGCCGGCGCCGACCACCACGCCCTTGCCGAGCGTCGGATGGCGCTTGCCCTTGTTCCACGACGTGCCGCCGAGCGTGACGCCATGATAGAGCGTGCAGTCGTCGCCGATTTCGGAAGTTTCCCCGATCACCACGCCCATGCCATGGTCGATGAAAAAACGCCGCCCGATGGTCGCGCCCGGATGAATTTCGATGCCGGTCAGCCAGCGCGCGATGTGCGACACGAAGCGCGCGAGCCACTTGAAGCCTGCCGCCCACAGCCAGTGCGCGAGCCGGTGAAACAGCAGCGCATGCACGCCGGGGTAGCAGGTAATCACTTCCCAGGTGTTGCGCGCAGCCGGATCACGCTCGAAAACAACCGTGAATGCTTCCTTGAGACGGGCAAACATTAGAATTCCGTGATATTTGGAGATAAAATCATACAATACCCCAGTAAATCCATCAACTATTAGCCGGGGAATAATATAAACTTCACTGCATAATCAACGTCTTGCAAGATTACCCTGCCGCCTCGATCCTTAGCTGCGCTTCTTGGGACTGCGGAGCGCTTTGAGTATGCCGCGCAGGATATTGACCTCTTCCTTTTCCAGCTGCGCGCGCGCGAACAGGCGCCGCAGCCGCGGCATCAGTTTCTTCGGATGCTCGGGATTGAGAAATCCGGTTTCGACCATCGTGGCCTCGAGCTGCGCATAAAAACCCTCGACCTCGTCGTGGCTCGCCATCGCGCGCGGCCTCCCCTGCGGCGGCGAGTCGCTCGCCGCCACGCGCAATTCATAGGCAAACACCTGCACCGCGGCCGCGACGTTGAGGGAAGAATAGCGGGGATTGGCCGGGATCGCCGCGATGAGCCGGCACTTGTTCACTTCAGCGGTGGTCAAACCATAGGTTTCGTTGCCGAACACCAGGGCCACCGGCTGCGTGCGGGCGATGTCGACCACCTGCGCCGCCGCTTCGCGCGCCGTCACCGCCGGCACGGCGACTTCGCGGCTGCGCGCCGAGCATGCGACCGAAAATGCCACCCCCGCCAGCGCCTCGTCGAGACTCGCACAGACCGTGGCGCCGGCCAGCACGTCGGTCGCGCGCGACGCGCGCCACTCCGCTTCCGGGTCGGGGAAGCGTTGCGGTTCGACCAGATAGAGCTGCGTGAGCCCCATGGTCTTCAGCGCGCGCGCCGCCGCCCCGATGTTGCCGGGATGGCGCGGCGCGCACAGCACGATGCGGATATTTTTGAGCGAAGCGGGGTTATTCACTACAATACGCGCTCTCTGCGCCGGGAAGACCCGCCGGCTCGTTCTCTAACATTGCTTTGCCGAAAACCGATGGCCAAAGGCTGAAAAATGAATATGCATCCCATGCTCAATATCGCGGTCAAGGCCGCGCGCCGCGCCGGCAACATCATCAGCCGCGCCAGCCGCAACCTCGACATCGTCGCCGCGCGGGAAAAAGCGGCGAACGATTACGTATCCGAAGTGGACCAGGAAGCCGAACAGGCGATCATCAGGACACTGCTCGAAGCCTACCCCGACCATTCGATTTTAGCAGAGGAAAGCGGCGCTTCCGGCAAATCGGAGAACCAGTGGATCATCGATCCGCTCGACGGCACCACCAATTTTCTGCACGGTTTCCCGCAATACGCGGTATCGATCGCGCTCGCGCAAAAGGGCATCGTGACGCAGGCGGTCATTTACGACCCCTGCCGCAACGATCTGTTCACCGCCTCGCGCGGCCGCGGCGCCTATCTGAACGAAACCCGGCTGCGGGTCAGCAAGCGCGCCGAACTCAAGACCAGCCTGATCGGCACCGGCTTCCCTTTCCGCCAGTTCGAACATGTCGATACCTATCTGGCGATGTTCCGCGACATGATGAAAAAAACCGCCGGCGTGCGCCGTCCGGGCGCGGCCGCGCTCGACCTCGCGTATGTCGCGGCGGGACACCTCGACGGGTTCTGGGAGATGGGCCTCTCCCCGTGGGACATCGCCGCCGGCAGCCTGCTCGTCACCGAGGCCGGCGGGCTCATCGGCGACCTCGAAGGCAACGAGAACTACATGCAAAGCGGCAATGTCGTGGCGGGCAATCCCAAGGTTTTCGTCGAAATACTGAAACTGCTCGGGCCGCACCTTACTCCGGCGCTCAGGCACTGACGCGCACGGGGGCGGCTGCGGTCCGGCATGGCACGCCGCCCTCTGCAATATGATCTAATATTCGAGCACAGCGAATCGGTTCGCGCTTTGCGGCCCATTTTTCGGGAGGATCGATGCGGATTCTGGTGGTGGAGGACGACACGGTACTGGCTGCGGCGCTGACGCGCGCCCTCAACCAGGCGGCCTACGCCGTGGACCTCGTCGAAGACGGCGAAGAAGCCAACCGGGCGCTGAGCGGAAAAAGCGACTACGACCTGGTGGTCCTCGACATCGCCCTGCCCAAGGTCGACGGCCTCGCCGTATTGCGCCGCTTGCGCGACCGCAAGTCGCACGTTCCGGTCCTGATCCTGACCGCGCGCGACACCCTCGAAGACCGCGTCGCGGGGCTCGATCTCGGCGCCGACGATTACATGACCAAGCCCTTCGACCTGCGCGAATTCGAAGCGCGGGTACGGGCGCTGATCCGGCGCGGGCATTCGCTTTCGAGCAATACCCTGACCCACGGGCGCCTGCGCTTCGATACCGCCGCGCGCCGCCTGTTTTACGACGACAAGCCGATCGAGCTGCCGTTGCGCGAACTCGGCATGATCGAATTGCTGATGTTGCGGCAGGGCCGCGTGGTCAGCAAGGAACACATGGTCGATCACCTGTTCGGCTGGGACGACGATGTCGGCAGCAACACCATCGAAGTCTACGTCCATCGCGTGCGCAAGAAGCTCGAGCCGTTCGGCATCGACATCCGCACCGTCAGGGGGATGGGCTACCTGCTGGACCGGGTCGATGACAACCAATAGGACCACGCTGCGCGGCAAGCTGCTGCGCTGGCTGCTGATCCCGCTGTCCCTGCTGTTCCTGGCCGATGCCGTCGGCAGCTATTTCATCGCCACCACCGTGGCGGGCGCGGTCTATGACGGTGAACTCATGGAAATCGCGCGCGAGCTCGGCCTGCACGTCAGGGACGGTAACGGCAACCCGGCATTCGACCTGCCGCGCGACGCGGAACGCACGCTGCTGCTGGACGATTACGACAAGGTCTACTATGCAGTGCGCGTTCACGGCAAAATCCTGGCCGGTGATGCCGCGCTGCCGCCGCCGGCCGCCGGCTCCCGCGTTGCGTTTTACAACAGCACGCTGCACGACGAGCCGATTCGCATCGCCCTGCTGCACCCGAGTCCCGCCGATCCGGCGGTGACGGTGCAAGTCGCGGAAACCCTCGTCAAGCGTCACGCGCTTGCCGAGAAAATCCTGGTCAGCGTGATTCTGCCGCAATTGCTGCTCTTGTTCCTGACGGGGCTGCTGGTCTGGGGCGGCGTAGCGCGCGGCCTCGCGCCGCTGCGCCACCTGCAGCAGGCGGTCGTGGCGCGCTCGCACCTCGATCTGAGCCCGGTCTCGGCGGACGACATCCCCGGGGAGATCAACCCGCTGGTGCGCGCGATCAACGATCTGATGGCGCGCCTGAACGAAGTGCTGACTTTCCAGAGCCGGTTCATCGCCGACGCCACCCATCAATTGCGCACCCCCGTGGCGGGACTCAAGGCGCATATCGAAGTCGCGCTGCGCGAAGACGACCTGCCCCAGGTCAGGCGCGCGCTCGCCCACCTCTACACCGGCGTGGAGCGCCTGTCGCGGCTGGTGGCGCAGCTGCTGTCGCTGGCGCGCAACGAGCCGAACACGATCAAAAAGCTCAATTTCGCTCCGCTCGATCTCAACAAACTTGCTTTCGATGTGACGATGGATTGGGTCCCCGAAGCGTACAAGAAGGGCATCGATCTCGGATTCGAGGGCGCCGAGCGCCCGATCATGATCAACGGCGACGCGGTGCGCCTGACCGAACTCATCAACAACCTGCTCGACAACGCGATCCGCTACAGCCGCCATGGCGGCAGCGTCACGATACGGATACCGCCGCAGGGTAAACCCCGCATCGCCGTGAGCGACGACGGGCCCAGCATACCGGTGGAGGAAAGGGAGCGCGTTTTCGAGCGCTTCCACCGCCTGCTCGGCACCCACACCGACGGCAGCGGACTGGGGCTGGCCATCGTGCAGGAAATCGCCACGCTGCACGGCGCCGAAATCGCGCTCGAGGACGATTCCGACGGCGTCGGCAACGCCTTTACCATCACCTTCCCCGCGATCCGGCCTGCGTGACATCGCGCCGCCGCGCCTTGCACCGGTCCACACCCCGCCTGTAAGGAATTTGCAAGGTTGGCGAAAGCCGCCTGTAATCTGCCCGACAGGCGGCTGTAATCCCCGCGACAGAGGGCAGTAAGAACGTTTCGATACAGTTGAGGCTCCATAAATCAACTGGAGTTTCAGCATGATCGAGACCTTATCCGACCCGGCCATATGGGTTGCCTTGTTCCAGATCGCCGTCATCAACATCCTGTTGAGCGGCGACAATGCCGTGGTCATCGCCATGGCCTGCCGTTCGCTGCCTCCGAAACAGCAGAAACAGGCATTCCTCGTCGGCACCGTCGGCATCGTCGTGCTGATGACGGGCCTGACCGCTTTTGCGGCCTATCTGCTTACCCTGCCCTATATCGAAATCATCGGCAGCGTGCTGCTGCTGTGGATCGGCATCAAACTCCTCGCGGCCGAGGAGGATGACGGAGACATCAAGGACAGCGGCAACTTCTGGGAGGCGGTAAAAACGATCATCATCGCCGACATCGTGATGAGCCTCGACAACGTGCTCGGCATGGCAGGCGCCGCGCGCGGCCATCTCGGCATGCTGGTGCTGGGACTCGTCATCACCATCCCGCTGATCCTGTTCGGCAGCGCCATGATCATGAAGCTGATGGAACGCTTTCCGATCTTCGTCACGGGCGGCGCCGGACTGCTGGGCTGGGTTGCCGGCGAAATGGCGGTGGCCGATCCCGGCATCAAGTCATTCGTCGAGACCCATCATTCGCTGGACACATTTGTTCCGATCATCGGCGCGCTGTCGGTGGTTGCGGTCGGCAAGTTCCTGTCCAGGAGGAAGAGCGGGGAGGAAGCCGCGGTTTCCATCATCAGCGAGGGCGAGAGCCCGCAGGCCAAGTCCGCTCAGACGTCCTGATCCATCCACCGCATAAATCGGGAGACATTTCCATGACAAGCGTTCTCGTTCCAATCGATGACAGCAAGGACCTGCAATGGACGATCAAGCACGTCATCTCGCAGTACCAGCAGGAACCGATCAAAATTCACCTGCTTAACGTGCAGCCGCTGTTGCCGCAGGACATTTCCCGGTTTTTCAACCGCGGCGAAGTCCGCGATTTTCACCGGGACAACGGCATGCTCGCGCTCAAGCCGGCCATGGAGATGCTGGACCGGGCCGGGGTGCCATACCGCCATCACGTGGTTGCGGGACGCCGGGCGGAAACGATCGTGCGCTTCGCCCAGGAGAATGGCTGCAACCGGATCATCATCGCGAACCGCAGCGAAGGGCTGTTCTCAAGCCTGGGGCTGGGCTCGATCGGCAGCCAGATCCGCCACCTGATCGGCGCCGGGAATACCCTCGACGTCTGCGAAGTATCGTCCTGAACTGACCGATTGTCCCCGCCGCGCGGGACCGGGCCGGAGCCTCGCCGGGTCTCGCAAGCGCGGCGGTCAGGCCCGGTTTTCGCGCTCGCGCGCCCGGGCGAGCGCAGGACGCGCGAGCATGCGGTCCAGATAAGCACCGAGCACTTGTTCCGGTAACGCGACGCGCGCGGAGCGCGCCCAGCTCAGCGTGTGCGCGATCAGGATGTCGGCGGCGCTGAAGTTCCCGCCCACCGCGTACTCGCGGCCCGCCAACAGCCCTTCCAGCACCCGCGCCGCCACGCCGAACTCCCACTCCGCGGTCGCCAGCACTGCGGGCACGCGCTTGTCCTGCGGCAGAACAAAGCGGTGTTTGGCGATGGTCCACAACGGCTGTTCGAGCTCGCTCAGTACGAAACAGCACCAGCGCTGGAATTCCCCGCGTTCCTGCAACCGGCCGAATGCCGGCACCAGTCCCGAGGCCGGGAACTTCTCGCCCAGGTAATTGAGAATCGCCACCGACTCGGTGAGCGTGAAATCGCCGTCGACCAGCACCGGCACCTTGCCGGCGGGATTGATCGCGAGATACGACGGGCTGCGGCCCTCGCCCTTGAACAGATCGACTTTCACGTATTCGTAATCGGCGCCGATCTCCTCCAGCGCCCACACCACGCGCATCGAGCGCGAGTTTGCCATGCCGTAAACCTTGAGCACGGGGTTTCCAGGTTACCTATGCTGTGACAACAGTTTCGAAAGCTCCGCGGCCAGGCCCGGATCGAGCTTCTCCAGCGCTTTCACGATGTCCGCGGCCTCGGCATACCGCTGCTGCCGGACATAGGCCCGCCCCATGCCGAACCACGCCTGCGCAAAATCCGGGTTCAGCCTGAGCGCCTGCTGATAGGCGTCCACCGCGGGCTGCAGGCGGCCGAGATCGCTGTAGCTCTCGCCCAACAGATAGTAAGTCGCCGGCGAGTCCTTCCTGACCTGCAAGGCGTTATTGAGCGTGATGATCGCGCGCTGCGGCTGCCCGGACGCACGCCAGGCCTGCGCGAGCAGGTTCCAGCCGGTGATTTCATCCGGTGCAAATCGAACCACCTCGCTGTAACACTCGACCGCGCGTGGATACCTGCCGAGCATCGAATACGCATAGCCGGCAACGGTCCACCAGCCGGCGCTGGACTGATCTTTCGCAAGATTTTCTTCGGCGAAGCGCGCGAGCCCGTTCCAGTCGCCGCGCTGCTCGAATTCCGCGATGCGCTGGCGGTTGGTGTCGCTCACGCCTTCCAGATTGCCAAGCAGGATCGGAATGGTGCTGTCCGGCAGGAGGGACAGCAGCGCCGACGTTTGCGGCGTGCACGCGGCGAGCGCTGACAACACTGCCAGGCCGGCGGCGAAAACGATTGGTCTGATCATGGACAAAGCATTCTCGCATACTCCCGCAGCGGCGCCGCACGCCGGCCGCGCCTGGACGGGCGTCACAAGAAACGGAAGTCGATATCGGGCCGCTTGCCGCTGACGATATCCGCGATCGCGCGGCCGGAGCCGCAGGCGAGCGTCCAGCCCAGCGTGCCGTGCCCGGTATTGAGAAACAGGTTGGAATAACGCGTGCGTCCGATCAGCGGCACGTTGCCCGGCGTTGCGGGCCGCAATCCCGCCCAGAACTCGGCACGGCCACGATCTCCGGCACGCGGAAACAGTTCGAACGCGCGCTGCATGATGGCTTCGCAGCGCAGGCGGTTGATTTCATTGTCATAACCGGCGAGTTCTGCCGTGCCGGCGATGCGCAGCCGCTGACCGAGTCGCGACACCACCAGCCTATGCGCCTCATCGGTCAGGCTGACGGAAGGCGCATCGTGCTGCGGACCCACGGGCAGGGTCACCGAGTAGCCCTTGACCGGATAGACCGTGATCGGAATGCCTATCCCGCGCAACAAGGGTGCGCTGTAGCTGCCGAGCGCCACCACGTAACGGTCGGCGACGAGCACTTCCGCGCCGCGCTGCGGTGCAGTGACTTCGACGCCGGCGATACGGCCACCCGCCTCATGCAGCCGCCGCACGTCGTGCAGAAAGCGGAAATCCACGCCGCGTTCTGCGCACAGCGCGGCCAGCTTTTGGGTGAATAGATGGGCATCGCCGGATTCGTCGCCGGGCGCGAATATGCCGCCCGCGAGCCGGGATGCGGCCTCACGCAGCGCCGGCTCGATCGCCACGCATTCGGCAGCGGTCTTGATGTCGCGGGCGCAACCCCACGCGCGCATCGAATCCGCGAGCACTGCGGCACGTTCGAATTCCCGCCGATCGGTATAAAAACTCAGGATGCCGCGCGTGAGTTCGTCGTAAGCGATCGCGGTTTTTTGCCGCAATGACCGCAACTCCCCGGCACTGTAAAGCGCCAGAGACAATATCTGGCGCGCGTTGGCGCGCGCGCGCTGCGGCAGGCACTCGAACAGGAAACGCGCGCCCCACAACCACTGCGCGGGATCGGCGCGCGGCCGGAACAGCAGCGGCGCATCCTGCCTGCCCAGCCATTTGAGGATCTGCAACGGCACCGCGGGATTGGACCATGGCTCCGCATGGGAAACCGAAATCTGCCCGCCATTGGCGAAACTGGTCTCCAGTCCCGGGCCGGGCTGCCGTTCCACGACCGTGACGTCGTGACCGGCTTCGCGCAGATACCAGGCGCTCGTCACGCCAACCACACCCGCACCGAGAATGATGACTTTCATGAATAGCCGGAGCTTGCTCTTGGACGGACTGAACTGTAACGCAAAAAAAGCCCGCCGGAGTCATCGCCGCCGCGATTCATGTCGAAATTGAGAATCCTCCGGAACGCCGCCGGATCGAGTTCAGGCACGCCGCCACAGGATGCGGCGCACGGCCGCATCCTGTGGCCGGTTGCTTAGCTCTGTTCCGAGCGAACGAGAACGATCTTCTGGTACATGCCGCCGAAATAGGTCTGCTTGTGAATGCTCGCAATCGGCGCATCGTCCGGCAGGTATTCGCTGATCTCGTGGTCCCACAAGTCGGGCGCGAAAGGCTCGAGGGTGTCCAGTATGAATCTCAGGAAACCGCGCAGCGGATGCCAGCGGCGGGGCCGGTGATAATCGATGATCACGATCTTGCCGCCCGGCTTCACCACTCTCGCGACCTCGGCGAGCGTGCGCCGGCGCACCGCCTCGGGCTGCTCGTGCAGCAGCATGTAGAGCAAAGCGCGGTCGTAGCTGCCGTCGGCGAAGCCGAGCGCGGTCGAGTCGTGCTGGATCAGGGTTACCTTGGTGTCCGACGGCAGTTTGCGCCGCAGGTTCTGCAGCTGGGCCGGAACCACATCCACCACGTCGAGCGAGCCGCCATCCTTGTCAATGCGTTCGCTGACGCGCAGCGTGAGATCGCCGTAAACGCAGGCCACCTGCAGCGTCTTGCCGGACGCCTTGCCGAACTCCTCGAGCGCGACATCGATCAGGCGCGAGTAATTGCCGAACAGTATGAGATTGACGAGCCACCTGCGCTCGAAAATGCGGATCGCCCACGGCCGCACATAGGCCCACCAGTAGACCCGCTCCAGGTAATCGGGAATCGGGACGGACGGCGGCGGATAATTGAGAAAGGAGACGGAAGAGGACGGGTAGTCTGTGATGGCGATGGAAGCGGGGACTCTCTGGTTCAGCAACGGATACTTCTTTTGGGAGATCATCTAAAGTACTCTCGACGGGTTTAAATCCTGATGGAGGCAGACGAGACGGCCATGACGCATGATAATCAATCCAAAAACGTTTCCATTTGATCAATATCAATATTCAGTGCCGTACGGGACTCCGGATCAGGACCAGACCATCGCAACATGGTCATGCCGGCGTCGTCATCCGGGATTCCGCGCTCACGCGGACTCCTCGGAAAACAACCTCTTACCGGATGTCGCTCGCACTGCCATGACGGCAAAAAGCGTTTGGCGGGTTTCTTAAACAGGTTTCGGGTTTCGCCTCATCCCTCATCCACAGCGTCGAGCAAGTTTAGTACATATGGTGTCAGCCTCCTTTTTCTTGTAACCTGCATGGAGGTGAATCCAGCATGCCGCCACGACGAGTTGCGGCGATCCCCGCGCACTGGTGTGCGGGCGATCGTTCAATGATGCCGCACGAATGCACATGATCAAGAAGAAACCAAGCGTCCGGAAAAAGCGAAATCCACCCGGAAAAAGCAGCCAGGACAAGCCGCGAAGATCTGCCCGCGCCACAAAACCGGCCCCGGTGCGCGGCGCACTCGTGGTGATGCTCGACTCCAGCGGCCACGTGTTGCGCTGGAATGAAGCATTCGAAGCCGCCTGCGGCTACAGTCCTGATGAGTTAGCCGGCAAACCCGCGCGCGACATCCTCCTGCCCGCGGTCGACGCCGGCAAATTCGCGGACATTCAGGAGCGCGTGCTCGCAGGCAAAGGCAGCGTCACATTCGAAGCGCTGCTGCACAACATCAAGGGCACACGCCGGTCGATGTTATGGAATGTATCCCAGTGGCGGGACGCGAAGGGCAAGATCATACGGGTGTTCTGTGCGGGTATCGATATCACCAGCGAACATCGCGCCCGGGAACTGGCCGAACAGCGGCAACAGGAGTTGCTGCATATGTATCGCCTGCACAGCGCGGGAGGCCTCGCGGCCGCCATGGCGCACGAGCTGGGGCAGCCCCTCGCCGCGATCGTGGGCTACTGCGAAGCGAGCATTCAGGCGCTGAAGTCGTCGCGCCCTGATTTCGAAAAGCTGAATCGCAATCTCGGCCGCGCCGTCGCGGAATCTCACCGTGCGGCAAACATCATCCGCGAATTGCGCGGCTTTATCCAGCAACGCAAGGTCGATTCCGAGCGCTTTGAAATAGAGGGCGTCATCGCTGCGGTGATGGAACTGACCGGACCCGAAGCGCGGCGGCGAGGCGTACGTATCGAGACGCATGTGGAAAAAGATCTGCCGTCGGCAAAGGGACGCTTTGTACAGATCGAGCAGCTGCTGGTCAACCTGCTGAACAACGCCATCGATTCGATTTCCGCAACCGGAGCGAAGGATGGATTGGTCAGCATCCGCGCGCAACGCGATACGGCCGAGACGGCGCGGATAAGCATAGAGGACAGCGGGCCGGGGCTGCCCACCGAAGTGGCGCGGCGGATGTTCGATCCGTTCTTCACGACCAAGACGGGCGGGCTCGGTATCGGCCTGATGATCGCCCGCTCGATCGCCGAAGCCCACGGCAGCAGGCTCTGGGCGGAGCAGGCGCCTTCCGGCGGCACGATTTTTCATTTCAACGTGCCGTTCTGGCATTGATCGGGGGCAGCGCCGGGCATATTCCGGTTCCGCGTTTGATTTAGATCAACATTCAGAGCCCCTCCTCCGCGTAGTATTTTTCAAAATCGCAGGAAAAAACAGTTTAGCGAGCGCGGAGCCATGAAACCCGCAGTGTTTGTGGTCGACGAAGACCCTGCCGTGCGCGACGGGCTCAAGGAAATGCTTGAAGCTCACGCGTTTAATGTGGTCGAGTTTTCCACCGCAGAGGAGTTCATCGAGCGCTACCATCCCGACTGGCCCGGCTGCCTGCTGCTGGACCTGCAATTGCCGGGGATGAGCGGAACGGATCTGCAGGAGGCGCTCCTCAAGCGGAACATCCGGATTCCCATCGTGTTTCTGACAGGCCACGGCGACATTGCAAATTCGGTGCGGGCCCTGAAGGCGGGCGCCGTGGACTTTCTTGAAAAGCCCCCGGCAAAAAACGTGCTGCTCGAACGGCTGCAGGCGGCGCTGAGTATCGACGTGGAGCGCCGCCTGGAAGACGCCGCGTGTCAGAAAGTCAGAGAGTGCTTCGCAACGCTTACCACACGCGAGCGCGAGGTCATGGCACTCGTTGTCGAGGGCCATAGCAACAAGGACATCGCGCGGCGCCTGGATATCAGCCACCGCACTGTCGAAATTCACCGTGGCCGCATTTTGCAGAAAATGGAGGCAGCCACGATTTTTGATATGGCCGAAGTCGCGCGCCGGTGCGGTCTTTTCCCCGCGCATGCCGAACTGCCTGTGCCGTCGCAACAGGAGTCGCAGCAGGGAGCAGGCGGAAACAGACTTTAGCGGCAGACAGGACTTTCTTTTCAGCTTTTTGTTACACCCGTAAGGATACGTTGACCGGAACTGCCGATGGTGCCCGCCAAACTCTCCGTATCACTGATGACACCGACCGAGTGCGCGCTGTGCCCCGCGCGGGACATCGGACTGTTCTCGGATCTCGTCGGCGCGGATCGCAAGCGGCTGCACGAACGCCTGCGGCACATGCATGGGCCGGCGGGAACGACGTTGTTTGCGGCGGGCGAAGCCGGACATGATTTATTCATCATCCGCGCCGGACTCGTGAAACTCATGAAATATGCCCGGGACGGCTCGGTTCGCATCGTGCGGCTGGCGCGGCCCGGCGACGTCGTCGGTCTCGGCCAGATCATCCGCAAGCAGCACGGGCACACTGCACGGGCGATGACGGCATTCGACGCGTGCCGGGTCCCGCTCGATCTGGTGTCGCACGACCTGCACCGTATCGAAGGGCTTGAGCGCAAGCTGTTTCACCAATGGCAGACGGCGATCGAAGCGGCAGATACTTTCCTGACCGAACTGTCGACCGGGACGGCGCACGAGCGGGTTGCACGCCTGCTGCTTTATCTGCTCAGTACTTCCGACCAACCGCTATGCCCGGCGATCAGCCGCGAGGAAATGGGCGAACTGCTGGGCATCACGACCGAAACCGCGAGCCGCGTGATCGCGGAGTTCAAGCGGTCTGGCATCATTTCGGAATCGGACGAACTGTTTCATTGCGAAATCGAGCGACTGGAGCAGGCAGCCGGATAGTCGATCAGATAAAGTTTGTTGCTGGAATGCAACAAAATCGGTGCCAGACGCCATTTATCGGGCCTCGCACTATGATTTTATTGGAAATTTTGTCAGAATTCGCCAGTAGGGTTAATATCTGGCAACAAGAATTATTGGCGCAACAAAAACAAACAGGCTATTAGACAAACAATGAACACGACCAAAACCCGCCAGCGCTTGCTACCCGCTTTGCCGTTAATGGTTGCGGCTATCGCCTTTTCCGGCTTGGCAGCGGCGCAGGACAAGCCGGTTATGGTTCCGGGCAGCGGCCAAGTTTACGAGCGCCCGTCCGAGGGTCCGGAAGGAACCCCGCCCTCGACCGGTCCCGCGCCAAGCCGCGCGGTCCGCCCCAGCACCCCGACCCAGGAGACCGACGCAGGGTCCGGCAAGCCGTTTCAGGTCGGGTCGTTCCTGCTCTATCCCGAACTCGCCGCGAACTGGATGTACGATTCGAACGTGTTCTACACGAACCGTCCCATCAGCGACCACGCAATGCTTTTTACGGCGTCGGCGTCGCTTCAGTCCAATTGGAACCGGCACGCGCTCAATTTCTCCGCGTCCGCCGATATCACGCGCTACTCGCAATACTCGATCGAGGACTCGACGGACTGGCGCGTCGCGGCCGAAGGACGCTACGACATCAATCCCGATACCAATGTGTATGGCGGTCTTCACCATGGAAGAGAACATCAGGACCGTGAATCGCCGGATTTCCGCAATGGCATTCAACCCACGATCTACACCCAGGACCGCGCGTATGGCGGATTTTTCCGCCAATTCGACCGTATTTCACTGCGCGTTGCGGGAACCGCGCAGCACCTGAACTACGACGACGTCCCCTTTATCCCGGGCAGCGGCATCCCGCAAATGATCAACAACGATGACCGGGACCGCCATCAGTACACCGGAGGCATACGGTTGGGTTATGAATTGTCGGCACGACTCGAACCCTACGTGCAATTCGCGCTGGATAACCGCCGATACGACAACACGCCGGACGACGTGGGGGTTTTCCGGAATTCAAACGGCCGCAGATTCCTCGGCGGATTGCGCTGGAACGTTCCCAAAAAACTGAAACTCGATGCGTTTGCCGGGTATATGAATCAGGATTATGACGACCCGCGCCTGCAGAGCGTGAGCACGCCGGCATTCGGAGGCTCCCTGCTGTGGGCAGCGACAGACAAACTAAGAATATCGGCCCTGGTGGATCGCACCATCGAGGAGAGCACGCTCACCCAGACCCTGAGCGACGTCCCGCTGGTGGTGCTCGCAGCCTCCAGTTACACCAATACCTATGCATCGACCGGCGCCAACTATCGGCTGACCAACGCGTGGAGTCTGCAGGGAAATCTGTCTTATTCCGAAGCCAGCTACAACGGCCTGGACCGTACCGATGACTATTATGGCGCCGGCGCCGGCGTCGTATACCGCGTGGCGAAGGACTTTTACGTGGACGTCAATTACGGCTACCGGAACCTGCATTCGAGTTCCCCCAACGAGAATTTCATCAAGCGCCAGACCTTCATCGGGCTGACGTTCCCGCTCTCGCTCTAGGGCGGAATCCGAAACGAGCCAATAGGCAGTTCACGGAAAGCGGCCCGGGCTCGAATGTTTTCCTGAGAGACGAGCGGCCGCAAATCTAGCGGAAGTGGAGATCGCCACCTGCCCGGGTGGCTTGGGGCCTGCATTCGGCCAGCGCTCTGCGACAAACGCCTGAAGTGCCTTCCTACCGATGTGCAGCGAGATCGCAGAGACCCGGCGGAGCCCACTCGTTTCGATACTTCCGGGAGATCCAATGGCAAGCCATCGGGCACTGCTTTTGTTACGCGGCCACCATGGTATCCCGGCCGGGAGCTTGTCGTTGCGCGCGGTCCGGCCGTAGCTGGTTATGGGCCGCCGAAGCTCCCGGCGGGATAACCTGAGGCGGGGTTGCCGACCCCGGCCGCTCCTCCACGGCCTGCCCCGTTAACATCCCCACCCACTGTGCCTTGTAAAGGCATCGCGCCGCCTTTTGCTTTCATGGCGACGCCGGGGCGGTAGATGCTGAGAACAGGGTTGCCACCGCGCGTCGCGCAATCCACGCCGCCAACCCTCTTCGCATCGTACCGCCCATCTTTGCTGCTCATGGCAAACTCCACTACTTGAGCGCGACCCGTTGGTTCTCGGCCGCCTGCGCAATTTGCTCGGCTTGCGCGTTGCTGACTGGCACACAGAGACGCGCGCCCACCGATTTGACCTTGTCAGCCGAAACGGGGCCTTTCGCAACCAGCGCGACATAGAGGCCGGCAGTCGTCAGGTCGGGCGACGATTGCAGCATCTCTTGCTGAAAGGTGGCGAGCAAATGCGGATTGGCTCCGGGATTCTCCATTGTCGCGGTCGGGTCGAGCAACGCCTGCGCAGAAGCGATCCGGTTGACGTTTGCCCCGGAGAATCGTTGCCCCGCTGTCGTGCCGCCACTGTCCATGTCGTCGCAGCGCCCGGCGCTCTGCAGCGTCGTGCGCACGTTCACGCTTGCACCGCCGCCGGCACCACTCGGAACCAGGTCTGTAGTTGCAACGGACGTAGGATCTGTGGTCTTTGTGGGATCCGTAGTATCGGTCGGATCGGTCGGATCAGTCGGATCATCCGCAAGCGACCGGCCACCCCAATAACGAAACGCGTCACGAAATTGGGGCGAGCCGTAGCGCCCGACGCCTTCCGGTACCAGGGCAGTCGAACTCGCTCCGTGGCCGCCAGTGAAACGCCGCCCGCCAACGTCATGCTCAGTCGCCCCTCCCTGATGCTCCCCTGCAGCATGGCCTTCGTGCCCTTTTTTCAATCCGTGGCCCTTGTTTTCAGCGCCCGGCACTTCGCCACCGCCGCTGTGCCCGCCGCCCTTGCCACCGCTGTGTCCGCCGCCGGACTCCCCACCACTGGTGTGTCCGCCGCCGGTGTCCTTTTCACCGCCCTTGCCGCCGGTGTGTCCGCCACCGCTGTCCTTTTCACGCCACCGCTTTCTGCAGCGACGGCGCCCAGAATCCAGTTACCGCCAAAATCAGAGAGTCGCGTCTTGACCGCGCCTCCGCTCACAGTGAGGAGCATTACTGCTGCCGCTATAACCGACAGCCTAAGATTCGCGCTCATATCTGCCTCCATCATTAAAACCCGGGTCTGTTTTCAATCGATGCCTGTCCTGACGATCTTCTCCGGTTGCCCCCGGCGGCGACCCGGGCCGCCAGGGACAAACCTTGCTATCTCGGCATTCAGGGATAGGCGTCCGCCCATCCCCTGCGTGCCGGTCACAGGCCTTCGTGCACTTCGTAGACCGCAGTGCGCACCACTTCCGCCGGTACCGCAACCGCCGTATCCTGCGCTGCGTCAGGATTCCAGACTGCACTCGGATCGTCGGGATTCGGTGCGGTGCTGCCGGCTTCGGACGGAAACGCCATAATCACGTCGACCGCGTGAACCGTGGCATCCGTGACTGGCTTCGTCTTGTCCGCTGCCTGCGCGATGAACAGCGCAGCCGCCAGATTGCGGTCGGCATCCGACACGCTCCACACGACGGTACCGTCCACATCCTTGATCGTGCCCGTCGTCAGAATCGACTTGTAGAAAGCCAGATTCGCAAGCGGCGAGTCGATACGCACGGTCGTCGGATCCGCCAACAGCGCTTTGAGGCCGCCAGTCGGAGGGGCCGAGTTCTTGAGAATCGCCAGCGCAGCGTCCAGGAACGCGACGTTGTACGTGCCGTCAGGCAGCTTGAGCTCGGCCACGGCGTTGGCCAGCGAGCGATCCAGCACCTGTGCCGGCGCGCGGGCAACGTTCATACGCCCGATGTCGGTCAGTTCCTGGCTTGCCCAAGCCGGCTGACCACCCGAGGTACCGGCCGCAGGCTTCGATCCGTCTCCGCCGAAGCGCGGTCCTTTGGCGTCGCTATCGGCGCTTGGCCCGCCCTGGCCGCTGCCGCTGCCCTTGCCGGCGCCGCCAATTTCACTTACCGATCCACCTTGGCCCTTCATCCCCGTACCCGCCGCTTTTCCACCTTGCATTTTTCCTTTGCCGTCGGTCGAGTCAGCGGCATACACAACACCGACTGCCGATGAGCCACCAGTCCCCAGATCCGCCACCACCGGCACTGCGAAGTACCCGAAGGTCAACGCCAATGCCAAGACGACAGGCTTCAATGTAAATTTAATCGCGCGCATTTTAGTCTCCGTTCGATCGTTTAGAAAACCGCTCCTTAACCAGCGTGGAGCGCAATCCGCGCCGCGGAAAATTTGCAACCGTGACGCTTGCACAAACGATACGGCAGAGCCCGGTACGAAATCATTGCGAATTCGCAATTACAGACGTACGGTCGAGCGCGTACGTAATTGCACTTATTGATTGCCGGTGCCATTCGTTTTATTTGTTGAGCACGAGCCGGACCCGCGACGATGTGCGACAGACGGTGCCATCACAACCACGGGACTTGCGGCGACTTCAGGAGCGCGAAATGACGTTCGTCAAGGGCAAAGCAGCTGCATGGAACAGAACCGTCAACCAGCTCACAACCAACGACGACATGCGCGAGCGGCACATGGCATTCACGTGTTTGCGCCCAAGGCTGCATGTGTTCGAACAGCGCCATGGAATTTTCACCGTTGAGCCCGAATAGCAGATGCAATCATGCTGTCGATAGACACCAGACTGCCGGACACGATGCTGAAGGAGTTGATCCGGCAACATTGCGGCGACTACGGAAAAGTCGATGCGGTTTTCATTTTGCGGCAACCGGCGCCGCACCACGAAGCGGTTTACGCCCTCGTGAAGATGGCGACCACAGATTCGGTTCTCGCCGTAAGACGCTCGTTCGGTGACATGATGTACGGAGACACCTCGGTTTATATCGGATTGACGCGAGACCGGTTCCACTAAACGGCGGCCGATCACGAACGGCGCCCCATTTCCTTTGACATGATTTCCAACAGGCCGGGAAAAACGAGAAACGGCCCAGGCGGCCAATCATGGCCGCAGGGCCGCGAATCGAAAGTGCTGATGTTGCCGGCCGGGCTCTACCCGTCTCCGGCAGCGGCGATCTGATCGGGACCGCCGCTCCTGGCTATTGCAGGGTCAGCGCTCAACGGCCGCCACCGCCGCCTCCACCCCCACCTCCACTCCACCGCCGGCGCCACCACCTGCGCCACCGCTAGCGCCGCCGCCCATTCCGGACCCAGGCCCCATTAGGGGGTCGCGGTCCTTGGTTTGGAGGCGGTCCTGATCACGCGTGCGGTCCTGATCGGGCGCACGATCCTGATCCAACGTGCGATCCTGATCACGCGTGCGGTCCCGGTCCTGATCCGCGGCGAAACTGGTGACTGATGCCGGGCCTGACAGGCCGATTGCAACCACGGCTGCGAGTATGCGCTTCAACATGATGATCTCCTTCGAAAGGACTTCGTTAACCACACCTGGGAAAATACCGACCACCGCCAGATTCAAAGCTGGTCCCCGCGACCAACCATGGCCGCAGGGCCGCGGATCGAAAATATTGATGTTGCCGGCCGGGCTCTACCCGCCTCCGTCAGCGGCGATCCGAGCCGGACCGCCGCTCCTGGATACTTAAAGCGCCCGCGGTCAACGGCCACGACCGCCGCCGCCACCGCCACCGCCACCGCCACCACCCATTCCGGAGCCCATCCCCGAGCCCATTCCGGGTCCCGGTCCGGCGCCCCCTCTGCTGGAAGGCGGATCATCCGGCAGCGAGACACCGCGCTCGCGTGCACGCACCTTCATGCGTTCGTGATGTTCAGAACGAATGCGCTCCCGATCCTGCTCCGTCTTCGCGCTGCGCATCCTGTCCCGGTACTGATCGCGTTCACGATCGGTCATGAGTTGGGACCCATATATGTGGTCGCGGTCCTGGGTTTGAAGCCGGTCCTGGTCGCGCGTGCGGTCCTGATCCGCGGCCAGGCAGGTGAGTGACGCCGGGCCGAACAGGCCAATTACAACGACGGCTGCGAATACGTTTCGTAACATGGCAATCTCCTTCAAGAAACTCTGCAAGTCATACCTCGGAAAATCCCGAACACTGCCAAAACCAATGCCGGCCTCTGGAGACGATAAGGCAAAGCAGAGCGCAAAATCATTGAGAATTCGCAATCACCGGCATACGTCGAGCACGTACGTTGCAGCACGTACTGTCGAGCGATCCCCGTCATTCAGTCCGGCTATGACCAAGATGCCGCCGGCTTTTATACGTAAAATCTGCCCCGCCCCGCGCCCACGACGTGCCGTGCGGTTATCATGTCCACCTCCATGAACCGTGAATTTTTCTTGTGCTGCCGTTCCATTTGCCGCCCCTGATAAGTGTCTGCTACGCTGACGCCACGCCAAATGATTAATAAAATATCGACAAGCACGTACCACAGCGCATTGATTTTCAAGAATATTCTGAGGGAAAACGGTTAATGCCGCCTGACCATACTCCCATGATGCAGCAGTACCTGCGCCTCAAGGCGCAGCACCCGGACATGCTGCTGTTCTACCGCATGGGGGATTTCTACGAGCTGTTCTACGACGACGCCGAGCGCGCGGCGCGCCTGCTCGACATCACGCTCACCACGCGCGGCGCCTCCGCCGGCGAGCCGATCAAAATGGCGGGCGTGCCGTACCATGCCGTCGAGCAGTATCTGGCGAAGCTGGTGAGGCTCGGCGAATCGGTGGCGATCTGCGAGCAGATCGGCGACCCGAAAACCAGCAAAGGCCCGGTCGAGCGCCAGGTCACGCGCATCGTCACCCCCGGCACGCTCACCGATTCCGCGCTGCTCGACGACAAACGCGACAATCTGCTGCTTGCGGTTCACCGCGACCGCGGCACCGTCGGTCTCGCCTGGCTGTCGCTGGCCTCCGGCCGCTTCAATGTGATGGAGACCGCTGCCGCGAATCTCGCCAACGAACTGGAACGGCTGCAGGCCCGCTGAAGTGCTGATCGCCGACGACGCGGCATTCACGGAGTTCGATCATTCCGGCATCGCGGTGAAACGCCTGCCGCCGTGGCATTTCGATCTCGACGCCGCGCGGCGCAATCTCGTCCGGCAGTTCGAGACGCTGGACCTCGCGGGCTTCGGCGCCGCCGACCTTGGCGCCGGCGTCGCCGCCGCCGGCGCGTTGCTCGAATACGCCAAGTCGACGCAGGGCACGGGCATCGCGCACGTCAAAGCGCTCGCCGTGGAACACGAGCGCGCCTTCGTGCGCATGGACCCCGCCACCCGCCGCAATCTCGAAATTTCCGAGACCATCCGCGGCGAACCGGCGCCCACGCTGCTGTCGCTGATGGACAGCTGCGCGAGCGGCATGGGCAGCCGCCTGCTGCGTCACAGCCTGCATCATCCGCTCACCGACCGCGCGCTGCTCAAGGCGCGTCTCGACGCGGTCAGCGCGCTCGCCGGCGACAGCGGCAACGGACCGCACCGCGCGCTGCACGCCATCCTCAGGCAGTGCGCCGACGTCGAGCGCATCAGTGCGCGCATCGCGCTGAAATCGGCGCGGCCGCGCGATTTGTCGGGCCTGCGCGAAACGCTGAAGCGCCTGCCCGAACTGAACGCCGTGCTCGCCGCCGCCCTGACGCCGCGGCTCGCCGTGCTGGCGGCCGGGCTTGCTCCCCAGGACGATCCCGTCGCGCTGCTCGACGCCGCGATCCAGCCGGAACCCGCGGCAGTGCTGCGCGAGGGCGGCGTCATTGCCGACGGCTTCGATGCCGAACTCGACGAGCTGCGCGCGATCCAGAACAACTGCGGCCAGTTCCTGCTCGATCTCGAGGCGCGCGAGCGCAGCCGCACCGGCATTGCCAATCTCAAGGTCGAATACAACCGCGTGCATGGCTTCTACATCGAGGTCACGCACGCGCAGGCCGCCAGAGTGCCGGACGACTACCGCCGGCGCCAGACGCTGAAAAACGCCGAGCGCTACATCACGCCGGAACTCAAAACCTTCGAAGACAAGGCGCTCTCGGCCCAGGACCGGGCGCTCGCGCGCGAGAAGCTGTTGTACGACAGGCTGCTCGACGAGCTGGCCGCGCATATCCCGGCATTGCAGCGCGCGGCGGGCGCGCTCGCGGAACTCGACATGCTCGCGGCTTTTGCCGAGCGCGCAGGCGCGCTCAACCTCGATGCGCCGGAGTTCGTCGACGAACCCGTCATCGAGATCGAGGCCGGCAGGCACCCGGTGGTCGAATCCCAGGTCGACAACTTCATCGCCAACGACACGCGGCTCTCCGGCACGCGCCAGATGCTGCTGATCACCGGCCCCAACATGGGCGGCAAATCAACCTACATGCGGCAGGTGGCGCTGATCGTGCTGCTCGCGCACTGCGGGTCGTTCGTGCCGGCGCGCCGCGCGCGCCTCGGCCCCATCGACCAGATCTTCACGCGCATCGGCGCCGCCGACGACCTGGCGGGCGGCCGCTCGACGTTCATGGTGGAAATGACCGAGGCCGCCTACATCCTGCACCACGCCACGCCCGCGAGCCTGGTACTGATGGACGAAATCGGGCGCGGCACTTCGACTTTCGACGGGCTGGCTCTGGCGGGGGCGATCGCGCATCACCTGGTCGAGAAAAACCGCAGCTTCACGTTGTTCGCGACGCACTATTTCGAGCTGACGCGGCTCGCCGAACAGTTCCGGCAGGTGGCCAACGTTCATCTCGACGCGGTCGAGCACAAAGACCACATCGTGTTCCTGCACAGCGTCGAGGAGGGTCCGGCGAACCAGAGCTACGGACTGCAGGTGGCGCAGCTCGCCGGCGTGCCGGCCAACGTCATCCGCGCCGCCCGCAAGAATCTGGTTGAGCTCGAGCAGCATGCGGCCAATGCCAGTCCGCAGCGCGACCTGTTTGCCGCGTCTCTCGACGAGCCGGCGCCCGCGGATGACTCCGGGCATCCGGCGCTAGCGCTGCTGCGCGACACCGAACCCGACACGCTCACGCCCAAGCAGGCGCTCGAACTTCTCTATCGTTTGCGCCAGCAGCTCGACAAATAAGACGCACGAAGGCAGGCGGTCGACAGCGACACGCGCCGCCCGCTATTCACGATTTACGATTTACGCTTCAGCGCATCAATGATGATGGCCGTGCGCGCCGTGAGCGTGGCCGTGCTCGAGTTCCTCGCTGGTGGCGGCACGCACCCCGGCGACGGTACAGGAAAAACTGAGCGTCTGCCCGGCAAGCGGATGGTTGCCGTCGACGACGACCTTGTCGTCGGCAATATCGGTAACGGTATAGATCAGCGCCTCGCCCGAATTCTCGCCTTCGCCCTCGAATTGCATGCCGACCGCGATGTTTGCCGGGAATTTGTCGCGGGGCTCGACGCGCACCAGATCGGCATCGTAGTCGCCGAACGCGTCATCGGGTGTGAGCATGAGCTGGCAGGCGTCGCCCACGCTTTTGCCGTCCAGCGCCTTCTCCACCTGCGGAAAAATGCCGTGGTAGCCGCCATGCAGATATTCGAGCGGCTCACTGGCTTTTTCGATGAGGTTACCGTCGGCATCGGACAATTCATAGTGCAGCGTAACGATCGTGTTTTGAGCTATTTGCATTTTCCTATGTTCCTGACCAGGTTGAGTACTTCCGCGGCGTGACCGCGCGGATTCACGCCATACAGCGCGTGTTTTAACACGCCTTTGCGATCGATGATGAATGTCGAGCGCAAAATGCCGGTTTTTTTCCTGCCGTCCACTTCTTTTTCCTGCAGCACGCCATAGTTGCGGCAGACTTCGCCGTCGGCGTCCGCCAGCAGCTGCACGCACAGGCCGTGCTTGTCGCGGAACGACCCGTGGCTCAGGCAATCGTCCATGCTGACGCCGAGCACCACGGTCTTGAGGTGTTTGAAGCTCTCTTCCAGATCGCTGAAGCCGATCGCCTCCAGGGTGCAGCCCGGCGTATCGTCCCTGGCATAAAAATACAGCACGACGTTATGGTGATTCCTGAAACTCGCAAGACTCACCATGCTCATATCGGCATCAGGCAGATCGAAAACCGGCGCGGGTTGACCCGTTTGCAGCATATCTGAATCCGTTTTTTTCCTCGTCCCGATTCTAACTTAATTTATAAAACAGTATAGGCCACGGCCATCCGGTGCGAAAGTTTGCGCCACGGGCGCAAGTTATAATCACTCTCATGTCTAAAAAACTGCTTTCGGGTCTTGCCAAACCGGCATTTCTGCGGCAGCACTGGCAAAAAAAGCCGCTGCTCGCGCGCCAGGCCTTGCCCGGGTACACAGGGCTGCTCGACCGCGACGCGCTGTTCGGGCTCGCGACCCGGGACGATGTGCAATCGCGCCTGGTCATTCGCAGCCGCGGCCGCTGGCGGGTGGAGCACGGCCCCTTCGCCAGACGCGATCTCACGCGGCTGCCGAAAAGCCACTGGACTCTGCTGGTGCAGGGCATCGATCACGTGCTGCCGGGAGCGCGACAACTGCTGGACAATTTTGCGTTCATTCCGTACGCGCGGCTCGACGATGTCATGGTGAGCTATGCGCCGCCGGGCGGCGGCGTCGGCCCGCATTTCGACAGCTATGACGTGTTCCTGCTGCAACTCGCCGGCACGCGCCGCTGGCGGGTGAGCGCCCAGCGCGATTTATCGCTGGTCGAAAACGCGCCGCTCAGGATACTGCGCCGATTCCAGCCGCAACGCGAATGGTTGCTTGCGCCGGGAGACATGCTGTATCTGCCGCCACGCTACGCCCACGACGGCATCGCGGTCGACGACTGCCTGACCTGCTCGATCGGGTTTCGCGCGCCGAGCGCGCAGGAGCTCGGCACCCGCTTTCTCGAATTTCTGCAGGACCGGCTGGCCCTGGAGGGCATGTACCGCGACCCGGATCTCAAGTTGCAACGGCATCCGGCGCAGATCGGCACAGCGATGCTGCGACAGATGCGGCGCATGATCAGCCACATCCGCTGGCAAGAGCGCGACATCGTGCAATTCGCCGGCCAGTTCCTGACCGAACCACGGCCGCACGTGGTGTTCGACCGCCCACACCGGCCACTGGCATCCAAGGCATTCGCGATCCGGGCAGCACGACATGGCGTGCGCCTGGCGCTGAAAACGCAAATGCTGTGCCGCGGCCGCCAGCTGTTCATCAATGGCGAGTGCTGCGAAGTGGGCAGCACGGCGGCACGCCTGTTGCTGCGGCTCGCCGACCACCGCCGCCTGCCGCCGCGTGCCGCCATCGGTACCGAAGCCGCACATTGGCTTTACCAATGGTATCGCGCGGGTTATATTGAACTGGATCTCAATCGATCCTGATCCACGCCGCGTTTCACGCATCCGCCCATATGCAAAGCACCGGCAACCTGCCCAACGCCGAATACCGCCGTTTCGAGAGCATGCGCGAATACGAAACGGTGATCGACAGCATGATTCCGCAGACCCAGCGCGTGATCCGCGTGTTTGACCGGACCCTGAGCGCCGCCTACAACTCGCCGCAACGCTTTGAGGCATTGCGCCAGTTCCTGCTGGCGAGCCGCAGCAACCGGCTGATGATCGTCCTGCACGAGG
The DNA here is from genome assembly GCA_963734595.1 of uncultured beta proteobacterium. Taxonomy (GTDB): domain Bacteria; phylum Pseudomonadota; class Gammaproteobacteria; order Burkholderiales; family SG8-41; genus CAKKQX01. The sequence goes on from CAVTHV010000016.1 coordinate 44,678, forward strand.
TCGAAACCCTGGAGCGGGACTGCCCGCGGCTGCTCCCCCTGCTCAGGCAGTTCAGCCATGCCATGAGCATCCGCCGGACGCTGCGCGTGGCCCGCCATGTTTACGACCCGTTCGTCGTTTTCGACGCGAGCCACTACGTGCATCGCTTCCATTACGCCCACCTGCGCGCGGCACATGGCTCCCACGACGTTCTCGGCGCGCAACAGCTGCTCGACCGCTTTGCCGAAATCTGGGATGCGTCCGCCGCCGCCGTTCCGGCCAATGTAAGCGGGCTGTAAGCTCAAAAACAGATAATGCTATAATTGCTTTCGTAGCGAATTGGTGAATTCCAGCTTCTTGGTTCCCGAAATTCGCTGCAATCGTGTCAACGGCCGGGCACCAACGGCCGCTATCATCCGGTCGGCCCGTGCCGAACGTTATTTTTGGTGTTAACAGTCTAAGGAAAGATACTAATATGAAACGCTCCCTCCTCCTCGCTGCCATGTTGGCATTTGGTTTAACCGCCTGCGGTGAAAAACCCGCACCTGCGCCGGCTCCGGCCCCTGCTCCTGCTGCTCCGGCACCGGCACCTGCCCCGGCTCCTGCCCCCGCTCCCGCTCCTGAAGCAGCCAAAGACGCTGCCACGGAAGCCGCCGGTTCGGCTGCCGTCGCAAAGGACGCCGCTAAGGACGCTGCTGATTCGGCTGCCGTCGCAAAAGACGCCGCTAAAGACGCAACGAAGAAGTAATTGCCGCAGCTGTGACAAAAAGCCGGCCTTCGGGCCGGCTTTTTTGTTTTTGAGGGATGGCGTTCGTTTCGTCGTCGCAAGCGCACCAAGCCTCGATTACCTCAAACCTGGATCACCCCACCTGCTTCACCCAATCTCGCGCCAGTCGAATCCGTCCTGCTGATCCGCGACGCCGATCCACCCGTGTTCACAACCGAGCGCCTTCGCCATCGCAGCGCGCGCCAGTTCCGGGGTATTGTTCTGTTGCGAAAGATGGGCCGCGATCAGATGCTGCAGCCGGCTGCAATCAAGACTCGCAAGCAGCGTCGCGGCTGTTTCGTTGTCGAGGTGCCCGAGGCGGCCGGAAATTCTCTGCTTCAAATAAGGCGGATAGCTGCCTTTGGCCAGCAGGTCGAGATCATGATTGCATTCGAGAACCAGCGCATCCAGCCCGGACAGCATGCTCTCGATATGCGGTGTCGACGAGCCGGCATCGGTAAGCATGCCCAGACGCACCCCGCCGTCGCTGAACACGAACTGCGCCGGCTCGCGCGCGTCGTGCGGCACCGGATACGGCCGCACCTCGATATCGCCGATGGCAAACGGCGTATGGCTGTCGACCAGCGTGATCTGCGCGATGCGTGAGCGCGCGCCATTGAGCGCTGTCAGCGTGCCATAGGTCAAATAGACGGGAAGTTCGTATTTGCGCGCCAGGCGCGCGACACCGCCCACGTGGTCATCGTGCTCGTGGGTGACGATGATGGCGTCGAGATCGCCCCCCTCGAGTCCGCAGCGCGCCAGGCGCGCCTCGGCGTCACGGATGCCGAAGCCGCAATCGAGCAGCACCCGCGTCGAGCCGGCTTCCACCACCAGCCCATTGCCCTGGCTGCCGCTGCCCAATGACGCGAAGCGCATCATCGAGGGAAATGGGTAAATGGGTAATGGGTAATGAGTGAAGGAAAGCGAAGATTCTTTGTTGCCCTTCACTCATTACGCATCACCCATCACTCATCACTTATTTGAGTTGATCGTAGAGCAACGACAGGATGCGGCTGGCGGTCTCGGACTTCTCGCGCACGCCGTCCTTGTTGAGAACGCTGACTTCGGCGCCCGAGGTGACGTCCTTCACGACAATGCGGTATTGCTCGTTCTTGTTCTTGGCATCGTCGCTGCCCCAGAATTTCAATTTCGACAGCCAGCCTTTGCTTTCTGCCGCTTTATTGTCGACCCCGGGGTCGATATAGCGCACGAAGTAAATGCCTTTCGAACGGTCGCGGTCCTCGACGGTAAAACCGACACGGTCGAGCGCGAGCCCGACGCGCCGCCACGCACGGTCGAACTGATCGTCGAGCGACAGCGTGCCGGCGCCATCCTGTCCTTTTAAGAGCTTGGCTTGCGGCGCGGAGATCGAGGCGGTCAATTGCGCCTGGGCGCGATCTTCCTGCACCCCGAAACGCACCATCAGCCGCCGCAGCATTTCCGCTTCCAGTTCGGGATCCGGCGGGCGCGGTTGCCAACGCGTCTGGTCCTTGTCGGCAGAGGAATAGACTTCTTCCATTCCGCGGTGACTGATGTAGATTTCCGTCATCCCGGGCTCGGAACTGCGTTCCAGACGGGTGCGGTACTTGTCGCGCTCCGCAGTCGAATACAGCGAATCGAGCGCCTTGCCCAGAAAACCGCGGATCCCGTTATCAGGAACATTGGCGCGGTTCTCCGCCCAGTCGGTTTCCATGACCCCGGCGTCAGGCTCATCCAGATTGATCACGAACCCGCTCTCCTGCCAGAACTCCTTGATGACCGGCCACAACTGGTCCGGGGTGCCTTTGACCACCAGCCAGCGCTGGGTGCCGGCACGCTCGATATGCGCGTTCGCCTGCTGCGGCAGCACGGTGGAACTGACTACCTGCGCCCCCCCCGTCCGCTCCTTGCTGTACGCGGAATAGGTCGCCGAACTCTTGGGGTTGACGTCGGGTACGACGAAACGGTCATCGGCGCTCGGTCGCGTCAGATCCGGCGGGATCTCGAGCGGCGGCAGCTGGGTCGATGTTTTGTAATCGATTTTCTTGTTCGGGATCTCGATCGATTTGCAGGAAACCAGCGCGAGGGTCGCCATGGCGCAACCCATTATGCCAAGGAGCTTGAGGAACTGCATGCGGTCCTTTTTCGAGTCTTGAATCATGCTTTGATCCCGGCCTGGCGCATCGCCTCGCGCACCTGGTCGTGAAATCCCTCGGAAAGCGGCGTCAAAGGCAGCCGGATACCGCCCCCGATCAGACCCATCTGCTGCACGGCCCACTTTACCGGGATCGGGTTTGCTTCACAGAATAAATGACGGTGCAGGCCCAGCAGGCGGTTATTGCATTCGCGCGCCCTGGCAATGTCGCCGGCAAGCGCCGCCGCGCACATGTCATGCATCAGCCGCGGCGCGGCATTGGCGGTAACCGAGATCACGCCGTGACCACCCAGCAACATCAGCGCGAGCGCAGTGGCATCGTCGCCGCTGAACACGAGAAAATCGCCGGGCTTGCGGCGCAACAGGTCGGCGCCACGCTCCAGATTGGCCGTCGCATCCTTGATGCCGACGATGTTCGGGATCTGCGCCAGGCGCAGCACGGTATCGTTCGAGATATCGGCGACGGTGCGGCCGGGCACGTTGTACAGAATCTGGGGGATATCGACGGCTTCGGCAATCGCCCTGAAATGGCGATACAAGCCTTCCTGGGTCGGCTTGTTGTAATACGGCACGACCGACAGGCTCATGTCGGCACCCGCGTCCTTGGCGAAGACCGAAAGCTCGATCGCCTCGCGGGTCGAGTTGGCGCCGGTGCCCGCGATGACGGGCACCCGCTTTGCCGCGTGCTCGACCGCGGTCTTGATCAGCAGGCGGTGTTCGTCAAAATCGACGGTCGGCGACTCGCCGGTGGTGCCGACGACCACGATGCCGTCGGTGCCCTGCTTGATGTGCCAATCGATCAGCTTGTGAAACGCATCGAAATCGAGAGCGCCATCTTCCAGCATCGGCGTCACGATCGCGACCAAGCTGCCCTGGAGCATTGCCATCTATGGAATTTCCCTTGAAAAATAGGGCAGTTACGCCCCTCAAAACGCGGTTATTTTACCCTATTCGCCATGGCGCGGGATACCGATCAGACCCGACCGGAAGGAATTGGTTGCACCGCAGCCGGATTCCAGGGAATGGCCCCGGACGGGCGCTTCGCCGACGGGCTAGCTTTTCTGGGAGCGGTAGAACTGTTTCAGGAAAACTTCGGCGTCGACCGCCGACAAATCAGCCAGAAGCTTGCCGCAAACCTGCTTGACCGGCTCGACCGCGGCGGCCACAAGCGGGTTCCAGCCCGCGCACAACACTTCCGCCCCGTAATCTTCGGGCTGCGGCAAGCCGGGTTGTGTATCGGGGGCGTCCATCATCATCTCTCGCGTAACTCGAGTATAAGTCGCAACAGATTACAAAATCCTTACTGGAGCCTGTCTCAATGGGTAACGACCCACCGCGAAAAAGGTTGAATGCCGGATGTAACTTTTTTGCGCCACTCGGCTCATGGACCCGGATTGACCGCGCAGATACGCTGCACCCTCGCCGGCTTGGGCACGCTCACGAGCAAATCCTCATAGGCGACGACCGTGAGCCGGCCGCGCACGACCTCCAGCAGCTCGCCGGGTCGGAGCAGGAAATCAGGGTTGGCCGGACGGCCGTAACGCTCGTTGCCCGCCGCGAAAGTCTCGTAGATCAGCACCCCGCCGGGCGCGAGCGCCGCCAGCAGGTGCGGAAACAACGGGCGATGCAGGTAATTTGTAACGATGATCCCGGCGAAGGTCCGGCCCGCATAAGGCCAGGGGGCGGATTCCAGGTCGGCACACCGTGCGGTGATCCCCGCTATCCCGGCCAGCCCTGCCAGCCCGGCTGGCGTCGCGGTCGACTGCCTCGACCGGATGGCCGCGGGCCGCGAAGTAGCGGGCGTGACGCCCTCCGCCCGTGGCGACGTCCAGCACGCCGCCCCCCGCGGGAACCAGTTCGGCCCAGCGGCACACCCAGGCGGATGGCACATCGGAATGAAGATGGGCGGGAGCGTCGGTCATGGCCCGATTATATGCAAAGCGGGGAACAGCTAAAAAGCTATGGACACGAAGGACACAAAGGACACGACAGGAAGACGGCTAGAAAACGAACTCGCAGGAATACCTGATTCTGATCCTCGCATCAGGTCATTTCCTTTGGAGTTTTCCTTCGCGTTACTTGCGTTCTGCGTTTTTCCTTCTTGTCCTTTGCGCCCTTTGCGTTCCGCTTTTGACTCAGACCACCCGAAAGTTCTTGAACTGCCACGGATCGGCGGCATCGACGTCCTCCGGGAAAATCTTCCCGCGGTCCTTGAGCGGCGTCCAGTCCGAATAGACGCCGACCTGCCTGCCGAGATAGGGGCTGGCGAGTTCGAGCATGCGCTGGAAATCCATATCGTCGGGATCGAGAATGCCCGCCATCGGGTTTTCCATCGCCCACACCACGCCCGCCATGACCCCGGCCGCGACCTGCAGGCTGGTGGCGTTGTTGAAGGGCGCGAGCTTGCGCGCTTCCTGTATCGAAACCCGCGAGCCGTACCAGTAGGCGCCCCTGGCATGCCCCATCAGCAGCGCGCCCAGCTCATCGGTGCCGTCGTGGATCTCGTCCATCAAAATGCGCTTCTTCTGCGGCAGCGCCCAGTTCTTGCCGGCGTACTCGTGCACCGACAGCACCGTGTCGTCGCAAGGGTGGTAAGCGTAGTGGCAGGTCGGACGATAGGCGACCTGGTCGCCGTCGCGCACCGTGTAGTAATCGGAAATCGAAATCGCCTCGCCGTGCGTGATGAGGAAGCCGTGGTAATGGCCTTCCAGCGGCGTCCATGACCGCACGCGCACCGAGGCGCCGGGCCGGCTCAGGTAGATGGCCGCATCGCAACCGTAATCGTGGCGCACGCCATCGGACGGGAAATGTTTTTCATGCGAACCCCAGCCCAGTTCGCAGGGCTGCGTGCCTTCGCCGACGAAGCCGTCCACCGACCAGGTGTTGACGAATTCGAAGCGCTGCTTGCCGGGGTTCGCGACCTGCGTGTCGCGCTCGGCGCAGTGAATCACTTTCACGCCGAGATCCATCGCGAGCTGCGCCCATTCCGCCCTGTTCCCGGGAATGGTGGTCTCGCCGCGGATGTCGCGCGCCAGATTGACGAGCGCCTGCTTGACCCAGTGCGAGATCAGGCCGGGATTGGCGCCGTGGGTCGGGATCACGGTCGGCCCGCCATTGGGATACTTCTTCCGCAGTTCGAGCACCGACTCGCGCAGGCCATAGTTGGAGCGGCGCGACGCGGACACGCTCTGATCGGTGTAGCCGCCGAGCCACGGCTCGATGCAGGTATCGAGGTAGATCGAGCCTTTGGCGTAGCAATACTCGATCAGCGCGACGCTGGAGACGTCTACGGAAAGATTGAGGAGGAAATCGCCTTTGCCGAGCAGCGGGTCGAGCAGCGCGCGGTAGTTGTCGCGCGTGAGCGGGCTGACAACGAACTTTATGCCGTATTGCTCGGCTTCGCGCTTGCCGCGCTCATCACCGGTGACGATGGTGATGCGTTCTTTCGGCATGTCGATGTGCCTGAGCAGCAGCGGAAGAGTTCCCTGCCCCACCGAGCCGAAGCCAACGAAGACCAGTCGTCCCTGATATTTAACGTGCTTTTTGTCTTCCATCTCATAAACTGGGCGTTGCTGTTTTCGGGAATCCCGAGTCTATCAATTTTCAGCCGGCAACGCACTCCGGACGTGCGGTGCCTGCGGACGACGAATATCGAATTCAGTCGCGCGTCCCGCATATGCCAATGTTGTTTTTTGCGCGGCCATCGCGTGGCATCGGCGTTCGCCCGTTCCCGCAACCCGACCCCCACGAACGGGCACCGTGGCGCGTCACGCAGTTTCCGCCACCCTCTTGCTGAATTCGTGCCGGCCCGATGCCCGCTCTTAAATTACAGCCACGCCGATCCGCATCCACAACACGTTGTTTTTAAAATTATTATTACCCGGGACCTGCGCGGCTCGCGGCCCTGAATGAAAGCGTTTGCATCTTGACGCGAGTTTTACTACCCTTGGTAACCCGAACGCGGGGCGGCAGGCAGGCCGGGATAAGCCCGGCCCATGTAAAATTCTTCGAACAAAAATAACAGCCTTCCGCGTTTACCCCGGGAACATACCAAAGGAGATGACAATGAATGGAAACAAGCTCGGCATAAAAACCGCCTGCGTGCAGCTGTTCGCGCTCGCGGCGTTTTGCGGCGTGGCATTTACCGCCGCGGCGCAGGAAAAATATCCAACCCGGCCGATCGAGTTCATCGTGCCGTGGGGTCCCGGCGGCGGCGCCGACCAGCTCGCGCGCAAGGCCGCGCCCCTCATGGAAAAGCAACTCGGGGTGTCGCTGCCGGTGATCAACGTCGCTGGCGCAACCGGCCAGTCCGGACTGAACAAAATGCTTGCCGCGTCCGCCGACGGCTATTCGATCTCGGTGCTCATCGCCGATACGCTCGCCCTGCAGATGGAGGCCTCGACCAAATGGAAGATCGATGACATCGTGCCGGCGGCGATCATGATCCGCCAGCCCTCGGCATTTTTCGTGGCGGAAAACAGCCCGCTGAAGACCTGGAAGGATGTCGAGGCGGAAGCCAAAAAGCGGCCGCTCAAGGTCGGCGTCACCGGTTTCGGCAGCGCCGACGACCTGCATGTGATCTATTTCAACGGCAAGGGTCTCAAGCTCATCTCGGTGCCGTTTCCCAAGCCGTCCGAGCGCTACACCGCGATTCTCGGCGGCCATGCCGATCTGCTCTATGAACAGCTCGGCGACGTAAAAAGCTTTCTCGATGGCAAACAGATGCGCCCGGTGCTGGTTTTCGCCGACCAGCGCTTCCCGGCGTTCAAGGACGTGCCCACCGGCAAGGAACTCGGATATTCGATCATCATCAACCAGTTCCGCGCGGTGGTCCTGAAAAAAGGCACCGACCCGCAACGGGTGAAGGCGGTCTCCGACGCGCTTGCCAAAGTCGCGGCCAGCGACGATTTCAAAGCGTATCTCAAGGACCAGTACGCGGATGAAAACAGCTACATCCCGGCTTCCGGAGCGGTCGCGTTCATGAAGCATGAGCTCGAGACCATGCAGAAGTACGCGCCGAAAAAATAGGCCGCACCGGAGCAACGGCGGGCGCTGACGGCAGGCATTGCAAGCGCCGGCGCGCCCGCCGCAACTTTCCAGAGCCAGGAGTCCCCTTTGCTGAACCACATGCGCAGGAACGCGCCGTATCTCATCGTGCTCGCGATCGCAGGTTGCCTGTATTTTTTCGCCAACCAGATCGATTACGCCGCGCCGGGCGGCCGCATCGGCCCGGACTTCTGGCCGAAAGCCATACTGGTGCTCGCGATGGCGACGTGCGCTTACGAAATCATCAAAAACCTGTTTTTCACCAGGGCCGACCACGAAATCCCGGGCGTGCTGAAAAGCATCATCGAGGAAGCCCCGGCCGAGACCGAAGGCACTCCGCCGCAGGAGGAAAAGACCTACCCGCACCTGCTGCTGACCGGCATGGCAATGACCGTTGCCTACGTCGCGCTGATCGAAACGCTCGGTTTTTTTCTGTCCACCTTTCTCTATCTGGCGGGCTTCATGCTGGTCGGGCGCTACCGGCGCATCGGCGTCGCGCTCGCCACCAGCCTGATCGGCAGCCTCGTCTTCATGTTCGTGTTCATGAAGATCGTCTACGTATCGCTGCCGCTCGGCCACGAGCCTTTTGCGCAGGTGTCGTTTTTGCTGATGCGGCTGATGGGCATCAAATAGGAAATCCAACGTGTTCGATATCGCACAACAGTTTGCCGCCGGTTTCCTGACCGTATTCCAGCCGGTCAACCTGATCGCCCTGATCGTCGGCCTCGTCGCCGGCATGCTGGTCGCCGTGCTGCCCGGCCTCACGCTGGTGATGGGCGTGGTGCTCGCGCTGCCGTTCACTTACGGCATGTCGATCACGCCGTCGATCATCCTGCTCACCGCCATGTACATCTCCGGCACCTATGGCGGGGCGTTCACCTCCATCCTGTTCCGCATCCCGGGCGAGCCGCTCGACGTGCCGCTGCTGTGGGACGGTTATGCGATGGCGCACAAAGGGCAGCCCGCAAAAGCGCTGGGCTGGACGCTGTTCGCGGCGCTGACCGGCGGGTTGGTATCAACGGTCGCGGCGGTCGCGATGGCGCATTCATTCGCGGCGTTCGCGCTCAAGTTCGATTCGCCCGAGTACTTCGCGATCATCATGTTCGGCCTCACCAGCGTGGTCGCGCTCGGCGGCGGATCGATGATCAACGCCTTCATCAGCCTGTTCCTGGGGTTGATGATCGCGTGCGTCGGCGTGGATGGCATTTACGGCGCCCAACGTTTCACGTTCGGCGTGCCGATGCTCATCGACGGCATCGAATACCTGACGGTCATGGTCGGCGCTTACGGTCTCGGCGAGGTGCTGGTGCGGCTCGAGCAGGGATTCCAGACGCCGCCGCTGGAGGCCGGCGGCAAGGTCGCCACCGAATTTCCGTCGCTGCGCGAAGTCTGGGAAATCAAGCCGACGCTCGTGCGCAGCTCGATCCTCGGCATCCTGCTCGGCATCATCCCCGGCGCCGGCGCGACGATTGCGTCGTTTGTCGCTTACGGCACGGAAGCGCAATACTGCAAGCGCCGCAAGGACCTTGGCAGCGGCATCGCCGAAGGCATCGTCGCGCCGCAAACCGCATCCACCGCCACCGTCGCCGGCCATATGGTGCCGCTGCTGACGCTGGGGCTGCCCGGCAGCGGCGCAACCGCGGTCATACTCGGCGCCTTCCTGCTGCACGGCATGCAGCCGGGCCCGCAGGTGTTCATGAACAATTCCGGGCTGGTCTACGCGATTTTCGCCTCGCTGTTCGTCGGCGTAATCGGCATGTGCCTGATGGGTTATTTCGCGATCAAAGCGCTGATCAAGGTGCTGTATCTGCCGGAGGCGGTCACCTCGGCTTTCGTGATGTTATTTTGTTTCATCGGCGCGTTTTCCGCGCGCAACAACGTGACCGACCTGTGGATGATCGTGACTTTCGGCATCATCGGCTATCTGTTCGAGCGGTACAAGTTCCCGATCGCGCCCATGGTGCTCGGCTGCATCCTCGGCTCGGAGGCCGAAAGCTCATTCATGACCAGCATGATCAGCTACCAGAACGACTGGACGGTGTTCTTTACCCGCCCGATCAGCGGCACGGTCATGGCGTTCGTGATCATCGCGCTCGTCTATCCGCTGCTCCGCCATGCCTGGCACCAGAACAAACTGCGCAAGACGCCGAAGGTCGCGACCTGAAGTTCGATCCATGGCATCCCCGCAGCCTCAACGGCGGCGGGCGCGCCACGAGCCGGAGTAGTTGCGCGGATGGCGAGTATGCGATGCGTGCGACCGGTGGCCGTGCGAATGATAGCCAAAGCCGAACCACGCGCCATAAGAGATGAACGGGTACATGACCGGAGGCGGCGCGACGTAGCCATAGCTGCGGTAGTCCTGGTACCAGGCTGGCGGCATGGGATATCCGGCCGGAACGGCATTCTCCGCGACTGAAACCGGCTCGACGGACAACGGGCCAAGCGTCTTGAATTCGCCGTCATCGAGGCGCCAGATCGCTGCCCTCGGCAGGGAACGCGGAACCCGGCGAGCTCCCATGGTAATGACTTGGGCCGGTCTGGGAGACGGGCGTGGCGCAACCCGCCGCGACCACGGTCAGAGCGAACCAGCAGAGCCTCACCGCAATTCGCATGGGATCCAATCTGTTTGCCGTCAACCGATTGTACTGCGTGATGATTAGAGTGCGCCAATCGTCTTGCGTTCACACCTGGGCCGTGGTTCCGGCTCGGCATATACCCGCTGCACGCGGTATCATTAAGGCTATTGAACGTCGTCGTTGCAAGACCCTGCACAGCTTAAGTATCAAGGACTTGGATATGGCCATTACAACGGAAACCACCCAGCAATCCGATGCCACGACGGAAATCGTGGCAACACTGATCAAGCGCGCGCGCGCCGCGCAAAAAATCTACGCGCGCTACACCCAGCAGCAGCTCGACGAAGTCGTGACCGCGGCCGGCTGGGCCATCATGAATCCGGAGCACAACCAGGACGCTGGCCGAACTCGCGGTGAAAGACACCGGGCTCGGCAACGCCGCCGACAAGATCGTGAAGAACCATCGCAAGACGCTGGGGCTGCTGCGCGATCTCAAGGGCGCGATCTCGACCGGCGTCATCGCCGAATATCCCGAAACGGGCATCACCGAAATCGCGCGGCCGGTCGGTGTGGTGGCGGCCGTGGTGCCCTCGACCAATCCCGGCGCGACCCCCGCCAACAACATCATCAACGCGCTCAAATGCGGCAACGCGATCATCCTGTCGCCTTCGCCCAAGGGATACTCGACCTCGCGCCAGGCTGCTCGAATACATCCACGCCGAACTGCAGCGCGTCGGCGCCCCGGTCGATCTCGTGCAGATGCTGCCGCATCCGGCAACCAAGGGGCTGTCCACCGAACTCATGAAGCAGGCCGATCTGGTGGTCGTCACCGGCTCGCAGAACAACGTGCGCGCCGCGTACTCGAGCGGCACGCCGGCGCTGGGCGTGGGCGCCGGCAACGTCGCGGTGATCGTCGACGATTCCGCCGACTGCGCGGACGCCGCCGGCAAGATCATGCGCTCCAAGATTTTCGACAACGCGACGAGCTGCTCCTCGGAAAACAGCGTCATCATCCATGCCAAGGTCTACGACGCGATGCTCGCGGCGCTGGCGAAGGAAGGCGGCGTGCTGCTCACGCCGGCGGAAAAAGCAGACATTGCAGAAAACGATGTTCCCCGGCGGCAGGCTGTCGCCGGCCGTCACCGCGCAATCGGTGATCCAGGATCTGCGCAGTGGCGGGACTGACGCGACCCGAACTCGTCAACGCCAAATGCCTGATGGTGGAAGAGACCGGCACCGGCAAGGATTACCCGTTCTCGGGCGAGAAGCTGTCGCCGGTGCTGACGGTCTACCGCGCCAAAGATTTCGACCACGGCGTTCAACATCATGCGCGGCATCTACGATTACATGGGCGACGGCCACTCGTGCGGCATCTACACCGAGGACGAATCGCACATCCGGCGGCTCGGCCACGAGATGACGGTGTGCCGCGTGATCGTCAAGCAGGCGCACGCGATGGCCAACGGCGGCAGCTTCGACAACGGCCTGCCGTTCTCGCTGACCATGGGCTGCGGCACCTGGGGCGGCAACAGCTTCTCCGAAAATCTCAACTACAAAAACTTCATGAACATCACGCGCATCGTGCGCGTGATCCCGCCGCGCGAACCGACGCCGGATGACATTTTCGGCGCCTATCGCAGCAAATACAAAATCTGAAAGCGGAGACACGAAGGACGCAAAGGACACGAAGGAAAAGATAAAGCTCAAATTAACAAAGAGATGGCATTAGACAACAGCGCTAGACGTATATGCAGTCCGTTGTTTTTATTAACTATTTATCTTCGTTGTCTTTGGCGTTCCTTCGTGTCCTTTGCGTCCTTCGCGTCAATGCTTTTTCTCTTGAACAAAACAAATGAGAACCCTCCGCCACTACGTTGATCTCCGCGCGCGCGAGCAGCCCGACGCGCCGTACCTGATCGCGCCCGAAACCGGCGCGACGCTGAGCTACGGCCAGCTGCAGAAAAATTCGCCGCGATCTCGGCCGTTTCCTGCTGAAGCGCGGACTCAGGAAAGGCGACAAGGTCGCGCTGATGCTGCACAACGGCTATCAGACGGGGCAGTTGCTGATCGGCGTGATGTACGCGGGCTTCACGGTCGCGCCGCTGAATCTTCTGTCGCAACCCTCGCAACTGACCTACGTGCTCGATCATTCCGACACGCGGCTCGTCTTCACCACCGAAGAATTCGCCGAACGGCTGAAAACGGCGCTGGCCGGGATCAAACGCGAAATCATGGTGATCGTGATCGATCCCGACGCGACGGAAATCTTCGACGCCGCCGCCCTGCCCGACACCGCCCTGCCCGATACCGGCGAGGAAGACGACGCGCTGCTCATGTACACCTCGGGCACCACCGGCAAGCCCAAAGGCTGCGTGCTCACCCACAGGAGCGTGTGCGCCGGCGGCGAATTCACGAGCCGCGCCCACGAGCTCACCGCGCAGGACCGCGTGCTGTGCGCGCTGCCGCTCTATCACATCAACGGCCAGATCGTGACCGCGGTGGCGCCGCTGGTGCACGGCGGCAGCGTGGTGATGCCGCACCGCTTCAGCGTGAGCAACTACTGGGAACTCGTGGCGCAATACCGCTGCACCTGGATCAACGTGGTGCCGACCCTCATCGCCTACCTGCTCAACGCGCCCGATCCGCGCGAGCGCAATCTCGACATCTCGCGCGTGAAATTCTGCCGCTCGGCCTCGGCGCCGCTGCCGCCCGAGCTGCACCGCGCGTTCGAGCAGAAATTCGGCATCAGCATCATCGAGACCTTCGGCATGACCGAGACCAACGCGCCGTGTTTCACCAATCCCCGCGATCCGGCGAAGCGCAAGATCGGCAGCCCCGGCACCGCGTACGGCAACGAGGCGAAAATCATCGACCCTGACACCGGCGCGACCCAGCCGCCCGGCGTGCCGGGCGAGATCATGCTGCGCGGCGACAACGTGATGAAAGGCTATTACAAGGACCCGGAGAACACCGCGAAGACGCTGGAGCCCGACGGCTGGATGCACAGCGGCGATCTCGGCTACATGGACGAGGACGGTTTCGTGTTCGTCACCGGCCGCATCAAGGAGCTGATCATCAAGGGCGGCGAAAACATCGCGCCGCGCGAAATCGACGAAGCGCTGCTCAGGCATCCGGCGGTGCTGGAGGCCGCCGCCGTCGGCATCCCCGACAAGAATTACGGCCAGGAAATCATGGCGTGCGTGGTGCTGAAACCCGGGCATGCGTGCAGCATCGACGAGCTCGTGACGTTCTCGCAGCACGAGCTCGGCAAGTACAAAACGCCGAAAATCATCAAGCTGGTCGACACCCTGCCGAAAGGCCCGTCCGGCAAAGTGCAGCGCCTGAAACTGCTGGAGGTTTGACCGCGACGGCATTCAGAGCGGCCCGGCACGTTCGCAAGATGACCCAAACAGTACTTGCATCGGTGTTGATCCGGGTCAAACCGGTCGTATGTCTAAACAAATAAACTCCGGCTCGAAAGGAAATACAAACATGAACGGCACGACGAAGCGACCAGGAAACCGGACGGGCAACGCGCTGGCGATCATTTGCATCGCGAATTTTGACGGTCGTCCTGGCTTTCGCTCTCCTGCCGGCGTTCGCCGCGAGTCCCGTCAGGCAACGGTGCGCCGAAGGGCAACCCGCGTCTCGCGAGCCTGCAGATCGAAGTCTGGCCGGAATTCGACCGTCCGGCAGCGCTCGTGATTCTCCGCGGCGAGCTGGCGGCGGATGTTGCGCTGCCGGCTACCGTATCTCTGCGTATTCCCGCCTCGTCCGGCGGCCCTGCGGCGGTGGCATCCTCGACGGGACCGGATGCCGGGCTGGGCAACATGAAATACGAAAGCAAGAAGGCCGGCGACTTCATCACGCTGAGCTTTGAAACCCCGCATCGCCTGTTCCACGTCGAGTTCTACGACCCGCTTGCGACAGCCAAGCCCGAGCGCAGCTACACCTATGTCTGGCCGGGCGACATGGCGGTGAACCGGCTGAGCGTGATTCTCCAGGAGCCCGCGGGAGCGCGCGACATCTCGGTGCAGCCGAATCTTGACGGCACTTCCATCGGCCAGAACGGTTTGCACTACCGGTCGGCGGACCTGGGGCCTCTGGAGGCGGGAAAAGAACTGCCCATCAGGATCCGTTACACCAAGACGGCCGCGCAAACCACCACGGAGATCCTCCAGCCGGCCGCAAAGATGCCCCAGCCGGAAATCCCCAATGCATCACCGGCGCCGGCCGCGGGATCCAGCGACAAATTGCGCTGGGCGTTGATGCTCGCGATCGCCGCAGCGCTGATCATCGGCATCGGGGCGGGCGTTTTGTGGTGGAGAGGACGCGGGGAAGCGTCCCGTGCCCAGCCGGGCGACGCTTCTCTCTGTTCCAAATGCGGCGCAAAGCTGGCCGCGGAAGACCGCTTCTGCTCGAAGTGCGGCGCGCCGGTGGCCGGGAAAAAAATGGCGCCATCGCCGAAACACCCAAAGAAGAAATGAAGAAATGTCGCCTGAGTAACACGCCGCCGCTGCCGCATCGCCTAACGGCGATCGGGCCTTGTTGCGATGAGCGATGTTTCCAGTCTCGGCCTGTTGACCGCCTTCGCGGCGGGGATCGTCTCGTTCCTCTCCCCCTGCGTGCTGCCGCTGGTGCCCGCCTACGTTTCCTACATCGCCGGCCACTCGCTGGCCCGCAGGCATGGCGAACATTTCTCCCAGCGGCTTTCGGCGCTCGTGCTCAGCCTGTGCTTCGTGCTGGGATTCTCGACGATATTCATCGCGCTCGGCGCAAGCGCCACCGCGCTCGGGCACCTGCTGCTGCGCTACCGTTACGAGACCAATATCGTGGGCGGCGGGATCGTCGTCGTGTTCGGCCTCTTCACGACCGGGTTCCTGAAAATTCCCTGGTTTCAGCAGGATCTGCGTTTCAGCCCCCATGTCGGGAGCGGACAGCCGCTGGCCGCATACGTGCTGGGTCTCGCGTTCGGATTCGGCTGGACGCCGTGCATCGGACCCGTGCTGGGCGCGATCCTCACCTTCAGCGCCGTCTCCTCGAATACCGGAAGCGGCATCGCCCTGCTTTCGGCGTACGCGCTCGGACTCGGTCTTCCGTTTCTGGCGTCGGCATTTTTCACCGGCGGGCTTGCGCACCGCCTCAAATCGCTGCGTCGCGCAGGGCGGGCACTCCAGGTCGGCGCGGGCGCGATCATGATCGTCATGGGCATCGCCATCATGACGGGACAGCTTTCGGCGTTTTCCTACTGGCTGCTCGAGACTTTCCCCGCACTGGCGAAAATCGGATAGGTTTCATCGAATGGTCGCGTCACTCGCGGCCGGCTCAAACACCCATTGCGGGGTAAACTGTGACCGGATTTCCACACACAAGGTGGCGCCTATGCTGTATTACCTGACCAAACTCCTGATATCCGCCGGCATCATCGTCGCCGTTTCCGAAGTCGCCAAAGCCAACGCCGGCCTCGGCGCGCTGATCAAATCGCTGCCGTTGATCTCTATCCTTGCCATGATCTGGATCTATATCGACACGCGCGACACCAAAATCATTGCCGAGCTCTCGGTCAGCACCTTCTGGCTGGTGCTGCCGACGCTGCCGATGTTCCTGGTGCTGCCGGCGCTGCTGAAATCCGGGATGGGCTTCTATGCGAGCCTCGGCATCTCGATCGCCGTCATGCTCGTGTGCTACGTGATCGCCATACCGATCCTCGCGCGTTTCGGCATCACCATCTGAGCCTGCATCTGCTGGCGATCCCGGACGCCGCCGAACTTTTTCTCCGGTCATCGCACACCCCGCAATATTGCCAACGCGGCTTCTTTTACTCTAGAATGCCGCTCGTGTTCACACTCGGCAGAAAAATACTGATTCTGGCGCTGCTGCTGGTGACGCCCCTGCAGGGCGTCGCCGCGCCGCTGGCGCATCTGCTGTGCTCGTCCCCGTCCGGCATTGAACATATGAATGCCGGTCATCATCACGGCGGCGTCGATCCTGCCGCCTCTCATCACCACGACGATAGCGCCGGCAGCACCGGCGACAGCCACGCCGGCCATTCGTCATGCCATCAAGCATCCCCTGCCATGCCGAGCTTCCCGGCGGTGGTCATTGCCAGCGCTCCGCCCATCTTCGAACCTGTCGCCTTCCTGTTTCCCAGCCTGTTCTTCCCCGAACAGCCGCAACGCCCCCCTTTAGCCTGATCCGGCCCGCACGGGCCTGAACGATTTCGCGGCCGCGGCGAAGTATTTGTTCGTCTCGCGTAAAGCATGCGTCACGCTTTCGCCTGCGCCGTGTTGTGCCGCAATCGGCTCAGAAATTGCCGGCCCATTACTACGCACCAGCTGACCGCATTTCTGCAACCAGAGAAGGAAAATGACATGAACAGACGCTTTATCGCCTTCGTTATCGCCATGGCCCTGGTTCCGGCCGGCGCTCTCGCCGATGCCGTTCATGGCCACGGGAAGGAGGATTCAGCCGTGGGCAGGCCCGGCGATCCAAAAAACATCTCGATGACCATCAAGGTGGAAATGAGCGACACCATGCGGTTCACGCCTGCCCGGATCACGGCCAGGCGCGGCCAGACCATCAAATTCGTGGTGACCAATACCGGCAAGGTCAGGCACGAGATGGTGTTGGGCACAGCCGGGGAACTGAAGGCGCATGCCGCGCTCATGCGGAAGTTCCCCGAAATGGAGCACGCCGACCGGAATCAAATTACCGTTGAAGCCGGCAAGACCGGCGAGATCGTCTGGCAATTCACGCGGGGCGGCACGTTCGACTTCGCGTGCCTGGAACCCGGCCACTTTGAAGCGGAATGGTCGGCAAGGTGGTGGTGGCGCAATGAACTTGTCGAAGCGCAGGCTCCTGCTCCGCCGGAAAACATCAACGCCCAACTTTTTACTGATTTTAAAAGGATATCCGATGAAAACGATCGTTGTATTTTTCGCTGCGGGTTCGCTTATCCGGCGCTGCGTTCGCGCAAAACAGCGCCGGCCATGATGCCCATCATCCTGCCGGCGCCAAAGCAGTGCAGGCATCCAATGCACTGACCAAAGGCGAGGTCCGCAAAGTCGACAAGGAGGCCGGCAAGGTCACGATCAAGCACGGCCCGCTCGAGAATCTGGGCATGCCGGCGATGACGATGGTGTACCGCGTCAAGGATCCGGCGATGCTCGATCAGCTGAAGGCCGGTGACAAAATCGACTTTGCGGCCGACAAGATCAACGGCGCTTATACCGTGACGCAGGTCAAGCCTGCCAGGTAACGGCTGTCTCCCCGTTTCTGTCAGCGGCAGCAGCCGGTCTTGTCTGATAAGATGAAACGTACTTGTGCGCAGGGTGCCTAACCTGCAGCATTCACCTCAAACCACGAAAGGAATCATCATGTACGGCTTCAGCACCACCCTCGATGGTCCGTTCAACGCAGCGGTCGACCGCGTTACCGAAGCGCTCAAGAAAGAAGGTTTCGGCGTTCTCAGCGACATCGACGTCAAGGCGACGCTCAAGGCCAAGCTCAATGTCGATCGCAAACCGTACCGCATCCTCGGCGCCTGCAACCCGCCCCTGGCGCACCGCGCCATCGAGGCCGATCCCGACATCGGCTTGCTGCTGCCCTGCAACGTGGTCGTGCGCGAAGAGGACAATGGAAAGATCTGGGTCGGCTTCATGGATCCCGACGCGGTCCTGAAGCTGGTCGACAAACCCGGCGTGCATGAGCTCGCCAAGGAAGTCCGGGGCAAACTCGAGAAAGTTCGCGACAGCCTGAAAGGGTAATCCGTCGCAAACGGCGTCGCCGCCGTGACCCGGCGACTTGATCTATATCAATACGAAGTCCGTGGCAACCGAGGAAAATCGTTCAGCATGAAAAAATGGGGTGCATTGTGCGGCGGGGGCTTGCGGGCGATGGCGGTGATGGCCGCCCTGCTCCTCGTCCCGCTGTCCGCTTTTGCCGCCGGCACGCATGATCATTCGCCTGTCGCGTCGGAAAGCAGCATCGCGCACGAGCAGGACGGCGGAAGCCCCCTGCACGAGCCCGGTTGCACGAGCCCCGAAAGCAGCCAGGACCTCTGTTGTCATTTTGCATCGCCCTGCCCCGAGGCGGCCGGCTCCCTTCGGTCGCTGAACGATGACCAGCCTGCGCTGGCCGTGGACCCCGTTGCCGCACTCGCGGTGCGCTCGATAGGCATCCGGCCAACGATGCATTCGGCCACCGCGTCCATCACCGGCCCTCCCCGCTTCATCCTGTTCGGTAATTTCCGCAGCTAGCTCCACTCCCGGCGCATTGCCCGAGGATAGTTCTCGGCGATTCGCTGCGGCGGGCTGTCGCCCGCAGATCCCTCTGTTCGAAGCAACGCCAGTAAACAGTTCCTTTCAGTGGATCAGGAGTCTGGATCATGAAAAATCGGATCATTGCCGCAGGATTCGGTGTATTGATGACACAACCGGCCATGGCTGCACCCGTGGTAACCCCGCTACAGCTGGTAGCCCAGGTCGCGAGCGAGGTTGCCCGAACGCCGGCCGACGCGGGCACCGGCGACGCGCAACCGCTCGGCGCGCTGCTTGCCGAGGCCATGCGCAACAACCCCGAAATCCAGACCGCCGCCAGGGAACGGGAGGCGGCGCAGCAGCGGATCGGTCCCGCGAAATCGCTGGACGATCCGATGCTGGAAGCGGGCGTGCTCAACGTGCCGGTCGAGTCGTTGCGCTTCGATCGTGAAGACATGACGATGAAAATGATCGGCCTGTCGCAAAAATTTCCGTACCCGGGCAAGCGCGATCTGCGTGAGGCCGTTGCCACGATAGATGCGGAATCGGTGGGCCTCGCTTACCAGGAAACGGTCAACCGCGTGGCGCGGGACGTAAAAATCGCGTACTTCGATCTGAGCCTGGTGGCAGAGTCGGCCCGGCTGGTGAAAAAGAACCTCCTGACGCTCGGACAATTCCTCGGGATCACCGAATCGCGCTACGGCGTTGGCCAGGGCACCCAGTCCGATGTGCTGAAGGCACAGATCCAGCTTTCCAAGATGCGGGAAGAACTGCTGCGGCTGGACCGGGAACGGCCGACGATCGAAGCCGAGCTCGGCCGCACCCTGGGGCGCGCGGCAAACCCCGTCGCGCTGACCCCCGCCATGCCGGACCTGCAGGATAAGTCCTTCAATCTTCAGTCGCTGAACAAGACCGCGCTCGAAACCCGCCCGCAACTGCTCGCGCTGCAGCGCATAGTCGCGCGCAACGAAAAAACCCTTGAGCTGGCAAGAAAAGACTATTACCCGGATTTCGACGTCCGCTTTGCCTACGGTCAACGCGACAGCGCGCCGGACGGGATGAAGCGCGAGGATCTGGTGAGCCTGACGGTCGCCATGAATCTGCCGGTGTGGCGCGGGAACAAGCGTGACCCGCGCGTCGCAGAGACGCAGGCGATGCGCGATCAGGCCCTCAGCATTTATCAGGCGCAGCAGAATGAACTTTACTCGAGGCTGCGCCAGCAGACGGCCATGGCGGAACAAAGCTTCAGATCGGCGCGGCTCTATGCGAACGACATCCTGCCCCAGGCCCGCCTCGCGGTGGACGCGGCGCTGGCCGCCTACAAGGTGAACCGTGTCGATTTCCTGACCCTGCTGGACAGCCAGATGAGCGTGCTGAATTACGAGCTCGGCTACGCGACGGCGGTGGTCAACCAGAACAAGGCCCTGGCA
The DNA here is from genome assembly GCA_963734595.1 of uncultured beta proteobacterium. Classification (GTDB taxonomy): domain Bacteria; phylum Pseudomonadota; class Gammaproteobacteria; order Burkholderiales; family SG8-41; genus CAKKQX01. Next base: position 64,867 of record CAVTHV010000016.1, read on the forward strand.
GAGATCGATCTGCTGACCGGCAAACCGGCGATCCCGCAGGGGCGCAATGGCAACGAACAGGGAGACCAGCCGTGAAAAAAATAACTGCCGCAGGACTCGTGGCGATTGTAACGGTGGCTGCGCTCGGCATTGGTTACTGGTGGGGAAGCCGGAAGGATGACGGCGGAACGATGAAGGCGGAAATCGCCGGCGCACAGCAGTGTGGATGCCGCAAAAAAATCCGAACGCAGGATTCTCTATTACCGCAACCCGATGGGCCTGCCCGATATTTCGCCGGTGCCGAAAAAGGACCAGATGGGCATGGATTACATCCCGGTCTATGACGGCGAGGAACCTGCGGCGACCGGTTCTGCGGTAAAAATCAGCACCGACAAAGTGCAAAAACTGGGCGTGAAAACGGAAGCGGCGGCCTTGCGGGCGCTCACCCACACGGTGCGCGCCGTGGGAACGGTGGACGTGGACGAGCGGCGGTTGCATACGGTGTCGTCCAGATTCGAAGGCTGGATCGAGCGCCTGCATGTCAACACGACCGGGCAATCGGTGGCGCGCGGCCAGCCGCTGATGGAGATCTACAGTCCGGAACTCATCACGGCGCAGCAGGAATACGTTATTGCATTCAAGGGTCTGGAATCCGTGCGCGCCGGCAGTGCCGAAACGCAGGAGAACATGCAGCGCCTGGTCGCGGGCGCGCTGCAGCGGCTGCGCAACTGGGATATTTCGGAGCAGGAACTGCAAAGGCTGCAGAAAGAAGGCGTGGCGCGGCAGACGCTCGTGCTGCGCTCGCCGGTCAGCGGCGTGGTGATGGAAAAAGCGGCGCTGCAGGGCATGCGCTTCATGCCCGGCGAAATGCTCTACCGCATCGCCGACCTGTCGGCGCTGTGGGTGATCGCCGACGTTTTTGAACAGGATCTTGCACTGGTGCGGCCGGGGCAGGCGGCGAAAATCACGGTCGATGCGTATCCCGGAAAAGTATTCAACGGCAAGGTGGCGTTCGTCTATCCGACGGTGACCGCGGAAACGCGCAGCGCGAAAGTCCGGATCGAACTTCCCAACAGCGGCAATCTGCTGAAGCCCGCGATGTACGCGAGCGTGGAGCTGGTCACCGCCCCGCCGCAGAAGAAAGTCGTGACGGTGCCCGAATCCGCGGTGCTCGACAGCGGCACGCGCCAGGTGGTGCTGGTGCAGAGCGGCGAGGGATTGTTCGAACCGCGCGCGGTGAAGCTCGGCATGCGCGGCGACGGTTACGTCGAAGTGCTGGATGGCATCAAAGAAGGCGAAGAGGTCGTCGTCAGCGCCAATTTCCTGATCGACGCCGAGAGCAATCTCAAGGCGGCGCTGAGCACGTTCGGCAGCGGCAAGCCGGAGGCGGCCCAGGGCCCGCAGGCAGGCACCGCACAAGTGCACAAGGGCCGGGGCAAGGTGGAAGACATCGACGCCAGGGCCGGGACCCTCACCATCACGCACGACCCGATCCCGGACCTCAAGTGGCCGGCGATGACCATGGAATTCCAGGTCGGCGACAAAGCGCTGCTGAAAAGCGTAAAGCCCGGCCAGAGCGTCGAATTCGATCTCGTGCAAAAGGCCCCGGGCGAGTTCATGATCACGCGGATCGCGCCTGCCGCGGCGCAGCCCGCACCCGGCGCACCGGCAAAGGCCGCCGGCCACGAGGGGCACTGACATGCTGAACCGCATCATCGAATGGTCGGTGCGCAACGTGTTCCTGGTGCTGCTGGGAACCGCGTTCATCATCGGCGCCGGGATCTACGCGGTGGTCAAGACGCCGCTCGACGCGATCCCGGACCTCTCCGACGTGCAGGTCATCATTTACACCGAATATCCGGGCCAGGCGCCGCAGGTGGTCGAGGACCAGGTCACCTACCCGCTGACCACCGCGATGCTCGGCGTGCCGCGGTCGAAGGTCGTGCGCGGCTTCTCGTTTTTCGGCGCGTCGTTCGTTTACGTGATTTTCGAGGACGGCACCGATATCTACTGGGCCCGCTCGCGGGTCCTCGAATACCTGAACTTCGCCGCGTCGCGGCTGCCGCGAGGCGTGACGCCGTCGCTCGGGCCCGATGCGACGGGCGTGGGCTGGGTTTATGAATACGCGGTGCTCGGCGCACAGCGCTCCCTCGCCGAACTGCGCACGCTCCAGGACTGGTTCGTGCGCTATCAGTTGACCAAGGCGCAGGGCGTCGCCGAGGTGGCCAGCATCGGCGGTTTCGTGCAGCAGTACCAGGTGATCGTCGACCCGCGCAAACTGCAGGCCTACGGGATTCCGCTCTCGAAAATCTCCCAGGTGATCCGCGCGAGCAATACCGACGTCGGCGGCCGCGTGGTGGAAATGGCGGAAACCGAGTACATGGTGCGCGGACGCGGTTATCTGCGCGGCAAGAGCGACCTCGAGCAACTGGTGGTGAAAGCCGAAGGCGGCGTGCCCGTGCTTCTGCGCGATGTCGCGCGCGTCGAGCTGGGCCCCGACGAGCGCCGCGGCATCACGGAGCTCAACGGCGAAGGCGAAGTCGTTGCCGGCATCGCCATGGCGCGCTACGGCCAGAATGCGCTCGATGTAATCCGCAACATCAAATCCAGGATCGCCGAAATCGCCAGCGGCCTGCCGGACGGGGTGAGCATCAAAGCGGTCTACGACCGTTCCGACCTGATCCATCGCGCCATCGACACCCTGAAGCGGACGCTGATCGAGGAAAGCATCATCGTGGCGCTGGTCTGCATCGTGTTCCTGCTGCACGTGAGGAGCGCCCTGGTCGCGATCGTCATGCTGCCCATCGGCGTGCTGATCGCGTTCATCGCGATGCATGCGCTCGGCCTCAATTCCAACATCATGAGCCTCGGCGGCATCGCGATCGCGATCGGCGCGATGGTCGATGCCGCGATCGTGATGATCGAGAACGCGCACAAGCATCTCGAACACCTGAAGCCCGGCGGCTCGCGCCTCGAAGCCATCATCGCGGCGTGCCGCGAAGTCGGGCCCGCGCTGTTCTTCAGCCTGCTCATCATCACCATCTCGTTCCTGCCGGTGTTCACGCTGGAGGCGCAGGAGGGGCGCATGTTTGCGCCGCTCGCCTACACCAAGACGTTCGCGATGGCGGGCGCGGCGCTGCTGTCGATCACGCTGGTGCCGGTGCTGATGTTCCTGTTCATCCGCGGCCGCGTGCTGCCGGAAAACAAGAACCCCGTGAGCCGGTTCCTGATCTGGATCTATCGCCCGGTCATCGCCTGGGTCATGCGCTGGAAGAAGCTCACCGTCGTCGTCGCTGTGGCGGTGCTGGCGATATCGGTGTTCCCGGCGCTGAAACTCGGCACCGAGTTCATGCCGACCCTCAACGAGGGCACGCTGATGTACATGCCCTCGAGCCTGCCGGGCATGTCGGTGACCAAGGCGGCGGAAACCATGCAGCTCCAGGACCGGATCATCAAGGGTTTTCCGGAAGTGGAGTCGGTGTTCGGCAAGGCGGGCCGCGCCAACAGCGCGACCGATCCCGCGCCGCTCGAAATGTTCGAAACCATCATCAATCTCAAGCCGCAAAGCGAATGGCGCCCCGGCATGACGATCGACAAGCTCATCGCCGAACTCGACAAGGCGGTGCAGATGCCGGGCATCAGCAACGCGTGGACCATGCCGATCAAGGCGCGCATCGACATGCTCTCCACGGGCATCCGCACCCCGATCGGCATCAAGGTGTTCGGCAAGGACCTCGCCGAAATGGAACGGCTGGCGAAAGAGATCGAGAGCGGTGGTGAAAACCGTGCCCGGCACCTCCAGCGCCTACGCCGAGCGCATCACAGGCGGTTATTTTCTCGACATCGAACCGGACCGCATGGCGCTCGCGCGCTACGGATTGTCCGTCGGCGACCTGCAGGAAGTCGTCGCCACCGCGCTCGGCGGCGAACTGGTGACGACCACCGTCGAAGGGCGCGAGCGCTTCGGCGTCATCGTGCGCTACCCGCGCGAGTTGCGCAGCGATCCGCAGTCGATCGCGACCCAGGTCCTGGTGCCGGCGATGAACGGCGCGATGGTGCCGCTGGGCCAGGTCGCGCGGGTGACGCTCAGCAAGGGGCCGCCCGCCATCCGCACCGAGAACGCGCTGCTCTCCGCGTACATTTTCGTCGACATCCGCGATCGCGACATCGGCGGCTACGTCGCCGACGCGCAGAAGGCGGTGCGCGAGCAGGTGCGCTTCCCGTCCGGCTACTACGCGACCTGGAGCGGGCAGTTCGAATATCTGCAGCGCGCCAAGGAACGGATGAAAATCGTGGTGCCGGTGACGCTGCTGCTGATTTTCGTGCTGCTCTACCTCAACTTCAGACGCATGACGGAAACGCTGATCGTCATGCTGTCGGTGCCGTTCTCACTGGTGGGCGGGATCTGGCTGATGGCCGCGCTCGGCTACAACGTGAGCGTGGCGGTCGCCGTCGGATTCATCGCGCTCGCCGGTGTGGCCGCCGAAACCGGCGTGGTGATGCTGATCTATCTCGATCGCTCATACGCAGCGGCCCTCGCCCGCTGCCAAGCCGCAGGCAAGCAACTCGGCACAACCGACCTGTATCAGGCCGTCATGGAAGGCGCGGTGGACCGGGTGCGGCCCAAGATGATGACGGTGGTCGCCATCATGGCGGGCCTGTTGCCGATCATGTGGGGATCGGGCACCGGCTCCGAAGTGATGCGGCGCATCGCCGCGCCGATGGTGGGCGGCATGGTGTCCTCGACGATCCTCACACTGATCGTGATCCCGGCGCTGTACGCGCTGGTGAAGGAGTTTGCGATCAAACGCAGCAATAGGCGTTCGAAGACCACGGCTGCGAGTTGAGTCATAAAATACTTTAAAAACAACGGATTACGATTATGCCCGGCAGGTTGCCGATACATAGCCGCAGCCGGATGTCATCACGCGGGCGGACAAGTCCTTAAGATCGTTATCGGGTCGATCGGGGCCGGCAAGTTCGGCTCGATGTTTCTGTCGCAGGCGCACCGCACGACTGGCATGCATCTCGTCGCCGTCGCCGATCTCGCGCTGCAACGCGGAGCGGCGTCGTGACCATGGCAGGACATCGCCGCACTGGAAAGCGATGCCCCCGCTTCCGCCGCGAGATGGAAGTGGAGTTGGCCGATCAATAACGATCAGACTCTCCGCGCGCGGGCCCGCTCATTCCCTCACCCTCTTGAGTTATCATTGCGGGTTTGCGGCGGCACCCCAGGGGTTCCGCTGATCCGCACTGCCGGGATACGCGCGGCCGGCGCGCCGGTTTTTCAGGAAAATGCAAAACCCTATGCTTGAAGCGGTCAATCTCGAATGCGTACGCGGCGACCGCACGCTGTTCAGCGATCTCAGCTTCTCGCTCGAGCAGCGGCGTGCTGCTGCGGGTTGCCGGAACCAACGGCAGCGGCAAGACCAGCCTGCTGCGCATCCTGTGCGGCCTCCTGTCGCCGACGCAGGGCGAGGTGCGCTGGCGCGGCAGCGACATCCGTTCGCTGCGCGAGGAATACTGGAAGGAAATCATTTACCTTGGCCACTCGAACGCCGTCAAGGACGAGTTGACCGCCACGGAAAATCTGATGGTCGCATGCACGCTGGCCGGAATGGATGTCGACCGCGAACAGGCGAGCGCGGCGCTGCACTGCTTCGGGCTCGCGCACTGCGCAGCGCTGCCGGCGAAAGTGCTGTCCCAGGGCCAGCGCCGCCGCGTGTCGCTGGCGCGCCTGATCCTGAGCGAGAAGCTGCCGCTGTGGATCCTGGACGAACCGTTCATCGCGCTCGATACCGCCGCAGTCGATTACATGCAGACGCTGATTGCGCAGCACGTCGCGCGCGGCGCCACGGTGGTGCTGACCACGCACCAGGAGGCGCCGATCGCAACGGCGACCTTGGTCACCATCGATCTCACTTCCCGGCTGACCTGACATGCTGACCGCGCTGCGTTGCGTGATTGTCCGGGACCTGCTGCTCGCGATGCGGCGCCGCGCCGACGTGCTGACCGCGCTGCTGTTCTTCGTGATCGTGGTGAGCCTGTTTCCGCTGGGCCTGGGCAACGAGCCCAACCTGCTGCGCACCATCGCGCCGGGGGTGATCTGGGTGGCCGCCCTGCTCGCCTCGATGCTGTCGTTGAACCGCATGTTCTCGGAAGACCATGCGGACGGCACGCTGGAACAGATGCTGCTCAGCGCAACGCCTTTGGGAGTGACCGTGGTGGCGAAGGTGATTGCCCATTGGCTCGTGTCGGGATTACCGCTGGTGCTGATCGCTCCGGTCCTGGCGTTGCAGTTTGACTTAAGTCAACAGCTGCTGTGGGTGTTGACCTTATCATTGCTCATCGGAACACCCGTATTGAGCCTGATCGGCGCGATTGGCGCGGCCCTGACGCTCGGTTTGCGTGGCGGAGGCGTGTTGCTTTCGCTGTTGGTGCTGCCGCTGTATGTGCCGGTGTTGATCATAGGCGCCGGAACCGTCGATGTCGTAGCGGCGGGGTTGGGTGCGCAGGCGCATTTCCTGGTCCTGAGCGCGTTTTTGGTGATTGCCGCGGTTTTCGCGCCATGGGCGGTCGCGGCCGCGCTGCGCATATCGGCCGAATAACGGCGGAAAACGCACATGACAATTGAACTATTTAAACTGTATAGTTACCAACTTTGATCTTGTCGCGGACAATGTCGATTTCTTCTGAAAAAACAATGGCTAGCCGCAGTTGGATGGGCATGAATATCAACTGGTTCAAATACTCTTCACCCCAGACCTTTTTCCCGCTTATACCAAAGCTCGTCCCCTGGTTCGGGACGGCGGCTGCAATTTTGTGCGCGGCCGGCCTTTACATCAGCTTTTTTATCGCCCCGACCGATGCCCAGCAGGGCGAGGCCTATCGCATTATTTTCATCCATGTGCCGGCGGCCTGGCTGTCGATGTTCATCTACGTGATGATGGCATTCTGGGCGGGCGCAGGGCTGGTGTTCAACACGCGCCTGTCCGGCATGTGGGCCAGCGCGCTCGCGCCGACCGGCGCGCTGATGACCTTCATCGCGCTGTGGACCGGCTCATTCTGGGGCAAGCCGACGTGGGGCACCTGGTGGGTATGGGACGCGCGGCTCACCTCGGAACTGATCCTGCTGTTCCTCTACTTCGGATTCATGGCGCTGCAGGCGGCGATCGACGATCCGCGCCGGGCCGACAAGGCCGGCGCGGTGCTCGCGCTCACCGGTGTCGTCAACATTCCGATCATTTATTTTTCGGTGCAGTGGTGGAACACCCTGCATCAGGGCTCGTCGGTGAGCATGAAGAGCGCGCCCACGATGGCGATGACGATGTTCGCCGGCATGATGGTGATGGCGCTCGGCTTCTGGATGTACAGCATCGCCGCATCGCTGCTGCGCGTGCGGTCCATCATCCTCGAACGCGAACGCCGCAGCGACTGGGTCGCGCAATACATGAGGACGCTGAAATGAACTGGGCAAGCTGGAACGATTTTTTCAGGATGGGCGGTTACGCGCTTTACGTATGGGGATCCTATGGCGTGACGCTCGCGCTGATCGCCGCCGAGATCGTGCTGCTGATCCAGAGAAGGCGCAAAGTGATTGCCTATCTGCGCCTGATCCACGATAACGCGAACGAGGTGACGCAATGAAACCCCGGCACAAACGGTTTGCGATGATCGCGGTCGGCATTGCCGCGCTGGCGATCGCCGCGACACTCGTCATGAACGCGTTCCAGAAAAACCTGGTGTTTTTCTTCACGCCTTCGCAGGTCGCGGCCAACGAGGCGCCGCAGGGGCGTTCGTTCCGCATCGGCGGGATGGTCGTGCCGGGCAGCGTCAAACGGGAGCCGGACGGGGTCACCGTGAAATTCGTCGTCACCGATACCGCCAAAGACATCCCGGTCGTACTACCGCGGCGCGCTGCCCGATCTGTTCCGCGAAGGCAAAGGCGTGGTCACGCAGGGCCGTCTCGGCCCCGACGGCGTGTTCCAGGCGAGCGAGGTGCTCGCCAAGCACGACGAAAATTACATGCCGCCGGAGGCCGCGGCGGCGCTCAAGCAGGGCCAGGCCGCGAACGAAAAAGCAGCGAAAACGCTCGTCACCAACACACCTGAAGGAAAGCGCCCATGATCCCGGAACTCGGCCAGTTCGCGCTGGCACTGGCACTCACGCTCGCCCTCGTGCAGGGCATCCTGCCCATCGTCGGCGCCGCGCGCGGCAACGCCGCCTGGATGAGCGTGGCGCGGCCGGTGGCCCAGGGACAACTGGTGTTCGTCGCGATCGCCTTCGGCTGCCTGACCTACGCGTTCGTCACCAACGATTTCTCGGTGGCTTATGTCGCGACCAATTCCAATTCCACGCTGCCGCTGCAGTACCGGATTGCCGGCGTATGGGGCGGCCACGAGGGGTCGCTGCTGTTGTGGATGCTGATGCTGTGCGTGTGGACCGTGGCCGTGAGCCTGTTCAGCGGCCATCTGCCCGAGGACATGGTGGCGCGCGTGATCGGCGTGATGGGCTTGATCAGCGTGGGCTTTCTCACCTTCATGCTGTTCACGTCCAACCCGTTTGACCGGATGTTCCCGGCGCCGATGGACGGGCGCGACCTCAACCCGCTGCTGCAGGACCCCGGCATGGTATTGCATCCGCCGATGCTGTATCTCGGCTATGTCGGATTCTCGGTGGCGTTCTCGTTCGCGATCGCTGCGCTGCTCTCGGGGCGGCTCGACGCCGCCTGGGCCCGCTGGTCCCGGCCGTGGACGACGGTGGCGTGGATGTTCCTCACGCTCGGCATCGCGCTCGGCAGCGGCTGGGCGTATTACGAACTCGGCTGGGGCGGCTGGTGGTTCTGGGACCCGGTCGAAAACGCCTCGTTCATGCCGTGGCTGATCGGCACCGCGCTGATCCATTCGCTCGCCGTCACCGAAAAACGCGGCAGCTTCCGCAGCTGGACCGTGCTGCTTGCGATCTTCGCCTTTTCCTTCAGCCTGCTCGGCACGTTCCTGGTGCGTTCCGGCGTGCTCACGTCGGTGCACGCGTTCGCCACCGACCCCAGGCGCGGCATATTCATTCTGGCGTTCCTGACCATCGTGATCGGCAGCTCGCTGACGTTGTTCGCATGGCGCGCCGCGCGCATCGGACTGGGAGGCAATTTCGCTCTGTTCTCGCGCGAATCGCTGCTGCTCACCAACAACGTGCTGCTGGCGGTGGCCGCGGCATCGGTGATGCTCGGCACCCTGTATCCGCTGGTGCTCGACGCGCTGGGCCTGGGGAAAATCTCCGTCGGCCCGCCCTATTTTGAATCGGTGTTCGTGCCGCTGATGGCGCCCGCGCTGTTCCTGATGGGCGTCGGCCCGCTGGCGCGCTGGAAAAAAGCGAGCCTGCCGGATATCGCGATGCGGCTGCGCTGGGCGTTCGCGGTCAGCCTCGTGACGGCGCTGCTGCTGCCGCTCACGCTCGACCACTGGAGCCCGATGGTGAGCTTCGGGCTGCTGCTCGCGCTGTGGATCGCGACCTCAGGCGCGGTCACTTTGCTCGACCGGATCAGGAATACCGCCACCGGGTCCAGTGCATGGGCCCGCCTGCGCGCCACCCCGCGCGCCTATTACGGCATGCTGCTCGCGCACCTCGGCGTCGCGGTGTTCGTGGTCGGCGTGACGCTGGTCAAGGGTTACGGCGTCGAAAAAGACGTGCGCATGGCCGTGGGCGACGTCACCGAGATCGGCGGCTACACCTTCCAGCTCGCCGGCATCGGCGAAGTGACCGGCCCGAACTATGTCGCGACGCGCGCCACCATGCAGGTGACCCGCGACGGCCGCAGCGTGACGACGCTCAATCCGGAACGGCGCGTGTACAACGTGCAGCAGATGCCGATGACCGAAGCGGCGATCGATACCGGGTTCACGCGCGATCTCTACGTGTCGCTCGGCGACAAGCTCGGCCCGAATTCCTGGCTCGTGCGCGTCCAGCACAAGCCGTTCGTCGACTGGATCTGGGGCGGTTGCGTGGTGATGGCGCTCGGCGGGTTCCTGGCCGCGACCGACCGCAGGTATCGCGTCGCCTCGCGCCAGAGCAAGGAAAGCTACGCGGCGGCGCCGCCACCGCGCCCGCAGCCCAACCCGGCCGGCTGAGATGGATACGATGACGACCGCTACCGCTGAACCAAAGCGCAAGACCTGGCTGTTCCTGCCGCTGGGCATTTTCATTGCGCTGGTGGTGCTGCTCGGCGTGGGACTCACGCTCGATCCGCGCGAAGTGCCCTCGCCGCTGATCGACAAGCCCGCGCCGCATTTCGAACTGCCGCTGCTGCATGACCCCGCCAAGACGTTCTCCGAGAAAGACATGCTGGGGAAAGTGTGGCTGCTCAACGTCTGGGCGTCATGGTGCGTGTCCTGCCGCGAGGAGCATCCCGTGCTGCTGGAGCTCGCCAAAACCAACGCGGTGCCGATTTACGGCCTGAACTACAAGGACCAGCGCAGGGACGGCATTGCGTGGCTGAACAGCCTGGGCAACCCCTATCAACTCTCGGCGTTCGATGCCAATGGCAGGGTGGGCATCGACTACGGCGTCTACGGCGTTCCGGAAACCTACGTGATCGACAAGCGCGGCGTGATCCGCTACAAGCAGATCGGCCCGGTCACCCCCGACGTTCTGACGAAAAAAATTCTCCCCATGGTCAAAGAGCTCAATCGTGGTTAAGACACTGGCACTGATGCTGCTCGTGCTGCTGGGCAGCGCCGCCTTCGGCAGGGAAGCGCCGCCGGCAGCGGCGGATCCCGCGGTCGAGCAGCGAATGACCAATCTCACCGAGCAATTGCGCTGCCTGGTATGCCAGAACCAGACGATCGCCGATTCCAATGCCGGCCTCGCCATCGATCTCAAGAACGAGGTCCGCGAAAAAATGGAACAGGGCATGAGCGACCGCCAGATCCTCGATTTCGTGGTCGCGCGCTACGGCGATTTCGTGCTCTACCGCCCGCCGTTCAAGGCCACCACGCTGCTGCTGTGGCTGGGGCCGCTGCTGCTGCTCGCAGCGGGCCTGTTCGCGCTTTTCTACAAACTCGCCCGCCGCCGCAGCGCGTCTGAAACCGGATTGAGCGCGGACCAGCAGGCGCGCGCCGCGACGCTGCTCGCGGCCGGCACCGCAACAAAAACGGACAAGCAATGACCTCATTCCTGATCATCGGCGGGCTGTTCGGGATCGCAGCCCTCTCCTTCGTCGTATTGCCGCTGCTCAGGCGACGCGGCGCAAACCGCGTATCGCGCAGCGGGCTCAATCTCGCGGTTTACCGCGACCAGTTGCGCGAACTCGACGCCGACGTGCGCGCCGGGACCCTGAGCGCCGAACAATACGAGAAAGCGAAACAGGAACTCGAAGCCCGCATGCTCGAGGACGTGGATGCGGGTGATGCCGCGGCGAACGCGCCGAAACCGGAGCGCATCACGGCGATCACGCTCGGCCTGGCCCTGCCGCTGTGCGCCGTGGCGCTCTACCTTGTCGTCGGCAATCCCGCGGCGCTGACGCCGGAAGTCGCGAACAGCTCCGCCCACGCCGTCACGCCGCAACAACTCGAGGGCCTGGTGCAGAAGCTCGCAGCGCGCCTCAAGAGCAACCCGGAAGATGCCGAAGGATGGTTCATGCTGGCGCGCTCCTACAGCGTGCTCGGCCGCTTCGATCAGTCGGCTGCCGCCTACGCCGAGGCGGTGAAGCGCCTGCCGGAGGACGCGCAGCTGCTCGCGGACTATGCGGATGCACTGGCGATGGCGCAAGGCCAGCGCCTGGCGGGTGAACCGGAGAAGCTGATCGAGCGCGCGCTCCGCAAGGATCCCAACAACGTCAAGGCGCTGGCTCTGGCCGGCAGCGCCGCATTCGAAAGGAAAGACTACGCGAAAGCCGTGAGCTACTGGGAACGGACGCTGCCGCTGGCCTCCGGGGATCCGGAATTCACACGCTCGGTCAATGCCAGCCTGGCCGAAGCGCGGTCGCTCGGAGGCATCGCGCCATCGGCAAGCGGCGGGTCGGTGGCGGCCAAAACGACACCCGCGCAACCCGCCGCGGCCGGCGGCGGCGTCAGCGGCGTGGTCAAACTGGCGCCGGATCTCGCCGCCAAGGTCAAGCCGACCGACACCGTGTTCATTTTCGCGCGGGCAGTCGACGGGCCGCGCATGCCGCTCGCGATTCTGCGCAAACAGGTGAGCGAACTGCCGGTCACGTTCAAGCTCGATGACTCGATGGCGATGGCGCAGGGCATGAACGTGTCGAGTTTCCCGCGGGTCGTGATCGGCGCGCACATTTCGAAATCCGCGCAGGCGATCCCGCAGCCCGGCGATCTGGAGGGGGTCAGCAAACCGGTCGCCAACAACGCGGCCGGCATCACCGTGGTCATCAACAGCGAAGTGCATTAGCAGGTTGAATTCCTGACGACGGATCGGAGGGGGTCCGAATATGGATGCGGGTATTTCAATTCAAAACCGTATGCGAGGCGTTGTCATCGGGTGTTTTGCGCTCGGCATCACGGCGTTTTCCTGTCCGGCGGCGCACGCCGCGTCCGACGAGATCCAGGTCTATACCGATGACATCCGCGCGCCGCATGAAGCCGGGGTCGAACTGCATCTGAACTACGTGCCGAGCGGCAGAAAGACCCCCGATTATCCGGGCGAGACGCCGCCGCATCACGTGTTCCATGCGACACCGGAATTTTCCGTCGGCCTCAGGCCCAACTGGGACGTGGGTTTCTATCTGCCGACCGAAGTGGCGCCGGGTGGGGAGGCCAACATGAACGGCGCCCGCGCGCGGATCAAGTATCTGGCGCCGGTGGAAAAGACCAAACCGTATTTCTACGGCGCCAACGTCGAGGTCGGCTACCAGTCTCTGCGGGTGTCGGAGGACCGTTACGCGGGCGAATTGCGGGGAATCATGGGCTATCGCAGCGGCCCCTGGCTGCTCGCGCTCAACCCGATCCTCGGGTGGGCGCTGTCCGGCCCTGATCAGTCGTCGACGCCCGAACTCGACCTCAACTTCAAGGCCGGGCGCGAGATCAACAGTGAATGGACCGTCGGATTCGAGCACTATGCCGGGTTCGGCCGCATCAACAAGATGGCCGAACTCGTCGCAGCAGGACCAGGTGTTTTATTTCGCGACCGACTACGAACGCAAGGGCTTCGGCGTGAACTTCGGCATCGGCAAAGGGCTCACCAATGTTTCGGACGACTGGGTGGTGAAGGCGATCGTCGGATTTCCGCTGAACTAGCGAGCCGGCCGTTCACCGGCAGATTGCCTCACCCGGCGCAGTACTCGCGCAGCCGTCCGATATCCGAAATGCTTACCTGACGGCCATCGACCTCGATCAGTCTCTTGTTCATCAGTTCGTGCAGGATGCGCGAGAAGTGTTCGTGCGTGAGGTTGAGCCGCGAGGCGATGATGCCTTTCTTCGCCGGCAGGGTAAGGCGCAATGCGCCGTTGAACCTGGTATGCAGTTCGTCGTTCAGCAGAAAATCGACGACCCGCTCGGTCCCGGAACGCAACGTGTAGCTTTCGAGATCCACGGTCCCCTGGTAAAGATGGCGGCTGATCACCTCGATCACGCGCCGCGAAAAATCCGGATTTTCACTCACTTCGTTCAGCACCACGTCCTTTGCCACGTGCAGCAGCTTGCTGTCGGCGATCGTTTGCGCAGTCACCAGATAGGGCTTTTCGAGAAACATCGCAGCTTCGCCGAAACTCATGCCCGGGCCGATCAGGTCGACCACCTTCTCGTCGCCGCGGTCGGTCTCCAGCGAGAGCTTGGCCTGGCCGAACACCAGCAGATAGAGGCCGGTGCACGGGTCGCCCCGGCGGAAGATCACGGTTTCACGCGGAGCATCGACTTCGGTTGTGCCTGCGGTGAGGCGCTCGATTGCTGCTTTATCCAGTTGCCCGAACATCGACAGGTTGGCGAGGAAATTTTCGATCGGGATGTGCGACTTGACCATGTTCTGCATCCTGTGCTGAGTTGAACAAGATTCCGCGATCATTGTCTTCGCTCACGCGCGCGGCAAATGTGATGTAGATCAAATAATGCGCGGAAAATGCCAGTCGAGAAAAATGCAGCCACCTGTTGCGCGGCTTGCACCACGGTTCAAATTCATCGCGCTGCCGCATGCTCATTCGGCATTCATGTTTCCAGCGCTGTTTTATCGCGCGCCGGATACGGCAAAACAGTCGGCCATATCGCTAAAAAATCCGGGTTTAACTAATCTCTCGGACTATTGACATATGTCAAAGAACAAATAGGTAGGTTTACGTATATTGCGCGCAAGATAATCAAAACGTAACAAGATATTTCAGAATAAATAATGAATAAAAACAACGAGATATGTAAAAATGTATGCAGATGTGAAAACATCTGCTCGCAGTTTTTCTTTTCAAACCATGTTGCATTTCTGCAACACCAAAGTAGTTCCATTCCGTGCATGGGAGATTCCGGTATGAAGATGACAGGGCAAAAGATACTCAAATGGCTGAATGCAATTCTGCCGGCCATTCTTCTGGCAGGCGGGCTTGCCGGTATTTCCGGATTTGCCGCTGCACCGGCACAAGCGGCCGGCCCCGGACCGGAAGTCTGCAAGAACTGTCACGAGGCTCAGGTCGCGAGCTACCTGGCCACGAAACACAGCACGAAGACCGATCCGCGCACGCCGGCCAACGCCGGCGCGTGCTCGACCTGCCACGGCGACGCCACTGAACACGTGAAGGCCGGTGGCGGCAAAGGGGTGGGCGGGATCGTCAACCCGGGCTCGAAATCCCTCGCGCCGGAAGACAAGAACAAGATTTGTCTGGCCTGCCATCGCAAAGACGCGAACCGCTCGCACTGGGAAGGCAGCGTCCACGACACCCGCGGCACGGCCTGCACCTCCTGCCATACCCTGCACAGCCCCGACAAGGTCCGCAACAAGCTGACGCAGCCCGAGGTGTGCTTCACCTGCCACAAGCAGCAGCGCACGGAGATCAACCGTCCTTCCCGCCATCCGATCCTGGAAGGCAAAGTCAGCTGCTCCGACTGCCACAATCCGCATGGCTCGGTCGGCCCGAAACTCATGAAACGCGACAGCGTGGTCGACACCTGCTACCAGTGCCATGCTGAAAAGCGCGGACCGTTCGTTCACCAGCACGAGCCTGTCATGGAAGACTGCTCGAACTGCCATAATCCGCACGGCACCGTCGCGGAAAGCATGCTGAAAGCGCGGCCGCCTTTCCTGTGCCACGAGTGCCACACGCCGCATGGCGGGTTCCCGCCTCAGTTGACGGGTCGCAGCCAGGCGATTACCGCCACTACGGGCGGCAAATCGGCGATCCAGTTCACCCAGGCCCGCGGTTGTCTGAACTGCCATACCCAGGTTCACGGCAGCAACAATCCCGCAAGCGGCGTTCCGCTTGGCAACCCAACCCCGCAATTCATGTTACGTTGAGAAGAGGCGACCATAATGAACACAGTCAAATACCTTGGCCTCAGCCAAACGCTTATTGCCCTCGCCGTGCTCGCCGCCTTCAGTCCCGCGCGAGCCGCCGATGAGGGCAGTTTCTGCATCCAGCGGCTCGGTGAGCATCGGGATCGGCGCCGCCAACGGCGACGAAAAAGACCGGGCGCGATTCGGGCTTTACAACGGCTTGCGCCAGGACGACGTAAATGGCCTGCTGGGCTTCGAATACATCAATCGCGACGATGCGACGGGGACCTGGACCAATGCCGTGGGACGCAACCTCGGCCTCGATAACCGGGAACTGTTCATCTCGAGGGAGAAACAGGGCGACTGGAAACTGAACGCGGGATACAGCGAAATCACCCGCCACGATCCGCGCACCATCAATACCGGCGAGATCAACGCCGGCACGACCAACCCGACCGTCGTGCGCCTGGCGGCGCCCGGAACCGGGATATGACCTGGATCTCAAGCTCCGGCGCAAAGCGTTTACTCTCGGCGGGGAAAAATGGTTCCTCGGCAACGCGCTCCAGTTCCAGGTCGACTTCAAGACCGAAGACAAGGACGGCGCGCGTCTGTTCGGCAAGGGATTCGCCTGCACCTCGGGCGCGGCACCCGGCTGTGCCGGCGCCCAGCGCTACCGCCACCGGCTGGGCGCTGCTGATGCTGCCCGAACCGGTGAACTCCAACATCAAGCAGCTCGACGCCAGGCTCAATTACAACACCGACAAGCTGTTTTTGAGCGGCGGCTATTACGGTTCGTTTTACAGCAACTCCAACAGCACGCTGACGCCCACCGTGCCCGGCGCGCTGAACAATCCGCTGGGCGTTTCGATGCCGCTCAGCGCAGGCCTGCAGGCCATCCTGAACATGCCGATGGCGCTGCCGCCGGACAACCAGTCGCAACAGCTGTATCTCTCCGGCAACTACCGCTTCACGCCGACGACCCACGCGACGTTCAAATATTCGTACACCGAAGGCAAGCAGGACGACGGCTTCGCAATTGCCGGCGCGCCTTCAGGCAGAGGCGATCTCGGCGGGAAAGTGACGACCAACCGGTACCAGGCCGGGCTGACCGCGCGTCCGATGCCGAAACTGTCTGCTCGTCGCCGACGTGCGGTACGAGGATAAAAACGACAAGACGCCGATCGACTATTACAACGTCGAAGGGGCGGCCACAACCGCATTTACCAACAGCAATGTTTCGCACAAGAGGCTGAACGGGAAACTGGAAGGCAGCTATCAACTGCCGCAAAACTACCGGGCAACCCTGGGCGTGGATTACGAGTCGATGGATCGCGGCATTCCCGTGGTGACCACCGAGGTCGCCGGTCTTACGGCGTTGCGGGAGAAAACCGATGAAACGGGCTGGCGCGCTGAGTTGCGGAAGTCCATGTCCGAGACCCTCACCGGCGCCATCCAGTACAGTTCCGCGCGCCGCAACGGATCGGACTATACGCAACTCGCTACCGGCGGGGGCGGCGTGCCGTTCCCGATCGTCAGTAGCGACGTCCTGACCGCCGCTTCCACCACCAGCCTTGTCGTTCCGATGACCATGACGGATCGCACGCGCGACAAGTGGAAACTGTCGGCGAACTGGGCGGCGACCGACCGGCTGTCGCTGCAGTTCTGGGTGGAAGACGGAATTGATAAATACAATCCGCCGGTAACCAAGGGCACTGCCACCGTACCCGGCGGGCAGGAAAAGGGCCTGCAAGATTCCGGCATGCGCATCTACAGCATCGACGCGGCCTATGCCATATCCGACGCGTGGCAGCTGAGCGCCTACTATTCATACGGCAGCCAGATGCTTCACGTCGCCCACTCCACCGGGTACGTGCTGGCGCTCGACAACACCAACAACAGCGCCGGCATCAGGATTATCGGCAAGCCGAACAGCCGGTTCCAGATGGGCGCGGATCTGTCGTATGTCAACGACAATAGCGCCTATAACCAGGCGATGTCCGCCGGAGCCACTGCAGCCAACGTCACGTTCCTGGCCGCGAACCCGCTGCCGGACGTCGAGTACAACCTGCTCAGGCTGAAAATGTTCGGCGAATATGCGCTGCAGAAGAACTCCGCCATCCGGCTGGACTTCATCTACGACCACTCGAAGCTGGACGAATGGACCTGGGGATACAACGGCGTGCCCTTTGTCTACAACGACAACACGACGATCAGCGCGCAACAGACTCAAAACGTGACCTTCGTCGGCGCAAGCTACATTTACAAGTTCAAATAACTCCTGACGTCACGTCCGCCTGAGCATCACGGGCGGACGAAGCGTAAGCAAAGCGGGGCCGGGCATCATGCCGGCCCCGTTTGTTTTGATCGTGGCATCTTGCTGCCGCCCGCAGTCAACCGCGTCCTCCGCTCCGCGTTATTTATCAAATATGTTCGCAAAAAAGGAGATGTCATGAAAGCGATGCTGTTGGTGTTTGCGGCTGCGGGAATGCTGGCGAGTGGTGTGGGCTATGCCGAATCCGGCGCGGATGTCGCGAAAGCGAAAGGCTGTCTCAACTGTCACGAGATGGATAAAAAGAAAGTGGGGCCGTCGTTCAAGGACCTGACCGCGAAATACAAAGGCGACAAGGGCGCCCAGGCCAGGATCGTCGAGAAGCTCAAGGAAGGCAAAGGCCATATGAAGGTGAATGCATCCGATGCCGAACTCAAGGCGGCGGTCGGCTACGCGCTGTCGGCGAAGTAACCCGCCCCGCACTTCCCAAAAAAGCTGGCTACGGCCAGCTTTTTTATCAGGGAAAACCCTTACGTAATCGCCACGATGCGGCCGTAGCGGATGCGCGCGATTCATTGACATAAATCAAACATCGGCTGCTCAGGGCCGATTTCGTGAACAGCGTATACTCGCATGTCGTCAACGGCGCGCATTGGCATGCGTTGTATGTTTGACTTCATCACACTCGAAAAAGGAAAAACGTCATGAGGAAAATGCTGTTGGTTGTTGCGGCTGCAGGAATGCTGGCAACGTGGTGTGGGCTATGCGGCGTCGGGCGCGGACGTGCTGAAAGCGAAGGGCTGCCTCGGCTGTCACGACATCGATAAAAAGAAAGTGGGCCCGGCGTACAAAGACATCGCCGCCCAGTTCAAGGGCAACAAGAATGCCGAAGCCGAGTTGACCAAAGTACTCACGGGCAGGCCCTCCCGGCCATGCCATCAAGGTCACGATCAGCGACGCAGACCTCAAGGCAGCGCTCGACTACGTGCTGTCTCTCAAGTAACAGGCTTCACTCGCAATCAAAGCTGGCTGCGGCCAGCTTTTTCTTGCCCGGATCCCGGGTCGGCTCGCGCACCGGATTGCGCGATCCCGTCTGCCCTTCCCTTCCGCCCACATTTCCCTCCTCTTTCGAAAAGCCAGCTGCCGTAGTTCTTAGCAGTACATTCTTCCAGTCGGTGCATAAAGAAAAAGTGCGCCCGGCAACCACCTATATGCCGTTGAATTAAAACAATAATTTACCGCACCCTCGCGTGCCGATGTACGAAAAATATGTACTTCGGAGCGAATGCCGCAGCCTCTCCAGCCGTCCATTTTCCATCGTAACCCGCTGTAAATAGAACTGTATTTTTTGCGTTGACCGCTCGTGGCACGATCGTTGCTCATTATCGAGTGAGAGCAGCGATAACAAACGAGAGGTGGTCACATGAACGCGAAAACCAACATTCTCGTCGTAGACGATGACGACGTAGTACGCCTGAGTTTTCTGAGGACCTTGAAAAGCACTTACTGGAACGTCAAGGCGGTGTGGAACGGCGACGAAGCGTTGCATGTGATGGAAGAGCATCCATTCGATGTCGTGTTGCTCGATCTGCGCATGCCCGGCATGGACGGCATGGCGGTTCTCAGGACGATCAAGCAGAGATGGCCCGACAGCGAAGTGGTGATCATCACCGGCTACCCGAATATCGAAACCGCCAAGGAGGCGGTGCGGCTCGGCGCATACGACTATCTCGCCAAGCCGGTCGGCCCGGATGACGTGATCAACGCGACCAACGGCGCCGTGATGCAGAAGCAGTGGTCCCTGCACCGGGACCCGGACAGATCAGGACAGAGGGGCCGTTGCCAGCGCCTCTCTGCGCAGAGATACCAGCAGTCCCGCTTTTTGAACCAAGGAGAACATCATGACAACGCTCAAAAAAGTATTAGTGGTCGACGATGATCCGGTGGTCGGCAAGAGTTTCGACCGGGTCCTGTCAGGAAAGGGTTACGCGGTGATCACCGCGCGCGACGGCGAAGAGGCGCTGAGCAAGTTGAGCAGCGAGACCTACGATCTCGTGTTCACCGACATCAAGATGCCGGGGATGAGCGGTCTCGAAGTGGCCGAACGGGTCAAGGCCAGTCAGCCGTGGCTGCCGGTGGTCATCATCACCGGCTACGGCACGGATGACAACGAAGCCAGGGCCGAAGCCGCGGGCGTCGCAGACTTCCTGCACAAACCGCTGTCGCCGGAAATGATCGAAGACAGCGCGCACAAAGCCCTGCTCGAAAAAGAAGGCGCGGCAGCAGCACCGGCCGCAGTCCCCGCCATTCTGCAGCCGGCAGCCGCGGAGAAGGAAACCGCGCGCGGCGGCATCGGCCTCGCCATCAAAAACGTCGCCCTGTTCTTCGCGGCGCCTTTCATCGGGCTCGCCTACATCCTCGCCCTCCCGTTCGTCGGGCTCGGCATGCTGGCCTGGATGGGAAGCAAATCGCTGATGAAACGGCGCGCGCCCAGGAAAGCCGCCATGTTTCTCAGGAAAGCCGGCATGTTCGTGGTGGCGCCTTTCATCGGGCTCGCCTACATCATCGCGTTTCCGTTCATCGGGTTTGCGATGCTCGCCTGGATCGGCGTCAAGTCGCTGGTGAAACGCGCTGAAACAGAGTAACGGCATTATAATTACACACAGCAGAAGGCCGCTGCCGCGCAGATAGCGCAGCAGCCGTCGCCGGGAGGCTGAATGCCCCCCGGCGATTTTGTGGTGAGAGTACACAAAGGGGAAAACAACAAATGGCAAACTCCCGGCAAAGTCAGACACCATGACCCGAGCACCATCAGCCTTTGCCGTAGTTGCGGCCGTGCTGATGCTGTTTTCCATCACGCCCATGCCCGCCGCTGCCGCTGACAGCGCGCTTTCCGACGCGGACAAGACGTGCCTCGGCTGCCACTCGAACGCGGATTTCAAAAAGGATCTCGGGAACGGCAAATCGCTCTCGCTTCACGTAGCGGGCGACGCGTTCGCCAAGTCGGTCCACGGCGCGATGGGCTGCGCCAGCTGCCATTCCGATATCGACGTCGCAAAGCATTCGTCGGCAAGCCGCGAAATCAAGGATCCGCGCGAATACTCGATCGCGATGGCGGGGGTCTGCCGCCAGTGTCACGCCGAGGAATTCAAGCAATACGAGGCGAGCAACCATGCCAACCTGCTGCGCAAGGGCAACCTGTGGGCACCGGTGTGCACGGATTGCCACGGCTCGCATGCGGTCACGCCCAGGACCGCGTACGACACCTGCGTCGGCTGCCACGCGAGCGCAATGGACGGCCACCAGAAATGGCTCCCCAACGCCCGGCTCCATCTCGAAGTGGTGTCCTGCGCGGCCTGCCATGCACCGGCCGTGCAGCGGATGGTCGACCTGCGGCTCTACGACACCGCGACCCAAAAATGGGTTTCCGAGAAGGAAGGCCAGCCGCAGTTCGAGAAACTGGCGCGCTCGGCCGACGCAGATGGCAATGGACTGGATGCCCTCGAGCTGCGCAAACTGCTCGCCGAAATCAACCGCGGCGGCAAGCCGGGCCAAATAACCTTCAGGGGCAGAATCGAGCTGCGCAAGGAAATCGACGCGCACCAGCTTTCCGACAAGTCCAAGGCACTGCGGACCTGCGACAACTGCCACCGCGAGGGCGCGGAGCCGTTTCAGAATGTGACTGTGTCCATCATCGGCGCCGACGGCAAGACGCTGCGCTACAACGCCCACAAAGACGTTCTGAGTTCGGTGCTTTCGGTGGATACGCTGCGCCTGTTTTACGCGATCGGCGGCACCCGCAACAAGGTGCTGGACATACTCCTGGTCCTCGCCGTGCTGGGCGGTCTCGCGGTGCCGATCGGACACCAAACGATGAAACGGTTGGTCGCACGACAGACCCGGAAAGAAGAAGAGGCCGCGCGCGCAGCCGAACAATCGCAGACTCAAAGCCCGTCCAGGCCCGGCGATGCGCCTGACGGCAGCGATAAGCCCCAGTTAGAAGGAAACGCAAAATGCAAAAAGTATACGTACATCCGCTTCCGATCAGAATCTGGCACATCATCAACGCGGCCGGCATGCTGGCCATGATTTTCACCGGAAGCCAGATCCGCTACATCGGACTCGCCGACGTGCTGCCGTTCCGCACCGCCGTCAACCTGCACAACTGGATCGGGTTTGTTCTGATCGGCAACTATTTCATCTGGCTGCTGTTTTACCTGTTTACGGACAAGATCAAGGTGTACCACCCGGAATTGAGCCCGGCCAGGCATTTTCGCAACAGCTTCCGCCAGATGCAGTATTACGGCTACGGCATATTCAAGGGCCACCCCAATCCGCACCAGGTGAGCGCTTATGACAAATTCAACCCGTTGCAGAGCGGGATGTACCAGGTGGTGATGCTGCTGCTCCTGCCCCTCGTGTACGTGACCGGAATCCTGCTGTGGGACGTCAAGCTTTTTTACGGCGTCGTGGAGTGGTTCGGCGGGGTGCGGGTGGTGGATACGGTGCACGTGCTGATCTACATCTTCTTCGCGTTTTTTACCATTTTTCACATCTACATGGGGAGCCTCGGGCACACGCCGACGGCGCACTACAAGGCGATGTTCGTGACCGGTTACGAGGAAGTGGACGAGGCGCACCCGGCTGCCGAACAGCAGGGAACCGGGGTCTCCTGACAGCGGTCCGGCGCGGCGTTACCCGGATTCGCCGGGGTTGGGCTCGGTGCCGCGGATCCGGATCTGATACTTTTTCATGAGCGCCTGGAAATTGGCGCGCTGCATGCCGGTTTCCTCGGCGCTGCGGGTCACGTTCCAGTCGTTGCGCTTGAGCGCCTCGACGACGAACAGCTTCTCGATGTTCTCCACCGATTTTTCCCGCGCGATTTTCTTGATCTGCTTGAGCTCATCGCCGGTCCTCGGCACGTCGAGATCGGGCCGCGGTGACGCGTCGATGATATTTGACAGGTGGGCGCGGCGGACGACCATATCGTTGGCGAGGATGACCGCGCGCTGCACGGTGTTCTCGAGTTCCCGCACGTTCCCCGGCCAGTCGTGGTTCACCAGCGCGCTCATCGCATCCTCGGAAAACTCGGTCACTTTCTTTCCCAGTTCCTCGTTGAACACGTTGAGGAAATGGAAGGCCAGCGCGGGAATGTCCTCGCGGCGCTCCCGCAGCGGCGGGATCGGGATCGGGAAAATGTTGATGCGATAGAACAGATCCTCGCGGAAAGTCCCGTCCGCCACCATCGCCTTGAGGTCCTTGTTGGTGGCGGTGATCAGCCTGATGTCCGTGCCTTGGGCGCGGGTATCCCCCACCGCCCTGAATTCCCGCTCCTGGATGACGCGCAGGAGCTTGGCCTGGGTCGACAGCGACAGGTTGCCGATCTCGTCCAGAAACAGCGTTCCGCCGTTCGCGATTTCGAACATGCCTTTCTTGTTGGCCACCGCGCCGGTGAACGAACCCCTGACATGCCCGAACAACTCGCTCTCCAGCAGATTTTCGCTCAGCGAATTGCAGTCGACCGGGACGAAGGGCTTGTCCTTGCGCAGGCTGTTGTAATGGATGGCGCGGGCGATCAGTTCCTTGCCGGTGCCGCTCTCGCCGGTGAGCAGGACGGTGCTGTTGGTGGGCGCGCACTTGGCGATCAGGCGATAGACGGCCTGCATCCGCGGGCTCGACCCGATGATGTTCTCGAAGCGGTACTTGGAGCTGACTTCGCTTTTGAGGTTGAGGTTCTCCTGCAGCAGTTGCCGCCTCTCGAACGCCCGTTGCACCACCAGCTTGAGTTCATCCGGGTCGAAGGGCTTGGGCAGGTAGTCGAAGGCCCCGAGCTTCATCGCCCGCACGGCGGTGTCGATCTGGGACAGTCCGGTGACCATGATGACGTCGATGTCCGGATGCGATTCCTTGACCCTCTGCAGCACTTCCAGGCCGTCGATCTCCGGCATCATGATGTCGAGGATCAGCACGTCGTAATGGTTCTCCTCGATTTTCTTCAGCGCCTCCCGCCCGCTCTGGACGGCTTCCACCTCGTAGTCGCCGTTCCCGAGAATGCGAAGGCAACTCCTGATGACGATCTCTTCGTCGTCGACGACCAGTATCCTGGCGCTCATTGTTTCGCTCCCGCTGTTTGCCGCTGCTGCGTCACCCGCATGAGGATTCAGGGGAAGGTAGATGCGGAACGTGGATCCCTCCCCGACCCTGCTTTCCACCTCGATCGTCCCGCCGTGGGCCCTGACGATGCCGTGGCTGACGGACAGCCCCAGCCCCGTCCCCTTTCCCACTTCCTTCGAGGTGAAAAAGGGATCGAAGATCCGCCGCAGGTTTTTCTCCGGGATGCCGCACCCGGTGTCGATGACCGAGAGTTCCGCCATGGGCACCGCCGGCGCGCCCGGTTCCGGGCTCTTGGGCTCCGGGCAACAGACGGCTGCGGACGGTGATGCTGCCCTTCTCCTCGATGGCGTGCTGGGCGTTGACGAGCATGTTCATGATCACCTGCTTGATCAGGTCGGCGTCGACCCACGCCGGCGGCAGACTGCGGTCGAGGTCCAGGGTGATCTCGATGTCGCGCAAATGACGCGGGCCGCTCGATGATGCGCACCGTGTCCTCGATGATCTGGTTGAGGTCGGCAAATTTCTTCTCCGGCGTCTTTTCGCGGGCGAAATCGAGCAGCCTGCGGATGATGGCGGCGCAGCGCTTGGTTTCCCGGATCACCAGGTCGAGGTCTTCCGCCTCCGGGCTCCCGTCCGGCATCTTTTTCCGCAGCAGGTGCGAGAAAGTGAGGATGCCGGTCAACGGATTGTTCAATTCATGGGCGATCCCGGCGGCGAGCAGCCCGACCGAGGCCAGTTTTTCGCCGCGCGCGGCCTCGGCCTCGGCGACGCGCAGTTCCTGGGTCCGCCTTTCCACTTTCTGCTCCAGCGTGTGGCCCCATTCCCGCAATTCCAGCTGGGAATTCTTGAGCGCCGCCGTCATGGCGTTGAACGAGGCCGCCAGCTGCCCGAATTCGTCCCCGCTGCGCACCGGGATCGGCTGCTCCAGATTTCCCGAGGCGAGCCGCTTGGCGCCGGTTTCCAGGTCGCGCAGAGGCACATAGACCAGGCGGTGCACGAAAAAGCTGACGAAGAGCGAAGCGATGACGATGAAGCCAAGCGAAAAGCCGGCGATCGTGATCGTGTTCCGGCGCATGGTCCGGTCGATCTCGTCGAGGTTGTAGACGATGTCGAGGACGCCCAGCACCGACTGCGCCTTGGTATGCACATGGCATGCCGCGGTGTAGCACGACGGTTCGTTGCGGATCACCTCCATGCTGCCGAGCAGCCGCCCTCCGTCCGGATTGGCGAAAATCCGCGCCCTCTTGTTCGTGGGAATCTGCGCCAGCGGCGTCTCGCCCTGGTGGCAGAGGAAGCAGGCTTCGGCTTTCCGGTTCACCTTCATCCCGATTTCCGGCGGGAAGGTGGAGGAAATGATGCGCCCGTCCTTGCTGAAGATCCGGACCTTCTGAATGTGCTCCTGGCGTCCCACGTCCATGAGAATCCGGTTTACGTAAGCGGGCTGGTTCTGGAGCATGGCGAAACGGGTGCTCCTGGTGATCACCTCGGAGAGCTGGGTGACGTGGCTCACCGCCTGGTCGAGGAGCTGATCCCGCTGATACCGGACGACCAGCAGGGTGAACACGAGCATCGCCGCCATCAACGCGATGGCGAGATAAATGGCGACTTTGAGCTTGAGCGTCTGCGAGCGCATTCTCTCCCTCACCCTTCTTCAGAAAGGGACGGGAACTTGTTTTCGGATCGGGGAAACGCCATAAACACGACAGCCTCGAAATTCGGTCGTCCTGACTCGGCAGTACGCTTAAAAGAATAGCAGTTCGACCATAGCGCCGAATTGACCTGTATCAAACAGCGGGGCGGGCAGTGCCCGCACGCGGTCCGGTTGCTCCCGTCATGGGCCCAATATGCCGCGCCGCCGGCTGCAAACGGCACGGCGCCGCTTTTCCGGAGCCGCCCCGGCCGGATTCCGGGAACGTCAATGCGCCCGGGTCGGGCTGTGAGGTATAATATTTCGCATGTTTGCACGATTATTCTGCCCTCCGGCGACCTCGTTCCCGAGGCGTTAATTCTGCCGATGCTTTTCGACCGCAGTTGACCTAAGAGGATGCTGTCCATGCGCAACCCAGTACACGCCGAAGGACATTCGTCCTTTGTCCGCACGCCGAAACGACTCCTGGCGGCCATCGTTCTTTGTTCTGCGGCAGCGCTCATGCCGCAACTGGCAGGCGCCCAGAGCGGCGATCGCAGCGGCAAAGAGGTGGTAGAGGCCGTTTGCGCCGCCTGTCATGCCACGGGCGCGAAGGGCTCGCCCAAAATCGGCGATCAGAAAGCGTGGGCCAAGCTCGCTGCGCGGGGCCTCAGCAGCCTCACCGCCAGCGCGCTCAAGGGTATCCGGAACATGCCGTCGCACGGCGGCAATCCGTCGCTCACCGACAATGAAATCGAGCGCGCCATCACCTATATGGTCAATCAGTCAGGCGGCCACTGGACCGAGCCCATCAGCCGGACACCCGAAGAGCGCAAAGGCGAGCAGGTCGTGAAATCGCAATGCGCCAAGTGCCATCAGGCCGGCGTCGGCGGCGCGCCGAAGATCGGCGACCGGGCGGCCTGGATTCCCCGGCTCAAGCAAGGGATGGATTTCCTGGTGCGCTCGGCGATCAACGGGCACGGCGGCATGCCGCCGCGCGGCGGCATGGCCAATCTCACCGATGCCGAAGTCCAGTCCGCGATCGTTTACATGGTGAATGGCGGCAGTGTTCCGGCAGCGAAGGCGGCTTCCGCTGCGCCGGCTGCGACAGCCGACCCCAATCATAAGGTCATCGGGGGAACGGAGATCTATCTGGGCGTCGTCTCGGCGGAATCGATGCGCGCACAGTATCCGAAGGGAAGCCCGGAAAGCGCGATGCACGGGGGCATCCCGAGCGGCAGGGGCTATTACCACGTGAACATCTCGCTGCTCGACAGCAAGACCAAAGCGGTGATCACGGATGCGCAGGTAGAGGCGAAAGTCGCGGAACCCACCGGCGGCGAAACGAAAAAGCTCGAGCTCGTGACGCTCAACAACACGAAGAGCTATGGCAACTATTTCCGCATGCCCAGCAAGAACCCCTACACGATTACGGTGCAAATCCAGAGGCCGGGCGCAGCGCGGCCGATCGTGGCCAGGTTCGATTACAGGCACTACTGACGGTCGACGCGCATTGCGTTCAAAAAAGCTGGCTGCGGCCGGCTTTTTTGTTGCCCGCCGCAAGGATGCGGCAGCGCAACGCGGCAACAATCCACTCCGTTGATCCGTGCCGGGGTATCAGTAAATTATCATTAAAAACAACGTATTACATACTCTGTTCGGATGCGTGGCGCAGCCGTCCTGATGTTAAACGGCGCGCGTCGGCACATCCCGCGCGCACGCTGCTTTCAACCCTCGCGAACATGTGCATTTGCGCCCGCGTATTGCGGCCGGCGTTGCCGATCGAAATTGCGCGCCTTGCGCAATCCCTCGCTGCATGGGGCCACACCCGACCAGCCGTTCGCATCCGTTTGACGCAGATCAAAGGCAACGGGAGGCGACAACGCTAGCATTGACACCGCATTGATCGGCAACCATTTCCGGGGGAAAGCATCGCAACCACGTTGGTAAAAACGATCGCATCATCGCAACACCGCGGGTCGATAATTTCAAAAGGGCTGTGCGTGGATTTCGCGCTCAAACCCCGCTCGGCAGTCGTTGCGCCGTCTGCTCTTTATCCGTGATCACCCGATTGTTTCCGCCTGGGGCGACGAGGCCGCATCGCCGCGCCCAAATCCGGTCCCAGCGCAGTGGGGATTCTGGCATGCGCCGGCCCGGCGTCGCCGAATAGAGACGGACACCGGGCAGGTATAGAATGTCGGGGATTTCTGTAACAGTTTAGGGGAATGTCGATGACACGAAACACAGGCACTCTACTCGCTGCGGCATTCATGCTCGCTGCGGCCATCACGAGCGTGGGTTATTCCCCGGCCACGACCGCCCAGCCTGCCACGATCAAGGCCGGCAGCGGTGACGATCTTCGGGCGGTCTACGCTGGTGCCCCGGAGGTCGCGGAGGGCGCCCGCGTCGCAACGGCCTCGTGCGCCAGCTGTCATGGCAAGAACGGCATCAGCCGCGCGAAGGGCATGCCGAACATCGCCGGCCAGCGACCGGCATACCTCTACAACGAACTCGTGGCCTACAAGCAAGGCACCCGCAAAGATCCCGGCATGGGGAACGCCGTCAAGTTCCTGAGCGACGATGCGCTGGTCAAGGTCGCCGCTTACTATGCCAGCCTCGATCCCGCACAACCCGAGGTGAAGAGCGACGCCAAGGCCGCGCCCGCCAAGGACCCGCTGGCGGCCGGCAAGGCCGCGGCGGCCGGCTGCGCAGGCTGCCACGGCGAGCTCGGCATCAGCTCGACGCCGGGCATGCCCAGCCTCGTCGGACTCGATCCGAAATACCTGGTTGCGGCGATGACCGCCTACAAGAACGGGCAACGCAAGAACGACATCATGAAGACGCTGATGGCGGCCTTCAGCGAAGCGGACATGAAGAACGTCGCGCTGTTCTACGCGCTGCAAAAACCCGCGCGGGCCAAGACCCCGGCTCCCGGCAAGCAGGACGCGGGCAAGGCGGCGGCAGCGGCTTGCTCCGGATGCCATGGCGATCAGGGCGTCAGCGGCAGCCCCGCGACGCCGAGCCTCGCCGGCCAGGACGCGCAGTACTTCGCGAGCGCAATTCAGGCCTACAAGGACGGCTCCCGCAAGGACGACACGATGAAAGGACTCGCGGCGTCACTCGACGACAACGCCATCAAGGATCTCGCGGCCTATTTCGCAGCCCAGCAGCCGCAGGCGCCGAAAGTAGCCAAGCCTCTGTCTACCGCCGAGCTGGCGCAACGATGCGACCGCTGTCACGGCGTCAACGGCAACAGCACCGACCCGCGCCACCCGGCGCTGGCCGCGCAACGCGTCGATTATCTGATGAAAACCCTGCGCGACTATCATTCGGGGCTGCACAAGAATTCGGCGATGAATGCGATGTCCAGCACGCTGACCGATACCGATATCGAAAATCTCGCGGCCCACTATGCAAGCCAGAAAGCGCGGGCCTTCACTTACGTGCTGATACCTTCCAAATGATCGGGCCGATCAACGGATTGTTGCCTGCGGCCTATGCCGGGAGCCGCCCAAACGATGGCTGGACATGTCTGCGACGGGTTGTCGCGCGATGTCCGGCCACGGACAATCCCGGTGCCAAAGCGTATAATTTTTTCGTGCTAAAAACAGGGCTGGAGCATCGTGATGCGGCTTGAACCGCACCCGAACATCCCGGCCCACAACACTAAAGGAATCAATCGTGAGTGATGTGCCACTGCACCGCCATTACCTTCATTATTCCGAGCTGCCCTACAGCATGCGCGTCCTGTATACCTCGGTGCTGCTCATACTGGGGTTGGGTTACATATTCGCGCTGACCTACGTGTTCGTCGCCCAGTCCGGCAAGGACGGCAAACCGGGATTGTCATACGACGACATCGTCATCACCTACAGCGGCAGCGGCAAGGGTTCCCGGCTGGAAACCGCCCTGCGCGGACCGATGCAGAGCATGCTGCCGCCCGACGAAATCGGCCCCATCATCGCCTGGGTGCAGGAAGGCGCCGGCCGCGAGGCGTACGAGAAGACGATCAGACCGACGCTGGACAAGCGCTGCATCAGCTGCCACGACGGCAGCAACCCGCACCTGCCGAATCTGAGCGGCTACGACAATCTCAAGAAAGTGACCGAGCGGGACACCGGCGCCTCGATTGCCACGCTGGTCCGCGTGTCGCACATCCACCTGTTCGGGCTTTCCTTCATCTTCTTCATCGTGGGCCTCATCTTCAGCCACGCCTACCTGCGGCCCGTCTGGTTCAAGTGCGCCGTCATCGCGCTGCCTTTCGTCGCCATCGTGATGGATGTCAGCTCCTGGTATTTCACCAAGCTCTTTCATCCGTTTGCCCTGGTCGTGATGGCCGGCGGCGGCCTGATGGGCATGTGCTTCGCCTTCATGTGGGTGGTGTCGATGTATCAGCTGTGGTTCTCCAGGACGCCTTCGCCCGTCGCGCAGAGAGGGGGCGGCGAAACTCCTGTCGTTGGTTGACGTGAGCGCAGACGAGGCGAGGCCGGGTTCTCACCGTGGCGGTTTGGCATGGTCCGGGGTGCGGTGTTTGATCCACGTCAACGTCTGCCGCCCGCCATCCGTGTACATTTTGCGTTGTGACAACGCAGTCGATATTCTGAAAGCAGGAACACCGTGCGCCGCCATTCCTCAGCAAGCGTCGCACGGTGCGTCCCCGGGGACGGGTGTCGACGTATGCCGGGAAATGATCTACAGCTTTAAAAACACGCCTATGGAGCCTGCTTTCGGAGATCCCCGGCACCTTCGTTGGCGTGAGCGGACCGACGAGATCAATCAGGGAGTCAAAAGAAAATGCGGATTAAAAAGCTTGCCCCGTGGCTGATTGCGGGCTTTATTTGTGTGGCGGGCGCACCGGTGGCATGGGGAGCGGAAACAGAAGCCGCCAGCGCCCAGGCCGCCGCCCCGGCGGCCGAAAAAATCGACAACGCGGTCTGCCTGGGCTGTCATGGCAACGAAGGCTTTGCCATGCCGGGCCCGGACGGCAAAATGCGCTCGTTGCACGTGATACCGGACAAGTTCGGCAACAGCGTTCACGGCAAGCGGTTTTGCGTCGAGTGCCACAAGGACATTACCGAGATTCCGCATAAAACCGGCGTGCAGCACAAGGTCAGTTGCGTGCAGTGCCACGAGGACTTGTGGGCAAAAGCCCAGAGGGATGGAAAGACCGCGGAGAACGCGCGCCTTGGCGTGGTGGTGCAGCAGATCGACCGGTACATGAAATCCATCCATGCCCGCCCCAGCCGGGAAGACCAGTCGCGCACCAACGCCACCTGCTACAACTGCCACGATGCCCACTATGTCTACCCGAAAGGCAGCGCCGGCCGCGCGGCGTGGCGCCTGACCATTCCCGACGTTTGCGGCAAGTGCCACACCGCGGAACGGCAAGCTTTATGGGGAATCGGTGCATGGCGACGAAGTCCTGAAGAAAAAGAATCCCAAGGCGGCGGTGTGCTCGGATTGCCATACCACCCATGACATCGAAGATCCGGCGCTCGACAAGAGCAGGCTGGTCATTACCAAGAACTGCGGGAACTGCCACGCGGAAAACCTGAAGACCTACACCGAAACCTATCACGGGCAGGTCAACACGTTGGGCTATGCCTATACGGCCAAGTGTTTCGACTGCCATGGCAGCCACGACATCAAGCGGACCACCGATCCCGACTTCGACGGTGTATCCGGCACAACCGCCTGAAAACCTGCCAGCAGTGTCATACCAACGCGACCCAGGGGTTCGTGACGTTCGAACCGCACGGCACGACTCATGATTTCAAGCGTTTTCCGCTGATATGGATCGCGCAAAAATTCATGCTGGGACTGCTCTTTGGCACGTTTGCATTTTTCTGGACGCATACGGCCCTGTGGTTCTATCGCGAATACAAGGATCGCCAGCAGCGCAAGACGCGGCCGCACGTGCTGACGGATGAACTGCTGGAGGGCAAGTTTTTCCGGCGCTTCCCGCTGCTCTGGCGGGCCGCCCACCTCACCTTCGCCGTGAGCCTGATGATCCTGGCCCTCACCGGCATGGCGGTGTTTTACGCCGACACGGCGTGGGCGCCAGTCGTCATGAATGCGTTAGGCGGGCCGAAAGTGGCGGCGCTCATCCACCGGACCTTTGCGGTGATTTTTGCGATCGGTATTTTTCGGGCACCTGATCTATGTCGCACTCCGCGTTGGCCGCAACTGGCGTAATTTCGACTGGTTCGGGCCCAACTCGCTGGTTCCGCGCTGGCAGGATCTGTGGGACATCGTCGCCATGTTCACCTGGTTCTTCGGCAAGGGACCGCGGCCGGTGTTCGACCGCTGGACCTACTGGGAGAAATTCGACTACTGGGCGCCGTTCTGGGGTGTCACGATCATCGGCATGAGCGGCGTCATGCTGTGGTTCCCGAGCGTGACCGCCTCGTTCCTGCCCGGCTGGGTGTTCAACATCGCCACCATTTTCCACGGGGAAGAAGCGCTGCTGGCCGTCCTGTTCCTGTTCACGGTGCATTTCTTCAACAACCATTTCAGGCCGGACAAGTTCCCGCTGGATATCGTGATGTTCACCGGCGCGGTGCCGCTCGAGGAGTTCAGCCGCGAGCACACGGTGGAATACAACCGGCTGGTCAAAACGGGCGAACTCGAGAAGTACCTGGTGGACAAGCCGACGGAGCCGATGACCCTGGGCTCGAGGATATTGGGCTTCACCCTGATCGCCGCCGGCCTGACGCTGCTGACGCTGGTGCTGGTCGGAGTTCGTAGGAAGTATGATGAAAGGCTGAGCGGCCCGCGAAGAAATTGCCGCTGATGCGTGCGGCGGGAGTCGGGCTAGGTTTCCGATCGTTATCGGAATAAAATGTTATCTATATCAATGGCATAAATTCGGGCCGGCAGCAGACCAGCGCCGGCCGGCCCGAAGATATCTGCGAGGTTTCAAATGAAACATTTTATGCTGGGTATTGCGTTGGCGGCGGCGTTGGCCGGATGCACGGAAAAAGAACAGTCGACTCCGAAAACCACGCCTGCGGCTGCCACCCCGCCTGCAGCCGAGAAGCGGATTGCCGGGGACGTTGCCGCGGGCAAGGCCATCGCCGAGCGAACCTGCAAAGCCTGTCACGGCCTGGATGGCAAAGGCGTCGCCCCGGCCATTCCGAACCTCGCGGCACAACGTGAGCGTTATCTGCTCGCGTCGTTGCAGGAGTACAAAGACGGCAAGCGCCATCACGCCGCCCTCAAGAGCATGGCGGAAAAAATGAGCGATGCGGACATTCGCAACGTGGTCGCGTACTATTCGCCAGTCTGCCGCCGATCGCGAACCCCTCTGCCGGCGATATCAAGCACTCATCGCTTTATGAAGAAGGGCAAGAAGCTGGCGGCGGGCTGCACGAAGTGTCATGGCGAAGACGGCAACAGCAAAACTCCCGGCACGCCCAGCCTGGCCGGCCAGCAACCCCACTATCTGGTCGCCGCCATCCAGGAGTATCACCAGGGAGACCGCAAAACGGCCGTGATGAAGGCGATGCTGAGCGATACGGAAAAACTGCAACTGGAAAACCTCGCGCTCTATTTCGCGGCCCAGACTCCGGTTGAACGTGCCGCCCCCGCCAAGGGCGACGCGGCCGCCGGCGAACCGCTCACCGCCATGTGCGGCGGCTGCCACGGCTTTCACGGCGTGAGCACCGACTCGGCGACGCCGAGTCTTGCCGGCCAGGATCCCGAATACCTGGTGAAAGCGATGAAGGCCTACAAAACCACCCGCAAGAACTGGGGCATGCAGCGCTATATCGCCGGGCTCAGCGACAAGGACATGGAAAATATCGCGGCCTACTACGCGGTCCAGAAACCCCAGGCCGCCGATAAAGTACCGGGTTCCGCCCAGGAACTGGCCGAAAAATGCAATCGCTGCCACGACGCCGAGAACCCCACAATGACGGCTCCCAAAATGCGGGGGCAGGACAAGGACTATCTGGTCATGGCCCTGCGGGCGTATCGCGATGGCAGACGCGAAAGCTCTACCATGCACAACATGAGCTTCCCCTACAGCAACGCCATGATAGAAAGCATCGCTTCCTGGTACGCGAATCAGCCGGCGAAATAAACAAACGCCCGGATTGGCAACGCCGCGCAACGGCGTGACCGGCTGATCCGGAAAAATTTCCCGGCCTACTGCAACAGGCCGCTCAGGCCCGGCACCACGCGACACAACAGCCCGTCGGCGGCGAAGACGGCGGGCTGCGTGGCCTTGATGATGCCGAAAATCCCCAGTCCGCCGATGACGATGCTGCTTGCAACACGCAACGGGCGCAGCGCCGCAAGCTTCCGGACCTGACCGTACAGCAGCGAAATAGCCAACAGGTTCGGCAGGGTGCCGAGACCGAAAGCGAACATGACCAGCGCGCCCTGGCGGGCGTCGGCCGTTGCCATCGCGGTGAGGAGCAGCGCATAGACCATGCCGCACGGCAGCCAGCCCCACACCGCGCCCAACCCCAGCGCACGCGGCACGGAGTCGACCGGAAGAAACCAGCGGGAATAAGGTTGCACGCGGCGCCATACCACCGCTCCTGCGGCCTCGATGCCGCGCGCGACCGGCGTCACGCCCGCCACATACAGCGCAAGCAGCAGCAGCGTGGCGCCGGCAAAGAACATCATGACGTGCTGCGCCAGAGGCCCGCCGCGCAGCCACAGCCCGCCCTGGCCAAGGGCGCCGGCCAGGGAGCCGGCCACGGCGTAGCTGAAAATGCGCCCGCCGTTATAGGCCAGCGCATAACGCCATTGCCGGGGAACCCTTTCACCGCCGGCGCGCGGCCCGCTGACGATGCCGACAATGCCGCCGCACATCGCCGCACAATGCGCGCCGCCCATCAGCCCGGCGACGAAAGCGCTGGTTACGACCAGTTCAAGCCAGCCGTTCATTGCGATTGAGGCGTAAGCGGTGAGCGGAAGTGGAAGTGAGTGCGGGATGAAGAGTCAAGTCAAAAACGTTGCGAATCGAACACCCGAATCTCGAGCCCTGAATCCTGAATCCCGGATCCTGAACCCTCTGCGTCATATGACGCGCGAGTAGCGGCCGACTTCGCTTTCGTGACGCAGGTACTTGTCGAACACCATGCAGATATTGCGGATCAGCATGCGTCCTACCGGCGTCACGTTGATCCATCGATCGTCCAGATCGAGCAATCCTTCCTTGGCCAGGCCGGCCAACTCGGCGAGCTCTGTCTGCGAAATACTTATCAAAATCAATGAGGTAGGATAGCTCTATCGCCTGTTTCGACAGCGCGAAATGGCACATCAGCGATTGAATCACGGCGCGGCGCAGCAGGTCATCCGCCGTGAGTTCCAGGCCCCGCATGATCGGCAGTTCGCCATGATCGAGGCTGTCATAGTATTCCTCGATGCGGCGAAAATTCTGGCTATAAGTCGGGCCTATGCTGCCGATGGCCGAGACGCCGAGCGCCACCAGATCGCACTCGGCGTGGGTCGAATAGCCCTGGAAATTGCGGTGCAGCCGGCCCTGCCGCTGCGCGACGGCCAGCGAGTCGTCGGGCAGGGCAAAATGATCCATGCCGATGTAGACATAGCCGGCCTCGGTCAGCCGCTGCGCGGACAGCGCCAGCAGTTTCAGTTTGGTTTCCGGAGACGGCAGGTCGGCTTCGTTGA
Organism: uncultured beta proteobacterium; assembly: GCA_963734595.1. GTDB lineage: Bacteria > Pseudomonadota > Gammaproteobacteria > Burkholderiales > SG8-41 > CAKKQX01. The sequence continues at coordinate 99,918 of CAVTHV010000016.1, forward strand.
TCTGGCGTTGCGTCTTGAAACGCGCGGGCAGGTGGGCGTAATTGTAAACCGCGATGCGGTCGGGCCGCGCGGCGACGATCTGCGCCAGGGTGCGGTTGAAGGTGATCAGGTTTTGCTTCGGCAGCCCGTAGATCAGATCGACATTGACCGAAAGAAAGCCCTCCCGCCGCGCCGCATCGATGATGCCCAGCGTCTGTTGTTCGCTTTGCAGGCGGTTCACCGCCTGCTGCACGTCGGGATCGAAATCCTGCACGCCGAGACTGAGCCGGTTGAAACCCATGACGCGCAGCGCGGCAACCGTTTTCTCGTCGACCGTTCTCGGGTCGATTTCGATCGAATACTCGCCATCGGGCGAGAACTCGAAATTCCGCCGCAACAGCACGAACAGATTCTGCATCTGTTCGGTGCTGAAAAAAGTCGGCGTGCCGCCGCCCCAGTGCATCTGTTCGACCCGCGGATCCTGGCTGAACAGCGGCGCCTGCAGCGCAATTTCCTTTTCGAGGTAATTCAGATACTCGACGCCGCGACTTTTGTTGCTGGTCACGACCTTGTTGCACCCGCAGTAGTAACAGATCGTGTTGCAGAACGGCAAATGCACGTAAACCGACAGCGCGCGCTGGATGCCGCCGATATTGCGCTTGGCCACCCACTGCCGGTAAGCGTCCGGCCCGAATGCCTCATGCGAGGCGGTCGGCGGTGGGATAAGAGGTGTAGCGCGGGCCGTTGCGGTCGAGCCTGCGGATCAGGTCCAGGTCGACTTCGAACGGCAGATGATCGGAAATGGAATTCATACGCAGATTGTAAATCTTTGTCAGCAATATCGTATCATGGACACTCGCGATATTGACCTAGGTCAAAATGATGTACACTGCCAATTCTGTATCTCTAGGGAGTAAACCCGTAGATCGAGCACTGAATTGCGATCAGTCATTCACTCTGCCTCTGTCCGAATAACCTTTATCCGAGTATATCTGATATCAGATTATCCCTACCTAGCATGATTCAGAACGGGAAAAGATAATGTTAGCCCAGCCCAAGCTCATCCCGGTCGACCTCGGCAAGCTCAAGACCGTCTGTGCCACGTGCAGCCTGCACGAGCTATGCCTGCCCGCGGAGCTCGACCCGAACGAACTGGCGATCTTCGACCGGCTGTTTACCCACCGCCGGTCCGTAAAGCGCGGCGACTATCTTTACCGCGCCGGCGCGGAACTGCAATCGCTCTACGCCATCCGCACCGGCTTCATGAAAAGCTGCGTGTTGCACGAGGATGGCCGGGAGCAGGTCGCGGGCTTTCACATGATGGGCGACCTGCTGGGGTTCGATGCGATCAGCTCGAACCGCCACACCTGCGACACCGTGGCGCTCGAAGACAGCGATGTCTGCGACATCCCGTTCCATTCGCTGGAAAAACTGTCGCGCGAAATTCCGTCGCTGCAGCATCATTTTCACCGCATGATGAGCCGCGAAATCGTGCGCGACCATGGCGTGATGCTGCTGCTTGGCAGCATGCGCGCGGAAGAGCGCCTGGCCGCTTTTCTGCTCAACCTGTCCCAGCGCTTCGCCGTGCGCGGCTATTCGCCGACCGAGTTCAACCTGCGCATGACGCGGGAGGAAATCGGCAGCTATCTCGGCCTCAAGCTCGAAACCATCAGCCGCGTGCTGTCCCGCTTCCAGGAAGAGGGGCTGATCGATGTGCGTAATAAACACATCAAAATCAACGGCCTGGATAAAATACGGGCACTGGTCAACCCGCCTTCCGCGCCTAAACCCTGACCGCTCCGCAGTCAGAACTTATAGCGCGTTTGTTGCAGATAAGAAACGACGTCTTCGACTTCCTCCGCGCTCCAGCGCAGGTTCTCCTGCTCGGACCAGTGAACGACGATCTCGCGTAGCTCATCCGCATTGAGCGGCAGGCGATTGGGCCGGCTATGAATATTGGGCGTGTGGCAAAACTGGCAATGATTCTCGTAGAGCGCGCGCCCTCGCGCGAGGTCGGGTATTTCAGCCGCTCCCGACAGGCTCGAGAAAACAGTCAACGCCGCTGCCAAGCCGGCTGCAGGCCATCGTTTTAACATTTTGTGTTGCGCCGGATCACCGTCTCGATTTCTGTTTCTGCCCGGCATCGATCCTCCTCGCGGTAATTTCCCGGTTCGACGCAGCGATAACGCTCCGCACGAAAATACGCGGCGTCCTCGATCAATCGCCGGCGTTGTTCCGCGGAAATGACGATCCCTGCTCTGGACCGGCCGGCCGCAGATTTCGGCGCGGCGCGCTTTTTGGCGATTTTCCTGGTGGATGTACGGGATACGGTCATGGCGGCCTCCTGCGTCACCGGGTTGCTGTCGATATCGATGATGGCGGATCGCAACGCGCGCTGACTGCCATCAAGGTCTCTGTCCAGACTGATACCCGCGGAAAGCGTTAAAAACCCTCTTGCCAATTCATATTACGCCGCCTTCCCCGGCGTGATTTGACGTAGGTCAACCGATCGGCAGAGATCAGGCGCCGCCCCCCGTCCGCGGCTCCTCGCATTTCGGACATCCCGGCGGCCGCTCGCCGGGCTCGAGCGGGCACAACCGGTTGATTTCGAATGCGCTGCGCTGCAGAAAACAGGTAAACGCGCTGGACGCCGCGGCAAACGCCCAGAACAGAAAAAAGCCGAGCGAGTAAACCGCAGTGCGCGAGATCTCTATCGGGCCGCCCAGGATGAAGAGATCCATCGGGTCGAATAGCGTGAAAAACACCGTTTCCGCAATGCCGCCGACGATGAACGACGGCCACAGTACCCAGATCAAGCGTTTCATGCCCCCTCCTCGTGCGCTGTGAGCTGCAATACCGGCTGCTGCGGCACGCGCCATTCTCCGGTCAGGCGCCAGCTGCGGCCTTCGTCCTCGAGCATCACCAGCCAGCGTCCCGCGCGCGGCGCGGCGATCGCAGCCTCGTAGGCGCCGGCGCCGACCGCCGCAAGCCGCACCCGCTGGTCCAGTCCGGCATGCGTCGGATGCACGATCCGCAATTGCAGCATGGACGGCAGCGGTGAAGGTCCCGACAGCGTGACCCGGATTCGGCCTGACGCAACATCCCACACCAGATCCGCTTTGTAACCGTGCGCCAGCGCGGCACGATCGCGTGTCAGCGTCTGGTTGACCGCGAGTCCCTGCTTGTAGTAATCGTCGACCACCAGGCCGTCATCGCTCCTGACCGCCAGCCACAGCGTGATCATGCTGGCCACCACCACCAGTGCCGGCCCCGCCATCAGCAGCCAGGGCCAGGGTTCGCGGTACCACGGCACCGATGGTTGATGAATTCGCGGCGTCATCGTTGCCCCCTCATCTGACATAGAACATCGACTTCTCGTCGGCTTTCACGCCCGGCTGATCCCTGTCCGTGACATGAAAGACGATGGCGTGCGAGCCCGGTTTGATATTGGCGGGATCGACGCGCACCGCGACCGCGACCCCCTGCGTGGTGGCGCCGGCGACCTCCACCGGCTGCGGCACTTCGACCACGAGGCCCGCCAGTCCCGTTACGGCGATGTTGTAGCGATGCGGCCGCTCGTCGGTGTTCATGATCTGCAGGCGGTAGACGTTTTCGACCGTGCCATCCCCGACTTCGCGCACCAGCGTCGCGCGGTCGCGGATCACGTCGACCTTGAGCGGCGATCTCAGGTACAGCGCCGCCATCAGGACCAGAACGATGCCGAGCAGCACCGCGCAGTACAACAGGATGCGCGGCCGGAAAACATTCGCGAGGATCCGGTCCTCGGGATATTTGCGCTTGATGGCGTTTTCCGTCGAGTAGCGGATCAGGCCGCGCGGATAGCCCATCTTGTCCATCACCTGGTTGCAGCCGTCGATGCACGCGGCGCACCCTATGCATTCGTATTGCAGACCCTCGCGGATATCGATCCCGGTCGGGCACACCTGCACGCAGATGTTGCAGTCGACACATTCGCCCAGGCCCGCCGCCCTGTGATCGGCCGACCTGCTGCGCGAGCCGCGCGGCTCGCCCCGCTGCGCGTCGTAGGTGATGACCAGCGTATCGGGGTCGAACATCACGCCCTGGAAGCGCGCATAAGGACACATGTACTTGCATACCTGCTCCCGCATCCAGCCGGCGTTGCCGTAGGTGGCAAAACCGTAGAACAGGATCCAGAACGTCTCCCACGGCCCGGCATTCCAGCCCAGGACTTCCGCGACCAGGGTCTTGATCGGGGTGAAATAACCGACGAACGTGAAACCGGTCCACAGCGCAAGCGCGATCCACAGCGCATGCTTGAGCGATTTCAGGGCGAACTTGCGTGCACCGAGCGACCCCTTGTCGAGCCGCATGCGCTGCAGGTGGTCGCCTTCCACCATGTTCTCGATCCACATGAAGATCTCGGTATAGACCGTCTGCGGGCAGGCATAACCGCACCACAGGCGGCCGGCGATCGCGGTGAACAGAAACAGCGACAGCGCCGAGATCACCAGCAGCGCGGTGAGAAAAATGAAATCCTGGGGCCAGAACACCCAGCCGAAGATGTAGAACTTGCGCGCGCCGAGGTCGAACAGCACCGCCTGCCGCCCGTTCCAGACGAGCCATGGCATGCCGTAGAAAACCGCCTGGGTGGCGAGCACCAGCGCAACGCGCCAGCTTGCGAACCAGCCATGCACCGCGCGCGAGTAGATTTTCTTCCGCACTTCATAGAGCGCGGTTTCGACTTCGTTGGCGGGCGGGGCCAATTTGAGATTTCTTGCCGGTTGAGTCATGTATTGCCTGACCGCAAAGACGCGAAGGTGTTCGCGCCTCTGCGGTGAAAGATGTTCACTTCTGTCCCTGGGCCGACAGGCCGTAGACATAGGCGGCAAGCAGGTGGATTTTCCCTTGGTCCAGAAGATTCTTGTGCGCCGGCATGACGCTGGTGCCTTCCGTGGCCATGGGCGTGCCGCGGCCCTTCATGATGGTCTCCATGATCGTTGCCTCGGAACCGCCATACAGCCAGATATTGTCGGTCAGGTTGGGTGCGCCCACTGTCTTGCTGCCTTTGCCGTCCGCGCCATGACAGGCCGCGCATATGGTCATGAACTTGGCCTTGCCGCGGAACGCGCGCAGGCTGTCGTGGGTGCGGCCCGAAAGCGACAGCACGTAATGGGCGACATCTTTCGCACCTTCATCGCCGCCGACTGCCGCGCCCTGCGACGGCATCACGCCGTTGCGCCCGTTGGTGATGCTTTCCTTGATGGTTTCAGGGTCACCGCCGTAGAGCCAATCGTTGTCGCGCAGACTCGGAAAACCCTTTCCTCCTCCCGCGTCCGATCCGTGGCACTGCGCGCAATAAGTCAGAAACAGCCGCTGCCCCATCTGCCGCGCTTCCGGATCGGCGGCGACCGCCTTGATGTCCTGCTTGAGAAACCTGGCGAACACCGGTCCGTACGTCGCCTCAGCCTGCGCCTGTTCCTGCTGATACTGGCCGGTCGAAGTCCAGCCGAAGTACCCGGCATTGCGGCCGAGACCCGGATAGAGCACAAGGTAAACCAGGGCAAATACAATGGTGATGTAGAACAGCCACATCCACCAGCGCGGCAGCGGATTGTTCCATTCGGTGAGATCCTCGTCCCACGTGTGGCCGGTGGTGCCGACCTGCTGGTCCGGCGCGGCCCGCTTGGTCGACAGCGCCTTGAGCAGCACCGCGCAGGCAATGATGCTGATCAGCGTGATCAGGGCGACATAGATGCCCCAGACGTCGCTTGTAAAATCACTCATCGTGGCTTCCCTTTATTCCCGGCCTTGCCGCCGGTTGCCGGATTCCGGCTCGTCGTCAAAAGGCAGTTGCGCGGCGGCGTCGAACGCCTGCTTGCGCTTGCCGCTCCACGCCCACGCGACGATGCCGATAAAAACCGCCAGCAGCACCAGCGTCAGGATCGATCTGACCAGATTGATGTCCATGCGCGTTACCTCACGTTTCTCAGCACAGTGCCCAGATTCTGCAGATAGGCGATGACCGCATCCATCTCGGTCTTGCCTTGCGCGCTCTCGGCGGCCTTGGCGATATCCTCGTCGCTGTACGGCACGCCCAGCACGCGCAGGGCGCGCATTTTCGCCGGCAGATCTGCGGCATCGAGGGGCCTTTGGTCAAGCCACGCGTAAGCCGGCATGTTGGACTCCGGCACGACATCGCGCGGATTGGTCAGATGCACGTGATGCCATTCATCGGAGTACTTGCGCCCGACGCGCGCCAGATCCGGCCCGGTGCGCTTCGATCCCCACAGGAACGGATGGTCGTAGATGAATTCCCCGGCCACCGAATAGTGTCCGTAGCGCTCGGTTTCGGCGCGGAACGGACGGATCATCTGCGAGTGGCAGTTGTTGCAGCCCTCGCGGATGTAGATATCGCGGCCCGCGAGCTGCAGCGCCGTATAGGGTTTCAGTCCGGTCACCGGCTGCGTCGTCGATTTCTGGAAGAACAACGGCACGATCTCGACCAGGCCGCCGACGCTCACCACGAGGATCACCAGGATGATCATCAGCGTCAGGTTCTTTTCGATCAGTTCATGGCTGATTTTTGTGCTCATCTGCCGGATCTCCAGTTAGGCGTGCGCCGGTTGCACGGCGGGGATGACCGCGTCGACCGCGCGGTGTCCGGCGGCGGTCTTCCACACGTTGTAGGCCATGATCAGCATGCCCGACAGATAACACAGCCCGCCCAGCAGGCGGATCGTGTAGTAGGGATAAGTCGCCTTCACGACCTCGGCGAAGCTGTAGGTGAGCGTGCCGTCGGGGTTGACCGCCCGCCACATCAGGCCCTGCATCACGCCGGCAATCCACATCGCCGCGATGTAGAGCACGATGCCGATGGTGGCGACCCAGAAGTGCAGCGTCACCAGCCGCATGCTGCGCATCTCCACCTGCCCGAACAGGCGCGGGATCATGTAGTACATGCTGCCGATGGTGACCATGCCGACCCAGCCGAGCGCCCCCGAATGCACGTGGCCGATCGTCCAGTCGGTGTAATGCGACAGCGCGTTCACGGTCTTGATCGACATCATCGGCCCCTCGAAAGTCGACATGCCGTAGAACGACAGCGACACGATCAGGAACTTGAGGATGGGGTCGGTGCGCAGCTTGTGCCATGCGCCGGACAGCGTCATCATGCCGTTGATCATGCCGCCCCACGACGGCGCGAGCAGGATCAGCGAGAACACCATGCCGATCGACTGCGCCCAGTCGGGCAGCGCGGTGTAGTGCAGGTGGTGGGGGCCGGCCCACATGTAGGTGAAGATCAGCGCCCAGAAGTGCACCACCGACAGCCGGTACGAGTAGACCGGCCGGCCGGCCTGTTTCGGGATGAAGTAGTACATCATGCCGAGGAAACCCGCCGTCAGGAAAAAGCCGACCGCGTTGTGCCCGTACCACCACTGCACCATCGCGTCCTGCACCCCGGCGTAGGCCGAGTAGGATTTCCACAGCGTGACCGGGATTTCGGCGCTGTTGACGACGTGCAGCAGCGCAATGGTGAGAATGAAGGCGCCGAAGAACCAGTTGGCGACGTAGATGTGCGGCGTCTTGCGCCTGGCGATGGTGCCGAAGAACACCACCGCATACGCGACCCACACCAGCGTGATCAGGATGTCGAGCGGCCACTCGAGCTCGGCGTATTCCTTGGAAGTCGTGATGCCCATGGGCAACGTGATCGCCGCCCCCACGATCACCGCCGTCCATCCCCAGAACGTGAAGGCGGCCAGGCCGTCGCTGAAGAGCCGCGTGTGGCAGGTGCGCTGCACGACATAATAGGACGCGGCAAACAGCCCCGAGCCGCCGAACGCGAAAATCACCGCATTGGTATGCAGCGGCCGCAGCCGTCCGTAGGACAGCCATGGCGCCAGATTGAGGTCGGGCCAGATCAGCTGCGCGGCGATCAGCACCCCGACCGTCATTCCGACCACGCCCCACACCACGGTCATGATCGCGAACTGCCGCACCACCTTGTAATTGTACGTGGGCTGAGCTTCCATCCCTGCTTCTCCCTGAATAATCGGCATGAAACGCATACTAAGCGACACGGAATCGCCCTGATTTGATCTACATCAAAAAGCCGGATTTCAGACGTCATACATTGTCATTAATACGAACGGCAAGCGTAGCGCCGTGGAGACTGCGCCGCACAAAGGATGCACAGCATGAACAGGACAATTCATACCCTGCTGATCGCGATCACGGCAGCCGCAATGGGCATCGGCGCCGCCGGAGTATCGCAATCCGCGGAACAGCAGCCGGCGCCGCCGGCGGCAAAAAAGACGCCGGCCATCTACGGCAGCCAGTTGATGACGCAGCAGGAACGCAATGAATACAGCGCCAGGATGCGCGCCGCCAAGACACCCCAAGAGCGCGAGACGCTGCGCGCCGAGCACCACAACGCGATGCAGGCCCGCGCCAAGGAGCGCGGCGTGACGCTGCCCGAGCAGCCGCCGGCGGGAGCCGGGCCCGGCAAGGGAACCGGGATGGGTCCGGGAGCCGGAATGGGCCCGGGCGGCGGCATGGGGCCACGGCGCGACGGCAGCGGCCCGGGTCAGGCGCAATAAGAAATCGGGGAATTTAACGGCTTGGTATTGGTCAATCAACAATAACGGAGATAATGATGTTCAAAAACATTCTGGTGCCTACCGATGGTTCGGCGTTATCGCACAAGGCCATCAAGAAAGCGGCGATATTCGCGAAAGAAACCGGCGCCCGCATCACCGGTTTTCACGTCGCGCCGGCTTATCGCTTCAACGTCTATGCCGATTATGTCCCGCCCGACTTCATGTTGCCGCCGGAATTCGCCGCACACACCAAGAAGGTCGCGCAGCGGCATCTCGACGTCATCAAGAAAGCGGCGGCAGGCGCGGGCGTCTCTTGCGCGTGCTACTACGTGACGAGCGATTTTCCGGCCGACGCGATCATCAAGGCGGCGAGGAAATACAAATGCGATGGCATTTTCATGGCCTCGCACGGCCGTACCGGGTTGTCACGCCTGATGCTCGGCAGCGAAACCACGAAGGTGCTCGCCCAGGCGCACATCCCGGTTGTGGTCTGCCGCTAAGCCGTCGCGGCGGGGTACCACGTTGTGTTATGCATCAGGCAATTTCTTAACTGTTCAACCATGCAGGAGTAAATCATGAACGCACCGAGAGAACAGCTGGTAGCCGACCTCAAGATACTGATGGCCGATGTCGAGGATCTGGTGAAAGCGACGGCGACCCAGTCGGGCGACAAAATCGCGGAAGTGCGCGGCCGCATTCAGCAGGCCGCGGCCGACCTCAAACCCCGCCTGGCCCAGGCTCAGGTCATGTTGAAAGACAAGGCCAACGTAGCGGCGGCGACCACGGACGATTACGTGCACGACCACCCCTGGACCGCAATGGGCGTCTCGGCGGGAATCGGGCTGATCATCGGCCTGCTCATCGGCCGGCGCTGAACCGGAATTTTACGTATTCCGTTGTTTTATAACGATTTATTGTTGAAGTGAGGCGTGGTGGCCCGCACCACGGCTGCGGCGTGAGCGTTCGACGGCTTGCCGCAGCAGCGGCGGTATTGCTTTGGGTATCGGCATTTCCGATTGCCCCCGTTCTCGCGCAGAACGGCGCGCTTGGCATTGCCATCACCAGCCCGAAAAACGAAGAGACCATCCACGACAATACCGGCAGCGTCCCGGTTTCGATCGCGATGCAGGGCAGCGGACTGCCGGAACACAGTTCCATCCGCGTGCTGCTCGACGGCCGGCCTTACGGGGCGGCCCGGTATGGCGCCTCGTTCACTTTGGAGGGTGTCGAGCGCGGCGAGCACACGCTGCAGGCACAGGTCGTGGACGCCGCGGGAAAAACCATCCTGTCTTCGGACACCGTGACGTTCTACATGTGGCAGGCGTCGCGGCTGTTCCCGGGCCGCAAATGAGCGGCGTGCCGGATCAGGCGTAAGTCCGGACCCAGCGCAGCAGCCCGCCCAGATCCATGGCGCCCGCCTGGCGCGCGATTTCCCTGCCGTTTTTGAACAGCGCGAGTGTCGGAATGCTGCGAATGCCGAAGCGCGCCGCAAGCTCGGGCTCGGCTTCGGTATCGAGTTTGGCCAGCCGCAGCCGCGGTTCGAGTTGCGCCGCCGCCTGCTCGAAAACCGGCGCCATCATGCGGCATGGCCCGCACCACGGCGCCCAGAAATCGACGAGCACCGGAATGTCGCCGCCTGCATGCCGCTCAAAATTGGCCGCGGTCAGCGCCACCGGGTGCGCGGTAAACAACGGCTGCTTGCACTGGCCGCAGCGCGGGCCATGTTCCAGGCGCTCCGGCAGGACACGGTTGAGCGTGTCGCAATGGGGACAGGCGATGCGCAGCGGCGCGCTCATGCGCCGCCTTGTTTTACGCCCGCTTTTTTCAGCATGATCTCCAGCGGGCAAAACCGGGTGAAGCCGCTCTGGAACAGGTTGAACCCGACGAAAACCGTGAACCACAACCAGTACGAACTCATATAGAGCGGGCTCGCCGGCGCGCCGAGCGCCAGCGAAATCAGCACGAAGGCGCCGGCGAATATGCGGATCAAACGTTCGGTGGTCATGAGTATCTCCGTTCAGAAAGGGAATGCATCGGATATTGCGGCGATTGCCGCAATATCAAGCAGGATCAATGTGGCGCCGGGGGCGCTTCGAGCTGGTCCGCGACCAGTTCCAGCAGGCTGTGCATGGTCTTGTCCCATTTGAAATGCGCCTGGCCGTCGTCGAAAGTCTGCCGGCAGTTCGAGCAGGTGGTCGTCAGCAGTTCCGCCCCGGTGGCGTCGACCTGCCTCATCTTGATCTCGAACGCCTTGTGGCGCAGATCGTCGGCGCGATGGATGGTGACGACCCCGCCCCCGCCGCCGCAGCACCAGTTCATGTCGCCGGAGGACTCCATCTCCCGCAACTCGACGCCGAGCGCCTGCAGCACTTCGCGCGGCGCGGCCGTCGCGCCGCCCCTGCGCGAAGTCTGGCAGGGGTCGTGAAAGGTCAATGATTTTTCAAGTTTTTTCAGCTTGAGCCTGCCGTCGCGCACATTTTCGGCAAGAAACTCGGAGATGTGCAGCACCTTGAACGGCAACGGCTTGCCATAGACGTTGGCCCCCTGCCAGCGCAGCGCGCCATAGGCATGGCCGCATTCCGGCAGGATCAGCACTTTGGCGCCGCAGGCAATCGCCGCCTCGATCATTTTCATGCTCGAATCCCGCTGCCACTGCACGTTGCCGGAGAGCATGCCGAAGTTGGTGGCTTCGTAACCGTCGCTGCGGATCGTCCACGATGCGCCGAGATGCGCCGAGTATTTTCGCCACCGCCACGATCGACTGCGGATACTTCATGATCTCGATCGAGGACAGCGTAATCAGGATATCGGCCCGTTCGCGGTCGAGCGGGATTTCGACGCCGTAGTCGTCCGCCAGCCACTCGATGCGCTCCTTGAGCACCGCGGGCGTCGCCCCGAGCGGGCTGCCTTCGCGCTCGGCGCGCTGGGCGACCGCCCACAGTTCGTGCGGCACCAGTCCGGCCCGGAACATGCCATGGCGCGCGAGACCGACCAGCGCGGCGATGTCGATACCCATCGGGCAGATCATGGTGCAGCGCCCGCACATGGTGCACGAGTCGAACAGCAGCTCCTGCCACTCCTCCAGATTTTCGATGGTGACTCTGCTCTTGAGGTTGAGCGCGCGATAGAGCCAGGCGAACGGCCCGGCTTCACGCTTGTAGGCCTGCTTGAACGGTTCGAGTTTCCAGATCGGCGTGTACTTCGGATCGTGGGTCGTCACGTAGAAATGGCAGGCTTCCGCGCATTGTCCGCAATGGATGCACGACTCCATGTAGGCGGCGGTCGCCGGGGTGAAATCGCTGGCGAAACTCTTCATCGCGATGGCGACGCGCTCCGTGTCGGCGAGTCCGCCCTGCCTGTCGGAGCGCACTTCCGGCTTCCTGATCGAGAAGCGCGCAGATTCCATGTCGATGGGATCGATCCTGTCGTTGTCGCTCATGTGGCGGCTCCTTTGCGCGCGGCGGCGGCGCCGGTGATTCCGCGCGAGACGAATACCAGGAAGGCGTGGCTCAACTTGCCGAACGGCAGCCAGACGAACAGCAGTTCCACGCTCAGCAGATGGATCGCAAGCGGCAGCGGATCGAGCGGCACCACCGGGGCCACGCCGGAAGGAAATGGATGATTGATGACGATCATCCCGGTGACGAGCGGCAAAAAGGTCACGAACCAGCTGAAATAATCGTCGAAATTCGACAACAGGCGGAGCACCGGGTCGGTCAGGCGTTCCATGAGCATGATCAGCAGCGAAACGAACGTGATCGCCACCGCGAGATACACGACCGGCGCCGGCAGCGCGGGCCACGCCACGCCGGTGAGCCGTTTGATGAAATAAATGTGCGGCAGGAAGCCGAACGCGATCACGGCGAGACCGACATGGTAAACGTAAGCGTTGAACGTGCCGACTTTCTCGGTCTCGCGGAATTCCTTTTTGGGGATCATGCGGCTGACGATGGTGCGCAGCGCGCCGGCCAGCAGCCGCGTGTCCCGCGGCTCGGAAAAGTCAGGCCTGGTCTTGAGGCGGAAAATGCCGGCGATCCGCCACACACTGCCCGCAAACAGGACGGCAAGCGACACCCAGAGCGCGGGCCCCCGTGCGAACTCGAGCAGGCTCATTGATCGGCTCCTTTCCACGACTCGACAGCCCCGGTTTCCGGGTGACTGCGATGCTCCGGCCGCAACCGGGCTGGCTCCCTGCCATTTCGGCTAATTTAATCCCAAACCAGGCGGTCATTCTTGATTCAGGTCAAACTCCGTCCCCCCGGAAACGGGGATCAAGGCGCGCGCGAGGCGTGACGCTTCCAGTTGGCCGCGTAATAGAGCACGGGGATCACGACCAGCGTCAGGATGGTCGATACGAAGATGCCGAACAGCAGCGATACCGCAAGCCCGTTGAAAATCGGGTCGTCGAGGATGAACAGCGCGCCCACCATCGCGGCCAGCGCGGTCAGCACGATGGGCTTGGCGCGCGTGGCGCCGGCGCGCACGATCGCCGTTTCGAAGTCCGCGGCCCTGCGCCACCTCGAGATTGATGAAGTCGACCAGCAGGATCGAATTGCGCACGATGATGCCGGCCAGCGCGATCATGCCGATCATCGAGGTCGCGGTGAACTGCGCGCCGAGCAGCGCGTGGCCGGGCATCACGCCGATCACCGTGAGCGGGATCGGCGCCATGATGATGAGCGGAGTCAGATAGGATTTGAATTGCGCCACCACCAGCAGGTAGATGAGGATCAGGCCGACGGCGTAGGCGATCCCCATGTCGCGGAAGGTTTCGTACGTGACCTGCCATTCGCCGTCCCACTTCAGGCTGTAACCGGCATAACGGTCGGACGGCTGGCGGATGAAATACTCGCCGAGCCTGCCGCCCTGCGCGAGCGCCACGCCCGCGGTCTTGGCGCGTATCTCGAACATGCCGTACAGCGGGCTGTCGAGCCGGCCCGCCATGTCGCCGACGACGTAGACCACCGGCAGCAGGTCCTTGTGATAAATCGTCTTATCTTGCAGCGTCGATACCGGCCGCACCAGTTCCGACAACGGAATCAGCGCGCCCGAATCCGAGCGCACGGCAAGCTGCATCAGCCGTCCCATGCCGGACTGCTCCTGCGGGCGGCAGGCCGATCTGCACCGGCACTTCGAACTTGGCAGCTGCCGGTGTGCAGCGGCGTCACGTTGTCTCCCCCAAGCGCCATCCGCACCGTGGCGACGATATCGCGCTGCGCCACGCCCATCAGCGCCGCCTTGCTGCGATCGACCTGCAGCACCAGCTTCTCGGCGTCGGCTTCGCTGCTGTCATCGATGTCGACGATGTCGGCCGAGGCCGCAAACGCGCCGCGAATGCGCTTGGCGACCGCGATCTGGCCGGCGTAATCCGGGCCGTAGACTTCGGCGACGATCGGCGCGAGCACCGGCGGTCCCGGCGGCACCTCGACCACCTTGACGCGCGCATGCGCACGCTGCGCGATGCGTTCGATCTCGGGACGGGCCGCGCCGGCAATGGCATGGCTTTCCCGGCTGCGCTGATGCTTGTCGAGCAGATTCACCTGGATATCGCCGAGTTCCGGGCCGCTGCGCAGATAATACTGGCGCACCAGGCCGTTGAAGTTGATCGGCGCCGCGGTGCCGGCGTAAGCCTGGTAATCGGTCACCTCCGGAATCTTCGCCACGTAGGCGCCGATCTCGCGCAGCACGCGCGCGGTTTCCTCGAGCGCGGTGCCCGCCGGCATGTCGACGACGATCTGGAATTCGGATTTGTTGTCGAACGGCAGCATCTTGAGCACCACCAGCTTGAACCCGGCCAGCGAAACGGAAAACGCAATCGCCGCCAGCGTGGCGATCCACAGCAGCCGGCGTTTCGGCTTGCCCCGCGCGCCGCGCAAAAACGGCGTGAGCACCCGTTCAAACAGCCGCAACGACCGGCCTCCCGCTTCTTCGCCCTGATGCTGATGCGCCGGCTTGCCCAGCAGTTTCAGCGCCAGCCACGGCGTGATGACGAACGCCACCGCCAGGGAAATCAGCATGCCGATGCTGGCGTTGATCGGGATCGGGCTCATGTACGGCCCCATCAATCCCGAGACGAACGCCATCGGCAACAGCGCCGCGATCACCGTGAACGTGGCAAGGATGGTCGGGCCGCCGACTTCGTCCACCGCATTGGGAATCACATCAGCGGGCGGCGCATCCGACAACGCGCGGTGCCGGTGGATGTTTTCCACCACCACGATCGCGTCGTCGACCAGGATGCCGATCGAGAAAATGAGCGCAAACAGCGACACGCGGTTGAGCGTAAAGCCCCAGGCCCAGGATGCGAACAGCGTCGCCGCCAGCGTGAATATCACCGCCAGGCCCACGATCAGCGCTTCGCGCCTGCCGAGCGCAGCCCATACCAGCGCGATCACGGACAAGGTGACGAAAATGAGTTTCTGGATCAGCTTCTGCGCCTTGGCGTTCGCGGTCTCGCCGTAGTTGCGGGACAGCGTGACGTTCACGCCCTCCGGAATCACGCTGCTTTTCAGCTCCCCGATACGCTGCAGCACCCGGTCGGCGACATCCACCGCGTTCTCTCCGGGCTTTTTCGAAACCGCGATGGTGACCGCTGGAAACTCGCCGCGAGGCATTGCCGCGCCTGCCGCCGCGCCATTGCCGTACCATACGTATTGCCGCGGCTGCTCGGGACCATCCTCGATGCGCGCAATGTCGGCAATCCGGATCGGCCGTCCCCCGGCGCGCCCGACGATCAGCCGCGCAACGTCTTCCGCCGTGCCAAGAAAACCGCCGGTTTCCACCCAGATGTCCCGGTTGTCGCGCGTGAGCTTGCCGGACGGCAGCGACGCATTCGCCGCGAGCAGGGCGCCCCGGATATCGCCTGCGGTGATCTTGTACGCGTTAAGACGGTCGACATCGAGCAATACGCGCACCACGTGTGCAGCGCCGCCGATCGTGGTGACGGTGCGCGTGCCCGCGACGCGCTTCAGCTCGACCTCGGCGGCATTGGCGACCTGTTTCAATTCGTAGGCGCCGCGCTGCGCGTCCTGGGTCCATAACGTCAAGGTGACGATGGGCACATCGTCGATCCCGACCGGCTTGACGATGAACTCTCCCACGCCCAGTTCGGGCGGCACCCAGTCGCGGTTGGCGAAGAGCGTGTCGTAAAGCCGCACCAGCGCCTGGATCCGGTCCTCGCCGACTTTGTACTGCACGGTCAGGATCGCAAGGCCCGGCTTCGAAACCGAGTAAACGTGTTCGATGCCGGAGATTTGCGCCACCACCTGCTCGGCCGGCGTCGCCACCAGCGCCTCCACGTCGCGCGCCGAGGCTCCGGGAAAGGGAATGAACACGTTCGCCATCGTGACGTTGATCTGGGGCTCCTCCTCGCGCGGCGTCACCAGCACCGCGAAGAGGCCGAGCAGAAACGCCACCAGCGCAATCAGCGGGGTGAGTTGAGACTCGAGAAAAATCCGGGTGATGCGTCCTGAGATGCCCATGAGAGTCGGAGAATCCGCGGGACGGCCGCTCAGCGGCGCTCGCCGCTGTCTTTCAGGGCGATTGCGGCTTTGACAGGATCGAGCGCCACTTTCTCGCCCGGCTGCAACCCGCCAAGCACCTCGACGCCGTCGGCGCCGAAATCCTGACCCGGCCGTATCTGGCGCAGATGGACCACATTGTCGGCGCCGATGACGTAAACGGCGGTCACCTCGGTGCGCCTGACGATGGCGCGTGCCGGGATCACCAGCCGCCGCGACTGGCCGAGGATAAAATGCACGCGCGCGAACATGCCGGGATAGCTGCCCGCGACATATTCCCGCAGCGCGAGCCGCACGCGCGTGGTGTGCGTCTGCGGGTCCGCGGTCGGCAGCACGGTGATCTCCCCCGCCTTCACGGTGCGGTTCTGCGCGGGAAACTCGATATCGGCACGCGCGCTCTTCCTGATCTGCGCCGAGCTTCAGTTGCGGCACGTCGGCGACCACCCGCATGTCCGTGGGATCGAAGCCGGTCATCAGCGGCTTGCCGGGCGTCACCAGTTCACCGAGCTCGACATGGCGCGCCGCGACGATGCCGCTATAGGGCGCGGTGACCGTGGCAAACCCTTTCACGGTCGCCGCCCGGCTCGAAATCGAGACGGCGGCCTGCAACTGCGCCTGCGCCGCCTGAAATTCGGACAATGCCCGGTCAAGCGCCGCCTTGCTCACAAAGCTCTGCTTGAACAGCTGCTGGGTGCGTTCGTAATTCGCCCTGGCGTTCTGCAGCGTGGCCTGCGCCTGCGCGATCTGCGCCTGCGAGCTGGCCAGCGCGTCGCTGACCTCGCGCTCGTCGATGCGCACGATGACCTCGCCTTTTTTGACGGCATCGCCGACGTCGAACCGCACTTCGACTATCCGTCCCGAAATCTGCGCCGAGACCGTCGCCTGCCTGACCGCCTCGACCATGCCTTCCGCCGTGTAGACCTCGCCGACCTCGCGATACTCGACGGCCGCCGCCTCCAGCGGATCGGCGGCATGCGCCCATCCTGCAGCGAGAAGCAAAAGAAGGAATAAAGTTCTGGCGACCACGGTGAACAAGGATACGATAGTGGGGAATATTCCGCTATACCAACCCGCCGGCCTGGGCTCGACGCTTCGATCAGGACCGGACGACTCGCCGGCCGCTGCCGGGGCCCGCGCCATGACTTCTTATTGCCCGTGTCCCGGCGTCCGGCGCCCGCCGCTCCTGGTTTCGCCGCGCCGCTTCCGGGAATAGTCTTCGAGCTGCCGCTTCGCGGCATCGAACGCATCGCGCAACGCGACGTAGATATCCTCGCTGTGCTCGTGGTTCACCACGATTTCCTTTCCCGGCACGGCGATGTCGAGACGCACCATGAACTGCCGCCCCTGGTGGTGATGCTTGTGCGGCGCCTCCGCGACGACGCGGCACGACGTGATCGGCGTGAAGAATTGCTCGAGCTTGGCGATTCCCTGCCGGATATGGTCATCCAATGCCGGGGAATGGTCCATGTCGCGCACAGTGATCTGAACCTGGTTTTGCATGATTTTCACCTTCGTTGTTGCAGTTACTTGCGGCTTTGCATTTCGTGCGTCTGTTCCTTGGACACGATGCGCGTCAAATCGGTGAGCTGCTCCGCCAGCACCTCGAGCAGGTCATCGATGGTGACGATGCCCACGAGCTGGCCGTCGCCGCCGACCACCGGCAGCCGGCGCACGCCCTTGAAGCGCATCACCTCCATGGTTTCGAGAACACCCTGGCTCTCCGGCACCGTGATCAGTTCCGAGCTCATGATGTCGCCCACGGTGATCACTTTCGGATCGAGTTCCATGGCGTCCACCTCCATGACGATGTCGCGATCGGTCAATATGCCGACCGGCATGCGTTTGCCGGCGACCTCGTCGACCGCGACCAGGCTGCCGACGTGATAATGCCGCATCAGCTTCGCTGCCGCCTGAACGGCGGTGTCGCGGTTGACGAATACCACTTCCCGGTTGCAGATCTCGCCGATGCTCATGGTCTTCTCCTTTGACATCTTCCCGCCGGTCTCAGCGCTATGCACTCTCGACATTCTCGGTACCATGATAGGAGCGCCCGCAAGCGCTCCCCTTGATCCAGATCAAAGGGGCGGTCAGGGTATGTCCGCAGAACCGGTGCGTTATCCCTTGATGCAAACCCTGGGACGGAGAAATGCGACGCGGCGCGCCAGACCGGCCTGTTCCGTCGCCTCCGCCACCAGGTCGACGTCCTTGTAGGCGCCGGGCGCTTCTTCCGCGGCGCCCCGCATCGAGCGCGTGCGGATCAGGATGCCGCGCGCCGCCAGCTCGTCGATGAGTTGCCGGCCGTTCCATTGTTTGAGCGCCTGGTGGCGGCTCATCGCGCGGCCCGCGCCGTGGCTCGCCGAACTGAACGCCCGCTGCTCGCTTTCGCTCGTCCCGCACAGCACATAGGAACCGGTGCCCATGCTGCCGCCTATGATCACCGGCTGGCCCGTCGCGCGATAGCGCAGGGGGACCGCCGGATGTCCGGGCCCGAACGCGCGGGTTGCGCCTTTGCGATGCACGTAGAGCAGCATCTCCCGGCCGTCGACGATATGCCGCTCCACCTTGCACGTGTTGTGCGAAATGTCGAACAGGGTTTCGAGCATCGGCCTGCGGCAGGACCCGCCCGAATGCCTCGCGCGTCAGATGCGTGAGGATCTGCCGGTTGGCAAGCGCGCAGTTGATCGCCGCGTTCATGGCGCCGATATACTGCTGCCCTTCCGGCGAATTGATCGGCGCGCACGCGAGTTCGCGATCGGGCAGTTCGATGCCGAGCCGGGAAGCCGCCTTCGCCAGGCTCACGAGATAGTCGGTGCCGATCTGATGGCCGAGGCCGCGCGAGCCGCAGTGGATCGAAACGACGACCTGCCCCTGCCGCAGGCCGAATGCCTCGGCCGCTGCGCGATCGTAGATGCGGTCGACCACCTGCACTTCGAGATAGTGATTGCCGGAACCCAGAGTGCCCATCTCGCCGCGCTGCCGTTTCTTTGCCAGCAGCGACACGTTCGCCGGGACCGCGCCTTCGACGCAACCCTGTTCTTCGACGAACTCCAGATCGGCAGCCGTGCCGTAACCGCGGCGCACCGCCCACTGCGCGCCGCCGCGCAGCACCTCGTCGAGCTTCTCGGGCGTCAGCTTGAGATCGCCCTCTTCGCCGACGCCCGGCCGGTATGCTCCGAAACAGGACATCGGCGAGCGTGCGGCACATGCGGCACGATAGCGTCAAGCGTCGAGGTTGCTGCGCAGGCAGCGGATGCCGCAGGAAATGTCGAAACCGACACCGCCGGCGGAAATGATGCCGCCGCGCCCGGGATCGAACGCGGCCACGCCGCCGATCGGAAAACCGTAGCCCCAGTGCGCGTCGGGCATGGTCATCGCGCAGCCCACGAGGCCGGGCAGCCGCGCGACGTTGGTCAGTTGCTCGAGCACCTTGTCGTCCATGGTGGCGAGCAGTTCGGCATTGCCGTAAAGCCGGACTTCGCCGCGGCGCTCGCCCGTCGCGAGCGGCACCGTCCAGCACCACGGATCGATCTGCTGCAGACTGGTCAGTTTCATGACCGGCTTCCTCAGACGTCGACGACACAGCGCGCTTCCCAGCCCGCCTGCGCCTGTTTCACGCGAAAGCATCGTCAATGTCGCTCCCTTGACCTCCACGCCGCGTTCGAGACCGTCACGCCAGTTTTCGCCTGCGGCCGATCCGCGCCATACCGCGCCATCCCGCTCGAGATGGAAGGTGGCAAACACCATGCCATTTTCGCGCGCGGCACCAAGCAAGGCGTTGAGCCATCGTCACCAGCGCGAGTTCGGTATCGGCCTCCTCGAACTCGATCTTCACGCTGCGCGCCGCGCGCACTCCGGCAAGATCGGTCATGATCGAGAACATCGCCGCCGCAGCGGTCTCGAACGCCTGTTCAACAGAAGCACCGCGCCCGATGATGCCGATATCCGCATCGTGCCCGAAATAGGCATCACGCTTGCCGGATTCCATGCTGGCGCCCTGATCTGTCGGGCTGGTCATTTTCCGCCGTTGCGCCGCACATCAGGCGCGCGCACCATAATTGCTCATGTTAGCCATGCCGGCATCGGTTTGCTTGATCTAGGTCAAACCAAGACCCTCGCTTTTTGGCTGTACTGTGAATGGCACGGAATCGATGTGTAAAAAACCGGGTGATCGATGATTCTGATCAAAAACAAGCGGGTGCGCCGTGGCGTCGGCCTCGCGCTGGTGATCGCGGGAGGCCTGCTGATGTGGCTCGCGCCGGAGGAAGCCGGCGTGGGTGTCTTTTTGCTCGCCGCCGGCGTGTTGCTGGAGATCGTCGGCATCGCGCTCGAGCGGCGTGACGACAGGTTGAACGTACGTCATGCCGTGGACTACGGCGTATTACCCCGCGGCGATGAAGCACCTGCCGCCCGCTGACGCGCGAGAAAGCGATAGAAATCGCCAACGCCCTGCTTTCCGAGGGCTATCCTGAAGGCCAGGCCATCCGGATCGCGATCGCCCGCGCCCGGCAATGGGCGCAACGCCAGGCGCACGACACGGCAGACCGCTAACGCCGCATCGTGCGCTCGAGCAGCGGTTTGAGCCTGGCCAGCGTGCGGGTGTTAAGCACATCGCCCGGCTCCAGCCAGCCGCGCCGCGCCTGCCCGATCGCGTATCCAAGATGGGCAAAATCGAGCGTGCTGTGGGCATCGGAATTGATGCACACCAGAACGCCTTCGTCCCGCGCCATCTGGCAATGGGTGTCGTGCAGATCGAGCCGGTCGGGCTGGGCGTTGAGTTCGAGAAAGCAGCCGCGGCTCTTCGCCTCGCGCACGATCCTGAGCATGTCGACGTCGTAGGGTTCGCGGCTGCCGATCAGGCGCCCGCTCGGATGGGCGAGCAGGGTGAAGCAGCGGTGATCCATCGCGCGCAGGATGCGCGCGGTCTGTTTGCGGCGCGGCAGATCGAAGGCGCTGTGCACCGCGCCGATCACGAGATCGAGCCGCGCCAGCACCGGATCCGGCAGGTCGAGGCTGCCGTCCTCGAGAATATCGACCTCGATGCCCTTGAGTATCGTGAAGCCGGCGAGTTCCTCATTCAGGCGGTCGATCTCGTCGATCTGCCTGGCGAGGCCCCGCGGGTCGAGGCCGTGCGCGACCGCGAGCCGGCGCGAATGCTCGGTAATCGCAATGTAGCCCAGGCCCAGCGCCTGTGCCGCCAGCGCCATCGCTTTCACCGTATCGTGCCCATCGGAAGCCTTGGTGTGCACATGCAGGTCACCCTTGAGATCGTTCCGCATGATGAGCTGCGGCAGCCGGCCGCCGCGCGCAGCCTCGATCTCGCCGCGATCTTCCCGGAGTTCCGGCGGGATGTAGGGCAGGCCCGCGGCCTTGAACACCGACTCCTCGGTGTCGCCGGCAATGCAGCGCTCGCCGCGGAACACCCCGTATTCGTTGAGCTTCAAGCCGCGCTCCTGGGCGAGCCGGCGGATCGCGATGTTGTGCGCTTTCGAGCCGGTGAAATAATGCAGCGCCGCACCGTAGCTTGCGGCCGGCACCCGTCGCAGATCGACCTGGAGGCCCGACTTGAGCACCACGCTTGCGCGCGTCTCGCCTTGCGCAAGGATTTGCCTTACTTCGTCGTACGCGCAGAATTCCGCCATCACCGGGCTGTCGCCGTCCGCGGTGACGAGAATGTCCAGATCCCCCACGGTTTCCCGCATGCGGCGGAAGCTGCCCGCCACGACCGCCTGCTTCACTCCGGGCACTTTTTCCAGGTAGGAAACCAGCGCGTCGGCGTATTGGGTGGCGACGGCGAGCTGGAAACGCCGGCTGGTGTCCGTCTGCGCTTCCAGCGATTGCAGAATGTGTTGTTCGGTTTTCTCGCCGAAACCAGGCACATCACGGATCCGGCCGGCGCGCGCCGCCTGGCGCAAATCGTCGATCGTCTGCACCCGCAGTTCGTCATAAAGCAGCTTGACGCGCTTCGGCCCCAGCCCGGGGATCCTGAGCAACTCGGTGATCGCCGACGGAAACTCCTTGCGCAACCGCTGCAGCAGCGCGGACGTACCGGTGGCCGCTATCTCATGGATCTTGGCGGCAAGATCGGTGCCGATGCCGGGGAGTTTCGGCAGCTCGCCGCCCTTGTCGAACAGGCTCTTGATGTCCCGGCCGAACTCGGCGACGCTGCGCGCGGCATTGCGATAGGCGCGGATCCGGAACGGGTTTTCCCCCCGGATCTCCAGAAGGTCCGCGATCTCCTCGAAGATCGCGGCGATATCGGCGTTGTGCAGCGGCACTGCGGCCTTCTACAGAGTTGGCGTTGCTCCCCGGGAATGCGTCTGCTCGTGCCGTTGCTGGCAGCGGATGCAGCGCTTGGCGGTGGCATAAACCGCCAGCCGTTCATATCCGATGTCCGTGCCGCACTCGATGCACGCCCCGAAACTGCCGTCGCGCATGCGCTGCAACGCGGCTTCGACGTCGCGCAACTCCATCACGTGGCGGTCGGCGAGCGCGGCATCGATATCGACGAGCATATCGGCCACCGCGTCGTCGCCCGAATCGGCCACGGCCCCGGCGAGATCCTTGTGGTGTTGCTCATCGGACCGGATCAGCACTTCGCGAATCTCATCCTTCAGTTCGCGACTGCGCAATACAAGGCGGGTCTTGAGATCGTCAAGCTGGAGATCGGTCAGGTCGCTCATCGCTGCGCTCCTTGGGGTCGGGCATTTTCCGGCGCCACGCTGCGATCCATGTCGGCGGAATCGGTTTATATTCATAATATTCGACGGTGACGCCCGCCCCTTGACCCAGATCAACAAAATGACCCCCGGCATGCGGTTTACTGGGAACGTCGCGGCTTCGCATCGGCGGCAACTTCCCAATCGACGTCTTGACGATGAATAACACCGAAAATTCCGATCGTCACGCAAGACTGATCGCGGCGCTGCGCGATCCCGGCTGCTACCCGCATCCGGTGGGCGAGGTGGAGGTTCTCGAAACGCATATTTCCTGGGTCCTGCTGACCGGCCGCTATGCCTACAAGATCAAGAAACCGGTGAACCTGGGTTTCCTCGATTTCTCCACGCTCGCGCAGCGCGACTTCTGCTGCCGCGAAGAACTGCGATTGAACCGCCGGCTCGCTCCCGGTCTTTACCTGGATGTCGTCGGCATCACCGGCAGCCCGGACCACCCGCGCGTGGGCGGCGACGGCGAAGCCATCGAATATGCGGTAAAAATGCTGCAGTTCGGGCAGGACCAGCTGGCCAGCCGCCTGCTCCGCAGCGGCAATCTCACAGCGCAGCACATCGAGCAGCTCGCCGGAACAATCGCAACGTTCCACCAGCAGGCAGCGGCGGCCAAAGGACGGCAGCCGCTTCGGCTCGCCGGCGACGCTGAAGGCACAGGTCCTGCAGAATTTCGATCAGATCGCGGCGCTGCCCGGCGCGGAGAGCGAGCGCACCATGCTCGGCGATTTGCGCGAACTGGAGCGAGCGCGAACTCTCCGCCGGTGAGTCACGGTTCGGCGCGCGCCAGGCCGCGGGCCGCGTGCGCGAGGGCCACGGCGACCTCCATCTCGGCAATATTGCGCTGGTCGACGGCGAGATCACGCCCTTCGACTGCATCGAATTCAGCGCCGACCTGCGCTGGAACGACGTCGCCAGCGAAACCGCTTTTCTGGTCATGGATCTCATCGACCGTGGCCGGCGGGACTTCGCGTTTCTGTTTCTCAGCACTTATCTCGAGCTCACCGGCGACTACGACGCGGTCGCGGTGCTGCGCTTTTACCTGGTTTATCGGGCCATGGTGCGCGCCAAGGTCCATTGCCTGCGCGCGCATCAGGCGCACATCGACGGGGCCGAACGTGCGCGTCTGCTCGATGCCTTCCGCGACTACCTGAAACTCGCCGCCGGCTTCACCCGGCCTTGCCGGCCGTCACTGATCGCGATGCACGGCATGTCCGGATCGGGGAAAACGGTGGTGTCCCATGCGCTGGTGCAGGCGGCGGGTGCGCTGCGCATCCGGTCCGACGTCGAACGCAAGCGTCTGCATGACATGACCATGCTCGAGCGGCCCGCAAGCGGCGTGGCCGCCGGCATCTACGCCGGGGAAGTCACGAAGCGCGTATACCAACACCTTGCGCAGCTCGCGCGGAAAATCATCGCGGCCGGCTACAGCGTGATCCTCGACGCCGCCTTCCTCCGGCGCTGGCAGCGCGACCTCGTGCGGGATCTCGCGCGCGAGCTCGCCGTACCTTTTGTCATCGCCTCGCTGCAAGCACCGGAAACCGTACTGCAAGCGCGCATCCTGCGCCGCAGCGGCGCGGGCACCGACGCGTCGGACGCCGATCTTGCCGTTCTGGCGCATCAGCTGGCAACCGAGGACCCGATCGCGGAAGACGAGCGCGCCGGCACCATCACGCTCGACGCCGCGCTGCCACCCGACGCGCTCGCGGCAACCGCCGAATGGCGGGCACTGCTCGCAAGAGCTTCTTCTTAATCCGCTTCGCGCTCGATGCTGCAGCAATGCGCCGGCGCCTCTGCCACGGTATGCACGGTCAGCACCGATCCCGTCACCGGGTTCGGGCGGAAGGTGGTGCAGCCCTTCAGCCCCAGCGCATACGCTTCCTCGTAGAGTGAGCAGAACACTTCGAAGTCCAGGTCTTCAGGGACGTTGATGGTCTTGGAAATCGCGTTGTCGACATGCGGTTGCAGCGCCGCCTGCATCGCGAGATGGGCCCGCGGCTCGATGTCCGCCGCCGCGACGAACGCCGGCGGCAGCGCGGTCGCGCCGGACCCGCGATACAGCGCACACGCGTAATCGGCGACCTCGAAGGACTCGATCCCGCCGTCGGCAAGCCGCACGCTGCGCGAGCAGTCTGCCGCATAGACCGGCTCGAGCCCGCTCGAGACGTTGCCGGCAAGCAGGCTGATCGTGCCGGCCGGAGCGATCGCGGTCAGATGGCTGTTGCGGATGCCGTCACGGCGGATCGCATCCCGGATGTCCTGCGGCAGCGCACTCACGAACTCTCCGGCGAGATATTGTTCCGTTTCAAACAGCGGAAAGGCGCCCTTCTCGCGGGCCAGCGCCGACGAGGCGCGATACGCCGCATGGCAGATGGTGCGCATGATGCGGGCGGCAATCTCGAGCGAATGCGATCGCTTTCACGCCATTCCCGGACCGGGCGGGACAAGCATCATGGGCAGTCGGAGACCGCGCCGACCGCGACCAACCTCCGGGCGATAACAGTATGCCGTTGTTTTTATTATCAATATTTCGGCGTGGCTGCGCTCGGGGATCAGGGCATGCCGCGGCGCTGCCTCATGCCCCGGCCAAGAACGGCGATCTCTTCCGGCGTCAGAATTTTCTCTGCGAGCGGCAACATATTGGCTTCTTCGCCCACGACGTGCACCTGATACATTCCACAAAACCGGCCCACTTCCAGTTCGTCCAACGGCGCATGTTCCCCGTGCGCGATGAGCTCGAGGGTTTCCCGGAGTTTGAGCCACGCCTCTTCCAGTTCCTGGTGTTCGCGATGCAGCTTGTCGACCAGCAGCGCGAGGCGCTCCGCATTCTCTCCGCGCGCCGCTGCGATCATCAGCGGAAACAGGTCTTCCTCTTCATCCTCGCGGTGATGCCGTCCCGCGCTGTCGAAATAGCGCATCACGTTGGAAGCGGCTTGTTGCGCCTGTGCATCGCAGCCATGGACCGGCAGATGCGCGGCAAGCTTGCGCAGCGTCTCGCACTGCGCTCTGATGCGGTCGTGGCAGGCGGTGAGCATCTGCAATGGATGATCAAAATCTGCAACGGCCTGCCTTATTTGTGCAGCCATTCTTATTCCTCCTCATGCGCCGCCCGCTCGGTCCGGGCGGCTGTCTGACGCAGGTCCATACCCTGGCTAGCCATGCCCCGGGAATCCTGCAAATAAGCACCCTCCCGGCCGTCGCCCCAAGGTGCAGACAAGGCCGGTTTCTCCGAATGCGGCACGCTTATTAGGAAAACTGCTTCGGATACTAAGGCCCGAAACCCGGCGCCTCCTTGACGTACATCAACCCCGTCAAAGTCTGGTTTTTGATGCACATCAAGGGAATCGAATAATTCCGGTCTGCCGGATTGAATAACGCGATAGGTTGACTTAGTCTGAACGCCGACCACTAGATATTGTGGTTTCCTAAGGGGGATTACCGTGGGACAGGAATCGATGTTGCAAGCCGGCTTGACACGCGCGTTGCCTGTGGAAATTCTGAAGCGCGACGGCAGCCGCAAGCCTTTCGATGCCGGCAAGATCCTGTCGGCCGTCACGCGCGCCGGCGCCGCCAGCGGCGAGTTCGATCCCGAAGAGGCGCGGGCGGTGACGGACGCGGCGCTCAAGGTGATCGCGCATCGCTACGCCGCGCGCACCCCCGACATCGAGGCGATCCAGGACATCGTCGAGCAGGCGCTGATCGCCGCCGACTTCGTCACCACCGCGCGCGCCTATATCGTCTACCGCGAAAAGCACAAGCAGTTGCGCGCCGACCGCAAGACGCTGATGGACGTCGCCACCTCGATCAACGAGTACCTCGATCAGCAGGACTGGCGCGTCAACGCCAATGCCAACCAGGGCTATTCGCTGGGCGGGCTGATCCTCAACATCTCCGGCAAGGTGGTGGCCAACTACTGGCTCTCCCACGTCTATCCGCCCGAGGTCGGCGCGGCGCACCGCGACGGCAGCATTCATATCCACGACCTCGACATGCTCGCCGGCTACTGCGCCGGCTGGTCGCTGCGCACGTTCCTGCACGAGGGCCTGAACGGCGTGCCCGGCAAGGTCGAGGCGAAGCCGCCGAAACACCTGACCAGCGCGGTGGGCCAGATCGTCAACTTCCTCGGCACGCTGCAGAACGAATGGGCCGGCGCGCAGGCGTTCTCGTCGTTCGACACCTACATGGCGCCGTTCATCCGCAAGGACCGGCTCGATTACGCCACCGTCAGGCAGTGCATCCAGGAGCTGATCTACAACCTCAACGTGCCCTCGCGCTGGGGCACGCAGACGCCGTTCACCAACCTGACCTTCGACTGGGTCTGCCCCGAAGACCTGCGCGAGCAGGTGCCGGTGATCGGCGGCGAGGAGATGCCGTTCACCTACGGCGAACTGCAGGCGGAGATGGACATGATCAACCGCGCCTACATCGAAGTGATGATGGCGGGCGACGCCAAGGGCCGCGTGTTCACGTTTCCGATCCCGACCTACAACATGACGCCGGACTTCGACTGGGACCATCCCAACAGCCGACATGCTGTTCGAGATGACGGCGAAATACGGCCTGCCCTATTTCCAGAACTTCATCAATTCGGATCTCAAGCCCAACATGGTGCGCTCGATGTGCTGCCGCCTGCAGCTCGATCTGCGCGAGCTCCTGAAGCGCGGCAACGGCCTGTTCGGCATCGCCGAGCAGACCGGGTCGCTCGGCGTGGTGACGCTGAATTGCGCGCGCCTGGGCTACCTGCACCGGGGCGACGAGGCGGCCCTGCTGGCGCGCGTCGACGAACTGATCGAGATCGCCAAGACCTGCCTCGAGATCAAGCGCAAGGTGATCCAGCGCCACATGGACAACGGGCTGTTCCCCTATACCAAGCGCTACCTGGGCACGCTGCGCAACCACTTCTCCACCATCGGCGTGAACGGCATCAACGAAATGATCCGCAACTTCAGCGGCGACGCGCACGACATCACCAGCGAATGGGGCCACGCAGTTTGCCTGCCGGCTGCTCGACCACATCCGCTCGCGCATCGTCGGCTTCCAGGAGGAAACCGGGCACATGTACAACCTCGAGGCGACGCCGGCGGAAGGCACGACCTACCGCTTCGCCAAGGAGGACAGAAAGCGCTTTCCCGGCATCCTGCAGGCGGGCACGAGCGACATGCCGTACTACACCAATTCCTCGCAGCTCCCGGTCGGCTTCACCGACGATCCGTTCGAAGCGCTCGAGCGCCAGGAAGAGCTGCAGCGCAAGTACACCGGCGGCACCGTGCTGCACCTTTACATGAGCGAGCGCGTGAGCTCCACCGCCGCCTGCAAGAAACTGGTGCGGCGCGCGCTCGAGCGCTTCGCCTTGCCCTATATCACCATCACGCCGACGTTCTCGATCTGCCCCAAACACGGCTATCTTGAAGGCGAGCACAAATTCTGCCCCCGCTGCGACGACGACCTGATCGAGCGCAAACGGCGGGCGGCCTGAACCAACCCAGAGGAGAAAACCCATGAACGACATGACGCAGACGCAGTTTCTCGACACCACGATCACCCTCGACGACGCCGAGCGCCAGCTGTGCGAAGTCTGGACGCGCGTGATGGGCTACCACCGCCCGGTATCCTCGTTCAACATCGGCAAGAAAGGCGAACATCACGAACGCTGCTTCTTCGTCGAGGGCAAGACCAGCCTTGCAACTTGATCCCGCCTGCAGCCTGCGCATCGGCGGCCTGACCGCGCTCTCGACCACCGACTATCCCGGCCAGCTCGCGGCGGTGGTCTTTTGCCAGGGCTGCCCGTGGCGCTGCGGCTATTGCCACAATCCGCACCTGCTGCCGCGGCGCGGCGAACAGGAAACCGCGTGGACCGACATCACGGCGTTTCTCGAGCGCCGCCGCGGCCTGCTCGATGCGGTGGTGTTCAGCGGCGGCGAACCGACGCTGCACGCCGCCCTGCCGGCGGCGATATGCGCGGTAAAAAGCATGGGGTTCGCAGTCGGCCTGCACACCGCGGGCATTTACCCGCGCCGCCTGCGCGCGGTGCTGCCGTTCGTGGACTGGGTCGGCATGGACATCAAAGCGCCGTTCGACGACTACGCGCGCGTCACCGGCGTTGCGGGCAGCGGCGCGAGCGCGCGCGAAAGCATGCAGCTGGTGATGGCCAGCGGCGTCGCCCACGAATTCCGCACCACCGTGCACCCGTCCCTGCTGCCGGCGCCGGATCTGCTGGCGCTGACCGGGGAGCTGGTCGGCCTCGGGGTGCGCAATTTCGTGGTGCAGGAGTTCCGCGACCGCGGCTGCGCCAGGCCGGAGCTGACGGGCACGCCTTCCTATCTCACCGATGCGTTCTGCCGGCTGCTCGCGGGAATCCTGCCCGCCTTCAGCCTGCGCCGCGCCTGACCTTACCGCACGTTTTTTGATCCAGATCAGATCACGCCACCGGCCGTCGCGCTGATAATCGAACCTGCGCCGCATTTCCCCGCTGCGCGAGCAGACTCAATTTATGTCGGCCAAACCGATCAGGATCCAGGACTTTCTCACCAATCTTCCGCTGTTCCGGCAGCTCGGCAGCGGCGATATCGACCGCATCGCGGAAGGCGCAACCGAAATCGATGCGCCGCGCGGCAGCATCCTCTTCCGGCGCGGCGACCCGTGCAACGGTTTTCATATCGTGATCTACGGCCAGGTCAAGCTTGCGCTGGAGGCGCCGCATGGCCATGAAAGGGTCGTCGAGCTCGCAGGCCCCGGGAACAGTTTCGGTGAAGCGATGATGTTCCTGGAAAAACCCTACATGGTGACCGCCGAAACCCTCGCCGATACCAAGCTCCTGCACGTCGCGAGGGAAATGGTGTTCGCCGAAGTCGACTGCGATCCGCGCTTCGCGCGCCGCATGATCGCCGGGTTGAGCCATCGCCTGCATCATCTGATTTCCGACTTCGAAATGGTCACGCTGCATTCGGGCACGCAGCGCGTGATCGGCTACCTGCTGCGCGATGCCACCGAAGACAGCCGCATATCGGAGCTGCAGGTGACGCTGCCGGCAAAAAAAAGCATCATCGCCTCGCACCTGAACCTCACGCCGGAACATTTCTCGCGCATCCTGCATGAACTGAGCGTGGCGGGCCTGATCAAAGTGTCGGGCCGCAACGTGGTCATCCTCGATATCGGGCGGCTGCGCACCCACGGCGGCTGAAGCAGCTGCCGTTGTGCGAAGCGCGCGGGGCCCCTCTCCATGCGCACGTTATTCGTTGTTTTTATTGGATATATTTTAATGCCCGCGCAAGCGGACGAAACGCCTGATAAAGAGTAATCTCGACCTGCAGTGGCGATGAAAACACAGCCAGTCGTGTGTGATTGAAACCAGACCGGGGGATGACATCATGGCAAAGGTCGTAGTTCTTGGCGGCGGTATCGGCGGCATGTCGGTCGCGTACGAATTGCGCTCCGTGCTGCCGCCGCAGCATCAGGTGACGCTGGTCAGCGCCGAAGATTATTTCCAGTTCGTGCCCTCCAATCCGTGGATCGCGGTCGGCTGGCGCAAGCGTGAAAACATCTGCCTGCCGATCGCGCCCCACGTCGAGCGCAAAAACATCAGCTTCATTGCCAAAGCCGCCACCAGCATCGCCGCGGCACAGAACCGCATCGCATTGGCCGACGGCGCGACCGTGGACTACGACTATCTGGTCATCGCCACCGGCCCGAAGCTCGCTTTCGACGAAATCCCCGGATCAGGCCCGCTCGGGCACACCCAGTCCATTTGCACCGTGGATCACGCCGAGCGCGCGTGGTCCGCGTACCAGGAATTCCTGCGAGAACCGGGCCCGGTCGTCATCGGCGCGATGGCGGGCGCGAGCTGCTTCGGCCCCGCCTACGAATTCGCGTTCATCGTGGACGCCGATCTGCGCCGGCGCAAATTGCGGCACAAAGTGCCCATGACGTTCGTCACGTCGGAGCCGTATATCGGTCATCTCGGTCTCGGCGGCGTCGGCGACTCCAAAGGCATGCTGGAATCCGAATTTCGCGAGCATCACATCAAATGGGTCACCAATGGCAAGGTGACCAAGCTCGAAGCCGGCAAGATGTGGGTCGCCGAACACGGCGAAAAAGCCGAAGTGATCAAGGAGCACGAACTCGCGTTCCGCTTTTCCATGATGCTGCCCGCTTTCAAGGGCGTCGATGCCGTGGCCGGCGTCGAGGGCCTGTGCAACCCGCGCGGCTTCGTCATCGTCGACGAACACCAGCGCAGCAAAAAGTACCGGAATATCTTTGCCGCGGGCGTGTGCATCGCGATCCCGCCGGTGGAGCCCACCCCGGTCCCCACCGGCGCGCCCAAGACCGGTTACATGATCGAGTCGATGGTGGGCGCCATCGCGAGCAACATCAAGGCCGAGCTTGCCGGGCAACCCGCAGTGGCGGAGGCGACCTGGAACGCGGTCTGCCTTGCCGACATGGGGGACAACGGCATCGCGTTCGTCGCCCTGCCCCAGATTCCGCCGCGCAATTTCAACTGGATGAAAAAGGGCAAATGGGTGCATTTTCTGAAAGTGGCGTTCGAAAAATATTTCCTGCGCAAGATGAAAAACGGCAATCCCGAGCCGATCTGGGAAAAGCACCTGTTCAAGGCCCTCGGCATCACCCGCCTGACCAAATAGCGCGGCCGGCGGCACGCCGGCCGGGCGGGTTCCTTGATGCATATCAATGTTGACGGTCCGTCGATCGGGCATAGTAATCCGCTGACGTGACCCTCACCGCGGCGCATCTGCGCCGGCGGATAAATTCAGCCAATGCCGCCAAACCCTCGCATCGAACTGGTGTGCCCTGCCGGCAGCCTGACCGCGCTCAAGGCCGCCGTCGACAACGGCGCGGACTGCGTCTACATCGGCCTGCGTGACAACACCAACGCGCGCAACTTCGCCGGGCTCAACTTCGACCGCGCGGCCGCGGACGCGGGCGTGCGCTACGCCCATGCCCGCGGCGCCAAAGTCCTGCTCGCGATCAACACCTACCCGCAGCCCGATGGCTGGGAGCGCTGGACCCGCGCGGTGGATACCGCCGCCGCCGTCGGCATCGACGCGGTGATCGTCGCCGATCCCGGTCTGATGGAATATGCGGCACGCACCTACCCCCAGCTGCGGCTGCATCTCTCGGTGCAGGGCTCGGCCACCAATTACGAGGCGATCAATTTCTATCACCGCCATTTCAACGTGCAGCGCGCGGTCCTGCCGCGCGTGCTGTCGCTGGCGCAGGTGAAAACCCTTGCCGCGAACACGCCGGTCGAAATCGAGGTCTTCGGCTTCGGCAGCCTGTGCGTGATGGTCGAGGGCCGCTGCGCGCTGTCCTCCTACGCCACCGGCGATTCGCCCAACACCACCGGCGTGTGCTCGCCGGCGAAGGCGGTGCGCTGGCAGGACACGGCACAGGGCCTCGAGTCGCGCCTCAACGGCGTGCTGATCGACCGCTATGCCCAGGGCGAGAACGCCGCGTACCCGACGCTGTGCAAGGGCCGCTTCGAAGTCGGCGGCGACACCTATTACGCGATCGAGGAACCGGCGAGCCTCAACACGCTGGAACTGCTTCCCCAGCTGCTGGAAATCGGCGTCGCCGCGATCAAGATCGAAGGCCGCCAGCGCAGCCCGGCCTATGTGGCCCAGGTTACAAAGGTATGGCGGCAGGCGATCGACCGCTGCTGCGAAGAAGCCGCGCGCTATGCCGTGCGCCCGGAATGGGACCTCGCGTTGCGCCGCGTTTCCGAGGGCCAGAGCCAGACGCTCGGCGCCTATCACCGCCCGTGGAAATGAGATGAAGCTCGCGCTGGGACCGCTTCTTTACTACTGGCCGCGCGAACGGACGCTGGAGTTCTATGCCGCCGTCGCGGCGGCGCCGGTGGACATCGTCTATCTCGGCGAGGTCGTGTGCTCGCGGCGCCACGAGCTGCGCCTGCCCGACTGGCTCGAAATCGCCGAACAGCTCGCCGCGGCCGGCAAGGAAGTGGTGTTGTCGACGCAGGCGCTGATCGAATCCGAATCCGATCTGAAGACGCTGCGCCGCATCGCCGCCAACGGGCGTTTCATGGTCGAAGCCAACGACATGGGCGCCGTCTCGCTGATGGCGGGCGCCCCCTTCGTCGCGAGTCCGCACCTGAACGTGTTCAACCCGCGCACGCTCGCCTTCCTCGCCACGCTCGGCGCGACGCGCTGGGTGGCGCCGCTCGAAATGTCGCGGACGGCGCTCGCCGCCATGCAGCGCGAACGGCCCGCGGGCATGGCGACCGAGTACTTCGGCTACGGCCGCCTGCCGCTCGCGTTCTCCGCGCGCTGCTTCACCGCCCGCTACCACAACCTGCAGAAAGACAGCTGCGAGTTCCGCTGTATCGATTACCCGGACGGGCTGGGGCTCAACACCCGCGAGGGCCAGCCTTTCCTGGTCTTCAACGGCATCCAGACGCAGTCCGCGCAGATCCAGAACCTCATCCGCGATCTCGACACGCTGGCGCAAGCCGGTGTCGACGTGCTGCGCATCAGCCCGCAGTCGGCGCACACGCTCGAGATCGCCGCGCTGTTCCGGCAATGCCTGGAGCGGTCGGTCGATACCGACGCGGCGGCGCGGCAGATCGAAAGCCTGATGCCCGCTCGCGCGTGCAACGGCTACTGGCATGGCAAGCCGGGGCTCGAACAGGTCGTCGCGCAGGCCTGATCAATCATGTACTACGGCGAGCGACTCAACGGCGTCACCCATCTGATGGGAGCGGTGCTTGCGGCGGCAGGCGCCGCGGCGCTGGTCGTGCTCGCCGCCCGCCAGGGCGATCCGTGGAAAATCGTCAGCTTCAGCATTTACGGCGCCATGCTGTTCGGGCTCTATGCCGTGTCGACGCTGTACCACAGCACCCGCGGCAGGGTGAAAGACGTGTTCCGGAAACTGGACCACTGTTCGATTTACCTGCTGATCGCGGGCACCTACACGCCGTTCACCCTGGTCACGCTGCGCGGCGCCTGGGGCTGGTCGCTGTTCGGCGTGATCTGGGGACTGGCGGCCGTCGGCATCACCCAGGAAGCATGGCTGGCCAAAGGCGCCCGGATTTTTTCTCTGGTCATTTATGTGCTGATGGGCTGGCTCGCCGTGATCGCGGTCGGGCCGCTGGTTGCGGCATTGACGCCCGCGGGGTTCGCCTGGCTGGCCGCGGGCGGCCTGCTTTATACCGGCGGCATCGTGTTCTACGCGCTCGACGAGAAGCTGCGCCACGGCCACGGCGTCTGGCATCTGTTCGTGCTGGCCGGCAGCATCAGCCACTATCTCGCGATCCTGCTTTACGTGGCCTAGGAGGAATCCCATGAACAACAGCACGAATCCGCGCATCCCGGTCGACATCGTCGATACCGGCCTTGCCGGCGGCCTCCAGAATGTCGCCGTCGACCGCGCCGCGCTGGAACTGCGCGCGCAGGGCCACGGCGGCGGCGTGCTGCGGTTTTACCGCAGCCATCCGACCGCGAGCATCGGCCGCCACCAGGCGCTCGCCCGCGAACTGCGCCTCGATTACTGCCGCCGGCACGGCATCGAGGTGGCGCGTCGCGCGACCAGCGGCGGCGCACTCTATCTCGATCCCGGCCAGCTCGGCTTCAGCCTGATCATCCGGCAGCCCGCAGAATGGCGCGCGCTTGCACTGCCGCGGATCCTCGAACTCGGCAGCGCTGCGGTGGCCGCGGGGCTCCGGCGGCTCGGCATCGCCGCCGCGGTCAAATCCCCCAACGACATCGAAGTCGGCGGCAGAAAAATCGCCTCGGTGTTTTCGACGCGTCACGGCGACGCCCTGCTGTTGCATGGCAGCGTGCTGCTCGATGCCGATATCGCGGCCATGCTCAAGGCGTTGCGGGTGCCGACCGAGAAACTTTCTCCCGACGGCCTCGCCGCTGCGCGGGAGCGGCTGACCACGGTAAACGCGTTGTGCGCAAACCGGCTGTCACACGCGGACCTCAAGGCCGCGTTGATGGAAGGTTTCGCCGCGAAATTCGGTCTGGAACTGCGCGGCAACGGCGGCACCGGGCGCCCCGAGCCGCTCCCGCCCGCGCAGATTGCCGCGGAGCGGGCACTGGCGCACTCCATCGTCTGGGACGACGGCGGTGATCGCAAAATCGAAGCGCTGGTCAGGCCCGCCGGCGGCACGCTGCGCGCGCGCGCCGCTTTCACTCCGTTTGACGCCTGCCTGCAGGGCGTCGAGTTCGCCGCCGGGCTCCAGGTCGAACCGGCGGATTTCTTCACCGGACTGGAGCGCGCGCTCGAAGGGGTGCCCCTGTCGCAGATCGGCGAGCGCGTCGCCGGATTCATGCGACGCCATCCTCCCGACGCAGTCGGCTTCGGCGCTGCGGACATCGAGCAACTGCTGCTGCAACTCGCCGACAAGCACCGCTTCGCGCAGCGCAGCGGCCTCGGCATTGCCGGCGTCAATGCATTGATGCCGTACGCGCCCGCAGCCGGAATCGATTCCGCCGCGCTGCTTGCGAAGGCGAGCGTGATGCTGGTGCCGTATTGCGCCAAACCCGTCTGGTGCGCGTGGCGCCAGCGCGACGGCTGCGACGAATGCGGCCTGTGCGAGGTCGGTGCTGCCTACGCGCTCGCGCGGGACCGCAATATGCAGGTCACCACCATCACCGATTACGAGCATCTGGAGGCAACGCTCGCCGGACTGAAAGCGCGGGGGGTCGAGGCCTATGTCGGGATGTGCTGCAGCAACTTCTTCATCAAACGCTACCGCGCCTTTGCCGAGGCCGGCGTGCCGGCGCTGCTGATGGACACCAGCGGCGCGAACTGTTACGAACTGCAGCAGGAAGAAGAGGCCTACAGCGGAACCTTCAGGGCCCAGGCGCGGCTCGACACGGCACTGCTGACGCAAGTCATGCAATTCGTGCCGCGCCGGCCGGCGGTGCCGGATGAAACGAGGAACCATGAATCTGCCCCCGTTTCCTGAACCCCTGCGCGCCGTGCTCGCCCGGTTGCCGCATTACCCCGCTTCGGCCGCGTTCTCCGTGCTGCTCACGCTGTGGCTCGGAGAGCACCTCGGCGCCGCGGCGCTGCCCGAGCTCGCCGGCAAAAGAATCAGGATCCGGATCAGCGATATGGGCATCACGCTGCTCTTCCGGGCGGCACCCGATGGTTTTGTCCCGTGCGGCGAAGGCGAAGCCGACCTGACGCTCGCGGCGACCGCACAGGATTTCCTCTCGCTCGCCCAGCGCCGCGAGGATCCCGACACGCTGTTCTTCAGCCGGCGGCTGGTCATGGAAGGCGATACCGAGTTGGGGCTGCTGGTCAAAAACACGCTCGACGCGCTCGATCCGGCAGCGCTGCACCTCAGGCTGCCGGAGCCGGCTGCGATGCTCAGGCTGCTCAAGCTGGCGCTGCGCGATCGCTGGCCGGGCACCACGGCGCCGTCGTCGACGCTGAAGACCTGATTGCCGTCGCCTTCATGCCGTTCCCGGAATTTCCGCGCTGGACACTGAAAGGCCGTTCCCTGCTGCCCATCGTGCAGGGCGGCATGGGCGTCGGGATTTCCGCGCACCGGCTGGCCGGCAACGTCGCGCGGCTGGGCGCCGTGGGCACGATTTCCAGCGTCGATCTGCGGCATCATCATCCCGACCTGCTCGAACAAACCGCGCATTGCCGCGACAAGGACGCGCTCGACCGGATCAACCGGGTGGCGCTCGACCGGGAAATCCGGATGGCGCTGGAGATCGCCGCAGACGGCGGGGCCATCGCGGTCAACGTGATGAAAGCGGTCGCCGATTATGCGGCACACGTGCGCCAGTCGTGCGAAAGCGGCGCGCATGCGATCGTGATGGGCGCCGGGCTGCCGTTCGATTTGCCGGAACTCGCCCGGGATTTTCCCCGGGTCGCGCTGATCCCGATCCTGTCCGACGCGCGCGGGGTCGGCATCGTGCTCAAAAAATGGCTGCGCAAAAACCGCCTGCCCGACGCCATCGTCATCGAGCATCCGCGCTATGCCGGCGGCCACCTCGGCGCCACGCGGCCGGAAGACATCGCCGATCCGCGCTTCGATTTCGAACCGGTGCTGGAAGGCATTTTCAGGCTGCTGCGCGAACTCGGCATCGAGCGCGAGCGCGTGCCGCTGATTCCCGCCGGCGGCATCAACAGCCACGACAAAGTGCGCGCGCTGCTCGCGCTCGGCGCGGCCGCGGTCCAGATCGGCACGCCGTTTGCCGTGACCGAGGAAGGCGACGCGCATCCCAATTTCAAACAGGTGCTGGCGGCGGCCAGGCCGGAAGACATCGTCACCTTCATGAGCGCCGCCGGCCTGCCGGCGCGCGCGGTATTGACGCCGTGGCTGAAAAATTATCTGGGCCGCGAAAAAGCGCTGCAGTCCCATGCAAAGGCCGATCCGCGCCGCTGCGTGCAGAAACTGAACTGCCTGACGCTGTGCGGACTGCGCGACGGCATCGCCGGCATCGGCCAGTTCTGCATCGATTCGCGGCTCGCGTTCGCCCTCAGGGGCGACGTCAAAAAGGGATTGTTTTTCAGGGGCTCCGAAAGCCTGCCGTTCGGCACCGCGATCCGGCCGGTGGCCGAGCTGCTCGATTATTTCCTGACCGGCAAAATGTCCGCTTCGGGTTGAGGCGGATGGCCGGGACGGGCGCGATCCGCGCGCGCCTGATAAAATCGGCGACTGACGCGATACGGCGGGACTTCACACCGGCACGGCATGGATAAATCGACACGGACAGGAATTGCGGCATGGCTGCTGATCTGCTGCGCGCTGGTCTTCGCGATGGTGGTGGTGGGCGGCGTCACCCGGCTCACGCATTCGGGGCTGTCGATCGTCGAATGGCAGCCGATCGTGGGCACGATACCGCCGCTTGACGAGACCGCGTGGCAGGACGCGTTCCACAAGTACCAGCAGACGCCCGAGTACAAGCAGGTCAACCACGGCATGAGCCTGCAGGAGTTCAAGGGCATTTTCTGGATGGAATATTTCCATCGCCTGCTGGGACGGCTGATCGGCTTCGTGTTTCTGCTGCCTTTGCTTTATTTTCTGGTGCGCCGCAAGTTCGACCCGCCGTTCGCGCTCAAGCTGTCCGGCATATTCGTGCTCGGCGCGCTGCAGGGCGCGATGGGCTGGTACATGGTGAAAAGCGGGCTCGTCGACGATCCGCGCGTCAGCCAGTACCGCCTCACCGCGCACCTCGGCCTGGCGTTCGC
This sequence comes from uncultured beta proteobacterium, assembly GCA_963734595.1. Lineage (GTDB taxonomy): Bacteria > Pseudomonadota > Gammaproteobacteria > Burkholderiales > SG8-41 > CAKKQX01. The sequence continues at coordinate 137,910 of CAVTHV010000016.1, forward strand.
GATCTACGGCGTGATGTTGTGGGTGGCGCTCGGCCTGCTGTTTCCGGAGCGCGCCGCGCCCGGCGACGACCGGTTGCAGCCGTTGCGGCGCTTCGCGCGGGGACTCGCGGCCCTCATTTTCGTGATGGTGCTCTCCGGCGGATTCGTCGCCGGGATACACGCCGGCTTCGCCTACAACACGTTCCCGCTGATGAACGGCCACCTCGTGCCGCCGGAGCTGTTCATGCTCGATCCGTGGTACCTGAACTTCTTCAACAACATGGCGACCGTCCAGTTCGACCATCGCCTGATCGCGCTGTCGCTCGCCGTGCTCGTGCCCGCGTTCTGGTTGAAGGCGATGAAAACCGGTCTGCCGCGCCGCGCGCGCCTGTTCAGCCACCTGCTGCCGCTCGCGCTGGCGGTGCAGATCACGCTCGGCATCTGCACGCTGTTATGGGTGGTCCCGGTCGGGCTGGCCGCGGCCCATCAGGCGGGCGCGCTGGTGCTGTTCACCGTCGTCCTCGCTCTCACCCACGCACTCGGCAGCCCGTCCGCGCGCCCCGGCGACGTCGCGACCGTTCCACCCCGCAGGCTCTGACGCGACGCTCGCTAAGAGCGCATTTCAAAAAGCAGGACGACGAAGCCACAGAGAACACAGAGTTCACAGAGAGAATAAAAAAACTTATTTAAAACAATCAAATACGAAATATGTCTCGGTATTGGTTTTTCCTCGTGTTCTCGTGTCTCGGGCTAAAGCCAATCGGACGGCAGCGGGTTGCGGGTCAGCGCAACCGCCACGATATAGAAAAACACGATCTGCGCGGCGACCCAGGCCGCGATGCGTGTCCGGCGCGTCCTGCCGCGTCCGAGCGCGATCATCCCGAGACCGATGTAGACCAGCAGCCCCACGACTTTCGCCGTCAACCAGGAACTGACGAACGGATACTGGCGGATCGTCACCGCCAGCGCGATCGCGCTCGCAAGCAGCACCGTGTCGACGACATGCGGCGCGACTTTCACCCAGCGCCGCTGCAGCATCGCCGACTGGCGCGCCATCCACACGCCGCGCGTGAAAAACAGCGCATAGCTCGCCGCCACGCAGGCCACGTGCAGCGCCTTGAGCGCCGGGTAAGCCGTCATCGCCTACTGCACCAGCGGCGAACCGGCGCCGTTGAGATCGATGCCGCTCACCTCGGCTTTGCCGGCGAGGATCTGCAGATACTGGCGCAGTGCATTGTGCCGGACCGTGTCGGTCAGAAACTCCGCGATCCGGTCTTTGACCATTTCGAACGGCAGCTGCCGGCCTTCGATGCGGCGCGCGACCTGCACGATATGAAAACCATAGCGCGTATTGACCAGGCGCGGCAGCACGCCCGGCGCCGGGCCCTCGAACAGCGCCGCCTCGAACTCCGGAACCGTTTCGCCGCGCCGCAGCTGTCCCAGATTGCCGCCCTGCGCGCCGGACGGACAATTCGAATGGCTGGCGGCGAGTTCGGCGAATCGCTGCGGTTCCGCGACGACCGTCCTCAGCGTGGCCTCCGCGGTGGCGCGGATTTCGTTGACCGGGGCGCTGGGCGTCACCGCAAACAGGATATGCGAAGCCTCGACGAGATCGCCGCTGCGGAAGCGGCCGGCGTTCGCATCGTAATAGCGGCGGCTCTCTTCTTCCGTCGGCACGGGCGTCACCACTTCGCGCTCGAGCAGGGCGTCGAGCACCGCGTCTTCCGCAGCCCCGCCGCCGTCGGTATCGAGCCCGACCTCGCGCGCCCGCTGCAGCAGGAGTTCCTTGATCGCGAGCGCATAGCACGCGGCCTCGTGCGGCGACGGCGCGCCGGCATGCGCCGCCGCTTCGCGTTCGATCGCTTCGTCGGGAATGGCCGTGCCGTTGATGACGATGCTCATGGTGCCTGCGCTCGCGTCGTTGCTCACCGCGTCAGGCGCAGCTTCACGAACTCTCCGACCAGCAGCGCCGCCGGGTACAGCACCTCCTCCTCGTTGCGCGCATGATGCATCAGGCGATAGGCGAACTCCGCCCATTCCGTGTTGTCGCCCTTGCGCGCGGCGTCCATCATCTCGGTCAGCGCGACCGCGATCAGCTTGTGCTCGTTGAGCATCGTCGGCAGCTCGTGTTTCAGCTGCGCCGTGAGCGACATCACGTCGACCATTTCCGGAGTGAACTTGCCCTGCGCGAGGTCCGGGAGCAGCGCAAGCGCCGGCAGCGCGAACTGCTCCTCCTTCGTGAAATGCGGGCGCAGCAGGCGCGCGACGGTGCGCGCCGCCTCGCCGACCTTGCCGGGCTCCTTGCCCGCGCGCACCAGATCGGCATGCAATTTCTCATGTTCTTCCTTGAGCGTCTTGGGAATCGTGAAAACCATGATTCAGCTCCTTGTTATTGTTCCGCGCTGCGCGGCATCGAAGGCGGCGGCCACAGCACCGGCCCGACCCGCCAGGCGTAAATCAAGAGCGACAACCACATCAGGATACCGCCTGCCAGCGTAGCATGCACGCCCGGCAAGGCGAAACCGGCGCAAAAAACGATGATGCCGGCATGGATCGCGAGAACTGCGCCCACGGCCACGCGCCATGCGGATCGGGTTGCCGGTGAAGCGGCAGCATGTGCGCGCCCAGGCCGTAAATCAGCGACAGCACGAACCCCGCCGTAAACAGCCAGGCGCCGGACAATACGAAACAGATTATCGCAGCGCGAACGGCAGTTTTCGCGGGCATTGCGGCGTCAGCTCCTGCTGCGCACGATCTGATAGGCGCGCGCCACATAAGCGACCGCGCCAAAGCCGCTCCACACGTGGACCAGGCGCGAGAACGGGAACAGCACGAACAGCGTCATGCCGAAGAACAGGTGCACCTTGTAAATCGGGTGCACGCCGGCGATGAACGCGGCCGCGCCGCCGCGCAGGGTCACGATATGCTGCGCCCAGTTGGCGAGCAGGATCATCACGCTGCCGTCGGTGTGCCCGAGCGAGACGTAGATGCTGGCGAGCCCCAGCGAGAGCGTGACCAGTATCCACAGCAGGATGAAAATGTCCATGCGGGTCGAGGTGGCGCGGATGCGCGGCTCGGTCAGGCGCCGGTGGACCAGCAGCAGCATGCCCGCCAGACACAGGGCACCGAATACGCCGCCGGCGGTGATCGCCAGCATCTGTTTCGCCTCGGTCGACAGTCCCAGTGCGTGGTACAGCTCTTTCGGCGTCAGCAGCCCGGCCATGTGGCCGAAGAAGAGCGCGAGGATCCCGATATGGAACAGGTTGCTGCCCAGCCGCAACTGGCCGCGCTTCAGCAATTCGCTGGAATCGCTTTTCCACGTGTACTGTTCGCGGTCGAAGCGGATCAGGCTGCCCGCGAAGAACACCGTCAGGGCGAAATACGGGTAATACCCGAACAGAATCTGGTTCAAATAGCCGGAAATATCCATCATCGCTCTCCCGTCATGCCACTTTGTTCATGAAGCGGACCACCTGCACCTTCGGTTTCACATCGGTGCAGCCGGGTCCGAAAATCACCGGCTCGTCCACCCACTCGTCGTCGAGCGCGGGCGTCTCCGCAGCGCGCGGCGCGCGCGGTTTCGGCTGGTAATCGAGCGCCGGCTCGCCGGCGATGGCGAGCAGCGCGCCGGGCACCGCGCCGTAGCGGCTGTCATGCCCGACCAGCGCCTCGCCGACCGCGCGCAGGACGTGGGCGCAGTCGCCGAGCATCTCGCGCACTTCCTCGGGCGGCCGCGTGGAAAGATACTCGAGCACCGCCGGCAGGTAGTCAGGCAGCTCGTTCGCCGCGATCGCCATGCCGTGGCTCGCGTAGAGCGCGTTGAGATCCACCATCGCCTGGCCGCGATCGCGCGCGTCGCCGTGCACGTGCTCGAACAAATGCAGGGAAGTCGCGCGCCCGCGGTCGAACAGCTCGACGTAGCGCTCCTGCGCGTCGAGCGGATCGGCCGCGGCGAGCTCGTCGATCAGCGCGGCAAGCCGCGTCCGGTCGTCGCGCCCGAGCCGTTTTTCCGCCTCGACGATGCCGCGGATCTCGGGCAGCGCCGCGAGCAGCGCCGGTTCGGGATAAGTCAGCAGGGCAGCGAGTGCTTTCAGTGTGCGCATGGGGGTCTCCTAGACTGCCGCCTTGATGGGGATGACTTTCCGCTTGCCGCCGAACAGGCTCGCCTTGCTTTCGCCGTCGGAGCAGCCGTTGCCGAACGAGAAGCCGCAGCCGCCGCGCAGGTCGAACGCATCCTCCGCGTACTCGCGGTGCGCGGTCGGGATCACGAAGCGGTCTTCGTAATTGGCGATCGCCATGTAGCGGTACATCTGCTCGACGTCGTGCACGCTCATGCCGACCTGCTTCAACACCTCGCTGTTCTCGCGCTTCTCGACGTGCCGGTCGCGCATGTAGGCGCGCATCGCCAGCATGCGCTCGAGCGCGGCCGCCACCGGCGCCTCGTCGCCCGCGGTCAGCAGGTTGGCCAGGTACTGGAGCGGGATGCGCAGGCTGCGCACGTCGGGCAGCTGGCCGAACGCGCCGACCTGGCCCGAATTCGCCGCCGCCGTGATCGGCGACAGCGGCGGCACGTACCACACCATCGGCAGCGTGCGGTATTCCGGGTGCAGCGGCAGCGCCACTTTCCAGTCCATCGCCATCTTGTAGACCGGCGAGGCTTTCGCCGCCGTCAGCCACGATTCCGGCACGCCGTCTTTGCGCGCCTGCTCGATCACCTCCTGCGCGTTCGGATCGAGGAACAGGCCGAGCTGCGCCTTGTAGAGGTCTTTCTCGTCGGCGACGCTCGCCGCTTCCTCGATGCGGTCGGCGTCATACAGCAGCACGCCCAGGTAGCGGATGCGGCCGACGCAGGTTTCCGAGCACACCGTCGGCTGCCCGGACTCGATGCGCGGGTAGCAGAAGATGCACTTCTCGGCCTTGCCGCTCTGCCAGTTGTAATAGATCTTTTTGTACGGGCAACCCGACACGCACATGCGCCAGCCGCGGCACTTGTCCTGGTCGATCAGCACGATGCCGTCCTCCTCGCGCTTGTAGATCGAGCCCGACGGGCACGACGCGACGCACGTCGGATTCAGGCAGTGCTCGCACAGGCGCGGCAGGTACATCATGAACGTGTTCTCGAACTGGCCGTAGATGTCCTTCTGCACGGACTCGAAGTTCGCGTCCTTCGAGCGCTTGGCGAACTCGCCGCCGAGAATTTCCTCCCAGTTCGGGCCCCACTCGATTTTCTCCATGCGCTCGCCGCTGATCAGCGAGCGCGGCCGCGCCACCGGCGGCGCCTTCATCTCGGGCGCGGTGTGCAGGTGCTCGTAATCGAAGGTGAACGGCTCGTAATAGTCGTCGATCTGCGGCAGGTTCGGGTTGGCGAAGATCTTCATCAGCAGCGACAATTTGCCGCCCTGCTTCGGCTCGATCTTGCCGTTGCTCTTGCGCACCCAGCCGCCGTTCCACTTGGACTGGTTCTCCCATTGCTTCGGATAACCGATGCCGGGCTTGGTCTCGACGTTGTTGAACCACGCGTATTCCATGCCGGGCCGCGAGGTCCACACGTTCTTGCAGGTGACCGAGCAGGTGTGACAGCCGATGCACTTGTCCAGATTCAGCACCATGCCGATTTGCGCGCGCACTTTCATGACTGTTCTCCTTGCACTGCAGCCGGCTCGTCGAGCCAGTCGACCGTCTTCATTTTCCTGACGACGACGAACTCGTCACGATTGGTGCCGATCGTGCCGTAATAGTTGAAACCGTAGCTCAGCTGCGCGTAGCCGCCGATCATGTGCGTCGGCTTGACGACGATGCGCGTCACCGAATTGTGGATGCCGCCGCGCGAGCCGGTGATCTCCGATCCGGGAACGTTCACGATCTTCTCCTGCGCGTGGTACATCAGGCACATGCCCTCCTTGACCCGCTGCGACACCACCGCGCGCGCGGTGATGGCGCCGTTCACGTTGTAGAGCTCGATCCAGTCGTTGTCCTCGATGCCGGCCTTCTGCGCGTCGGTCTCGGACAGCCACACGATCGGCCCGCCGCGCGACAGCGTCAGCATCAGCAGGTTGTCGGTGTAGGTCGAGTGGATGCCCCACTTCTGGTGCGGCGTGATGAAATTGAGCACGACTTCCGGATTGCCGTTCGGCTTGTGCCCCTGGATCGGATGGACCGCCTTGAGATCGACCGGCGGCTTGTACACGCAGAGCCCCTCGCCGAAGCCGAGCATCCACTTGTGGTCCTGGTAGAACTGCTGGCGCCCGGTCAGCGTGCGCCACGGGATCAGCTCGTGCACGTTGGTGTAGCCGGCGTTGTAGCTGACGTGCTCGGACTCGATGCCGCTCCACGTCGGGCTGGAAATGATCTTGCGCGGCTGCGCCTGGATGTCGCGGAAGCGGATCTTTTCGTCTTCCTTGGCCGCCGCCAGGTGCTTGTGCTCGCGGCCGGTGATTTTGGACAGCGCTTCCCACGCCTTGACCGCGACTTCGCCGTTGGTCTCGGGCGCAAGCATCAGCACCACCTCGCACGCGTCGATGTCGGACTCGATGCGCGGCATGCCCTTGGTGATGCCCTCCTCCGCAACCGGGTAGTTGAGCGCGCGCAGCGCATCGACCTCGTGCTCGGTATTCCACGCGATGCCCTTGCCGCCGTTGCCGACCTTCGCCATCAGCGGCCCCAGCGCCGTGAACTTCTTGTAGGTATTCGGGTAATCGCGCTCGATCACCGTGATCTGCGGCGCGGTCTTGCCGGGAACGAGGTCGCACTCGCCGCGCTTCCAGTCCTTGATGTCCGTCGCCTGCGCGAGCTCGCCCGGGGTGTCGTGCATCGTCGGCGTCAGCACCAGGTCTTTCTCGACGCCGAGCTGGCCGACCGCGACTTCGGAAAACTTTTTCGCGATGCCCTTGTAGATCTCCCAGTCGCTGCGCGATTCCCACACCGGGTCCACCGCCGCCGACAGCGGGTGGATGAACGGGTGCATGTCTGAGGTGTTGAGGTCGTTCTTTTCGTACCAGGTCGCCGTCGGCAGCACGATGTCCGAATACAGGCAGGTCGTCGACATGCGGAAGTCCAGCGTCACCAGCAGGTCGAGCTTGCCGATGGGCGCATCTTCGTGCCATTTCACTTCCTGCGGCTTGTCGCCGCCCAGGCTGCCGAGATCCTTGCCCTGCACGCCATGAACGGTGCCGAGCAGGTGCTTGAGGAAGTACTCGTGGCCCTTGCCGCTCGAGCCCAGCAGGTTGGAGCGCCACACGAACATGTTGCGCGGAAAGTTTGCCGGATGATCGGGGTCTTCGCACGACATTTTCAGCGAGCCGTCCCTGAGCGCCTTCACCACGTAGTCCTTCGGATCCACGCCGGCGGTTGCCGCGTCTTTCGCCACCTGGATCGGGTTGAGCTGCAGCTGCGGCGCGCTCGGCAGCCAGCCCATGCGTTCGGCGCGCACGTTGAAATCGATCAGGCTGCCGCCGAATTCCTTCGGGTCCGCCAGCGGCGACAGGATTTCCTTCACCGCGAGCTTCTCGTAGCGCCACTGGTCGGTGTGCGCGTAAAAGAACGAGGTCGAATTCATCTGGCGCGGCGGACGGTGCCAGTCGAGCGCGAAGGCGAGCGCGGTCCAGCCGGTCTGCGGCCTCAGCTTTTCCTGGCCGACGTAATGCGACCAGCCGCCGCCCGACTTGCCGACGCAGCCGCACATCACCAGCATGTTGATGATGCCGCGGTAGTTCATGTCGCAGTGATACCAGTGGTTCATCGCCGCGCCGATGATGACCATCGACTTGCCCTCGGTCTTGTCGGCGTTGTCGGCGAACTGGCGCGCGACGGTGATGACATCGGCCGCCTTGACGCCGGTGATCTTCTCCTGCCAGCGCGGCGTGTACGGCACGTCCTCGTCATAGGATTTGGCGACGTGCGCGCCGCCCAGGCCGCGGTCGATGCCGTAGTTGGCGACCATCAGGTCGAACACCGTCGCCACGCAGCACTCGCCGCCGGCGAGCGCGAGCTTCCTGACGGGAACGTTGCGCAGCAGAACGTCGGCGCCCTGGTCGTTGTTCTGGAACTGTTCGTTGACGATGCCGCCGAAGTACGGGAACGCGACCGGCACGACCTCGTCGCGGCGGTCGATCAGCGACAGCGCGCAGTTTGACCTCGGCGCCCGACGCCGCATTCTTCGGTTCGAGATTCCACTTGCCGTCGGACTGCCCCCAGCGGAACCCGACCGAGCCGTTGGGCGTCACCACGTCGCCCGACGTCTCGTCGACGCCGACGGTCTTCCAGTCCGGATTGTTGGACTGGCCGAACTGGCCGGAGAAATCGCTGGCGCGGACAAAACGGTCGGGCACGTAGCGGTCGCCGCGTTTGACCAGCTTCACGAGCAGCGGCATGTCGCTGTAGCGCCGCACGTAGTCGCTGAAATACGCCGACGGTTTTTCGAGATGAAACTCCTTGAGGATCACGTGCCCCATCGCCATCGCCATCGCGGCGTCGGTGCCCTGCTTCGGATGCAGCCACAGGTCGCACAGCTTCGCGACCTCGGAATAGTCCGGCGTGACGGCGACCGTCTTCGCGCCCTTGTAGCGCACCTCGGTGAAGAAGTGCGCATCCGGCGTGCGCGTCTGCGGCACGTTCGAGCCCCACGCCATGATGAACGTCGAGTTGTACCAGTCGGCCGACTCGGGCACGTCGGTCTGCTCGCCCCATACCTGCGGGCTGGACGGCGGCAGGTCGCAATACCAGTCGTAGAAGCTCATGCACACGCCGCCGATCAGCGACAGATAGCGGCTGCCCGCGGCGTACGACACCATCGACATCGCCGGAATCGGCGAAAAACCGATCACGCGATCGGGACCGTACTGCTTGATGGTATGGACGTTGGCCGCGGCGATGATCTCGTTGACCTCGTCCCACGTCGAACGCACGAAGCCGCCCATGCCGCGCACCGCCTGGTACGACTTCAGCTTCTGCGCATCGCCGGTGATCGCGGCCCACGCCTCGACCGGCGCTTTCGTCTGGCGCGCTTCGCGCCACAGGCGGATCAGGCGGCCGCGCACCATCGGGTACTTGATGCGGTTGGCGCTGTACAGGTACCAGCTGTAGCTCGCGCCGCGCGAGCAGCCGCGCGGCTCGTGGTTGGGCATGTCGGCCCGGGTGCGCGGATAGTCGGTCTGCTGCGTCTCCCACGTGACGATGCCGCCCTTCACGTAAATCTTCCAGCTGCACGAGCCGGTGCAGTTCACGCCGTGCGTGGAGCGCACGATCTTGTCGTGCTGCCAGCGCTTGCGGTAGCCGTCCTCCCAGGTGCGGTCTTCATTGGTGACGACGCCATGCCCGCCGGCAAACTCCGGGTGCGGGCGCGTGAAGTACGTCAGGCGGTCGAGAAAGTGGCTCATGTCAAACTCCGTGTAATGAGTAATGGGTAATGGGTAATGGCGTAATGAGTAATCGAGCGAGAATGGTTTTACCCATTACTCATCACTCGTTACTCATCACCAGCTTCAGCACGGCATTTCCGCGTTCTTGCGCGCGTAGTACCACCAGGTCATCGCGATGCAGGTCAGGTAGAACACGATGAACACGTAGAGCGCGCCCTCGGGCCCGCCGGTCATCGAGATCGAGGTGCCGTAGCTCTTGGGAATGAAGAACCCGCCGTAGGCTGCCATCGCCGAGGTGAAGCCCAGCACCGCCGCCGCCTCCTTGTTGGCGTCCTTGATCGCCTGCTCTTTCGCATCCGTGCCCCTGCCCTCCGCGTCGCGCAGCCGCTCGGTCATGAAAATGACCGGGATCATGCGGAAGGTCGAGCCGTTGCCGATGCCGGTGGTCAGGAACAGCACCATGAACATCGCGAGAAAACCGTAGAAGTTGCCGGCCGCGGGCCCCCAGGGCAGGGCCAGCGCGCCCGCCGCCCCTTTCGGCAGGAAATAGAGCACGCCGACCACCGCCAGCGCCATCGCGATGAAATTCCAGAACGTGACCGGTGCGCCGCCCAGCTTGTCCGACAGCCAGCCGCCGAAAGGCCGGATCACCGCGCCGACCAGCGGGCCGAGAAACGCGAAGGCGAGCGCGTTCACTTCCGGAAACTGCGACTTGATCAGCAGCGGGAAACCCGCCGAGTAGCCGATGAACGAACCGAAGGTTCCGAGGTAGAGCCAGCACATCAGCCAGTTGTGCTTGCGCTTGAAAATCACCGCCTGCTCCGAAAACGACGCCTTCGCGCTGGCGATGTCGTTCATGCCGAACCATGCGGCGATCGTCGAAACCACGATGAACGGCACCCAGATGAAACCGGCGTTCTGCAGCCAGATCTTGCCGCTTGCGGCGCCTTTGACCCAGGTCTGCGGTTCGCCGCCGAGCGCGCCGAACACGCCGGCGGTGATGACCAGCGGCACGACGAACTGCACGACCGACACGCCGAGGTTGCCGAGCCCCGCGTTCAGGCCCAGCGCCGAGCCCTTGCGTTCCTTGGGAAAAAAGAAACTGATGTTGGCCATGCTCGAGGCGAAATTGCCGCCGCCGAAGCCGCACAGCAGCGCCAGCGCCACGAAGGTCGGGTAGCTGGTGGTCGCATCCTGCACGGCGAAGCCGATCCCGAGCGCCGGCAGCAGCAGCGAAGCCGTCGAAATCGCGGTCCACTTGCGGCCGCCGAAAATCGGCACCATGAACGAATAGAAAATGCGCAGCGTCGCGCCGCACAGCGCGGGCAGCGCCGCCAGCCAGAACAGCTGGTTGGTGGTGAACTTGAATCCGATGCTGGGCAGGTTGACCACCACCACGCTCCACACCATCCATACTGCGAACGACAGCAGCAGCGCGGGGATCGAAATCCACAGGTTGAGGTTCGCGATCGCCTTGCCTTCGCGCTGCCAGAACGCCTTGTCTTCCGGCGTCCAGATGGTCAGCACGCTGCCGAACCTGGGTTTGGGCGAAACGGCTTGAGCGTTCATGATTGCTCCTTGAATTGAACAGCGTTCAGGTGAAGTGCGTGGGCTCGGGGCCCCGGCGGCTCAGCGGCCGCACCTCGGTGAAATACATCCACATCAGCGAAACCCACACGATGCCGAACATCAGCATGAAGGCGGAGGAACGGATGCCCGTGATGTCCACCAGCGCGCCGAACATGATGGGCAGGATGAAACCGCCCATGCCCCCCGCGAGGCCCACCACGCCGGAAATCACGCCGATGTTGTGCGGATAGTCGTCGGAGATGTACTTGAACACCGAGGCCTTGCCGATCGCGAAGGCGATGCCCATGCTGAACATGATGATGGTGAACAGGGTCGGATTGAGCCCGAAATGAAAGGTCCTGGGGCCGGTCACGGTCTGAATGGTGAGATCGGTCTGCGGGTAGGACAGGAAGAACAGGCACACCAGCGAGATCCACAACACCCACCAGGTGATGGTGTGCGCGCCGTACTTGTCGGAGAACCAGCCGCCGATCGCGCGCAGCACGCCTCCCGGAATGCTGAAGCCGGCGGCGAGCAGCGCCGCCACCTTGATGTCGAAACCGTACTCGGAAATGTAGTACTTGGTCATCCACAGCGACAGCGCGACGTAGCCGCCGAAGACGATCGAATAGTACTGGCTGTATCTCCACACGGTCGGATCCTTGAGCACCATCAGCTGCTCTTTGACCGTCACCGAGGAAGCGCCCGTGGCGTGCTGCTCGTCGGTATAGGAGAAGACCCAGAACAGGATCGCCATCACCAGCATCATCACGGCATACACCTGCGGCACCATCGTCCAGCCGAACGCGACCACGATGCTCGGCGCCACCAGCTTGTTCACCGCCGCGCCGGTGTTGCCGGCGCCGAAAATGCCCATGGCGAGACCCTGGCGCTCCCGCGGGAACCAGCGCGCGCAATAGGCGATGCCGACCGTGAACGAGCCGCCGGCGAGACCCACGAACAGGCCGGTCACCAGGAAGTGCCAGTATTCGGTGGCCCGGGAAATCAGCCAGATCGGAAACACGGTGGACAGCATCAGCACGAAGAACACGATGCGCCCGCCGAACCGGTCGGTCCACATGCCCAGCGGCAGGCGGATCAGGGAACCGGTGAGCACCGGCAATGCGACGAGGATGCCGAACTGCGTTTCGTTGAGGCCCAGGTTCTGTTTGATCGGAATGCCGATCACGGCGAACATCATCCACACCATGAAACAGACCGTGAACGCCGTCGTGCTCGCCGTCACCACCGACCACGCTTTGTATTGTTGCGAAGCCATCGCCCGCTCCTTTCAGTACCTGCGGACGAAGATACCGGCGGCGCGCCGCGCGGACCATTCTCCTGACGGCTAAGCGGGGGACGCGCGTCTAGTTACTTCGGACTAGTCCTTCTGAAAAAACCGGAGGGAGAAACGCGACGATCCCGCGCCGGCGGCGGCGCGGCCCCGAGAGGTCGGGATTGATATAATCCGTTGTTTTTATTTACTTTTTTCAGCGATGCCGTGTTCGACCGCGTAGACGGCCGCCTGCACCCGGCTGCTGAGATTGAGCTTGCGCAGGATGTTCTGCACATGGATCTTGATCGTGCTCTCGGCGAGGCCGAGCTCGCGCGCCATCTGCTTGTTGCTCGCGCCGCGCGCCAGCCACTCGAGAATTTCGCGCTCGCGCGGGCTGATGCGGTCTTTTTCCGGCGCTGCAGGCGCGGGAGCCGCGCTGCCGTTGCTCTGCAGTCCCTGCACCAGCTTGCTCGTCATCTGCGGCGACATCACCGCTTCGCCGCGCGCCGCGCGCCGGATCGCATCCACCAGATAATCGGCGTCGATGTTCTTGAGCAGATAGCCGCGCGCGCCGGACTTCAGCGTGTCGATCAGGTCTTCCGCGTCTTCCGAGACCGTCAGCATCAGCACCTGGGTCTGCGGCAGTTCCTCGGCCAGCATTTTGACGGCTTCGCGGCCGGAGATGCCCGGCATGTTGAGGTCGAGCAGCACGATGTCGGGCTTCAACTGCTTCGCGCGCTTCAATCCTTCGAGGCCGTCCGCCGCTTCGCCCACCACTTCGAAATCGGACTGGCGCGCGAGCAGCGCCTTCACGCCGCTGCGGAAGAGGCTGTGGTCGTCGATCAGGAAAATGCGCAGCTTGGTCACGCTCACGCCGCCGCCTCAGTAACGTCTTCCTGCCGCGCGATCGGCAACACGAGCGTGAGTTCGCTGCCATGGCCGGGACGGGAATCGATGCGGATCTGCCCGCCGATGCGCTGCGCGCGCTCTTTCATGATGCGCAGCCCGACGTGGGAACCGGCCTTGTCGTCGAGCGCGGCGGGGTCGAAACCGCAGCCGTTGTCGCGAATCCGGAACACGTAATCGCGGTCGCGGCTCATCTCGAATTCCACGCGCGAGGCGCGCGAATGCTTGCGCACGTTGGACAGCGCCTCCTGCAGGATGTGCAGCACCTGCAGCTGCTGCTCCGGCGACAGCGGCACGCCGCGGCCCGTCACCTTGCACGACGTGCCGATGCCGGTCTGGGTTTCGAAGCGCTCGAGCGACTTCCTGACCGTCAGCCTCGATGTCCTCCTGGTCGATGCGGGTGCGGAAATGCACGAGCAGCTCGCGCACGTCGTCGTAGCTTTCCTGGATGCCCTCGCGGATCTGCGCGAGGGTCGCGCGCGCCTCGCTCATGTCGGCGCGGCTTGAGCGAGTCTTCCAGCAGCTGCGCCTGCAGGTTGAGGAAAGCCAGCGATTGCGCGATGCTGTCGTGCAGCTCCTGCGCGAGCAGGTTGCGCTCTTCCGACACCGCGAGTTCCCTGTCGCGCGATACCAGGCGCTGGTTCTCGATCGCCACCCCGAGGTTCTGTCCCAGCGTCTCCAGCATCTGCCGCTCCTGCGCCGAAAACTCGCGCGGCTCGCGATGATACAGATTGAACAGGCCCAGCGTCTGGCGCCGGAAGCGGATCGCGAACACCGAAACCGTCTGGTAGCCGGCCTTCTGGCAATGCAGCGCGATGTCGCCGTCCTTGGGCGGCGCCATGAACTGGACGATCGAGGTGTTGTTCTGCGCCGCCGCGCCGCACAGGCATTCCCCCATGTCGAGGCACTGCTCGTCCCTGACGAATTCGGCGCTCAGTCCCTCGTGCACGTAGAGGTGGATGTCCCGGGTCTTCGCATCGACGAGGCGCACCGCGCCGCCCTGCGCGTCGAGCAGGCCGATCAGTTTCTTCAGAAAGCCGCGGCACAGCGCCTCGGCCGAGACCGGCTCGTTGAGCAGCGTGGTCACCTCGTAGAGCGCCGCCAGCTCGCGGTTCTTGTCGGCCAGCGTGCGCGTCTTCTCCGCCACGCGCTCCTCGAGCGTCGCGTACAGGTCCTGCAGGTGGCTCGCCATGCGGTTGAAACCCTCGGCCAGCTCGCCGAACTCGTCGCGCGTCTCGATCGGCAGCCGCGTTTCGAGCTCGCCGCGCGCCATGCGCTGCATGCCTTCCTGCAGGCGGCCGACGGGGCGCACCACCAGCAGGAACATCAGGTAGACGAGCGCCACGGTGCCCGCCATGGCGAGCGCGATCAGCCCGAATTGCGTATAGCGCAGGAACGCGATGTCGCGCGCGTTGCTCTGTTCGATTTCGCGCACCACGTGGTCGATGCGCTGCACGAAGCGCTCGATGCGAAAGCGCGCCGCGGTGGCCTGCCCGCTTCGCACCGCGGCGCCGGGATCGGCCAGCACGGTTTCGATCAGCGGGCGGATTTCGCGCTGCCAGTCCGCCAGCACGGCATCGACGTCGCCGGCGATGCCCGAGCCGCGCGGCAGGAACAGCGGCCGCGCCGGATCGCCGCTGCGGATCGCGAGCAGCACGTCCTCGAACGTCTTCATCTCCCGCGTGAGGTCCCCGCGCACCGCCGCCGCGTGCGCCGGATCGCGCAGGCTCTCCGACAACAGGTAGCCGATGCGGTAGGAGCGCATGCGCTCGCTGCCCATGTCGTTGATGGCCGCCGCGCCGCCCTCGAACTTCCAGGACTCGAGCAGCGTGAAGCCGATCGCCGTCAGCGCCACCACCAGAAACACGACGGCGATCCAGACGAGCTTGGTGCTGAGCCGCTGTTGCGGAAGATCCATGATTTGCGGGTGAAAAAGACCGGATTCCACTATAGCAGATCGGCCCGGGCGCAGCCGGATCACCGCTCGTTGCGGGCGTGCGGCGCGGGCATTTTCAACCTGCGCGGCAGCAGGTTGAAAATACGCAGGAACAGCCTGCGGAATTCCTCGCGGCGGTTGCCCTCGAACAGCGGATCGTCGTTGGCGTCGAATGCCGACGCGATCCGTGACCAGTCCTCTTCGGCGAGACGGTCGTGCGCCTGCGTCAGCAATGCTTCTTCCTTGCGCATGTGCTCGCCCAGCGTTGCGCTGTAAGCGTCGACCGCGGTGCGAAACAGGCCGAGACCGCCGGGCGTGCCGCCCTGGTAGTGGACCAGCGCGCGCTGCAGCTGATCGAGCGTCTGCGCGCCGCGGATGTGCTCGGCCTGCAGCTCGTCGAGCACCGCGTTGAAGTCCGCGGTGCGCCGGCGCAGCGCCTCGAACAGGTATTCGTCCTCCTTCGGATGGTGGCAGCGTTCCGGGAAATCGGACAGGTAGCAAAGCGCGGCGCTGAACAGCGCGAAATCGGGCTCGGCGTGCTGCGCAGCGACGTCGGCCAGCATTCGCTGCAGCGCTTCCATCACCGCCCCCAGCGTGCGATGCTCGTCCCTGATCGTGGCCTCTGCCGCTTCTCTTGCGCTCATGGGGCTCTCCCTGGATTGCCTGTCAAGGTAAGAAAATCGCCAAAACCAAATAGACAGGATTAACAGGATTTACATGATTGACTTGATTACCCCGGGGGTTTAATCCTGTAAATCCTGTCCATTGCTTGTTTTCGAGGAAAGTTCTGCTCATTGCGGCGTCACTCGTGCGGCCGGTCGTCATCCATCAGCACGCGCTGCGCCGGCCCTTCGAGGTCGTCGAACTGGCCGCTGTGCACCGCCCACCAGAACACCCCGCCGATGACGAACACCAGCACGAGGCTCAGCGGAATCAATAAATAAAGAATGTCCATCGCTATGAATCTGTTGCTTCCGTTCAAAGCGCATACCAAAAAGCATCAGCCACAGAGGACACAGAGACACAGAGGACACAGAGGAAAAATAAACAACGAATTATGTCTCATAGCCTGTTGTTTCTAATAATAATTATTCTGTTTCTCTGTGATCTCTGTGTTCTCTGTGGCTATAGGTCTTCGCTTTTGTTACGGACTTTCACTTTCCTGCAATGCGAGCGCAGGCAGCGGCGGGGTCCGCGACCGGTTGCGGATCGGAAGGCCGCAGCAGGCGCAGCGCGTTGAGCACCACGGCGAGCGAGGACAGCGACATGCCGACGCCCGCGACGAGCGGCGTGACGTGGCCGAGCACCGCCAGCGGCAGCGCGACGGCATTGTAGACGACCGCCCACGCGAGGTTCTGGCGGATCACGCGCAGCGTGCGGCGCGCGGTGCGCACCGCATCGAGCAGCGCGTCGAGCCGTTCCGACATCAACACCATGTCGGCGCTGATCTGCGCGAGCCGCGTGCCGCCCGCCAGCGCGACCGAGACCTGCGCCTGCGCCAGCACCGGCGCGTCGTTGACGCCGTCGCCGATCATCGCCACCACCGCGCCCTGCTGCTGCAGCGCGCGCACGAATTCGAGCTTGCCCTGCGGCGTCGCGTCGCCGTACGCGCGCGCGATGCCGAGTTCGCGCGCGAGATGCGCGACCTGCGCCGCGCGGTCGCCGGAGAGCAGGCACACGGTCGCGCCCAGCGCCTGAAGCTCGCGCACCAGCAGCCGCGCGTGGCGCCGCAGCGGGTCGCCGAGCGTGAACAGCGCGAGCCAGCCGTTCACGTCGCCGAGCGCCACCACGCCGACCTCGTCTTTCACGCGCGTGAGTTCCGCGGGCAGGGCCTTCCCATGCAGCGCCGCGACGAAGCGGGGCGTGCCGATGCGCAGCAGTTGCCCGTCGATGCGCGCTTCCACGCCCTCGCCCGGCACATTGGAGAGATCGCGCACCGCGCCGCCGTCCTGCGTTTTGCGCGCCGCGGCGACGATGGCGCGGCCGATCGGATGCTCGGATGCGCTTTCGAGCCGCGCCGCCAGCGCGAGGCAGCGTTCGCGTTCCCCGCCCAGCGGGATCACGTCGATCAGCGCCATCCTGCCCTCGGTCAGCGTGCCGGTCTTGTCGAACACGAAATGCGTGGCCGCCGCCAGCGTCTCCAGCGCGTGGCCGCGCGTCACGAGCACGCCGCGCCGGAACAGCGTGCCGGTGGCGGCGGTCAGCGCCGCCGGCGTCGCGAGCGACAGCGCGCACGGACAGGTCACCACCAGCACCGCGACGGTGATCCACAGCGCGCGCGACGGGTCGATCGCGTACCACGCGAGCGCCACGACGGCGGCAAGTACCAGCAGCGCACTGACGAACCAGCGCGCGACGCGGTCGGCGAGCTGCGCGATTTTCGGCTTTTCGGTCTGCGCGCGGTCCATCAGGCGCACGATGCCGGCGAGCACCGTGTCCTGCCCGACGCGCTCGACGCGCATCGTGAGCGGACCGTTCAGGTTCACCGCGCCGCCGGTGAGCGCATCGCCCGCGCGCTTCGCCACCGCGCGCGATTCGCCGGTGAGCAGCGATTCGTCGACGCTGCTCTCGCCTTCGACGACCGTGCCGTCGGCGGGAATGGCGGCGCCGGGGCGCACCGCGACGTAATCGCCGGGCCGCAGGCTCGCGACCGGCACTTCCTCGCGCTGCGCGGGTCCGGGGTAGTGGTTCAGGCGCTCGGCGACCGCGGGCGTGAGCCGCGCGAGACGCTCCTGCGCCTCGGCGGCCCTCGCGCGCGCGCCCATCTCGAGATAGCGCGCGCCGAGCAGCAGAAACACGAACATCGAGATCGAATCGAAGTAGACCGGGCCGTCGCCGCGCAGCGTCGCGAGCACGCTCGCCGCGAACGCCGCGATGATCCCGAGCGCGACCGGCACGTCCATGCCGACGCGGCGCGCCTTCAGCTCGCGCCACGCGCCGGCGTAAAACGGCGCGGCCGCCCACGCCACGACCGGCGCGGTCAGCACCAGGCTCGCGATGCGCATCAGCTGCTCGAGGTCGAGCGCCATGTCGCCGTCCGCGATGTAGACCGGCACCGCGTACATCATCACCTGCATCATGCCGAAGCCGGCGACGAACAGGCGCCACAGCATCGCGCGGCGCTCGCGCTTCAACGCATCGTCGGAGCGCGCGCTGTCGTACGGCTGCGCGCCGTAGCCCAGGTCCGCGACCGCGCGCAGGATTTCGCTCAGGGGGATGCGGCGCTCGTCCCAGCGCACGCGCGCGCGCCGCGTCGCGTAATTCACCGCGACCTCGTGCACGCCCGCGAGCCGCGCCAGCCGCTGCTCGATCAGCCAGACGCAGGCGGCGCAGGTGATGCCGTCGAGCAGCAGCGAGGCTTCCTTGCCGTGCTCTCCCGCATCGGTCTCGCGCACGAAACCGCGCTGGATCTCGGGCAGGTCGTAGAGGCGCAGCTGCGCGAGGATGTCGTCGCCGGTTGAAGGCTGCGACTGCGGCAACACGGTGCGATGGCGGTAATAGGAGGCGAGGCCGTTGTCGACGATGGTCTGCGCGACGGCCTGGCAGCCGCGGCAGCAGGTGTCGTGCGCAGCGCCGTCGATCACCACCGCATAGGACACGGCCGGCAGCGGCAGGCCGCAGTGGAAGCAGTCGCGCTCCGCGTTCGCGGGCGCGCTGGCGGCGGAAACTGCGGTGTCGGCTGCCGGGGGGGTCATGTGGTCACGGTTTTCATCGATTTTATGCTAAAGCCGCGGCCGTCGATGGCCCTTGATCTATATCAAAAAGACTGGTGTCGTTGTCACTGAAAAAGCAAGAAAGATTGAACCGCCAAGGCGCCAAGACGCCAAGAAGATCAAAAGCGGAGACACGAAGGACACAAAGGAAAACAAAAATAACTAGCCGCAAGCACGCCAAGAATTACAAAGACAAACGGGGAACGGTGGATCTCGTAGCGGTCAATCACTGGTCACTGGTCACGATTTCCGATTCCCCACTCCCGACTTCCAATTCCCCATTTCCCATTTCCCATTCACGGCTTTTCCCGCTATCACCGGACGTTTTCGTAGCCGATCAGAACGTAGCGCGTCGGCATGGCTTGGTTTCCCTGAAAAGCAAAAGCTCCCGGTAATTAATCATTTTTTGTTTTCCTTCGTGTCCTTGGTGTCCTTCGTGTCCTTCTGTCTCGCTTTCGTTTTTCCTCCGTGTCCTCTGTGTCCTCTGTGTCTCCGCTTTACCAACAATCCACCGTACAATAGCCCACATATGATCTCCTGGCTCGAACCCCACGACCCCTTCCCGCCCGTGAGCCGCGCGCTCGCCGAGCCCAACGGCCTGCTCGCCGCCGGCGGCGAGCTCTCGCCTGAGCGCCTCGTCGACGCCTACCGCCACGGCATCTTTCCCTGGTATTCCGACGACCAGCCGCTGCTGTGGTGGTCGCCCGACCCGCGCATGGTGCTGTTCCCCGCCGAACTGCGCGTGACCCGTTCCCTCAAAAAACGCCTGCGCCGCCGCGATTACGAAATCCGCGCCGACACCGCGTTCGAGCAGGTCATGCGCGCCTGCGCCGAACCGCGCGACGGGCCAGGACGGCACCTGGATCACCGAAGACATGATCGCCGCCTACTGCGCGCTGCACGAGCAGGGCCTCGCGCATTCCGTCGAGACCTGGATCGGCGGCGAGCTCGCCGGCGGGCTCTACGGCGTCGCGCTCGGCCGCATGTTCTACGGCGAATCGATGTTCACGCGCGCGACCGACGCCTCGAAGCTCGCGCTCGTGCATCTCGTGACCCAGCTCGAGCGCTGGAATTTCGGCATGATCGACTGCCAGATGAAAACCTCGCACCTCGCCGCGTTCGGCGCCCGCGAAATCCCGCGCGCCGAATTTATCCGCCGGCTGCAGGAATTGGTAAACTATGCGCAACCAGCAGGCAAATGGCGCTTCGACGATGACTTATTTGAATGAGTTTCCGCTGTCGGTGCTGCAGTTCTACGCGACTGCGCCCTATCCGTGCAGCTATCTGCCGGACCGCATGGCGCGCTCGCAGGTCGCCACCCCCGGCCACCTGATCGACGGCGCGGTCTACAGCGAGCTCGTGCGCGCGGGGTTCCGCCGCAGCGGCGCCTTCACCTACCGCCCCTACTGCGACCACTGCCGCGCCTGCGTGCCGGTGCGCGTCGTGGTCGGGGACTACGAAGCGAGTCGCGCCCAGCGCCGGGCCTGGAAAAAGCATGCGGCGCTGACGGCCGAGGTGCTCGAGCTCAAGTACCACTCCGAGCATTACGCGCTCTACCTGCGCTACCAGGCGCACCGCCACAGCGGCGGCGGCATGGACCAGGACAGCCGCGAGCAGTACCGCCACTTCCTGCTGCAGAGCAACGTCGAATCGCGGCTGATCGAATTCCGCGAGGACGGCGCGCTGCGCATGGTCAGCATCGTCGACCAGCTGCAGGACGGGATGTCGTCGGTCTATACCTTCTTCGACCCGGAAGTGCGCGGCGCGAGTTTCGGCACCTACAACATCATGTGGCAGATCGACCTGTGCCGCCGGCTCGAGCTGCCCTATCTCTATCTCGGCTACTGGATCGCGCAAAGCCGGAAAATGTCCTACAAGATCCAGTTCCAGCCGATGCAGGGCCTGATCGACGAGCGCTGGCAGGCGGTCGCGCCCTGATCCGACGGCAGGTCATGGACAGGCTTTACAAGATTAACAAGATTGAAATTCAGGAATCGTCGGGTAAATCCTGTACATCCTGTTAATCCTGTCTATTCGGGTTTGAGGCCGGCAGCGAGTAAAATAACAACATGTCATATTCGCTGCTGCGACCGCTGCTGTTCGCGCTGGACGCCGAAACCGCGCACCACCTGACGCTGAACTCGCTGAAGACTCCTGCAGCGGACCGGGCTCGCGGGCCTGCTCGCGCCGCGGCCCGCGGCCTGTCCGCGCAAGGTCATGGGCATCGACTTTCCCAACCCGGTCGGGCTCGCCGCCGGTCTCGACAAGAACGGCGACTACATCGACGCGCTCGCGGCGCTGGGCTTCGGCTTCATCGAGGTCGGCACCGTCACCCCGCGCCCGCAGCCCGGCAATCCGCGCCCGCGCCTGTTCCGCGTGCGCGAGGCGCAGGCGGTGATCAACCGCATGGGCTTCAACAACGACGGCGTCGACCGGCTCGTCGCCAACGTGCGGCGCGCGCGCTACCGCGGCGTGCTCGGCATCAACATCGGCAAGAATTTCGACACGCCGATCGGGCGCGCCGTCGACGATTACCTCGCCTGCCTGCGCAAGGTCTATGCGCTGGCGAGCTACGTGACGGTCAACATCTCGTCGCCCAACACCAAAAATCTGCGCCAGCTGCAGGACGCCGCCGAACTGGAAAACCTGCTCGGCGCGCTCAAAGCGGAACAGCGCAAGCTCGCCAACGAGCACGGCAAATACGTGCCGCTCGCGCTGAAGATCGCACCCGATCTCGAAGCCGCGCAGGTCGATGCGATCGCCGGACTGCTGCAGAAACACGCGATCGACGCCGTGATCGCGACCAACACCACGATCGCGCGCGACGGCGTGGCGGGCCTGCCGCACGGCGCCGAGACCGGCGGCCTGAGCGGCGCGCCGCTGACGCAGCGCTCGACCGCGATCGTCGCGCAGCTCGCCGGCGCGCTTCGACGGCAGCGTGCCCGTGATCGGCGTCGGCGGCATCATGAACGGCGCCGACGCCGCGCAAAAAATCCATGCCGGCGCGAGCCTCGTGCAGCTCTACACCGGGCTCGTCTACCGCGGCCCGCGGCTCGTGGCCGAATGTGTGGATGCCCTGAACGTGAAACGTGAATCGTGAAATGTGAAACGTGAATCGTTGAGTCGCAGAAACCGGCCCCGCTATGCGGGTCTTACGTTTCACGTTTCACATTTCACGTTTTACCGCTTTCCGGACGGAGTCCACGATGCTGATCGGCGTGCCTAAAGAGATCAAGAACCACGAATACCGCGTCGGCGTCACGCCCGACGGCGTGCGCGCGCTGGTTGCCGCCGGACACCAGGTCCGTGTCGAGGCCGGCGCCGGCACCAAAATTGGCTTTGCGGATGAACTCTACCGCAACGCCGGCGCACAGATCGCCGCCGGCGCGCGCGAAGCCTACGCCGCCGACATGGTGATCAAGGTCAAGGAACTGCAGTCCGCCGAATTCGCGCTGACCCATCCCGCACAGATTCTGTTCTGCTATCACCATTTCGCGCCGGACCCGGTGCTGCTCGCCGCCATGCTCGAGCGCAAGGTCGCGTGCGTCGCCTACGAAACCGTGACCGACGCGGGCGGCGGGTTGCCGCTGCTCACGCCGATGTCGCAGGTCGCGGGGCGGCTCGCGCCGCAGGTCGGCGCGTGGGCGCTGCAGATGGCCAACGGCGGCAGCGGCGTGCTGCTCGGCGGCGTGCCGGGCGTCGCGCCCGCGAAGGTCGTGATCATCGGCGGCGGCACCGTCGGCGAGAACGCCGCGCGCGTCGCGATCGGCATGGGCGCGGACGTGACGCTGCTCGACTGCAGCGCGCGCCAGCTCGCCCGTCTCGACGAGGTGTTCGACACCCGCCTGAAGACCGCGATCTCGAATGCGCAATCGATCCCGCCGCTGGTGCACGACGCGGATCTCGTGATCGGCGCCGTGCTGCTGCCGGGCCTGCGCGCGCCGCGGCTGATCCGCCGCGCGGATCTGAAACAGATGCGGCCGGGCTCGGTCATCGTCGACGTCGCGATCGACCAGGGCGGGATCTGCGAGACTTCGCATCCGACCACCCATTCGGACCCGATCTACATCGAGGACGGCGTCGTGCACTATTGCGTGGCCAACATGCCGTCGGCGGTCGCGCGCACTTCGACGCTCGCGCTCACGCAGGCCACGCTGCCCTATGCGCTGGAGCTCGCCGCGAAGGGGCTGCGCCGCGCGGTGACCGACAATGCCGGACTGCGCAACGGACTGCAGGTCTGCGCCGGCCGCGTCACGCACGCCGGTCTGGCGCAGGACGCGGGCCGCGATTACCTCGATCCGCTCCAGGCCGCCGCGTGACGACACCCGGTCCTGCATCGCCGCCGTTCGATGCCGTCGCCGTCATCGACGAACAGGTCTGCATCGGCTGCACGCTGTGCATCCAGGCCTGTCCGGTCGACGCCATCGCCGGCGCCGCCGGCGTCATGCACACCGTGATCGCGCAGGAATGCACCGGCTGCCGGCTGTGTATCGCGCCGTGCCCCGTGGACTGCATCAGCATGCGGGCCACCGGCGAGCTCACGCCCGAAGAGAAACGCGCCGCCGAAGCATTGGCGCTGCGGCGCACCGCGGCACGGCAGCGCCGCCTGCAGCGCGAAGACGAGGAACGCGCGCTGCGGCGGGCCGCGGCGCGGGAATCCGCCGCCGAAAAGACCAAGCGCGAAACGATTCAAAAAGCGATGGCGCGCGCGAAGGCAAGATTGCAGCAACGCCGGTGAGACGGGATTCGGGATTCAGGATTCGGCAGGTGGGAATGCGATGCCGGTTCCGTGGATTAGTGCAGTCTTGATCAAGTCGTCCTCGCGAAGGCGGGGATCCAGCAACAACTTCTGAAAATCCTGGATTCCCGCCTTCGCGGGAATGACAGATCCATACTTAACCAGGCTAGCGCCCGAAAATGCCGCGCAGGAGTTGCGTGGGATCGACGGAGGGCGTTTTTTGCGCAGGCGGCGCCGCGGGCGCGGGCTCTTCCTGCAAACCCTTGGCACCGGCTGTGGGCAGCGGCTGTGCGGCGCGCGCCGGGCCGGCTGTCGCGGCGACAGTCCTGATCTTCGGTTCGATACCGGCCGGCAGCGTGGCCACGTGCGGCGCGAGCTCGTCGCCCAGCTGCGACAGGCGGTCGCCGGGAAGCGGATGGGTCTTGAACAAGAGCGCGAGCGAGGCATCGTCGGCGCCATGCATCGCGAGCTTCTGCAGCACGTCGACGAGACCGTACGGGTTGTAGCCGGCGCGCGCCGCGAGCACGACGCCGATCGCGTCGGCCTCGAATTCGGCGCTCTTGTCGAGGCGGCGCGCAAACACCTCGGCGCCGGTGCCGATCATGTTGTTGAGGATCTGCGCGCGGTCGTCGCGCTGCGCGAGCTTGGTGCCGGCGGAGATGGCCGCGCTTTTCTGCATCACGGTCACGTGGTGGCGCCGCACGATGTGGCCGATCTCGTGCCCGAGCACGCCGGCCAGCTGCGCCTCGTTGTCGAGAATGTCGTAGAGCCCGCGCGTGATCAGCACGTAGCCGCCGGGCGCGGCGAACGCATTGATCGTCGGGGTGTCGAGCACGCCGAAATGCCACGGCAGATCGGGACGCTCGGTCTGCGACGCCACCCAGCGCCCGACGCGGTTCACGTAGGCCTGCAGTTCGGGATCGGCGACCAGCGGCGCGGCGCCGAGCATGCGGCCGGCGATCTCGCGCCCCATCGCGATCTCGTCTTTTTCGTCGACGCCGGTGGCGGCGGTCGCCAGATCCTTGCCGGCGCTGAACAGCCGGTTCAGATCGAGGTCGAGCGCAGACGCGCTGCCGGCCGCCGCGCTGCAGCAGATAAATACCAATATAAACAACGGATTATGGTATTTCTTCATCGCGACGGGCCATCGAAGTAGTCGACGCGCGCGGCGTTGAGGCCGCTCGCCTGCGCGCTATTCTCTGCGTCTGCTTTGGACACCGCGTAGCGATCGAGCAGCTTCAGCTGATCGCCGTTGAAGCGCGCCTGGCGCAGATCTTCTTCGCCGATCCCGCGCACGCCCATCGCGCTGGTGACATTGACGTTCTCGCGCGGGCCGACCAGCCGCCCGAGCACCGAAGCGCCGCCCGCCTCCGCTCCCGGCTGCGCCGACGCGAAACGCACGTTGAAGGAAAACAGCCAGCCCGCCGCGCCCGGCGTCTTGAGATTGATCCACGCGCCGCTCTTCGCCACGGCCTCGCCGGCCGTGCCCTTCTTCAGGTTCGCCACGACCGGGGAGTCGAGCCGCGCTTCGGAATACAGCGGCGTGTCGCGCTCGACCGTGACCGGCTGCGCCGCGGCGGTGACCGCCGCGAGCGGGGCGAGGAGCGCGATCGCGCAACGCAACCAGAACAGCAACGGCATGACGGAGAATTCCTTTTTGCTGCGAACCGGGAAAAAATAACACAAAGCAACAGGCGGCGATACGATGCGCCCGCGCCGGCCGCGTTGTCAATCTCCGCGGTTTCGGATAACGTCCGACGCGTGAATTCCGCCAAACGCCACGAAATTTTCACGCGCCTGCGCGCCGCCAATCCCGCGCCGCGCACCGAACTCACATACGCTTCGCCGTTCGAACTGCTGGTCGCCGTCGTGCTGTCGGCGCAGGCCACCGACAAGAGCGTCAATCTCGCCACGCAAAAGCTGTTCCCCCATGCGAATACGCCGGAACGAATCCTGGCGCTTGGCCAGAGCGGGCTCGAGCAGCACATCAAGAGCATCGGCCTCTACCGCACCAAGGCCAAAAACATTCTCGCCACCTGCAAACTGCTGCTGGAACAACATGGCGGCGAGGTGCCGCAAACGCGCGAGGCGCTGGAGAGCCTGCCGGGGGTCGGGCGCAAAACGGCGAACGTGATCCTGAACACCGCGTTCGGCCAGCCGACGATCGCGGTGGACACGCATATCTTCCGCGTCTCCAACCGCACCGGCATCGCGCCCGGAAAGAACGTGGAGGAAGTCGAACGCAAGCTGCTCAAGTTCGTGCCGGACGAGTTCAAGCACGACGCCCATCACTGGCTGATCCTGCACGGCCGCTACGTGTGCGTGGCGCGGAAGCCGAGGTGTTCGGCGTGCCTCATTAACGATTTGTGCGAGTTCACGCACAAATCCAGGGACTGGGGCTGGGGGCTAGGGACTAGGGGAAAAGTAAACACCTGTCCCTCGGAGTAAAATCAAAATAGCGACCAGACTGAACATTCGTCCCTGATCCCCAACCCCTAGCCCTTGATCCCTAGCCCCCAGTCCCCAGCCCCTAGTCCCTGAAATGTTCAGCCCTTCCCGCGACGAAGCCCGCCGCTTCTTTTTCGACACCTGGGGAAAATACCGGCGCGGCGAAGCGCTCAGCGGGCTCGAACGGCCCGCGCTGGCGGTGATCAGCCTGCATCCCGAATATCACGCGCTGCTCGATGCGCCGGAGCGTCATCTCGAACGCGACTTCCTGCCGGAAGACGGCGGCATCAACCCGTTTCTGCACCTGTCGCTGCACCTCGCGGTGGAGGAACAGCTTTCGATCGACCAGCCGGCCGGGATACTCGCGCTGTATCAGCGCCTGCTGCAGAAGACGGGTGCGGAGCACGATGCCAAGCACGCGCTGCTCGAATGCCTGGGGGAAATGCTGTGGCAGGCGCAGCGCCTCAACGCCGCGCCCGATCCGAAGATTTACCTGGCGTGCCTGGAAAAGAGGGCCGGACAGCCCTGATCAGATGGGGGGGGTTCGTCGTCCCCGCGAAGGCGGGGACCCAGTATGTTGTTAGAGTGGCCCCCATCCTAGGCCCCCTCGCGTGCGGCGCAGGCTCTCCCCCCGCAAGCAGGGGAAGGGGATACCCGCCTTCGCGGGAATGACGCAAATAAAACGGGCAGCGCCCGTTTGATCAGCGTTTGTCTACGAGGCCCTGCTGGTGCGAGAAATACCCGGCCAGATCGGCGATATCGCGCTGCGACAGCTTGGCCGCCTGCGGCGCCATGATCGGGTTCTTGCGCGCGCCGGACTGGTAATCTTTCAGCGCCCTGACCAGATAATCTTCATGCTGGCCGGCCAGCCGCGGAAAGTCCGGTGACTGGCTGTTGCCGTCCGGACCGTGGCACGCGGCGCAGACCTTGGATTTTTCCTTGCCCGCGTCCGACTCGCCCGCCATCACCGCGCTGCTGGCAAACAGGACCGCACAGCATCCGGCCCAGAAAAGTGTTTTCGTCGATAGGTTTTTCATTGGCCTGTTCCCGGATTACTTGGCCGCCGGCTTCGCCGGACCGGAAGAATAATATGCCGCGAGATCCGCCATGTCCTGGTCGGAAAGTCCGCCTGGCGATCGCCCTCATCGAGGGATGGCTGCGCGCGCCTGATTTGTATTCCTGCAGCGCGTTGACGATATACGCGGCGTGCTGTCCGCCCAGCCTCGGCACGCTGTACACCTCGGGGAACGCGGTCCGGTAGTCGGGGATGCCGTGGCAGCCGATGCACATCGAGTTCTTCTGCGCGCCTGCGGCCGGATCGCCGGTTGCGGCCTGGACGCCGCCTGCAGCGGCGACGCACATTGCGGCGGCTGCGATGCTGAGAATTTTCCTGGACTTCATTTCGGTCGGTTTCCTCCGGTTTTTCGGGATATTTCTTCGGCGGCGATTATACATGAAAAGCCCCGGATATCACCGGCATTGCCCGGCGGCTGCGCTATGGCCGATAATGCAGGCAGCCCGTCACCCTGCCAGAAAATTGAACCCGCCCACCTCCCCGCCTTCCCGCTCCTGGCCGTCGAAGCTGTTCCCTTTTCTGCTCTGGCGGCCGCTGCTCACGCGGGACGCGCTGCGCGCGGACACCATCGCCGGCCTCACGGTTGCGCTGCTGGCGATACCCCAGTCGCTCGCCTACGCCCAGCTCGCCGGCCTGCCGGCCTACTATGGCCTCTACGCGGCGCTGATCCCGGCGGTGGTCGGGGTCATGTGGGGCTCCTCCGGCATCCTGTCCACCGGCCCGGTGGCGATGACCTCGCTGCTCACCGCGGCGAGCATTGCGCCGCTCGCGATGCGGGGAAGCCCGGAGTTCGTGTCCTTCGCGATCCTGCTCGCGCTGCTGTCGGGACTGTTCCAGATCGCCTTCGGCCTCTTGCGCATGGGCACGCTGCTCAACTTCCTGTCCTATCCCGTGCTGATGGGATTCATCAACGCCGCGGCGATCATCATCGGCCTGTCGCAGCTGCCCACCATCCTCGGCATTTCGGTTTCCCAGTCCAACCACCTGCTGACCGACACCTGGCGCGTGATCACCAATATCGACTCGCTGCACGAAATCTCGCTCGCCTTCGGCCTCATCGCGCTCGCCGGCCTGTTCGCCTTCCGGAAATACGCGCCGCGGCTGCCCGGCGCGCTGATCGTGGTGGCCGCGCTCACGGTCGCGAGCTATTTCATCGGCTACGAGAAGATGGGCGGCCGCGTCGTCGGCGAAATCCCCGCCGGGCTGCCGAGCTTCGCCACGCCGCCGCTCGACTGGCACGCGACCATCTCGCTGCTGCCCGCGGCGTTCGTGATCGCGCTGATCAGCTTCATGGAGGCGATGTCGAGCTGCAAGGTGATCGCCATCAAGACGCGCACCGCCTGGGACGACAACCAGGAGCTGATCGGCCAGGGGCTGGCCAAGGTGGCGGCGGCGTTCAGCCAGTCGATGCCGGTGAGCGGCTCCTTTTCGCGCTCGGCGCTCAACCTGTCGGCCAACGCCAAAACCGGGGTCTCGTCGCTGATCGCCGCGGCGTTCGTGCTGCTGACCCTGCTGTTCTTCACATCGCTGCTGCATCATCTGCCCAAACCGGTGCTCGCCGCGATCATCATCACGGCCCTGCTCAACCTCGTCGATTACAAGAGCATCGCGAAATCGTGGCTGGCGCGCCGGGACGACGGCGTCGCCGCGGTGATCACGTTCGTCACGACGCTGGCGTTCGCGCCCAACATCCAGGTCGGCATTCTCACCGGCATCATGCTCTCCCTCGCGCTGCTGCTCTACCGGATGATGCGGCCGCGGGTCGCGGTGCTCGGCATGCACGAAGACGGCACGCTGCGCGACGCGGACTATTTCCAGCTGGCCGCGCTGCATCCGAAGCTCGGCGCGATCCGTTTCGACGGCTCGCTGGTCTTCGTCAACGTCGCCTATTTCGAAGAGGCGATCCTGAAGCTCGAGCGCCGCAACCCCGACCTCAAGTGCATCCTGGTGGCCGGCAACGGGATCAACGATCTCGACACCTCCGGCGTCGAAATGATCTCGAACCTGGTGGAGCGGCTGCGCGCGAGCGGCATCACGCTCGCCTTCAGCGGCATGAAGCGGCAGGTGCTGCAGGTCATGGAGCGCACCAACCTGCCGCGGATAATCGGCAGCGAGAACATTTTCCCGACCGACCGGCTCGCGCTCGACACGCTGCGGGCCGCGCTCGACAACCAGTCCACCGATGGAGGTGCATCATGAGCATCCGCCTGATCTTCTCCCTGGCGATCGTCGTGCTCGCCATTGTTTTCGCGCTGCAAAACGCCGCGCCGGTGACGGTGATGTTCGTCATCTGGCGTTTCGACAGTTCGCTGGCGCTGGTCCTGGCAGGGACGTTCGTTCTGGGCGCCCTGCTCGCCGCGCTGTTGACCACGACGGCGTCGGTGCGGAAAAGCTGGAAGCTGTCGAAGCAGGAGCGCAAGGGCGGCGAACTCGAACAACGGGTGACCGAACTCGAGCAACTCGTCGCAGCGAGGGACCGGCGGATCGCCGAACTCGAACCGCGCAAAGACCGGCCCTCTCTTTCCTGAAGCGGCCAGCCGGTTAGAATGGGGCGCTCATGGCCAATCGACTGACGAAGATTTACACCCGCACCGGCGACGACGGCACGACCGGCCTCGTCCGACGGCTCGCGCGTGGCGAAGGATGCGCTGCGCGTCGAGGCGATGGGCGCGGTGGACGAACTGAACGGCAGCATCGGCGTGCTGCTGGCCGAAGACATGCCCGACGCCGCGCGCGCCTGCCTGCTCGACGCGCAGCACGACCTGTTCGATCTCGGCGGCGAGCTGAGCCTGCCCGGTCATCCGATCCTGGCCGAAGCGCATGTCGCGCGGCTCGAGGCCGCGCTCGATGACTTCAATGCGAAACTGCCGCCGCTCAAGGATTTCATCCTGCCCGGCGGCTCGCGCGCGGCGGGCCTCGCCCATGTCGCGCGCACGGTCTGCCGCCGCGCCGAGCGCCGGCTGGTCACGCTGTCGCATCAGGAGCCGGTGTCGCCGCTCACGCTGCAATACCTGAACCGGCTCTCGGATCTCCTGTTCGTGCTCGCGCGGGCGCTCAACCGCCACGCCGGCCGCGGCGATGTGCTGTGGCAGCAGGGGAAGAATCGCGGAAAGACCAAAGATTGAACCGCCAAGGACCGCCAAGAACGCCAAGAAGATCAAAAGCGAAGACACAGAAGGACACGAGGCACGAAGAAAAATCAAAATAATTAACCGCCAATGAATACTGCGATGCTTGCTCAGACGTACTTTTCGAGCCAGGATAGGCATTAGCTCGAGTTCTTAATTCATTTTTCTTCCTGGCGGTTCATTTATTCTTGCTTTTGCTTTGGCGTCTTGGCGGTTCATCAATTTTTGAATTTCTTGGCGTGCTTGGCGGCCTTGGCGGTTCAATTTTATTTTTTGATTTTCTGACGTCTTGGCGGTTTCTTCTGACTCTCTCCAGATGCTTCGCAGATCGCCCTCGCCCCTCCCACGATCCGCGGCGTCTGCCGCTGGATTTCATCCGGATCGACGTAAAACCGCGGTAAATCCCGCAGCGCTTCGACCGCCGAAGCCCGCCACTCCGCGACGAACTCCTTCTCCCCGCCCGCCGAACCGCCGCCGAGGATGACCTCGGGCCGCGCCGCCAGCACCGCTTCGGTCGAAACCTGCGGCGTCAGCGCCGGTGCGCCGGCGAACACGTTGCGCCCGCCGCACAGGGCGATCACGTCGCTGATGATGTGGTTGCCATTGATCGTGAGAAGCGGCCGGTGCCAGATCTCGTAGAACACGCGCAGCGGCGGACGCCCGCCGTATTTCTCGCGCAGTTCGTTGATTTCATTGTTAAATTTGTCATTCACTTGCTGCGCGACGCGCTCCGTTCCTGCCAGCACGCCCACCGCGCGCACGAGGCGCGGGATGTCCGCGAGCCGCGCGGGTTCGGTGACGAACACCGGGAAACCGAGCTGCTCGAGCCGCGCCACGTCGCTCACCTGATTGCCGCTCTTCCACGCCAGGATGAGATCCGGTTTGAGCGCGAGGATGCGCTCGAGATCGACGCGCGAACCGTCACCCACGCGCGGCAGGCGCCTGGCCGCCTCGGGAAAATCGCTGAACCGTGCGACGCCGACCAGCCGCCCGCCGGCGCCTGCGGCAAACACGATCTCGGCAAGATGCGGCGCGAGCGTCACGATGCGCTGCGCCGGAGCAGGCAGCGCGAACGCGTTGCCGCGATCGTCGGTCACTGACGACGCCGCGGCCGCAACCTGTTGCAGCAGCAGCGCGGCGCCGAGCGCGAAAACGGCGCGGCGCCACAGGCGCGGCCGGGTCCGGTATTGCAAGTCGGGGGATAACACCGCTACGGCGTAAAACCGGGGATGGAAGAGAGACTACCTCTCCATGTACTTGAGCAGCTTGGCGCTGGTCTGGCGCAGCCGCAGCGACAGCATGCTGACCAGCTTGACCAGGATCTTGGAACCGAGCTCGGGATGGTCGAGGATGATTTTCGCCATGTTGTCGCGGGTGAGCACGGCGAAGGTGGTGGTTTGCGTCGCGAGACAGGTGGCGAACCGCGGCTCGCCGTCGATCATCGACATCTCGCCCAGCGTCATGCCCGGCCCGACGCTGGTCATGTGCTGCTGCTCCATGCGCACGCCCTTCTTGAGGATGTCGACCTCGCCCTCGATGATCAGCAGCATGTAATCGCCGGAATCGCTTTCGCGGATGATGACCTCGCCCGGCTGCGCGCGGTAGACGTCCATGTAGCCCGCCAGAAACGAGATGTCTTCGCGGCTGAACTCGGCAAAAAACGGCGACCGCCCGACCAGGCCGTAGATCTGGTCGGTCAGGGCCGTTCCGCTGCCGACCCGCTCGAGGTTGAGCAGCCGGTTCTGATCGGAAGCGGTTTCAGATTCATCCTGCGCCATTTTGCTCGCCCATCGTCATCAACGATTATCGGGAAAAGCGCCAGCCCCGGTCCAGTTCAAACGCCGCCCCGGGAAAACGGCGGCCACCCGCAGCGCGTTACTGCGCGGCCTCGGCCTTGAGCCGGCGCTTGCGCACGGCTTCGGCAAGATGCTCGAGCAGCCCGCGGCTGTCCTCCCAGCCCAGGCAGCCATCGGTGATGCTCTGCCCGTACACCAGTTCTTTGCCGGGAACCAGGTCCTGCCGTCCGGCCTTGAGATGGCTTTCCACCATCACGCCGAAAATGCGGTCTTCGCCGCCCGCGATCTGCTGCGCGACGTCGTGCCCGACATCGACCTGCTTCTGCGGATCCTTGCTGCTGTTGGAATGGCTGAAATCGACCATGATCCGCGCCGGCACGCCTGCCGCGGCCATTTCCCTGCCCGCCGCATCGACGTTCGCGGCGTCGTAATTCGGAGTCTTGCCGCCGCGCAGGATGGCGTGGCAATCCTCGTTGCCGGTGGTCGAGACGATCGCCGAATGTCCGGCCTTGGTCACCGACAGGAAATGATGCGGCGCCTGCGCGGCACGGATCGCATCGACCGCGATCCGGATGTTGCCGTCGGTGCCGTTCTTGAAACCGACCGGACACGACAGGCCCGAAGCGAGTTCGCGGTGGATCTGGCTCTCGGTGGTGCGCGCGCCGATCGCGCCCCACGACACGAGGTCGGCCAGGTATTGCGGCGTGATCATGTCGAGAAATTCGCAGCCCACCGGCATGCCCATCTCGTTGAGATCGAGCAGCAGCTGGCGCGCGATGCGCAGCCCTTCGTTGATGCGGAAGGTGCCGTCGAGCAACGGATCGTTGATCAGTCCTTTCCATCCCACCGTCGTGCGCGGCTTCTCGAAATAGACGCGCATGACCACCAGCAGATCGCCGGCCAGACGGTCCTTCGCCTCTTTCAGCTTCGCGGCGAAATCCGTGGCGGCCTTCACGTCATGGATCGAGCACGGCCCCATGATCACCAGCAGGCGGTCGTCGGCGCCGTGCAGAATGCGGTGAATCGCCTGCCTCGTCTCGAACGTGGTGTGCGCCGCTTTGTCGGTCAGCGGAAATTCGCGGAGCACGTGCGACGGCGGCAGGAGTTCCTTGATCTCCTTGATGCGTAAATCGTCTGTTTTCTGGAGCATGTCAGTCCAAAGCTTGTGAAATCAACGCATTATAGCAGGATGCGGGAAGAGTGAGCGAGTGGGCGGAGGGTTGAGTGGATAGTGGGGAACAGGCGAGCAGCAGAATAGCGGCGCGCGAAGCGCTCGCTCTTTCCATTCACCATTCACTCATTTACTATTCACTGCTGTTCTAGACGGTGCCGCCGACGGTCAACCCGTCGATCCTCAGGGTCGGCTGGCCGACCCCGACCGGCACGCTCTGGCCTTCCTTGCCGCAGGTGCCCACGCCCGGATCGAGCGCGAGGTCGTTGCCGATCATCGTCACGCGGGTGAGCGCGTCCGGGCCATTGCCGATCAGCGTCGCGCCCTTGACCGGGTAGGTGAGCTTGCCGTCCTCGATCATGTAGGCTTCGGAGGCGGAAAACACGAATTTGCCGTTGGTGATGTCGACCTGGCCGCCGCCGAAATTGACCGCGTACAGGCCGTTCTTGACCGAGGCGATGATCTCCCCGGGATCGCTGCCGCCGTTGAGCATGTAGGTATTGGTCATGCGCGGCATCGGGATGTGCGCGTACGACTCGCGCCGGCCGTTGCCGGTCGGGGCCACTTTCATCAGCCGCGCATTGAGGCTGTCCTGCAGATAGCTTTTCAACACGCCGTTTTCGATCAGCACGTTGCACTGCGTCGGGTTGCCTTCGTCATCGACGTTGAGCGAGCCGCGCCGCTGCGCCATGGTGCCGTCGTCGACTACGGTAACGCCGGCCGCGGCGACGCGCTCGCCGATGCGGCCGCTGAAGGCCGAGGTGCCTTTGCGGTTGAAATCGCCCTCGAGCCCGTGGCCGATCGCCTCGTGCAGCAGCACGCCCGGCCAGCCCGGGCCCAGCACCACGGTCATCGTCCCCGCCGGCGCCGGCCGCGCATCGAGATTGACGAGGGCCTGATCCACCGCTTTTTTTGCGTAGTCCTGCAGCACGGCATCGGTGAAATACGCGTAGTCGAAGCGCCCGCCGCCGCCGGCGCTGCCCTGCTCGCGCCGGCCGCCCTGCTCGACGATGACCTGCAATGACACCCGCACCAGGGGCCGCACGTCGGCAGCCGTCACGCCGTCGCTGCGCGCCACCAGAACCACTTCGTATTCGCCGGCAAGATAGGCCATCACCTGGGTCACGCGCGGGTCGAGCGCGCGGGCCTGACGCTCCAGCCGTTCCAGCAGCGCAACCTTGTCCTGGTCTTTGAGACTGGCCAGCGGATCGCGCGGCAGATACAGCTGGTGTCCGTCGTTGCGCCTGATCACCTGCGCCGATCCGCCGCTGCCCTGGCGCGCGATGGCGCGCGTCGCCTGTGCCGCCGTGGAAAGCGCGCCGAGACTGATGTCGTCGGAAAACGCAAACGCGGTTTTCTCGCCGCTGACCGCGCGCACGCCCACGCCCTGGTCGATGCTGAAGCTGCCGGACTTGACGATGCCTTCCTCGAGGCTCCACGATTCGCTGCGGCTGTACTGAAAATAGAGATCGGCGTAATCGACGCGGTGCGCCATGATCTCGCCGAACACCGACTGCAGCCGGTTGCCGTCGAGCGCGTAGGGGGCGAGCAGGATTTCGTTCGCCGTCGCGAACGGGGTTTCGAGCTTCGGCTTACTGGCTTGCGGTCTGGTCTCTTGCTTCACTGTGATCTCGATTCGGGCTCAATAGGTGTAACTGCCTGGATGACCGATTGTACATGGCACCGCATTGCCGGAATTCAACCGCGCCTGCATCCAGATTAACACCGGTGCAGGGTGCGGTGGGTGAGCGCCGGCAGGCTCTGGCGCAGACGCCGGAGATGGTCGAGATTCACCCCGCCGATCACCACTCCGGAGCCGCGTGGCAGCCGGTCGAGCACCACGCCCCAGGGATCGACGATCATGGAATCGCCGTGCGTTTCGCGGCCGTTGATGTGGTAGCCGCCCTGCGCCGGCGCGAGCACATACGCGAGGTTTTCGATCGCGCGCGCCCGGATCAGGGTTTCCCAATGCGCCTTGCCGGTGGTTTCGGTGAAGGCCGAAGGCACCAGGATGATGTCGACTTCCTTCATCGCGCGGTAGAGCTCCGGGAAACGCAGGTCGTAGCAGATCGAGAGCCCGAGCCGCCCCACCGGCGAGTCGACGGTAACGACATCCGTGCCCGGCTCGATGGTGCGCTCCTCGCTGTAATTTTCCTCGCCCATCTTGAAGCCGAACAGGTGGATCTTGTCGTAGCGCGCGGCGAGCTTTCCCTTGTCGTCGAAGACCAGGCAGCTGTTGCGCACTTTGGTTGCCACCGATGACGTGAGCGGCACCGAGCCGCCGACCAGCCAGATTTTGTATTTCTTCGCCGTTGCGGACAGGAACGCCTGTATCGGACCCTTGCCCTCTTCCTCGCGGATCGTCACCTTGTCGCGCTCGCGCATGCCCATGATGGCGAAATACTCGGGCAGCGCGACGAGCTTCGCCCCGCGCTCCGCCGCAATCTCGATCAGGCGCCGCGCCTCGTTGAGATTGCCCTCGATATTGGACCCCGAGGCCATCTGCACCGCCGCGATCCGCGCCAGTTCGGACTGCGGTCCGGCGACTTTGACATGGGGTTTCGCCTGCCCGAAAGAGGACTTTGGTCTGGGGCTCATGTAATTACTCACGTCAGCACTTCAATGGTCAATGGTTCACCGGATTTCAAATCGTTTCTCAGACTGACGCGGCCGGTGTCGATGGCCAGCGCGATCAGCCATGCACGCAACTCTTCGGCCTGCAGCATTGCTTCCTGTCCCGCCGCATGATGGATGAGCAGGCTCGCGCCGGGCTGCGCAAGATAAGCATCGACGGCCTGCCTGATCGCCGGCTGCCCGAGCATGGCCTGGCCGCTGCGCGGCCGGTCCCACAATTCGGGCGCCACCGGAAACGTCGGCCCGGCGCAGGCAAAAAACGCGGCACCCGCCAAACTCCATCCGATGATCAATCTTAGCATGAGCTTCATTGCGCCTTGCCCTGCTCCGGCACGTTTAGATACCCGACTTTCGATCACCTGCGGCTGGGCCCATGTTCCGGTCACGTCGTATTGGTACGACGCGATCTGATCGAGCGGATCCTTCAGCATCTTTTGCGCAAAGAAAGCGGCGACCCCGGCGACCGGACCGCCGATCAGCGCTCCCGCGATCGAGACGCCGTCGCTCAGGCTCGGCGTGATTTTGACGCGCAGCTTCTGGGTCTCCTGCGCCAGGTTCACCTCGCCGCTCATGACCACATGCGCCGCCGGGCCCCGGATGCGGAAGTTGTCGGTCGCCGCGATGCCCTTGCTGACATTGATGCCGCCCAGGATTTCGTCAAATGCGAAACCATCGCTGAAGATGTCGCGGAAATCAAGCGTGATGCGGCGCGGCAGCGCCTGCAGGCTCAGGATTCCGAGCAACTTGCCGATGCCCGGCTCGAGCTTGACGAACTGCCCCTTGGCCGCCTCGAGCATCAGATTCCCCGACAATCCGGGGTAATCGAAATCCTGCGGCCCGCCCGGCCAGGACAGCGTCCCCTGCAGCTTGGCGCTGCCGCCGCGCACGCCCTCCGGATAACCGAGACGCAGCAGCAGCTTGCCGATATCGCCGGTATCGAGCAGCAGATTGATCTGGGTGCGCGGCTGGCCGAGCCCGGTCTGCCAGGTGCCGTCGACCGCCAGCGTGTGGTCCGGGCTGGCAACGCGCAGCTTCTGGATGCGCCATTCGCGTTCCTCGGAAACCGCGTTCAACTCCAGGCTGCCAAGTTGCTTGTCCCTGATCTGAAACTGGTCGGCGGCGATATCCAGAGACGGCAGATCCTGCGTGCTGTCCGCCGCCCGCTGGGTCGCGCCTGCCGCCGCCTCCTCGATCGGGGGCGGGATGACGAGCTTCCTGAAACGCGCCGTGAGCTTGCCGCGGCCCTGCGGCTGCCATGTCACGCTGCCCGCCAGCTCGGGCCCCGCGATAGTCGAGTTCCAGACCCCGCCCTGCGCCGTGCCGTTGAGTGCAATGTCGTGAAAGCGCCGGTTGAATGCGTCGAGCGCGCCGACTTTGAGATCGATGCCGGAGAAATCGAGCGTGATGTCGTCCTTGCTTTTGCCGGCCAGCGCCATCCAGCGGTCGAAATCAAGGGTCTTGATGGAGCCGCTGATCGTCACGCCATCGCGCTCGGGCAGGGTCGCGGTGCCGCCGAAGCGGAGTTCGCCCCGGCGGATGATGCCGCGTTTGCCTTCGATGCGCCGCTGCACGACGGCGCTCAGAATATTGCCATAAGTGAGCGTAATCTGATCCTGCTGCGGCCCCAGGTATTTGCTCTCGTAGCGCGCCGCCACCGCTTCGCCGGCACTCTTGACGAGCGGCGCCGGCAGGTCGGAGGCAAGGCCCAGCAGGTTCGACTCGATCATGAGATCGGCGTTTTTCTTGCGCAGCACCAGGCTGCCGTTCCAGGCCGCCGTCCCGCGCAGATTCAGCATCCACGGCGGGGCGGTGCCGCCGGCCCGGCGTACGTTGTCGATGTTCACGCGGCCTTGCAGGATCATGCGCACCGTGGAATCGCGCTGCGTGGCCGCGGTAATCGTCACCGGGCCGCCGAGAAAGATCCCGTTCGCATTCTTCACATGCACCGCGGATTCGGTGAATTCCAGCCGTCCGTTGACCTGTTCGACCGGCGGCAGCGCCGGGTCGCCGATGATGACATTGTTGATGAACTGGTAACTGCCGGCAACCTTGCTTTTGCCCTCGACCGGCAGCGGCATTTCGAGCTTGAGCGCAAGCTTGCCGTTGCCCTGGGCGCTCATGCCCTCGGTAAACCGGTCGATCATCTCGTTCACCGGGCTTTTTTCGATGAACGACAGAAATTCGCTGGTCGGACCTTCGGCCTCGCCCGTGACGCGCAGGATATTGTCGGCGCGCGCAAGATCGGGAATCTCGGCGTGAACCTTGGCGAGCCGGACGCCGAGAATGGTGGCCTGGCGCGCATTGACGTCCATGCGCTCGCCGCGGAAACTCACTTCGCCGGCGATGTTTTCGATTTTCGGCCAGCCGTCGCCATAATTCAGCTCACCGCCCGTGATTTTGGCCAGAACCTGGAACACGCCGCCCTTGCCTCCTGGAAACGGGAAGTCCGCGAGATTGCCCTTGAGCCGCAGCGACACGTCGTTCGACTGCCCCGCAAGGAATGCGTGGTCAAGCCAGTCGCGCGAGGTCTTGCTCAGTACCAGCGGAATATAGCGGCTGGTGTAGCGGCCGTCGGCACGCGTCAGACTGCCGGTCAGATCGATCAGTTTCCGGTCGCCGGACAGCATCCGATAGTTGCCGAAAAGGTTACCCGCAATATGTTGATTGGAAAAAGAGATACTGTTCAGCCTGAGCTCCGTATCGGCCCCGCTGCGCGCCCAGCCGATCTGCGCGGTGAGCGCATCGAACTGCAGCGGATCACGAAATACGAGCGGCATGTCGACCGTTGCGTTGCTGGTGTTCAGATAAAGCGCGCCCGCCTTTTCGTTGCCGTCGATATTGCCGCTGATCCCGGAAAAGCCGGGGATCTTGCCAAAGCGGTTCATCGCCAGACTCTGGAACCGGCCGCGGACGCTGTACTGGCCCGGCTGCTGCCACTCGCCGCTCCAGCGCGCCACGACGTCGTAGAGGCTGCCCTTGGGGGCCAGATCCTGCAACTGCTTGCGGAACTCGGCGGACAGCGGCAGCTGGTCGGCCAGCGTCACCAGAGGCTGCAATTCAAGCGCGTTGGCCCGCAGCTCGCCGCCAGTCGGCGCACGGTCAACGCTCCCGGCCAGACGCAACAGGAAGTCCGCCGGCGGCAATACGAGCCCGCTGCGGGTCGTCAGCCCGAGCCGGGTGGTGGAAAACTCCGTTCCTGCCGCAGAAGTTTTCCACGCGACGCGGCCCGACAGCGTGGCGAGATCGAGCTCCGGCAAGTCGCCGGCGAGCCGGGTTCTGACGTCAGCCAGCCGCACATCGGCGATGATCTCGGTAAGCCGGTTATGGCTGAATCCCAGCCATGACCGCAGCGCGCCGGCGCCTTGCGGAATTTTGATCGGAAACGGCACCCAGGTATGCCACGCCGCGATATCGGCATAGTCGAGCTGGACGAAAAATTTGCCGTTCCAGTCCGCCAGCGCTTTGACGCTTTCCCCCCGGAGATCGCCGCGGACATCGAGCGGCCCGGCGAGATGTTGCGGCGGCGTCGCGCGCAGGCCAAACCGGTGGCGATCGCCGCGATTCACGATCTGCAGCGTGACGCGCTTCAGATCGAGCTGCGGCGCGCCGCGCATCTCATCGAGCCAGGACAGGGTGGCATCACGCACCACGACCTCGCGCTGGCGCAGCAGCCAGTCCGCAAACCCGTCGCCTTCTTCGGGCTTGCGGGTCATCGCGATGCCGGCGACCCAGATCGTGGCGCTGGCGTCGCGCCGGACATTGAGCAGCGGCTGGCGCACCTCGAGCGAGTAAAACCTGAGATCGATTGTCGCCAGCGAACGCCACGACAGCGTGCCGTTGATGCGCGGAAGTTCGAGCGCCGGCTGATTTGCCGCGTCGAACACGGTGACGTTCTCGAGTACGAGTTCGGGACGTATGCCATCCCAGTTGGCGGAAATCTTGCCGATGGTGATGCGCTGGCTGGCGGCCCGGCTAACCGCCTGCGCGATATCGTCCCGGTATTGCTCGATGTTGGGCAGCACCCAATAGCGCAGACCCAGAACGATGGCGGCGAACGCGAAACCGGCGCCCAGTATGGCCCATGTCAGCGCGCGGTAGACCCAGATCGAACTGATATGCAGCCATTTGAGCTTGGCGGGAATCGGCACGTTTTGCCTGAAAAATGAAAAAATGCGATAGTCAAACAACAATTTAGCCATTTTACCCCGATTACCCTATGGAATTGAATAACGCGCTGGACGCTGCGCGCCACTACAGCCGTTACGTTCGCATGGTGCTCGAGGCCGAACCGCAATTGGCATCAGACAGCGATTGCGGGCAGCCGTTCTCGGCCGGGGAAATGGAATCATTCCTCGCGGCGCATCCGGCATCCGACGAAGCCGCGCTGCAGCGCGCGCTGCGCATGCTGCGCAAGCGGGTGATGCTGCGGCTGATCGCGCGCGACATCGGCGGCCTCGCCGATCTCGCCGAAGTGGTCGCCACTGCCACGACCCTGGCCGAAATCACCCTCTCTGCCGCGCTCTCGCACCTCGACCGCTGGCTCGCGGAGCGGCACGGCCGGCCTGTGGGCGCCGCCAGCGGCGCGGCCCAGCAGTTGCACGTGATCGGCATGGGCAAACTGGGCGGATGTGAACTCAACGTCTCCTCCGACATCGATCTCATTTTCGTTTACCTGGAAGAAGGCGAAACCGCCGGCGATCACCCGCTGAGCAACCACGAATACTTCACCCATCTCGCGCGGCGCCTGATCGCCGCGCTCAACGAAATTACCGCCGATGGTTATGTATTCCGCGTCGACATGCGGCTGCGGCCGTATGGCGAGAGCGGCCCGCTGGTGACGAGCTTCGACATGCTCGAAAACTATTTCATCACCCAGGGCCGGGAATGGGAACGCTATGCCTGGATCAAGGCGCGGCCCGTCACCGGCGACCGCGGCAACGAACTGCTGGACCTCGCCCGCCTCTTCATCTACCGCCGCCATCTCGACTACAGCGTATTCGCCTCGCTGCGCGAGCTGCACGGCCAGATCCGCCGCGAAGTCGAGCGGCGCGACATGCTCGACGACATCAAGCTCGGCCCGGGCGGCATCCGCGAAGTCGAGTTCATCGTCCAGGTGTTCCAGCTGATTCGCGGCGGCCGCGACCCGGCGCTGCGGCAGCAGCCGACGCTGGTGGTGCTGCCGCTGCTCGCCGAACGCAATCTGCTTCCGGCCCCGGCAGTGGCCGAGCTGCGCGAAGCCTATGTGTTCCTGCGCAATCTCGAGCATCGTCTGCAATATCTTGACGACCGGCAGACCCAGTCGCTGCCGTCGGACGAGACCGAGCGCGCGCTGGTGGCGCACAGCATGGGTTTCGGCGACTACGCCGGAATGCTGGCGGCGCTCAACCGTCATCGCGGACAGGTCAGCCGCCACTTCGACCAGATTTTCGCCGCCGTCCCCCATGGAGAGCACGCGCTTGCCGGGCTGTGGCAGGACAGCGGCGACGAGGCCAACGCCGGGCAGGGCATGGCGCAGCTTGGCGAACTCGGCTACAGGCGCGTCGCCGACCTGCAGCGGCGGCTGCACGCGATGCGCGCGAGCGGCCGTTACCGCCAGATGCCGGCATCGAGCCAGTCGCGTCTCGACCACCTGGTGCCGCTCGCCATCGAAACGGCCGCGACCTATCCCGGCCCCGATGCCACGCTCGAACGCATCCTGCAGTTGCTGGAAAGCGTGAGCCGCCGCGAATCCTATCTGGCCATGCTCGAAGAATATCCGCAGGCGCTGGCGCGGCTCGCAGAATTGATGAGCGCGAGCCCATGGGTCGCACAATACCTTACGCTGCACCCGATCCTGCTCGACGAGCTGCTCGACAGCCGCACCCTGTACGCGCCGCCGGACTGGCCGGAGTTGCGCCGCATGTTGCGCGTCCAGCTCGACGATGCCGCGGCCGACATCGAAAAGCAGATGGACGTGCTGCGCCATTTCAAGCACGCCCAGACGCTGCGGCTCGTGGCCCAGGATCTCGCCGGCACGCTGCCGCTGGAGACGCTCAGCGACCACCTGTCCGATCTCGCGTGCCTGATTCTGGACGAAGTGCTGCGCCTGGCCTGGAGCGGATTGCGTCAGCGACACCGCGACTGAACCGGCATTCGCCATCGTCGGCTACGGCAAGCTGGGCGGCAAGGAACTCGGCTACGCATCCGACCTCGACCTCGTCTTCCTCTACGAGGACGGCGCGCCCGAGGCGCCGGAATACTACGCGCGGCTCGCGCAACGCATCAACACCTGGCTTACCAGCACCACCGCCGCCGGCGTGCTCTATGACACCGATCTCCGGCTGCGCCCGGACGGCGCGAGCGGCCTGCTGGTCAGTCCGCTCGAGAGCTTCAGGGAATATCAGACGAAACAGGCGTGGGTGTGGGAACATCAGGCGCTCAGCCGCGCCCGCTTCGAGGCCGGCGACCGGGCGATCGGAAACCAGTTCGAAGCGCTGCGCATAGCGATCCTGCGCCAGCAGCGCGACCTCGCCGCGTTGCGCGACGAAGTAGTCGCGATGCGGCAGAAAATGCTCGACGCCCATCCGAACGCGAGCGGGCTGTTCGACCTCAAGCACGACCGCGGCGGCATCATCGACGTCGAGTTCATCGTCCAGTACCTGGTATTGGGCTACTCGCATGCGCATAGCGAGCTCACCGGCAATATCGGGAACCTGGCACTGCTCAAGCTCGCCGCGCGTCTTGGACTGATCGGGGAAGCCCGGGCACTGGCTGTACACGACGCCTACCGCCGCTTCCGCCAGCTGCAACACAGCCTGCGGCTGCAGGGGGAAACTTACGCCCGTGTGCCGCCCGAAACCGTGGCTGACGCGGCGCGGGCGGTGCTCGATTTGTGGAAACAGGTGCTGCCTGGCACCGCCGCGCCGGTCTGAAACACGCGGCGGCGGCAGCTGGAACTGCTAGGCGATGACGTGCACCGGCGACGCCGGCGGTATGCCCGGTTTGCGCGCGACGACCATGTAGGCCTCGACTTCCCCTTTGCCCTTCGCATTGAACCTGATCGGGCCCTCGAACTCGTAGAGATTGCGCAACCGCTTGTAGGTTGCAAAGTCGACCAGGATGGTGCTGGCCCCGGCCTCGTCGGTGACGCGGCTGGCGAGGTTGACCGTGTCGCCCCACAAGTCGTAAATGAACTTCTTGGTCCCGATGACGCCCGCCACCACCGGCCCCGAGCTGATGCCGACATGGATCTGCAGATTCGAGATCCTCTCGTCCTTCAATGTTCTCACGTAGTCGCGCATCTCGATCGCCATGCTGACCACCGAATCGCTGTAATCGATATCCGGCTCGTCGGGGTTCCTTTCCCGATAATGGGCGTCGAGGCCGCCGGCCACCATGTAGGCGTCGCCGATGGTCTTGATTTTCTCGAGGTCGTATTTCTCCGCCAGCGTGTCGAAATGCGAGAACACCTCGTTCAGCATCGCCACGATGTACTTGGGCGGCATCTTCTCGGAGAGATGGGTGAAGTCGATGATGTCGGCGAACATCACGGTGACATCGGCAAAGCCGTCGGCGATGGTGGTGTGGCTGTCCTTGAGCCGCTTGGCGATCGGCGCGGGCAGGATGTTGAGCAGCAGGCGCTCCGACCTCTCCTGTTCCCACTGGAGCAGCTTGTGCTGCTTGTTGAGCGTCTCTTCGAGCTTGTCGCGTTCGCCGACGAAGTAGCCGATCAGCAGATAGATGATGCCCGACATCGCGACGAAGTTGAGCGTGAAGAACACCGCGATGCTCTGTATGGTGATGCCCGGCTCGACGCCTTTGTCCAGGTAGTAGTCAAAAAAGCCGGAAAACGCGGCCATCACGATGTACGCGAAAAACCACGGGATCGACTGGCGCGCCCCCTGAAAAATCATGACGCCGATCGGCGCCAGCAGCGCCCACAGCATGACGCCGGAAGAGCTGACATAACTGCCGATGCTCCACTGCATCAGGAACGGCACGAACAGGAACAGGATCACCTGCACATTGCGGAAGACCGCAAAATTGCGTTTCCAGACGAAAATCGCGAGCGTAGCGACGGACACCAGCAGATAGCCAAGCGGCACCGTGGCGGAGAACCGGATGCCCATCGCCTGGTAAATGGCGAGCCATACCATCGAGCCGCAACCCATCAAACCGCAGGCAAAAATCGCCAGTGTTTTCTTGAGCTTGTCCTGCTCGCTGTCGGTTTCGGAGATGATGCGGTCGCTCAGGCCCTGGAGCCAGGAGCGCTTGTCACCAGACATCGTCCCTCCCTGGGGATTGCAACACGGTTCTTTGGCGTATCCGGGTGATTTGAGAATCGGGCTTCTCAATTCTACAGAGTGCCCGCGCACATTGCCACCAGCGGGAAATTCGCCGGGTATGCGGCACGGGCGGCGCGAGCGCCTCATGACCCGGACTTCTGCATCCTGCGGCAAATAGGCTAGAATATTAGCTTTGTCCGATGGAGTATGCACATGTCGATGGCTGATCGCGACGGGCTGATCTGGTATGACGGCAAGCTCGTGCCCTGGCGTAGCGCCACGACCCATGTTCTCACCCATTCGCTGCATTACGGCCTCGCGGTGTTCGAGGGCGTGCGCGCCTACAACACCGTCAACGGCACCGCGATATTCCGGCTGAAGGAGCACACGCAGCGCCTGTTCGACTCCGCCCACATCTACATGATGAAGATTCCCTACAGCCGGGAAGTCATCATGGAAGCGCAAAAAGAGGTGGTCCGGGCCAACAAGCTCGAATCCTGCTATATCCGGCCGATCGCGTTCTACGGCTCGGAAAAAATGGGGGTGTCGCCCAAGGGCGCGAGCGTGCACGTGGCGATCGCCGCCTGG
The DNA here is from genome assembly GCA_963734595.1 of uncultured beta proteobacterium. Taxonomy (GTDB): domain Bacteria; phylum Pseudomonadota; class Gammaproteobacteria; order Burkholderiales; family SG8-41; genus CAKKQX01. Next base: position 182,487 of record CAVTHV010000016.1, read on the forward strand.
CCCTGGGGAGCCTATCTCGGCGCGGAAGCGCTCGACAAGGGCATCCGGGTCAAGACCTCCTCCCATGCGCGCCATCATGTCAACGTGTCGATGTGCCGCGCCAAGTATTCCGGCACCTACGCCAACTCGATTCTCGCCAACCTGGAAGCGACCGAGCACGGCTACGACGAGGGATTGCTGCTCGACGTCGACGGCTTCGTCGCCGAAGGCTCGGGCGAAAATCTTTTCATGGTGAAAAACGGCAAAATCTACGAGCCGGAGCTGACCAGCGCCCTCATCGGCATCACCCGCGATTCCATCATCACGATGGCGCGGGACATGGGCTACACCGTTTCCGCCAAGCGCATCACCCGGGACGACCTGTACATTGCCGACGAAGCGTTTTTTACCGGGACGGCAGCCGAGGTCACGCCGATCCGCGAACTCGACAACCGCATGATTGGCGAGGGCCGCCGCGGACCGATCACCACAAAACTGCAAAAATCATTTTTCGAATGCGTCACCGGAAAATCGGACAAATACCGCGAATGGCTGACGCCAGTTTCAGGATGATGACCATCATGTCGAACCAGACCGTCAATACACAACGCCAGATCGAAGTCACGGCGGCCGACCTGCCGCTGCACTGCCCGATGCCGTCGATGCTGCTGTGGAATGCCCATCCCCGCGTGTTCCTGCCGATCGAGGACACCGGTGAGGCGCTGTGCCCGTATTGCGGCACCCGCTATACCTTGAAGGGCGGCGCCACGGCGCACGGACATTGCTCGCGCGCCGAATGTTGAGCGTTGAATTTTGAGTTGTGAGTCAGAGAACCGTATTCCAGCTCGATGAACTCAACACCAAGCACTCAAAACTAAGAACTCAACATTCGACGGGCGGGGCATCAACCGTATGACAAAAGTGCTTGTCGTAGGCCCGTCGTGGATCGGCGACACGGTGCTGGCCCAGCCGCTGTTCGGACTGCTGCACCAAAAACATCCCGATCTGGCGCTCGATGTGCTTGCGGCGCAATGGACGCTGCCGCTGTTGCAGCGCATGCCGGAAGTGCGGCGCGCGATCGCCAACCCCTTCGATCATGGCGAACTGCGCCTGACTGAGCGGCGCAGACTCGGCGCCAGTCTCGCCGCGGAAAGCTACGATCAGGCCATCGTGCTTCCCAACTCCTTGAAATCGGCGCTGGTGCCTTTTTTTGCCGGGATACGGCGGCGCACCGGCTACCTCGGCGAACTGCGCTGGGGCCTGCTGAACGACACGCGCCGCCTCGACGAGCGCGCGTTGCCGCTGATGGTTGAGCGCTTCGCCGCGCTGGCAGGCGCGGCCGGGGAACCCCTGGTGCGCCCGCTGCCCCCCGCGCATCTGAAGATCGACGAAAACCGCCGGCTTGCGGTTCTGCAAAAACTCGCGCTCGCGCCGCGGCAGCCGGTCATTGCGCTGTGCCCCGGCGCCGAGTACGGGCCGGCCAAGCGCTGGCCGGCAAAGTATTTTGCGCGCCTCGCGCAACGCCTCGGGTCCCGCGGCTACGATGTCTGGCTGGTCGGTTCGGCCAAGGACGCCGCGCTCGGCGCCGAAATCGCCACGCTGAGCGGCGCGGCATGCGTCAACCTGTGCGGCGCAACCACGCTCGCCGAAGCGATCGACGTGCTGGCCTCGGCACAGTTTGTCGTCAGCAACGATTCCGGCCTGATGCATGTCGCCGCCGCGCTCGCCAGGCCGCTTGCCGCGCTCTATGGCTCGAGCAGCCCGGCGTTCACGCCGCCATTGTCGGATCGCGCCACGATCCTCAAACTCGATCTCGAATGCAGCCCCTGCTTCAGGCGCGAATGCCCGCTCGGGCATTTCAATTGCATGATGCAACTGACGCCGGACCAGGTTTTCGACGCGATCGATTTTGATAGAATCAGGCCGTGATACGGCGATCCCGCCTCCTTATATGTGGCTGCATATGAGTCTTCAAGCGAAAAAAATGCTGTTCCCGACCCCCCAGGATGCAGAGGCGGCGTTTTACGAAGCGTTCGCCAAGTGCGACCTCGACGGGATGATGGCGGTGTGGGGCGACGATGACGAAATTTACTGCGTCCATCCCAACGGCGGCCGCATCAGCGGCGTTGCACAGGTGCGGGAATCATGGCGGCAGGCCTTCGCCAGCGGGCAGACGCTGCGTTTCCAGCTGCGCGAACAGCAATATCTGCACGGCATGATGCTGTCGGTGCACAGCGTCTATGAACACATCACCGTTGCGGGCGAAACGCGCTCGCGCAGCCCGATGATCGCGACCAACATCTACCTCAGGACCGAGCAGGGCTGGCGCATGGTCGTGCATCACGCGTCGCCGTCGCCCGCTGCAGCCGTCATCGAACCGCGGCGCGCAGTCAAAACACTGCACTGAATGCGCCATCATATGGACTTTTGTCTGCGTGCAATCCCCGCCTGACTTATAATCCAACGGCCCTGTCCCGCGCGACCTGACGGCATTTGGCAACACGGTCGCGCGACACACGGGCCTACAGATAAAAACGGCATCAACTTGCCGCGCACATCCGCCCCGTGGATGATGACGCGGCACATCGGGCACGATATTTCAGCGTATGGTTCTGCAATCCGCCGCCAGTCCTGCTTTTGAACTGCCTCCGCGCAGCACCAAGCCGCGCCGCCGCGGCATCACGTCCATGATCGACTTCGGCCCGGATGAAATGGGCTGGACCGGGGGCGAGCGCGGCATCCGCGATTTGCTCGAGGTCGCGGCCGACTACATCGATTACGCGAAAATTTACGCCATGAACGCGTTGCTGATTCCCGCCGCGACGGTGGCGCGCACGACGCGGCTGTATCTTGACGCAGGCGTGACGCCGTTTGCCGGCGGCATACTGTTCGAGTACGCGTGGCAACGCAATGAAGTCGACGGCATGATCGCGCACCTGCAGCGACTGGCGGTGCCGGCGCTCGAGCTTTCCGAAAATTACATTTCGCTCTCGGACGACGAACGCCGGCGCTGGATCGATCACCTGCAGCGCGCGGGGCTGCGCGTAGTCTACGAGTTCGGGCGCAAAAATCCGGAGCAGCCGATGAGCATCGACGAACTCGGCGCCGTGGTCGCCGATGTCGCCCGCCAGGGTATCCACCATGTGACCGTGGAGCAATCGGAAATCGACATGCTGGCGGCGAAGAACCCCGGCGCGCTGGGCGAGCTTGCGCGCGAGACCTGGTTCGAAAACGTGCTGATCGAGGTCGACCCCTATCGCTTTCCGCAACAGCACGTGCAGATGATTCGTGACTTCGGTCCCGAGGTCAGCCTCGCCAATGTCGCCCCCGGACAGGTGCTGCGCCTGGAAGGCTTCCGGCGCGGCGTCGGCCGCGCGGTAAATTATTCCATCGTTTCGGGCCCTGCGCAGAACGCATGAGCCTGCACAATTTCGGTTAACGACCATGCCCGATCTCACGCAAACCTACGATGTTCTGGTAATCGGCGGCGGCAATGCCGCGCTGTGCGCAGCGATCACCGCCAGGGAAGCCGGAGCTTCGGTGCTGATCCTCGAGTCCGCCCCCAAGGCGTTTCGCGGCGGCAACAGCCGCCATACGCGCAATCTGCGCTGCATGCATGACACGCCCATCCACATGCTGACCGAGGCCTATCCCGAAGAAGAGTACTGGCAGGATCTGCTCAAGGTCACCGGCGGCCAGACCAGCGAAGCGCTCGCGCGCCAGACCATCCGCGAATCGGTGGCCGGCCTGCCATGGATGATCGAGCACGGCGTGCGCTTTCAGCCGGCCCTGGGCGGCACGCTGCAACTGTCGCGCACCAATTCCTTTTTTCTCGGCGGCGGCAAGGCGCTTCTGAACGCCTACTATCAATCCGCCGAGCGGCTCGGCGTCGAAATCCTGTATGACGCCGAGGTGAGTGAACTTGAAATACGTGACGGCGAATTCCGTTCGGCAGTGGTCAATTACGCCGGCGCTTCGCATCGGGTCCGGGCCAGGACGATGGTGGCGGCCTCCGGCGGCTTCGAATCCAACCTGGCCTGGCTGCGGGAAGCCTGGGGTCCCCCGGCCGACAATTTCATCATACGCGGCACGCCCTACAACAAAGGGCTCATCCTGCGCGCGCTGATCGACAATGGCGCCAAATCCATCGGCGATCCGACCCAGGGCCATGCCGTGGCCATCGATGCCCGTTCCCCCAAGTTCGACGGGGGCATCATCACGCGGGTGGATGCCGTCTCCCTCGGCATCGTCGTCAACACCCACGGTCAGCGTTTCTACGACGAGGGCGAGGATTTCTGGCCCAAGCGCTACGCCATCTGGGGGCGGCTGGTGGCCCAGCAACCCGACCAGATCGGCTACTCGATTATCGACTCCAAGGCAGTGGGGAGATTCATGCCCCCGGTCTTTCCCCCGGTCAGGGCCAATTCGATCAGGGAACTCGCCGCAGCCTTCAAGCTCGACCCGTCGAAAGTCCAGGAAACGGTCGATCGCTTCAACGCCGCGGTGCGGCCGGGAACGTTCAACCACGCCGTGCTCGACGATTGCGCGACCAGCGGCCTCACCCCCCCGAAGACCCACTGGGCGCGCACCATCGATACGCCGCCGTTCTTCGGCTATCCGCTGCGCTGCGGCATCACATTCACTTACCTCGGCGTCGTCGTCGACGAACGCGCAAGGATGATCATGCAGGACGACAAGCCCTCCACCAATATTTTCGCGGCCGGCGAGATCATGGCCGGCAACATCCTCGGCAAAGGCTATCTCGGCGGCATCGGCATGGCCATCGGCACGGCATTCGGACGCGCCGCGGGAAAGGAGGCGGCACGCCATGTCCGCCAATGATCTGATCAAGCAGGTCGAGTTCGACATGCAGGTGTGCAACGCCTGCCGCTACTGCGAGGGCTATTGCGCGGTGTTTCCCGGCCATGGAGCGGCGGCTCACTTTTTCCGTGACGGACATGCATTATCTCGCCAACCTCTGCCACAACTGCGGTTCCTGTTTCTACGCCTGCCAGTTTTCGCCGCCGCACGAATTCAACGTGAACCTGCCGCGGCACCTGGCCGAGCTGCGCGGCGAAACTTACCGCAACTACGCGTGGCCGGGATTTCTCTCCGGCCTGTTTGCGCGCAACGGACTGGCGGTGTCCCTGATCACCGCGGCCAGCTTTGCGCTGTTCCTGCTGCTGACCTTTTATTTCCAGAATCCCGCCGTGTTGTTTTCCGCCCATGCCGGCGAGGGCTCGTTCTACCAGGTCATCCCCCACAACGTGATGGCGCTGACCTTTGGCGCCGTCGCCCTCTACGTGCTTGTGGCCTTCATCGTCGGCTTCGCGCGCTTCTGGCGCGACATGGGCGAGAGCCTGGCGGATTTCGCGCGTCCGGTGACGCTCGGGCAGGCGACCTGGGACGTGCTGCGCCTCAAGTATCTTGACGGCGGTGGCGACGGCTGCACTTATCCGGATGAATATCCGTCGCATGCACGGCGCTGGTTCCATCATTTCACCTTCTATGGCTTCATGCTGTGCTTCGCTGCGACCGTGACCGGCACCGTCTACCATTACGCATTCGGCTGGCATGCCCCTTATGCCTTCTCCAGCCTGCCCGTGCTGTTCGGCACCGCCGGCGGAATCGGCTTGCTGATCGGGCCGGCGGGGCTGCTGTGGCTCAAAGGCCGGCGCGATCCCGAAACTTCCGCGCCGAAGCAGCTGGGCATGGATGTCGGGTTCCTCGCCTTGCTGTTCCTGACCAGCCTCACCGGTCTCTTGCTGCTCGCCGTGCGCGACACGGCCGCGATGGGCATGCTGCTGGCCATCCACCTGGGCATCGTGCTGGCGCTTTTCCTGACGCTGCCCTACGGCAAGTTCGTGCACGCGATCTACCGCTTCGCCGCGCTCGTGCGCTATGCGCTCGAACGATCGCGCCCGGCGCCAAACGTCACATTCGAATAAAATCAGGCCTGCGAACGACGCGCGATCGGCAGCAGGCGGAATTTTTCGTTGAGCTAGCATAGATACCCAGGAGGGGGAACCATGAATGCGCCGGCGATCAATATCAACAAACCGGTTCGCGAGCAGGTCAGCAGGGAAGAATGGGAAGTGCGGGTCAACCTCGCCGCCTGCTACCGGTTGATGCACGAGTTCGGCATGGTCGAGATGGTCGCCAACCATATTTCGGCGCGCGTGCCCGGCACGGAGAACGAGTTCCTGATCAACCCCTACGGCATGCTCTACGAGGAAATGACCGCCTCGAGCATGATCCGGATCGACATCGACGGCAACGTGCTGTTCAATGCGACCGATTACGGCATCAACCAGGCCGGCTACGTGATCCACGGCGCCGTGCACGCCGCGCGCCATGACGTGGATTGCATCATTCATACCCACACGCTGGCCGGCATGGCGGTCTCCGCCATGAAGTGCGGGATCATGCCGATCGCGCAATCCTCGATGCGCTTCGCCGACATCGCCTATCACGATTACGAAGGAATCGCATTGCGCCTGGACGAGCGCGAACGCCTGGTGAAGAACCTGGGCGACCGCACGGCGATGGTCCTGCGCAACCACGGACTGCTCACGGTCGGCCCGAGCATCCCCGAGTGTTTCAACAACATGTTCCGCCTGGAGCGCGCCTGCCAGCTGCAGGTGATGGCGCTGTCGTGCAACACCGAGCTGCAGCTGCCGCCGGATGAAGTGGTCAAATACACCAACCATCAGATGCTGCCCGGAACGCGGCGCCGTTTCGGCCTGCTCGAATGGCCGGCGCTGCTGAGAAAGCTCGACCGCACCGATCCCTCATATCGCGATTAAAACAAGGTAAGCATGAGGCGTTGAGGTAACCCGGTATCCGCCTCATCCTTCAGTCCCTCATCCCTCATCCCTCTATCCTCTCTATCCCTCACCCACCATGACTCAACCTCCGTTATGCCAGGGGCCGGACGCGAAGCCGCGTAAGCCCAAATACGCGATCCCCGCAGGTACCGTGGATTGCCACTGCCACGTCTTCGAGGATCAGAGCCGTTATCCGCTGGTCGCCGTCCGCAGCTACACGCCGCCGCTGTGCACGCTGGCGGACTATCTCGGGATGTGCGAAGTGCTGGGAATCGAGCGCACCGTCCAGGTCAACGCCAGCGTCTACGGCTTCGACAATTCGGTGTCGCTCGCCGTCATCGCCGAGCTCGGCCAGAAGCGCGCACGCGGCGTCGCCGGCGTCGCGCCCGATGTTTCCGCCACGGAAATCGAACGCCTGCACAAGGGCGGCATGCGCGGCGTGCGGCTCTCCACCATGGTCAAAGGCTACGGCGGCACCGAGCTGATCGATGCCATGGCGGTCAAAATCAAGCCCTATGGCTGGCATGTGCAGCTGCACGTCGACAAGTGCGCGGAACTGGTGCCGCTCGAACAGAAGCTGCTCGACTGCCCGACGCCGATCGTGTTCGACCACCTCGGGCGCGTGCGCGGCGGCGAAGGCGTGAGCGCGCCCGGCTTTCAGGCGCTGCTCAGAATCATCCGGCAGCGCAACGATTGCTGGGTCAAGATTTCGAGCTGGTACCGGTTGTCCGATTCGGGCCCGCCGCACTACACCGACGTGAAGCCGCTGGTGGAGGCGCTGGTCGCGGCCCGCCCCGACCGCCTGGTCTGGGGCAGCAACTGGCCGCATCCGGTGTGGGGCGGATTCATGCCCAACGACGGCGACCTGCTCGATCTGTTCTGCGAGTGGATTCCCGACGAAGCCGTGCGCCGGCAGATCCTGGTCGCCAATCCCGCCCGGCTCTACGGCTTCGGGTAATCTCCCCGCCGCACAGCGGCGTGCGCATGGGCGCGGAGCGGTGCCGCGTATCGCTCCTGCCCCGGATGATTCAACATTTTATTTATAAACAGCGCACTACGATTGCATTTGCGGCGTCCGCAACCGACGGTCGGTTGAACCCTGACGCACCTGGATACGGATCAGGATGATCGCTCCTCTTCTGCCGGCCCGCCCGTATGCCTCGCCATGGTGGCTGCCAAGTGGCCATGCCCAGACCATTTACGCGGCAATGGCCGCGCCGCGCCCGCATGTCGTCTACCGCCGCGAGCGCTGGGACACGCCCGACGGCGACTTCATCGATCTCGACTGGCTCGAGCAGGATTCAGGATCCGGCATCCAGGATTCCGAAAAAACACCTCTGTTGGTATTGTTTCACGGGCTCGAAGGCAATTCGCAAAGTCATTACGCCGTCGCGCTGATGGCAGCGCTGCAGAAAGCCGGCTGGCGCGGCGTGGTGATCCACTTCCGCGGCTGCAGCGGCGAACTGAACCGGCTGCCCCGTGCTTATCATTCCGGCGACAGCGCCGAGATCGACTGGATTTTGCGCCGGCTGAGGCAGCGGCATCCGGCCGCGCCGCTTCACGCGGTCGGCGTATCGCTCGGGGGCAACGCGCTGCTGAAATGGCTCGGCGAGCAGCGCGAAGATGCGGCCGGGATCACTCCGCGCCGCCGTCGCGGTATCGGCGCCGGTCGATCTGATGGCGGCGGGCGATGCGCTCGGCCACGGCTTCAATCTTTTCTACGCCCGACACTTCCTGGCGACGATGAAGCGCAAATCGATGATCAAACTCGCGCGTTTCCCGCGCCTGTTCGACGGCGAAAAGTTGCGCGCCGCGAATACGTTGCGCGCATTCGACGACCTGGTCACCGCGCCGCTGCACGGCTACAGGAACACCGACGATTACTGGACGCGCGCCAGCAGCAAGCCGCTGCTGCGCGATATCGCGGTGCCGACGCTGCTCGTCAACGCCCGCAACGACCCGTTCCTGCCGCGGAGCGCGCTGCCGCAGGCGCATGAAGTGTCGGCCGCGGTCACGATCGAGTTCCCGGAAGCAGGCGGACACGCGGGATTTGTTGCCGGAACCCTGCCCGGCCATCTCGGCTGGCTGCCGCAGCGCATCCTGGGTTTCTTCGGCAACGTCTGACATGTCATAATTCGAATCTTGCCACATCGAGCCTCAATCACCCGCATGTCCATCCCCTCCGAAATCTTCAAGGCTTACGACATCCGCGGCATCGTCGGCCGCACCCTGACGCCGCAGATCACCGAAATCATCGGCCAGGCCATCGGCTCCGAGGCCAGAGCCCGCAAGCAGGTTGCGATCGCGATCGGCCGCGACGGCCGCCTTTCCGGACCGGAACTGTCGGCCGCGCTCGCCAACGGCATCCGCCAAAGCGGCATCGACGTCGTCGACGTCGGCCGGGTAGCCACGCCCATGCTCTACTTCGCCACCCATCATCTGCAGACCCACTCCGGCGTGATGGTGACCGGCTCGCACAATCCGCCCGAATACAACGGCCTCAAGATGATGCTCGGCGGCGAAACGCTTGCCGGAGAGGCGATCCAGGCGCTGCGCGCGCGCATCGAGCGCGGCGAACTCGCCAACGGCGCCGGCGGATACCGCGAGTTCGATATCCGCGAACACTACCTGAAGCGGGTCACCGGCGACATCAAGCTCGCGCGCCCGCTCAAGCTCGTCGTCGACTGCGGCAACGGCGTCGCCGGCGCGACGGCGCCGGAGCTCTACCGGCGGCTCGGCTGCGAGGTGCGCGAGCTCTTTTGCGAAGTCGACGGCAATTTCCCCAACCACCATCCCGATCCCTCGCATCCCGAAAACCTCGCCGATCTCATCAACGCGCTCAAGTCCGGCGGCGACATCGGGTTTGCCTTCGACGGCGACGGCGACCGGCTGGGCGTGGTGACGCCCGCCGGCAAGATCATCTATCCGGACCGCCAGCTGATGCTGTTTGCCGCCGACGTGTTGAAGCGCAATCCCGGGGCCGAGATCATTTTCGACGTCAAATCGACGCGCAATCTGTTCAGCTGGATCAGGGAGCATGGCGGGAAACCCCTGATGTGGAAGACCGGCCACTCGTTCATCAAGAAAAAACTGCAGGAAACCGGCGCGCCGCTCGCCGGCGAAATGAGCGGGCATGTGTTCTTCAAGGAACGCTGGTACGGCTTCGACGATGCGCTTTATGCCGGCGCGCGCATGCTTGAAATCCTGTCCCGCGAGCGCGACCCCGCCGCCGTGCTCGAGCAACTGCCCGACGCCGTCAACACGCCCGAACTGCACCTGAAGCTTGCCGAGGGCGAAAACTTCACGCTGATGGAAAAGCTGCGCCAAAGCGCGCGGTTCGACGCCGCGCGGGAAGTGATCACGATCGACGGGCTGCGCGTCGAATACAGCGACGGCTTCGGCCTCGCGCGCCCGTCGAACACCACGCCGGTCATCGTGCTGCGCTTCGAGGCGGAGAACGAAGCCGCCATCAAACGCATTCAGGAGGATTTCCGGCGCGCGATCCTCGCCGTCAAACCCGGCGCCGTGCTGCCGTTCTAATCGCTGATGATTGTTCCGGCGGTGTTGTCGACCATCACCGGCGAGTCGACATAGAGGATCTCGGGCGGGGCGCCGTATTTGCCGGCGACGAAGCTCTGCCACTCCGGCGAGTAGAACTGCTGCGCCCGTGCTTTCGATTCCCAGACATAGATGCCGCCGGCGCGCAGACCGTCTTCGGTCAGGAAATAGTTCTTGCGCAGCAGCCCGGGCAGGTTCAGGTATTTGGGTGCCGTGCTCTCAAATACGGCCCGCATCTCCTCCAGCGTCCGGCGTTGATCAGTTTGAAGCTGACGATCGCCACGATCATGACGCCCCCCTTGAAGGTCCGGTTCTCCGAGAGTGCTTGAAGTGCCCGGGTTACCTCCCTCATCCCTCATCCCTATAAGTCGCTGCTTCACCCACTCTTGCACCGATGCTAGCGCCTGCGGCAAGTGCCCGGGGTTGGTGCCGCCAGCCTGGGCCATATCCGGGGCGGCCGTGACTCGGTGCCGCAGCGCGGCCGAGTGCGGGAACGGACGCCGCGGCCGGATATCACTTCCTATAATTTCTGCTTCACCCACTCTCGCACCGACGCCAGCGCCTGCGGCAGCTGCGCGGGGTCGGTGCCGCCAGCCTGCGCCATGTCCGGCCGCCCGCCGCCTTTGCCGCCGACCTGTTGCGCGACGAAATTGACCAGTTCGCCGGCCTTCATCCGGGCAACCGCGTCCGCGGTCACGCCGGCGATCAGCGACACCTTGCCGTCCTCGACCGCGGCCAGCACGATCGCCGCCGACTCGAGCTTGTCTCTTCAGCTTGTCCATCGTCTCGCGCAGCGCTTTGACGTCGGCGCCTTCGATCGCGCGGCGAGCACCTTGATACCCTTGACATCGACCGCCTGTTCGACGAGATCGTCGCCCTGCGACGACGCGAGCCTTGGATTTCAGCCGCGCCAGCTCTTTTTCGAGCTGCCGCACGTTGTCCATGATCTGCGCGATCTTCTGTCCGACTTCCTGCGGCGAGCCTTGAGCGCAGCGGCGGCCTCGGCGAGCTTCGCCTGCTGCTGCTGCACGTAGGCGAGCGCGCCGTCGGCGGTCACCGCTTCGACGCGGCGGATGCCGGCGGCCACGCCCGATCTCGGAAACGATCTTGAAGAAGCCGATGTCGCCGGTGCGCCGCACGTGGGTGCCGCCGCACAGCTCGGTGGAGAATTCGCCCATGCCGATGACGCGCACTTCGTCGCCGTACTTCTCGCCGAACAGCGCCATGGCGCCGGCCTTGATCGCGTCGTCGTATTTCATGACACGCGCCGCGACCTCGACGTTGCGGCGGATCTCGTGGTTGACCAGTTCCTCGACCTGGCGGATCTGCGCTTCGCTCATCGGCTCGTTGTGCGAGAAATCGAAGCGCGTGCGCTGGGCATCGACCAGCGAGCCCTTCTGCTGCACGTGCGGCGCCCAGCACCTTGCGCAGCGCCGCGTGCATGAGATGCGTGGCCGAGTGGTTCCACGCCGCGCGCGCGCGCGCCACGCGGTCCACCGCGGCCATCACGCGGTCGCCCACGCGCAGCCGGCCGGCCTTGAGCATCGCCCTTGTGGCCGAACACCTCGGCCTGGATCTTCTGCGTGTCCTCGACGCACGAAGCGTGCCGTGGACGCCGGCCAGTTCCCCGCGATCGCCGACCTGGCCGCCGGACTCGGCGTAGAACGGCGTGCGGTCGAGCACCACCACCGCGGCATCGCCCGCCGCGATTTCCTCGACCTGCGCGCCTTCGCGGTACAGCGCCGACCACCGTGCCTTCGAGCGTGAGCGTGTCGTAGCCGTGGAATTCGGTGGCCGCGCCGGAATACTCGACGCTCGTCGCCACCGCGAACTTGCGAGGCGGCGCGCGCGCGCTCGCGCTGGCGCTGCATCGCCGCCTCGAAACCGGCGTAATCGACGCGCACGCCGCGCTCGCGCGCGATGTCGGCGGTGAGATCGACCGGAAAACCGAAGGTGTCGTAGAGCTGGAACACGGTCTCGCCGTCGAGCATCTTGTCTTCGCGCGTGAGCGCGCCTTCGAGCACCTTCATGCCGTGCTCCAGCGTCTCGGCGAAGCGCTCCTCCTCCTGTCTTCAGCACCCGCGCGACGCGCTCCTTCGCCTTGACCAGCTCCGGATAGGCCTCGCCCATGACGCGCGCCAGATCATCGACCAGGCGGTGGAAGAACGGCTCGGTCTGGCCGAGCTTGTAGCCGTGGCGGATGGCGCGGCGGATGATGCGCCGCAGCACGTAGCCGCGCCCCTCGTTGCCGGGAATCACGCCGTCGACGATGAGAAAGCGACAGGCGCGGATGTGGTCGGCGATCACCTTGAGCGAATTGCTCGCGAGGTCCTTGCGTGGGTCTCGCGCGCCGCGGCCTTGATCAGATCCTGGAACAGGTCGATCTCGTAGTTCGAGTGCACGCCCTGCAGCACCGCGGCGATGCGCTCCAGGCCCATGCCGGTGTCGACCGAGGGCTTGGGCAGCGGATGCAGCGCGCCCGTCTCGTCGCGGTTGAACTGCATGAACACCAGGTTCCAGATCTCGATGTAGCGGTCGCCGTCGGCGTCGGGCGAGCCCGGCGGACCGCCCGCGACGCCCGGCCCGTGGTCGTAGAAGATTTCGCTGCAGGGACCGCACGGGCCGGTATCGCCCATCTGCCAGAAATTGTCCGATCCGCCGCCGGGCTTGTCGCCGATGCGCACGATGCGCTCCGGCGGCACGCCGATCTCCTTCGACCCAGATGCCGTAGGCCTCGTCGTCCGTCTGGTAGACCGTGACCCACAGCTTGTCCGCCGGCAGCCGATAGACCTTGGTGAGCAGATCCCAGGCGAAGCGGATCGCGTCGCGCTTGAAGTAGTCGCCGAAGCTGAAGTTGCCCAGCATTTCGAAGAACGTGTGATGGCGCGCGGTGTAGCCGACGTTCTCCAGGTCGTTGTGCTTGCCGCCGGCGCGCACGCAGCGCTGCGACGGTGGTGGCGCGCACGTAGGGCCGCTTCTCCTGGCCCAGGAACACGTCCTTGAACTGCACCATGCCGGAATTGGTGAACAGCAGCGTCGGGTCGTTGCCCGGCACGAGCGGGCTCGACGCGACTATGCTGTGGCCGTTGCCGGCAAAATAATCCAGAAACTTTTTGCGGATCTCGCTGCTTTTCATCGAACTGCCCCGGTTTCCCTATTGTGATCTGTCGCCGCCCGCGTCACGGCAGGCGCTTGGTTTCCCTGACCCGCAGTCCCACTGACTGCCCGTCGATAATCACCGCGCTTTTCACGATCCCTTTCAGCGCAACATGGTCATTGACCGCCGGCAGATCGCCTTCGGTCGAGACCGTAATCTCCGCGGTATCGTCGCGCAAGGTGTAGGTCTTCACGTCCAGCAGCGGCACCTTGGTCACGTCTCTTGACGGTGCCTTTGAGCTTGACTTCCTTGCCTTCGAAATTCGCCGGCGCGGCGACGATGTCGCGGACCGGGGTGTAGCCGAACGGCAGATAATCGCAGCCGGCGAGCGCCAGCGTCACAAGCAATACCAGCCCATTTCCCGTTACTCATCTTCACCACCCTGTTTGATCACGCGCAATACCGTCTCCAGCGCAAACCCGCGGCTCTGCATGAACCTCACCTGCTTTGCGCGCTCGGCCATGTTGCGCGGGAGCTTCCCGAATTTTCTCTGCCACAGCGCGCGCGCCGCGTCGGCATCGCCGTCCCGCAACTGCGGCAGCGCCTGCGCCACCAGTTCCTCGGCGATCCCCTTGTCGAGCAGTTCCTGCCGGATACGCTGGCTGCCGTGCTTGCCGCGCCGCGCATGGACCAGCTGCTCGACGACGCGCTGCTCGGACAACCAGCCGCGGCGGACCAGATCCCCGATCAGGTTTTCCAGCTCTTCCGGATCCGGGGCATGCGGCGCCAGCTTGCGCTGCAGTTCCAGCCGCGAATGCTCGCGGCGCGCGAGCAGCCTCAGCGCCCGGGCGCGCAGGCTGGGTTCCGGCCTATTTTTCTTCGGCTGCCGCGGCTCCACTGGCGATGCCTATCGCGGCGCGGATCTTGGCCTCGATTTCCTGCGCCACCTCGGGATGTTCCTTCAGATAGTCGCGCGTATTGTCCTTGCCCTGGCCGATGCGCTCCTTGCCGTAGGTATACCAGGCGCCCGACTTGTCGATGATCTTGTGCACGACGCCGAGTTCGATGATCTCGCCCTCGCGCGAAATCCCGTTGCCGTAGAGGATGTCGAATTCGGCCTGGCGGAACGGCGGCGCCACCTTGTTCTTGACGACCTTGACGCGCGTCTCGGAACCGATCACCTCGTCGCCCTTCTTGATCGCGCCGATGCGGCGGATATCGATCCGCACCGAGGCGTAGAACTTGAGCGCGTTGCCGCCGGTGGTGGTTTCGGGATTGCCGAACATCACGCCGATTTTCATGCGGATCTGGTTGATGAAAATCACCAGCGTGTTGGAGCGCTTGATGTTGGCGGTGAGCTTGCGCAGCGCCTGGCGACATGAGCCGCGCCTGCAGGCCCATCTGCGGCTCGCCCATCTCGCCCTCGATCTCGGCCTTGGGCATCAGCGCCGCGACCGAGTCGATCACCACCACGTCGACCGAGCTCGAGCGCACCAGCATGTCGGCGATCTCCAGCGCCTGCTCGCCGTTGTCGGGCTGCGAAATCAGCAGCTCGTCGACATTGACGCCGAGCTTGGCCGCGTACTGCGGGTCGAGCGCATTCTCGGCATCGATGAAGGCCGCGGTGCCGCCGAGCTTCTGCATCTGCGCGATCACCGACAGCGTCAGCGTGGTCTTGCCCGACGATTCCGGACCGTAGATCTCGACCACCCGCCCGCGCGGCAGCCCGCCGATGCCGAGCGCGATGTCGAGACCGAGCGAACCGGTGGAAACCACCTCGATGTCCCTCGAAATCGGCGACTCCCCGAGGCGCATGATCGAGCCCTTGCCGAACTGCTTTTCGATCTGGGACAGCGCGGCGGACAGGGCTTTGCTCTTGTTTTCGTCCATTTTTTTCCTCTGCGAATAAGCTTGAAATTATGGCACAACTCGGGGCACAAGTCGCTTGGTTGCGGGCTCTTGAGCGCTTAACGCAGCCGTCCGGCGGCGGATGACCGGCGGTTAATTATTTTGCCACGCCTTCCAGCAGGCGCAGCACGCCTTCGAGCGCGTGCGTCACCGCCTGCCTGCGCACCGCCTCGCGGTTACCGGAAAAATGCCGCGTTTCCGAATGCGTTTCGCCATCCTTTGCGCTCCACGCCAGGCACACCGTGCCGACCGGCTTCTCCAGCGTGCCGCCGCCCGGCCCGGCGGTGCCGCTGACCGCGACGGCGATCTGGGCGTGGCTCGCGGCAAGCGCACCCCGCGCCATTTCGCGCACCGTCGGCTCCGCAACCGCCCCATGTTGGGCCAGGGTATCGGCACTCACACCCAGCATTTCGCGCTTGGAGACATAGGTATAGGTGACAAAGCCGCGCTCGAACCACGCCGAGCTGCCGGGCACCATGGTCACCGCTTCGGCGATCCAGCCGCCGGTGCAGGACTCGGCGGTCGCCAGCATCAGCCCCCGCGTTTTCAGCGCCTGCCCGACCTCGTCCGCCAGGCGATACAGTTTTTCGTCAGACATGACTTCCTCAAATCGGGAAAAAAGCCCGCCACAGCGCCAGCAGCAGCAGGACGTAGAACGCCGCGACCAGGTCATCGAGCATCACACCGAAGCCGTTCTTGAAGGTCCGGTCGTAGTAGCGAATCGGCTGCGGCTTGAGAATATCGAACACCCGGAACAGCAGGAACGCGCAGGCCTGCCAGTAGAGGGAGTCCGGCGTGAAGAACAGCACCAGCAGAAACGCGACGACCTCGTCCCACACCATGCCGCCGTGGTCGGCCACGCCGAGTGCGCGCCCGGTTTTTCCGCAGGCCCAGATGCCGGCGACGAACATGACCGCAAGCAGCGCCAGAAACTCGCCTGCCGCAAGCCGCGGCGCGAGCCCCCAGAACAGGGGAAAGGCGAGCAGCGTTCCAGCGGTGCCCGGCGCGACGGGAACGAGACCCGCTCCGAAGCCGAACGCCAGAAAGTGCGCCGGATGCCGCAGCACGAAGCGCCATGACGGTCTGGGTCCGGTGTTAGCCAAAATGATCGAATCCGCTGTGATCGATGTGGATCAACCCGCCGTCGCGCGCCCGCACCGCAACTTGCGGCGTGTTGCGTGCGGCACGCCGCACCACGCCGATGCAGGTCAGCTTCAGCCCGAGACGGCGCGCGATGCCGAGGACGGCACCATGCCTGGCGGGCGCCGCGGTAAAGCACAGCTCGTAATCGTCGCCGCCGGCGAGGACCGCAGCGCGCGCGGCGGATTGCTGCAGATGACGCCTCATGATCGCCGAAACCGGCAGCCGCTCGAACTCGATGTCCGCGGCAACGCCCGAGCGCTCGCAGATATGGCCGAGATCGGCGAGCAGGCCGTCGGAGATGTCGATCGCGCTGTGGGCGATTTTTCGCAGCGCTGCGCCGAGCGCGATGCGCGGCACGGGCTGGTGCAATCGCCGCGCGACCGCCGCGAGTTCCTGCCGCCCGAGGCTGATGCGCTTCTCGAACGCCGCCAGCGCCAGCGCCGCATCGCCCAGATGCCCCGACACCCAGATTTCATCGCCCGCGCGCGCGCCATCGCGCCGCAAGGCACGGCCGGCCGGCACCTCGCCCATGATCTGCACGCAGATATTGAGCGGGCCGCGGGTGGTGTCGCCGCCGATCAGATCGACGCGGTGCTTGCGCGCCAGCCGCATGAAGCCGCCGGCAAAGGCGCGCAGCCAGGATGCATCGGCTTCGGGAAGCGCGAGCGACAAAGTCACCCAGCGCGGCGTCGCGCCCATCGCCGCCATGTCGGAAAGATTGACCGCCAGCGCCTTGTGCCCGAGCTGCGCGGGGTCGGCGTCGGCAAAAAAATGCCGCCCGCAGACCAGCATGTCGGTGGACACCGCCAGTTCCATGCCGCGCGCAACGCGGACCAGCGCCGCATCGTCGCCCACGCCGAGCAGCGTGCCGGGAGCCGGATACGTGAAATAGCGCTTGATCAGCTCGAATTCGGTCAGCGGGCGCTTCACTCCCTTACCTTTTACCCTTGACCCTTCGCTTCCGCAGCCTTGCGCTGCTGCTCCTCAAGCTGCTTCAGCTGCTCGAGCCATTTCTTTTTCAGCACTTTCGGAAAATAAAAATCGACTGCGGCAAAACCGAAGAAGAACAGCACCATCATGATGACGGTGTTGCGCGGCAGGAAAGAACTTCCCGCGATGAGCACATACAAACCGAGGACGAGGTTGACGACCCCGGCAAAATAAAAGGCATAAATGCGTTTCTTGAGTCGCGGATCCAATTCTCCCTCCCGAAAATATTGCCGCTCAGGCCGGCCTGACCTCGAGCGCGCGCAACCGCGCCGCCAGCTTGTCGAGCACGCCGTTGACGAACTTGTGGCCGTCGGTGCCGCCATAGGTCTTGGCCAGTTCGACCGCCTCGTTGATCACGACCCGGTACGGCACTTGCGGCTGGTGCATGAGCTCATAGCCCGCGAGCAGCAGGATGCCGCGCTCCACCGGGCTCAGCTCGCTGAACCTGCGATCGAGACAGGGGGCGAGCTCCCGCTCCAGTATTGCGGCATGTTCGATCGCGCCGTCGAGCAGCACCGAGAAATATTCGGTGTCGATCTTGTCGAACCCCCTGGCTTCGGCCAGCTGGGTTGCGATGGTCTTGGCATCGGTGTGCGCAAGCTGCCACTGATACAGGCCCTGCAGCGCAAATTCGCGCGAACGTCTGCGGTTGGATTTCATCATTTCTCAATAAACAGGATCCTGTCTATCCGATCCTTTTCAGCAAATTGGCCATCTCGATCGCCGCCAGCGCGCAATCCGCGCCCTTTTCCGCCATGCGCGCCAGCGCCTGGTCGTCGTTTTCCGTGGTCAGTATGCCGTTGGCGACCGGCACGCCGGTGTCGAGCTGCACGCTGGTGATGCCGCCCGCCGCTTCATTGGAGACGATCTCGAAATGATAGGTCTCGCCGCGGATCACCGCGCCGAGCGCGATCAGCGCGTCGTATTTCCCGCTCAACGCGAGCTTCTGCAGCGCCAGCGGCACTTCCAGCGCGCCGGGCACGGTGACGATGCACATGTCGGCTTCGCGCACGCCGTGCTTGATGAGCGCGGCGCTGCAGCTCGACAGCAGGCCCTCGCCGATATCGATGTTGAAGCGGCTCATGACGATGGCAATGCGCAGGCCCGCGCCCCGGTGATCGGGTTCCAGCTCTTCGATATTGTCGTAATTTGACATAATCCGTTGTTTTAATTAATGTTTTTCAGTCGGCTGCAGATAGCCGGTCACTTCGAGGTCGAAACCCGTCATGCTCGGCATGCGGCGCGGCAATGCCAGCAGGCGCATTTTCCTGACCTTGAGATCCCGCAGGATCTGCGCGCCGATGCCGTAGTTCCTGAGCGCGATTTTCGACGGTTTCGCGTCCGCGCGCTGCGGCTTGGCGCGCTCGAGCAGCTCCGCCGCAGTCTCCAGCTGGTGCAGCAGCACGATCACGCCGCAATCGGCGCGGCTGATGGTCGCGAGCGCATCGTTGAAGTTCCACGAGTGGCTGGTGCTGCCGGTATCCAGGAGATCGATCACCGACAGCGGCTCGTGCACGCGCACCAGCACTTCCTTGCCGCCATCCGGCTTGCCTTTCACCAGCGCGAGGTGGGTCGCGTTGCCGACCTTGTCGCTGTAGGCGTACAGCCGGAAGCGGCCATGAATGGTCTCGATATCGCGTTCGGTGACGCGGGTGACCAGCGACTCGGTGCTGCTGCGGTAGTGGATCAGGTCGGCGATGGTGCCGATTTTGAGCTGGTGTTGCGCGGCAAACACCTCGAGATCCGGCAGGCGCGCCATCTCGCCGTTGTCCTTGAGGATTTCGCAGATCACCGCGGCCGGCATCACGCCGGCCAGCCGCGCCAGATCGCAGCCCGCCTCGGTATGTCCGGCGCGCACCAGCACCCCGCCGTCCTGCGCCATCAGCGGAAAAATGTGGCCCGGCTGCACGATGTCGCGCGGGCCGGCGTCGGCGCGGATCGCCGCCTGCACCGTGCGTGCGCGATCGGCGGCAGAAATGCCGGTGGTCACGCCTTCCGCGGCCTCGATCGACACCGTGAAATTGGTGCCGAGCGGCGAGCGGTTATTGGAGACCATCAGCGGCAGGTTGAGGTCGCGGCAGCGCTCTTCGGTGAGCGTGAGGCAGATGAGCCCCCTGCCGTAGCGCGCCATGAAGTTGATCGCTTCGGGCGTCACGGCTTCCGCCGCCATCAACAGGTCGCCTTCGTTCTCGCGGTCTTCCTCGTCGACGAGCACGACCATTTTTCCGGCCTTGAACTCGGCGATGATTTCCGTAATCGGGCTGATGGCCATTTTCTTCCAGATTCTTTCAGATGCCGCCGTCAAACTGCCGCAGGCGCTCGGCGTAGCGCGCCAGCAGGTCGGCTTCGAGGTTGACCCGGTCGCCGGTTTTCAACTGCCGCAGGTTGGTGGCCTGCAGCGTGTGCGGAATCAGATTGACCCTGAATTCGACGTCATTCACCTCGTTGACCGTGAGGCTCACGCCGTTGACCGCGACCGAACCCTTGCGCGCGATGTATTTCGCGAGCTCGCGCGGCGCGGCGATCGCGAGCAGCCGGTTGTCGCCAACGGCTTCGCAGCGCGTCACCGTCCCGACCCCGTCGACATGGCCGCCCACCAGGTGCCCGCCCAGCCGGTCCGCCAGGCGCAACGCCTTTTCGAGATTGACGCTGCCCCGCGGCGCAAAACCCGCAGTGCAGGTCAGCGTTTCCTGCGACACGTCCGCCGCGAACCCTGCCGGGCGCAGCTCGACCACCGTCAGGCACACGCCATTGACCGCGATACTGTCGCCGACGGCCACATCGTCGAGTCGCAGTGCCGCCGGCGTCGACAACCAGCCGCAGGCCGCCCGGCGCCGGTGTTGACGCCGGAGATTTCTCCCACCGCAGCGATGATCCCGGTGAACATTATACTTTTACCGCTCTCGCAATCACACGAATATCGTCGCCCACCATGCGCAAATCATGGATTTTCAGCTGGTGGCGGCCGCCCAGATCCTCGAGACGGGGCAGATCGAACATGCCGCGCGCGGCGTCGCCGATCAGATGCGGCGCAAGATACAGCACCAGTTCGTCGACCAGCCCTTCCCTGAGCAGTGACCCATTCAGCTTGAAGCCGGCTTCGACATGCACCTCGTTGATCCCGCGGCGGCCGAGTTCGCGCATCAGCTCGCCGAGTTCGACCTTGCCCGCGGCATTCGGCAACACCACGACTTCCGCGCCTTTGTCCCGCAGCGCACGCTCCCTCGCATCGTCGCGCACCGCCGCCGCCACCAGCGCACCGCCGCCGGCCAGCGCTTTTGCGGCGGGCGGCGTCTCCAGCCTGCTGTCGACGATGACGCGCAGCGGCTGGCGCGGCGTCGCGACGTCGCGCACGGTCAACTGCGGATCGTCGTCCCTGACGGTGCCGATGCCGGTCAGCACGGCGCAGGCACGGGCACGCCACTCGTGGCCGTCGCGGCGCGCGGCGGCGCCGGTCAGCCATTGGCTGCGGCCGTTCATGAGCGCGGTCTTGCCGTCGAGGCTGGCCGCGATCTTCAGCCTGACCCACGGCCGGCCGCGCGTCATGCGCGACACGAACCCGATATTGAGTTCGCGCGCTTCGGTTTCGAGGATGCCGGACTCGGCGGCGATTCCCGCGCCTGTTCAATGCCGCCAGCCCCTTGCCCGCCACCTGCGGATTCGGGTCCGGCATCGCCGCCACCACGCGCGACACCCGGGCGGCGATCAGCGCATCGGTGCACGGCGGGGTGCGGCCGTGGTGCACGCAGGGCTCGAGCGAAACATACGCGGTCGCGCCCGCAGCCTGTGCGCCGGCGACGGCCAGCGCGTTGATCTCGGCATGCGGCGCGCCGGCTTTCTCGTGCCAGCCCTCGCCCACCACTTTTTCGCCGCGCACGATCACGCATCCCACGCGCGGATTGGGCGCGGTGGTGTAGAGCCCCTTGTGCGCCAGCTCCAGCGCCCGGGCCATGTAACGGTGATCGTCAGCAGTGAACATAAGATTGATTTAGCCGCCAAGGCGCCAAGACGCCAAGAAAATCGGAAGAGACAAGATAAGATAATGGAAAGCACGGGCCGAGTCATTTGAGTATCAGAATGTTGCGCGTGCCTCTCCGGATTCTTGATTCTCTGTTGAATTTCTTGGCGTCTTGGCGGCCTTGGCGGCTCAAATCTACTTCTTGCCAGCGGCGGGTTTGCGCACTTCCTTGATCGCATCCTGGAAATCGTCGATGCCTTCGAAGCTCTTGTACACCGACGCGAAGCGGATGTAGGCCACCTGGTCGAGCCGGCGCAGCTCGCGCATCACCATCTCGCCGATGCGGCGCGACATGATTTCGCGCTCGCCGAGCGAAAGCACCTCCTGCGTGATGGTCGCGATCGACTCGTCGACCATCTGCGTCGGCACCGGCCGCTTGTGCAGCGCGCGCATGAAACTCGTGCGCAGCTTGTCCAGATCGAATTCGGTGCGGCTGCCGTCCTGCTTGACGACCTGCGGCATGTGCAGCTCGACCGTCTCGTAGGTGGTGAAGCGCTTGTTGCAGCCGGTACAGCGCCGGCGGCGGCGTATGCTCTCGCCGTCGTCGCTCACCCGCGAGTCGATCACCTGCGTGTCGTCGGATTTGCAGAACGGGCACTTCATGCTCGAGGGATGAGGGATGAGGGATGAAGGATGAGGGATGAGAAGCACGAACCGCTCCCGGATTTCGCCTCACCCCTCACGCCTGACGCCTCATCCTGCCTTTCCATATACGGGGAACTTGTCGCACAGTTTCTTCACTTCGCCCGTCACGCGCTTGATCACCTTCTCGTCCTGCGGCGCGTCGATGACGTCGGCGATCAGATTGGCGAGCGTCTCGGCTTCGGGTTCTTTGAAACCCCGCGTCGTCATCGCCGGCGAGCCGAGGCGGATGCCGCTGGTCACCGTCGGCTTCTGCGGATCGTTGGGCACCGAGTTCTTGTTGACCGTGATGTTCGCGCGTCCGAGCACTGTTTCCGCCTCGCGCCCGGTCAGCTTGCCGCGCAGATCGACCAGGAACATGTGGCAATCGGTGCGGCCCGAAACGATGCGCAGGCCGCGTTCCTGCAGCGCCTTGGCCATCACGCGCGCATTGTCGAGCACCTGCTCCTGATAAAGCTTGAATTCATGCGTCATCGCTTCCTTGAGGGCGACCGCCTTGGCCGCGATCACGTGCATCAGCGGGCCGCCCTGCGTGCCCGGGAATATCGCCGAGTTGAGCACTTTTTCGTGCCCGGCACCGGCGAGTATCATGCCGCCGCGCGGGCCGCGCAGCGTCTTGTGGGTGGTGGTGGTCACGAAATCGGCGATGCCCACCGGACTCGGATAAAGGCCCGCGGCGACCAGTCCGGCGTAGTGCGCCATGTCGGCCATCAGCAGCGCGCCGACGCGGTCGGCGATGGCGCGGAAGCGTTTCCAGTCGATCGCCAGCGAATAGGCCGAAGCGCCGGCAATGATGAGCTTGGGCTTGTGCACATGCGCGAGCTCCTCGACGTCGGCATAGTCGATTTCCTCGGTGTCGAGATTGAGCCCGTAGCCCACCGCGCTGTAGTATTTGCCGCTCATGTTCACCGGGGAGCCGTGGGTGAGGTGCCCGCCGGCGTCGAGCGACATGCCGAGGATCACGTCCCCGGGGCGCAGCACGGCGGCATAGACCGCCTGATTGGCTTGCGCGCCGGAATGCGGCTGCACGTTGGCGTAACCGGCATGGAAAAGTTTCTTCGCGCGATCGATCGCGAGCTGCTCCGCGATATCGACGAATTCGCAGCCGCCGTAATAGCGCTTGCCCGGATAACCTTCGGCGTACTTGTTGGTCAGCACCGAACCCTGGGCCTGCAACACGCGCGGGCTCGCGTAGTTTTCCGACGCGATCAGCTCGATGTGGTCTTCCTGACGCCGGTTCTCCTGTTCGATGGCATGCCAGAGTTCCGGATCGAAACCTGCGATGGTGTCTTTGCTCGAGTACATGGGTGCCTGCGTCCGATCGGCTAAATTGTTGATTTTACCATGCTTAACGCCAACCGGTCGCCTGTGGCCCGGCTCGCTGTAACAGTGGGGAAAGCCTGCTCATGCCGTCGCAGACACCTCGCCAAAACAGGGATCGCGGCGCCCGGCGGGCCCCGGTGTTTTTGCGCGACGCTCGCCTTGCCACGTATGATTGGCACCCAAGCCGCGATCAAGGAGTTTGCATGAAGTTTTTTCTGGCGTTGTCGCGCCTGATCGACGCCCTCAACGAACGTGTCGGCCACGCCACGGGCTGGCTGGTGCTGGCCGCGGTGCTGGTCAGCGCCGGCAATGCCGCCGTCCGCTATTCGTTCAACCTGAGTTCCAACGCGTGGCTCGAAATCCAGTGGTATCTGTTTTCGGCGGTGTTCCTGCTCGGCGCCGGCTACACGCTCAAGCGCAACGAGCACGTGCGCATCGACGTCATCGCCGGCAGGCTGTCCAGGCGCGCCCAGGCGTGGGTCGACATATTCGGCGCACTGCTGTTCCTGCTGCCGATGGCCGTGATCATCATGGTCCTGTCGTGGCCGATGTTCATGCAGGCGTACACCGGCCATGAAATCTCGAGCGACGCGGGCGGGCTGATCCGCTGGCCGGTGAAACTGCTGATCCCGGCCGGCTTCGCCCTGCTGGTGTTGCAGGGTGTTTCTGAAATCATCAAACGCATTGCGTTCCTGCGCGGCATCACCGCCGAACCCGCAGGCGAGAAACGGGTAAACGGCTGATGGCGCACGAGATGATGGCGCCGCTCATGTTCGGCGCGCTGGTGGTGTTCCTGCTGTTCGGTTATCCCGTCGCTTTTTCCCTCGCCGCCAACGGCATTTTTTTCGGGCTGGTCGGCATCGAAATGGGACTGCTCGGGCCGGAACTGCTGCAGGCGCTGCCCGAGCGCGTCTACGGCATCATGCGCAACGACACGCTGCTCGCGATCCCGTTCTTCACCTTCATGGGGCTGATCCTCGAGCGCAGCGGCATGGCCGAGGATCTGCTCGACACCATAGGGCAGCTGTTCGGCACGATACGCGGCGGCCTCGCCTATGCGGTGGTGTTCGTCGGCGCGCTGCTCGCCGCCACCACCGGCGTGGTCGCGGCCTCGGTCATTTCGATGGGATTGATTTCGCTGCCGATCATGCTGCGCTACGGCTATTCGCCGCGCCTGGCATCGGGCGTGATCGCGGCCTCGGGCACGCTCGCCCAGATCATCCCGCCGAGCCTGGTGTTGATCGTGCTGGCAGACCAGCTCGGCAAATCGGTCGGCGACATGTACCGGGGCGCGTTCGTTCCCGGCCTCACGCTCGCGGCGCTCTACATGGGCTACGTGCTGGTGGTCTCGTTCGCCAGGCCGGCCGCCGTGCCGGCGCTGCCGCCGCAGGCGCGCACGTTGCGGGGTGCGGCACTCGCCCGCCGCGTGGTGACGTCGCTGCTGCCGCCGCTCACGCTGATCTTCCTGGTGCTGGGCACGATTTTCATGGGCGTCGCCACGCCGACCGAGGGCGGCGCCATGGGCGCAACCGGCGCGCTCGTGCTGGCGCTGGCGCGGCGCCGGCTCGATTTCAATCTGCTCAGACAGGCCATGGACTCGACCGCCAGGCTCACCAGTTTCGTGATTTTCATTCTGGTCGGCTCCACCGTGTTCGGCCTCATTTTCCGCGCGGTCGACGGCGACCTGTGGGTGGAGAACCTGCTCGTGAATCTGCCGGGCGGCGCGATGGGGTTCCTGATCGTCGTCAACCTCCTGGTGTTCGTGCTCGCCTTTTTTCTCGATTTTTTCGAGATCGCGTTCATCCTGATCCCGCTGCTCGCGCCGGTGGCCGCCAAGCTCGGCATCGACCTCGTCTGGTTCGGCGTGATGCTGGGCATCAACATGCAGACTTCGTTCATGCATCCGCCGTTCGGATTCGCGCTGTTCTACCTGAGGAGCGTGGCACCGCGCGAAGTGAAGACCTCGGACATCTACTGGGGAGCGATTCCCTTCGTCATCATCCAGCTTGCCATGGTGGCGCTGGTGATCGCCTTTCCGTCGTTCGTCACGGGCACGATCAGCGCAGAGACGCCCAAAGACACATCCAATGTCGAGATCCGGATTCCCGCCCCGGGGCAGGAAAAAGACAAACGCGGCGAATCGAAAGGCGGCGCTTCATCCCCCGAGGACAAAACCGACGCCGCAATCGAACGCATGCTGCGCGAAGGAAAATGACCGCGCATTGTTCGACCCGGGCCGCGTGTCGCCCGGGGAACGTCAGAAATGCGTGCTCAGCCCCGCGACGGCCGACCAGTCCGCCGTCAACTGCACGCCGTTCACATACTGGTAGAGCGGTTTCTGGATGAAACCGTACACCTGAAAACTTTTTGTCACGGCATAGCTGATGCCGGGACTCAGAAACAGGAACTTGCCGCCGCTGTCCTCCGGCTCGGCCTGCAGCCCGCTGTCTCTTGCCCCGGTGCAGCGCATTCAGCTGGATCATGAGCCCGATTTTCTCCGTCGCCTCGTAGCGATAACCCACGTCGAACGACACGCGCTGCCCGGGCCGGTAATCCTCCCTGCTGTTCAGCGGTGATTGCAGCGAGGCCCTGCACAAACCAGGAGGAACCGGAATTCGGCAGCACCTGGTTGTAGTAAGCACCCAGCAGCAGGTCCGTCGTGCCGGTGCCGGGCTGCAGGGTGCGCTCCGCCCGCTCGCCATCGGCGTTGCGCAGATCGCGGTCACCCGTCGGCAATTTAAGGCCGAAATTGAACCCATAAAAGCCCAACGACAGTTTCTCCTGGTTTTCGGACCGCAGTTGATAACGCCCGAGCACGCGCGCATCGCCCAGGCGCGTGAAGTCCCATTGCTCCGGCGCGCCGCTGTCGCTTTGAATGTGAGTGTGAAAGCGGTCGGAAACCGGCGCGGTGGCCGAGACGCCCCATTGCTCGTTGATGGTGTAATCGAGCGTGCCGAGATAATTTCTGTTGATGGTCTTCAGTTCATCGTGATCGCGGGGGACCTGTCCGACCACCACCTTGTCGCTGCCCGCCATGGGCTGGTCCTGGTTGATGTATTCATAGCGCAGATCAAGGCGCCATCCCGGTTCCGCCGCCAGGCCATGCAGGTTCCAGTTGGTATTGACCGCGCAGAATGCCGAACCGCATGACGCATGCAACGCGGCGCTCCACAAAGTGAAGGACAGCCGCCAGTATCGTGATGAATTTCAATTTCATGTTCTTTCCTGTTCCGGATCGAAAACACCTCACGGGGCAAAAAAATTCCCGGCCCCGCATGTAAGGCTGATAGCCGCGGTATACCGCGGATTTGGCGGATGAATCAGGAAAGAACAGGAGGAGCACGGGCGGCGCCCGGCAGAAACGACACCAGGTTCCGCAGGCTGACTGCATGCGAAACCGGTTTGATATGACCTAAGCCGTACTCCGGCGGGACGCCGATCGATACGGCAGGCGGCGGCGCAATGCCACCGGCAGTGGCAGTGCAAAATGCGCAATGCGGAACCCGGTGTTGCGCATCGGGTGCGGCAGGCCCATCGCCCACCGGCGCCATGAGCCTGGCGCCGCCGATGGTGCAGATCTCGTGGAGGATCTGCGGCGGCTGCCCCGGGCTGGCGGCAGCGGCCAGCGGCCATAACGCCTGAAACGATATGCCGGCCAGGGCCAGCCATACGGCAAACAATTTGCGGTAGCGACGGTTAAACATGGCCGCGTTTTATCATCGATCCGGCCGCCCGATCAACGCCGAAACTATTGCAGCGCCGACAATCGGCACGCTATTTCTTGCCGGGCCGGGCTGAGGCGGCGCTGTACATGAAGTTGTCGTAGCTGTTTTCCGCAATGCGGAACCACAGGAACTCGTCGTCGCGGAACTTGCGCCACGGCTCGTAGATTTTCTTGAACTCCGGGTACTTGGCGCCGAGTTCGTCGTACAGCTCGTACGCGACCTTGAGGCACGCTTCCATCACCGGGCGCGGGAATGCCCGCAACTGCGCGCCGGCGGCCACCAGCTTGCGCAGCGCTTCGGTGTTCTTCGCATCGTATTTGGCGACCATGTGGATATTGGCCTCGGCACACGCGGTCTCGAGCGCCTCCTGGTAACTCTTCGGCAGCGACTGCCACTGCTTGATGTTCACATAGACGGAAAGCTGCGCCGAGCCCTCCCACCAGCCGGGATAGTAGTAGTACTTCGCGACCTTGTTGAGGCCGAGCTTCTCGTCGTCGTACGGCCCGACCCATTCCGCCGCGTCTATCGTGCCGCGCTCGAGCGCCGGATAGATGTCGCCGCCGCCGATCTGCTGCGGCACCACGCCCAGGCGCGCCAGGATCTGGCCGGCCAGCCCGGGGATGCGCATCTTGAGCCCCTTCAGATCGGCCACCGATTTGATTTCCTTGCGATACCAGCCCGCCATCTGGGTGCCGGTGTTGCCGCACGGAAAATTGATGATGTTGTGGGCTTTGAACAGCTCGCGCGTCAGCTCCATGCCGCCGCCGTAATACATCCACGCGTTCTGCTGGCGGCAGTTCATGCCGAACGGCAGCGCCGTGTCGAAGGCAAACGCCGGATTCTTGCCGACGTAGTAATAGCTCGCCGTCTGCCCGCACTCGACCGTGCCGTTCTGCACCGCGTCGAGCACCTGCAGGGGGGGCACGATTTCCCCGCCGGCGAAGACGCGGATCTCGAACTTGCCATCCGTCAACCGCGACACGCGGCCGGCGATCTGCTCGGCGATGCCGAACAGGGCATCGAGGCTCTTCGGAAAACTCGACGCCATGCGCCAGCGGATCTGCGGCTGGGTTTGCGCGATCGCCGGCGCGGCGACGGTGCCCGCCGCAAGGCCGAGCCCGGTTTTTTTCAGGAAATCACGTCTTTTCATATTCTCCTCCTAGCTCGAACGAATTGAATGACTGCGATGAACAACGAAGATCTAATAGCCACAGAGATCACAGATGAAAAACCTTACCCTGCCAACAATACATGCCCGTGAACGTGGCTTTTCTCTGTAATCTCTGTGCACATCTGCGGCTGAAGCTTCAGGTTCTGATTTATCTGCGTTCATCGGTGGCTACGTCAGATTCTAATCTCCCGCGATCGTCATGCGCCCGACCAGGATCGACCCGCACTGGCGCGAGCCGCGCCGGTTCACGTCGTTGCCGACGGCGACGATGTCGCGGAACATGTCCTTCAGGTTGCCGGCAATGGTGATCTCCTGCACCGGGTAGGCGATCACGCCGTTCTCCACCCAGTAGCCGGCCGCGCCGCGCGAATAATCGCCGGTCACCGGGTTGACGCCCTGCCCCATGCAGTTCGGTCACCAGCAGGCCGCTGCCCATTTTCCCGAGCAGCGCGGCAAAATCGTCGCCGGTGTCCTGCAGAATCAGGTTGTGGTTGCCGCCGGCGTTGCCGGTGGACTTCAGACCCGAGCTTGCGCGCCGAGTAGCTGCCGAGAAAATAGCCCTGCACCACGCCGTCTTTCACGACGTCGCGGGCCTGCGTGGCCACGCCTTCGTCGTCGAACGGGCTGCTCGCCAGCGCTTTCCGGATGTGCGGCAGGTCGCTGATGTGCACGAACGGCGCGAACACCTGCTGGCCGATGCTGTCGAGCAGGAACGACGACTTGCGGTAGAGGCTGCCGCCGCTCACCGCGGACACGAAATGCCCGAGCAGGCTCGGGGCGACCGGCGCCTCGAACAGCACCGGCACCTGGGTGGTCGCGATCTTTTGCGCGCCGAGGCGCTTCAACGCGCGCTCGCCGGCGCGCCTGCCCACGGTTTCCGGCGCCGCCAGCTCCGCCGGATCGCGGCTGGTTTCGTACCAGTCGTCGCGCTGCATCGCATCGTTCTTGCCCGCGATCACCGAGCACCAGACGCTATGCCGCGATGTCGGATAGCCGGCCAGAAAACCCAGCGAGTTGCCGTAGATGAACTGCGATTGCTGGGTCGAGACGGTCGCGCCCTCGGAATTGGCGATGCGCGGATCGACCGCGAAGCCCGCCGCCTCGCAGGCCTTGCGCCAGCTCGATCGCGCGCTCGACCGGCACGTCCCACGGATGCCACAGGTCGAGGTCGGGAATGTCGCGCGCGAGCAGGTCGGCATCGGCCAGCCCGGCACAGTCGTCGGACGCCGTAAACCGCGCGATCGACAGCGCGGCATCCACGGTGTCGCGCAGTGCCTGCGGCGAAAAGTCGGAGGTGCTGGCATGCCCCGTCTTCTTGCCGATGTAGACCGTGACGCCGATGCCCTTGTCGCGGTTGTATTCGATGGTTTCGACCTCGCCGCAGCGCACGGTCACGGTCTGGCCGAAGCCTTCGCTGACCTCGGTGTCGGCCGCGCTGGCGCCATGCCGTTGCGCGTGATCGAGAATGTCCCGCGCCATCTGCCTGAGCGTATCGGCGCTGTATGAAAAATGCGTGTCTGCCATGATATGGTGGATTCCGCCGCCGGATGCGGCTCGAGGCTCGAAAAGAGCGTTATCATAACAGCTTCATTCGCAATCGATTAATCCATCCGTGACCGACGAAATCCAGCCAAGCAAGACGCAGCGCAAGAAGCAGATGGCCGAGCTGCAGGATCTCGGTGCCGAGCTGGTCGAGCTCTCCGAGCAGCAGCTCGCGCAGATCACGCTGCCCGAATCCCTGCATGATGCGGTCACCGCCGCCCGGCAAACGACCAAATTCGAGGCCCGCCGCCGGCAGCTGCAGTACATCGGCAAACTGATGCGCACTATCGACCCCGGGCCGATACGCGCTCAGCTCGACATCTGGCAAAACACTTCGCGCGAGCACACCGCGTGGCTGCACCTCGTCGAGCGCTGGCGCGAGCGCCTGCTTGCTGACGAAGCCGCGCTGCATCAGTTCGTCAGCGAATATCCGCATGCCGACATCCAGCAGCTGCGCACGCTGATCCGCAATGCGCTGCGCGAGCGCGAGTTGCACAAGCCGCCCAAGAGCTATCGCGCGCTGTTCCACTCCCTGCGCGAGCTGATGCGGAAAGAAGCGCGGCCGAGTGACCAGTGAGCGGCTGCGCAATGCTTCACTATTTGCCATTGACCAATTTACCATGCAGCCTATGACTGAAGAACTTCTGATCGGCCTGGTCTCCATCAGCGACCGGGCCTCCAAAGGCGTTTACGAAGACCAGGGCATACCCGCGCTCCAGGAATGGTTCGGCAAAGCGCTGGCCACGCCGTGGCGCATGGAGACGCGCCTCATTCCAGACGAGCAGCCGGTGATCGAAGCGACGCTCAGGGACCTGGTCGACACGGCAGGCTGCCACCTCGTGCTCACCACCGGCGGCACCGGTCCCGCGCCGCGCGACGTGACGCCCGAAGCCACGCTGGCGGTCGCCGACAAGGTGATGCCGGGCTTCGGCGAGCAGATGCGGCAGGTGAGCCTGAAGTTCGTGCCGACCGCGATCCTGTCGCGGCAGGTCGCGGTGATCCGCAAAAATGCGCTGATCATCAACCTGCCGGGACAGCCGAAGGCGATCAGGGAAACGCTCGAAGGCCTGAAGGACGAAAGCGGCAAGACCGATCGTCAACGGCATCTTCGCCGCGGTGCCCTACTGCATCGACCTGATCGGCGGGCCGTACATCGAGACGAACGAGGCGGTGGTCAAGGCGTTCCGCCCGAAGTCGGCGATACGGCCGAAAACCTGAATTTAGCCGCCAAGGCCGCCAAGAACGCCAAGAAGAGCAACAACAAAAATAAAACAAACTATCAAAAACGTCTACGGCACATGCTGCAATGGTGGCATGTGATAATTCGATTCTGTTTGATCGACCAAGTTTCGCTGTTGAACTTCTTGGCGTTCTTGGCGTCCTTGGCGGCTAATATCTGTTTTTGAATTTCTTGGCGATCTTGGCGGCTAAATAATAAATGGAAACAACTACTCGAAGCTATCGAAATAGAAACCGGCCGGAACCCGACCGCCAGCGTGATCTGGATGCACGGGCTCGGCGCCGACGGCAACGACTTCGCGCCGGCCGTGCAGGAATTCGACCTCGCCGACGCGCCGCCCATCCGCTTCATTTTCCCGCACGCGCCGATGCAGCCGGTGACCATCAACAACGGCTACGTGATGCGCGCCTGGTACGACGTGAGCTTCGGCGATCTCGAAGGCAAGTCGCGCCAGGCCGACGAGAAGGGCGTGCGCGCCTCGCAGGCCGCGATCGGCAAACTGATCGAACGCGAAGCCGCGCGAGGCATTCCATCTAAAAACATCGTATTGGCAGGATTCTCCCAGGGCGGCGCGATGGCGCTGCAGACCGCCTTGCGCTATCCGCAACGGCTCGCGGGCGTGATGGCGCTCTCGTGCTACCTGCCGCTCGCCGCGAGCTTCCCGCAGGAAGCGGCGCCCGCCAACGCGAAAATCCCGATTTTCATGGCGCACGGCACCTACGATCCGGTGGTGCCGTACGCGATGGGCTCGACCTCGCGCGATCTGCTGATGCAAGCGGGCTACGACGTCGAATGGTACGACTATCCGATGCAGCACTCGGTGTGCCCGGACGAGATTCAGGATATCAGCATGTGGCTTAACCGCGTGCTGGCTGTGCGGCAAAGCTGAATAACGGGTGTTGCAGGGAAGTAGTGTTCAGGTGTCCAGCAGCGCGCCCTCATTCACGGGGAGTTATTTTAACCCGCTGTTTTTATTATATTTTTCCTTCGTGTCCTTCGTTTTTTCTTCGCGTCCTTCGCGTTCAAGCTTTTGACTTATGGACCTCACTCCGCCCGCTGCATCACCTTGAACTTCGCCCAGTCGAAGTCTTCCCCGCCCTCGACCATTCTCGACGGGATCAGCAGGTAGGTCTTGCCGTTGACCGTCATGTCCAGGCTGTCCTGCGGGTTGAATGCCCCCTCGCGCATCACCACCCCGATCTCCCCCGTCCGGTCGGGCGAGGTCGACAGCAGAATCGCCGCTTCGGGCTCGCGCTTCGCGTTGACAGCCGGGAACGCCAGCCGGATCGGAAGCGCAGTCTTCGACAGCAGCTGGATGCCGACGCGGCGCTGCTGGTACTGATCGCTCGAGACGCGGCGTATCAGTCCTATCCCCCAGTAAAGCGAGGTTTCGGTTTGCACGCCGATCAGCCCGCCGACCTTGATCCAGTCGCTTTTCTCCGCCGGGATGATGGCGCCGTAGCCGCCGTCGCTCACGTTCTCGACGATCCAGCTTTCCGCAGACTGGTCCTGGCTGAAATCCAGGTCGTTGCTGTGGGCGGGATCGAGTATCGCCAGAATTTCCGAAAAACCCGGCACGACGGTGATGCGCGTTGCGATCTTGCGGCGCTCCGAATCCCGCGCCGGCGGATTGTCCGACCAGTACTGCACGAGGTGCTTCAGGACGCCGACCACGACGTCCTTCCCGTACGTGCCGCCGAGATGGACGTCCGCGGGAATATAGCCGGTCCCGGCCACCGTCAGCAGCAGCTGCTTGATCTGCACCAGGCCGGCACCGGCGCCGAAATAGCGCCGCGTGTCCGCGGTTGCGGTGCCCTTGATCAGGCGCGCGGGCGGCTTGGCTTCGGCCAGATCGAAATAATAACTGCACGCGGGCGCCGGGGTTTTTTCGATCTGGAACAGATCGGAAAAATGGGCGACCGCGCGCTCGGCGATTTCCTGGCTGAGCGGCGTCAGGCCGTCGGTCGACGACGCCGACAGCATCATCGCTTTCAGAAATTCCCGCCGGGCCGAACTTTGTCCGTGGGCGCCGGGATAGACCGCGATCAGGCTGTCGGCAAATCCGCCCGCCTCCGCGAGCTGATAGAGGCGCGCAATCTCGGACCAGATGCGCGGCTCGACCAGGCCGTAACGCAGCAGCGTCCATTTCAACTGCAGCGTCAGCGCGCGCAGACCGCGCGCCACGATGACGGGGAGGCTTCTGCGGATCGAGGTCGCGCTGCTCGTGCCGCTGTCTCTTTCGTACTGCTCGATGCACTTGAGATAGCCGTCGCCGAGGTTTTTCCAGAAGCCGAACACGCCTTTCCACAGCTTGTTCTCGCGGAACTTCTGCTGGCGCTCCACCGCGAGATAATCCTGGGACAGCTTGCGCTGGTGATTTTTCGCCGCGGCGTCCAGCAGGTCGACGTTTTCGAAACGCTGTTCGAGCCTGAAGCCCTCGGTATGGTTCAGCGAATCGAGCCAGTAGACGATTTCATCGAGCGCCTTGGCAGAATCGTTCGCGGGCAGATCGGCGACGATTTCGCGCGCCTTCCTGATGTCGCCCATCGGGTGATCGACCTTGCCACCCGCTATCCACTTCAGCATGTGATTTTTCCCGGTCGGCGCCGCAGTGAGCGCGGCGCCTCTTTTTCGTATCGGGCGATTGTAGAATGAAGCCGGCAGGCTCGCCAGTGGAGAAATTACCGCTGTTCCGGAGCGAGGGCAGCGGCCCGACCGCGCCGGACGTCCAGGCTCGCGATGATCGCAATCCCGGCGACAAAATAAACGCCGGTGATCAGGATCGCAAGCCGGTGATCGCCGTGCGTGAGCCACGTCACCAGTCCATAGGTGACCGGGCCGAGGATCGAGGAGAGCTTGACCGCCAGTCCCCACAGGCCGAAAAACTCCGCGGTGCGCGCCGGCGGGCTCAGATAGCCGACCAGCGCCCGCCCGGCGGACTGGCTCGAGCCCAGACACAGCCCGACCAGGTTGGCTGCGACCCAGAACAGCGCCGGACCCTTGGCCGCATATGCGAGCAATACGGTCAAGATCCATCCGATCAGCGTGAAGACGATGGTGCGCACATGCCCGAGACGGTCCTGCACCTGGCCGAACAGGAACGCGCCGGCCGCCGCGGTGACGTTGACCACCAGGATCAGGAACAGCGTGTCGCGCGTGGTGAACCCCATCACCTGCTGCGCGTAGATTGCGGCGAGCGCGATCACGGCCTGGATCCCTGCCTGGTAGAACACGATGCACAGCAGAAAGCGCTGCAGGTCGGCATAGCGATGCGCATGCCGCAGCGTTTCCCGCAGCCGCGCAAACGCCTCGTGAACCACGGCGCCGGCGTTCGGCACGGCAACGGCGCGCTCGCGCAGGAAGAGAAATGTCGGCAGACTCGCGGCCGCGAAAATGACCGCCGTGATCACCATGGTCGCGGGAACGAACTCTCCGGCAGGCATGCCCCGCGCCTGCGCCCAGCTCACATAAGCAAGGCACGCGCCGAGGCTCACCAGCCCGCCGAGATAGCCGAGGCTCCAGCCCCAGCCGGAGACGCGCCCCAGCGCTTCGCCCTGCGCCAGCTCCGGCAGGAACGCGGCGATCAGGTTCTCGCCGCTGCCGAAGCAGTAATTGGAAAGCACGATCAGCGTGATCGCGAGCCCGAGATCGCCGTGCCCCACGAAAGCCAGCGCCGCGGTGAACACGATGCAGCCGACGGTGGTGGCGAGCAGCAGCCGCTTCTTCGCTCCATGAGCATCGGCATAGGCGCCCAGCACCGGCGCGGTCACCATGATCAGCGCATAGGACACCGCGAGCGCGCAGGTCCAGGCAAACGTCGCCCACGGCGCATTGCCCGCGACTTCGGAGACAAAATAGGCGTTGAACACGGCGGTGATGACGACGGTGGTGTAGCCGGAATTGGCGAAGTCGTACATCGCCCACGACCAGACTTCGCGCGGGCGCACGCCGGCGGCGAGACTGCCCTGGCGCTCAGCCGCCATGATCAAAAAGACCAAAACAGACGAAGCCAACATCAGCGGCACCGAGTCTCCCATGGGAACATCGCAGAGAACACAGAGGGAAAACCTGGTAACGAGACATGGTTTGTATTTTTTCGTTATCCTCAAAGAGGTTTTAGTATTTTTCGGGTCCTCTGTGTTCTCTGCGTTCTCTGTGGCAATTGATTTTGTTACGCACTCTAAATCACGCCGCGGCGCTTGAGGTCCTGCTGCTGCTCCGCGCTGTAGCCGAGGCCGCCGAGAACCTCGGCCGTATGCTCGCCGAGCTTCGGCCCCAGCCATTTCGTCTCGCCCGGCGTCGCCGAGAGCTTCGGCACCACCGCCGGAATTTTCATCGGCTTGCCGTCGGGCAGCCGCCACTGCTCGATCATTTTGCGCGCGGCATAGTGCGGATCGTTGAGGATGTCTTCGGCATCGTAGACGCGGCCCGAGGGCACTTCGGCGCGCTCCAGCGCAGCGAGCACGGCATCGAGATCGTGCGTGCGCGTCCAGGCCTCGATCGCCTGGTCGAGTTCCGCGGTGCGCGGCACGCGTCCGGCGTTGGTGGCGAGCGACGCGTCGGTGGCGAGATCCTCGCGCCCGATCGCGCTCATCAGCCGCTTGAATATGCTGTCGTTGTTGGCGCCGATGATCACGTACTTGCCGTCGCGCGTCGGATAGGTGTTCGACGGCGTGATGCCGGGCAGCGCGTTGCCGGCGCGCTCGCGCCTGAAACCCAGCACGTCGAATTCCGGCACCATGCTCTCCATCATGTTGAACACCGACTCGTAGAGCGCGACGTCGACGTACTGCCCGCGTCCGCCGTTCACGTTGCGGTGATGCAGCGCCATCATCGCGCCGATCACGCCGTGCAGCGCGGCGATCGAATCGCCGATCGAGATGCCGAGCCGCACCGGCGGGCGGTCGGGATAGCCGGTCACGTAGCGCATGCCGCCCATCGCCTCGCCGACCACGCCGAAACCGGGCCGGTCGCGGTACGGGCCGTCCTGGCCGAAGCCCGACAGCCGCACCATGACGAGTTTGGGATTGAGGGCCGAGAGCTGTTCCCAGCCGATGTTCCATTTCTCGAGCGCGCCGGGGCGGAAGTTTTCGATCACGAGGTCGGCGTCGCGCGCGAGCCGGCGCACGATGTCCTGGCCTTCGGGCACGCGCAGGTTCACCGTCACCGATTTCTTGTTGCGCGCCTGCACGTACCACCACAGCGAGGTGCCCTCGTACATCTTGCGCCACTGGCGGATCTGGTCGCCGCCCTCGGGCGCCTCGATCTTGATCACCTCGGCGCCGAATTCGGCGAGCATGCGCGCGCAGAACGGCCCGGCGATCAGCGTGCCGAGTTCGATGACCTTGACGCCCTGGAGGGGCAGCTGCTTTTCGGCGGGCATGGGAATCGGATGACGGAAACGCGCAATGGGGATAATAGAGTATATTGAAATTCGCGCCGCTCAGACAGTTCCGCCTTGACCCTGTGCGGGCAGCAAGTTATAACCCCACCCGCACTGTTACCGGAATCCGTCCCGCACACAAGCCATGGCCAAACGCTCGTTATTTTCGATCCTGTCCGAACAGCCGTGGTGGGTGTCGCTCGTCGTTGCCGCTCTGCTGTTCGCCGGCGTCTATCAGTTCCTGCCCGATTTCGCGGCCTTCGTCGCGCTGCCGTTCGTCGGCGTCGCGGCCCATGTCGCGTGGAAACAATTCCGCGGCAGAGCGCCGGCCGATGCCGCGGAGCGCCTCGCCGCGCTGCGCGAGATGTCGTGGGAGGAATTCGCTGCGGTCATCAGCGCGGCCTACCGCCGACAGGGTTACGCGGTCGAGGCATCGCAAGGCGGCGCGTTCGACTTCACGCTGCGCAAAAACGGCCGGATCACGCTGGTGCAATGCCGGCGCTGGAAAGTGAACCAGGCCGGCGTCGGCCCGGTGCGCGAACTGTGCGAGGCCATGGACCGCGCACGACGCCGTCGACTGCGTGTGCATCAGCGCCGGCGAGTTTTCCGCCAACGCGCGCGAGTTCGCCGCCGGCAAGCCGGTCACGCTGCTCGGCGGCGCGGCTTTGGCGGAGCTCGTCGGGCCCGTTGGAAAAAAGAGCCGCTGATTCCGCCTGTTCTTTGCCAGTCATTCTCATGCGGCACACCGCTGCCGAAACGCGTCGCCCGCTGACGACATAAAAAAGCATAGCCGTTCAATACGATATCCGGCGCACGCCGCCGGCCGTCGCTGCGAGGCGACAGTGCGTCACCCCTCCCGATTCGCAGATTTATATAACGCGTTGTTTTTGTTATATATTTTTCCTGGCACGGCAAATGCTCTATGGCAGGAAAGGATCAATTTGCAACCAGGAGACAACAACTTGAACAACATATCGTCGCGCCTCGCTGTCATGACGCTCTGCCTGACGCTTGGCGCCTGCGCGTCAAATCCGACCAAGGGGCAGATCGGCACCGCGACTGGCGCCGTGGTGGGCGGCATCGTCGGTGCAGCACTCACCGGCGGCAGCACGGTAGGCGCGGTGGCAGGCGCCGGCGCCGGCGCGGTGGCCGGTCACGAAATCGGCAAACGCATGAAGTAACGATTTTGCAGCACCCCTGCGCGATCTCCTCCACGCAGGGTTTCACCCTCCCCTGTTTCCCCGGCTTCGGCCGGGGTTTTTTTATGAGTGTCGGGGTCCCGAGGCGCGTATTCTCCGAAGCTATCGCGCTCGGGAAACCTCGTGATTACGTCATTGTCTAGCAGTGCTTCGCGTTCAGCTTTTTTCCGCTTTGCCGCAGGCGCGACGCACCAGCAATACCGGCACGGCAGAGGACTTCACCACGGTTTCCGCATCGCTTCCCAGAAGAGCATGATTGATGCCGCGCCGGCCATGCGTGCCCATGACGATGATGTCGGCGCGCCACTTTTGCGCTTCCTTGAGAATGAAATCGGCGACGCGGCCGGTGAGGTTCTCGTACATCACGCCCTCGGCCTTCACGCCATGCCGGCCCGCAAGCGCGCGCGCATTCTTCAGGGTCTTCTTGCCATTGGCAACGAATCCGTCCGACAGATTGCCCAGAAGGTCGATCGTTTCCAGGTTCAGCGTCAGCACGGATTCGTCCACCACGTGCACGATCCGCAGTTTCGCGCGATGGTCTTTTGCGAGCCGAACCGCTTCTTCCAGTCCCAGGGTGGAGGTGTGGCTGCCGTCGACCGGCGCCAGAATCCGCTTGTACATGTCGGACCTCCTTACTTGACGATGTTGATCGCGACTTCAATGATAAGTCCGCACAGGATCCGGGCACTTGACGCAAATCAAGTGTGCGCCGCGCTTTTTTGTGTCGATTACAACCCGGGGAACGACCTTGGTTCGATCGGCGTCAGCTTCGCCACCCCGAGCAGCGCTTCCATGTACGCGGCGGCGGAAAACAGCGCCGCCTCGCCGCGCGGCTTGCCGATCACCTGCAGCCCGATCGGCAGACCGCTCCTGGTAAATCCGCACGGCAGCGCCATCACCGGGCAGGCGGTCACGCTCACGGCATAGGTCATGATCAGCCAGCCCATGTAGCCGGCGAAACGCACGCCGTCGAGTTCCTCGGGATAGCGCTGGTTCACGTCGAACGGCGGGCACAGCACGGTCGGGCAGATCAGGAGATCGTAGTGTTCGAAGAACTTCGCCATGCTGCGCACGATTTCGCCCTGCACGATTTCCGCCGCGACGATGTCCCGCAACTTCAGCCTCAGGCCGAATTCGGTGTTCTCGATGACTTCGGGCTTCAGCAGCTCGCGGTATTTCTTCAGCAGCGGCGCCATGCGGGCGATGTAGACCGCGCCGCGCAGCGTCAGGAAAGTCTTTCCGGCATCGCTCAGGTCGGGATGGTCCTGTTCCACGGTCACGCCGTCCTGCGCCAGCTTCGCGGCCGCGGCCTGGCATACCGCGTGCACTTCGCGGTCCACCACCGGCGCGATGCCGAGATTGCCGCTGAATGCAACGTGCAGCGGGCGCTGCGGGCGCGCCGCCGCCTGCGCGAAAGCTCGGATGCGGCCCGACCTGCGACAGCGGATCGAGCGCATGAAAGCCCGCCTCGGCGTCGAACATCAGCGCCACGTCGGCCACGGTGCGCGCCATCGGCCCTTCCACCGACAGCGGCGAAAACGGCTGCTTCTGCACGCGCGCCACCATGCCCGGACTCGGACGCAGCCCCGTCACCGAACAGAAGCTCGCCGGCGTGCGGATGCTGCCGCCGAAATCGTTGCCGGTGGCAAGCCACACCTGCCCGGCAGCGAGCGCCGCCGCTGCGCCGCCCGAGGAGCCGCTGGCCGACATGCGCGTGTCCCACGGGTTGACGGTCGCGCCGAACACGTCGTTGAAGGTGTTGCCGCCGGCGGCGAACTCCGGCAGGTTGGATTTGCCGATCACGATCGCGCCGTTCGCCCTCCAGCCGCTCGACCACGAGGTCGGAAGTGGGGGCGATG
This sequence comes from uncultured beta proteobacterium, assembly GCA_963734595.1. Lineage (GTDB taxonomy): Bacteria > Pseudomonadota > Gammaproteobacteria > Burkholderiales > SG8-41 > CAKKQX01. The sequence goes on from CAVTHV010000016.1 coordinate 222,091, forward strand.
CGGTCGGCGTAAATGCGCGAGCCGGAGGTGCAGCGCACGCCCGCGACGTCGGTGTTGTCCTTGACCGCGATCGGCAGGCCGTGAAGAAACTGCGGCGGCCGTTCGCTGCCGCTTTCTTTCATGATGCGCCTGCGCGTGCTCTCGCGCACGCTCCATGCACAAGGTGACCAGCGCGTTGATTTTGGGATTGGTCGCGGCAATGCGCGCTTCCGCCGCATCGATGAGTTCCAGCGGCGAGACTTCGCGGCGCTTGAGCAGCGCGACGGCCTCGGTGGCGGTGAGTTTGTACAACTCCTGCATGGCGGAATTTCCTCTCTGTTG